>NZ_JAIXTC010000016.1 GCF_027484365.1 Brevundimonas sp. | reverse complement strand
GCGTCGACTATCACGTGCCCTTCGGCGGCTCGAAATCCTCCAGCTACGGTGCCCGCGAACAGGGATTCGCCGCCGTCGAATTCTTCACCCAGACCAAGACAAGCTACAGCTGGAGCTGAGGCGATCCGTCAGAGATGCGCGTTCGGGTCGGCCTGTCGCGAGTTGCCGACCCGGACCGTTTCGACATGGCGCATCAGCGTGTACGCCAGACCGTCGAGAGCCTGCGCCTCGGGCCCGCCGACGGGAACGACCCGGGCGTCCAGTGTCGCCCGATCGACGCCGAGGGCGTCCGTCTCGTCGGTTCAACGCCGATCCGCGGCTTGTCCGTCGCGGCCACTTGACTCATCCGTCCACGGTTCAAGCGTCACGGCTTCATCACCGGCCCGTCGCACGGGCGCTGCCAAGCGTAGCTACAGGGCATGGTAGAAACAGGGGCTGTTCATGTTCAATCGCACTCACACCAAGACCATTCTCATGGGCTGCGCCGCCGCGTGCGCGCTGGCCACCTCGGCCAATGCCCAGAGCGCGGACGACCAGACGTCCCAGCTGGAAGAGGTGATCGTCACCGCCCAGCTGCGCGCCCAGGACCCGATCGAGGTGCCGTTCGCCCTGACGGCCTACAGCGGTGAGTTCCTGGATGGCCTCGGCGTCCAGGACTTCGAGGAACTGTCGGCCTTCGTGCCCGGCCTGCTGGTGCAGAACCAGTCGCCGAACAATCCAGGCTTCGTGATCCGCGGCCTGACGTCGGACTCGACCGGAGCCTCGGACGAGCCGCGCGTGTCGATCTATCAGGACGGCGTCTCCATTTCGCGGGCGCCCGGCGCCTTCGTCGAACTGTTCGACGTCCAGCGTGTCGAGGTCTCCAAGGGCCCGCAGTCGACCCTGTACGGACGCGGTGCCCTGATCGGCGCAATCAATGTGATCCAGAACAAGGCGGATATCGACGGCTTCGCAGCCGAGGGCCGTGCCGGTATCGGCAACTACGACTACCGCATGGTCGAGCTGATGCTGAACGCGCCGGTCGGTGACACGGCCGCCTTCCGCTTCGCCACCCGCATGAAGACGCGCGAAGGCTATGTCGAGAACCTGCTCGACGGGCGCGACTATAACGGCGTCGACACCCAGGCCTTCCGCGCCCTGGCCGCGTTCGAGCCGACCGACGCCCTGCGTGTCGACGTGATCGCCAACTACCAGCAGGACAATCCCTCGGGCGTCAGCTTCCGCTCGATCTACTACAACCCACAGGACCCGAACACGGGCGCTGTCCTGAGCACCGATCGCGACCCGGGTTCGCCCGCGGCCCTGACGGCGGGCTCGAACATTCCCGGCGGCAGCGAGCTGGGCATCGACCGCGAAGTCTGGGGCGTGACGGGCCTTGTCCGCTACGACCTTTCGGACAGCCTGACGCTGAACTCGGTCAGCGCCTATCGCACCTTCGAGACGGCCGAGACCTTCGATCCGGACGGCATCTCCCTGCCGATCCTGACCGGCATCGGCATCTCCAACGGCGAGCAGTGGAGCCAGGAGCTCCGACTGAACTGGGACAACGGCGGCGCCCTGTCCGGCTTCGTCGGCGCCAGCTACTTCCGCGAAGAGAACGACTCGTCCTCGCCGATCGAGATCGACGAACGCCTGGCTCTGGCCCAGCTGGCCGGCATCCTGGACGGTACGCCCCTGGCGGTCCTGCCCACCGCCCTGCCCCGCTCGGTCTATGCCTCGCAGGCCTTCCTCCAGCCGCTGCTGGCCGGCTTCGGCATTCCGACGGCGGCCCGGGCCGGGATCGCGAACAATCTGAAGGCCAGCCACATCGAAACGGCGGCCACCAACACCGAGCTGGAGTCCTTCGACCTCTTCGGCGACCTGACCTGGAAGCCGACTGACCGGCTCGAGTTCGCCGCCGGCGTCCGTTACACCTCGGACTCCAAGACCACCGAGTTCGGCTCCTCGGTCCTGAACGGCCGCTCGATCGCCGGCGGCCTGCTGGCGGTGGCCCAGCTCCAGGGCCAGATCAACGCCCTGATCGCCGTCGGCACGCCCGCCGCCCTCGCCCAGGCCCAGGCCCTGGGCGCCTTCACCACAGGTCTGGTGACGCAGCTGGCCACGCCGGGCGCCGTCAATGCTCCGGCCTCCGCCGCTTTCCCGCTGTTCGGCCTGACCTTCCAGCCCACGGCCGGCAACGGCGGCGTCACGGCCCGGGACCTCGACGACGACGGCCTGACCTATCGTCTGACCGGCCGCTATGCCGTCTCGGACGACGCCAGCCTCTACGCCACCTACGCCCGGGGCCGCCGTCCGGCCGTACTGGCCGTGACCGTGCCCTCGTCGCCTTTCGGCGCGCCGATCTTCACCGAGGTCCCCGCCGAAACCGTCGACAGCTATGAAGCGGGCTTCAAATCGGCGTTGATGGACCGCCGTGTCCGCCTGGACGGCGCGGTCTATTTCTACAGCTACGAAAACTTCCAGACGACCGAACAGGTCGGCACCCAGTTCATCACCACCAACGCCGGTGAGGCCGAGGCTTACGGGTTCGAAGGCCAGGCCAGCTGGATGGCCTCGGACTGGCTCGATCTGTTCGCCACCTACGGCTACAATCATGCCCGGTTCCAGACGGGCGCCCGCGACGGCAACCGCCTGCGCCTTTCGCCCGATCATCGGGTCTCGATCGGCGCCCTGATGACCCTGCCCGTCACGGGCGGCACCTTCGAAATCCAGCCGACCTACAGCTGGCAGTCGGAAGTCTTCTTCGACGACAACAACGACCGGACCAATCTTCAGACCACCGGCTTCGTTCCCGACCGGATCGTCGACGAGTTCCAGGACAGCTACGGCCTGCTGAACCTGCGCGTCCGCTATGTCCCGGCTGACGCCAACTGGTCGGTGGAAGCGTTCGGCGACAACCTGACGGACGAGGAGTTCATCAAGGACGCCGGCAACACCGGTGACAGCCTGGGCCTGCCCACCTTCATCGCGGGCGAGCCCCGGACCTACGGCGCAACCGTCACAGTCCGTTACTAAGAGCCTGAGCCTGTCGACGGCGCCCCGGTTGGCCGGGGCGCCGTCTCCTGTTTTTACCCGGAGTCCGCCATGAGCATCGACCGCCGCAGTCTTCTCGGCCTGATCGGGGCCGGCTCCGTCGCCGCGCCCGCCTTCGCCGCCCCGAAACCGGCCCAGGCGGTCGCCTTCCTGCACGGGGTCGCCTCGGGTGATCCGACAACGAGCGGCGCGGTCTTCTGGACCCGGGTCACGCCCGCAGACGCCTCGGGCGCCGATATCGAGGTGACGCTGGAGGTGGCGCGCGACGCCGCCTTCGCCGGAATCGTCCAGACCTCGGCCGGACTCCGCGCCCAAGCCACTCGTGATTTCACGGTCAAGCACGACCTCGACGGCCAGGGACTGGAGCCCGGGTCGGAGTATTTCTACCGCTTCACCGCCGGCGAAGTGACCTCGCCCGTCGGCCGGGTGCGCACCCTGCCCGTCGGCGCGACCGCCGATGTGGCCCTGGGCGTGGTCTCCTGCCAGCTTTATCCCGGCGGCCTGTTCAACGCCTATGACGCCCTGTCGAAGGAGCCGCGGCTCGACGCCGTCGTGCACCTCGGCGACTACATCTACGAATACGGCGCCGAGCCCGACGACTACGGCATCGCGACCGGCGCGGCCCTGAGCCGCATCCCGCAGCCGCCGCACGAAATCCTGACGCTCGACGACTATCGACTGCGTCACGCCCAGTACAAGTCGGATCCGGACCTGCAGGCCGCCCACGCCCGCGCCGCCTTCATCTGCGTCTGGGATGACCATGAGGTCGCCAACGACGCCTGGTCGATGGGCGCAGAGAACCACACCGATGCGACCGAGGGCGACTATTCCGCCCGCAAGGCCGTCGCCCTGCGCGCCTACTATGAATGGATGCCGATCCGTGAGCCGCGCGCCGGCCTGGATCCGGAGACGATCAACCGCAGCTTCGAGTTCGGCGACCTGGCGACCCTGGCCATGGTCGAGACCCGCCTGATGGCCCGGAACAGGCAGCTCGACTACGCCATCGACATGCCGGTCGTGAACGGCGCGCCGGACCTCGTCGCGTTCAACGCGACGCTGAACGCCCCGGATCGGGACCTTCTGGGCGACGCGCAGCGCAACTGGCTCAAGAGCGTGCTGGCGGCTTCGAAGGCTGCGAACAAGCCGTGGCAGGTACTGGGCAACCAGGTGGTGATGGCCCGCGTCATGGGCCCGGACGTCACGAAGATCGCCTCCGAAGCCCAGATCGAGGGCATGATCGGCGGCCTGCCGGATGAGGTCCGCACCGGACTTCGCCAGATGATCCAGCTCTACAAGCTCGGCGTGCCCTTCGGACTGGACAGCTGGGACGGCTATCCGGCCGGGCGCGAGCGTCTCTATGCGGCCTTCAAGGAGGCGGGGGTCCAGCCCATCGTCCTCGCCGGCGACAGCCACGCCTACTGGGTCAACGACCTCAAGGACGCCGCCGGCGAGCGCCGCGCGGTCGAGTTCGGCACATCGGCCATCTCGAGCCCGTCGCCCGGCGATGCGGTCGCGCCCCTGCCGCTGGGGCCGCTCCTGTCGGCGAACAACGACGAGGTCGTGTTCTGTGACCAGACGGCCAAGGGCTATATCCTGCTGACCCTGACGCCCGAGCGCGCCGAGGCCAAGCTCCAGACCGTCTCGACCATCCTGGCCAAGCCCTATGTCGCCAGAACCCTGTCGACCTGGGTCGTCACGCGCGATACCGCCGGGATCCTTGCTCCAGTGCGGGGCTGACGGATCGGCCGCGTTCTGCGTCACATCAACGGGTCGTGATCCTGCTTCGGCAGATTGGCCCGGACGACCCCTAGAAACGCATCGGCGAGGCGATCCGGCCCGGAGTTGGCGGAGGTCGCAAAGCCGTACTCGTGGCGGATACCGGGGGTGAATCGCCTCAGGACCGCACCGTCACGGACATAGGCCTTGGCCAGCCGCTCATTGACGATCGCCACGCCGACGCCGCGTGATGCGAGGGCGCAGGCAGAGGCGATCGTATGGGTTTCGACCTTGACCCGCGGCACCACGCCTGCGTCGGCGAAGGCGGCCTCGACCTGGGCGCGAAACCTCTGCCCCTGTCCCAGAAGGATCAGCGGGACGCCCCGCATGTCGGCTGCCGAGATCGTTTCGTGTGACGCCAGCGGATGACTGGACGACAGGACGCAGGCGCTCTCGCTGACCAGCACGGTCTCTGTCCGAAGATCCGCCCGGTTGTGCGGCAGTTTGACGAATCCGGCGTTCACCGCCCGCGACGCGATCATCGCCTTGGCGACCTCGACCCCATGGGAGTCGATCGACAGGTGCACCTGCGGATACTGTTCCAGAAAGCGCTGGATCATGTCCGGCAGGATCGCTTCCAGAATACTGGGCGGCGCGACCAGGCGCAGGTGACCGACCCGAAAGTCCGAAATGTCGCGGGCCAGCGACTGGACCCGGTCGACGTTGTCGAGCGCCCGTTCCACTTCCTGGTGGAGCAACAGGCCATCGGCTGTCAGCAGAAGCCGTCCCCGGTCGCGATGGAACAGCTCGAACCCCACGTCACGCTCAAGCTGCGCCAGCAACCGGCTCGCCGCCGGCTGGCTCAGGTCCTGCGCGCGGGCGGCGCTCGTCACGGAGCCCAGCCGGACGATCGCGTGGAAGATCCGGAGCGCCCTGAGGCGGATTGTCTGACGGCCGTCGGCGTCCGGCGTCATGGTTCGGCTCTAGGCGACCGACCGTATGGGCAGGACCACATGCGACGGCGTATCCGCCCCCGTGTGCACGGCGCAGATCGCGACAACCGGCTCGCTCGGCTCACCGGCCGGCACGCCCGTCCCCGGGTTGACGTCGAAATGCGGGAAGCTGCTGGCCGAGACGTCCAGCCGGATCCGATGCCCGGCCACGAACAGGTTCGAAGTCGGGAAGGCCTTGATGTCGACGCCATACACTTCCCCCGGCCGCATCGGATGCGCGGCCTCGAACCCGTCGCGGAAGCGTAGGCGCAGCACGCCATGGGTCAAGTTCAGTGCATAGCCTTCGGGGTAGTCGTCATTGGGCGGATACACATCGACCAGCTTGATCATCACGTCACAGTCCGGCGCGCTCGCCGAAATCCACAGCCGCGCCGTCACGGGACCCGTGACCTCCACGGACTCGGTCAGGACGTCGGTCTGGAACGACAGGACATCGTCGCGATCCGCCAGCGCACGGCCCGGCACCGACGCCCCATACAGATCCGGCGTCTCCCGCTGGTCGAACCCGCCTGCCGCCATCAGCGGAGCGCCCGAGGCTATGGCGCCGCCGATCGTGGGCACGGGACTGGCCGGATCATGTCGCCAGGTACGCTGCCCGGCCTCGGGAACGGCGCGCGACAGCCCCCCTTCGGTCGACAGGTGGAAGGCTGTGGCCTGCGCCTCGGCGAGCGGCCAGTCCGCCTCGTCGCGCCAGCGGCCGCCGTGGTCGAGACGCCCCCCGGCCGTCCGACGACCGCTCCCGCCGCCCATAACGAAAAGCTTGACCGGCGACGGCAACGGGTCGGCCACCGTCGGGTCAAGGCGCAGATATCGATCGAACCAGTCCAGCCTCAGGCGCAGGTAGTCGTCCGCCACATGGCCATCCAGGGTGGCTTCCGGTCCGAAGTCGGCGTCTCCCGCCCAGGTCACCGACCGCTGCCCGTGAGTCCACGGCCCCATCACCAGTCGAACCGGTCCGGCCTTCATCCGGCTCAGGGCTGCGAAGTTCTCGGTCGCAGCCAGGGCATAGGGATCATACCAGCTGCTCATGAAAACCATCGGCGCGTCGGTGAACCGCTCGTAGTGGGCGGAGGCGCAAAGGTCGGGCTGGGTCCAGAAGGGACCGAAGGTCTCGCGCGCCCATAGCCGCACGACGAAGTCCTCGTACTCCGGCGCCGCTCCGAGCGGCGAATGCCCCTGAAGCCAGGGGTTCACCCGGGCCCAGGCCCCGATATCCTCGGCCTCCAGCGCGGCCCGACGCGCAGGATCGGCCGTGGTCGCCGGCGCCTGCAGCGCGTGCTTGTAGGCCCAGGTCAGCTGCTTCAGCTCGAAGGCGCCGCCCTGACGGATGCCGCTGTGATAGCCGCTCGAGAATCCTCCGGAATCCATGAACATCGCCGCCAGGGCGGGATGCCCCAGCGCCGCCACAGCCGCCTGGACATGGGCGGAATAGGACAGGCCGGTCATGCCGATCCGTCCGTCGCACCACGGCTGGGCCGCGATCCAGCTGAGGGTGTCGTAGCCGTCGTCGGCCTCGTTCAGATATTTGGAAAAGACGCCTTCGGAACCCGAGCGCCCCCGGCAGTCCTGCAGGACATAGGCGTATCCGGAGCGGGCGAAATCGGCGGCGACCTCAGGCTTGGAACGAAGGGTCGGATCGGCGGCCGTACGGTCGGCGTGGTTCGTTCCCCTCTTGTCGTAGGGCGTCCGCTCGAGGATGACGCTGAACGGACCCGCGCCGAGTGGCAGATAGATGTCGGCCATCAGACGCACGCCGTCGCGCATCGGAGCCATGACGTCGCGCAGGACGACGATGTCCTCGCCGGGTTTCGACTGGGGTACCGCGCTCACGGGATCGCCGGTGCGGCGATGGCAGGCGGCGGCAGGCTATAGGTCGCGGGCGCGCCCGGACCGACCGGCAGGGACAGCGATACCCAGAGCGTCACCAGCGCAATCCCGGCCAGACCGAAGGCGAGACTGTAGGGCAGCATCAGGGCGATCATCGATCCGATGCCGAAATCGGGCTTCCACCTCTGGCTGATGATCAGGACCAGCGGGAAGTTGCTGGCCAGCGGCGTGACGATGTTGAAGATCGAGTCGCCCATCCGGTAGGCGGCCGTGGTCATCTCCGGCGAGACGCCCAACAACATCATCATCGGCACAACGACCGGCGCCATCGCGCTCCACTTGGCCGAGGCCGATCCGATGACCAGATCCAGGCCGGACGACATCCCCAGCAAGGACACCAGCAGCAGGGGTTTGGGCATCGACAGGGCCGTCAGGGCCTCGGCGCCCGTCACAGCCAGTACGGGCCCGAGATTCGACCAGGAGAACATGGCGACGAAATGGGCGGCGAAGAAGGCCAGGACGATATAGGGGGCGATGTCGCGCATCCCCTCACCCATCATCCGCACAAGCGTCCGGTGGCTCGCGACGGTTCCCGCCGCCGCGCCATAGGCCCAGCCGCAGCCGAGGAACAGCAGCATGAAGGCTGCGACCAGGGCCCCGTAGAAGGGGGCCAGCCGCTTCGGCCCCGCAGCCTCCGCATCGATCAGCGGCGCGCCCGGCCACAGCGTCAAGGCGGCGAACAGACCCACGATCGCCAGCGCCACGAGTCCGGCCAGCATGAGGCCTTTCCGCTGGCGCGCATTGAGCACACCCAGGTCGTCGGCCTCGCCTACGCCGTCCGGTAATTGCCCCGACCATTGGCCGAGGCGCGGCTCGATGATCCGGTCCGTCACGAACCAGGCGATGGGGGTGAAGAGGACGCCGATCGCCAGGGTGAACCACCAGTTCCCCAGCGGATTCACGCCATAGGTCGGGTCGATCAGCTGCGCCGCCGGCGCCGTGATTCCCAGCATCAGAAGGTCGAACTGGCCGGGGATGATATTTCCGGCGAAGGCTCCCGAAATGCCGGCATAGGCGATCGCCACGCCCGCCAGGGGATGCCGCCCCGCCCGTGCGAACACCAGCGCCGTCAGGGGGATCAGAACCACATAGGCCGCGTCCGCTGCATGGTGCGAGAATAGGCCGATGATGAAGACGGCCGGGCTCAGGAACCGCGTCGGCAACCGGCGAACGCCTCCGCCCAGCAGCGCCGCGAACAGCCCCGAGCGCTCGGCCACCGCCGCGCCCAGCATGACGACCAGCACCAGACCCAGAGGCGGGAACCGGGTCAGGGTCTCCGGCATGTCGACCAGCAGTCTGGTGACGTTTTCCGACGACAGCAGGCTCTGGGTGACCAGTTGGTCGCCCGTCACCGGATTGACCGCGCTCCAGCCGGAGCCCGCAGCGATGACGGACACGATGACCAGTACCCCGATACATCCCGCCAGGATGAAGACCGGGTCCGGCAAGGCATTGCCCAGCCGCTCGACCCGGTCCAGCCATCCCCGACGCGCGGTCGGGGATGGGCCATTCACGTCCGCCATGCCGGAACCTGGATCCTAGAACTGCAGCCCGAGACGAACGTAGGCGCTGCGACCGCGGGCGTCATAGGTGTAGATGTCGTAGTTGATCGGGGCGTTCGCATAGGAGGCGGGCGGCTGTTCGTCGAACAGGTTGTTCACCCCGACCGACACCGTCGCATCGTACATGCTGAAGGCGTAGCTGGCCTCCAGGTCGTTGTAGAAGATGGCGTCGGTCACATCGTCCTTGACCGTGTTCACAATGTCGGTGCTCTCGCCGATGTACCGGCCGCGCCAGAGGGCGCTCCACGAGCCGTTGTTCCAGCGCAGCGAGCTCTGTCCCTTCCAGTGCGGATAGGTCGAGCGTGCCCGGTCGCCCTTGCCGGCCCGCTCATCCAGGATGTCCGCGCCGCCGGCCGGGTCCGGGCTCACCGTGGTGAACTCGTCAAGGTAGGAGGCGTCCAGCACGGCGGCGAAGCGGCCGATGCCGGTTTCGAACTCGTAGCGCGCCGTGGCGTCGACGCCCGAGGTCCGGATCTCCGACAGGTTCTGCGAACCCTGAATCAGGCGGCTGACGGCGCCCGTCGACGGATCGCGGATGACCAGGTCGCAGTAGACCCCGCCTCGCGCCGCGCAGAGTCCCAGGATCTGCGCCGCTGCCTGGGCCGCGATCGCGTCCTTGATCTTGATGTCATACCAGTCGACCGTCAGGGTGAAGCCCGGGATGGCTTCCGGCTGGAAGGCGAAGCCGGCGCTGTAGGTGTCCGCTGTCTCAGGCTCCAGATTCCGGTTGCCCGAGGTGACGCCCGGGATCAGGCCGTTCAGATTGAAGTTGGCCTGGTTGTAGTTGGCCGGAATGCCGGCGCAGCCCGGCAGTGTCGGACGGGCCGCCGTGCCGCCGTTGCAGGGATCGATCGCCTGGACGCTGACCTCGCGCCCGCCCTGGAACAGCTCCAGGATCGACGGCGCCCGGAAGCCCTGGGAATAGGTGCCGCGCAGCAGCAGCTGCTCGACCGGACGCCAGCCCACGCCGGCCTTGATCGTTGTCGCGTCCCCGACGGTGTCATAGTTCGAATAGCGTGCCGCAAGGCTCAGATCGAGGCTGTGCGCCAGCGGCATGTCGGCCAGTAGAGGAATGGCGAACTCCACATAGCCTTCGTGCAGATTGTACTCGCCGACCGTCGGCACCCGCGTCTGGGCCGTCGTGGTCGTATAGACGTTCGACAGCAGGACGGGGGTGGAGTTGGCGTAGGCGTCCGGCGTGTCGGTCGCCTTGTTCTGTCGGTACTCGTAGCCCGCCGCCACAGACAGCGGACCGGCCGGCAGCTGGAACAGCTCGCCGGTGATGTTGTAGGTCAGGTCGAACAGCTCGGTCGAGTTGGACTCCCGCGTGGTGAAGCGGATGTAGTTGGCCATGTCGGCGGTCATCGGGCCGAACAGGTTGATCGGAACGCATCCGGCCGAGGCCAGGCAGTTGGCCGGATTGCCCAGGCCCCGGAACAAGTTCTCGTAGTTGACGCCGTTCAGGGCGGAGGACTGGATCTCGTTCCTCGACCAGCTGCCGTTCAGATCCCAGGACCAGTCGCGACCCAGGCCGCTGAACGTGCCCTCTGCCCCGGCTGCGATGCGCCAGGTCTCGACGTCCTGGATGTTGTCGCGGTTGCCGATGTCGGTCATCACCTTGCGCACGCGCCAGGCGGAGGTCGCAGCGAAGGCGAGTGCATTGGCCGTCGGCACGCCGTTGGCCGTGCCAAACGGGTTGAACGGATGGTTGTTGGCCAGGGAGAAGCCCCGGATCGTGCCGGCCGTGCCGCCGATGTCGAGCAACACCGGCGAGAACAGCTGGTCTGACTTACGCCGGTTGTAGAGCCCCTCAATGTGGAACGAGACGTTTTCGGACAGGTCGGCGCGGAATCGCCCGTACAGGCCGTAACGCTCACTCGGTCCCGCCGAATAGATGCCCTGGGCCTGGGTGTTGAAGAAATCCTCCGGCAGGGTCGCCGTCCGGAAGCTGTTGTCCGCCAGACTGCCCGCGCCGTAGCCGCCGAGGGTGATCTGGGTCAACGGGGTCGCCGCCGCCCCGAAGCCGGTCGGGGTGCCAAAATAGGCGTTGTTCGACAGGCCGGGCAGGATGAACAGGCCGCGCGGGCTGGTTCCCGGCGCAGTCAGGGGAACCAGGCTCAGCGTCGTCAGATCACGATCTGACGTCAGGATCTCGTCTTCACGCGCATAGCTGGCCGACAGGACCACCGAACTGTTCTCGAACCGGCGGCCCCAGTTGGCGACGGCAGAATACTGCTCACCGTCGCCCTCGGAGGTAACGCCCGCACGGGTGTTGAGGCGCAGACCGTCGAAGTCGCGGATGGTGCGGATATTGACCACCCCGGCGATCGCATCGGCACCGTAGATGGCCGAAGCGCCGTCCTTCAGCACCTCGATCCCGTCGATCATGCCGAGCGGAATGGTGTTCAGATCGACGAAGTCGCGGAAGCCGCGCTGGCCGACGCCGTCGACCCAGCGGTGACCATCCACCAGGACCAGCACCCGGTTGCCGCTCCCCTCGGCCCCGCCGAGGTAGCGCAGGTTGATTGAGGACGCGCCGTAGGAGGTCCCCTGCGTTCCGTTGCTGTTCAGGCTGACGCCGGCGGACGGCAGGCGCTGCAGCAGGTCGCCGACCGATACGGCGCCGGAGTTTTTGATGTCTTCGGCGGTCAGCGTCAGCAGCGGACCGACCGAGTCGGCGTCACGCCGCTGGATACGTGACCCGGTGACGATGATCTCGTCGACCGACGACGTGTCGTCCTGCGCTGCCGCCGGTGTCTGAGCCGAGGCCGGCGATGCCAGCAGGCCCAGCGTCAGCGCGGCCATTGCCGAGCCGGTCAGACACAGTGTCCGGATGGAAGTCGTCGTCGCCATGGTGATGTCCCCTTGTCCTTGCCGGTCCTCCATCGCGGACCGGTCCCCTGCGGAACAGTCGCAGCGGGTCTGCGGCATCCGCAATAATATGGCGATTTCGTATCACGTCATGCGCTGGGAGCATGGTCTATGACCCGGCGATCCGCGAAACGTATGGTCGGGTCGGGAGGCGTACAGGATGATGGATCGGCGGCAACTCTTCTGGAGCATAGGCGCACTCGTGACCCTGGCAGGACGCCCGGCATTGTCGGACGCCCGGGGTCTGCGCGTCGACCTTCTCGGTCAGGCCCTGATCGAACATGCGCCGGCGGCCGCTGAATGGCCAGGACGCGCCGGCGTGTTCGGGGTGCTGGAAGACGCCGACACCGTCTTCACCAATCTGGAGACCGTGATCCGGGGGACCCGCGCCGAGGCTCCCACGCGGGAACTGCTGACCCTGCACGCCGCCAGGCCGGACATTCTTGAAACCCTGAAGGGCGTCGGCGCCGACCTTCTCACGACGGCGAACAACCACGCCTTCGACCTCGGAAGCGGAGGCATTCTGGACACCCTGGACGCCATAGAGGCGGCGGGACTTCGGACGACAGGCAGTGGCGCGGACCTGGACCGGGCAAGCGCTCCCGCCACCGTCCAAACTGCTGCAGGCAAGGTCTCGGCGATCGGCTTCGCCACCGGAAAGGTTCGTCCAGGCGGGGCTGCGGCGCCCGGGCATCCAGGCGTCAACGAGTTACGGCGCGATGCGACCGGGGCGCCGCTCGCGGAGGACGAGGCGCGAATCCTGGCCTCAATCCGACAGGCTGCATCCGGCTCCGAAGTTGTCATCGCCTGCCATCACAACCACGACTGGGAACCGGACAACAGCCAGGTCCCGGCCTGGCAACAGGCCTTCGCCCGACGCTGCATCGATGCGGGCGCGACCGTCTTTGCAGGCCACGGGTCACCTGTGTTGCAAGGCATGGCGTCCTATCGGGGCCGCCCTCTCCTCTTCGGCCTCGGCAACTTCATCTTCCAGACCGAGAAGCCGCAGGGCGCCTATCCCCCGCCCGCCTGGCAGGGCGTCATCGCCTCGCTCACGATCGACGGCGACCGACCCATCCGTGTCGAACTCACCCCTCTCGTCCTCAACGAAGTCGGGTTGAACGGGCCGGAAGATCAGGCCACGCGGGGTTTCCCCGCCCTGGCCGGAGACCGGGAGGCCGAAGACATCCTGACGCGCCTCGCGACGCAATCCGCTGTGCTGGGCGGCCGGGTCCAGATTCAAGGCCACCGCGGCGTTCTTGCGATCGTCTGACGGCCGCTGTGGCCAGTCAGGCCACCGCAGCGCCTGGTCAGATCAGGCCGACGCCTCGCCGGCGAGCGATCGGGCCAGCGCCACGACAATGCGGCGTTGGTCGGGCGTTTCGATCCGGGCGTAGGCCTCAAGCAAGGCCTTCGATCCGTTGACGGCGAACAGGTCCAGGCCGTCGCCGGCTCCGGGCTCCTCCGCGTCGAAGAAGGCGCTCACCGGCTGTCCGAGCGCATGCGAAATGAGCATCAGACGCGACGCCGACACGCGGTTCGTGCCCCGTTCGTATTTCTGTATCTGCTGGAAGGTCACGCCCGTGGCCTTGGCCAGGTCGGTTTGGGTGAGGCCGCGCAGCTCGCGGATGGCGCGAACACGCTGGCCCACGGCGATGTCGATCGGATTAGGCGTCGGTGAGCTCATATGGTCACGCTAGAACATTCCGCTCGGAAGACGCAACTCGCGCCCTGGCATCACGCCGTCGTCCCTCCCAGATCCCGACCGCCAGAGCGATCATGAGACCGTAGAACATCAGATAGAGGGTGGAGATATAGGCGCGCGACATGATGCGCGGGTCGATCACCATGCCGAAATGGCTCAGAACCGCCAGGAACTGGAACGCGCAGCCGAACAGAAGCCAGACCCTGTGGTTTCGGACGAGCAGATACACAAACACCCCGAGATTCGCGGCGTCGATGATCAGGATGTTCCACTGTGGCGAGTGCCAGTCCGTCCAATTCTGGACCAGGGGGGTGAGGATTGAGGCGACCACGATCGAAATGGCCGCGACCCGCTCCGTATGCGCACCTTTCCAGATCGCCGCACCGCACACGAGGATGGTCAGGATCAAACCGCCGATCTGGGCGGCCGTGGCCAGGAACAGGACATTGTCGTTGAACATGCAAAGGCTCGCGGCGCGCGATCGGAGCGCACCGCGAGCATAGCACTATGCGGCGACCTTGAGACCGGTCGGACGAGGGCTGTCCTCTTCCGGCTTGCCGGCGCCGACGCCCTGCATCACGACATTGCCGAGTCCGACCAGCGGAGCCGCAGTCTGAAGCGCATGATGGGCGGAGACGATCTGGTCCCTCGCTTCACCCAGAGCGCGCACCGCGCCGGTGACGCCGGTCATCGCATGGCTGCCCAGCACGGCCGACAGGCCGTTCTCGCGGCGTACCGAAGACATGGCGGCGATCAGATGGGCGGCCTTTTCAAGCGCCGCATCAATGGCGTCCTCGGTTTCGAACAGGGCAGTGGCCAGCTTCTGGCCGTACTCACGACGTTGCATAGGGGCTCCTTCTCCCGCTTGGCGGGGGATGTGATGGGCTTCGGTTGTGAAGTCGGTTCAGGTCAGCGAAGTCGCTGAGCTTGATCGGCCGTTTGCAGGAGGTGCTGGATCATCAGCGTGGCCCCGACGGCTCCCGCGAGCAGAAGCGCGATGCCGCAGGTCAACGCGATCACGATCAACAGGTCCCGCCCGACACGTCGGTACCCGACGATCGAAGGTTGGACACGCCCGGCGGCCGATCGTGCTCGGGCAACAGTACGAGCCCGATGCAGATAATCTCGCGCAGCAGATCGAGCTTCGAGAGATATGGGCTCATCTCCCGGGTCACCGAGACCAGGTGCAGGACGGCGGCCTTCTCCGCCGGGGTCTGCGCCAGATCCTCGAAAACGGTCTCGAGATAGTCCCAGGTCCAGTTCGGAAGTGTCAGGGTCAATGGGGCCTCCTTTCGCAGAAAAGAAGGCGGCGCCCGACGACGTTTCGGATACTCGGGACGGTTCCCCTACGGGTCCATTCCGTAGTTCCGCGTTGAGCAGGAGCAGCGCGGCGTCACGGCGTGAGCTGACCCCCAGCCGCTTGCACGCGGTCTCGATATGTTTGTCGACGGTCTTGG
Organism: Brevundimonas sp.; assembly: GCF_027484365.1. Classification (GTDB taxonomy): domain Bacteria; phylum Pseudomonadota; class Alphaproteobacteria; order Caulobacterales; family Caulobacteraceae; genus Brevundimonas. Next base: position 80,795 of record NZ_JAIXTC010000016.1, on the reverse strand, counting down.
AGGAAATGCCGAGATCGCGCGCGATTTCTTTCGACTGGCGGTGCTGTGCGACACCCACCAGGCATTGCCGTTCTCGCGTGGTGAGTTGCTCAAGGTTGTTCATCGGTTCGCCCAGAAACAACCAATAGGTTAACGCGAAGGAAGGCAATCCTGTGCGCTCGATTCGCGCCATTTTGTCCGGAGCTCGCCCACAGGTCGCAGCGGTTTCGGGCGCTGTCGCGAGGCGATAGTCTTGCGGGGACGGTTCAGGGATCGGGACATGAACGGCGCACTTCACGACGCACACTTCGAAGCCTGCGAACCAGGCGTCAGGCAAAGGCTGCTCGCGATCCAGGTCGAGGTCGAGCGCCGCGTTCCGTCCGCGGAGCGCTGCGTCGGCTACAACATGCCTGCCTATCGTCTGCGTCGCATCTTCTTCTATTTCGCAGGCTTCAGGCGACACATCGGCATCTATCCCCCGGTGAACGAACCGGAAGACCTTGTGAACCGGCTGGCCCCGTATCGCGGGCCGAAGGGCAACCTGACCTTCCCGCACAAGGACCCGTTGCCGCTCGAGCTGATCGGGGACGTCGCGGAGCAATTGGCGGCGCACTACGCATAGGGTCAGAGGCCGTGCCGGCTTCGCAGCCCGGACCACAACGGCCACCGTTGTCGCGCCGACGGCTCAGGCATGGATGTCCACGTCATTGCCTTTCTTGACCAGAGCACTTGCAAATCATTCTCAGCTTTGGCACAGGCCGTGCGTGACCGACGCCGCCGCAAAACCTGTCGCCGAGTCCGCGCCGAGCGGACGCGCGATGAACGGCGCGCGCGCCTTCTGGCTCAAGGAGCTGCATCGCTGGCACTGGATCTCGGCGGGGCTTTCCCTGGCCGGGATGCTGCTGTTCGCCGTCACCGGGATCACCCTGAACCACGCGGCCCAAATTCCCGCCGAGCCCGTGACGACGGAGCTCACCGCGACCCTGCCGGCGCCCTTGCTGAACCGCCTGTCTGACGTTCCGGACGAGACGACAGATCCGGTTCCGGACGCCATCGCCCGCTGGGTCTCCTCCGAACTGGGCGCCTCGATCGCGGGCAAGCCGACCGAGACCGCGTCCGATGAGATCTACATCGCGCTCAAGGGGCCCGGCTCCGACGGCTGGGTCACCATCGACCGGGCCACGGGCGAGGCCCTGCGAGAGACTACGACCCGCGGCTGGATCGCCTACGCCAATGACCTGCACAAGGGTCGCGACACCGGCCCGGTCTGGTTCTGGTTCATCGACGTCTTTGCGGTCGCCTGCATCGTCTTCACCGTCACCGGCCTGACCCTGCTCTGGCTCCACGCCCGGACCCGCGCCTCGACCTGGCCCCTGGTCGGACTGGGCGTGGCCATCCCGGTCATCATCGCCCTGATCTTCATCCACTGACGAGTTCCTCCCATGTCGTCGCGTATCCGCCCCCTGCCCCTGATCCTCGCCGCCGGCGCCGCCTCGATCGCCGCCCCGGCCGTCGCCGCCGACCTGACCGTCACGGTGGAGGTGCCGACCATCGCCACCGCCGCCTACCACCGTCCCTATGTCGCGATGTGGATCGAGCGCGCGGCGGATCAGGTGCCGATGCACACCATCGCCCTCTGGTATGAGGCCGGAGAGACGGCCCGCGGCGACGGCGACGGCGAACAGTATCTGAAGGACATCCGCACCTGGTGGCGCAAGGGCGGGCGCGCGACCACCCTGCCGATCGACGGCGTGACCGGCCCGACGCGGGCGCCGGGCCGCCAGACCATCACGGCCCCGGCCGGCCGCATGTCCGCTCTTCCGGCCGGCGCCTACAACGTCGTCGTCGAGGCGGCCCGCGAACAGGGCGGCCGCGAGATCGTCCGCGTGCCCTTCACCTGGGGCGGCGCCGCCAACACCGCCTCCGCCGCCGGAACCTCCGAACTGGGCGCCGTCCGCGTCGCCGTCACCCGCTAAGGATCAGTCGCATGAAGAAGTTCGTCCTTCCCACGAAAGCCCTGGCCGCCCTGGCCGTCCTGGCCGCCGTCGTCGCTCCGATGTCCGCCCAGGCTCACCGCGGCTGGCTGATGCCGTCGCACACCGTCCTGTCGGGCGACAGCTTCTGGGTCTCGTTCGACGCCGGCGCCTCGAACGGCGTGTTCATCGCTGACCACGCGCCGCTGCGCCTGTCGCCCCAGAGCCTCGTCATCACCGCCCCGGACGGCTCGGCTGGCGCCGCCGCCAATCTGACGCAGGGTGCCTATCGCACCACCTTCGACGTCGAGATCAACAAGCCCGGCACCTGGAAGATCGCCAACGGCTCGGTCGGCGTGAATGCGGCCTGGACCCTGAACGGAACGCCCGGTCGCTGGCGCGGACCCGCCGCCGACCTGGCCGCGAACATCCCGGCCGGAGCCACCGATGTCGTCTCGGCCCCCAGCGCCAACCGACTGGAGACCTTCGTGACCCTGGGCGAGCCGACCATGACCGTCTTCGCCCCGACCGGCGTCGGCATCGAGATGGTTCCCGTGACCCACCCGAACGACCTGGTGGCCGGCGAGGCGGGCGTCTTCCAGTTTCTGAAGGACGGACAGCCCTATGCCGACGCCGACGTCATCGTGGCGCGTGGGGGTCTGCAGTATCGCGACAACCCGGAAGAGATGACCGTCAGGACCGACGCCGACGGCAAGGTCTCGATCACCTGGCCCGAGGCCGGGATGTACTGGGTCAACACCTCATGGCGCGATCCGTCGGCCCCGGCCCCGACCGGCTACGAAGGTCGCGGCGGCCCGCCGGTCGCCTCGGCCCAGTACACCGCCGTCCTGCAGGTCCTGCCCTGACCCTGGGCGGATCGCGCGGCGCGCCGCCGCCGCTCGACCTCCGCCAGGCGGACGAGCGGGCGGCGACCCGCGTCCTGATCCCGCCGATGAGCGCTCCGCCGTCCCGCCCGCCGGGCGATGAGGTCCGACGCCTGGGCGGCGAGAGCATGGGCACGACCTGGTCCGTCTGCGCCGTCGCACCGGCCGCGATCGATGACGCCACCCTGACGGCGGCCGTCCGGTCCGAGCTGGATGCGACCATTGCCGCCTTCAGCCCCTGGGAGCGGTCCAGCGAGATATCCCGCTTCAACGCCGCGCCTGCCGGGGTCTGGGCCCTGTCGCAGACGTTCTGGACCGTGCTCGAAGCCTCGATGAACCTCGCCGACGACACCGACGGCGCAGTCGATCCGACCCTGGGCGCCCTCGTCGACCTCTGGGGCTTCGGGCCTCCGGGTCCGCGCACCGCCCCGGCGATCCCCACGGACGAGGAGATCGCCCAGGCCCTGACCGTCAGCGGTTGGCAGAGGCTGCGGCTGAACCGCGATGCGCGCGGGGCGATGCAGCCCGGCGGGATGAGGCTGGACTTCTCGGGCATCGCCAAGGGTCATGCGGTGGACCGCGTCTGCGAGGCCCTGACGAGGCTCGGCGCCACCTCCCACCTGGTCGAGATCGGCGGCGAGATGCGCGGCGCCGGCGTCAAGCCCGACGGCCAGCCCTGGTGGATCGGACTGGAGGAGCCGCCCGGCGCGCCGTCCTCGCGCACTGTCGCCGCCCTCGTGGACATCGCCGTCGCCACCTCCGGCGACTGGCGCCGCGCCTTCGAGCACGAAGGCCAGGTCTATCCGCACACCCTCGACGGCAAGACGGGCCGGCCGATCGACAACGGCGTGACCTCCGTCACCGTCTTCCACGCCAGCGCCATGATCGCCGACGCCTGGGCCACCGCCCTGACCGTGATGGGGCCGGACCAGGGTCCCGGCCTGGCCGAGGCCTACGGTCTCGCTGCACAGATGGTGGTCCGCGCGCCGGACGGCGTCGTCGAACACCTGACCCCCGCCTTCATCGCCATGATGGACGAGGACGAAGCGGCGTGAGCGACGAGCCCATCCGCTGGCTGTGGGCGGTCGCGACTGTCGTCGTCTGGCTCGTGCTCACCGGCTGGACCGTCTGGCGGTTTCGCAGGAAGGCGGTCCCCGCCGTCGAGGCCGGCTCGACCCTGATCGCCGTCGCCAGCCAGACCGGTTTCGGCGATGAACTGGCCGGGATGACCCGAAAGGCCTTTGCCGACGCCGGCCAGCCCGTCCGGGTGGCATCCTTCGCCGACATCGAGGCCGCCGACCTGAAGACCGCTGCGCGCGTCCTGTTCATCGCCTCGACCACCGGCGAGGGCGACGCGCCCGACAGCGCCTCCGGCTTCGTCCGCAAGGTCATGAAGGGCCAGACCAATCTGGCGGGGGTCCGCTACGGCCTGCTGTCCCTCGGCGACCAGAGCTATGCAGAGTTCTGCGGCTTCGGTCGGGCACTGGACGGCTGGCTGCGCGCTGCGGGCGCCCAACCCCTGTTCGATGCGGTCGAGGTCGACAACGGAGACACCGCCGCGATCCGTCGCTGGCAGGGCGAACTCACCCGACTGACCGGCAGCGTCGCCGCCCCCGACTGGGCCCCGCCCGCCTATGCCGACTGGCGTCTGGTCGAGCGCCGCCTGCTCAATCCCGGCAGCCCCGGCGAAGGCGTCTGGCATCTGGCTTTTGCGCCGGTGGACGGCGTCCTGGAGTGGGTCGCCGGCGACATCGTCGAGGTCGGCGTGCCCTCGCCCGAAGGGGGCCTCGTCCCCCGCGAATACTCCATCGCCTCCCTGCCCGCGGACGGCCGCGCCGAGTTCCTGATCCGCCTGATGCGCCGTCCCGACGGAACGCCCGGCCTCGCCTCCGGCCGGCTGACCGGGACGCTCCAGGTCGGGGAGACGGTGCCGATGCGCCTCCGCCCCAACCGCGCCTTCCACGGTCCGGACGCCGCCACGCCGCTGATCCTGATCGGCAACGGCACGGGCCTGGCCGGCCTGCGGTCCCACCTGAAGACCCGCGCCGCCGCCGCAGCGACCGGCGGGGCCTGGCTGATGTTCGGCGAGCGCACCGTCGCCCATGACAGCCTCCACGACGCCGAACTGCAGGGCTGGCTGGCCGACGGAACCCTGACCCGTCTCGATCGCACCTTCTCCCGCGATCCCGGCGACGGCCGCTATGTCCAGGCGGTGATCGAGGCCGAGGCGCAAACCGTCCGCGACTGGGTCGCGCGCGGTGCTGCAATCTATGTCTGCGGCAGTCTCGAAGGCATGGCAGGAGGCGTGAACGCGGCGCTGGAAAGCGTGCTCGGCGGCGAGACGCTGCGCGACCTCGTCGAAACCGGCCGCTATCGCCGCGACGTCTACTAGCCGCTGACGCCGACGGCGGTGTAGCCTCCGTTCGGGAACGGGGAGACGACGATGACGACCTTCAGGGCGGCGACGCGCGACTGGCTGCTGACGCCGGTCATGATGCTTGTGGCCGCGCTGACTCTGGGTCTGGCGGGCTGTACCACCGTCGCCGCGCCCACGACCTACGCCGCCCCCGCTTCCTCCGTCCTCGTCGAGGCCTGGGCCGGGCCGGTCGAGGAGGTCCGGACCGACCGGGTCATGACCTTCTACCGGGCCTACGGCGGCGGGGCGAACCGGCTCGGGGCCTGGCTTTCGCCGGTCCAGCCGACGTCTTCGCAGGGCGTGCGCGAGGCCATGGCCCTGCCGCCCGCCAACACCGCCGAATTCTACTCCGTGGTCACTGTACCCGCCGGAACCCTGATGAAGGTCGGCATCGCCGCCCCCGCCTTCGACCAGCCCGGCGGCGGCCGGCAGGTCCAGCTCCTCGAACTCATCCCGGCCGAGAGCTTCTCCGACCCGATCCCCCTCCCATGACGCAGATCGAACTGCCCGACGGCGACCGCCTGGTCCTCCACGGCCTGTCCGCGCCCGAAGATGAGCGCGGAACCATTGCCCGCCTGCATTCGACCGGTCGCCGCCGCTGGATCGCCCACCCGCCGAAGGGCGAGGGTCAGGACGCCTTCGTGGCCATGCGGCTGGAGGACGGGGTGCTGACCGCCGACAGTTTTCAGGGTCTGGCCTTCAACATCGATCTCGGCACCGGTGCAGTGCGGACGAGCGCCTTCCTCAAATAGCGGGCGCGACGCCGTTGCGGCCCGCTCCGAGGGGCGGTCCGGTCGACCTAACCGCCCTGCCGCAGCCGCTGCGTCATGTTTTCAAACAGGGCGAGGGTCTCGGGGCTGACGTGGTGCTCGATCCCCTCGGCATCGGCCTCGGCGGTCTCTCCGGTGACGCCGAGGGCGATCAGGAATTCATGCACGATCCGGTGCCGCTCGCGCGACGCCGCCGCCATCGTCTCGCCGGCGGGCGTCAGGGTGATCGAGCGATAGGGCCTGGTCTCCACCAGTCCGTCGCGCTGCAAGCGTTGCAGGGCCTTGGCCGCCGTCGCGGGGGCCACGCCGAGGCATTCCGCCAGATCCGTCAGCCGCGCCGACCCCATCTCCGCGATCAGATCGCCGACCAGTTCGACATAGTCCTCCGCCACCTCGCTGGAGCGGGCGTCGCGCATTCGGCGAAAGGCGGCGGCGCGTCGGGCGGCGCCGGGAACCTGGACCACGGAGGTCTCCTGAATCGCACGGGGAGGTTCGCGCCCGGCCACCCTAGACGAGGCCGCGAGCGATTTCATCGTCCTGTCGTCCTATCTGGGCATGGGACCGGCATGGTATCGAGACTTCCGATGCGCCTGATCTGCCCCGCCCTTCTGGCCCTGATGCTGGTCGCCGCCCCGGCGCTGGCCCAGGCCCCCGCGACAGCTCCGGTTCCAGCCGCCGCCGAGCCGCTGCAGTTCTATGTCTTCAGCTTCACCGACACCCCCGTCGCCGAGGCGGCCCAGGACATTGTCGGCGGGGCCCTCGCCTGGGACGTCACAATCGACCCGGCCGTGGACGGCCTCGTCACCTTCCGCGCCGACGGCTGGTATTCGTCGGATGCCCTGCTCAGGGATTTCGGCTCGGCCCTGCTGGATCAGGACATCGCCCTGATGCGCACCGGCCCCGGGGCCTATGCCGTCGTCCCGCGCGCCAATGTGCCGATGATACTGGCGCGCGGCGGGTCGCTGATGACCCTGGCCGAGCCGGTCACCGCCCGACCCCCGCTTCCGGCGGCGACCGTCGCCGCGCCGACCGCCGTCTATGGCAAGGACCGTTGGTGGGACGGCGCTGTCACCGCCCTGCTGATCTTCTTCGGCGGCGCGCTGGCCGGGGCCACAGCCCTGTTCGGCGGCCAGACCGTCTATCGCCGCGCCGAAGAACGCGCGCGGATCGCCGCCCCCCTGCTGCGCCTGACCGACCAGCGCCGGCCCGCCTCGCGCCCGGTCGAGGGTGCCGAGGCCGATCCCGACCTGGTCATCCCCCGGGTCAACGAACCCCGCGGCTAGAAGACCTCATCCACCTCGGGCTGAAGCCGGGGGTCGCGCGCGATGGATTCGGGCCGTGTCGGATCGATCCGTACCGGCTCCGAGCGGCGCAGCCGGTCGTAGGCTTCCCGCGCATCGGCCGCGACCGAGGCGCTGTCACGAAGGATCGTCGGCTTCAGGAAGATGAACAGGGTCCGCCGTGTCTGGCTGTCGCGGCGCGAGCGGAAGGCGGCGCCGACCAGAGGCAGACTGCCCAGGCCCGGCACCCGGCTGTTGGCGGTCTGGCGGTCGTCGGTGACCAGCCCGCCCAGAACGATCGTCTCGCCGTCGTCCGCCAGGGCCGAGGTCTGCAGGCTGCGGCGATTGGTGATCAGATCCGCCGCGCCGATCACGGCCGTCGGGACCAGGGACGAGATCTCCTGCGACACCTCGAGACGCACCACCCCGCCCTCATGCACGCGCGGCACGACCCTCAGGGTCAGGCCCACATCCTCGCGGCTGATGGTGGTGAAGGGGTTGGTCGAGTTGCCGTCAGTGGCGAAGCTGCCGGTCCGGAACGGCACGTTCTGGCCGACCACGATCTCCGCCGCTTCGTTGTCCAGCACCGTAATGCTGGGCGAGGACAGCAGGTTGGCTGCATTGTTGGTGCCCACGGCCTGAAGCAGCAGGCCGAAGTCGCCCTCCGACCCCGCCGCCAGCGACAGGCCCGCGCCGAGCAGACGGCCGGCCGGATAGCCGAGCGCCGTCAACACCGTGCCGAGATCGGTCCCGGCGTTGGAGAAGCCCGTCCCGCCGATGACGCCGTCGTCCGGAACCGCCCCGCCGAGGCCCAGTTGCACCCCTATCTGTTCGCCCAGCTCGCCGGTGATCTCGACGATGGCGACCTCGATCTTGACCTGGGCGCGACGCAGGTCGAGCTGGCTGATGACGTCCTCGAGCATGTCGACGGTCGCCGGCGGACCGCGCATGACCACCGCGTTCAGCTCAGGCGAGGCCTGGACGGTCACGCCGTCTGCAGTAAAGCCCTCGGGCCGCGCCACCGATCCGGAGGCCGGCTGGGAGGCCGTAGCCCCCTCGCCCGAGGCCGAGAGCGCGCTGGCCGCCATGGCCGCCGTGTCGCGGTTCGAGGCGCTCAGGCTCGCCAGTCCGGTGTTGTTCCGCAGCGACCGCGCCACGGGATTGGTCGCCGACGGTTCGCCGCCCAGCAGGCCGCGGACGATCTCGGTGATCGACTCGGCGTCGGAGTTCCTCAGGCGGACGACCCGCGTCACCGGCGTCGCTCCACCCGGCGTGTCCAGGGCCTGGACGATCGACCGCGCCTGCGCCAGATCGGCGGCGTCGCCCCGGATCAGCAGCACGTTCGACCGTTCATCGGCCGTCACGCGCGGGCCGCCGGCGTCCGACCCCAGCAGGGCGCTGACCGAGGCCGCGACCTCGGTCGCCGAGGCGTAACGCAGGGCGATGCTGTCGAAGGAAGTCCCGCCGCCCTGATCGAGCGTCGCAGCCAGCTGCTGCACCCGGCGGATGTTCTCGGCATAGTCGGTGACCACGACGCCGTTGGGCTCAGTCAGGGCCTCGATGGCGCCGAAGGAGGACACCAGGGGACGCAGGGCCCGAACGGCCTGGTCGCTGGGCAGGTTCCGCAGGCGGATCAGCCGCGTCACGATCTGCTGGTTGGAACTGGCCGCGCCGGTCTCCGAGGCGCCGCTCTGGACCACCGTCGCCTGGGGCACGACGCGCCAGACATTGCCGCTGCGCACGGCCGCGAAGCCCGAGGTCCGCAGCACCGACAGGAACAGCTCCCACACCCCGTTGCGGCTCAGCGGTTCGGCCGAGACGACGTTGACCTGGCCCTGCACCTGCGGATCGAGCACGAGGGTGCGGCCGGTGATGCGGCTGACCTGCTCGGCGACGTCCTTGATGTCGGCGCCGCGCATGTTGATGACCACGTCCTGCATGGCGACCGGTGCCGGCGCGACGGTCTGCGCGAACGAGGCGGACCCCACGGGGCCGGCGGCGAGGCTCAGGGCCAGCACGCTGGTGGTTGTCAGGCGGAGAAACTTCGTCACGCCGGGCTCCTAGCGAAGGGGAAAGTTGAGGGTCAGGCGGCGGCCGTCACGGACGACCACCACGCGCGCCTGTCCGGCGGACCGGGCGCGTTCGAACAGCTGCTGATCCGAGGCCGCGTCGCCGACCGCCTGGCCGTTGAGCGTCTCGATCACATCGCCGGGCTGCAGGCCGAAGCGGCGCAGTTCGGGCGAGGGATTGGGCCCGATGCGATAGCCGGAGGCCGTCGCGGTCACGCCGGCAGCACCCGCTGCGGCGCCGACATTGGGGGGCCCGCCCGGACCGGGGGCGCGCGGCGCGGGCGGAGCCGCTGCGGCCGCACCGGCCGCGGCTGAAGACATAGCCGGGGCCGCCGCTTCCGGTGATGGCGCAGGCTGAACCGGGGTCACGGTGATCCCTGCGCCCGGGGTCGCACCCGACACGGCGACCGGATCGATCGCCACGGGCTCGGGGAAGTCCAGTCGCTGGCGTGCGCCGCCGAACGACAGGATCACATGATCGACCTCTATGGACTCGATGACCGCGTCGCCGACCGGGGTCTGGCCCACACCATAGATGGCCGCCGGTCCCTCACCGACCGCGATCAGGGCGGTCGACGCTCCGGGCGTATCCGCCATCAGTATGCCCTTGAGCACCAGACCGAGGGTCGAGGCCGGCAGGCCCCCCGCCGCCGTCGCGCCGCCGAACGGGGCCAGCGACACGATCCGCGCCACGTCGGCATCCGCGCCGGGCGCAGCCGCGCCGCCCAAGGGCGCGAGGCTTTCGGCCACGGCCACCGCGTCCCGCCCGTCGTCCCAGCCGGTCAGCCGCCAGGTCAGGCCCGCCAGGGCCAGGGCCAGCGAGCCCACGACCACGACGCTGACCACCCTCAGCGCGATCTCGTCCCTGCGTTCCGGGGTCATGCCGCCGCTCCCCGGTCGACGAAGCCCGACAGCCGGACGGCCTCGCGACCGCCCGCTGGCGACACGGCCACGTCCACGGCCACCAGATCCGGATCGTCGGTGGCCTTGCGCGCGACCCGCACGTCCCAGTCCCGGTCCATCATGCGGACGACCGAGACGTCCGGCGTCTGCGCGGGGCCTTCCAGATTGAGTTCGACCAGCCGGTTCTCGGCCACCCACTGGGCGACGACGCGCTGCTCGAGCCCGCGCACGCCGTCGACATGGGCCTGGGTCGCGCGCGTCAGCCCGACCGTAGCGATGGCCAGGATGAACAGGGCGACCAGCGCCTCCATCAGGGAATATCCGTCGCGCCTCATGCCGGCGCCTCTTCGGAGACCGGTTCGGCCACGGCATTCAGTCCGTCGAAGGTCACACGCCAACGCTGGTCCCCCTTGGCCAGGCCGAAGGCTGCGACCGGCTGGGCGCCGTCGGGGTCGATCGACACGGGCGAGGCGACGCCCAGCCCGACCATCCGGACGCCGTCCGGCAGGGCGTGGCGCTCGGCCAGGGCGTCCACCACGCCCGATGCGCCGGCGTCGCCGCGCACGAATCCGTAGCCCTCGCCGTCGAAGGCCAGAGACAGGGGACGGCGGGTCACCAGCACGTCGTCGGCCGCCAGCCTCAACCGGTCGGCCAGACGGTTGGCCTCTGTCTCGACGCCCATGCCGCGATCGGCGGCGCCGACGCCCAGGGTGACGACGCCCGCCATCACCCCGACAATGGCGAGCACCACCAGGATCTCGACGAGGGTCATCCCCGACCGTCGTTTCAGGATCTGTCCCCCGACAGCCCTCATCAGCGCGTTCGCTCGTTCAGGTCGGCGTCGAGCTTCTCGCCGCCCTCCTCGCCGTCCTTGCCATAGGACAACAGGTCGTAGGGACCGGCCAGACCCGGGCTGCGATAGATATAGGCCTTGCCCCAGGGATCGGTGGGCACTTCGGTCAGGTAGGGTTCGGCCGGATAGGCCCGCGGTTCGGGCGGCGACGTCGGTCGACCCGCCAGGGCGGCCAGGCCCTGCTGCGTCGTCGGATAGTCGCCGTTGTCGAGCCGGTACATCCGCAGGGCCGTCGCGATGGTCTTCAGATCGGTCTTGGCCACCGTCACCCGCGCCTCGTCCGGGCGACCGATCACATTGGGCACGATCAGCACGGCGACGACCGCGATAATGGCCAGAACCACGATCATCTCGACCAGAGTCAGCCCGGCGCGCCGCGCATCAAGGTTACGGCTTCGCTTGTGACGCTTGGACAAAGTAATCATGACACTTTTTCTCAACGACGCAGCCAGTGGCGACAGGCTTGTTTTCGCTGCTATAGACCGGGTCAACGCCTCCGACCACGCCATTCTATTGAGTTCCGCCAATGCTCGGTCGACCCGCCAGATCGAACCTTCCGAGCCGAGGCTTATGGCGCATCGTCGATGACAGAATCATAGCAGTCGACCGGACCTACACCGGTCCGACCACGGTTCTGGTCCCCTCGGAAGACGTCCTGACCCTGACGGTCGATCTGCCCTTCCCGACGCGGGCCCAGCGCCTGTCGAACCTGGCCTATGCGCTGGAGGACGCCGTCGGCGAGCCTCTGGCCACCCTGCATTTCGCTCTCGGGATGGAGGTCGCGCCGCGCCGCCACATCGCGGGCGTGGTTCGCCATACACGGATGCAGTCCTGGATCGCACTGCTGGCGGAGGCTGAGCTCGAACCGGCGATCCTGCTGCCCGACGCCCTGACCCTGCCCATGCCGTCGCCGGGCGGCTGGGTGGTGCAGGCGGAGCACGACCGCGCCCTCGTCCGCACCGACAACGGCGCCGGATTCGCCCTGCCGCTGTCCGCCATCGAGGCGGCCTGGACCGCCGCCGGAAGGCCCCGCCTCCAGACCATCGGCGCCCCCCTGCCCGGGGCCCTGGCCGACGGAGTCGAACGCGAGGCGGCCCTGCTCGGGTCGACGGGAGAGACGGTCGCCGTCCTGCCGCCGCTCGACCTGCGTCAGGGCGTCTATGCCGCCACCCGCTCCGGCGCCCCGACCGCCGCCCGGACGATCGCTCTGGTCGCCGGCATCGGCGTCCTGGCCCATATCGGCATCCTCGGGATCGACACCCTGCTGCTGCACACCATGGCGGAAAAGAAGGAGGCGGAGGCCCGCACGCTTCTCCAGTCCGTCGCGCCCCAGATCGCGGCCGAGGACGATCTGGTCGCCGCCGCGGACCGTATCCTGCCATCCGCCGGTGGCGGGGTCCGACCCTTCACCCGCCTGCTGGCCCAGACCTCGGGCGCCCTGCCGGGAGCCGGCGCAGTGGCGTTCAACACGGCGACCTATGCGCCCGGCTCGCTGGATCTCGGCGTCGCAGTCTCGGACGCCGCCACCCTCGACCGCGCCGTCGCCGCCCTGAACGCCTCGGGCCTTACCGCGACCGGCGCCCCCGCCGCCGTCGACGCGGCCCAGGCCACCAACGGCCTCAACGCCACGATTCAAGTCACGCAGGGAGGCGCCGGATGAGGTCTCCAGCCCTCGACAGCGCCGCCGCCTGGATGGCCGCCCGCTCGCGCCGGGAACAGGTGATGATCGCCTTCCTCGGCGGCCTCATCGTCATCGCCGTGGTCTGGCTGGCCATCCTGCGCCCCCTGCTCGACGCCCGCACCACGGCCATCGGCCGGATCGCCGCCTATGAGCAGGTTCTGGTCGACGTCCGCACCGCCGGCGGCGCGGTCACGACCTCGACCCCCGCCCTGTCCGGTCCGCTGCCGGAGGCCATCCCCGTCCAGGCCGCGACCTTCGGCATCGTTCCCACCGTCACCGGCGATGCCAGCTCGGCCGAGGTCAGCGTGACCGGCGCCCGCTATGACGCCGTCATTCCCTGGCTGGCGGCCCTGGAGGCCTCCGGCGCGACCCTGTCCTCCGTGACCATCCGGCGCGCCGCCTCCGAAGGCGTCGTCGACGTCACCCTGCGCGTAATTCAACCATGAGCCTCGTCGAAGACACTGCAGCCCCGGTCGCCAACCTCGCCTACGGGTTCGCCCGTCGGCGAGGGGCCATGATCCTGCGGGGCGGCGACCACCCCGTCTGCCTGCACCGCCGCAGCGCCACCCTCGAGACCCTGCTGGAGGTCCGGCGCGTCAACGGCGGCGACATCGCCTTCGAGGCCGTCGACGACGACCGGTTCGACGCGGTCCTGCGCGAACAGACCGGCGGCGAGGCCGCGCCCGCCGCCGACTATGCCGCCTCGGAGGACGACCTCGCCGCCCTGGCCGAGGACGCCGCCGCCGTCGACGACCTGCTGGACAGCCGCGACGACGCCCCCGTCGTGCGTTTGATCAACGCCCTGTTGCTCCAGGCCATCCGCGACGGCGCCTCCGACATCCATATCGAGGCCGAGGAGAAGCGGCTCGTCGTACGCTTCCGCATCGACGGCGTCCTGCGGGAGGTGCTCCAGCCCGCCCGCGCCTTGGCCCCCCTTCTGGTCAGCCGCATCAAGGTCATGGCCCGCCTGGACATCGCCGAGAAGCGCGTCCCCCACGACGGCCGCGTCACCCTGCGCATCGGCGGGCTCGACGTCGACGTCCGCGTCTCGACCATCCCGTCCCAGCATGGCGAGCGCGTCGTCCTGCGTCTGCTCGACCGGGGCTCGACCTCGCTCGATCTCGCCCAGCTGGGCATGAGCGACCGTGACCTCGAGACCTTCGAGCGGATGATCACCCGTCCGCACGGGGTCATTCTGGTCACCGGCCCGACCGGCTCGGGCAAGACCACCACCCTCTATTCCGCCCTGACCCGGCTGAACGACCGTCGCCGCAACATCATGACGGTCGAGGACCCGATCGAATACGCACTGGACGGCATCGGCCAGATGCAGGTCAACGCCCGCATCGACCTGACCTTCGCCCGAGGCCTGCGCGCCATCCTGCGTCAGGACCCCGACGTCATCATGGTCGGCGAGATCCGCGACCACGAGACCGCCGAGGTCGCCGTGCGCGCCTCCATGACCGGCCACCTGATGCTGTCGACGCTGCACACCAATACGGCGGTCGGCAGCGTGACCCGGCTGATCGACATGGGCGTGGAGCGCTATCTGCTGGCCCCGATGCTGTCGGGCCTGATCGCCCAGCGGCTGGTCCGTCGCCTCTGCCCCCACTGCAAATCGCCGGCCGAGGCCACCACGGCCGACAGCGAGATGACCGGCGGCGTGGTCCCGGTCGGGGCCCGCATCTTCCGCCCCGTCGGCTGCCCCGAATGCCGGGGCGAAGGCTACAGGGGCCGGCTCGGCGTCTATGAGGTCATCGAGATCGACGGCGAGATGCAGCAGGCCATCCACGACGGCGCGGCCGAGGCCGACCTGATCCGCCTCGCCCGCCAGCGCGGTCCGGGCCTGCTGGAGGACGGCGCCGCCAAGGCCATGGCCGGCGAGACCTCCGTCCAGGAAGTCGCCCGCGTGGTTCGCGAGGACGCCTGATGCCTGTCTTCGCCTTCCAGGCCGTCGACGCCGAGGGCAAACCCCACAAGGGGACGATCGAGGCCGCCTCAGATGTCGGCGCGCGCCAGCTGGTCCGCGACCGCGGCCTGCTGCCGACCAGCGTCGCCCTGGCCGGCGAGCGCCGCAAGACTGACCTGTCGAAAGGCATCGTCATCTTCCAGCGGGGCATCAGCTCGAAAACCCTGTCGGCCGTCACTCGCCAGCTCTCGACCCTGATCGGCTCCGACATCCGCATCGAGGAGGCGCTGCGCATCGCCGCCCAGCAGACCGAGGGCCAGCCTATCGGCGTGGTCCTGACCGACGTCCGGTCGGCAATCCTCGAGGGCCGCAGCTTCGCCTCGGCCCTGGCCCGCCATCCGAAGGTCTTCCCCGAATTCTACCGCGCCTCGATCGCGGCCGGCGAACAGTCGGGCAAGCTCTCGACCGTCCTGGCCCACCTGACCGAGTTCGTCGGCAATCAGGAGAAGGCCCGCCGCAAGGTCCAGTTGGCCCTCCTCTATCCGGCCCTGCTGGCGGGCGTGTCCCTGCTGATGATCACCCTGATGATGATCTATGTCGTCCCGGACATCGTGAAGGTGTTCGTCTCGCGCGGGGCCGAACTGCCCTTCCTGACGCGGGCCCTGATCGCCCTCTCGGCCTTCGTCCAGACCTTCGGCGTCTATGTGCTGATCGCCCTCGCCGTCGCAGGCATCGGCTGGAACCGCTGGCTGGCCGTCCCGGCCAACGCGCGCCGCTTCGCCGAATTCCTGCTCAAGACCCCGCCCTTCGCCGGCTTCGTCCAGCACCTGAACGCCGCCCGGTTCGCCGGGTCGCTGGCCACCCTCGTCCGCTCCGACGTGCCCCTGGTCGAGGCGCTTCAGGCCTCCGCCGCCGTCACCCCCAACCGCTTCGCCCGCGAGCGCGCCGTCCTCGTCGCCGCCCGGGTCCGCGAGGGCTCGTCCCTGCGCCGCGCCATGGCCGAGGCCGATGTCTTCCCGCCCCTTCTGCTGGCCATCGTCGCGGCGGGCGAACAGTCGGGCAAGCTGGGCCACGGCCTCGAACGCGCCGCCCAGGATCTGGAGCAGGAGCTGGACAGCCTCGTCCAGGCCCTCGTCTCCCTGGTCGAGCCCGGCGTGCTTCTGGTCATGGGCGGGATCGTGCTGCTGATGGTCCTGGCCATCCTCATGCCGATCGTGAACCTCAACAACCTCGCCGGGCTGTGAGCATCGAGGCCTACAGCGACGTCTCGATCGACACCGGCGCCCCGACGCCCGGGATCAGGCCGACGCCGCCCGGCTCGATCGAGGCCGTCAGTCCGCCGTCCGCCTGCACCCGCGCCTTCATGACCTCGGCCCCCGAGTCCGCCCGTGCAAAGGCTACGGTCGTGGCAGCCCCATCGGCCGAGATCGTCCCGTTCAGCCCCGGGATGGGCGTAGCCGGCCCGCCCGTCGTCGGCGCGCAGTCGGCCGGGCCGCTCGTCATCGTCCCTGCCCCTTGCGGCGATCCGCGCAGCGACAACGCGGCCACCTCCAGTCGCAGCATGGAGGAACAGGCGAACGGCAGGCTTGGAGCCACGGCGTTCAGCAACCGCAGGGACGCCGTTCCCTCGAGGTCGCGCACGAGGACCCGTCCTGGCCGCGCCAGCACCTGGCCCGTGGCCGCCGTATCGGGTCCGCGGAGCCCCAGGCTCACCGCTCCGGACAGATGCAGGATCGAGGACACCGGCATCACCGCCCAGCGCGCGCCGAACCCGCCCGGCATGGCCCGTTCGCCGGCCCAGACGGTCCCGACGGCCTGCCGTTCTCCGTTGGAGGATTTCGCCACGATGATCTCCGACGGAGCCATGGCGATCAGGCCCAGGGCATATGCCCCGGCCCCGACCCCGGCCAGGACCACGCGCCAGCGCGTCACCTTCACCGTCAGCCGTTCGAACTGAAATGCGCCCGCAGCCCGGCCGCCTTCGCCCTCTCGCGTTCTCCAGACCTTCAGCATCGTCGCGCCTCCCGTTCTGCGCCGCAGATACCACGCGTGGGCGGTTCGCGAAGCGCCGTCGTAAAGGTTTCACCCTGATCGAGGTGCTGATCGCCATGGGCCTGTTCGCCCTGATCGGCGTCGCCGGCTTTACCCTGCTGAACAGTGTCCTGCGAACCCAGGACGGGACCGACACCCGCCTCGGCCGGATGGCGGAGATCCAGCGCGCCATGCTGGTCGTCTCGTCCGACCTCGACCAGATCAGCGGCTCGCTCGGGGGCGGCGCAGCCTCCCTTTCATTGCAGAAGGCCGACATCACCGGCGGCATCGTCACCGTCCGCTATGACCTCAACGGCGACGCTCTGACCCGCACAATCACCGGAGCCGGCGGGGAGCGCGTCCAGACCCTGCTGACCGAGGTTTCAAGCCTGCGCTGGACCTTCCACCGGCGTCGTGGCGACTGGCTTGAGGCCTGGCCCCAGCCGCAGCAGCCCGCCCTGCCGTTGATCGGTCCCGACGGTCGGCCCCTGTCGACCGGCCCTGCGCCCAACGAAGGCGTCACCGCCGT
The DNA here is from genome assembly GCF_027484365.1 of Brevundimonas sp. Classification (GTDB taxonomy): domain Bacteria; phylum Pseudomonadota; class Alphaproteobacteria; order Caulobacterales; family Caulobacteraceae; genus Brevundimonas. The sequence goes on along the minus strand of NZ_JAIXTC010000016.1, from coordinate 63,518 downwards.
GGCGCTCGACATCACCCTGGCCGGCGTCGACGGCCAGCCGACCGCCACCCTGCGTCGCGTCGCCTCCATCCCGCTGATGGAGCCGGCGCTCCCGGTCGTCGCGCCATGAGGCTCAAGCTGACCCGCCGCGAGGGCATGATCCTGCTCAACGTCCTGCTGGTCCTCGCCGTGGCCAGCGTCGCAGTCCTGATCATGGTCTCGACCCAGGACATAGAGGTCCAGCGGTCCACCCGTCTGCGCGACGCGGCCCAGGCCAACGCCTACGCCCGCGCGGGCGAGCTTTCGGCCGTCACCACCCTGCGCCGCGACGCCCTGGTCGCGGCCGGAACCGACAACCTCTCCGAACCCTGGGCCCAGCTGGGTCAGCAGGACATTGCCGTTCCCGGCGGCCGCTTCGCCCTCGTCATCGAGGACGAACAGAGCCGTTTCAACCTCAACACCATGCAGTCCGGCGAGGCGGCTCCGATCGCCCTGTTCCAGTCCATCGGGGCGTCGCTGGGCCTCGACCCGGCGTCCCTGATCCGCATCGCCTCGGTCGTCCGCGTCGCCGGCCCCCTGACCGACGACAGTCTGATCGTCGCCGCGGGCGTACCCCGCGCCGATCTCGACAGGCTGGCCCCCTATGTCGTCATCCTGCCCGGGGACGCGACGATCAATCTGAACACCGTCGGCCTGCCGCTTCTGACCCTGATGACGAACGACGCCGAGGTCGCCGGCAAACTGCTGGCGGTCCGGTCCCGGAACGGCCTGCTGAACCCCGCCGACCTCGCGACCGAGGGCGCCCCGAGCCTGCCCGGGACCGGCTTCACCTCGAACCACTACCGCGTCATCACCACGGTCACCGTCGGCGACGTGACCCAGGCCCTCGACAGCCGCATCGCCCGCATCCGCCGCGACCGTACGGTCGACGTGGTGGTGACCGGGCGGCGTCGCACGGCGGGTTAAGAGCAAGCCGGACTGCTCGCAACATTGGCTGCGAGTTGCGCGCCGATTTCCGGCCCCACGCATCAAAAAAAGGCCGGAGAAGGTTTCCCTTCCCCGGCCCAGGTCGCGTTCAGGAGTGAACGATCCTCAGAAGCGGTAGCGCGCGCCGAAATAGAACTGGCGGCCCGTGTGGTGGTAGACCGACGTCGACAGGCGGTTGCCGTCGCCGACGTACTGATGGTTCTCCTCGTCGGTCAGGTTCAGCCCCTCGAAGGTCAGGCTGACCTGTTCGGTGAGGTTGAAGGAGGACGAGACGTCCCAGTTGAGGGTCTCGTTCTTGCCCTCGATCGGGTTGCCGTTCCGGCCAGGCACGTTCTGCAGATACTCCTGGCGGTAGGAGGCCGAGACGCGCGCCGAGAACCGGTCATCCTCGTAGTACAGGGTGCTGTTCCAGGCCTCCGGCGACAGGTTGATCAGGTCGTTGGTCACGAAGGTCGTGCACAGCGCGTCGCTGCAGTAGTCGATCTCGGACTCGACGTGGGTGTAGTTCAGCTGGACGCCCGTGTTCGCCAGGAAGCCCGGCAGGAAGCGGAAGGGCTGCTGGTAGCTGATCTCGAAGCCCTTCAGCGGGCCGCCCTCGGTGTTCACCGCCGAGGTCAGCTGGAAGACGGTCGAGCCGGAGCAGGCGGCGGTGCACAGGCTGGGATCGAACGCCGACGGGTTCAGACCGGTCAGGGTCGTGTACGGCAGGTCCTGGCGGATGATCTGAATGTAGGTGTCGATGTCCTTGTAGAAGTAGGCGAAGGACAGCAGGCTTTCCGGAGCGAAATACCATTCGACGGTGAAGTCGTAGGTCTTGGCGCGGAACGGTTCCAGGTTCACGTTGCCGATGCTGGCCGTGAAGTTCGGGCCCGTCGCCGCCAGCGAGGTGGTCGGCACCAGATAGTTGGTCCCGGCCAGGGTGTTGCCGATCTGCGGACGCGCCATGACCTTGGCGGCGCCGAAGCGGACGATCAGGTCCTCCATCGGCTCGATGGCCAGGTTCAGCGACGGCAGGGTGTCGTCGTACTTGTTCTCTCCCCGCACCCGCGAACCGCCGGCCGTGGACGAATAGCCCTCGGCGATCAGCTCGGTGTAGGCCTTGCGAACGCCCAAGTTGCCGCGGAACGGCATGCCGAACAGATCGGTGTTGAAGTCCGCCTGGACGTAATAGGCGAAGTCGTTCTCCTCGATCGTGCGGTTGCCGCCGCGGGCGTTGCCGTTGGTGATGCTGGTCAGGGTGAAATCACCGCCGGCCACGCCCGTGTTGCAGTTGCAGTAGATGTTGAACAGGCTGGCGATGGCGTTGAGGTTTGGACGAACCCACGACGTGGCCGTGCCGCCCGGGATCAGATCGGCGCCGAAGCCGGTCAGCAGATTGGTGATGCCGGCGATCGTCGTGCCGGCCGGCAGGGCCGGAACCACCGTCTCGTCCGTCCGCCGGAACTCGTAGGAATCCGACAGATAGGTCTTGCCGTTCAGGCCTGCCTTGAGGGTCAGCCAGTCGTTCGCGTCCCACTCGATGTCGCCCGAAACCGCCTCGAATGTGGTGTCCACGCCGTTCGGACGCAGACGGATTTCCGAACGCGGCAGGCTGGACAGGGTCGTGCCCAGGCTGACGTCCCGCCAGCCCCAGTTGGCCGGATTGGCGACGTCGAAGCCGTAGCTGAGGACCGGCGTATTCGGGTTGTTGCGGAAGTCGAAGGAGTAGCCCTGCACGTTCTGGCGATCGAGGGTGACCGTCGTCTGGACCGGGTTGCTGAACTCCGACTGTGCCCGACCGATGTAGAACTTGCCGCGCAGGGTGTCGGTGAACTGACGGTCGATGGTGAAGTTCACCTGGGTGAACTCGGTCGACAGTTCGTCGTAGCGCTGCTCGGAGCGGACATCGACGTTGTCGAAGACGCCGTAGACCAGGGCGTTGTTCTCGACCACCGCCTGACGCACGGCGATCTGGGTCTGGCCGCCGGCGGCCGCGTTGCGGCTGAACGACAGGGATTCCAGGAAGTCTTCCTGACGGGTCGCGTCCAGCTTGGAATAGAGGACGTCAAGGCTCATGACCGTGTCGTCATCGGGCTTGAACTGGAACGAACCGGTGACACCCAGACGCTCCTGGTGGTGGGTCAGGCGGCCGTAGCGGGGCAGGCGCGGGACGAAGACGCCGGCCTGGTTGGCGGTGTTGTAGGCGGCGATGTTCTCGGCGGTCCCGGCCGGACGGTTCACGCCGGTGGCGCAGGTCGTGGCCGTGGTGCCGTTGGCGGTGCTGTTCGCCGGGTTCTGGGTCGGCACGCCGATCGGCGAGCAGAAGCCGCCGGAGTTGGTCGAGCCCGGCGCCGCGGCCGGGGCCCAGCGCACGGAGCTGAAGCCCTCTTCCCACAGGTCGCGCTCGGAATAGGCGACCGACACCAGGGCGCCGAACATGCCGTCGTTCCAGGTGTTGGACAGCAGCAGGGCGCCGCGCGGGTTGGTCGTTTCCGACAGGTCGTTGTAGCCGCCCTGGACCGAGGCCGCGAGGGTGAAGCCGTCATAGTCGAACGGGCGCGTGGCCTGCAGGTCGATGGTCGCGCCCAGCGAGCCTTCCTCGGTCTCGGCGGCGGCCGTCTTGCGCACCGTGATCGAGTTGAACAGCTCGGAAGCGAAGACGTTGAAGTCGAAGCCGCGGCCGCGGTTGGCGCCGCCCGAAGAGTCCGTGCCGCCCGTGGTGGCCTGGGCCTCCATGCCGTTGATGCGGGTGCGGGTGAAGTCCGAGGACAGGCCGCGAACCGTGATCGAACGGCCTTCGCCGGCGTCACGGTCGATCGAGACGCCCGGGATGCGCTGGACGGCTTCGGCCAGGTTCAGGTCGGGGAAGTCGGCGATATCTTCGGCGACGATGGCGTCGACGACGCCCGCTTCGCGACGCTTGATCCCCAGGGCTGCGTCCAGCGACGCGCGGAAGCCGGTGACGACGATTTCGTCGACCTGGGTCGCTTCCTCATCCTGTGCGGGCGCGGTCTGGGCGGACGCCGACGCGACCCCCAGGGTCAGCGCGATGGCCAGGCCGGACGCACCGGCCACGAGCCCTTGACGAAGCGCGCACGGGCGCCCCTGACGATACTGATACATAGTGCCTCCTCCCAAGGAATGTCATGACGCCGGCTTGCCGCCGATCTGTTATAGTCGGTCCGGAGCCTTCCCCGTGACCGATTGACACCGGTATCATTTGCGGACGACAAGCGACCTGACACCGGTATCAATGGCGAGCCTAACCCGATGAAGACCGATCTTGCAACCCGTCTCGCTCAGGCAGCCGTCGCGGCTGGCATTCTCGCCACAGCCGCGGGCTGCGCCACGGCCGCTGCGCCCGCACAGGTCGATGCGACCACGGTGGTCGCCTTCCCGGGCGCGCTCGGCGCCGGTCGTGCGGCGCTCGGCGGGCGCGGAGGGGCGGTGCTGCGCGTCACCAACCTGAACGATTCGGGTCCGGGCAGCCTGCGCGCCGCCGTGGAGACGGACGGCCCGCGCACGGTCGTCTTCGACATCGGCGGGACGATCCGGTTGGCCACGCCGCTGCGCATCCGCGAGCCCCGTATCACCATCGCCGGACAGACAGCGCCCGGCGGAGGGGTCACCCTGCGCGGCCAGCCTCTGTTGATCTCTGCCGACGACGTGGTGATCCGCTACATCCGGTCGCGGCTCGGCGACGAGCAGGGGGTCGAGACCGACGCGATCACCATCGACCGGGGCCAGCGCATCGTCCTCGACCACGTCTCCGCCTCCTGGTCGGTCGACGAGACCCTCTCGATCGGCAGCCGCGACCGCGTCATCGACGCCGTCACCGTCCAGTGGTCGATCATCGCCGAGAGCCTGAATCTGTCGACCCATTCCAAGGGCGACCATGGCTATGGCTCCCTGGTGCGCGGCAATCGCGGGGCCCGGTTCACCTTCCACCACAATCTGTGGGCCGCCCACCGCGCCAGAATGCCGCGTCCCGGCAACTACCTGACCCCCGACATTGATCCGGTCGGCCCCTATTTCGAGTTCACCAACAACGTCTTCTACAACTGGGGCCAGGGTCACGCCGGCTACAACTCGGACAAGGACCCCGCCACCATCTCGACCTATGTCTTCGCCCGCAATGCCTACAGGCGCGGCCCGGATTCGACCGGCGCCCTGATCTTCGAGGAAGAGTCCGCCGCCGCCCACGCCTGGTTCGAGGGCAACAGCGTCGACGGCGTCGTTCCCGCCGATCCCTGGGCCCCCGTGACCGGTGACGACTCGCCCGGCTATCGCCTGACCGCCCTCCCCGACTGGGCCATGAGCGCGACCGAAACGGCGGATCAGGCCTGGGCCTCGGTGCTGGCCAGGGCCGGCGCCTCGCATGCCCGGGACGCCGTGGACACGCGCATCGTCGCCGGGGTCCTCGACGGCACGGGCCGGATCATCAACTCCCAGACCGACGTCGGCGGCTGGCCCGACCTCGCGCCGGGCACGCCCTGGACCGATTCAGACGCCGACGGCATGCCCGACGCCTGGGAGACGGCCCACGGCCTTGATCCCTCAACAGCCGACGGCGCGGCCGACCGCGACGGAGACGGCTACACCAATCTCGAAGACTGGCTGAACAGTCTCGCGACCTAGACCTCTTCCGGGTTCCCGTTCCGGAACCGCCATTTCATGAGCAGCACCCCGCTCGCCACCACCAGGGCGGCGGCGTTGGCGATAGTCACCGGCCAGGCCTCGGTCAGCACGCCATAGACCACCCACAGCACGAAACAGGTCACCGTCAGCGCATAGGTCCTCAGCGACACCGACGACGCGTCCCGCGCCTTCCAGATCTTGATCATCTGCGGCGCGAAACTGACGATCGAACAGGCCGCCGCCGTCGTCCCGAAACCATTGGCAATAAGATCGCTCACGCCCCGGACTTCGCGCGCGACCGGGGCGCCGCCTTCGGCCGGACGGCCTCGACGTCCTCCGCACGGACCCCGGGCCGACCCCTGATGGCGCGCGCCGGCTTGCCCGCATGGACCTCCAGCCCGCGCTTCTCGACCTCCTCCAGGATCTTTTCGAGCTCGCTCTCGGTCAGGTGTTCGATGCCGATGAACCGGGCGTCGGCCTTCTTCACCGCATAGACCAGCTCATCCAGCTTGGCCTGCATCGCTGCGCCATCCCGGTTCTGGGTGTTCTGGATGAGGAAGACCATCAGGAAGGTGATGATGGTCGTGCCGGTGTTGATCACCAGCTGCCAGGTCTCGCTGAATCCGAACAACGGCCCCGATACGCCCCAGACGAGGACGATTCCGAGACAGGCGATGAAGGTCCACGGCTTGCCCGCGATCTTGGCGGTCAGGGTGGCGAAACGGACGAACAGCTTTTCCATCACCTCGCAACGGCCAAGCTTGGCGAAGGGTTCCTCCGTCGGCGATCCGACGCTGGATCTGGAAGCGATCAGGGCTCCGCAGCGATCGGGGCCAGCACCGATCCGACCTCCGGCAGCGCGTCTATGGAGCGGCGCAGGGTCGCCGGCCGGTAGGCCCGGGTCGCCTGTTCGAAGGCGTAGCCCAGGGACAGGATGCGTGCGTCGTCCCACCTGGCCCCGATGAAGCTCAGCCCCACCGGCAGCCCCTGCACGAAGCCCATCGGCACGGTCAGATGCGGATAGCCCGCCACGGCCGGGAGCGTCGACGCCGCCCCCAGATAGTGGTCGCCGTTGACGATATCGATCGACCAGGCCGGCCCCACCGTCGGCGCGATCAGGGCGACGACGTCGTTCCGGCTGAGCATCCGGTCGATCCCCTCGACCCCGGCCAGCCTCAGCGAGGTCGCGCGTGCCGCGATGTATTCCGAATCGTCCAGCCCCCGCGTCGCCTCGGCCTTGATGAAGGTTTCCTGCCCGAACAGGGCCATTTCGCGCGGCGTCGCGATGTTGAAGGCGATGACGTCGGCCAGGGTCCGGGTGCGCACCTGCCTCGGGTCGGTCGAGGCCAGATAGGCGTTCAGATCCGCCTTCAGTTCATGGTGCAGCACCGTGGTCTCGGCCTCGCCGATGGCCTCCATATCGGGCCCCTCGGTGATCTCGACCAGGACGGCTCCGGCGTCACGCAGGGCCTGAAGCGTCTGTTCGAACACGGCGTCCGTGTCGGCCGAATAGCCGGTCAGGAACCGCGCCACCCCGATCCGGGTCCCGCGCAGGGAGCCGACGTCGAGGGCGGCCCGGAAGTCCGTCTTCCGCGCATCCGCCTCGGCCGTCGCCGGGTCGGCGGGATCGGTCCCGGCGATGACCGACAACAGGATGGCCGCATCTTCAACGGTGCGGGTCATCGGTCCCGCCGTATCCTGCGAATGGCTGATTGGCACGATATGGGTGCGCGACACCATGCCGACGGTCGGCTTGAAACCGACGATGCCGTTGATCGCGGCCGGGCAGACGATCGACCCGTCCGTCTCCGTCCCGATCGCCGCCGGGGCCAGTCCCGCAGCCACCGCCGCGCCCGATCCCGAAGAAGAGCCGCAGGCGTTGCGATCCAGCGCATGCGCGTTGCGGGTCAGTCCGCCCACCGCGCTCCACCCCGACACAGAGGCCGATGAGCGGATGTTGGCCCACTCCGACAGGTTGGTCTTGCCGAGAATGACCGCGCCCGCCGCTCTCAGCCGCGCCACCAGCGGCGCGTCCCGCCCCGGCGCATTGTCCAGCAGCGCCATCGACCCGGCGGTCGTCGGCATGTCGGCCGTCTCGATATTGTCCTTGAGCAGGATCGGCACGCCGGACAGGGGGCCCGGCGCGAACACGCCCGGCTCCATCCCTTCAAGATCGCTGACCGCGATCACCGCATTCAGGGGCTGGTCCGACCCGACCCCGGTGGAGGCGATCAGCGCCATCGATGCGCTCAGGGCCCCCGGGGCCAGCGTCGGGTCCGCAATCAGGGCGGCGACGGTCGGCGGCTGGTATCGGGGAGCGTCTTCGCCCAGGTCCCAGCTGCCGTCGCCGTTGGGCGTGGCGCACCCCGCCAGCGTCAGGGCGGTCAGGGTCAGACCGAGAAGCGTTCCGCGCCGGATCATCACTGCATTCCCTCAACGGAACCGGCCCGCTCGCCCGGCGCCACCCGCGCCTGCGTCTTCTGTTCGAACGCATAGCCCAGCGACAGCACGGTGGCGTCCTGCCACTGGCCGGCCATGAAGCTGATCCCGACGGGCATGCCGCGATCCATCCCCATCGGAACGGTCAGGTGCGGATAGCCCGCGACGGCTGCGAGCGTGCTGGCCGACCCCTGCCCGTTGTCCTCGTCATCCCGGTCGTTGGTCCAGGCGCGCGACGTGGTCGGCGACACAAGGGCGACGACGCGGTTCTCCGCCATCATCCGGTCGATCCCCTCGACGCCCGACAGCCTCAGCGAGGTCTCGCGCGCCGTGACATAGGCCGGATCCTCCAGCCCCCCGGTCGCCTCGGCCCGTTCGAACAGTTCCTGGCCGAACAGCACCGTCTCGCGCGGCTCGGCGGCGTTGAAGGCGATCACGTCCGCCAAGGTCCGGGTCGGGACCTGTTCCGGGTCGGTCGAGGCCAGATAGGCGGTCAGGTCGACCTTCAGCTCGGTCAGCAGCACCGTCAGCTGCGCCCCGCCGATGGCCCGCATGTCCGGCCCCTCGGTGATCTCGACCAGTTCGGCGCCCGCGTCGCGCATGGCCTGCAGCGACCGTTCGAACGCCGCCTTCGTATCGTCGGAGAAGTTATTCGTCATGAACCGCAGCACCCCGATCCGCGCGCCGCGCAGGGAGTCCGCGTCGAGCTCGGCGACATAGTCGACCTTCTTCGCATCGGCCTCGGCCGTCGCCGCGTCCAGCGGGTCCGAACCGGCGATGGCGTTCATGACGAGGGCCGCGTCGTGCACCGTCGTGGCGATCGGTCCGGCAGTGTCCTGCGAATGGCTGATCGGCACGATATGGGTCCGGCTGACCAGACCCACCGTCGGCTTGAACCCGACCACGCCGTTGACCGAGGCCGGGCAGACGATGGAGCCGTTCGTCTCCGTCCCGATGGCCACGGGCGCCAGTCCAACCGCCACGGCGACCGCGCTGCCCGACGACGACCCGCAGGCCGTCCGCGTCAAATCATAGGGGTTCGGCGTCAGCCCGCCGACGGCGCTCCAGCCGCTGATCGACCGGGTCGAGCGGATGTTGGCCCACTCTGACAGATTGGCCTTGCCCATGATGAAAAAGCCCGCATCCCGCAGCCGCGTGACCAGCGGCGCGTCCCGACCCGGTGCGTTGTTCGCGAGCGCCAGCGACCCCGCTGTCGTCGGCATGTCGGCCGTCTCGATATTGTCCTTCAGCAGGATGGACAGGCCGTCGCCTCCGCGCGCCTCGAACGCCGCGACGTCCGGCAGCGAAGTCCAACGGATGACCGCGTGGAAGTTGGCCGCGTCGGAGTAGCATTTGGCGAGTTGGACCACCGCGGCGGATTGGACAGGACCCGCGCCCCGCGTCGCCGCGAGCGCGCCGCACTCCACGTCCGACGCCGCCGCTTGCGCCGCCAGCATCGGCCCAAGATCCTGACTGAACGCCGGCGCCGCCAGCGCCGAAAGGATCAGTCCGCCGACGGCGCCCGCGATCCGATCGTGCGATCGAGGAAGTCGAGATACATGCGCCATTGTTGCAGCTGCCTGTCGTTGCCCCGCACGCCGTGCCGCTGCCCGGGATAGAGCATCAGTTCGAACGGGATGGATCTGGACTGAAGCGCGTCGATGACCCGCGTCGAGTTTTCGAGAATGACGTTGTCGTCGGCCATGCCGTGCATCAGCAGAAGCCGGCCCGTCAGGTTCTCGAGGCGCGGAATGGCGTCCGAGGCGGCATAGCCTTCCGCGTTGGCTTCCGGCGTCGACATGAACCGCTCGGTGTAGTGGGTGTCGTACAGGCTCCACTCCGTCGGCGGCGCCCCGACGGCTGCGGCCGCCAGCCCCATCTTCGGCTCGGTCAGCGCCATCAGGCTCATGAACCCGCCATAGGACCAGCCCATCATGGCGATCCGGGCGTCGTCGACATAGGGCAGCGACCTCAGATAGTCGGCGCCGAGAACCTGATCCTCGATCTCCGGCTGGCCCATCTTCAGATACAGGGCCTCCTTGAAGGCCGCCGACCGGTCGCCCTCGCCGCGGTTGTCCAGCCGGAAGACGATATAGCCGGCCTCGGTCAGCAACTGGGTGGTCGCCGGCAGCCAGCCGCGCCTGACCCCGCCGCCGCTGGGCCCGCCATAGACCTGCATCACCACCGGATACGTCCGCGACGGATCGAAATCGACCGGCTTCGACATCTGCCAGACCAGGGTCTCGCCGTGGCTCTCCAGCGTACCGAACTCGGTCACCGGACGGCGCGATACATAGGGGGCGAACGGGTGATCCGCGTCCAGCGCGTTCTCCTCGATCCAGCGCACGAAGGTGCCGTCCGCCTGGTACAGGCCCGACCGCATGGGCGTGGTAAGGTCGGTGTAGTTGCCGACATAGGCCGTGCCGGTCCGGTTCATGCTGGCCGACCACCACCCGCCCCGGGGCGTCACCGCCACCGGTTCGACGGTGGAGTTCAGGCTGGCGCGGAACAGCTGCTGCTCGATCGGATATTCCTCGCCGTCGCGCATCGAGGCGGTGAAATAGACGTCGCCCGTCTCGGCGTTGACCCCGCTCAGCCCCTTGATCGCATAGCCGCCGCGCGTGATCGGGCGGATCTGGCGACCGTCGGCCCCGTACAGATACAGATGCCGCCAGCCGCTCTCCTGCGACGACCAGATGAAGGTGCCGTCCTTCAGGGCCTTGAAGTCGTTGTTCAGCGAAACCCAGGCGTCCGACCTCTGGGTCGAGATGACGCGCGACGCCCCGGTCGCCGGATCGACGGCCAGCAGGTCGAGCGTCTTCTGGTCCCGCGACTGGCGCTGGACATACAGGGTCCCGCCGTCGGCCGACCAGTTCACGCGCGCCAGATAGATGTCGGTGTTCGCACCTAGGTCGACCTTGACCCGGCGGTTCGCCGCCACGTCCTGCACATACAGTTCGACCACGGCGTTCGGCCGTCCGGCGCGCGGATAGCGCTGCTCGACCACGCTGGCGCCGCCGCCGGTGATGTCCAGCCGGGGGACGACGTCGACGGTCGACTCGTCGGTCCGCTGCAGGGCGATGAATTTCTCGTCCGGGCTCCACCAGTAGCCGGTGTCGCGGTCCATCTCCTCCTGGGCGATGAACTCGGCCGTGGCCCAGGTGATCAGCCCCTCGCCGTCCGTCGTCACCTCGGTCTCGGCCCCGGACGCGAGGTTCAGCACCACCAGGTCCTGGTCGCGCACGAAGGAGACAAAATTGCCCTCGGGCGACACCTTGGCGTCGATCTCGTCGGCCTCGGTCTCGGTCAGACGACGGATGTCTCCGCCCTCCCGGCTGGCCAGGAAGATGTCCCCTTCCAGCGGCGCCAGGATGTAGCGACCCTGCTCGTCCCAGGAGTATTCGACGACGCCGCGCTGCGAGATCCGCATCCGCTCGCGCCGCGCCTTCTCGGCCTCGGACAATTCGCCGGCGTCGGGGACCAGGGCCCGGGCGTCGATCAGCTTGAACGGTTCGCCCGCTCCGGTCGGCGCTGCCCACAGGTCGAGCACCGAGACGTCGTCCTCGCGCGCCCGCAGGAAGGCGACCAGTTCGCCGTCGGGCGACAGGCTGACCCCCTGGGCGACCGGGCCGTTCAGGCTGGGGTTGGCGAACACCCGCTCCGGCGTCAGCACGGCGGGGTTAGCCTGGGCGAAGGCCGAACCGGCCGTCAGGGCGAAGACGGAAGCAAGAAGAACTGTGCGCATGGGGACGGACGCTAGTCGCAGAAATCGACCGCGTCATCCCCCCCGTCTTCCCTCTCCCGGGGGGAGAGGGCTTGAGCCTCCGGGAGCGAAGCGATCGGCAAGGCGAAAGGGTGAGGGCCGTGCCTCACCGGCGATATCCGACCCTCATCCGTCTCGCTACGCGAGCCACCTTCTCCCACCGGGAGAAGGAAGATGAAGCGCGACACCCGCGACCTTTCGCGCATCCCTCCAACCGCCTAATACACCCCGCAATGACCGACGCCGCCCTCTCCCCGCCGCCGCCCAAGCCCTCGGCCTTCCACGAACTTGAGGTCGTCTGGGTCCATCACTGGACGGACCAGCTGTTCAGCTTCCGCGTCGCCCGGCCCGAGGATTTCCGCTTCCGCTCCGGCGAGTTCGTGATGATCGGCCTGCCGGGCGAGGATGGAGCCAAGCCGACCCTGCGCGCCTACTCCATCGCCAGCCCTTCCTGGGACGAGGAGCTGGAGTTCCTGTCCATCGCGGTGCCCGACGGCCCCCTGACCTCGCGACTGGTCAAGATCCAGCCCGGCGACACCGTCCTGATGGGCAAGAAGCCGACCGGGACCCTGGTGCTGGACGCCCTGACCGGTGGCCAGACTCTGTGGCTGATCGGGACGGGCACGGGCCTGGCCCCCTGGCTCAGCGTCGCCCGCGATCCCGACACCTACAGCCGCTTCGGCCGCGTCATCGTCTGCCACACGGTCCGCAACGTCGCCGACCTCTCCTACCGCGACTTCCTGACCACGGGCATCCACGAGGATCCCCTGATCGGCGACGAGGCAAAGGCCCAGCTGACCTACTACCCGACCGTGACCCGGGAAACGTTCGACACCCCCGGCCGGATCACCGACCGCATCTCATCGGGCGCGATCTTCCGCGACCTCGGCCTGCCGGAGGGTTTCTCGCCCGACCGCGACCGGGTGATGCTGTGCGGCTCCATGGCCATGATCAAGGAGACCGCCGCTCTCCTCGACGGGTTCGGCATGAAGGAGGGCTCCAACGCAGAGCCCGGCGACTATGTTCTGGAGCGCGCCTTTGTCGGCTGAACACCACCCGCAGATCGTGGCCGTGGATGCGCGAGTGGATCCCGCAGCCTGCCAGACAATGACCGAGGTCCGTCAGGGCGTCGACGCGCTCGACCGCGCCCTTGTCGCCCTGCTCGCCGAGCGCCAACGCTACATGGACGCCGCCGCCCGCATCAAGCCGGACCGCGATGCCGTCCACGACGACGCCCGCATCGAGGACGTCGTCGCCAAGGTCCTGGTCAGCGCCGAGGCCCACCACCTGTCGCGAGACATCGCCGAGCCGGTCTGGCGGCTGTTGATCGACCGCTGCATCGCCCACGAGTTCTCGACCTACGACCGCACACGCAGCTGATCCCGGAGCCCGCCATGACGTCCAAGGCCTATGAAATCCACGAAATCGTGGTCTCGGACGCGGAGGCCTACGCCGAATACGCCAGGCTCGCCGCCCCCACCGTCGCGGCCCACGGCGGCCGCTATATCGTGCGTGGCGGCACGGGCGCGGCCATCACCGGCGAGGCCCCGGCGGCCCGGGTCGTCATTCTGGAATTCCCTGACCGCGACACCGCCATCGCCTGGCGCGCCTCGCCCGAATACCAGGCTGCGCTGAAGATCCGCGAGGCCGCCTCGACCTCGCGCGTCTACATCGTCGACGGCGTCGCGCCCTAGGCCTTCAACGACCGCAGCATCAACTCATGCCGCCACGCGGCGACGTCGGCCAGGGCCTGCCCCAGGGCGTCCCTGACGTGGTCCAGCTTCGCCGGCGCGACCTCCTTGCCCGAGGCTTCCGCATCGGCGCAGACCTCCGCCAGGGCGCCAGCCCCGATGCCCGCCGCCGCGCCCCGGATCGTGTGCACGGCGTCGCGCCAGCCTTCGCTGCGCGCGTCCAGCATCGGCGACCACATCCCGGCCTGCTGCACGAACAGGCCCAGGATCTCCTCCGCGACCCCGTCGTCGCCGCCCGTCGTCCGGTCCAGGACCGAGAAGTCGACGGCGCCCGACAGGTCGCGGCGCGACATCAGGCGGCCTGGTCGGGGTTCTTGGCCAGACGCGCGTTGCGCATCGACCAGCCCAGATAGACCACCAGCCCGCCGAGGTTCCAGTACAGGAAGTACAGCTGGGTCCTCGCCTGGAGGCTGAAGAAGAACAGGACGCAGCCCACGATCGTGATCGTCCCGACCAGCCACCAGAGCGGCGCCTTGAACATCCGCACCCGGTTCGGATCGCGCAGGCGCAGCACGATCAGGCTGACGCCCACCGCCGCGAACGCCGCCAGCGTGCCCGCATTGGCCAGTGACGCCAGTTCGTCCAGCCGCATCACGCCCGCCAGAGCGGCCACCACGATGGCGGTGAACACCGTCACCACCGCCGGCACGCCGCGTGACGAAATCTTCGCCAGCGAGGTCGGCAGCAGCCCGTCGCGCGCCATGCCCAGGAAGATGCGGCTCTGGCCAAACAGGAAGGCCAGCAGCACGGTCGGCAGGGCGATGACGGCGCTCGCCGCGATCCACTGCGCCGCCGTCCCCTGTCCCATCTCGCGCAGGATCAGGGCCAGAGGCTCGGGGCTGGCCGCGAAGCTCGCCACCGGCCGCGCGCCGATCGCCGCGGCGGCCACCACCAGATACAGGGCCGTGCAGATCAGCATCGATCCGACGATGCCGATGGCCAGATCGCGCTCGGGCTTTTTGGTCTCTTCCGCCGCCGTCGAGATGGCGTCGAAGCCGTAGAAGGCGAAGAAGATGATCGCCGCCGCCGCCATGACGCCCGTCTGCACCACCGGCTGTCCGGTGATCAGCTCCGCGAACGGAAGGGCCGGCGCCCCAAAGCCGTTAGGCATGAAGGGGGTGAAGTTGGCTGCGTCAAAGGCCGGCAGGGCGATGGCCACGAAGGCGATCAGGGCGGCGACCTTGATGACCACCAGGATGGCGTTGAGCGTCGCGCTCTCCCGTGTGCCCAACAGCAGCAGCCCGGTCACGACGGCGATGATCGCCACGGCCGGCAGGTTGATCAGCCCGCCCTCGACGTGCGGCCCGACGGTCAGGGCGGTCGGCAGATCGATCCCCAGCCCGGTCAGGAAGCCGACGGCATACCCCGACCAGCCCACGGCCACGGCCGAGACGACCAGCGAATACTCGAGAATGAGGCTCCACCCCACGATCCAGGCGATCAGCTCGCCCAGCACCGCATAGGAATAGGCGTAGGCGCTGCCCGCCTGCGGCATCATGGTCGACAGCTCGGCATAGGCCAGGGCCGCACAGGCGCAGACCAGTCCCGCCAGGCCGAAGCTGATCATCACCGCCGGTCCCGCCAGTCCGGCGCCGACGCCGATCAGTGTCAGGATCCCCGTCCCCACGATGGCGCCGACGCCCAGCGCCAGCAGGTGCGGCCAGCTCAGGGTCGCCTTCAGCCTGGGTCCATCCGACGCCTGGTGCATCGCATCGATCGACTTGCGCCGGTTCCAGAAGGCCATTCGCTCAAACTCCCCCGATGGTCCTTTCCGGACCGATTCCGCCGGGATGCTAGACTGCCCTGCGACGAACCGAAACACCGTGTGGAAAACCCTTGCATCCCACAACCGATGTCTCTATTTCCGCCCCCTTCGCCGGACGTCCGTGACGACCGCGCGACGATGGAACGGGTGATTAGCTCAGTTGGTAGAGCAGCTGACTCTTAATCAGCGGGTCGTAGGTTCGAACCCTACATCACCCACCATCGTCCTCTTCCCGACTAAACGACAGACCGGCGGCCTTCAGCGCCGAACGCGCGAGATGTGGTTGCTGACGGGCACCCTGATGGGCCGGGACGACCTTCTGAAATCCTTCGTGGCCGTGACGGTCGTTGCGGCCGCCGTCTATACGGCGCTGGGCGTTTTCGGGACTGTCGCCTTCATGTGGGGCCCCTACCTCTAGACGACGGCAGCCGTCCGGGGCCTCGGCACGCCGTCCACACGCGCGCCGACCTCAACGGTCCCCCGGCATGAGCCGGTTACGGCTCAGTCTCCGCCGTGACCGTGGCCTTCGGCGTCGGTCGCCCCGACCGCGAAGCCCTGGTCGCTCTCGTTCTCGAACCAGAAGGGCGCCCGCGCCCGCGTCCGCAGCCCGACCTCGTTCATATGGTCATCGTAGAGCCGGCCGTTGGCCAGGGTGTAGCGGATCGAGGTGGTGTTGCGGATGTTGTCCAGCGGATTGGCGTCCAGCACCACCAGATCGGCCAGCTTGCCCGCCTCCAGAGAGCCGATGTCGCGATCCAGACCCAGGGCCAGTGCGCCGTTGAGGGTGCCCGCCCGCAACGCCTCCATGGGCGTGAAACCGCCCTGGGCCAGCATCCACATCTCCCAGTGGGCGCCCAGACCCTCGCGCTGGCCGTGGGCGCCGATCTCGACGACGACGCCGAGGTCGTTCAGCGCCTTGGCCTGTTCGGCGATCTGGATGTGGTTCCACTCGTTGGCGGGCTGGGTCACCGGACGACGGGCGCGGGCGTCCAGCAGACGGCGCGGCACGTACTGGGTCAGGATCGGGTGGTTCCAGACCTCGCTCTCCTGGTACCAGTAGTTCTCGCCGGAGGAGCCGCCGTAGGCGACGACCAGGGTCGGATTGTAGGCCGTGTCCGACTGCCGCCACAGGTCGTGGACGTCGTCGTACATCCGGGCGACCGGGATCGAGTGCTCGATCGTGGTGTGGCCGTCCACGATCATCGTCATGTTGTGCTGATAGAGGGACCCGCCTTCAGGCACGACGTTCATGCCCAGCTGGCGCGCGGCCTCGATGATCTGCTGGCGCTGGTCGCGGCGCGGCTGGTTGTAGCTCTTGACGCTCCAGGCCCCGACGGCCTGCATCCGCCGCAGGGTCGACAGGGCGTCGTCCAGATTGTTGATCACCGCTGTGAAGTTGGTGTTCGCGCCATACAGGATCGTCCCTGTCGAGAAGATCCGCGGCCCGACCACCCGACCGGCGCGGGCCAACTCGGAGTGGGCGAAGATCTCCGAAGTGTCGTTCGACGGGTCGTGGATCGTGGTCACCCCGAAGGCGAGCGCCGCATAGTTCACCCAGCTCTGCTGCGGAATGATCTCGTCGGACCCCATGGAGCCGTGCCAGTGGGCGTCGACGATGCCGGGGATGATGGTCTTGCCGGTCACGTCCACGACGACGGCTCCGGCCGGAACCGTGACCTCGCCGCGCGGACCTATGGCCTCGATCCTGTTGCCGTTGGTGACGATGACCCCGTCTTCGATGACGCGGTCGCCGTTCATGGTGACAATCCGGGCCCCGGTCAGGGCCAGACGGCCCTCCGGGCGGTCGGCGGCCTGGCTGAAGCCGAGGTTGATGCCGGTCTCCGGCGGTTTGGGCAGTTCGGCCGGCGCGCCCTCGACGAAGGCGAAGCCCTGGTTCAGATCGCGGCTGAACAGCTGCGGTCCGAGCGACCAGCTCAGACGGCTCGAGTCGCCGGACCAGGTCAGCCAGTCGCCGGCGTCGCGCGTGAACCGCGTCTGCGGCAGGGCCTTGCCGTCGGCCGACAGGGTCACCGGCCGGCCCGTCCGGGCGAACGGGGCGACGAAGGCGTTGAACCGCTCGGTCCAGGCGATCCACCGCTCGTCCGGCGACAGCACATAGTCCGCCGCCCATTCCGAGGTCAGGTGAACCCGCTCGTCATGGCCGTTCAGGTCGACCGACTTCAGCGCGGAGTTCCGCTCGACCTGCCCCGTGAAATAGATGCGGTCGTTCGAGGCTCCGAACTGGGGCGCCGAGCCGTCGTCCGTGACGAAGGTGGCCTCGCCGCCCGCCGTCGGAACGCGGTAGATGCCCGGCTCGCGGCTCCAGAGACCCGAGGTCAGGGTCCCGTCCGCCACCTTGCGATAGACGATGGTGCGCCCATCCGGGGAGAAGGTCGGCTCGATATAGTGGCCCGGGCTGGAGGTCACGACCCGTCCCTCGCCGCCGGCCGCCGGGATCACCCGGACGGTCCCCAGGTCCTCGTCGTCCCAGGTCGCGTAGACGATCGACCGGCCGTCCCGCGACCAGTTGGGATAGAGCTCGAAATGGTCGGACTGACGCGTCAGGCGACGCGGCGCGCCGTTGGGCAGGTCCCTGATCCACAGATTGCCGAGCGCCTCGTAGACCACCCGCGAACCGTCCGGCGACGTCCGCGCCCAGCGGATCATCTTCACATCGAACGCATCCGGCGCGACGTCGACCGGGAAGCGCACGGCCTCCTCGACGCGGCGGGTGTCGGCGACATGGAACGGGATGTCCGCGACCTCGCGCGAGGCGACGTCGATGCGACGAATCTGGCCGCCGGCCCAGAAGACGATGGCCGAATTGTCCGGGGTCCAGCTAATGGCCGGATAGACGCCGTGGACCGCCCAGGTCTCCTGCATGTCGCGGTCGAGACCGGAGTAGATCGCCGTCTCGCGGCCGCTCTCGATATCCATGACGAACAGGGTCGACTGGTATCGAACGCGCCGGATGAAGGCCAGGGACTTGCCGTCCGGCGACGGCGTCGGCCGGATCGACCCGCCGGGTCCGCCGAGGAACTCCTCGACCTCCCCCGTCTCGCGATCCAGCCGCTGGATGACGTAGATCTCGGTGTTGACGTCCTTGGAGTACTGGAAGGTCTCTCCGGGCGTGTTGTCATCCGAGAAATACAGATAACGGCCGTCCGGAGAGAAAGCCGGCTCGCCCGAATCCTTCTGCTGCGTCCGGCGCGTGGTCAGTTGAACCCCGCCCCCGCCCGAGCGGTGATAAAGCCACATCTCGCCGGCCCCGAGCGACCGGGACGAGGTGAAATGCTTGCGCGCCACGATGAACTCGCCGTCCGGCGACCAGTCGGGCGAGTTCAGAAGGCGGAAGCTCTCGTCCGACACCTGGGTCGGGTTCGAGCCGTCGCGGTTCATGACCCAGATGTTGTCGCCCCCGTCGCGGTCGGAGGTGAAGGCGATCTTCGTCCCGTCCGGCGAGTATTTCGGCTGCATGTCCCAGGCGACGCCCGAGGCGATGGCCCGGGCCTCGCCGCCGCCGATCGGCATCACATAGATGTCGCCCAGCAGGTCGAAGACGATCTCCCGGCCGTCGGGGCTGACGTCCAGCGCCATCCAGGTGCCTTCGGTGACGTCGATGGCGGCGTCATGCGCCGGTCCGGGCGGGTTCTGCACGTCCCACTTCGGAGTCTCGGCCTCGGCTTCTGCCACCGGCGGCCCGGCCGGTGCGATCACGGGCGACGGCTGCGCCGTCTGGGCCCATCCCGTATTGGCCACAGACAAAGCCACAACGGCGCTCAGCACGACACGCATCAGCATATGAAGGTTCCCCAAACGCTTGTTCCGGCATCTGTAGGACAGGCTGTCGCCCTTTGGCGATAGGCCCCGTCACCGGGAAAGCTGTGCACGAAGACGTGAAGGGGTTATACGGAAACAATTCACCGTGCTGGTGTAATGCCAGCAGGCGTCGTTCATCTGCTTGAAGTATTGCAAAGCTGGTCGGGGGACCGTTCTTGCCACATCAGATACTGAAGAGCCTGCGCGCCTGCGCATTGTCAGCCCTGCTGGTTGTTGGACTGGCCTCCTGTGGCGACGGCCGCACGTTCGCCATATTCGCCGATGGCCGCCAGGGCACGACTCCCGTCGAGAGCAACCCGCAGGATGCCGCAGCAGCGGCGCGTTTCCTGACCCAGGCGACGTTCGGACCAACCGACAACGACATCAAGACGGTCATGGCCAAGGGCTACGACGCCTGGCTGGAGGGCGAGTTCAACGCGGTGTCGTCGTCGCATCTGGCCTATGTCGACAACCGCCTGGCCCAGATGCTGCTGACCAACCCCTCGGCGAGCCTGAGCGCGAACCAGTTCTACGAAAGCTACTGGCTCTACGCCTCCACCAGCCGGGCCCAGCTGCGCGAGCGGATGAAACTGGCCCTGTCGGAGATCTTCGTCATCTCCCTGGTGGATGCCGCGGTCGATACACGCGGCGCGGCATCCTACTACGATATGCTGGGGGCCAACGCCTTCGGCAACTATCGCACCCTGCTGCAGCAGGTCGCCCTTCATCCGATGATGGGGCGCTACCTGACCCATCTGGCGAACCAGAGGGAAGACACGGCCTCCGGGCGCAAACCCGACGAGAATTTCGCCCGCGAAGTCCTGCAGCTGATGTCGATCGGCACCTACGAGCTGGAGCCCGACGGGACCCTCAGCCGCGACGGGACCGGGGCGACGATCCCGACCTACACGGCCGAAGATGTGTCCAACCTGGCCAAGGTCTTCACCGGCTACAGCTGGTACCATCCGTCCCCGACCAACAGCACCTTTTTCGGTGGTTCGCGCAACGTCGACGCTTCGGTCCGGCCGATGATCTACTATGCGAATTACCACTCGATCACGGCCAAGACCTTTCTGGACGTGACCCTGCCCGGCGGCGCGGCGAACGGGCCTAACGAACTCGGCCTCGCACTCGACGCCATCTTCAATCATCCGAACGTGCCGCCGTTCATGTGCCAGCGCCTGATCCAGAGGCTGGTCACCTCCAATCCGACGCCGTCCTACGTCGGGCGCTGCTCGGCCGTGTTCAGGAACAACGGCGCGGGCGTGCGCGGCGACCTGCGGGCCGTGGTCAAGTCGATCCTGATGGACCCCGAGGCGCGGAACGCCTCGCTCGCCTCGACACCGGGCTACGGCAAGGTGCGCGAGCCGATCATCCGCCTGACAAACTGGATCCGGGCCTTCGGAGCGACCTCGATCAGCGGCGGCTACCTGATCACCTCCACCAGCGCCAACACCTCCCTCGGACAATCGCCGCTCACCTCGCCCTCGGTCTTCAACTTCTACCGGCCGGGCTATGTCCCGCCCAACACCCGTCTGGGTGCCCAGGGCCTGACCGCGCCCGAGTTCCAGATCGTCGACGAGGTCACGGTGGCCGGCTACGCTAACACCATGCAGACGGCCATCGGCACGGGGATCGGCTCCGGATCTGATGTTCGGTCGGCCTATGTGAACGAGATCGCCATCGCAGCCGACGCCAACACCCTGGTCGACCGCATGGATCGGATGCTGCTCTACGGCCAGATGAGCCCTACCCTGCGCGCGCGACTGATCGAGAGCGTGAACAGCGTCGCGATCCCGGCGCCCACAGCGAACAATGCTGCGACCATCGCCACCGCCAAGCTCAACCGGGCCAAGCTCGCGATCTATATGACGATGGTTTCGCCCGAATATCTGGTGCAGCGATGAGCCACGGAATCCACACCCGCCGTCAGCTGCTGCGCGTCGGCGGCGGCCTGTCCATTCTGGGCGCTGCGGCGCCCTTCGCGGCCCAGCTCGCCGCGGCAGGGGCCGCCGTCAGCCAGAGCGCGCCCGACTACAAGGCCCTGGTCTGTGTCTTCCTGTTCGGCGGAAACGACGCGAACAACATGGTCCTGGCGACCGACCAGGACTCCTGGGGTCGCTATTTCGCAACCCGCAACACCGGGGCCGATCCGATCGCCCTGATGCCGGCGGGCATGGCCCCGACCCCGATCGGCGCGACCAACACCCTGACCGGCCGGGTCTCCGCCGCTGCGAGGCCCGAGGCCTGGGGCGGCGTCCTGCCCATCGTTCCGCGCACGATCCAGGCGATCCCGGCCGGGACCAACGCCTCGACCCGGACCTTCGGCCTGCATCCGTTCATGGGCCCGGTGAAGACCCTGTTCGACGCCGGTCGCCTGGCGGTCGTCGCCAACATCGGCACCCTGGTCCGCCCGGTCACCCGGGCCCAGTACGAGGCGCGCAGCGTCACCCTGCCGACCAACCTCTTCTCGCACAACGATCAGCAGTCCACCTGGCAGGCCGGCCGCACCGAAGGCGCCCAGCTGGGCTGGGGCGGCGCCTTCAGTGACCTGCTCACGGGCACGAACGGAACGAACGCCGTCTTCACCGCCGTTTCCACGGCCGGCAACGCCGTCTTCCTGTCGGGCAACGACGTCGTCCAGTACCAGATGAGCACGGGGGCCCAGCCGGCCATCGTGATCAACGGCCAGTCCGGAACAAGCCTGTTCGGATCCAGTGTCGCGCCCGGTCGCGTGCGCGAGATGATCCGGGACACCTCGGCGGCCAGCCTGTTCGCCGCCGACTACGCCACCACCACCGACCGCTCCATCGGCGCGGCGACGTCCCTGAACTCCACCTTCACCACCCCTGCCGTCACCGGGGTTCTGGCGGCGCCCGCCTATCGCAACCCGATCAGCGGAGCGACCGAGACCAACTCCCTGGCGGTCCAGCTCCAGACCGTCGCGCGTATGATCGCGGCCGCCCCCACCCTGGGGGTCAAGCGTCAGGTCTTCTTCGTCAGCCTCGGCGGCTGGGACAGCCACGACGTCCAGAACACAGCCCAGCCGAACAACCTGTCGAAGGTCGCCTCCGCCCTCTCCTATTTCGATGAGGCCCTCGGCAACATCGGCGGCGTCAACATGCGCGAGTCGGTCACGACCTTCACGGCATCGGACTTCTCGCGGACCTTCACCACCAACGGCGACGGCACTGACCACGCCTGGGGCGGCCACCATCTGGTGATGGGCGGCGCGGTCAGGGGGGGCGACATCTATGGCCAGTTCCCGACCGTCGGCATGGACCAGGGAACGGCCTTCCGTAACCCGGACATGACCTCATCCTACCTGATCCCGACCACCTCGGTGGATCAGTATGCCGCCACCTTCGGCCGCTGGATGGGTGTGTCGGAAACCAACCTCGACCTGATCTTCCCGAACCTCAGGAACATGGTCACCCGGGGCCTGGGCTTCCTCTAGCGTCGGGGTTTCCCGCCCACTCCGCGTCCCGCGCCGCCTCGTAGCTGTCACGGACGGCCTGTCTCGGCTGATCGGTGCCCAGCTGGGCGATCTGTTCGGCCCAGACATCGGCCAGCCGCCGCACGGTCGTCGTGACCCAGCCCGGCGCCTGCTGGCGCGACCAGTTCTGGATCGACACGGAGTTGAAGATCAGCAGAAAGACGGTCGCCAGTAGAAGGATCCGGCTGGTCCAGCGACGGTCGCGCGCGGCGACGCCTTCCTCGTCCGGCGGCTCTCCCGGCGGAAAGGCGAAACGCCCCAGGGCCAGCAGCCGGTTCACGGGCTCCGGCGCGGTCGGCCGGTCAGACGCGTCCGCGGCTTCGATCCGGTCGCCCCTTGCATCCGGGACGGGCGAATCCTGCCCGACGTCCTCGACCGGGTCATCGAGCCAGGGCTCGACTTCCCCCTCCAGCGGCGGAAAGGGATTGGCCGGGATGGCCGTCGGGAAGGGCGCCAGCGGGATTTCCGGATCGTCGGGATGGTCGCTCATATCGCCTCCCTCAGAACTGGAAATAGATGAAGGGCGCCACGCCGTCCGGTCGCACGGCCTCGACCAGCAGGATGGCCGCGCCGACCAGCAGACCTATCGTCACGGACGGGGCCGGTTTCATCCAGGTCGCGAGGCCCTCGGCAGCACGTGGCGGCAGCCAGTGCATGGCCAGGCCGCCGACGATCAACGTCAGCAAAAAGGGCGTCACCAGGGTCGCCGCCTGGAACCGGCCCAGACCCGTCAGCACCTCCATCGCCATCGGGAAGGTCTCGGCCCGGAACAGGATCCACCCGAGGCAAACGATGTGGAAGGTGACCAGCACGCCGAGCCAGGCCGGCGGCCCCCTGCCCTCGCCAAGCACCGATCGACCCAGCCGCTCCACCACCTGCACCCCGCCGTGCAGCGCGCCCCAGGCCACGAAGGTCCAGGCCGCCCCGTGCCAGAGCCCGCCCAGCAGCATGGTGATGAAGACGTTCAGGCACGACCGGACCAGCCCCTTCCTGCCGCCCCCCAGCGGCACATAGAGGTAGTCGCGCAGCCAGCTCGACAGGCTGATATGCCACCGCCGCCAGAAGTCCTGCATCGAGCTGGCGCGATACGGCTGGTCGAAATTGCGCGGGAAGGAATAGCCGAGCAGGGCCGCGATCCCGATCGCCATGTCTGAGTAAGCCGAAAAGTCGCAATAGATCTGGACCGCATAGCCATAGACCGCCGCCAGCAGGTCCAGCGTCCCGTAGGCGGTCGGGTCGAAGAAGACCGGATCGACCAGCCGGACCGACAGCTCGGACGCGATCACCGTCTTCTTGAACAGGCCCCAGCAGATCAGCAACAGGCCGTGCGTCGCCATCTCCCGCGTCAGCCGCGGGGCGCGGTCGAACTGCGGCAGCAGGTCCGATGCCCGCACGATCGGCCCGGCCACCAGATGCGGGAAGAAACTCATCAGCAGCATGACGTCCAGCAGGGACTTCGCCACCGGCGTCTTCCCGCGATGCACGTCGACGACGTAGCTGATGCCCTGGAAGGTGAAGAAGCTGATCCCGACGGGCAGGACGATCTGCAGCAGCGGCAGGTCCCGCTCCCAACCGAACCGGTTGAGCAGGTCGCCCGCCTGCTCGACGAAGAAGCCGTAGTATTTGAAAAAGCCGAGGATCAGCAGGTTGCAGGCGACACCGAGGCCGACCAGCCATTTGCGCCGCTCCTGCTCCTCGGACCGCGCGATCAGCACCGCGACGCCCCAGTTCAGGACAGCGGAGGCGATCAGCAGGGCGACGAACCGCCAGTCCCACTGGGCGTAGAAGAACCAGCTGGCCAGCAGCAGGAACAGCTTGCGCCGCCCATTGTCGCGATCCAGCGACCAGGCGGTGAAATAGACGAACAGGAAGAACACGCCGAACGCCAGCGTCGGAAAGAGCACCTACCGCCCCCCTGCGCGCCGGTCGTATGCCGCCAGGATATCAGCGGCCAGCAGGGATCCGATCCAGTCGCCGCCCGGGCCGGTGAAATGAACATGGTCGCCGCGCATGAGCGGGGCCTCTCCCCGGGTCAGGGCGAAGGCTGAACAGTCTCCTCCCATGCGGCCCCTCCAGTCCCAGAACGCGACGCCCGTCGACGCCGCAACCCGATGCTGCAGGTCCCGCACCACGGAGAGCATCTCCGGCGCCTTCCAGCGATGATCCGTATCGCCGGGACAGCGCCCGCCTCCGTCCCCGCGCATCGCCTCGGGCGCGCCCAGGATCAGGATGGCCGTTCCCGGCGATGTCTCCCGCACCCTTTCGATCTGGCTCCGCAACAGCCGCTCATAGGTGCCCGGATCGAGCAGATCGTCGAACCCCTCGTTGGTGCCGTAGGCGATAATGACCAGGTCCGGTCGCGCCTCGCCGTCGTCGAACAGCTCTTCCCGCCCGGCCATCCCGTTCAGCGTCGCCCCGACCACGCCATGGGCCTGAAGCCGGATCGGCACGCCCTGGAACCGGCTTTGCAACCGCCAGAGCAGCGACCGGGTGATATCCCCCCCTGCCGTGTGGCTGTCGCCGAACTGGACGATGGTCACAGGTCGACGTTGCCCGATGGCGCCGAAGAACGCGAGCAGACCCTCCGGCTGACACAGCCCGCCGGGGCAGGTCGCACTGACCGGCGAAGGCAGGGCGGTATAGGGACGTTCCTGCGCGACCGCAGAGTCCGCCAGCGCCAGGCCGAAAACGAGAGCGGTTGCCCGGATCACGTCGCCGGGTCTGCGACCGGGCTGGCCAGTCCCGCATCCCGCTTCAGCCGCGCGGCGACCGGCTCGGTGATCCGCTGATAGCCGGCCGTCGACATGTGGATCCCGTCATTGGCCCGCATCAGCCGCCGGCGTCCTGTGCCAGTCTCTGGCAGGTAGGCGTCGTATTCGCCCTCGGCGTTCTGGGTGAGGCTCTCGGTCTCGAGCCAGGGGACGCCGAGGGCCTGCATCCGCGCAGACACGACCTCGTTGATCAGCATCATCTTCGCGTCGAAGCCGGCGCGTTTCATCGCCGGCAAGCCGACCCAGTAGACGGCGATGTTGCGGCCCCGCAGCAGCGCCACCAGGTCGTCGACCCGCCTGGCATAGGCGGCCTTCCAGCCGTCGGTGCCGAAGTCGTGGATCTCGCCGTCGATGCTGATGCCCTGGGCGTCGTTGGTGCCGAACAGGATCACCGCCGCATCGACCGGCTGTTCGGCGATCTGGCGCGCTGTCTTGGCCTGGATGTCGACGTAGTCGTAGCGGCTGAGCCCTGTGGAAACCTCGCTGAACCGGGTCACCGTCACACCCGGCTGGTCGCGCATCTCGCGATAGAGGCTCGTCCACAGGCCGTCGGCCATGGAATCTCCGAACACCCCGATCCTCAGATGTCCGCTGGCGGCCATCGCGGCGAGGGGTGTCAGGATCGGCGCCGCAGCCGCCGTTACCGGCAGGGCCGCGGGTGAAACCG
Organism: Brevundimonas sp.; assembly: GCF_027484365.1. Classification (GTDB taxonomy): domain Bacteria; phylum Pseudomonadota; class Alphaproteobacteria; order Caulobacterales; family Caulobacteraceae; genus Brevundimonas. The sequence goes on along the minus strand of NZ_JAIXTC010000016.1, from coordinate 37,464 downwards.
ACGTCGTAGGGGGGCCGGCGGAGGCATTGGCCGCTCCACCCAGCATCAGGGTCGGGCGGCGCAGCCAGCTGCGACCGTCCGGCGTAAGCGCCAGACCGATCAGGACCCCGATGACGAGGGCCGCCGTCACTGCATTGATGCCCGCGCGCAAACGTTCCACCCTGACCGGGAAAACTCAGGCCTTCCTATAGCCCGGCTGCCGTCGACGCCGCCATGCCGCACCCGTCACACACGAGGAATAAGGGCTAGTTGGAATAGAGCTCACTGATATCCAGCCGCGCCGGCTGGCTCATGCCCGAGCTGTAGGTGCCGACCCAGATGTCGTAGGTGCCGCTCGCCGGATTTTCGATGCGCAGCGACGGATTGGATCCGCTGTTGCCGCTGTCATCGTCGCAGTACCAGAGACCATCGGGCGAGTTGACGACCAGGGTCGTGTCGCTGGTGCTCTCCACGCTGAGGATCAGAGGCAGACTGCCGGCGCTGTAGCTCAGCTCGACGTCCGGCGCGCGCGTGACGAAGCCCCGGCAGTGCGAAGCGATGTTCTGGGCGTCGATGCTGCCGCCGGCGCGCATGGAGATTCTTTGCGGGTCGGGCGTGAAGCCGGCGCTCAGCGTCACCGTGCCATAGTTGGCCGCCTCGAAAGGGTCGACCGCGCCGGCATAATTGCTCCGATCACCGCCGCCACCGCCGGCGTTGCCGCTCAGCTCGGTGATGTACAGCTGCGCCGACCCGCCGTTGCCGCCAAAGGCGCCGACGAACACGTCGTACACGCCCGATTGCGGATCGGGGATCGACATCAGCGGGTTGGTGCCGTCGCCGCTGTCGTCGTCGCAATACCACCGCCCGTTCGGGCCGTTGATGACCAGGGTCGTGTCATTGTCGCTGGTGACGCCGAAGATCAGCGGCAGGCTGCCCGCGCTATAGGACAGTTCGAAGTCCGGAGCGGCGGCGACCATGCCGACGCAGCCGTTGGCCACCGTCGTGGCGTCGACGGGACCACCGGAATAGATGTCGACGCGGTAAGGATCGGGCGTGAAACCGGAACTCAGCCTGGCCGAGCCGAAGGTGGGGTTCTGGCTGATGTCGACCGACGGAGTCTGGCCCTTCTGACCCTTTTGTCCGCTCTGCGGCGCCGCGACAGATGCGCCCGCCGACAGCGCCAGAGCGGCGCCGATCATCAAGGCAAACCGAAAGCCCGTCTTCATAACCTGTCTCCCCTGGGCGACGCCCGTCGCCCGTACTCGCCATAATGTCATCCCGCCCGTGCGGGACGTCTTCGTCAAAATGAATGAGGCGCGCGATCCGCCACGGTGGCGGATCAGATATCATCCCCTGGTCAAAGACAACTGCCGGATCACTGAAGCTCGGTGATGAACAGTTCCGCGTCTCCGCCGTCGCCGTCGAACGCGCCGACCCAGACATCATACACGCCCGATTGCGGCCGGTAGAAGCTGACCTCCGGATCCGTCCCGCCGCCCGAATCGTCGTCGCAGTACCAGCTGCCGTCCGGACCGTTGATGACCAGGGTCGCGTCCTGGTAGCTCGACACCCCGAACGTCAGAGGCAGGCTGCCGGCGTCATAGGTCAGCTGGAAGTCCGGTGCCCGCGAGATCATGCCCACGCACTCTCCGCCGAGGCTCGACGCATCGATATCGCCGCCGGACGTCACCTGGACGGTATAGGGATCGTCGTCGAACCCGGATTCCAGATACTCCTCGCCATAGTTGGCCCGGGCGCTCGGGTCAGGCGCGCCATTGCCGCCGCCGTAGTTTCCGCTGCCGTAGCCTCCACCGCCATAGGCCGGGCCCGGCCCATAGCCGCCGCCATAGCCATAGGGATCCTCGACGCAGCCAGACAGGCCGATGATCGCCAGTGCGCCCAGCGCCAGAATGATCCGCATCACATCTTCCCCCCGGGACCCCTCGCCCCCAGGGCATCAAAGATCATTGATGCCCTGACCACAACCGTGGACCCGACGCGCGTCGGAAATCGTCAGGCAGCCCGTCTGCCCGGTTAACGTTGGCGCTCCGCGCGTCACCTCGCTACCTTGCCCCCGCGCCCCGACCGCCGTAAGGAGCGTCAAAGCCACCGATATTCATCTGTCGGTGAAATAAAACGAGGAAGCGATGCGCAAGATCTTCACCGACGCCGCTGCGGCGCTCGAGGGCCTGACGTTCGACGGCATGACCGTCATGTCCGGCGGCTTCGGCCTGTGCGGCATCCCGGAGAACCTGATCGCCGGTCTGAAGGCCTCGGGCGTGAAGGGTCTGACCGTCATCTCCAATAACGCGGGCGTGGACGGCTTCGGCCTCGGCCAGCTTCTGGAGACGCGCCAGATCGCGAAAATGATCTCGTCCTATGTCGGCGAGAACAAGGAGTTCGAACGCCAGTACCTGGCCGGCGAGCTGCAACTCGAGTTCAACCCGCAGGGCACCCTGGCCGAGCGGATCCGCGCGGGCGGTGCCGGCATCCCGGCCTTCTTCACCGCCACCGGCGTCGGCACCCTGGTCGCCGAGGGCAAGGAGGTTCGCAATTTCGACGGCCGGGACTACGTCATGGAGACCGGCCTCGTCGCCGACCTGGCCATCGTCAAGGCCTGGAAGGCCGACGAGCGCGGCAACCTCGTCTTCCGCAAGACCGCGCGCAACTTCAACCCGATGATGGCCACGGCCGGCAAGGTCACCGTGGTCGAGGTGGAGGAGATCGTCCCCGTCGGTTCCCTCGACCCGGACAACATCCACACCCCGGGCGTCTACGTCGATCGCATCATCAAGGGTACGTTCGAGAAGCGGATCGAACAGCGCACCATCCGCCAGCACGCCGATGCCTGACGCCGAACGCGCCGAACGGGGCGCGGCCTATATGGCGACCCTGGATCCGGGGCTCGAAGCGGCCCTGCGCAAGGGCATGGCGCCCATCGCCCCCGACTTCGCCGACATGATGGTGGAGTTCGGCTACGGCGAGATGATGAGCCGGCCGGGCCTCGATCCGAAAAGCCGCCAGTTCGTCACCCTCGGCATCCTCGCCGGCCTCGGCCATCCGGTCGACCAGTTGAAGGGCCACATCAACGGCGCCCTCTCGGTCGGGATCACCCCGCGCGAGATCGTCGAGGCCCTGATGCAGGTCGCCATCTACGCGGGCTTCCCCGCCGCCACCAATGCCCTGCGCGTCGCCAAACGCGTCTTCGCCGACCGGGGCGTCAGCCCCCTGCCCTCTTCCGGAGAACTCTGATGCCCCGCACCCGCGAACAGCTCGCCGAACGCGCCGCCCAGGAACTGCAGGACGGCTTCTATGTGAACCTCGGCATCGGCATCCCGACTTTGGTCGCCAACTACATTCCGGCCGGGATGGAGGTCACCCTCCAGTCCGAGAACGGCATGCTCGGCATGGGCCCCTTCCCCTATGACGAGGACGTCGACGCCGACCTGATCAACGCCGGCAAGCAGACGATCACGGAGATCCCCGAGAGCAGCTATTTCTCCTCGGCCGACAGCTTCGCCATGATCCGGGGCGGCCACATCAACCTGTCGATCCTCGGCGCCATGGAAGTGGCCGAGAACGGCGACATCGCCAACTGGATGATCCCGGGCAAGCTGGTGAAGGGCATGGGCGGCGCCATGGACCTGGTCGCGGGCGTCAAGCGCGTCGTCGTGGTCATGGAACACGCCAACAAGCACGGCCAGTCCAAGGTGCTCAAGGCATGCAGCCTGCCCCTGACCGGCACGGGCGTGGTCAGCCGCATCATCACCGACCTCGCCGTCTTCGACGTCAAGCCGGACGGCGCGGGCCTTGAACTGATCGAGCTGGCGGACGGCGTGACGCTCGAGGAAGTCGCCGCAAAGACCGAAGCGACCTACACGGTTTCCCAATCCCTCAAAGCTGCGGCATAGTTAATCCGGGGCGCGTCCATCGGGACGCGAGACGGAGGGTGACATGGGTGTTGCGGGGTCGATCAGTCCGCCGGGCGGTGCGCCGAAGCCGGATCCTGCGCGCGTGGCGGCGATCCGATACACAATCGTCGACGAGCCCGAGACCTGCGCTGCATTCGGCGAGACCGCCCGCGCCGCCCTCGCCGCCCTGAACGACCGCGCCCTGGCCGAGACTCGCTCCGGCGACCTCGGTGAATGCCGCCTGCTGCTGGATCACATCCGCGACCGTGTCGCCGGCCTCGACCCCGCCCGCCTGACGCCGCGCGGAGGCCTTGCCGGCCTGTTCGACAGCCGGACCCGGAGGCTGAAGGCCTTCCGCACGGGCTACGCCGCCGCCGCCGCCGCCGTAAGCCAGTCCGCCGGCGAAATCGGAGACCGCGCCGCCGCCCTCGCCCGCAAGGAAACGGCTCTGGAAAGCCTCTGGTCCGAGACCCGCGACGCCATAGCGGAACTGGACGCACATATCGCAGCCGCCCGCGGCTGGCTGGCCAACGAAGCCCCCGCATCGGTCGCCGAAGCCGGCGCACCGGTTGAGGCGGTCGTCGCCCCCGCCCCTGTCGAGGCGGCTCACGAAGCGATCGAGGCCCAGGCCGACGCCGAAGCCCTGCATGCCCTTGAAGAAAACAGCGTCGGCGAGCCGCTGGACACTGCGACCCTCTCCGATGCCCAGTCCGAAGCCGAAACCGTCCCGCCCGCGGTGGTCCAGTCCGAGGCGGTCGAAGCAGCCGGCGTCGCTGTTCCGACGGAGGCCTCCGAACCCGACGAAGTCGTGGCGATCGCAACCGAAGCCGCGGACGGGCCGGAACGCGAAATCGCCCCCCCGGCCGAGACCGGACTTCAGAGCGAGCCTGAACCCGTCCCTTCGCTCGCCCCCGTCACCTCCCTGCCCCATCCGCTGGAGACGCGACTGGCCGCGCTCGAGACCCTGCGCGCCACCGCCATCGGCCGCCTGCCCCTGATGCGGGCGGCCCAGAACGCCGACTGCCGAACGCCTGCGGCGCTCAAGGCGGTCTGCGACGGGGTGGAAGCCTGGCGCGCGGACTGGCAGGACGCCCTCGGCCTGTCGGGCAAGAAGGCGAAAAAGGTCAGGCCGGACCGCGTCCGTCTGTCGAACGCCACATCCGCCCTGGCAGATCGTGTTGAGGTCGCCGGTCGCGAAGTGTCCGCCGCTCTGAGCCGTCGCGCCGAACTCGAGGCCCGCTCGACGCCGCGTATGGCGGCTCCAGCCATGGCCGCCTAGCCTGCGATCGTTTGGGCCGGAACCGCTGCATGGTTCTGACGACGACGTCGCTCACGCGCCCGCCCGACCCGGAGCCTGCCCCCGATGGCGTCAGTTGGTCGCCGCGTTGGCGTCGGTCCAGGCGACGATCTGCGCATTGACGTCCCGCGTCGCCACGTCATAGGCCTCGACGATCGCGGACACCCGGTTCTGGCCCGCCGGCTGGCTGACCGTGAAGGTCTGCTCCGACACGACCGTCCGTTCGGGGAAGCGCAGAAGCCGCGCCCGCGCCGTGATCATCACCGTGGGCGTCCCCTCCGCATAGGCGTAGCGCGTCTCGAACACCCGGACGTCGATATCCAGCAGCCGCGTCGTCGGCGTCAGCTCACGTCGGCCGATGAGCCTCACTGCCCGCGCCTGCGAGGCGAACGACGCCTCCAGCGCATCGCTGTAGAGCATGAGCGCCGGCGACACCCAGCGGGCTCCGCCGATGTAGGCGGCCTGCGACCCGGTCACTCCCAGCAGACGGTCGCCCTGGGCCGCCTGGGGCATTTCGAGGGCCCGCAGCTTGACCTGAACGAGCGCGGCGACGGACGTCGTCAAGGCGCCCCCGGCGTCACCGAAGCGATAGAGCTGCACCGGGTCCGGCGACGACAGCAGGGCGCATCCGGACAGGGACAGGGCGGCGACGGCTGCGAGAGCGAGGGAGCGGATCACGGCTGGACCTCCAGTTCCTGGGACGGCGGGCGGGAGATGAAGTCACGGGGACTGGACCGGACGTCGTCCACCAGCCCCTGCAGGGATTCCGTCGCGTCCTGCAGGCCCTGGATCGCTTCCAGCAACTGCGGCACGCCCGTTGTGGCGAGTTCCCCTGCCGGTCCCTCGATGGCGCCGGCCGTGCGGTTGATCGAGGCGATCGCCGAGCGCGCATCCGCCGTGGCCTGGTTGATGTTCCGGACCGCTTCTGCACCGTCCTCGTTGACGAGGCGGCGCGCATCGACGCCGAGGGCGCGGTATTCGGCGATGGCGCCGTTGGCGTTCTCCAGCGCCTGCTCCAGGTCCTCGAACATGCCCTTGCGGGCCTCCAGCTCGGTCGACAAAGCCTCAACGTTCCGCACGCTGGTCGAGAAGCTGCGGATATTGTCGTCGCTGAGCACCCGGTTGATCCGGTTCAGGGCGTCCACGGTCTGGGCCAGCACCGTGCCGGAGCCAGACAGCAGCTCGGCGATCGGCGACGGCTGCGACTGGATCACCGGCACCACATTGTCCGGATACTGGGTCTTCAGCAGGGCGCTGCCGTCGGTGCCGGCCGTGATCTGGATGTAGTTCAGGCCCGTGATGCCCTGCGGCTCCAGCTGGGCGCGCGACGTGACCCGCACCGGCGTGGTGGCGTCCAGCCTGACCCGCGCGATGACCTGGTCGCCCTTTTCAGGATCCAGGTTCAGGTCGGTGACCTCGCCGACGCGGATGCCGTTGAAATGGACCTCGCCGCCTTCCGACAGGCCGCGAACCGGTCCGTAGAAGACGATGTCGTAGATGTCGTAGTCGTCGTTGAACTGCAGCCGGGCCAACCAGATGGCGAACACCGCCAGCGCCGCCAGCAGGGCGACGGTGGCTATGCCCACGGCGGCGTAATGTGCGTCTCTTTCCATCGTCGTTCCCTACGCCGCCCTGGTCGCCGCGCGTCCGCGCGGCCCCAGGAAGTATTCCTTGATCCACGGGTGGTCGGATTTCTCCAGCTCCTGCACCGTGGCCTTTTCGATCACACGCTTGTCCGCCAGCACCGCCACCTTGTCGCAGATGGCGTACAGGCTATCGAGATCGTGGGTGATCATGAAGACGGTCAGCCCCAGGTCATCGGACAGCTTGCGGATCAGATCATCGAACGCCGCTGCCCCGATCGGGTCCAGGCCGGCCGTCGGCTCGTCCAGGAAGATCAGCTCGGGATCCAGCGACAGGGCGCGAGCCAGGCCGACGCGCTTCTTCATCCCGCCTGAAAGCTCGGCCGGCTTCTGGTGATGGCTCTCGGGCTTGAGGCCGACCATGGCGATCTTCATCTCGGCCAGTTCGCGGATCGTGTCCTTGGGCAGTTTCGTATGCTCGACCATCGGAGACGCGACATTCTCGAGGACGGTCAGGGATGAGAACAGCGCCCCCTGCTGGAACAGCACGCCCGTGCGCCGCTCGATGTCGGCGCTCTGGGCCGATGTCAGATCGCCGGTATCGTGGCCGAAGATGCGGATGGTCCCGCCCTCGGGCTCCTTGAGGCCGATGATGGAGTTCAGCAGCACCGTCTTGCCGGTGCCGGACCCGCCGACCACGCCCAGGACCTCGCCCCGCACGACGTCCAGATCGAGATTGCGATGGATCACCTGATCGCCGAACTGGCTCAGCAGGCCGCGAACCTCGATGAGGTTCTCCGGCTTCCTGGCGACCGCGGCGTCATTGGCCTCGGTTCCTGTGGTCCCGGACGCCTTCACAGGTTCAGCTCCAGGAAGATCAGGGCAAACACGGCGTCGAGGGCGATGATCGCGAAGATCGCCTGCACCACGGCCGCCGTCACCCGCCGGCCCAGGCTCTCCACGTCACCGGCCACCGCCATGCCCTGTCGGCAACCGATGGCGGCGATCACCACGGCGAATACGGGCGCCTTGACCAGGCCGACCATCAAGTGGGTGCCCATGTTCGGGTCTTCGCTGACGCGCTGGAAGAAGAAGGCCGGGCCGTAGTCGAGCTGGCTCCAGACCACCAGAAGACCGCCGAGGAAGCCCGAGACCATGCCGATGAAGGTCAGCAGCGGCATCATCGCCAGCATCGCCGCCAGCCTCGGGATGACGAGGGCCTGGAACGGATTGACGCCCATGACCTGCATGGCGTCGACTTCCTGGTTCATCCGCATCGAGCCGATCTCGGCGGCGAACGACGAGGCGGATCGGCCGGCCAGAAGGATGGCGGTGATCAGGACCGCCAGTTCGCGCAGCACGGCCACGGCGACCAGTTGCACCGTGAAGACCCCGGCCCCGAACTGGGTCAGCAGATTGGCGCCCAGGAAGGCGATGACGGCGCCGATGAAGAAGTTGGTCACCGCGATGATCGGTAGGGCGTCGAGACCCGACCGCTCCGCCTGGCTGACCCAGGCCGGCCAGCGGATGGCGCCGGGGTGCCGGACGGCGGAACCCGTCGCTCCCATCAACCGCCCGAGGAAGGCCATCGAAAGAAGCATTTCCGCAGCCGCGTCGTGCACGCCGTGACCGATCTTGGAGAAGATCCGCACGAGGGACGCCTGGCGTTTCGGCGGCGCGGCGCTCTGGCGTTCCAGCGTCTCGACCATCGCATAGACACGCCCGGCCTCGGGCCGCGTATCGAAGGCGTCGGCGGGCATGGCGAAGTTCGACGCCTGCACCAGGGCCAGGGCCCCGGCCGTATCGAACCGGCCCAGTTCGCTCAGATCGACCCGTTCGATGCTGACGCCGACAAGGGTGTCGCCCAGCCGGATGGCGGCCTGGTTGATTCCCATGGTCGTCCAGTCGCCCGTGAGCTTGAGCACGGTCGCGCCGCCCTTGGCGTCCTCGATGTGGAAATCGGCCGTCCTCATTCGCCCACCTTTAGATGAGCACGGGCGAATCGCCCATGCCCGAAAGACGTGTCGGAACCGCATGAAGGACGGGGCGTCGTCCTTCGGCAACAGACGTTATGCAAGGTCAGAGCAGGTCCCGGACGGCCTTCAGATCACGAATGAACGCCGCATGCTCGCGCAGTCTGGCGTCCGGGTCGGGAATGCGCAGCAGATAGGAAGGATGCACGGTGATCATCGCCAGGGATCCGTCCGCGAGCGGCAATCGCCGTCCCCGCTCCTGGGTCACCGCGATCTTGCGGTTCAGCACGCCCAGCGCCGCCGTGCCGCCCAGCGCCAGGGTCACCCCGGGACGCACCAGCCGCCGCTCCTGATCCAGCCACCAGCGGCAGGCCGAAACCTCGCCGGTCGCCGGCGTTCTGTGCAGCCTCCGTTTGCCCCGTGGCTCGTGCTTGAAGTGCTTCACCGCATTGGTGACGTAGAGCCCGGCGCGGTCGATCCCGGCCTCCTCCAGCGCCGCGTCCAGCACCTGGCCCGCAGGTCCGACGAACGGCCGCCCGGCCAGATCCTCCTGGTCTCCCGGCTGTTCACCGACGATCATCAGCCGGGCCGTCTTCGACCCTTCGCCGCAGACCGCCTGTGTCGCGTCGCGATAGAGCGGGCATCGGCGACACGCCTGCGCCCCATGACCCAGCTCCTCCAGACTGGTGGCGACGAACCCTTCCTCATACGACCCGTCCCGGACGCTCCGGGCGATAGCCTTCGCCAGGCGAGCGTTGGGTTCGGAGGGCTGGCTGGAGACCATCCCATCGGCACGGCCGTGCGCCCCGGCGACCAGGTCCTGGATCAGCGAAGCCTCCGGAAGGTTCTTCCAGTATCGCCGGGGCATCTCGCCCTGCATCGTCCGGACCTTCAGCCGGGCCGGGTTGAAGGTGGAGGCGTAGTAGGTCTTCCAGAATTCCTCGATCTCGTCCTCCCGTGGCGCATCGACGGCGCTGGCCGGCGGGCCGAAGTCGAGGGTTTCGCCGTCCCAAAGGCAGGAACCGTCGGGCGTCAGGATCGACCACCGCATGGTCGTGAACCGCCGCACGAAAAAGCCCGCGGTCTTCTCCAGCACCCGGTGCGCCGGCTCGAACCAGGCCACGAAGGCCTCGCCCCCCTCGTCCTGAACCGCCCGGAACCGGACAAAGGCCTTCATCTTGTGGGAGGCCCGACTGACGTTCTTCGCCCGTTCCATCGCGTCGGCGACATCACGATCCGACACGACCTTGATCAGGTCCGGCTCATCCCTGAGCCGCCACAGCAGCCGATACATCAGGTCGAACCGGTCCGCCGAGCGATGCAGGATCACCTCCTGCGCCAGGTCGACAAAGGCCTTGGGAACCGGGAACTGCTGCTCCTTCTCTTTCCGCTCATCCCCGCGAAAGCGGGGACCCAGTTCTGTGGGCGCACTGCCGTCAGGCGATATGCCGCCGTCCTCAATCCCAGAGACCTTGCCTCGCGAAAGCACTGGGTCCCCGCTTTCGCGGGGATGAGCGGTATCAAACAGCGAACCCGTCCTCGCCGCCCCCTCCACCCCGAACCGCGCCGCCGCCGGCTCCACCCCGGCCAGCCGAAACGCCCGCGCGGCCTTCCGCCAGCCGTCGAAATCGGTCTCGTGCGCCAGCTCCGCCTTCGCCATCAGAAAAGGCTCAGCTGCTCGGCCCGGGGTTGGCCCACCAGCCGCTCCCGCAGATCGGCCGCGTCGGTCAGCCCGCCCGGCGTCCAGTCTAGGGCGGTGATGAAGGGCCGCACCTTGTCGATGCCGCGACACAGGCGCGCGACGTCCTCCAGCCTCAGGGTCCGGTAGCGCCGCACCGAGATCATCCGGTCGACCGACTTCACCCCCAGCCCCGGAACGCGCAACAGCATCTCGCGCGGCGCCGTGTTCACATCGACGGGAAACTGCGCCCTCTGGTTCAATGCCCAGGCCAGCTTCGGATCGATGGCCAGGTCCAGCATCCCGCCGGTCGACGCTTCACCGATCTCTGGCGCGGAGAAGCCGTAAAACCGCATCAGCCAGTCCGCCTGATAGAGCCGGTGTTCCCGCATCAAGGGCGGCTTCGACAGCGGCAGGGCCGAGCTGGAATCCGGAATGGGGCTGAACGCCGAATAGTAGACCCGCTTCAGACCATAGCCGCCATAGAGCGAGGCCGACCGGTCGAGGATTTCCGTATCCGGCGCGCCGTCCGCCCCCACGATCAACTGGGTCGACTGGCCCGCCGGCGCGAACTTCGGCGGCTTCACCCGATCCTTCTTCTGGGGCCTGGCTGCGTCGACCTTGAGCCGGACGGCGGCCATGGCCTTCTTGATGACGCCGACATCCTTTTGCGGCGCGAGCCGCCCCATCGCCTCGTCGCGCGGCAGCTCGATATTGGCCGACAGCCGGTCGGCGTAAAGTCCCGCCTCCTCGACCAGCCTCGGGTCCGCGTCCGGAATCAGCTTCAGATGGATGTAGCCCCGGAAGTCGTGGACCTCGCGCAGCGTCTTCGCCACCAGCACCAGCTGTTCCATCGTGTAGTCGCCGGACCGGATGATCCCAGACGACAGGAACAGACCCTCGATATAGTTCCGGCGGTAGAAGTTGAGCGTCAGCTCCACCACCTCGTCCACGCTGAACCGGGCCCGCTGCACGTTCGAGGACACCCGGTTGATGCAGTAGACGCAATCATAGATGCAGAAGTTGGTCAGCAGGATCTTCAGCAGGCTCACGCAGCGTCCATCCGGCGTATAGGCGTGACAGATCCCCATCCCCTCGGTCGAACCGATCCCCCGGCCACCCCGGCTGTCGCGTTTCGACGTGCCGGAGGATGAACACGATGCATCGTATTTCGCCGCGTCGGCCAGAACCGACAGCTTCTTCCTGAGATCCAGCTGCGCCATTGTTCGCGTTATGTTCCTTTTCAGGAACGGCGTCCAGCGGGACTGTACGAGAGTCGGATCCTGGTCTTATCGCAGGAAATTCAACAGGGAGACTTCGCTGAGCTGCGAGACCACCTGGGCCGACGCCTGGACCGCCACCTGCGACAGCTGCAGGTCCGTCACGGCCTTCAGCTGATCGACGTCCGTGCGGCTCGACACCAGCTGCTCAAGCGACAGCTGCTGCGCCTCATGGCTGGTCTTGATCTGATCCAGCCGATTGGCCAGCGATCCGTTCTTCGCCGCAGCGTCGATCGTCGCGGTCGAGGCGCTCTCCAGCCGCTTGAGCTGGGCGGTCAGGAAGGTCTTCTGCGCCTCGGTCGGCTTGCCGGTCAGCGGACCTGTCGCCGGGTTGTCGCTGTAGGCCTTGATGTCCCGGAAGATCTGGAAAATGTGGCTCTGGGTGACCCCGTCCGCCTCGGTGAAATTGAAGCCGTCTGCGAGGTAGCCGGTTTCCACCGAGGTGTTCTCGGCAATGCGCGACACCTGTTTGATCTGGTCGTTGCCGAGGGTGGAGGCCACGGTCGGCGCGGCGGCCAGTTCGCTCAGGGTCGACACCCCGACCGGCGCATTGGTCGTGTCGGCGCCTGCGAACAGATAGCCGCCCTGGTGTCGGAAGTTCAGGCCGTTGGACACCGACTGGAACTGACCTTCAAGGTCCAGCATCAGGGTCGACAGTGAATCCGACGACAGCACGCTGCCGATCGCCTCGCGCGCCGCGTTCAGCGCATCGGCCACCTGGTTTATGGCCAGGTCCTGGGCCTCCAGGCGCGCGGCCACGGCCTCGCCGGTATCGAGGAAGCCCTGCACCCGCGCCGCCGCCCCCTTCAGCGCCGTCAGGGTCTCGGACCCTCGGCCGAAGCCTTCCATGTCGGTGGCGTTCTTGCGCGTCTGGACCTTTTCGCCCGCCTCGTTCTGGGCCTGCTGGGCCTGCATCAGGTTCAGCAGCGCCGACTGATAGTTTCCGTTCGTCGAAACCCGGCTCATCAGATCATCCCCAGAAGCGTATCGTACATGTCCTTCGCGGCCTGGATCATCCGGGCCGACGCGTTGAAGGCCTGCTGATAGGTCGTCATCAGCACCAGCTCCTCGTCCAGGTTCACGCCCTCAAAGTTCTGCTGGCGGGCATCGGCCTCTGTCGACAGGGCCTGGGCGCTGGCCTGGCGCGACTTGGCCGCCTGGGCCTTGCCGCCGATTTCGCCGGACAGTTCGGACGCATAACGCGACACCGACAAAGTGCCCCCCGGACTGTCTCCGGCGGCCGAAAACTTCACGGTCTTCTGACCCGCATCGGCCAGGGTCAGGGCCCCGCGTCCGTCGCCCGAGCTCAGCGCAGATGTTCCTGCCGCAGCCGACAGATTGAGCTGGGCCAGCGCCAATTTCGAAGGGCTCTGCTGAATGTCGGTCCGCACCTTGAAGCCGTCCGCCCGCGACGACCGTACGCCGCCGCCCAGACCGAACAGCTCCGTGGCCGAAACGCCGGAGGGAATCTGGGTTGTCGTGTCTTCCAGCACGCTCATCCGCGGCGCCGGATCACCCAGCGGCGTAAACTTCATCTCGCCGGACGCATCCAGGGCGAAGCTGCCGTAGCGGCCCACGCCGGTCAGGGAGCTGTTCAGCGCGGTCAACAGGTCACCCACCGTTCCGCCGGCCGGTACCGCCACCTGGATGTCCCGGACCTTGGCCCCGCTCTCTGCCGTAAAGCGGAAACTGACCGTCTCGCCTGCGGTGAAGCCGTGGGCCGACGTCGTCGAGATCCCCATGTCGTAGAGCGCAGGCCGGTCGCTCGAGATCAGGTCGTTCATCCCGAAATAGTGGGAGAACCCCCGCCCCGCCTTGGCGCTCGGCGTCGTCGCGCTGTCGGCAATGGCGACTCCGTTCGAGCCGGCGGCAGCGATGCTCAGCCTGCCGTCGGTGAAGCTCGCCGTCGCCGTCCCGCCCAGCGCCGTATTGAGGCTGGTCAGGAAGCTGGCGATCGGCGTGGCCGCGCCGCCATTGATGGTGAAGGTCGAGCCCGAGAAGACGATGTCGGCCCGCGTGGCGATCACGCCCGTCGTCGGATTGACCACCGCGATGGTGGTCCCGCCCGTGAACCCCGTCAGGGCGGTCGTCAGGTCCTGCCCCACATTCTTGCCGGTCAATGTGCCGGGGGGCGGCACCGCCGAATTGGCGTTGTGGGCCCGGTTCAGTTCGTCGGCGACGTGGGTGATCAGTTCGGCCAGGCGTTCTGCGGTCGCCGGCGCGTCCACGTCGCGCAGTTCCAGCAGCCCCTTGATCTCGCCGCTCTTCAATCCTTCGGCGAAGGCGCGTTTGGCGCCCCCCGGTTCGGTGACCCAGATCTCGTTGAAGCTGGTTTCGGCGTTGACCGTGCCCGCCCGATTATACTCCAGCGTCGCTGCGCCCGCCCCGGCCAGCAGGATGCCGGCCCCGGTGCGGATCGACACACCGCCCACCGAGCGTTGCGACACCTGCACGTCCATCAGGCCGGAGAGTTCGTCGACCAGCCGGGCCTGCTGGGTCTGGGCGCCAGACGCGTCGCCATCCAGCACAGTGGCCCTGGCTATGTCGACGTTCAACGTCTCGATCTGCTTCAACAGGCCGTTGGCCTTCTCGATGGCGCTCTGGATCCGGCCGTCGGCGTCCTCGCGCACGGCCTGAATCTGGCCCGAGATTCGACCCGCCTCGTCGAAAATCGCCTGGGTCTTGAACAGGGCGTCCTGGCGGCGCGGCGCCGAAACCGCGTCCTCGGCCGCCACGGCGAAGGCCGAGAAAACTTCGTCGATCTGGGAGAAGAATCCGGTGTCGCCGCCCGGATCACCGAACAGCGACTGGATGCGGTCGAACAGTTCATAGCGCACGCCCTGGCGGCTGTTCTCTGCGCCGGCGTTGAGCGACGCAGCCTGAAGGAAGCGGTCGGTGGCGATGCGGACCCGGGCCACCTCCACGCCGGACCCGACACCCTGGGTCGTCAGCGACACCTGTTCCGCGATCTTGCGAACGTATCCGGGCGTGTTGACGTTGGAGACGTTGTCCGAGACCACGCGCAACTGCGTCTGGGCCGTCTGCAGGCCCGAGTTTGCGATGTTCAGGATGGTGCTCAGGCTCATCCGATTAACCCTCCGCCCGGCAAGCCCTGCCCGGCAGGCTGCGCGTCTTGCCCAGCCGCCCGCGTATGCGGCGCGGACAACGCCTTGATTCTCTTGAACATCACTGGACGCGACTGGCTCATGATGATTCAGGTCGCAAACGCCGGGCCAAAGCCGTGAACCGAAGGTCCGAACCCGGAAAGGTCCTGGAAAGGCGCCGGGCAAAAAGCGACTTTTGCGCGGCAAGAATGGTCGTCATCGACCAGTCGGCGCGAACCCCGGTCAGAGAAGTTGTCTATATATTACAGAGCACTGAGCCATTTCCCGTCGTATGGCCCGGCCCTTGCGACGGCCCATCCGAATGATCCGGCGCAGCAGGCGCCCCCGTCCTCCAGTCCTGAATTGCCTGCCGCCGCATGTCCGCGCCCAGCCTCGTCATTTCAGCCCTGCCCTCCGTGGGCCACGCCGCCGCTCCCGGGCGCGGCGCTGCGACGACCGACGCCGACTTCGCCGCCATTCTGGACGAGGCGACGCCCCCGGAGCGGCCCGCCAGGACCGCCGCACCCGCGAAGCCCGAAACGGAAACCGCCTCCGATACAGCGCCTGCCCCCGCAGACGACATCGCATCGGAAGCAGACACGGCCACTGCTCCGGTCGCGCCCGAAATCGCTCCTGCACCCCTCCCTCTGACTGTCCCGACGCCTCCGGCCGCCGCAGAGGTCACGACAGAGGCTGCCGCGGCCTCGCCAGTCGCGGGTGAAGCGACACCTGCCGTTCCGGTCCCGCCTGTCGTCCTCCCTGGCCCGGACGCCGTCGAGGGCGCCGCGCCGGAGGCCGTCGAGGGCGCCGCGCCGGAGACCATCGCGGGCGCCGTGCCGGACGCCTCCGTCTCCGCACCGGTCACGGATGCTTCGCCCGTTGAGTCCGACGACCGCCTCGCAGCCTCGCCCACACCGACCGCCGTGTCGGACGCGGAGCCTGGGCCGGCCCCGACCGGCTCGACGCCCGCCGCCCTCCTGGATCCTGCTCCTGCGCCGGCTCCGACGCCCGCCGCCATCAGGAATCCGGCTCCGGCGCCGGACTCTGCCCCGGCCTTGGCTCCCCTGTCCGTCGATCTGCAGGATCTCGCCGCCGTTCAGGCGGAACAGACGAAGGCCGCAACGCCGGCTCCGGCTCCGGTGACGACGCCCTCCGCAGCGCCCGCGCCTGTCGCCGCTGCCGTTACGCCGCCTGCACCTCGGCCTGCCAGGACCGCTCCGGACGCCTCGGCCGCCTCGGTCTCCGGCGAAGTCGTCGCAGCGGAAGACGCGCCGGTCGAGGCCGCCGATGCGCCACCCGAAGGTCGCGCCGCTGCCGTCGACACCCCGCGTGTCCGTGACGTAATCGACCGCGCCCAGCCTGTCCGCACCGAAGGCCAGGCCGGACCCGCTGCCGATCCCGACGCTACGCCTTCGCCGGACGCTGCCGAGGCGGCCCCCACCGCCGCAGTCCCGAACGTCCAGGCCCGCCCGGCTCCGGCCGCCGCGCCCGCTGCGGCTCCGATCCTCCTCGGCGCCGACACGACCGGGACCATGCCGGTCCCCACGGCTCCCCCGCCGACGGAAGCGCGTCCGGTCGAAACCGCTGCATTCCAGGTCCTCTCCACACTCTCTAAAGCCACGATCGAGACGACGGCGCAGATCGCCGCCCAGATCGTGCGCAAGCTGGAGGGCCGTTCGACCCGGTTCGAGATGGCCCTGACGCCCGAAGGCCTGGGTCAGGTCGACGTCAGCCTCGACATCGACGCCGACGGCAAACTGGCCGCCCGCATGGCCTTCGATAATCCGCTGGCCGCGACCGAGTTGCGCGGCCGGGTCGACGAACTGCGCCGCCAGCTTCAGGACGCAGGCTTCACCGTCGCCGACGACGCCCTGTCGTTTGCCGAGCGCGACGCTTCTGCCGGACAGCAGGGCGGCTCGGCCTTCGATCGCCAGCCCGACCCACGCAACGCCCGCGCCTTCGGCGCCGCCTCGCGGCTCCAGGCCGAAGCCGATCGCATGGCGACGCCCGCCGCCTGGATCCCCCTCACCCTGACGCCCGACCGCGTCGATATGAAGGTCTGACCCCATGGTCGACGCAATCACCGCCAACGAAGCCGCCAGTCGAACCGGAACCAGCCGCGCCAGCCTGGTCTCGAACTTCGAGACATTCCTGTCGCTGCTGACCGCACAGCTGAAGAACCAGGATCCGCTTTCGCCGCTCGATTCGAACGAATTCACGGCCCAGCTGACCCAGATGACGGGCGTCGAGCAGCAACTGCTGACCAACGACCTGCTGACCAGCCTCCTGGCGGCCCAGCAGGGCGGCGGTCTGGGCGGCGCATCCAACTACATCGGCAAGGACGCGACCGCGGCCTGGGCGGTCACCAAGCTCGACGAAGGCTCGGCCACCTGGTCCTATGAACTCGGGGCTGCGGCGTCCGAGGCGACCCTCCAGGTCCTCGACTCGACCGGCAAGGTCGTCTGGACCGGTCCCGCGCCGGACCGCACCACCGGAACCCACGACTTCGTCTGGAACGGCAAGACGACCGCCGGAGGACAGCTGCCGGACGGCGGCGTCTATTCGCTGAAGATCACCGCCAAGGCCGGCGCCAGCACCGTCGAGTCCCAGGTCCTGACCCGCGGCCGTGTCACGGGCGTCGAGATGTACGACGGCGTCCCCTACCTCACCATCGGCAACTCGATCGTGCCTGTCTCCAGCGTCTTCGGACTGCAGGATCACGTCGCCGCAGACACCGCCACCTAGGGCGACGACGACAGCGAGGCCAGCCTCGCCGCCCGGATCGCCTCCGCCCTGAACCCCTCAAGTTGCTTTCCTAAGGAGCCAACCTCGTGAGCATCAATTCCGCCCTTCTGGCCGGCGTGTCCGGTCTGACCGCAAACTCCGCAGCCCTGGCCGCGATTTCGCAGAACATCGCGAACGTGAACACCGTCGGCTACAAGCGCACCGCCATCGAGTTCTCGACCGTGGTCAACGCCCAGAACCAGGGCTCCGGCTACTCCGCCGGCGGCGTGTTCGGAGCGACCCGCAACTTCATCTCCCAGGCCGGCCAGCTTCAGCGCACGACCTCCTCGACAGACCTGGGCATCGCCGGTCAGGGCTTCTTCGTCGCGACCGAAAAGCCTGAAGGCCTGGACGCGGGCGACGCGCGCCAGTTCACCCGCGCCGGCGCCTTCCGGGTCGATGAGTTCGGCTATCTGAAGAACACCGCCAGCCTCTATCTGCAGGGCTGGCCCGTGGATTCCGAAGGAAACATCACCCGCGATCCTTCGGACCTCAACAAGCTGAAGTCGATCAACGTCGGCTCCGTCGGCGGCACGGCCGAGGCCACGACCCGGGCCCAGCTCAACGCCAACCTGCAATCCAGCCAGGTCGTCTCTCCGGACATCGCCACCTACAGCACCACGACCAACTCGATGTCGATGTACGACGCCGAGGCCGGCACCGGCTTCAAGCCCGACTTCCAGATCACCATCCCGGCGTCGGACTCCAAGGGCGGCCAGCGCACGATCGCCTATTCCTTCCTCAAGACCGCCAACCCGAACGAGTGGCGCGCCGAGGTCCACGTCATCCCGGCCAGCGACATCGAGAACGGCTCGACGCCGTCCAACGGCATCCTCAAGTCCGGCCTGGTCCTGTTCACCCAGGACGGCCGCCTCGACGTCGACGGCATGAAGGCGGCCGATGTCCTTGCTCCGGGCAGCATGCTGTTCGCCGATCCCTCCGCCGCTTCGATCACCCTCGGCGCATCGGACCCCGCCTCCGTCGGCACGGCCGCCGCCCCGCAATGGCGGGACTCGCTCGGCATCGACGACCAGACCATCACTTTTGACCTGTCGGCCTCGGCCGGCGGCCTGACCCAGTACGACTCGGACTCGGTCATCCAGGCGGTGACCACCAACGGCACGGCCTTCGGCAATCTGTCGAGCATCGAGATCGATGACGAGGGCTATGTCACCGCCAACTTCGACAACGGCGTCACCCGTCGCGTCGCCCAGGTCGCCCTGGCCACCTTCACCAGCCCCGACAGCCTTTCGGTCGTCAACGCCAACGCCTACCGGGTCAGCCAGGGGTCCGGCACGTTCAACCTGAAGGCCCCCGGCAGCGGCGGCGCGGGCCTGATCGGGGCCTCCCAGCTGGAGGCCTCCACGGTCGACCTGTCGCTGGAGTTCACAGGACTGATCACCACCCAGCGCGCCTACTCCGCCTCGTCCAAGATCATCACCACTGCGGATGAGATGTTGGCCGAGCTTATCAGCATCAAACGCTGATCTTCAGGTAACGCGGCGTTCAACTAGATGAAGACTTACTCAACATCGGGCCAAAACGGCGTTCCGGGACGGACTGGATTTTATCCATTCCTTCACCACGACGCTAAACCCGGCCTTAGCGGCGCCGCGCTACCTTCACGATCAATTGGTGGTGGTGAATGAGGCAAAAGCCCATGTTGCAAGAGCGTCGAGTGAACAAGCAGGGCGAACAGTATGTCGTCGGTCCGACGGGCACCCCCCTGACGATGCGCGACCTGCCGCCCGAGAATACCGATCGCTGGGTCATCCGCCGCAAGGCGGAGGTGGTCGCGGCCGTGCGCGGCGGACTGCTCAGCCTCGACGACGCCCTGCTTCGCTACCGGCTGACGGCCGAGGAGTTCCTCGCCTGGCAGAAGGCGATCGACAAATGGGGCATGCAGGGTCTGCGCACGACGCGGATCCAGAACTACCGCTCGTAGGATTTTCTCCCCCGAACGAAGCGACGGCCGCTCCCGGCGACGGGGGCGGCCGTCGTCGTTTGGGCCTTCGGCCTCGAAATCGTCCTCCAGTCTCTCTATATGCGCGCGATGACGCTCATCGAGCCTGTTTGCGCGATCCCCGACATCGCCCCCCTGTCGTCTCCGGCCGAGCTGGATGCGGCGGTCGAGAGCGCGCGCCTGGCGGTCGGCCTGCCGGTCGGCTCCCGCGTCGTCGCGGCCATGTCCGGCGGGGTGGACTCCACCGTCGTCGCGGCCCTTCTGCACAGGGCCGGCTATGATGTGGTCGGCGTCACCCTGCAGCTCTACGACCACGGCGCGGCCCTGAAGAAGAAGGGCGCCTGCTGCGCGGGCCAGGACATCCACGACGCCCGCCTCGCCGCCGAGATGTTGGGCATCCCCCACTATGTCCTCGACTACGAGAGCCGGTTCCGCGACGCGGTCATCGACCAGTTCGCCGACGACTATCTGCAGGGCCGGACCCCGGTCCCCTGCATCCGCTGCAATCAGACGGTCAAGTTCCGCGACCTGCTGGATGTCGCCCGCGATCTCGGCGCCGCCGCCATGGCCACCGGCCACTACGTCGGTCGGGCCTTGACCGCCGACGGCCGCACCCAGATGCGCAAGGCCATCGACCCCTCGCGCGACCAGTCCTACTTCCTGTTCGCCACCACGCGCGACCAGCTCGACTATCTGCGCTTCCCGCTCGCCGGTCTGGAAAAGCCCGCCGTGCGCGGCGTCGCCCAGTCCCTGGGCCTGAAGATCGCGTCCAAGCCCGACAGCCAGGACATCTGCTTCGTCCCGTCCGGCGACTACCGCACCCTGATCGACCGCCTCCGTCCGCAAGGCCGCGAGGCCGGGGAGATCGTCCACATGGACGGCCGCGTCCTGGGCAGTCACGCCGGCATCACCGACTACACCATCGGCCAGCGCCGGGGCCTGAACGTCGCCGTGGGCGAGCCCCTGTTCGTGACGAAGCTGGACCCCGACAACCGCCGCGTCATCGTCGGCCCGCGCGAGGCCCTGCTGACCGCCGCCCTGACGCTGGACGAGACCAACTGGCTCGGCGACGAAGCCTCGATCGAAGCGGCCGCCGAGGCCGGCGCCTCCGTCCTCGCCCGCGTCCGCTCGACCCGCCCGCCTTCGCCCGCCCGTCTGACGCTTCAGGACGGGGCGATCTCGATCGTCTTCGAGACCGGAGAAGAAGGCGTCGCCCCCGGCCAGGCCTGCGCCCTCTACGACCCCGCCGACCCCGACCGCCTGCTGGGCGGCGGCTTCATCGCCACGACGACGGCCTGTGTCGTTTCTGCCGTTGTCTGACGATCTCTCCACCCGTCAGGGCCTGCCCGAGGCGTACCGCTACCTGCTCGCCGACCTCCCCCGCGACCGCTGGCACGGCCACGAAGTCGCGGCCATGGCCCGCTTCTGGCTGCAGATGCACGCCGGCTTTCGCCGCGAGGTCGCCCAGATGGACGCCCTGACCACACAATGGCGCGCAGGAGCCCTCGCCCTGCCCGAACTGCACCGTCGCCTGATCCCCGTCCTGCAAGCGTTCCTCCAGCACCTGGACGGCCACCACAATATCGAGACCCACCACTATTTCCCGACCATGCGTCGGGTGGAGCCTCGCATCGGCGCCGGCATCGACCTGCTGGACCGCGACCACGACGCCATCCACGGCCAGCTGGAGACCCTGTTCCGGACCGGCCTCGACTTCCATCAGGGCGTCAGCGGCAATGCCCCGACGGCCGGCGACGCCGCCGCCCGCCTCGCCGACGCCCTCGATGCGGCCGGTCCGGCTCTGGCTCGCCATCTGGAGGACGAGGAGGACATCGTCGTCCCCCTGATCACCCGTCACGCCGATCACTTCAGAGGCTAGGTCGGCGACATGGGCCCGCGCATGGCCCGTCCGCCGTCGTGCGAGCGTTCGGCGATCACGTAGCCATGCTCGGCCATCACCGCCGGCTGATCGGCCAGCTTCGTGGACATGAGGGCCTGGGCGAGCGCATTCAGCCGCTTCATCGGCGTGTCCGCCTCGACCCGCCCCAGCCAGGCGGCGAGCTTCGGCCAGCGCCCGGCGTCGACCTCGGTCCCCACGACCCGCGCATTCAGGAAGGCCGGCGCCAGGCTGAAGTCGGCCAGCCCCGCGCTCTCCCCGAACAGGAACCCCGTCTCCGGCATCACGGTCTCGAGGTAGTCGAAGGTCTCCGGGATCTCGACCGCCCTCGCCGTCTCGACAAGGTTCCGGTCGATCTCTTCCTTCAGGATGCGGGGTTTGATGGCGATCTGGAAGAACAGCTTCCAGCCCAGGACGTCGAACAGCCGGGTATCGGCATATTCCTCGATCCAGCGCGCCCTGGCCCGATCTCTCGGATCGACCGGCAGCACCGAGGGCTCGGGTCGCGTGTCCTCGATATACTGGGCGATGATGGAGCTGTCGCACAGGGTGACGTCACCCTCGATCCAGACCGGAATCCGCCGCAGCGGACTCAGCTCGGAGAACCGTTCATCGCCCCGGAACGGCGTGATCGGATCGATCGCGACCTCGATCCCCTTCACCGCGCAGATCGCCAGGATCTTGCGCACATAGGGCGAGACCGGATTGCCGATCAGGGTGACCGGCGGTCGGCTCACGCCGCCTCTTCCGTCGCGGTGTCCTTGGGCATGATCTCGGCCACGGTCGGCCGGTTCGCATGGAAATGGATCCCGGTGTCGCGGCGCTTCACGATCTCGCCGCAGCAGGAACAGGCCACCCGCGGCTTGAGCTCTGCGCCGCAGGTCTTGTGGGTGAAGCTGACGCCGGAATCCGCCTCGCCATACAGATGCTGCGAGCCCCAGCCGTGCATGACGATCAGCACGTCCGACAGCGCCAGGCCCTTGGGCGTCAGGACATATTCATTGCGGGGCGGGCGTTCGGAATAGAGCTTCGGCTCCAGAACTCCGTGCTGCACCAGGGTTTTGAGCCGCGCGGCCAGGACGTTTCGGGCCACGCCCAGTCGCTCCTGCCACTGTTCGAACCGTTTCACGCCCTGGAAGGCGTCGCGAATGACCAGCAGCGTCCACGGATCGCCGATCACCTCCAGGGTCGCAGCGATCGAACAGCTTTGTTTGGAGTAGTCTGCAGTGCGTCCCATAGGCGTCGTCCGGCAAATTGTGGGCGGCTTTCCAACAAGGTGACGCCCGGCAAGAGATTGAAAGTGACCCTGCGTCAGCGGTTTGGCAAGAGGGTTGCCAAAAGGAACGCAGTAAGTCAGTCTTGTTTCGCTACGGACGAGGCGAGCACTCCTCGCAGCGTTCCTGCATTCCCGACTGGCGGGCGGAAGCCCCGCTTCCGCCCGTTCCTTTCCCGAGCTACGACCCGCGCATGCCTGAACAGACGATCGCGCAAGCCCTGACCCTGACCCCCGGCGATGACGGCGTACTCAGCGCCGACCTGCACGGCGACTTCTCCAACGGCCGGCTGAACGCCCCGCCCGAGACCGGCTTTCCGTTCGGCGGCCTGATCGCGGCCCTGTGCGCCGCCTCGATGCAACAGGGCCTCGCCATCGCCGCCCCGCTCCGCAGTCTGTCAGCCCAGTTCATGACCCCGGCCCGCTTCGGTCAGCCGATCCAGTTCACGCCGCGAATGCTGCGCGGCGGCCGCAGCGCATCCTTCGCCCAGGTCGACGTCACCCAGAAGGACCGGGAGGGCCAGAACCGCCTGACCAACCACGCCAGCGCCACCTTCGGCGACGACGTGCCCGGCCCGGCCATGACGCCGCTCGCCACGCCGCCCCCGCTCGGCGCGCTCCAGACCGGCCGGGGACTTGAAGGCCCGATGGCTCCGCGCTTCTCCCAGCACGTCGACTATCGCTTCGAGACCGGCCCCCACATCCTTCAGCCCGTCCCCGGTCGACCGGTCATCGAGCGCTGCTGGATGAAGATCCGCGACGGCGGGCCCCTGGACGCCATCGGGCTCTGCTACCTTCTGGACGCGCTGTATCCCCCTGTCTGGACGGCCCTGGACAGGCCTGTGGGCATGGCCACGGTGGACCTGCGCTACGACATCCTGACCGACCCGACGCCCGACCACTGCCCGGACGGCTGGGCCTTCTTCGAGTTCCGCATGCTCGATTTCGGCTCCGGCTGGACCGTCGACGACGCCACCGTCTGGGCCGCCGACGGCACGCCCCTGGCCCTGTCACGACAGCGCCGGAAACTGGCGCCGGTACGGCCGGCGCGGTCTTAACCCTCTCCCCCTGCGGGA
The DNA here is from genome assembly GCF_027484365.1 of Brevundimonas sp. Lineage (GTDB taxonomy): Bacteria > Pseudomonadota > Alphaproteobacteria > Caulobacterales > Caulobacteraceae > Brevundimonas. The sequence goes on along the minus strand of NZ_JAIXTC010000016.1, from coordinate 13,666 downwards.
GAGGGAGCTCGCGCACGACGGCTTGCCGTCGTCCTTGCGCGATCGGGTGAGGGGTCACACGGCTTTTGACGGCTGAGCCCCCCCCACGCCGGCGTGACCCCTCATCCGTCAGCCTTCGGCTGCCACCTTCTCCCGCAAGGGGAGAAGGACGCTTGTTGATCAACACATCCCCCGAATCCGCCTTTCAAAACAACGCTCGGCTCTATCCAGAGCCATTATCGCAGGCGCCCCGCAAAACCGTGCGACACTGGGCACGATCTTTGACAACCCGGCTCTCACGCCGCCCCGGATCTGGACTCAGTGGACTATCTGGACTCTGTGGACTCCGTCCCGGAGTCGCGCCGACCCGAACGCTTCGGACGCTTCGAACGCTTCGGACGGTGTTTTTGGGTCCGGCCCCTCCGCCTTCCCAAGGCCTTGCCCCCGCTCTAAGACGCGCCTCCCCTCATCGAGACCCGCCCTTGCCCTTCCCGTTCGACATCTCCGCCACCGAAGGCCGCGCCCGCACCGGCGTGTTGAAGACCCCGCGCGGCGACATCCGCACCCCCGCCTTCATGCCGGTCGGCACCGCCGCCACGGTCAAGGCGATGACCGTGGATCAGGTGAAGGCTACCGGCGCCGACATCATCCTGGGCAATACCTATCACCTGATGTTACGCCCCGGTCCCGAACGGATGGAGCGGCTCGGCGGGCTTCACAAATTCATGGGCTGGGACAGGCCGATCCTGACCGACAGCGGCGGCTTCCAGGTCATGTCCCTGGCCGGCATCTCGAAGGTGAAGGAGGACGCCGTCACCTTCTCCAGCCACATCGACGGCTCGAAACACGTTCTCTCGCCCGAGCGGTCGATCGAGATCCAGGCCGACCGCATCGGCGCCGACATCTCGATGCAGCTCGACCAGTGCGTGGCCTACCCGGCCGAAAAGCCCGCCGCGAAAGCCGCGATGGAACTCTCCGTCCGCTGGGGCGCCCGCTCTAAAGCCGCCTTCGGAACCCGCGAGACCCAGGCCCTGTTCGGCATCCAGCAGGGCTCGACCTTCGAGGATCTGCGCCGCCAGTCGTCGGAACAGCTTCAGGAGATCGGCTTCGACGGCTACGCCATCGGCGGCCTCGCTGTCGGCGAAGGCCATCAGGCCATGTGCGAGGTCCTCGACTACGCCCCCGACATGCTGCCCGCCGACCGTCCCCGCTATCTGATGGGCGTCGGCAAGCCGATCGACCTGGTCGAGGCGGTCTGGCGCGGCGTCGACATGTTCGACTGCGTCCTGCCCACCCGCGCCGGCCGCCACGGCCAGGCCTGGACCTGGGAGGGGCCGATCAACCTCAAGAACGCCCGCTTCGCCGAGGATCAGGACCCGCTCGACCCCACGATCGACGGACCGTCTTCGTCGTACTCAAAAGCCTATCTGCACCACCTGATCCGGGCCGACGAAATCCTCGGCAAGATCCTGCTCAGCTGGCATAACATCGCCTTCTTCCAGGCCCTGACCGCCGCCATGCGCGACGCCATCCAGCACGGCCGCTTCGAACAGTTCCGTCGCGACTTCCACGCCCGCCACACGTCGAACTGATCATGCGCATCGAGAAGTCCGGCTTCCACGCCTACAACACCTACCTTGAGGAACCGCCCCGCCCGGACGGCAACGAAACCGCACTGCATCGCCACGTCATCATCATCGGCGGCGACAAATACTCCTTCTTCGCCCACTGGTCGGGCAAGTTCGCGCACAAGGGCGAGCGCATCTCCTTCGACTGGGACTGGGACCGCACCGGCGAGTTCCGCAACATCGACAAACCGTCGTTCGAGGCCTTCGCAAAGGACGGCACGATCCACATCAGAGGAGACCGCAGCGAAAAGCGTCGCTAGCTAGCGCTGCGACCGTCCTGTCGGCCGGAACCAGGCGGGGGAAGCGGGCGGCGCACAGTTGGCCCGCATCCCCAGCCCCTTCAGGAAGGCCCGCCGCAGCCGCCCCGCCTCGACCGCATCCTGGACCGTCTTCGACCGCGCCTGGGCGCCGGTCAGTTGCCGGATCCAGCTGCGGTAGGGGATGAAGTCCGTCGCCGCGTTCCGGATCGCGTCCAGAGTTGCCTCGGCCAGGGCGTCCTGGGCCCGTTCGTTCAGGGTGGGCGCATCGGGCGCCGGCGGCTCGTCCCGGTCGGGCCCCAGGGCCTCGTCCAGCCGTGCCACCTCGGCGCCGATGGTCGTGCACTGGCTGAGATTGCGCCGGTCATAGGGATTGGCCTGGGCCTGCAGCAACACCGTCGGGATCTGGTCCCGACGTACGTTCAGATCGACCAGCGGCTGGGTCGCCGCATCGCCGAACCCCGCCCCCACCTGCCGCGCGGCCGAGCAGCCGCCCAGCAGGGCCAGAACCGGGATCACAAGGAGGACGCCACGCAACTGCACCAGAGCCTAGCCCGCGTTCAACGGCCGGATCGAGGCGGCCTCGAACGGCTGGATCTCGCTGCCGAAATTGACCCACAGCACCGTCGTCGGGTCACCGTCCAGCACATAGAAGACGTGATCGCCCACCATCTGCTCGCCCAGATCGCCGCACGGCGGTTCCATCGGTTCCGCGTCGCCCTCGCCGGAGGCGAAGGCCTCCCATTGCGCCTTGACCGGCGCCGGCGGAACGAGGTGGTAGATGCCCTCTGCCACACCGTCGTAGGTCGGCCGCGCGAGCACGCACTCGGCCGTATGTGGCCCCGGCGACTTCGTCCGGGCCTCGGCCAGAACGGATTCGATCGGCGCGTCGGCGGCCTTCTTGAACACGATAATGGCCGGGCTGCGCGACGTCTGGCCGTCGTAGGTCCCCTCCAGGGCGAAGCCCGGCAGGCTGGCGTCATAGACCATGTGGGTATTGCCGGCCTGCGGACAGGCATAGCTCCAGACCGACAGACCCGACCCCTGGGTCTCGCCCCAGATGCAGTCGACGAAGGTCTCTTGCATCACCTGACTGGGCTGCGGCGCGGCCTGGGCGACAGCCGGAGCGGCGACCGCCTTGCCCTCGGTCTGGTTGCACCCTGCAAGGCCGATGAGTGCGGCCGAAGCCGCCATAAATCCGAAACCGCGCATGCCCGTCCATCCCCTTATGTTCGCTCACAATAGCGGTCGCAGGACCGGAGTCACGACGCCAAACGACATCATCAGAAAAGGAAGGCGGCCCACAGCCCTTGACCCGACCCGCGCGATGAACCAGAAGGCGCAACCGCGAAACGGCCCGGCCGTTCTGCGACCACGATGTGCGTCCTTAGCTCAGTTGGTTAGAGCATCTGACTTTTAATCAGAGGGTCCTCGGTTCGAGCCCGAGAGGACGTACCATCGCTTCTCCGTCGTCACAGGCGTGAGAAAGGCCTCGGGCGCTTCCTTGCGTGACCTCGACCGGGCTCCCGGCTGCCGCTAGCAAGCGACCATGAAACCACTTTCCGGCGTCCGCATCATCGAATTCGACGGCCTGGGACCCGTGACCTTCGCGGGCATGGTCCTGGCAGACCTCGGGGCCGAGGTCCTGCGCCTCTGCCGTGCAGAAGCCGGCGCCTTCGGCAACGTCGGAAACGACGTCATGCACCGTGCCCGCGACGCCGTCGTGGTCGATCTGAAATCCCCCGCCGACCGCGAGCGCGTCCTCGACCTCATCGCCGGCGCCGACGCCGTGATCGAAGGCTTCCGCCCCGGCGTGCTGGAACGCCTCGGCCTCGGGCCCGAGGACTGCGCCGCGCGCAACCCGAAACTGGTCTACGGCCGCGTCACCGGCTGGGGTCAGACAGGGCCGCTGGCCCAGACCGTGGGACATGACATCAACTACATCGGCCTGACCGGCGCGCTCCACGCCATGGGCGAGGCCGGTTCCCCGCCCGTGCCGCCTCTGAACCTCGTCGGAGACTACGGCGGCGGCGCCATGCTGCTGATCACGGGAGTCCTGGCCGCCCTCATCGAGGCGCGGACCATCGGCAAGGGACGCGTCGTCGATGCCGCCATGACCGACGGAACGTCGCTCCTGTCTGCCCTCTTCTTCTCGTTGACGGCGAGCGGCCTGTGGTCAGGCGAGCGTGGCTCGAACCTGCTGGACGGAGGCGCACCCTTCTACCGCTGCTATGCCTGCGCCGACGGCAAGTTCGTCGCGGTCGGGGCGCTGGAACCCCGCTTCTACGCCGCCCTGCTCGCCGGTCTGAATCTCGATGCGGCGGATGCGCCCCAGATGCCTGTCAGTGAATGGCCCGCGCTCGAGACGACGTTCGGAGCCCTGTTCGCCACCCGGACCCGCGACGAATGGGCCGCGCATTTCGCTGGAACGGAAGCCTGCGTCACGCCGGTCCTGACATTTTCGGAGGCGGCCGATCATCCGCACAACCGGGCGCGGCAGACGCTCGCCGGGTCACCGCTCCAACCCTCACCAGCCCCTCGTTTCGATGGGCAGGTCGCGCAGATCGAGCCCGCAGGCGCGATCTCCCTGGCGGATGCCCTCGCCCGCTGGGGCTAGACCATCTGGGCTTCCTCTTCGTCGACGGCCTGGGCGCAGGCTTCCGCGAGAGTCGCGGCCAGCAGCGCAGGATCGATCGGCTTGGTCAGGAAGGCGTACACACCGGTCGCGTCCCAGGCGGCGCGGTGCACATCCATGGCGTTGGCGGTCAGGGCGATCAGCGGCGTGCGTCGGTTCAGGCCGCCGGCCCGGATCTGGGCAGAGGCTTCCAGCCCGTCCATCACCGGCATCTGCATGTCCATAAGGATGGCGTCGAACCGCTGGGTCCTTGCCGCCGCCACCGCCTCGGCACCGTTTTCGACCAACAGAATGGTGCAGCCGTGCGGTTCGAGCAGCAACGACAGGATACGGCGGTTCACCGCATGGTCGTCCGCGGCCAGAATCACCTTGCCCTGCAGCCCGGCCTGCGGCGCAGCCCGACGACGGGTCTCGGCCGCCGGCTTGGCCACCGGTTCCATCGGCAGGGTCAGCACGAAGGTCGAACCCTGATCCTCGACACTGTCTGCGGTCAGGCTACCGCCCATGATTTCCGCCAGACGCCGGCTGATCGCGAGCCCCAGGCCGGTGCCGCCGTACTTCCGGGTCGTGCCGGCATCGACCTGCTCGAAACTGTCGAAGATGCCCGCAAGGCGGTCCGCCGGAATGCCACAGCCGGTATCGACCACAGCGATGGTCAGGCGGCTGTCTTCGGCGCTCCAGTCCACCGACACAGCGATCGAACCTTCGTCCGTGAATTTCACGGCGTTGGACAGGAGATTGAACAGCATTTGCTGCAGGCGCAGTGGATCGGTGCGCACGCAGTCCGGTACGTCAGGCTCGATCTCGATCTTCAGCCGGACGCCTTTGGCTTCGGCCTTGGGTCCCCAGAGTCGGCCAAGCGAGCCCAGCTTCTCACGCAGGTCCATCACCGAGGATTCCAGCGTCATCTTGCCCGCCTCGATCTTCGACAGGTCGAGCACGTCGTTCAGCAGACCGACCAGCACATCGCCGCCGTCGAGCAACATCGACACATGCTCACGCTGCTCACGATCCAGCCGCGTTCGGCGCAGCAGGTTCGCCGCCGAGATCACAGCATTCATCGGAGTGCGGATTTCATGGCTGATGACGGCGAGAAACTCCGACTTGGCCGCACTGGCGACCTCGGCCTTCTGACGTTCGCGCCGGGCCTCGGCATTGGCGGTCTGCAATGCCGTCGTGGTCATCGAACTCTGCCGGACAGCCACGATCAGATGCATCATGTAGAGAAGTCCGCCCACCGCGATCAGCATTTCTTGCGGCTTGCCGTCGACGATCGCGCCGACCACCGGCATGCCGAGGAAATACAGGCTGTGGGGGATGACCGCCGCCAACAGCAGCGGCCGCACGTGGTGCATGTGCAGACTGACGTGCAGCAAGCCCCCCGCGACCTGGACGGTGGCGAACAGGCGTCCCGCATCCCCGCCGGCCGTCCACAGATAGGCGGCGATACCGGAATAGATGACTACGTTCACTGAGGCCGTGGCGCACAGGGCGATCTTGTAACCAAGCGACGGCTCAATGTCGGGCCGCTTGCGGAGCGGTCGAAAGACAATCCAGTCCAGCGCCTGCGTCGCCACGACAGCCCCGAACCAAACGGCCGACCACAAGGTGTGCGTCATGAACCACGCAGTCACGGCGATGAACGCCGCCAGGCCGATCCGCGTCTTCAGTTCGCGGAAACGCACCTGGGCGATCATGGCATAGCCGTTCGCCAGCATTCTTGAGCCCTCTCCCATCAACTGGAGTGTCGCACCAATAGACAAAGGATTGGTTGCCAGAACGCTGTTGATCCAGCGTGACCAGCAACGTGGGACAGGTTATGGAACGGGCCTGTTCACGGCGCGTATCTACGTTGCACTGCGGGGGAGATCTTGAATGAAGCGTTTGATGTTGTTGGCGGCTCTGGGCGCCGCGGGTCTGGTTGTAACCGGCTGCGAAGACCCGTCGGCCCGGCAGGCCGAGACCGCGCCACCACCGATCGAGGCGCCCGTCGCACCTGCTGCGACCGATCAGGCCGTTGCTGCCGCAGATGCGGCGGCTGCGACCGATGTTCCGCCGGCCTCCACCCTGCCGCCCGAACAGCGATCCTCTGAAGAGACGGTGAAGCCAGAGAGCGAAACCCTGTTCTATTGATCGGCCCTCAGGTGGTTCCGATTCGCTGATTGAGGGGGGCCTCTGGCGAACCTGGTCCGGTTCGGAACAGGTCGCCGATCAGGGTTGCATATTGACGTCGAGGTCTTCTTCCTTCCGCCACATCTCCGCCGCGCTCGTCGCGGTGGTTTTGGGCTTGGGCGCAACAGGTGTCGGCGACGCGGCTGCTGCTGATGCCCGCGCCCAGATTCGAGGCGATCTCGGCGCCGAACTCCGCGCAGCCCTGGTCCGCGCGATCGGCGAGACTGACGGGCCGCCGACCAATGGCTTCGACGCTCGCCGAAGGGCCAGGGCCGCCATGGCCTCGGCCGAGGCCCTTCTGCGGTCTGAAGGCTACTACCAGCCAATTCTGGCGGATATCGTCGAAGGCGAGGACAATCCGGTCGCAATCGTGGAGATTACGCCCGGTCCCCGGTTCGTGCTCGCAGATCCGGCGATCCGTTGGGTCGCACCGGAACCGGAGCCGGAGGTCATCCGCACAGCCTTGGCGGAAACCGGACTCGCACCCGGAAGTCCAGGTCGGGCCGCCGACGTCATCGCCGCTGAGGGCCGGGTCATCGCCCGCCTGGCGCGCGATGGATACCCGGACGCCGCGACAGAGCCGCGCCGTGTTGTCGTCGACCATGCTGCCCTGACCGTCGCCCCGACCTTCAACATAAACTCCGGCCCCCTGGTCCGTCTCGACGGCGTGCGGGTCGAGACGAGGGGCCCGACGAATCCGGAGTGGGTCATGGGCCTCGCGCCCTGGAACGAGGGTCAGCGCTACGATCCCGAACTGGTCGCCGAGCTTGAGCGAAGATTGCTGGAGACCGGCGTCTACGACGGTGTTGCGGTGGCCCTGACGGCTGCGGACCAGACGACGCCGGCAGGCAACCGACCGGTGGTGATCACCCTGACCGACCGGCCACGCCGCATACTGGAGGCGGGCGCCACCTTCTCGACCGCCGATGGCTCGGGCGTCGAAGGATTATGGACATGGTACAACCGCTTCGGCCGCGCAGACACCCTGCGCTTCCAGGCCAGGCTCGCGAATATCGACAGCCGCATCGGGGCCGACCTCAGCCTGCCGCACTGGCGGACGCCGGGCGAGACACTGGCCCTGTCCGCCGCCGTGGTAAACGAGGACACTGACGCCTATCGCCGGACCGCCGCCGTCCTGTCCGCCGACCTGCGTCAGCGACTTGGAAAGACCTCATACTACAGCTACGGCGTCGGTCTGGACGCTGGCCGGTATAGCGAGAACCGGTTCGATCCGGTCACCCAGGCGCCGATCAGCTTCGACCGCGATCTGGCCATCCTGACCGGCCGCGGAAGCGCCTATATCGACCAGTCGAACGATCCGTTGAACCCCACCACCGGTTGGCGGATGACGCTGAACGTTCAACCGACCGCGGTGACCGGCGAGGACACCATCCTGTTCCTGCGCACGGAGGCCCAGGGCACGGCCTATATGCCGGTTCAGGACAACGCCCGCACCGTAATCGCCGGCCGCATGCGGCTCGGATCGATCATCGGCGGCAGCGAGCTCAGCGTGCCGTCGGACCGTCTCTTCTATTCCGGCGGCGGCGGCTCTGTGCGCGGCTATGAATACCAGGGCGTCGGTCCGCGCCTGCCCGACAATACGCCGCGCGGCGGCATCTCCCTGTTCGAGGTCTCGGCTGAAGTCCGTCACGACGTGGGCAAGGGTTTCGGCGTCGTCGGCTTTGTGGACGCCGGCGCGATCGGTTTCGACGAGACGCCCGACTTCTCCAACCTGCGCTACGCCGTCGGCGTCGGCGCCCGCTACAACCTGTCCTTCGGCCCGATCCGCGCCGATATCGCCTTCCCGCTGGAAAAGCGTGAAGGCGACGCCAGCTTCCAGGTCTATGTCAGCATCGGCCAGGCGTTTTGACCGATCCGACCCCCAAGCCACCCCGTCGCCTGCCTACCCCGCGCAAGAAGCGCGCGGTCGAGGCGGTCCCGCCGGAAACAGCCGTCGAAACCCCCGCCAAGACCGAAAGGCGGCGACGCACCCGGCTGCAGGCCATCGGCTTCTTCGGCGGATTCGCCCTGATGGGCCTGATCGCCCTGACCCTGATCCTCGTCTTCGGCGGCCGGATCTATCTGGTGTCCGGACCGGGGCGGGAACTGGTCACCAGCTTCGTCGCCGGAAAGAAAATCTCCCGATATGGACGCATCAACGTGGAAGGTCTGCAAGGCGACCTGTTCGATGATTTCACCCTGTCCCGCGTCACCATCACCGATGAGAAGGGCGTCTGGCTGGAGGCCCGCGATGTCCGGGTGGACTGGAGCTACTGGCCACTGCTCGCCCGCCGTTTCCACGCCACGGATATCACGGCGAAATCGATCCGCCTGTTGCGTCGCCCGGAACTGGATCCGCCGGACGGCAAGCCTCCAAAGCCGATGCCGATCAGCGTCGATATCGATAAATTCGCGGCCGACATCGAACTGCTGGAAGGGTTCTCGCAGGAGTATGGTCGATGGCGACTGACCGGCGACGCTCTGGTCCCCCGCAGCGGAGACAAGGTCGCGAACGTCGCCGCCTACAGCCTGAACCGGCCGGGCGACTTCCTGCAGGCCGCCGCCACAATCGGCTCGAGGCCTGAGGACCTGCGTCTGAACCTGAGGGCCAGCGAGGCCCAGGGCGGGCCGCTGGCCGGATCCCTCGGCTATTCACCGGATCAACCCTTCTTCGCCTCGGCCCTGGTCAACGGCGACATCGTCAACGCCACGGTGCGGACCGGCGACTTCACGCCCCTGACGGTACGAGGCCGCTACGGGCCGGAAGGTTCGCGCATCTCCGGCTATTTCGACTTCAGCGGATCGGATCTGCTCGAGCCGTTCGTTCAGCGCATCGGACGCACGGCCCGCTTCGGCTTCGCCTCGGTGCCGGACGCGACCGATGCCGGGGTTCAGGGCATGGCCTGGCGGCTGACATCGGAGAACCTTCAATCGAGCGCCCGGGGCCTGATCCGTCTCAACGACCGAAGTGCGCCGGACGGCGTGGCGCTGACGGTCTCGACCGGATCGTTGACCCGGCTCGTCGGCGCGACGAGCGGTGGGGCAGCGACCTATACCGGCGTCTTCACAGGCGACGCGGCGCGCTGGAGTCTGGATGGAGATCTCCGCCTGGCGGACGCCGACCTCGCCAGCTACGCGGCCCGGACGATCACCGGACCGCTCGACATTTCCGCCGACAAAGGGCGGATCGGGCTGAAGGGAGATCTCGCCGTCGGGGGCGGCCACAGCCAGGGCGTCGTCGGTGCGCTCCTTGGTGCGACGCCTCGTCTGTCTTTTGAGGCGTCGCGGCTGACCGACGGGGCCATCCTGCTTCAGAAGGTCGACGTGCGAGGCCAGGCCCTCACCGTGACCGGATCGGGCGGGCGCGGACTGACGGGCGGGCTGGGCTTCCGCGGGCGGGCCGACATCACTGACGTCAGCCGCATCAGGAGCGGCGCCAGAGGAACATTCGGCGGGCCGATCCAGGCGTCCTCGGCCCGCGGCGGCGCGCCCTGGGTCCTGACCTTCGACGGCCGCGGCGGGCGCCTGACCACCGGGATGGACGAACTGGATCGCCTTCTGGGCCCGACGCCCCGGCTGCAACTGACCGGCAATCTCGACGGCAGCCGCATCGCCGTCGAACAGGGCGTCCTGACCGGGGCCGCAGGCACGGCCTCGGCACGCGGCCTGATCGAACCGCAAGGCCGGCTGCGTCTGGCTCTGGACTGGAACGCACAGGGTCCATTCGGCGTCGGGCCGGTCGCCATCGACGGGGCGATGACGGGCGACGGCGCCCTGACCGGCACCCTGGCCCAGCCGCGCGTCGACCTGACCGCCGCCTTCGGCAGAATCGCCGCCGGCCCCCTGACCCTGACAAACGCCGATCTGGTGCTGAGTTTCCGCAAGGGCCCGGACGCCTCCGACGGACGCATCGTCATGACCGCGGGATCGAACTACGGCCCGGCCCGCGCTGAGGGGAACTTCTTCCTCGGCGGCGACCGCATCCGCCTGACCGATGTCGATCTGAATGCCGGAGGCGTGACGGCCCAGGGAGCCGTCGCGCTTGCCAGCAACAGGCCGTCGAGCGCGGACCTGACCTTCACGGCCCGCCCCGGCGCCTTCCTCGCTTCCGGAACAGCGGACGGGCGTATCCGCCTGACCGAGGGAGCAGGGGACGAGACCGCCATCCTCGACGTCAGCGGCTCCAACGTTCGTCTCGCCGGTTCGACCTATCTGATCCGGTCGCTGGAGCTGGACGGACGCGGAACCCTGAACCGGCTGCCCTTCACCCTGAAGGCCGATGTCGGGGGCGGAACGCCCGTCTCCTTCGACGGATCGGGCGTCTATTCGCGCCAGGGCGAGGCGCAGAGCGTCACCCTCAACGGAGCCGGCAGGGTGCGCGACGTGGCCTTCACCACGCGCAATCCCGCTGTCGTCGCCCTGGCCGGAGACGGCCGCGTGGCCCGGGTCGACCTGTCGGTCGGCGGCGGAATCCTGCTGGGCGAACTGCGTCAGGACTCGGAGGCCGTCGTGGTCCAGGCCGACCTGACCAGCGTCGAACTGGGCTCCATTGCGCCCGATCTGCGGGGCCGGGTGACCGGTCGCATCTCCCTGCGCGGTTCCGGAGACGACCTGTCCGGGTCGGCCAATGTCAACCTGGTCCAGCTTCGCAGCGTGGATGCGCCCCGGGGCCTGTCGGTCGACGGAGCCGTCACCGCGACCCTGGTCAACGACACCCTCCGCATACAGGCCAATGCCGCCGGGACCGACGCGGTCCGTGCCACGGCCGACATCACCCTGCCGGTCGAGTCCTCGGCTGCGCCGCTGCGTCTGGCCATCGCCCGGACCCGACCGATGTCCGGCGAGGTCATGGTCCGGGGCCAGATCCAGCCGATCTGGGACGTCTTCTTCGGCGGTGAACGGACCCTGGCCGGTCAGGTGGATGGCCGCGCCCTGTTGAACGGCACGCTCGCAGCCCCGCTGATCACCGGCCGACTGAACCTGCAGAACGGCCGGTTCCGCGACAACGGCATCGGTCTGACGCTCGACGGCGTCACGCTGGCCAGCCGGTTCGACGACACGACCGCCCTGGTCCAGACCTTCACCGCCACCGACGGCGCCGGCGGGACGGTCTCCGGCGACGGCCGCATCGGCCTGAAGGAGGGCTCCGGGTCCAACTTCGAACTGAACCTGACCCGCTTCAAGATCATCGACAACGAGATCGCCGAGGGCCGGGCGTCGGGTCCGTTGACAGTCGTCCGGGCCGCAGACGGCAAGATTACCCTGGCGGGCGAGATCACCATCGACGAGGCCCGGATCGAGGCCAACCCGCCGGGTTCGAGCGGCATCGTCGGCATGGATGTGGTCGAGATCAACCGCCCCGGCGGCGATCCGGTCGAAGCCGACGACGGTCCCAGCCGTGGCCCCCAGGTCGGCATGGACATCCGCCTGCGCTCGCAGGGCGGCAATGTGCGGGTGGCGGGCCGGGGCCTGAACGTCCTGCTCAGCGTCAATGCCCGGGTGCGCGGCACAGTCTCCCAGCCGGTCCTGACCGGCGGCGCGGCCGTGGTGCGCGGCGACTATGAGTTCGCGGGCAAGCGGTTCGTCTTCGACGATCGCGGCTCGGTCTCCCTGTCCACAGATCCCTCGCGGATCCGGCTGAACCTGTCGGCGGTGCGCGAAGACCCGGCCCTGACCGCGACCATCCGGGTCACCGGGACGGCGGCGCGGCCGGAGATCCTGCTGACCTCGGCCCCCGCCCTGCCCCAGGACGAGATCCTGTCCCAGGTCCTGTTCGGCCGGTCGGCGTCGCAGCTGTCGCCGTTCGAGGCGGCCCAGCTGGCGGCGGGCGTCGCCTCCCTGGCGGGCGGCGGCGGGTTCGATGTGATCGGGAATCTGAGGGAACTGGCCGGTCTGGACCGGCTGTCGTTCGGCGGCGAGGCCTCGGCCCTGACGGTGGCGGGCGGCCGCTACATCACCGACGATGTCTATCTGGAGATCATCGGCGGCGGTGAAGGCGGGGCGGCGGTCAATGTCGAATGGCAGGTGCGCCGGAACCTGGCCATCAGCTCCGAGTTCGGCGGACAGGGCGACGCGACCCTGTCGATCCGCTGGCGCCGCCAGTCCCGCGTTCCGGGAACCGGAGCGCAGGACCGACGGCCCAACAGTTCAGAGGACGCGGACTAGCGCGACTGCTCCATCTGGATCCGGTCCAGCTGTTTGATGCCCTTCAGGCCGGTGACGTGCAGCACCAGCTGGATGATCATGATCACCACCGACAGGACGATCTGCCACATGGGCGTTACGGGCGCGTTCGGCATGGAGGCGGTCATCAGGGGCGAGGCGACGGACGTGGCGATGCCCAGGGCGATGAGGACGATGAACAGGATGGCGATAAACTTGCCCGGATTGCGCCACTGGACCACGCCGAGGATGAGCTGGATCAGCACCAGGAACCCGGCAGTATAGAGGGCGATCTGGCCGGCGGCGGCCATGCCGGCGGCAACCTCGGCGTCACCGCCAGCGGATTGCGCAAGGGCGTCCTGCATCGCGGCCGGATTGGCCATCGTCCAGGCCAGGCTGACCAGGCCGACCACGACGCCGATGAAGATCGAGATCGCGCTGGCCTTCGCCGCGCGTTCGGCCTCAGCCTCGGTCGTGATCGGGCTCGCGGGGTTCATCGCCTTCAACCATGTGCTCATTTATCGTCCTCCAAAATGACAAGCACGTTTTACATGACAGCCGCAGCGTGCGCAACATCGTTCGTCCGTCTCCCTCCCCTCCTCAGGAGACATGCGTCGTCGCTCTTCCGCTGTGAACGGGTCGGGGAAGTCGACGGAGCCCGGGCGGTCGCCCGGAACCGATGAGGCCCCCTGCTTTCGCGTTACGGGGACCGATTGAGAATTTTCGGCTCGCGCCGGGGCTCCGTCGCGACCGGTTCACGCGAGCGGCCGGTGACGGGCTTCGTGCAGCCTGTGAGGTCTGTGTCGTTTTCGACCCCCACGCTTTGCGCCGCT
>NZ_JAIXTC010000013.1 GCF_027484365.1 Brevundimonas sp. | reverse complement strand
TTGGCGGCCTGGACCGTCTCCGAGGCCTGACGCGCGCCCGAGGCCGTGCGGTTCACCGTGGCGGTGATCTCGTCCAGGGCGGCGGCGGTCTCCTCCAGAGAGGCGGCCTGCTGCTCGGTCCGGCGCGACAGGTCGTCGGTGGCCTGGGTCATCTCATGGGCGCCGCTGCGGATCACTGAAGCGTTGCCATCGACCGACAACAAGGTTTCCTGGAGTTGCGCCATGGCGGCGTTGAAATCGGCCTTCAGCTTTTCATACCCCTCAGGGAAGCGGCGCTCGATGCGATGGCTCAGGTCGCCGCGCATCAGATGATCCAAGCCCTCCGCCATGGCGGTCACGACCTCGGCCTGCTGTTCGGCGACGGCCAGCTGGGCCTGTTCCGCCACACTGCGCTGGGTCGCCTGGGCCTGGGCCTCGGCGCGCGCGCGTTCGATGATCAGGGCCTGCAGGTCCACGACCGAGCGGCCGACCTTCCCGATTTCGTCCTGACGGCCCGCACTGGTCAATTCGACGGTGGTGTCCCCTGCCGACAGGGCGGTCATTTCATCATTAAGCACGCCGATCGGCTCCACCACCGTCCGCACCGCCTGGCGATTGAGCAGCAGGGTCAGACCGATCGCCAGCAGAACTGTCAGGCCGATCAGGATATCGCCGCCCACGACGAGAAAGTCGGCGCGGGCCTTGGTGTCAGTCAGTGTCGCCTCGATCGCTTCAGAGGCGGCCCCGTTCCGGTCTTCGAGCTCGCTGAATCGAGTACTGAAGGCCGGCAGGGCGGCGTTGGCGCCCACCGGGTCGGTGGCGGCCAGGGCCACGATCGCCTCGGCCGCGGCGATGTACTGCTCCAGCGGTTGTTCGACCGCCGTCAGCACCTCGATGGTCCCGGGGTCCGTGGCGATCGCCTTGTTCTCCGCGATCATGGCGCGGAAATGGGCGGCATGCTCCTCCAGATCCGTCCGGATGCCGCCAATTTCTGACACCCGCCCCTGTTCGGCGGCGAGCAGTGCGGCGAGCACATCGCTGTTGAGGGCGTCATGCATCATGTCGCCCTCGAGGTGGTTCCGCATGATCTGCGATGTTCGGGTCGAGTCCGCCAGTGATGCGCTCAGCATAAGTGCGACCACCAGACCCACGCCCGAGCTCAGACCGCAAAGGGCCAGAACGGCATAACCCGCGAATTTCACTTTGGATCGGATCGTTGACAGCACGGCGGTCTCCGGTTCTTCACCCTTTTCAGTAATCAAAGAATCCTAACGACTGCCGATATCCCGAGTAGGGAACTCTACGTATCCGGAAACACGCGTTTTCTTGATGGGCATGAGTGACACTCATGGAAACGGGCGGCGGATGTTGTTGAATTTCGCCCCATTCCAGAATGGAAAGGCAGCGCCATGATCTCGATTTCGCATGTAACTGTATCGGTTGCTGTAGGCGTATTGTTATCGTCAACTGTCGCTTTCGCCGGAGTTGGCGACGGACCTGCAGAGCCTGCGGTTGAGCCAGTCTGGCAATTGCAGTCCGCCTACACCGCCGACGTCATCGGCGTGGTGGATGGCATCGAGACCCCTGCCGGACGCTTTCTGGACAATCTCGACCTCTCGCTGGACGGCGATCTTGAACGTCAGTTCGGCTGGCGTGGCGCGCGCGTCCACTTCAGCCTGCTGGCCAACGGCGGGGGCGAGCCGAACGCGATCGCCGGGACGCTTCAGGGCTATGACAATATCGAGGTCGGTTCCCCGGGCGTGCGTCTGTACGAGGCCTGGATCGAACAGGATCTGGCCGATGGCGCCGGCTCGGTGCTGGCGGGTCTCTACGACGTGAACAGCGAGTTCTATGCCACCGAGGCCTCTGACCTGTTGATCGCGCCCCCGTTCGGCATCGGCTCCGAACTGGCCGCGACCGGACCAAACGGGCCGGCCATCTTCCCGTCGACCTCGCTGGCGGTTCGGGTGCGGATCGGCTCGCGCGAAGGGCTCCATGTCCAGGCCGCCGCGGTGAACGCCCGGGCCGGAACAATCGGTGACGACGGCGGCGTCGATACCACGATGGACGACGGCATTCTCTACCTGGCCGAGGCCGGATGGACCGGTCCCGTGCGGATCGCCGTCGGCGCCTGGCGCTATGGGGAGGGCCAGGAGGATATCCGGGACGTCCTGCCCGGCGGCGACCCGGCGCTCAGCGACGCCCAGGGCGCCTATCTCGTCGCGGAGGGAACCGTGTTCGAAGCAGAGGACGCCCCGACGGTCCGCGCCTTCGTTCGGCTGGGCGTATCGGACGGAGACACCACCGACTTCAACGGCGGATGGCAGACCGGCCTTCGGGTCGACTCCGTGTTCGAAGGCCGGCCCGACAGCGCCTTCTCGATCGGCTTCCACCAGGGCCTCCTGTCGGACAAGGCCCAGGCCAATGCCCGGGATGGGGGCGTGACCTTCGGCGAGGCCGAAGGCGGCATCGAGCTGACCTACGCCGACACCTTCGGACCCTTCACGATCCAGCCCGACCTGCAGTGGATCTACAATCCGGGCGGAGACGAGGATCGCGACCCGATCCTGACCGCCGGCCTGCGCGTCATCCTGACCCTGAGGTAGGGCTCAGCCCCGGTTCTCGTAGGTCGCGGTGATCGAGGCCCGCGCCAGGGTATGGAAACACAGGTTGAAGCCGAAAACGGCTCCGGAGTTGTCCGGCGTCACGTCGAGCGTCTCCGTATCCACGGCGAAGACGGTGAAGATGTAACGATGCGGGCCGTGTCCGGGAGGCGGCGCGGCCCCGCCGAAGCCCGGCGATCCGTAGTCCGTGCGACCCTCGACCGCGCCCAACGGTACGGGACCGCCCGCCGGGATCTCGCTGACGTCGGCGGGGATGTTGGCCACGGTCCAGTGCCAGAACCCCGAGCCTGTCGGCGCGTCGGGATCGTAAAGGGTGACGGCGAACGACTTCGTCCCCTCGGGCGCACCGGACCAGGCCAGATGCGGAGAGGTGTTCCCCTTCGCCTGCACCTGGGCGTCGGGCAGGACGTCGCCGTCCTTGAAGTCGTTGGAGGTCAGGGTGAAGACCATAGCGCGCTCCTTTACGTTCGGCGTCTGAAACGACCGCTCGCAGGAACGGTTGCTAGGCGACCTCGACCCGGTAGCTTTCGATGACCGTGTTGGCCAGAAGGGTCTCGCACATCTTCTTCGCCTCGGCGGCGGGATCCTCCACGCCGTCGAGATCGAACTCGATCAGCTTGCCGACCCGGGCGTCGGTGACGCCGGCCCACCCCAGACCCTTGAGCGCGCCTTCGACGGCCTTGCCCTGAACGTCCAGCACGCCGGGCTTGAGGAAGACGTGAACCTTGACCTTCGCCATCAGTGCAGTCCCCCCTGAATCACGGTCGGCATGTCCTTCATGATGCCGAGGCGTTTGGCGACCTCGGTGTAGCTTTCGATCACATTGCCCAGGTCGCGGCGGAACCGGTCCTTGTCCATCTTCTCGCCGGTTGCGGTGTCCCACAGACGGCAGCTGTCGGGGCTGATCTCGTCAGCGAGGATGACGCGGGCGAAGTCGTTCTCCCACACCCGTCCGAACTCGATCTTGAAGTCCACCAGGGTGATGCCGACCGCGCCGAACATGCCCGACAGATAGTCGTTCACGCGCAGGGTCATGGCCAGGATGTCGTCGATCTCCTGGGTGCTCGCCCAGTTGAACGCCGTGATGTGCTCTTCCGTCACCATCGGGTCGTTCAGCTCGTCCTTCTTGTAGTAGAACTCGATGATCGAGCGGGGCAGGGGCGTGCCCTCCTCCTGGCCGAGACGCGTCGCCAGCGAGCCGGCCACGATATTGCGGCACACGACTTCCAGCGGAATGATCTCGACCTCGCGGATCAGCTGCTCGCGCAGGTTCAGCCGCTTGATGAAGTGGTTGGTGACGCCGATGCCGTTCAGGCGGGTCATCACGAACTCGCTGATACGATTGTTGATGACGCCCTTGCCCTCCAGAGTCGCCTTCTTCTGGGCGTTGAAGGCGGTGGCGTCGTCCTTGAAATACTGGATCAGGGTGCCGGGCTCGGGTCCCTCGTAGAGGATCTTGGCCTTGCCTTCGTAAATCTTCTTGCGCTTCGAATTCATCATCTTGGGTCCCGAACGGGGATGCGCTGTCGCCTGAAAACGAAAATCGCGCGGCCAGAGTGTCGTCTGGGCGGCGCGATCCGGTCTCGAGCTGAGCGGGAAATAGGTCGGGCTCTCCTTAGCCGAATGCGCCCTGCGACACAAATGACCGTCCGAAGCCACACCTGTGAAAAGTCCGTGGACGGGTCGTGGCTGCGAGCCGTTATCCGTTGCGTTCGTTGACGCCCGGTCATAGACCAGCCTCGCGGTGCCGCATCCTTCTCTGGCCCGCGACGGATGGACTGACGACTGATGACGACCTTCAATGATCGGGAAAAGGGCTTTGAGTCCAAGTTCGCGCTCGATCAGGAGCAAGAGTTCAAGGCCATGGCCCGCCGCAACAAGCTGCTGGGACTGTGGGCCGCCGAGAAGATGGGCCTGAGCCCCGATTCGGCCGAGGAATACGGCAAGGCCGTCGTTCGCGCCGACTTCGAACAGCCGGGCGAGGAAGACGTGTTCCGCAAGATCGCCGGCGACTTCAAGGGCTCCGGCCTGACCGTCTCCGAGGGCGAAATCCGCTCCAAGATGGACGAACTGGCCTCGATGGCCCGCGATCAGGTCCGCGCCGGAGAATAGGGCCTCAGGGTATGGGGAGCCCGGCCGCTGTGAACAGGGGCGTGGTCCGGCTCGAATAGGGGGCTGGCATGGGCGATCTGCTGTTGGAGATGAACCGCTGGCAGGTGGTGCTGGTTCTGTGCGCCTTCGTCCTGACCGCCGGGTTGGAGCAGTTGTTTCCGCTGCGGGGACTCAAACAGGGACGCTGGACGCGGTGGGCGGCCAATCTCGTCCTGTTCGCGCTGGGGATCGGGCTTTTCGCCGCCGCTTCACCCCTGCTGCTGGATTTCGCACTGCGCGTTCAAGGCCTGCTGCCGATTCCCCCTCTGGCTACGATGGGGCTGCCCGCCTGGGCCCTGATCTTGGTCTCGTTTCTGCTGATCGATTTCATCGGCTATCTCGGCCACCTGCTCGCGCACATGACGCCGTGGCTCTGGCGCCTTCACCGGACCCACCATTCTGACGAGATCGTCGATGGTTCGACCACGGTTCGCCACCATCCGCTGGAGACGCTTGTGCTCGGGGCGTTCCAGCTGACTCTGTTTGTCCTGCTCGGCCTGCCGCTTCTGGTGGTTGTGGCCTATGCGGTCATCGTCGGCGTCTGGCAGTTCTTCCACCACATCGACGTGCGGTTGCCCGAGGCGATCGATCGGCCGCTCAGATGGGTTCTGGTCACGCCGGGCCTGCACCGGATGCACCATTCCGTGGAGATGCGGGAGGGCAACAGCAATTTCGGCGTGGTCTTCTCCATCTGGGACCGCCTGTTCGGCACCTATCGTCTGCGACCCGAGCAGGAGCGTATCCACATGCCGGTCGGAGTCGGCGGCTTTCCCGCCGGAGCGGGTGTTCTTGGGCCTCTCGTCGAGCCCCTCCGCCGGTGAGACTGAAAAGCTGAAAAAGCGGCGCCGTCGACAAATCCGGGTTTTCGCCGGTCGATCTCTCGCCTACGGTCGGATCCGTTAACGGGGCTTGGGGGTAGCGATGCGTGCGTTGCTTCGATCGACCGCAGGAATTGCGGCCGTGGGCGTGTTGATAGCGGCAGCGGCGGCCCAGGCCAGCGCGCCCCTGGCATCTGTGTCCGGGGGGCCCAATCCATCGACCGTCGGCCAGTCGGTCACTCTCACCGCCACATTCACCGGCACCTGTGATGGCACGGTGGCCTTCACCGACGGCGGCAACGGCAATGCAGCCCTTTGCACAGCCACCGTCCCGGGCACCAACACGGGTACTTGCTCGGCGTCGTTTCCGACCCCCGGCGTCAGGACCGTCACAGGCACCCCTTCGGGGACTTTCAACTGTATGGGGATTGCCCAGACCTATTCCCAAACCGTCAATGCGGCGGTCATCGTCCCTACTGTCGGCGAGTGGACCATGTGGGGCCTCGCAGGCCTGTTGCTGATCGGCGGCGCGGTCATGCTGGCGCGCCGGACACGGCAGACGGCCGGTCCGGACGACCTCGGTGCGGCCTGAGCGGCGCTCAAGACGTATCGACTGACGCTCACAGAACAGGCCGCACCCCGTGGGAGTCGGGCCTGACGGCCGAGCATAATGCCAGAGCCGTTGTGCATGTGAGTAAACGTCGGCGAGCGATGCCCGACGACGTCCGTAGCTTCGGCGTTGTGGTCTCGTTCTCGGACCGGCTGTTCGGCACCTGTCGTCTGTAACCTGAGCAGGACAGTATCCTCATGCCGGTCGGAGTGCGCGTTTTTCGCGCCGGGGTGGGTATTCCTTGGCCTCTCTTGGAGCCCCTTCGCCGGTGAGCCCGAAACGCTGAAAGAAGAAGGGTCGCGTACAAGCGTTGCAGTTTGCCTCGGCTTGATCTCTCGACTATTTTTGAAGGGCTTGAAAGGATCTTGGGGGTGCCTGTGGGGGGAGCGGGGGTTCGATTTGCCGCACGAATAGCGGCGCTGGGCGTGCTGGCGGCGGCATCCTCGGTCCATGCCGGCGATGGGGTGATTCTGACTTCAGTGCTCGGAGCGCCCAATCCATCGACCGTCGGGCAGTCGGTCACTCTGACAGCTACATTTAGCCTCCCCTGCACCGGGTCGGTGGCCTTCACCGACGGCGGCAACGGCAACCAAGCCCTGTGCACAGCCAACATCATAGGCTCGACCACCGGAACTTGTTCGGCCCCGTTTCCGACGCCCGGCGCCAGGACCGTAACGGGCACCCCTTCGGGGGGGCTGACCACCTGCAGGGGGATGACCCGGACCTATTCCCAGACCGTCAATACGGCCGTGGCGGTGCCGACGGTGGGTGAATGGACCTTGTGGGGCCTTACCGGCCTGCTGCTGCTCGGTGGCGCGGTCGTGCTGGCCCGGCGGTCGCGCCAGTCGGCCGGTCCGGACGACCTCGGTGCGGCCTGAGCGACGCCCACGCCTCTTCGGGTGAAACACGGAAAAGGGCCGCACCCGGGGGGAGCTGAGCCTTATGCCCGATTGCATGGAGGGCTCGTCACGGCAGTCGTTCGGGGGCATAAACGTCGGCGAGCGATGCCCGCCGACGTCTGTCGTCTCAGTGACCCGGGGTCAGGACCCCGTCGATAACGTGGATCACGCCGTTGGATGCGTTCACGTCCGTGCCCGTAATCCAGAAGGTCTCGCCTGTGGAATCGACCAGGCGCAGGCGGCCACGCCCGGCATCCTGGGCCACGAGGCGACCTCCCTCTACGGTCTCCAGCGTCGCGCTGCCCCCGCCGACGCGCACGGCGGTGATCAGGTCGGCGGCCGAGATGCGGCCCGGCACCACATGATAGGTCAGAATGCGGGTCAACTGATCGCGGCGTTGGGGCTGGACCAGACGTGCCACAGTCCCTTCCGGCAAGGCATTGAACCCGGCGTTGGTCGGGGCGAAGACGGTGAAGGGGCCGGCACCCGAAAGCGTGCCTGCGAGTCCTGCAGCTTGTACAGCCGTCACCAGGGTCGAAAATTCAGGATTGGACGCGGCGACGCCAACAAGCGTGGCAGCCGTGGCAGATGCCCCATGTCGCGTGGGGTTGGGGCGGTCATGGGCAGAGGCCGTCGTGGTCGTGAGGCCAAGAACGAGGGCGGCTGCGAGAAGGGCGGTTCGGATCATCAGTCAGCTCCTTTGAGTGGCCACCTTCGATAATGAGGCGGCTCGGACAGGAGCTACTGCCGACGGCCCGTTGTGGATGTCACCAATCTGATTAAGTTTTTGCAATGATTACAAGATTATAAGCCACATCGAGGCACGTGTCGCGTGTCGTGAATCAGGCAAAAAAGGGCCGCACCCGGGGGGAGTGCGGCCCTTCCTTTATCGGGGGCCGGGGGGGATAGCCTCACCCGATGTCTTGCGTCTTGCGCATCATGAGAATGCGGCAGGACCCAAAGGGTTCACCGAAAAGTTCAGTCCGGCATCACGACGGTATCGATGACGTGAACCACGCCGTTCGATTGCAGGACATCGGCCTGGGTCACGCGTGAGGTTCCGCCCTTCTGGTCGGTCAGTGTGACCGAGCCGTCCGGGTTCACATTGACTGTCAGGGTGTCGCCTTCGACCGTGGTCAGCTCGACCTTGCCGCCGTTGGCCTGGGCCTGGGTGGCCAGATCGGCGGCGGTCAGACGGCCGGGCACCACGTGATAGGTCAGGATCTCGGTCAGGTCCGCCTTGCCGGCCGGCGCCATCAGGGCCTCCCGGGTCGCGGCGGGCACCTTCTCGAAGGCGGCGTTGTCCGGCGCGAAGACCGTGAACGGGCCCGGACCCGACAGCGTCTCGGCCAGGCCGGCGGCCTGGACGGCGCTGACCAGCGTCGTCAGGTTCGAGGCCTTGGCGGCGTTGGCGACGATGGTTTCATTCGGGCTCATGGCGGCGCCGCCGACCATCGGGTCGGTCGAGACCGGTGCGGTCTGGGCCGGGGCCGCTTCGGCGGCGGGGGCTTCGGTCTCGGCTCCGTTGTTGCACGCGGCCAGGCCCAGCAGGGCGGCCGAGGCGACGGTGAGGGTGAGCATGCGGGAATTCATGGCGTCTTCTCCTGAGAACCGCCTGTGATCGGCGGCGTCTGAGCAAAGACGGGTGGGAGCGCGAAAGGATGCACGGCGACCAAAACGTCGCAGGGCGCCGGCCTTCAACGGTCTATGGCGAGGACGTCCTTCAGCAGGGCCCAGCGTTCCGCCTTCTCGGCCAGGGTGCGCGTTGCGTGGGCCGGGCTCGAGGACGGCAGGTCGATCAGGGTCAGCCCCTCGACGCCCGCCAGAATCTTTCGCCCGCCCTTCGCCGCCGTCGAGCCGTTGAAGGCGACGGCCTTCAGGTTCGGCAGTGCGCTGATCAGGCCGCGGAGGTCTGCCGCCTGGGGCGACCGGATGGCGGCGTCCAGACTTCCCGGGCGTTCCGCCGAGGCGATCACGTCCCACAGGCCGATCCCCGCCACCCGCAGGGCCTCGATGCGGTCGGCATAGGCCATGGCGTGAAGGTCACGACCGATCGCCACGCCGATCAGGCGCCAGAAGCCGTTCTGCGGGTGGGCATAGTATTGTGCGGCCTTCAGCGAGGCGTCGCCCGGCAGACTGCCCAGGACCAGAAGACGTGTCCGGTCGTCGGCGAGGGGCGCGAAGGCGTGCTTGACCGTCGCCGTCACCGGTCGACGTAGGGCTTGTCGTCGCGCAGCCAGCCCGTGATCGACAGCCTCGGCGCCCCGGCATAGGGGGCCACGGTCGCGACCGTATGCCATTGCGGCGTCCGGAACAGGGTCAGGACGTTGAACCTCGGCATCAGTCCGCGTGGCACGTCTCCGGCCTCGTCGTGGAACAGGAGCTGGCCGCCCCAGTCGGTCCGCCAGTCGCGGGTCAGCCCCAGGGTATAGGCCGCCCGCCGTTCGCCCACGCCCGTATCGTTGTGCAGGGTCAGATAGTCGCCCGGCCGGAACAGGGTCGCCTGGGCGTCGATCTTGGTGATCCCGGTCTCTCCGGCCACGGCGGCGCAGAAGCCCCGCGCCTCGGGACTGTTGAGCAACTCCGCGAGCGCGTGGGTCAGGTGTCCGGGTTCGCGACCGGCCACCAGGGCGTCGATGATCGGATAGGACAGGAAGCTGAAACCGAACCCGGTCCGGGCGGCGGTCATCGCCTCGCGCGCCCTGGCCGCCACCCCGTCGCGACCCAGTGTCTGGATCGCCGCGGGTGACAGCCATTCGCCCTTTCCCGCCGCATCGGTCAGCGACAGCCCCCAGGGCGTCGCGGTCTTCAGCGCGGCCTCGAGCCGGTCGGCGCTGTCGGGCGTCAGGAAGTCCGGCACCTGAACCATGCCGTCGCGTTGGAACGCATCCGCATAGTCGCGGGCGTCGAGGTCCGGGTTCAGGCGGATCGGGTCAGGCACGCCCTATCCGAACACGCGCCTGAACACCGTGTCCACATGCTTGGTGTGGTAGCCGAGATCGAACAGGGCCTCGAGCTCGGCGTCCGGCACGATGACCTCGGGGTCTTCCTTGAGGAAGTCGAGGAAATTGCCCTCGCCGCGCCAGACCTTCATCGCGTTGCGCTGGACCGCCGCATAGGAGTCCTCGCGCGACTGACCCAGCTGCGTCAGGGCCAGCAGGACGCGCTGCGAGTGGACAAGGCCGCCGAGCTTGTCGAGGTTCTTCTGCATATTCTCTGGATAGACCAGCAGCCGCTCCATCACCCCGGCCAGGCGGTTCAGGGCGAAGTCCAGGTGGATGGTCGCATCCGGGCCGATGCCGCGCTCGACCGACGAATGGCTGATGTCCCGCTCGTGCCACAGGGCGACGTTCTCCATCGCCGGCACGACCGACGAGCGGACCAGACGGGCGAGGCCGGTCAGGTTCTCGGTCAGGATGGGGTTGCGCTTGTGCGGCATGGCCGACGAGCCCTTCTGACCCTTGTCGAAGAACTCCTCGGCTTCGAGGACTTCGGTGCGCTGCAGGTGGCGGATCTCGACCGCCAGACGCTCTATCGACGAGGCCACGACGCCCAATGCAGCGAAGAAGGCGGCGTGACGGTCACGAGGGATCACCTGGGTCGAGACAGTCTCGACCTGCAATCCCATCTTGGCGGCGACATACTCCTCGACCGCCGGATCGACGTTGGCGAAGGTCCCCACGGCGCCGGAGATGGCGCAGGTGGCGATCTCTTCCTTGGCTGTGATCAGCCGGCGCTTCGCCCGCTGGAACTCGGCGTGATAGCCGGCCAGCTTCAGGCCGAAGGTCACCGGTTCGGCATGGATGCCGTGCGAACGGCCGACGGTCGGCGTGAACTTGTGTTCCTTCGCCCGCGCCTCCAGCGCCGCCAGCACCCGGTCGACGCCGGCGATCAGCAGGTCCGACGCCCGCGCCAGCTGCACCGCGAAACAGGTGTCCAGCACGTCCGAAGAGGTCATGCCCTGATGCAGGAACCGGGCTTCCTCGCCGACCGTCTCGGAGACATGGGTCAGGAAGGCGATGACGTCGTGCTTGGTCGTCCGCTCGATCTCGTCGATCCGGTCGGAGTCCCAGGCGGCGTTCTCGCCCTTGGTCCAGATGGCCTCGGCGGCCTCGGTCGGGATCACGCCCAGCTCGGCCATTTTGGTGGCGGCATGGGCCTCGATCTCGAACCAGATCTTGTACTTGGTCTCGCTGGACCAGATGGCGACGGCTTCGGGGCGGGAATAGCGACTGATCATGGGCGCGGGTAAAGGCTTTCCGGGCCGAATCTGTCAAGGAAAGTCGGCGTCATCGCGGGGAGAACCACCTTGGAATTGATCGTCGGCAACATCGCCTTCTCGACCTGGTCGCTGCGTCCCTGGCTGGTGCTCAAGCGCTGCGGGGCGGAATTCACCGTCCGCGAGGTCCCGCTGTACGGGCCGGACTCGGCTGCCGCCCTCGCCGAGCACTCGCCGACCGGCAAGGTGCCGGTCCTGAAGGTCGAGGGGGTGACCATCTGGGACTCGATGGCGATCTGCGTCTTCGCCGCCGAGCGATTCCCGCAGGCGAAGCTGTGGCCCGCCGACGCCCATGCCCGCTGGCTGGCCCGTTCGGTCGCCTGCGAGATGCATTCCGGTTTCGGGGCTCTGCGCAACGAATGCAGCATGGGGCCGGACGCGGCGGGCGTCATCCACACAATGGTCGGCCCCGACCGCGCCCCGACCCCGACCAGCGAGACGGTCGCTGCCGACGTCCGCCGCTTCGTGTCGATCGTGCGGGAGATGCGAGAGCGGTTCGGCGCGGGCGGTCCCTGGCTGTTCGGCGACTGGTCGATGCCCGACGCCTTCTTCACCCCCCTGGCCACGCGCTTCCGCCACTATCAGATCGATCTGGCGGCCCACGGCGACGTCGATGGCGTTGCGGCCACATATGTTGCCGCGTTGCTACAGCAGCCGGACTTCCTCGAATGGACGGAACTGGCTGTCACGGTTCGGCCTTAGGTCAGCGTCACTGCCGATTAACGAGACCTGCGAACGAGCCCTTAAGGGAACGGCGTTACGGTCCCGATCGAACCCGAGACCCCTTCGCCATGTCCTCGCACCCGACGACCGCCCCGAATGTCGCTCCCCCGCAGGCCGCACAGCGTCGCCCGACGCTGATGACCTATGGCGTCTTCATCCTCGTCGGTTGCTGCCTGTGCGCCTCGCTCGTGGGCAGCATTCTCTAAGGTGCACGGCCGCCAAGGCGCGGGCGGTGCTAGAAAAAATTATATAAATCCGTATGTTGCCGCTGGGTCTTAGCTCAGACGATCAAGATTTGGACTCTGTGGACCCGGGCACGCCGAGTCCATCGAAGTGCAGGGGGCTCAGCGCGTCCCGACCGGCGCCATCGACGCCACCTGAACCGGCTCGGTCGGGGCGGGCGTCGCGCCGGGAGGCGGAGCCACATAGTCCAGGCTGATCGGCACCAGGGTCTGGCCGGCCGCGACGGCGTCGAGCGTATTCAGCGGTCCGCCCGTCATGCGCTGATAGATCCAGTAGGCTGCGACCACCTTCTCCACATATTCGCGGGCCTGGGGCACGTCGATCGTCTCGATCAGCAGCAGGGGATCGGGGTTCGATCCCAGTCGGCGCAAGGCGCCCAGCATCGGTCCCGGTCCGGCGTTGTAGCTGGCCACGGCGCGCAGCAGGTCGCCCTGGAACTCCGGCCGCGCGAGCATGCGGTTCACATAGGTCTGGCCGAGGCGGACATTGGTCGCCGGCGTGAACAGCCGCCGGGGGTTGGAGACGAAACCCCGGTCGCCGGTCATTTCCGCCGCGGTCGACGGCATCACCTGCATCAGGCCATAGGCGCCGACGGGTGAACGGGCGGAGGCGTTGAAGGCGCTTTCCTTGCGGGCGATCGCGTAGACGAGCGACCGTTCCAGCGTCCAGCCGCCATCGGGGACGATCTCCGGCATCGGATAGTTGGCCGCGTCGATCCGGGTCGTATCGCCGCCGTTGCCGCCGCCCAGACGCGGTCCCAACACGCGGGCGAGCCCGGTCCAGAGGCGGCGCGTCCGCTCGCTGGCCGTGCGCAGGCCGTTCCTCAGCTCGTCACGGGCGTCGCCGGCGCGACCGATCTCGAAGAAGGCCACCGTGCGTCGCGCGCGGGGCTCGGTGTTCAGGAACTCGTCCATCTCGCGCTGGTTGATGCCGATGGGGCCGTCGCTGGACGGTGTTGTGCGGGCCACCGCTTCGTAGGGAACCGGGCCGCCGCTGTTCACGACGGTCGGCTCCTGTCCCAGCTGACGCAGGGCGATCTGGCCGTAGAAGGTCGCGGGCCAGCGGGCGGACAGGGTCAGGAATTCCTGGACCCGGTCCTGACGGCCGATCTGACCAGCTGCGCGGGCGGCCCAGACGCCGGCGCCCGCACGGGTCCAGCTGTCTTCCGTCGGATCGACGGCGACGCGTTCGAAGGCGGTGAAGGACCGGGGAAAGTCGCCCATCCGCCACGCGGCGAGACCCACGACCCACCAGTCGCCGATCTGCTCGCCCTGGCTGACGGCGCCCTGCAGGTCGTCGCGGTTCAGAGCGACGCGCGCGGCCTTGGCGGGATCGGCTTCTGAGTTGCCCCCGGCCGCAGCCACCTGGTCCCAGGCTCGGCTGAAATAGGCCCCGGTCGGGCGGCGCGGCGGCTCGGCGCCGTCCGGGCGGCGACGTTCTGCCAGGGCATAGACCCTCTGCGCGCTCGGCAGGTCGGCATAATCCTGAAGCCAGGCCGCCAGTTCATCATAGGTCGCAGTGTAGTCGGGGTGGAACAGCCGTTCGAACTCGACCTGGCCCAGCAGGACCCGGTCATTGGCCTGACGCGCCGAATTGCGGGCGGTCTCCAGGTCACCCCGACGCAGGGCGTCGAAGGCGGTGGTGTAGCTCAGCCGGTCGGCGTTCGAGAGGGCGTTGGTGCTGATGCGGAGGCCCTGTTCGCCCTCTTCAGAGTTCTCGGCAGCGACCGTGGAAACATAGGGTTCAGGCGCGGCCATGACGGGCAGGGCGACGGCCGATGCGGCGGCCATCACAAAGGCGAGCGTCGGCGCCCGGAGGACGCGGCGGCGGAAACTGAACAAGGCGGCGGCCCCCTCGTGCTGCGCGTTTCCCGTCTCGATTCGGGATGCCACGCGCGGTCTGCGATCGGTCGTCAAAGCGGAAGTATGCCGCAAAGCTGTGACTTCCTCAATCACATCAGCGGCATGGACACCATATGTCCGGGTCTACGGCTTTTGCGGGGCGTCCAGCCTCACGGCCAGTTCCAGCATGTCCGCCCAGGCCTGACGCTTCGCCTGGGGCTGCCTCAGCAGGAAGGCGGGATGCAGGGTCGCGATGACCGGGGCCGAGACATCGCCCTCCGCCAGTCGCCACTCCCGCCACTGGCCGCGCATGCGCATGATGCCCTCGTCGGTCCTGAGCACCGCCTTGGCGGCCGCGGCGCCCAGCAGCAGCACGGCCTTCGGCTTCATCAGTAAGAAGGCCCGCTCCACGAACGGGGCGCAGACCGCCTGTTCCTGCGGCGTCGGCGTGCGGTTGCCCGGGGGGCGCCAGAAGACGGTGTTGGTGATGTAGACCCTGTCGGTCAGCCCCGCCGCCGCGATCATCCGGTCGAGCAGCTTGCCGGCCGTGCCGACGAAGGGCTGGCCCGCCGCGTCCTCCTCGGCGCCGGGCGCCTCGCCGATGATCAGGATCGGGGCATGGGGATCGCCGCGACCGAAGACACAGCCCCTGGCGCCCATCCCGACCAGTTCGCAGCCCTTGAAGCCGGCGGCGGCCTCGGCCAGCGCCTCCATCGTGTCCGCGCCGTTGGCCAGTCTGCGCGCGTCCGACGTCGCATCGACCATGTCGACGACCGTCGTGACCGACGCCGTCGCCCTGGTCACGGCCTTCAGGGCGGGGGCGACGACGATGGTCCGGTCGACTGCGGCCTCTTCGAAACAGGCGTCCACCCCTGCGTCAGCCCAGAAGGCGAGCAGGCTTTCGATCGCGGCGATGTCTCGGGGTTCGGCGTTCATGGCTGGACGCGATCAGGGATAAGCCTTGACCGCCCTCGCGTCACCTTCCGATAAGTGGATAACGACAAGACGCACGAGGAACGAGAAACGACATGGCCGAGGAAGCGATCGAAGGCGGCGTTGAAACGGCGGCCCAGGAAGCCATCCTCGACAACCTGCCGCCGCTGGAGGCGCTTCAGGGCGTCGAGCGCGAGGTCATGGAATATGACGTCCTGATCGTCGGCGGCGGCCCGGCCGGCCTCGCCGCAGCCATCCGCCTGAAACAACGCGCGGAGAAGGACGGGAAGGAGATTTCCGTCGCCGTGCTGGAGAAGTCGGCCGAGCTCGGCGGCCACATCCTGTCCGGCGCTGTGATCGACCCGAAGGCGCTGGGCGAGCTGTTCCCGGACTGGAAGGCGATGGGCGCGCCTCTGGAGACTTCGGTCACGAAGGACCGGTTCATGATCCTCGGGCCGATGGGCCAGATCAGCCTGCCGATGGCGATGCTGCCGCCCATGATGCATAACGACGGCTGCTACATCGCCTCGCTCGGCAATGTCACACGCTGGCTGGGCGAGCAGGCCGAGGGTCTGGGCGTCGAGATCTATCCTGGCATGGCCGCCAGCCATGTCGTCTGGGACGAACCGTCCGGGCGGGTGAAGGGCGTGGTCGCCGGCGTTTTCGGCATCGACAAGCACGGCGCCCCGACCGGCGACTTCCAGCCGGGCATCGAACTGCACGGCAAATACGTCTTCATCGCCGAGGGCGTGCGGGGTTCGCTGGCCAAGACCATCACCGCGCGGCACAGGCTGCAGGACGGCCGGTCGCCCCAGAAATACGGCATCGGCCTCAAGGAACTGTGGCAGGTTCCGCCCGAAAAGCACCAGCCCGGCCTGGCCCAGCACACGACGGGTTGGCCGCTGGACGAGTTCACCGGCGGCGGCTCCTTCATGTACCACTTCGGGGACAACTACGTGGCCATCGGCTACGTCGTGCACCTGAACTACAAGAACCCGTTCCTCTCTCCGTTCGACGAGTTCCAGCGCTTCAAACACCACCCGGCCATCGCCGAACACCTGGAAGGCGGGACCCGCATCTCCTATGGCGCGCGGGCCATCACCGAGGGCGGTTTCCAGTCGGTGCCGAAGCTCAGCTTCCCCGGCGGCGTCCTGATCGGCTGCTCGGCCGGCTTCGTGAACGTCCCGCGGATCAAGGGCAGCCACAACGCCATGAAGACCGGCATGCTGGCCGCCGACGCCGCCTATGAGGCCGTGATGTCGGGGCGTGCAGGCGATGAACTGGTCGAATACCAGACCGCCTACGAGAACAGCTGGGTCTATCAGGAGCTGAAACGCGTCCGGAACGCCAAGCCCCTGCTGACGAAGTTCGGCACCACTGTCGGCGGCGCGCTCGGTATCTTCGACATGTGGTTCGGAACCCTCTTCGGCGGCCTGTCGCTGTTCGGAACGCAGAAGCACGCCAAGACCGACGCCGCCTCGACCGAACCGGCTTCGAAGCACAAGGCGATCGCCTATCCGAAGCCGGACGGCAAACTCAGCTTCGACAAGCTGTCGTCGGTGTTCATCTCCAACACCAACCACGCCGAGGAACAGCCCGCTCACCTGAAGCTGATCGACCCGACCGTGCCGATCCGCGTCAACCTGCCGAAATACGGGGAGCCCGCGCGCCTCTACTGCCCGGCCGGGGTCTATGAGGTCGTCTACGCGGACGAGGTCGCCCGGACCGATCCGAAGTTCGTCATCAACGCCCAGAACTGCGTCCACTGCAAAACCTGTGACATCAAGGATCCGTCACAGAACATCGTCTGGACGACGCCTGAGGGCGGCGGCGGTCCGAACTATCCGAACATGTAGGCCCGACCCTGACGGGGGAGGATTGGGCCTTGTCGCCGCCGCATAAGCCGGTGAATGTCGGGGAATGCGTCATGCCTCCCTCCGCTCGATCCTCATCGCCTTCACCGCCCTGACGGCGGCTGCCGCCTTCGCGCAGGAGGCGCCGCCGGTAGCGGACCCCGCGCCGCGAATTCAGGATGTCCTGCCTGAGCCGGCTGTCGCCGCGCCCCTGCCGCCGGTTGCCCCCCTGATCGCCGTCGGCGAGGCGGCCGAGGCGCCCGCGCCGACCATCGAGGCCATTCCCCGGGTCTGGTCTCCCGCGCCGCGCGATGACGAGGGCCGCACCGCCTATGGCCTCTACCTCTCCGGCCGGTCGGCGCTGAGCCGTGGCGAAGCCGAAACGGGAGCCGTCTATCTCGGGGCCGTGGAGAGCCTGACCCCGGAACAGCCGACGGTTCGTGACCAGGCTTTCACCGCCGCCCTGCTGGCCGGCGATCTCGATGTCGCCGCCCGGATCGCGCCCGATCCCGAAACCGCCTCGCCCGTCATCGCCGAGGCCGGGGCTCTGGTGTCCGTGGTCCAGACCTTCGTCGGCGGCGACGCCCGCACGGCCAACGCGGCGCTGAAGGCCCGCCCGGTCCTGGCCCCCCACGCCCGCGCCGCCGCCCTGATCGGCCCCTGGATCGCTGCCGCCGCCGGGGACTGGGACACGGCCCTCGCCGAACCCAATCCGACCGGGGACCCGATCACCGTCCTGTTCGGCCGCTATCATCAGGCCCAGTTGCTGGAGCATCGCCGTCGCTTCGACGAGGCCGAGGCCGAACTCCACGCCCTGGCCCTTGATGCCCGCGCCGCGCCCCTGTTCCGCGCCGCCTATGGCGAGTTCCTCGAGCGCCGCGGCAAGCGGGCCGAGGCGCTGGCCTTCTACGACACCACCCTGGCCGCCGGATCGCAGGATACGACCATCGTCGCTGCCAGGGCCCGTGTGGCTGCCCGGGGCCGGCCGCCGGCCCTCGCTGACTACCGGGACGGTGCCGCCCGCGCCCTCATCATCGCCTCCCGTCAGGCGTCAAACGAAAATGCAAACGAGTTCGCGGTCGTCTATCTGCGCCTGTCTCTGAACCTGAAGCCCGACGCCGACACCCGCTATCTGCTGGGCCAGACCCTGGCCAAGGCGAACCTCGACAAGGCCTCGCGTTCGGCCCTGGCCCTGGTGCCGCGCAGCGATGCCCCCCTCTTCGCCGCTGCCCAGGTCGCGATCGGCCTGAGCCTGGCCGAGGATCAGCAACTGGACGAGGCGCTCGCCGCCTTCCAGACGGCGCGCGAGGCCCGCCCGAACGACCCGGCCATCGCCTTCGTCACTGCCGGCCAGCTACTGCAGCTCGAGCGGTACGAAGAGGCGCTGACCCTGCTGAACGGACCGCTTCTCGATGTCGAGAACCAGAGCGGCCAGATCCGCTTCATGCGCGGCGCCGCCTATGAATCCCTCGGCCGGATTCCCGAGGCCGAGGCCCAGCTGTGGGCCGCCTTGCAGGCGGAGCCCGAGGAACCAACCTATCTGAATTACCTCGGCTACCTCTGGGTCGACTCGGGCGCCCGGATCGCCGAGGGCGCCGAGATGATCGCCCGCGCCCATGCCGCCGACCCGGACAACGGCAACATCCAGGACAGTATGGGCTGGGCGCTCTACCGCCAGGGACGGTTCGAGACGGCCGTCGCCATCCTTGAAGACGCCGTGACCAAGGAGCCCGCGAACGCCGAGATCAACGACCACCTCGGCGACGCCTACTGGCAGGTGGGACGGCGGCGCGAGGCGGGCTTCCAGTGGAACCGCGTCCTGACTCTCGAACCGGACGACGAACGTCGCGCCGAGGTGGAGCGCAAGCTGACCCAGGGGCTGGAGCCCTGACCACGCCCTGGCCCGACACGCTGTCGGCCCTGGCTCCGGCAAAGGTCAATCTGTTCCTCCATGTCGCCGCGCCCGGCTCCGACGGCTACCACCCCCTGTCCAGCCTTGTGGCCTTCGCCGACGTCGGTGACCGGGTCTGGGTGACCCACGCGGATCGCCTGTCCCTGACGGTCACCGGTCCGTTCGCCGCCGCCCTGGCGGGCGATGACGACAACCTGATCCTGCGGGGCATGCGCGAGCTCGGGCATGTGGCGGGCATCGGCGAGCCGTCCCTGGCGATCACCCTGGAGAAGACGCTTCCGATCGCGGCGGGACTGGGCGGCGGGTCGTCGGACGCCGGCGTCGCCCTGAAGCTCGCTACGAAGGCTCTGGGTCTCCATCTGACCGAGGCCGAACTGGCGGGTCTCTCGCGTGTCGTCGGAGCCGACGGTCCCATGTGCCTGGCCGCCCGGTCCGCCTGGGCGGAAGGCGTCGGCGACCGGCTGACCTTCGAGCCCGCGCTTCCGCCGCTCCACGCGGTTCTCGCCAATCCGGGTCGCCCGTCGCCGACCGGAGCCGTCTATTGCGCCTATGACGCCGGAGCGACGAGGTCGGCCGACCGTCCCGACCCGCCGGCCGACTGGTCGCCCGCGACCGTGATCGACTGGCTGGCCCGGCAGCGGAACGACCTTCAGTCGCCCGCCGTGGCCCTTGAGCCCGAAATCGGCGCGGCCCTGTCCGCCATGGCGGCGACCGGCGCACGGCTGACCCGGATGTCGGGGTCGGGGGCGACCGTCTTCGGCCTGTTCGAGGACGCCGCCGCCGCTGCCGGTGCCGCCGCCGCCCTGCGCGACAACCACGGCGATTGGTGGATCGAGGCGACAGTGTTGGGCGGCGATGCGGCGACTGCCGGACCTTGAGTCCCGGCCTTTGGCGTGAATTCAGGGGCCCAATCTTCGCCGCAGCGTGATCCGACCGGAAAACCGGGTTCCACTTTTCCGGATCGCGCCCTAGGGTCCGCCGCCTTTACTCCTTGCCCAAAAGACTCCCCCGTGGCCGCACCGACCGAACCGCTCGCCTTCCAGGACCTGATCCTGACCCTGCAGAAATACTGGGGTGATCGCGGCTGCGCGATCCTGCAGCCCTATGACGAACAGGTCGGCGCCGGGACGCTTCATCCCGCGACGGTCCTGCGCGCGCTCGGGACGAAGCCGTGGAAGGCCGCCTACGTCCAGCCCAGCCGCCGCCCCGGCGACGGCCGCTATGGCGAGAACCCCAACCGGCTTCAGCACTACTACCAGTTCCAGGTCATTCTGAAGCCGAACCCGGCGGACCTGCAGGAGCTCTATCTCGGTTCGCTGCACGCCATCGGCATCGATCCCAAGCTGCACGACATCCGTTTCGTCGAGGACGACTGGGAGAACCCGACCGTGGGCGCCTGGGGTCTGGGCTGGGAGGTCTGGTGCGACGGCATGGAGGTGACCCAGTTCACCTATTTCCAGGGCGTCGGCGGCATCGAGTGCGACGTCGTCTCGGGCGAGCTGACCTATGGGCTCGAGCGTCTGGCGATGTACGTCCAGGGCGTCGACAACGTCTATGACCTGAAGTTCAACAAGGACGGCCTGACCTATGGCGAGGTCTTCCTCGAGAACGAACGCCAGCAGTCGGAAGCCAATTTCCACGGCTATGACGTCGAAGGCCTGAAGCGCCGCTTCGAGGACATGGAGGCGGAATCGACCCGCCTGCTCGCCATGACGGGACCCCAGGGCCAGCAGCTGGTCCTGCCCGCCTACGACCAGGTCCTGAAAGCGTCCCACCTCTTCAACCTGATGGACGCCCGCGGCGCCATCGCCGTCGCCGAACGGCAGAGCTACATCGGCCGCATCCGCGACCTCTGCAAAGCCTGCGCCCTCGCCTACGTCGAACAAGAGCGGAAAACCGCCTGATGCCCCAGCTCCTCCTCGAACTGTTCTCGGAAGAGATCCCCGCCCGCATGCAGGGGGGCGCCGCGCGCGACCTCGAACGCATGGCCTCTGAACGGCTGAAGGCCGCCGGCCTCACCTGGGACGCCCTGACCACATACGCAGGCCCGCGCCGCCTGACGCTCGTTATCGAAGGCCTGCCGACCGCGACCCCGGACCGCTCGGAAGAGCTGAAGGGCCCGCGCGCCAATGCCCCGGAACAGGCGCTGGAAGGCTTCCTGCGCAAGACCGGCCTGACCCGTGACCAGCTGACCGAGCGCGACGGCGTCCTGTTCGCCGTGATCGACCAGAAGGGTGTCGAGACGACCGCCGTGGTCGCCGAGACGGTCGAGCATGTGGTCCGGAACTTCCCCTGGCCCAAGTCGATGCGCTGGGCAGATGCGACCCTGCGCTGGGTGCGGCCGCTGAAGCGGATCGTCTGCCTGTTCGACGGTCAGGTGGTGCCGTTCGCCATCGCTGATGGGTCGCCCGGCGGCGGTGCGATTGCGAGCGGCGACACGACCGAGGGGCATCGTTTCCTCGGTTCGGGCCAACCGTTCGCGGTCAAGGATTTCGCCGACTACCGCGCGAAGCTGGAACAGCATTTCGTCCTGCTCGACGTCGCCGACCGCAAGCTGAAGATCCTCGAGGCCGCCCGCGCCGCCTGCCATGCGCGCGGTCTGGAGATGGTCGACGACGACGGCCTGCTGGAGGAGGTCGCCGGCCTCGCCGAGTGGCCGACGCCGATCCTGGGCGACATGGACCCGCAGTTCCTCGACCTGCCGCCCGAGGTGGTGCGTCTGTCGATGAAGGTGCACCAGAAATATTTCGCCGTCCGCGATCCCTCGACCGGCAAGCTGGCCCCCAACTTCCTCGTCGTCGCCAATGTCGAGGCCTCCGACGGCGGCGCGGCCCTGGCCGCCGGCAACAGCCGCGTCCTGTCCGCCCGCCTGAACGACGCCCGCTTCTTCTGGGACGAGGACCGCAAGGTCGGTTTCGACGCCTGGCTGTCGAAACTGTCCGGCGTCACCTTCCACGCCAAACTGGGCACGATGGCCGAGCGCGTCGAACGTATCGCCGCCCTCGCCCGCGAGATCGCCCCGCTGGTCGGCGCGAACCCCGACGAGGCGTTCGAGGCGGCGCGTCTGTCGAAGGCCGATCTGGCCAGCGGCATGGTTGGGGAGTTCCCGGAGCTTCAGGGGATCATGGGCGGCTACTATGCGCGCCTGTCTCCTTCTCCCCTCGGGGGAGAAGGTGGCCCGTCAGGGCCGGATGAGGGGGATGCGTCCGTCGCCCCGACCGGCGCCGGGTCTGCCTCGACCAGCCCCCTCATCCGTCAGGCTCCGCCTGCCACCTTCTCCCCCGAGGGGAGAAGGGATCGGATCGCCGACGCCATCCGCGACCATTACAAGCCGCAGGGCCCGGCCGACACGGTCCCGACCTCGCCCCTGACCGTCGCCGTCGCCCTCGCCGACAAGCTCGACACCCTCGTCGGCTTCTTCGCCATCGACGAGAAGCCTACGGGCTCGAAGGATCCGTTCGCCTTGCGGCGGGCGGCGCTGGGGGTGATCCGGCTGATCCAATCGTCCGAGGCTCGAGTTTCCCTTGGTCAGATCGTCGAGTTCGCATTCGGGTCGGTCCTGGATCAGGCAGGCCAGAAGTATCTGGCCCGATATCCTGTCGAAGGCACTTCGGCGTTCACCGATTTCATGCCCAATGACAGCTATGCAGGCAGGGCCGCTGTCGTCTCCAGGGCGGAGGCGGGGGTCCTCGTTCTCGCCGATGCTTCGTCGCTCGGAGCTGGCAACGAAGATGGACGGGGTTGGACCTATACGGCGGTGCCGACGCCATCTGCGTTTGCCGACGACCTGCTGGCCTTCTTCGCCGACCGCCTGAAAGTCCTCCTCCGCGACCAGGGCAAGCGCCACGACCTCGTGGACGCCGTCTTCGCCCTGGGCGACGACGACCTCGTGCGCATAGTGCGGCGGGTGGAGGCGCTGGACGCCTTCCTCGCCACCGACGACGGCGCCAACCTGCTGGCCGGCTACAAGCGCGCCTCCAACATCCTCAAGGCCGAGGAGAAGAAGGGCGCCGTTCCGGCCGGCATGGTCCAGACCGGCCTTCCGAACCAGCCCGAGGCCGAGGCGCGCCTCGCCTTCGCCGCCGACGCGGCCCGCACCGCCGTCGACATCGCTCTGGACGCCGAGGATTTCGCCGCCGCCATGACGGCCCTCGCCGCTCTGCGCGCCCCGGTGGACGCCTTCTTCACCGACGTCCTGGTCAACTCCGACGTGGCCGAGGAACGCGACAACCGCCTGAAACTGCTGGGCCAGGTCCGCGCCGTCATGGGCAAGGTCGCCGACTTCGGCCAGGTGGCGGGGTAGCCGACTTCCTTCTCCCCTTGCGGGAGAAGGTGGCAGCCGGAGGCTGACGGATGAGGGGTCGCACAGGCGGTTGGAATGGGCTGAGCGTGCACTGACCTTCGATGTCCGCGTGACCCCTCATCCGACCTCGCTTCGCTCGGCCACCTTCTCCCGCAAGGGGAGAAGGGCAGGGCCCATACCCATCATCAGACGCCCCGATTTCCTCAATCGGATCAACGCCCGGCTCTGACGAAGCGCTTTATATCCATCACCCTCCGAAACGGGCGCATGATACCGGGTCAGCCCACGCCGTCCCGGACGGTCCGGTCGCTTCGGACGCTTCGGACGGTGTTTTCGGGTCCGGCCTCGCCCACGGAACCGAAACAACCCATCACCCTTTGTTACAGCCCGGCCTCGCCTTCGCGCGCGCAGCACGTTAGTCAGGGCGGCATGCGAGCGGGGTGAACCCGCCGGTCAAGACACGGCTTCAGGGGACTATTGATGACTCAGTGGGTGTACGGCTTCGGTGGCGGTTCCGCCGACGGCGATGCGTCGATGAAGAACCTGCTGGGCGGCAAGGGTGCGAACCTGGCCGAGATGGCGAAGCTGGGCCTGCCGGTGCCCCCCGGTTTCACCATCACGACCGAGGCCTGCGTCCACTATTTCTCCAACGGGAACGCCTATCCGTCCGATCTGGCCGGCCAGGTCGCGACCGGTCTGAAGACCGTCGAATCGGTCGTGGGCAAGACCTTCGGTGATGCGGCCAATCCGCTGCTGGTCTCCGTGCGATCCGGCGCCCGCGCCTCCATGCCGGGGATGATGGACACGGTCCTGAACCTGGGTCTCAACGACCAGACCGTCGAAGGCCTGGCGAACCTGTCGGGCGACCGCCGCTTCGCCTTCGATTCCTACCGTCGCTTCATCACCATGTATTCGAACGTGGTGCTGGGCCTCTCGCACGACGACTTCGAAGAGGTGCTGGACGACCACAAGGATCGTCTGGGCGTCACTGTCGACACCGACCTTTCGGCCGCCGACTGGGAAAAGGTCGTCGCCGAATACAAGACCGTGGTCGAGCGCGAGCTGGGCCGGCCCTTCCCCCAGGACCCGCATGAACAGCTGTGGGGCGCCGTTTCGGCCGTCTTCGCCAGCTGGATGAACGACCGGGCCAAATTCTATCGCCGCATGCACGACATCCCCGAAAGCTGGGGCACGGCCGTCAACATCCAGTCGATGGTCTTCGGCAATATGGGCGAGACCTCGGCCACCGGCGTCGCCTTCACCCGCAACCCCTCGACGGGCGAATCGAAGCTGTACGGCGAGTTCCTGATCAACGCCCAGGGCGAGGACGTCGTCGCCGGCATCCGCACGCCCCAGTCCCTGACCAAGGCCGGCCGCGAGGAGATGGGCGAGACCGCCCCTTCGATGGAAGAGGCGATGCCCGAGGTCTTCGCCCGGTTCGTCGACGTCGTCGGCACGCTGGAACGCCACTACCGCGACATGCAGGACATCGAGTTCACGGTCGAACAGGGCCGGCTCTGGACGCTCCAGACCCGCAACGGCAAGCGCACCGCCAAGTCGGCGCTGAAGATCGCGGTCGACCTCGCCGCCGAGGGCGTGATCACCCAGGAAGAGGCGATCAGCCGCGTCGAGCCGTCCGCGCTGGACCAGCTGCTCCACCCGACGCTGGACCCCAACGCGGTCCGCAAGGTCGTGGCCGCCGGTCTCCCGGCCTCGCCCGGTGCCGCCACCGGCAAGATCTGTTTCGACGCCGATGAGGCCGAGCGGCTGAACCAGCTGGGCGACGCGGTGATCCTGGTCCGCGAGGAGACCTCGCCCGAGGACATCCACGGCATGCACGCGGCGCGCGGCATCGTCACGGCGCGCGGCGGCATGACCAGCCACGCGGCCGTCGTCGCACGCGGCATGGGGCGTCCCTGCGTCTCGGGCGCCGGCGAGATCCACATCGACGAACAGGCCCAGACCTTCACGGCGCGCGGCCGGACGTTCAAGGCCGGCGAGGTCATCACCATCGACGGGTCGAAGGGCGAGGTGCTGGACGGCGCTGTGGCCATGATCGAGCCCGAGCTGACCGGCGACTTCCAGACCCTGATGGCCTGGGCCGACAAGGTCCGCCGCCTCAAGGTCCGCGCCAATGCCGAGACCCCGCTGGACGCCCGCACCGCGCGCGGGTTCGGCGCCGAGGGCATCGGCCTGTGCCGCACCGAACACATGTTCTTCGACGAGGCCCGGATCGCCGCGGTGCGCGAGATGATCCTGGCGGACGACGAGGCCGGTCGCCGCACGGCGCTCGACAAGATCGAACCGTTCCAGAAGTCGGACTTCGTCGAGCTGTTCACCATCATGGCCGGCCTGCCGGTCACCGTCCGCCTGCTCGATCCGCCTCTGCACGAGTTCATCCCGCACTCCGACGAGGACATCGACGCCCTGGCCGCCACCTCGGGCATCGACGCGGCCAAGTTGAAGCGCCGGGCCCGTGAGCTGCACGAGACCAACCCCATGCTCGGCCACCGCGGCTGCCGCCTCGGCGTCGCCTATCCCGAGATCTACGAGATGCAGGTCCGGGCGATCCTCGAGGCCGCGCTGGAGGTCAAGAAGACCGCCGCCGAGGCCCCCATTCCCGAGATCATGCACCCCCTGGTCGCCATGGGCCTGGAGATGAAATACCTGCGCGAACTGACCGACCGGACGGCCAAGGCCGTGTTCGAGAAGGCCGGGGACAGCGTCCAATACCTGGTCGGCACTATGATCGAACTGCCGCGCGCGGCGTTGCGTGCGGGCGACCTGGCCGAACACGCAGAGTTCTTCTCCTTCGGCACCAACGACCTGACCCAGACCACCTTCGGCATCTCGCGCGACGACTCGGGCCGCTTCCTGCAGGCCTATATGGACAAGGGCATCTTCGAGACCGATCCCTTCGTCCGCCTCGACCAGGAAGGCGTCGGCGACCTGATCCGCATCGCCGCCGAGCGGGGCGGGGCCGTGCGCCCCGACATCAAGATGGGCATCTGCGGCGAGCACGGCGGCGACCCCGCCTCGATCGCCTTCTGCGAGGAGGTCGGCCTCGCCTATGTCAGCTGCAGCCCCTACCGCGTGCCGATCGCCCGTCTGGCCGCGGCCCAGGCGGCCCTGGTCTCACGCGGCGGCGAGGCCCGCGAAAAGGATCGGTGATCGCGTTGCGGGCCGGCGGGGCAGGGCCTAAGTCCCGCCTATGCCCTTCGCCGCAAAGCTTTCCATCGCCGTCGTCGGCCCCGGTGCGATCGGCGGAACGGTCGCGGCCTGGCTGTCGCACAGCCCGCTCGTCTCGTCGGTCACCCTGTGCGCCCGGACGTCCCTGGACCGGCTTGTGGTCGAGGTCCCTGGCGGGCGCCTGATCGAGGCCCGTCCGCGTGTCGTCACCGACCCGTCGAGGATCAAGGAGCCCGCCGACTGGGTCCTCGTCGCAACCAAGGCCTATGACGTCGCAGCCGCCTCGGCTTGGCTGGAACCCCTGGTCGGCCCCGATACCCGGGTCGCCGTCCTCCAGAACGGCGTCGAGCATGTCGAACGGTTCGCGCCCTTCGTCGCGCGGGAGAAGATCCTGCCCGTCGTTGTCGACATCCCTGCAGAACGCAGCGCGCCCGGCCGGATCCAGCACCGCCGCGACGGGACCGTCATCGTCCCGGCCGGTGAGACGGGCGAGGCCTTCGTCGCCCTGTTCGCCGAAAGCGTCATCGACGCCTCTGTCACGGACGACTTCGTCACCGTCGCCTGGACCAAGCTGGCCCTGAACTGCGCCGGGGCGGTCAATGCCCTGACCGGTCTCCCGGGCGGGGTGGTGCGCGAGGCCGGCGTCGCCGACCTGATGCGGGCCATGGTGCGCGAATGCGTGCTGGTCGGCCGGGCGGTCGGCGCGGACCTGGGCGACCACGTCCCCGACTGGGTCGTGGAGCGGGCGGAGACCTCCCCGCCCGACTCCGTCAACTCGCTCCTCGGCGACCGACTGGCGGGTCGCCCGATGGAGTGGGACGCCCGCAACGGCGTCATCGCCCGCTTCGGCGCAGCCCATGGCATCGCCACGCCGCTGAACGCCATGGCCGCGACCCTGCTGTCGGCGATGGAATAGGGCGGCAAAGCGGCGAGTATAACGCTGTCTGTGCTTCCGTGCGCACAGTTTCCATCATGTAATGAATTGGCCTTGGAACGGCCCTGCTGCATTCATACTTGAGCACTCGCTGGATGGGGCCGGGACAACAGTCCCGCATCTAGGAGCTATAGAAACTATGCGTAACATTATTCTCGCGACCGCTGCCATTTCACTGTTCGCTGTTCCAGCGATGGCTCAGACCGTCTCCACGCCTCAGTGGTCGGGATCGGCCGGCTACACGGCCCTCGACGCCGAAGGCGCCGATTTCGGCGCGATCACCGGCCGGGTCACAGCCCGCCTGCACCCGAACTTCGCCGTGGAAGGCGAGGCCTCGATCGGCGTCCGTGACGACAACGTCACCGTCGCCGGTGTGAACGCCAAGGTCGAACACGACTATGACGCCGCCGCCTATGCTGTCGGCATCCTGCCGGTCTCGCCGAATTTCGAACTGTTCGGTCGCGTCGGCTACGGCACGACCTCGATCAAGGCCGAGGCCGCCGGCATCCGCGCCGGGGCGGATGGCGAAAGCGTCAACTACGGCGTCGGCGCCAACTACTTCTTCGATGCCCGGAACGGCGTCCGCGCCGACTGGACGCGTCGCGACTTCACCGATGACAACGGTGGTGAAGTGGACACCTACGGCGTCAGCTACGTGCGCCGCTTCTGATCGAAAATGCCGGCTCCCCGTCCGCTGTGCGGGCGGGGAGGTCCGTCAGCCGGGCTCGGCCACCAGGGCCCAGCGCATCGACCCGTCGCCGAACGGCCGGGTGAACCATTCCGAATAACGTTCGAAGGCTTCGACCACGGCCAGACGAAGGTCCTGGGTCACCGGCTCGCCGCGCTGTCGCTTCAGGGCCGCGACGCAGTCGATGACGACATTCTGGTGCGCCGAACCGCCAAGCGATTTCAGCACCATCGCGACGT
Organism: Brevundimonas sp.; assembly: GCF_027484365.1. GTDB lineage: Bacteria > Pseudomonadota > Alphaproteobacteria > Caulobacterales > Caulobacteraceae > Brevundimonas. The sequence goes on along the minus strand of NZ_JAIXTC010000013.1, from coordinate 25,936 downwards.
CGCGCGCGAGGGCTTCCAGAAAGCCGGGAGATTTGGCGGGCGATTGGCTCATCGGGGAGGACTCCGTGCCGCTCGGTGTCTGGTTGCGCCGTCCTCCCAGAGTCGGCCGACGGACGCAAGCCATGCCGATGTTCGTCGGGTCATCAGTTCGTGATCGCGGCCCCTACCTGTCGGCGAATTAAGCTGACAAGCTGAGCTGTCGGGGGCTTGTTCGCCGGACGGAGGGCCCCATGCCGACACTCGATCCCGCAGCCGAAACTGCCCGCTACCTCGCCACCCTGTCGCCAGAGGAGACCGCCCGGGCCATCGCCTATACGCAAGGGGGCCACTGGCTGATCCTTGGCGGATTTCTGGTCGCAATCGCGGTCGCCCTCATCCTGGTGAAGACAGGCCTTCTGGTCGCCATTCGATCCTCGCTGGAGCGACGTCGCCGTAGGCCGAAGCTCGCGTCCTTCGTGGTCGGTCTGGTTTATCTGGCGCTCAGCTGGGTGCTGACCCTGCCGTGGGAGATGTATGCCAGCTGGTATCGCGAGAAACACTATGGCCTGACCGAACAGTCTCTCGTGGGCTGGCTGACCGAGGCCGCCATCGGTGCGGCCATCTCCACCGTCTTTACCGCAGTGCTGATCATGGGCATCTATTTGCTGATCCGCCGGGCGCGTCGCCTTTGGTGGGCCTGGGCCTCGGCGTTGACGGCTGCAGCTGTCGTCTTCACGCTCCTGATCAGCCCGATCTTCATCGAACCGATATTCAACACCTACACGCCTGCGCCTGACGGTGCGATGCGCGACGCGGTCGTGGCCCTGGCCGAAAAGACCGGCACGCCGTCAGACAAGATCTACATCTATGACGGCTCCCGACAGTCGGACCGCTATACGGCCAATGTTTCGGGCCTGTTCGGCTCGGCGCGGGTCGCGATGAGCGACGTGATGTTCAGGCAGAATGCCGACATCGCCGAGGTGCGCGGTGTCGTGGGCCACGAGATGGGCCACTACGTCCACATGCATTCCCTGTGGATTGTGGGCGTCCTCAGCATCCTGGCGGCGCTGGCCTTCTTCCTGACCGATCGGCTCTATCCGCTGGCCAGAGGCCTCCTGGGCGCAGACCGGGTCGGCGACATCTCTGATCCGGCGGGTCTGCCGGTTCTGGGCGCGGTCCTGGCCGTTCTCGGCCTGTTGGCCACACCAGTCCAGTCGACCCTGGTCCGCACGATAGAGGCCGACGCCGACCGCTTCTCGCTGGTCCATGCCAATGAGCCCGACGGGCTGTCGAAAGCCCTGATCAAGACCGCCGAATATCGGGCCCCGTCGCCGGGCGCGCTGGAGGAGTTCCTGTTCTACGACCACCCGTCGGTCGAAAACCGGATCCGCCGGGCTATGGAATGGAAGGCGACCCATCCGCCGGAAGCCTCCGGCCCCGGGACGCCCTGATCGTCAGCCGTCAGGCCGGTCGGCAGATCTGGACGCGGGCGCTGGTCCAGCACCGGCCAGACAGGGTGACGGCCCCGAGCGGTTCTTGCGCGTGGGAGGCCCCTTGGCCGCCGTTCCAGAAGGCCTCGGTCACGCCCTCATAGGTGTTGAGGTAGACGAACACCTGGGGCGCTGTGATCGTGCCGGTGTTCAGGGTGATCGTCGTCGGGTCGCTGTCGTCCACGGGGCAGGGCGCGTCGAGATAGATCTTGCCGTCCACGACGATTAGGCAGTGGGTCGGATCCGGTTCCGACGTTGCATGCGCGACCTCGGGCGCGACCGGCGCCGGGCTCGTCGCGCCGGTCGCGGGTTCAGCCGTCGTGTTGTCACAGGCTCCGAGGGCGAACACCGCCAGCAGTGCTGGAATCGACAGACCCTTCATTCCTGACCTCCCCGGGTGATCAGCTCCGTTTTTGCACGAACACCGTTCCGGCGGAATAGCCCGCGCCGAAACTGCAGATCAGGCCCGTGTCGCCGGCCTCGAAGCCGTCCTGATGCAGGTGGAAGGCGATGATCGAACCGGCCGACGAGGTGTTGGCGTATTCGTCCAGGATGATGACGTTCTCGTCCGCGTCAGGATCGCGGCCCAGAACCTTGCGGCCGATCATCTGGTTCATGTTGATGTTGGCCTGGTGCAGCCACATCCGCTTCAGGCCGGTCGGCTCGATGCCCAGATCACCAGCGTGTTCGATGATCATGTCGGAGACCATGGGCACCACGTCCTTGAACACCTTGCGGCCCTGCTGGATGAACAGTTTGTCGTCCTGCTGGCCGGCGGCGCGATCGGTCCCCGCAGGCGCGTCCGTCTCCAGAGCCCAGCGGTTCAGGAAGCCGAAATTGTTGCGGATGTTGTTGGAAAAGACGGTCTTCAACCGCGTCCCCAGGACATCCCAGCCACCGGGGCCGGCCGTGTCCGAGCTCTCCACGATCACCGCGGTGCAGACGTCGCCGAAGATGAAGTGGCTGTCGCGGTCGGTGAAGTTCAGATGCGCCGAACAAACCTCGGGGTTCACCATCAGCACGGCCTTGACCGAGCCCGACGCGATGAAGTCGGCCGCCGTCTTGATGCCGAAGGTCGCCGAGGAACAGGCCACGTTCATATCGAAGCCGAAGCCGTCGATTCCCAGAGCCTGCTGAATCTCAACGGCGAGGGCCGGGTAGGGGCGGGGCATGTTGGACGCGGCGCACAGGACGGCGCCGATCTCCGAGACCGGCTTGCCCCAGGCCTCGATCGCCTGGCGTGCGGCCTTCACCGCCATCTCGGCCATGATCGAAAGTTCGTCGTTGCTCCGTTCCGGGATGCGCGGCGCCATCCGTCGGGGATCGAGCACGCCCGCCTTGTCGAGCACGAACCGGCTCTTGATACCTGAGGCCTTCTCGATGAACTCGACCGAGGACGGGGTCAGGGCGGCGACGTCGCCCTCGGCGATCTGGAGCGCGTGGTCGGTGTTCCAGGCCTCGGCCCAGGCGTTGTAGGCCTCCACCAGTTCGGCGTTCGAGATCGACTGTTCGGGGGTGAACAGGCCGGTGGCGGCGATGACGGCGTGTGACACTCTGTTTTCGTCCCTATCGCTCGGCTCGGGGAGCTTCGCTGCTTGAGGGACGGTTGGCGTCCCTGTCGATCGGCGCGCGGCGCCTCGGTGTTTGAGGGACGTGAGCGCCCTCAAGACTGGTTTCAATAGGCCGGTGGCGGGCGTCGGTCGAGACTGGCGAGAAGGCCCTTCCACCAACGCGCGATCTGATGCGGCGGCGCCTCGGGCGGAGGGTCGTTGCGTGCGGCGATCAGGGCGGTCACCAGATCCTCGGCTTCGCAGGGCCAGCCGGCCGGCGTGACGTAGATCGGATATTCGATCAGTGCTGCGGCCACGAGCGCGTCCAGACTGGCCCGACGGGTCCGGCGCTCATAGGTCATCCGGTCCTGCGTCAGGCCCCAGCCCCCATAGAAGGGCCGGCCATAGGTCGCCACCGTCTTGCCCCGCAAAAGGGCCTCGAACCCCGACAGCGACGTCAGGGTCGCCAGCACGTCGCAGGCCTCCAGACAGTCGATGATGTCGAAATCGTCCGCTGTCGCGTCCACGGCATGGATCGCCGAGGCGTCGAGCATCCCGGGCCGGTTGCCGCTCATGACGTCCGGGTGATTGCGGTAGATCAGGAAGGCGTCCGGATAGTCCGCGCGCGCAGCCTCCACGAGCCCCGAGTTGGTGCGGATGTCGCCGCAGCCTTTCAGGATCGACTTGTCGTTCTCGACCTGGCCGACGACCAGCACCTTACGAGCCCCGCCCGGCCAGTTGGGGCGGCGTCCGTCGCCCTCGAGATTGTATTTCGACAGGCCGGCGTCGACGACCCGTTCGCGAAGGGCGTCAGCACGCGCCAGTATCGCCGGGGACTGGCCGCCGCCCTCGATCAGGCTTTCCAGCCGTGAAGGCCCGGTCGGATCGTAGTAGACGCCCTCGTCGTCCAGGGCGACGCTGAGCGCTCCGAAGAAGTCCGAGCCGAGACCGCGCGAGCGGATGAAGCCGTCTTCCATCCGCACCACCGGCGCGGGGGTGGTCGCGGCGACGCCGGCGATCTCCGCCGTCTCCTTGCCGGCCCAGTAAATCAGCCGACCGCCGGTCTCCTCCGCCCTGGCCGCGGCGCGGCTGGCGGAGGCGAAGTATTTCATCGTGGTGCGCGGGCCATTCAGCAGTCGCCGGATCGGAGGCCGCTTGGCGGGCGAAAACCCGACGCCGGCCCAGTAGCCCGCCAGTCGATCGGCGCGATCCCGCAGCGAGACCAGTCGCTCGATCGCCGCCTCGACCTCGCAGCGCAGACCCGTCACCGGGTCGACGTAGCGGGCATAGGCGATCAGGGCGGCGGCGGCGACGGTTTCCAGATCGCGGGCGACCCCGCGCCGTCCGGTATGCACCTCGTCCGTCGTCAGCCCCCAGCCCGAATAGAAGGAGGCGCCGAAACACCGGACAGGCAGGCGGCGCAGCAGGGCCTCGAACCCCAGGGCCGAGGTCACGCACCAGACCTCGTCCACTTCGGCGAGAAGTTCGGCCGGGCGCACGTCGGCGTCCAGAAGGGTGACGCCCTTCAGGTCCGCATCGGTGATACAGCCCTTCTTCTTGCCCGCCGCCACGGCGGGGTGGCGTTTGACGATCAGCTGGGCCTCGGGCCGCTCCGTCCTGGCCGTCCGCACCATGGTCGCGAAACTCTCCGGCCCCGCCAGACCGTTGCCGATCGAGGCGTCCCCCGCCGTCTGGTCGACAAGCAGGATGCGCTTGCCCGGCTTCAGGATCGACCGATCAAGCGGTCCGCCCATGTTGGTCTTCGACAGGCCCGAGACCACCACCTTGTCGATCAGCGCCGCCGACCGCGCGCGCATCGCGGCGTCGCACCAGTCCGGGGCCGTCTCGATCAGCCGTTCCAGCCGGCTGGGCCGGGTCGCATCGTAATAGATCCCGATGTCGTCGACGATCAGGCTCAGCGACGCCGACCCGGTTTCGCCCAGTCCGATGGAGCGCAGGAACCCGTCCTCGAGCGCCAGATAGGGGAGGTTCCGACTTTCGGCGCGCTTGCGGCCGACGTTGGACGACGGCTTCAGGCCCCAGCCCACTATGGCGTCGACGGTCGCGAACGGGCTGGCCTTCAGATCAAGCTCGGGCAGGAAGGTTCGCAGGAACGGAACGTCGAGGATGCCCGGCGAACATACCCAGGCCCGCCGGGGCGAACCGCCGGGCACATCCGTGCTGAGAGGGACAGGGTGTTGCAACCGTTACGCTTTCGCCGTGCTCGGCTATTGGTCTATCGGCTCGGGGCGGCGCGCGCCAGCAGGGCCTGTGCGCGTGCGAGATGAAGCCGCTCGACCATGGCGCCGTCGACCCGGATCGCGCCCGATCCGCCCGCCTCCGGAGCAGCGAAGGCGTCGACGACGGCCTGTGCCTGGGCGATCTCCTCCGGGGTCGGAGAAAAAGCCGCGTGCGCCGCCTCGATCTGGTTCGGATGGATCAGGCTCTTGCCGTCGAAGCCGTAGAGCCGACCCTGCGCGCATTCGGCCGCCAGGCCTTCCGGATCGCTCAACCCGTTGAACACTCCGTCGATGGCCGCCAGACCATTGGCCCGCGCCGCCGCCACGGTCGCCGCCAGCCAGGGCTTCAGCGGTTCACGGTCCTTCGAGGGCCCGGTCCCCAGGGTGGCCGCCAGGTCGTTGACCCCGAGCATGAGCGCCCTCAGCGGCCCTCCCGCGCCTGCGATAGACTGGAGATCGAGCAGGGCCCGTGGCGTCTCGATCATGGCGCAGAGCCGCACGCCTTCATCCATCCGCGCATCATAGGCGTCGATCAGGCCGGGGTCCTCGATCTTGGGCGCGACGATCCAGGCCAGAGGCAGGCCGGAGAGCGCTTCCAGATCGGCTTCGCCCCAGTCTGTCCCCAGTGCATTGACCCGCACCCCGACCGCGCCCCTGAAACCGCCGGCCTTCAGCGCAGCGACCGCCGCCGCCCGCGCCCCGGCCTTCATCTCCGGAGCGACCGCGTCCTCGAGGTCCAGCACGGCGAGGTCGCAGTTCAGGCCGCGCGCCTTTTCGACGGCGCGGGCATTGGAGGCGGGCAGGAACAGCAGGCTGCGGGGGGTGTCCATGTTCAGACGCGACCGGTGACGGGGATCAGGGCTCCCGTGATCGCGCGCGACGCCGGCGAGGCGAGGAATAGCATCACCTCGGCCAGATCGGACGGCTGGACCCAGCGGGCCGGATCGGTGTCGGGCATGTCCTTTCGGTTCTGGGGCGTATCCAGAATGGACGGCAGGACGGCGTTGACGGTCACCGAGGTCTCTTTCAGTTCCTCGGCGAGCGCCTCGGTCAGCCGGTGCACCGCCGACTTGGACGCGCCGTAGGCGCCCATACCCGCCGCCGCCTTCAGCGCGCCATTGGCGCCGACATTGATGATCCGCCCCTCGGCCGAGGCCTTCAGGTGGGGCAGGGCGGCGCGCGAAGCGTTGAGGGCGGTGGTCAGGTTCAGCGCGAACATCCGGTCCCACGCCGGCGCGGCGTCTTCCGTCGTCTGCCACACAAATCCGCCGGCGATGTTCAGCAGGGCGTCGATGCCGCCGAACCGCCCGACCACCTGGGCCATGGCCGTCTCGGTCCCGCCCGCGTCGGTCAGATCCACGCCGCCGATCTCCAGCGCCCCGTCAGGCGCGGCCTCGCCGGTCGCATGGTCGATGAGGGCGACGTTCAGTCCGTCGGCCAGCGCCGCCTCGACGACGGCCCTGCCGAGACTGCCATGGCCGCCGGTGACGACGAGGGTGCGAGAGGTCATGAGGGGTCTCCTTGGCCGTGGGGGTCCAGATCGACGGCCTCGATCCTGGTTCCGCCGAAGTCGATCCCGATCCTTATGGGAAGGCTTAGCGGGCGAACACCCTGGCCAGCAACCGTTCCAGCGCCTCGGCGTCCACGCCGTCGAAAGCCGCCTTGCGGGTCGCGTCCACGTCGAACACGGCGATCAACTCGCCCGATGCGTCGAGCACCGGAACCACGATTTCGCTCTCGGACCGGCCGTCACAGGCGATATGGCCGGGGAAGGCGTGGACATCCTCGACCAGTTGGGTCGCCTTCGTCTCCGCCGCCGTCCCGCAGACCCCGCGTCCGAAGGCGATTCGCAGGCAGCCCAGGGTGCCCTGATAGGGACCGACCACCAGCTCCCGCTCCGTCTCCGGATCGACGACGTAGAAGCCGGTCCAGAAATAGTCCTCGAAAGCATCAGCCAGCATCGACGACACCGTCGCCATGCGCGCGGTCACGTTCGGTTCGCCTTCCAGCACCGCCAGGATCTCGGCCTCGACCTCCGCGTAGCGGGCGGCCTTGTCGGCGGGACGGTCGTCGCGGGCGACGTAGGACATGGGGGCTCCGGAGTTTCGACTGGCGAGGGGCGCATATAGGCTGTGGTCTGGCCCAAGGCGAGCGAGACGCTTCCTCTTGGAAGCAAGCCCCTGTTTTCCCGAGACTAAGCGTGACCGGACAAGATTCCGGTCTGCTTGCGGCAACGCTTTGTCGTAAAACAGCGTTAACCATGATCGGAAGTTCACTGGACCAGACCGCTGGTTTGGGAAATGGTTAACGTCGGGCCGCCAGTTGGCTGCGTGGGGAACGGGTGAGGGAATGCGCGACCGCGACGCCAGGGACGACCGCTCGCAAGGCTCCCGCCTGCGGGGTCCCGTCACGGCCGTCGCCGTCATCGTCGCCCTGGCGGTGACCGCCGGCACCGTCGCCAGCTGCAGCGATTCGGGCCCGGGCCTGTGGCGGCGAGCCGACAACGCCGCCGCCAACGCCTGCCCCCGGCCACAGTCGGTCACCGGCTCGGAATTCAACGCCCAGGAAACGGGCCTGCGCCAGTTGCGACGGGCGGCCTTCCGCGGCGACTTCTTTGCCCAGCTCGAACTCGGCACCCGCTATGCGGCGTTGCGGGCCACCGACAAGAATATCGAGGACCCGATCGAGAGCGCGGTCTGGACCGGCCTGGCCCTGGCCAATGACGAAGGCTACGCCCCGATCAACAGGGCGGACCGCAGCGGCATCTTCGGCGGCTTCCGCAATGTCTCCCGCTACGACGACTGTCGGGCCTGGGAACGCCATGTCGCCTACCAACGGCTGGACGACCAGCTGTCGCGCATGACGATGGAGGAGCAGTCCGAGGTCCGTAACCGCATCATCTATGTCCTTTCGACCCAGGACGCCGACGGCTTCCGCGCCCTGGCGCGGCTGCATGACGCTCTCTACGGCCCGTTCGGCGAGCCGCAGGACAACGCCCAGGCGCGCGAGGCCTGGGGCCGGAACGCCGGCGGTCAGCCCGACCGGCGTCGCGCCGGCTACTACGCCGCCGTCAGCCTGTTCCCGCGGAACGACGTCGACGCCTACCTGTACAACTACCTTGCGGTCCAGACGGGCGATGTCGGCGCCTATGTCCTGCTGAAGGACTTCGAACGGTCCTCGCCGGGCCGGTCCCGCTACGGGGCCTTCGTCGAGGCCAAGGCGCGCCAGTGGGTGCCGCCGTTCGAATTCTATCCGAACGAGGCCCCGGCCTCGGGCGTGCCCTTCTCGGACGAGAGCCGTCCGCGTGGCGACGCCTATGAGTATGCGCTGGGCCGGATGACCGAACTGCCCTTCGTTCACGTCGGTCGCGCCCTGCGCTACCTCGGTGTGACCGAGGAGGTGGTGAACGCTCCGAATGACCTGTCGGCCCGTCAGATCCAGTCGCTGGAGGCCATGCTCGGCCACAATATGGAGTCGCGCCTCTCCTATCTGGAGATGGTCCGCGCCATCCAGTTGGCGGCGGTGAACGGCTCATCCGAGGCCCAGCTGGTGCTGGCGGTCATGTATTCCGAGGGCATCGGGGTTCCGCCCGACTACGCCCGCGCCTTCCACTGGTACCAGCAGGCCGACAAGCAGGGCTCGCCCGAGGCCAAGTTCGCCATGTCGACCTATTTCGCGCTCGGCGTCGCCGGGGTGGCGGATCAGGACAAAGCGGAGGCCGTGGCCTTCCGTATCGATTCGGCTCTGGCCGGCTTCGGCCCGTCCGCCTCCCGCCTGCAGGCCGTCCTGGCCCAGGTTTCCCGTTCGCAGCGCCGCTAAGGAGGGGCTGATCCGATGAAGACCCAAACCTTCAGCCGTCTGACCATCGCCGTTTCCGCCCTGGCCGTCGCCGCCGGACTGATAGTCTCGGCCCCCGAGGTTCAGGCCCAGACCGCTGCCCGGGTCGAAAGCCAGACCCGCCCGAACTTCGGCCTGCTGCTGGATCCGCCCGCGAGCCAGAGCCGCCGCCAGATCCCGCCGCGCCGCTGGAACTACGGCGCGCACCGCCCCGACGGACGGCCCGGCTATCAGCCCCCCTACGGCGGCCCGATCATCCCCGGTGGCGAGGAGATCGTCCTGGTGGACTGCGGCGGCAACCCCGGCACCGGCGGTGTCGAAGCGGCGGTCCAGCGCGTGCGACCCGGAGGCACCCTCGTCATCCGCGCCCGCGCCGGCGCCTGTGTCGGCTGGCTGAACATCGACAAGCCCATGACCATCATCGGTGAGGGCGGCTTCGATCCGCGTCGCTGGAACGAAGGATCGCCCATCACGCTCCAGGCTCCCGACGGTCTGCCCTGCATCACGGTCGCGTCCGGCGTGCGGCTGGAACTGCGCGACGTCGTCCTGGCCTCGCCGCGCGGCGGTGACGCGGCCTGTATCGTCAGCTACGGCGGCCAGATCGTCGCCAACCGGCTCGGCATCCGTCATGCGGGCGACGAGGCGGCCATCTACGCCGACGGAGGCGAGGTCGACCTGCGCGACACCATCATCGACGCCCAGACCATCGCCCCGGCCATCGTCGCCGACGACGCGACCCTGAACCTGTGGGAGACGGTCATCTCCGGATCCCAGTCCGGCATCGAGATCGTGCCCGGAAACGCCGATCCGTCGCGCATCGATTCGGTGACCGTCAGCGGGACCGAGACGCCGAACAATTTCGGCCCGCGCTCCATCGGTCTGGCGGTACGGTCGCGCCGTGACTACGGCCGGGTCGAGGTCGTCAACACCAGGATCTGCGGCTTCTCCGAGGGCGTGGCGGTCGAAGGAGCCTCTGTCACGGTCTCGGGGTCGAAGATCTGCCGGGCCGACAAGGGCGCGGTTCTCTACAACGGCGAACTGACGCTGACGGACACCCGCATCCGCGCCGGCTCGGTCGGGGTGGCGGTCCAGTCCGGCCGGGCTGTCGTCACCAACAACACTTTCGTCGGCATGCGCGAGGTCTTCGACCGCGAGTATCGCGCGACCCTCGACGCCTCGGGTAACCGCGTCTGGTCCGATGAGCTGTGCCGGCCGCGCTGGGAGGCTCGCTACCGCGACCGCTATGCGCCCCAATGGTACCAGCGTCCCGACCAGGGCTACGAATGCCAGTTCACCGCCTACCCGCGCGACTGGTGGGACGAGATGGACGGAGCCTATGGCGACCCCTACGACGACTATGCCTACATGCCGGACAACTATGGGCGCTTCCAGCAGGGCGACGGCTGGTACGACTCCAATGGCCGCTATGTCGACGGCGGCCGGATCCGGGGCGAGGATCGCTGGCGGCGGTGAGCCGTGGTAGGCGCGGAGGGCCTGAGCTCCCCTTGTGAAATCAAGGCGCAACCGGTGTCTAACCGTTCTGGCCGCCTATAGGCCACCATTGACGAGTTGGCCCGATGTCTAACCTTTCGGACCTTCCAAAACGCAAAAAGCCCCCGGCGCGAGGCCGGGGTCGGGGGTGTCCGGGACTGCTCAGCGCCGTGCAATCGACCACTTAGCAGCCTCGCAGGTGCCGCTGCCTGAGCCAGTTCCACGTCTCTGCCGATCTGCAGCTGGCCAACATTCGTGTCCACGTGAGCGCAGCCTGCTGCAGAGAAGGCCGACTGAAACGACGAAAGCCCGCTCCGGCGAACCGGGCAAGCCGGATCTATTGTTTCGGAACGGTTTGCCTAGGAAATGGCTGTCCATCAGGCTGGCGCGGGAACGCGCAGCCCCCATGCTGGAAATCGTTAAACGACAGGCCCGTCAACCGGCGGCTCGGTGCCTGTCCAGCAGGACGCCAAGCTAGAGCGCGCCGCGCGGCCAAACGAGGCGACCGCTCCAGCATTGCTTTTGACCTCGACGGATGTCGCTGCTGCGTTGTCAGGTTGGGTACCGCGTCCCCAGATGGTGACCACGTCACCGTCGGCCATGTAGGTTCTCGGTCGGGCGCCATCGGGCATCACATTTCTCGGAGTTACGCCAGCGATTTCGATGCGGGGCGGCGACAACTCGGTCAGCCACGCCAAAAGATTCCGAACACTGGGGCAAGTGATCGATGATGCCCAGAACACAGCAGTCTGTCCCGTTTCATCTCGATACTCACGACGTGCAACATACTCGATCCACGGCAGACCGTCGGGCAGTCGAACAGTGGCATGCACAACTGCGTAGAAGCCAACGGCTTCCCATGTGTCACTATGCGAAGGTTCAATCTCAAACCCCGCCAGCGGAGGAACCCCGCCAAATAACTGCACCCGGTAGCTGCTGTCACCGGCGATCGATGACGACGCCGAAGTCGTCACGAGCGTTGCACCTACGAGAATTGCCCTAAACATTGCACGGGAGCGCATTTTGGTTGACCTCAGGTCCAGCTTGGCCTTGTTCGCCGCTGGCGATGTTGGTTTGGTTATACACCCTGATCATTAGCCTATCCGGCGTTCCAGGTCCGTCATTTCCCGCGCCAACTATGTATAATCTTAGACCTTGGCTTCCCCCCGCCTGAGTGACCAGTCCTTGCCAAACGGGATAGTTGTACAGGTCCGCTGAACTCGGAAACGACCTACTTCCTGGGTGGGAGTGGATAAGGCCGACAACGTTCGCCCAGCCAAAGCCATCCACGTTGAACGGGACTTCGCCAGCCCCAGGAACGCCAACTTCGAGATTCTCCGCAGTGACCATCCCAGTAACCGGATTGCGTATCAGGACCATGGAGCGCTCTCGATTGTCGAGTAGCGGATCGCCAGCGCTGTTTTGAAAACGCCGCAAAGCTTCGGCTGCCGCTGCATCCGCGTTCCAATCGACCTGCTGCGCCGGATCCGCGCACCGGTCATAGATCGGAGGATCCTCCGGATCGCCCTCGCCGGACACCTCGATAGGCTGTTCCCCGGATGGAGAGTTCATACGGCCGGGGAAGTGCATTGCTGCGATCTGGCGACGTTGGCCGGTCACCAGAATTGGGGGAAGAACATCGGTCATACAGGCCTCACGAAATTGGCGCTCTCTGCCGAGCACAACCAAAGCTGATTTGGAAACTCATTAGTGCAGCTATGGTTGTGAAGCGTCAAGTTGCGCGTCCAGTTCACGCTTCCGCTGGGTTGCGCGGCGAGACGGGCTGCTGCGGGCCGAAACGAGAACAGGCCGAGTCTAACCCCTGCTGTCTATTCTTTTTAACTAAATGATTATAAGGGGTATTTTGAAGCGGGTGGTAGGCGCGGAGGGACTCGAACCCCCAACCAGACCGTTATGAGCGGTCGGCTCTAACCATTGAGCTACGCGCCCCCAAACCGCACGGCCTCGGGCGGAGGTCCGGCCTAGCAGGGCGACGAAGGCCGGGAAAGAGGCCGGAGCCTGTCGACGAATTCATTCAGGTGAACGGATCCTGCCAGATCGGCCGGCCCCGGCGTTCAGGCGGGCGCCGCCAAGGTTCGGCCACGGCCTGCGCAGAGAACGGGGGCCGTCCCAGGTTTCGTTCTCGATGAGGATTCTTCCATGACCCGCACCTTCAAGGCCCTGATGCTGGGCGCCGCCCTGACGGCCTTCGCCGCGCCCGCCGCCCTCGCGCAGTCCGTTCCGACCGCCCCGATGCAGGTGCACGCCATGGCCGCCCGGCCCGCCCTCAACCTGTCCGCCTTTGGGGAAGTCCGCGTCGCCCCGGACATGGCGACCATCACCTTCGGCGTCCAGACCGAGGCCCCGACGGCCCGGGCCGCCATGGCCGACAACGCCCGCCGCATGCAGGAGGTTTTCGCCGCCCTCAGCCGCGCCGGCATCGCCGACCGCGACATCCAGACCTCGGGCCTGAACCTCTCGGCCCAGTACGACTATGTCGAGAACCAGCCGCCCCGCCTGCGCGGCTATCAGGCGTCCAACCAGGTCACGGTGATCATCAACGATCTGACGAAGGTCGGCACGACGGCGGACGCCGTGGTCGGGGCCGGCGTCAACCAGATCAACGGCATCGCTTTCGGCCTGAAGGACCCCAAGGCCGCCGAGGATCAGGCCCGCATCCTTGCCGTCCGCGCTCTCCAGGACAAGGCGCGTCTCTATGCCCAGGCCCTGGGCGTCGAACTGGGCGGCATCCGCTCGCTGAATGAAGGCGGCGGCTACTCGCCGCAGCCGCCGATGCCGGTCTACGCCATGGCCCGGATGGAGTCCGCCGATGCCTCGACCCCGGTCGCGGCCGGCGAGATGACCGTGCGGATCGACATCACCGGGATCTATGACCTGGGTCACTGACGACTGACCCTCTGCCCCTCCCTCTCCCGCCCGGAGAGGGAGGGGTCTTTTCTGATACTAGCACTGTTGCAGTTCTCTCCCGGACACCTATGTTATCGTCCGAGCAACAGCGCCGCGGGACGTCCTGCGGCCGGAGAGACTTCAATGATCGAGCGCAGACCGTTCGAAAGCCTGGGTGGCGCCAACCACGGCTGGCTGAACGCCAAACACCATTTCTCCTTCGCCAACTACTATGACCCGGCGCGCATGAGCTGGGGCAATCTGCGCGTCTGGAACGACGACGAGATCGCCGCCGGCACGGGCTTCCCGCCGCATCCTCACTCGGACATGGAGATCATCACCTACGTCCGCGAAGGCGCGATCACCCACGAGGACAGCCTGGGCAACAAGGGCCGCACCGAAGCCGGCGACGTCCAGGTAATGAGCGCGGGCACCGGCATCCGTCACGCGGAATACAATGCCGAGTCGACCCTGACCCGCATCTTCCAGATCTGGATCGAACCGACCAAACGCGGCGAGGCGCCGGCCTGGGGCGCCAAACCCTTTCCCAAGGGCGACCGCGCCGGACAGTTCGTGGTTCTGGCGTCCGGTTTCGACGGCGATGACGACGCCCTGCCGATCCGGACCGACGCCCGCATCGTCGGCGCGACCCTGAAGGCGGGCGAGAGCGCGACCTATCCTCTGGGCTCGACCCGGCGCGGCTATCTGGTCCCTGCGATCGGCGAGGTCGAGGTCAACGGCGTCCGCCTGAACGCCCGTGACGGCGCCGCCATCTCTAACGAGGCGACGATCACGGTGACGGCCGTCAACGACGCCGAGATCGTCCTGGTCGACGCAGCCTGAGACCAGCAGGCGACTTGTCCAACGGCCCGTCCGGCTTAGCGTCGCCAGACGGGCTGCACACTTCAACGCGACCCACAGAAAGGGATGAAACCCATGAATGTCTTCAACGGCGCATCGAGATACCAACCGCAGGCCCTGGCGATCCTTCGCATCGTCGCCGGCCTGCTCTTCCTCGGCCACGGCCTGATCAAGCTGATCGGCTTTCCTGAAGGCGCCGAGCCGGGTCAGCAGGCGCTCACCACCATCCTCGGCGTCGGCAGCGTGCTGGAAACCGTCGGGGGCGTGCTGATCATTCTGGGCCTGTTCACCCGTCCGACCGCCTTCATCCTGTCGGGCATGATGGCTGTGGCCTACTGGATGTTCCACGCCCCCTCCAGCCCGTTCCCGGCCGTCAACGGCGGCGATGCGGCGATCCTGTTCTGCTTCGTCTTCCTCTACCTCGTCACCTCGGGGCCCGGCGCCTGGAGCCTCGACGGCGCCAGGAAGCGCTGAACGCCTCGCTGAAATGAAGAAGGCCGGCGGATCCTGCGATCCGCCGGCCTTTTCCTTGTCCGGTCGAGAGGGTCAGAGAACCCCGATCATGCTCGCCACCAGCGGGTGACGGACGATGTCCCCCTCGGCCAGGCGCACGACCGAAATCTCCGGCACGGCCTCCAGACGGGCCGCGATATCCGCCAGCCCCGACAGCGACGGCAGGAGGTCGGTCTGGCCCGGATCGCCCGTGACGACCATGGTCGAATGCCAGCCCAGCCGCGTCAGCAGCATCTTCAGCTGCACATAGGTGCAGTTCTGGGCTTCATCGATGACGATGAAGGCGTTGTTCAGGGTGCGGCCGCGCATATAGCCGACCGGCGCGATCTCGATCAGGCCTTCGGCCATCAGGGCCCCGACCCGCTTCATCGTCAGCCGGTCCGACAGGGCGTCGTAGAGGGGCCGCAGATAGGGGGCCAGCTTGTCCTCCATGGCGCCGGGCAGGAAGCCGATCGATTCGCCGGCCTCGACGGCCGGGCGCGACAGGACGATGCGTCCGACCTTGCCCGCTTCCAGCGCCTCGACCGCCTTGGCGACCGCCAGATAGGTCTTGCCCGTGCCTGCCGGACCCAGGGCCACGCACAGGTTGGAGGTGTCGATAGCGTTCAGCAGCGCGGCCTGGCCTTCGGACTTCGGTTTCAGGGTCTTCAGATAACCCTGCTCGCGATCGTCATTGGACGGATGCGGCGACCAGGCGCCCCGACTCTGCGGGGTGGGCAGGCGGCGGATTTTCGCATCCTGGCCATAGTCGGGGCCGTCGAAGGCTCCTCCATCGCGGGTTTGACGCTTCAGGGTTGCGCGCTTGGCCATCAGTGCCTCCAGGGCATGAAAAAAGGCGATGCTGCGAAAGCATCGCCTCGAACGAGGGTGGGGAGGAAAGGGGAGTCGCAGAAGCGGCATCCGGGGTCGATGATGTATCCCACATCCAGCGGGAGAACCCGCCGCATACCCGAACGCGTCACGCACGCCCCCAAGGCTCTGACCGGACCGGGATTGATCCGGTTACGGACTCGGGGCCGAAATGGCGACCTCGAATCGCATCAACAGAATGATGCTATCGTGGTTAGCGAAGGGTTAAAGCCCTCATTTGCTTGAGAATAAGGTGATGTTTCGATGACGATCTATTCGCTGGCGGACAAGAAACCGCAGCTTCCGCCGAAGGGCGAATACTGGATCGCGGATAATGCTGTCGTCCTAGGGAACGTGATTCTCGGTTCGGGCGCCAGCGTCTGGTTCGGGGCGACCGTCCGTGGAGACAACGATCCGATTACCATCGGTGAGAACACCAACATCCAGGACGGCAGCGTCCTGCATTCCGACCCCGGCTCGCCCCTGACCATCGGGCGGGACGTGACCGTGGGGCACAAGGTCATGCTTCACGGGTGCACCGTCGGGGACAACAGCCTGATCGGCATAGGGGCGGTGATCCTCAATCGTGCGCAGATCGGAAAGAACTGTCTGATCGGCGCGAACGCCCTGATCCCCGAGGGCAAGGTCATCCCCGACGGCTCCCTCGTCATGGGCCAGCCTGGAAAGGTCGTCCGCGAACTGGACGCGAGCCAGATCGCCGCCCTGACGATGTCGGCGCAGCACTATGTGCAGAACTGGAAGCGGTATGCGGCGGAGTTGAAAGCCGCAGAATAGCTCCTCTCTTGGGGGAGCGGGCGTGATCAGGCGATCCGGCGGCCGTCCAGCGCCGCGAGCGTCAGCGGCGCGCGACTGGGCGTTCCGACGCCGATCGACAGTCGGGCGGTCAGCGGCCCGACCGCCTCCTTGCGGCGCTCCTGTTCGGCCACGGGCTGGTAGAGGCCGATCAGGCGATCCGCCGTGCCGTCCGCCCGGCGCATTGGGGCGATGACGATTTCCAGCACCCCCCTCAGGCGCGCAGCCTCGGCGACCATGACCACGGGACGCGCCTCACGAAAGGCCTGAACCACGGCGCTCGCCACCAGCGGTCGGCTCTCCGGAGCCCACAGCTCCAGCCACGGCACGCCCCGCATGGGACGGCCGTGCAGGGTCTCGATCCAGGCCCCGGCCAGCCGGAAGGTCGCACCCTCGCTGGCGCGGTCGGCGGTGAACAGTTGCGGGACCAGCCGGCCCATCCGCAGCGGCTCGAACGCGGCGCGCGCGGGAATCCGGCCGGCCTCGGGCAGGGCCGCCCAGTCGTCGATCAGATTTTGCGTGCCGGGATGGAACATCGCCCTCGCCTTCGACAGGCGCGGCGCAAGGCGTGGGCCAGCTTCGAACCGCCTTCAAGAAGCGAGCGGCCGCGCCGCGAGCGGTAGGGCGAGGCATGTGGCTAACGGAAACGAAAGACCTTTGCCGCCAGATGTCAGGCTGAACCGGCCCGCGCCCCGCGCGACGCCGCATGTTGTTTGCAGGAGCCCAGCCCATGCGGGTGCGGATCAAGACCTGGTTGCCGGCCCTCGTGGGCGCCGCCGGCCTCTGGAGCCTGGCGAGCGCCGCCGGCTCGATGCAGTGCAACTCGGGCTGCCAGCCGCCGCCGCCGCCGTGCGACACGGGCTGCCAGCCGCCTCCGCCTCCGCCCCCTCCGCCGCCCCCGCCGGATTGCTGCACCCATCCGGGCCCGCCGGACTATCCGACGCCGGGCGACATCAACGTCAACGTCAACATCAATGCGAACGCCAACTCCAATGCTTCGGCAGCGGCGCGCGCCGGCGTCAACGCCCGCGCGGGCGGCTACGGCAACCTGCGCGGTGGTGCCGGCGGTTCGGCCTATTTCAGTGTCGAACAACCCTATCCCACGGTTATCCAGAACCTGAACGTCGAGGCCGGGGCGGTGTCCCAGGTCGTCCGCGTGCCTTACGAAGCCCGCCGCCGCTGGGAAAAGCGCGTCGTCATCCAGGCCTTCTGCATCGACGATCGCGACATCCCGCATCCGGCGTCCCAGGTCATTCCGGACCGCGACATCGCCGACAGCTACGAGGGTGAACTGTTCCGCTGCATCGCCGGCACCCACCTGCAGGTCACCTGGTCAGAGTGGTCGAACCAGACGAGCTATGGCGGCGGCGGAGTCGGCGGCCAGGGTGGCGAAACCTTCGCCTGCGAGAAGGGCAACGCCCTGTGGCGCGACCGGTCCGGCGGGATCACCTGCCGGGTCCAGCGGCCGGAACGCGACTGCAACGAGCGGTCCCTGCTGCGCCGCTACGGCGCAGGCGTGAAGGTGGTCACCTGGGTCCGCGAGGAAGTCTATACCGAATACCGCGAGGAGGTCGTGCAGCAGGCCGGTGCCTCCATCGTCGGTGCGACCATGATGCTGGACGGCGGGGTCGGCGGACGGGTCTTCTAGTGGCCGCCCGCGCCACGTGAACGGCGGACAACGCGCCGTTCACGCCGGGCGCATCGTCCTGGGCGCATAGTTCAATCGTCGGTCATCGCCGGCGATCCTGAGTGAAAACCTGGCCCCGGAGCGCAAGCCCCGGGGCCTTCTTTCGTCCTACTGCGCCGGAGCGTTCGACGAGATCACCGACGCTCGCCAGGCCTTGGCGTCGACGAGCCAGCGTTGGGCGGCGGCCTGGATGTCGGCCGGCGTGAAGCCCTCGATGTCAGAGATGTGGGTCGTGATCTGGGTCACGGCGTCCGCATCGCTTGCGACATCGTTGAGCTGGCCCAGCCAGTAGTCGTTGCCTGCCTGGCTGCGGCGCAGGGCCTCTACCTGGGGCGCGCGGGCCCGGGTCAGCTCGTCCTCGGTGATCGGCGTGTCGCGCAGCGAGGCGGCGATGACGTCGACAGCCTCGAACAGCTTCGCCTGGTTCTCCGGCGTCGTCTGGGCGGTGACGGAGATGGAGCCGTAACCCGCGTAGACATCCGAAGACGAGGCGCCGACGCCCGGCGAATAGGCCAGGGCCTGCTTCTCGCGGATTTCGTCGAGAACCCGCAGTTCCATGACGGCCGCCAGCAGATTGGCGAGGCGCGCCTCGGTCCGATCGCCGACCGCATCGACCGTGGGCCAGGCGACATAGCCCAGGGCCTGTTCGGCCGGCCCGGTGTGACGCAGCACGACCGGCGTGGCCGTGCCGGCGGGGAAGCGCAGCACATCGGCACCGGCGGCCGGGGTCGGCAGGGCCGGGCGGGCGGGCAGGGCGGCGAGCGTCGAACCGACCGCCGCGATCGCGTCGTCCACCGTGACGTCGCCGACCATGACGACGTCGACCGGACCCTGTCCGAGCCCCGTGGTCAGGCCGGACTTGAGCTGGTCCATGGTCCAGCCGCCGATGTCCTGGGCGGTCGGGAAGGTCTGGCGCGGGTCGCCCGAGGCCAGGAGGCCCGAGGACTGGATAGCGAATGCTCCGGCAGGCGTAGCCATCTGCTGGGCGATGATCTGCGGGAACAGAGCCTTGATCTGCTCGAACGGGGCGGGACGCAGGCCCGGGTCGGTCAGATAGGCGGTCAGAACCTGCATCTCGAGCGCCAGATCCTGGGGCCGGGTGGCGCCTGACAGCTGGTAGGCGTCGCCGTCCACCGAGAAGTTGGCGCCATAGATGCGGCCGCTGAGCACGCGGGTCAGCTCATCCGCCGTCAGCTTGCCCAGACCGCCTGCCGTGAACACGAATGACGAGAGAGTTTGCGGGTCCTGCCGGTCGGTCGGCAGGCCGAGCTCGCCGAGACCGGCGCGGACGCTGACCAGGATCTGTTCGTCGCGGAAGGCGGTCGGCTTGACCGTCAGGGTCGTGCCGTTGGCGAAGGTCACGACGGTGGCGCCGATGTCTGCGATCTCGCGCCGGGCTGTGGGTTGGGCCGCTGCGCCGAACTCGGCATAGGGCCATTCCAGAGCGGCCTGGACCGCACGGGCGATGACCGGCGTGGCCTGGGAGGCCTCGAGCAGGGCCGTGACCCCGGCCTCGCCGCCCTCGATCGGCTCCGGCGTGACCACCAGGACCAGCGGGCCCTGACCTTCGAAGGCCGCCTTGACCGCCGTATCGACGGCTGCGGGCGTCAGGCCTTGGACGGCGGCGTTGAAGATGTCGAGATTGGTCTGGGGCGAGGAGAAGACGCGGTCGTCATTGGTCGCGGAAAGCAGACCGTTGACCAGGGCGGGCGTCGTCCGGGTCGCAGCGGCGGCGACGGCGTTCTCCAGGCTGGTGCGGTTGTCGGTGATCTCGCGCTGCAGCTCGGCCTCGGTCACGCCGTATTCCTGCAGACGACGGGTTTCCTGTTCGATGGTCTCCAGCGCCCGCTGCAGGCCGCCCGGGTTGAAGGAGGCCTGGACGCCGCCGATCTCCAGACTGTCGAACAGGGTGGAGCTGGACGCGCCGGCGCCGATGAACGGCGGATTGTCGGCCCGCGCCAGTTCGCCGAGGCGACGGTTCAGCACCGACAGACCGAGGCTGCGCAGAATGCGCGACTGGCGCTCGGCGACGGTGTCGGGGTCGAGGTCAGGGGCGCGCGTCCAGTTCAGCTGGATCGACGACTGGACACCCGGTTCGACCAGGATACGGGTCTCCGGACCACGAGGCGCGAGCTGGCCCAGATCCGGTTCCGGACCATCGGCGGCCTTGGGCTGCCAGCTTTCGAAGGCGCCGCGGATCTTGGCCTCCATCTGATCCACATCGAAGTCGCCGACGGCCAACATGGTGGCGCGTGAAGGCCTGTAGTAGCTGTTGTAGAACTCGACGAAGCGATCGCGGGGCGCGGTGCGGATGATATCCAGATCACCGATCGGGAACCGCTGCGAGATCCGCTGACCCGGAGCGAGCAGGGCGAACTGGGCCTTGGCCGAGCGCAGTCCGGGCGTGTTGCGGGTCCGCTCCTCGCCGACGATGACGTTACGCTCATCGTCGATGGCTTCCGGGTCCATCAGGGCTTCGGACACCTGTTCGCGCATGATCCGCAGGGCCGTATCGACCGTCTCGTCGTTCGTGCGCGGCAGTTCCAGCTGGTAGAAGGTCTGATCCCAGCTGGTGGCGGCGTTGGTGTCGGCGCCGAAGGCCAGACCCAGACGCTCAAGGATGCGCAGCAGGTCATTCTCCGGGATGTTGGTCGTCCCGTTGAAGGCCATATGCTCCATGAAGTGGGCCAGGCCCTGCTGGTCGTCGTTCTCCATCAGCGAACCGGCGGCGATGCGCAGACGCAGGCTCGCCTGTCCTGGAGGCGTGGCGTTGCGCAGGATGGCGTAGCGCATGCCGTTCGGCAGGACACCGAAGCGCACGTTCGAATCGGCTGGAATGTCGCTTGCCGCCTGGGCCCAGGGGGCGGAAGGCTGGGCCGTCTGGGCGACGGCGGGCATGGCTGTAAGGAGCGCCAGCCCGGAGGCGGCGACGAGAAGAAGGCGACGGGCGTTGGACATGCAGGCTCCGGTGGAACGGTCGGCGCACCGTAGAGGGCGCGGCCGGACAGAGATGACGATGTGATCCCAGCGGACGCCGCCGGTTGTCGTCACCTTCGCCCCGAACCGGCGCGGGTGTAAAATGAACTTTACGTCAGGTTCCGGGGCGAGAGACGTAGAAGGTCGCGCTGTTGCCGATGGCATTGGCTCCGGTGGTCACCGACCGGCCGTTGCCGCGGATCGTGGTGGAGGCGGTGGCCGAGACGCTTCCGGAGTTGGTCTGGGCGTTGGTGACGTCCATCGTGCCGTCGCAGGCGGAGCAGGCGTAGCCGGTGACCGAGTTGCCGACGGCCTCCGCAGCGACATGGGCGTCGTAGCCGTTCGTGCCTTCGAACGTCGAGGCGACCTCGACCCCGCCGGAGTTCACCTGGGAATTGTCGATCTCCAGATAGCGATCGTTGTTGCCGATCGAGACCTCATTGCCCGTGCCGTAGGCGTTCGAGGTCGCCGCGCCGAAGTCGTAGCTGGTGACGCGGCTGGCGGTCTGGATCCGGGACAGGTTGGACTGGTCGGTCGTCACGACGGCCGAGCCGCCCTGATTGTAGAGCACCGCCTGGTTGCCCGTGGCCCGCGCCCGCCCGGCCAGGTCCCAGGCGTTTCCGGAGTTGGCGCTGGTCGAGGCGGTGACCTGATCGCCGGCCTGACGCTGGCGGAGGGTCAGATTCTGGCTGGACGCGAGGCCGGAGTTGACCAGAACCGAGTTGCCGATCGACTGGCTGATGAACTCGCCGGTCTCGGGGATGTACTGGGTGCCCGCGAAATTCTCGGAGCGAACCCCGGCGGCGGAGTTCTGGATCACCGTGCCCTGGACGTGGGAGCCGCTCGCCCCGATAGCCGTGGTGTTGGCGATGGCCGTGACCCCGACCGAGGCCCCGCCGATCAGGCGGGCCGAGGATCCCGTGATCGTGGAGGAGGCCGTGACCTCGGACGGATCCACCGTCTGGGTCGACTCGATCGTCAGATCGGCGCCATAGGCCCCGGCGGCCAGGTAGTTGCCGCGCGCCTGTGTCGTCGCATTCACCGGACCCTCGGTCTCGCCGGTCAGGGTCATTGTGGTTGTCGCGCGGGTGTTGCCGCGCATCGTCTGGGTCGAGCTCAGGCTGAGGGCGTCGTTCTGGACCGTGCCGGACAGGCTGTTGCCCTGGGCGGCGTTGTTCACGGCCACCTCTCCGGAGGCGTCCTCGACGTTCAGGGTCTGGCCCGCGATGACGTCGCCGAGCTGAAGCTGCTGGTTCAGGACGATCGAACGGTCCTGGGCGCAGGCCTCAGTAGCGGCTGCGACGCACATCGCCGTCGCGGCGATCGTGCCAGCGAGACGGTTCGGCGCGAGTCTGGCCATTGTTCGTTCCCGTGTTGTCGTAGGCGGCGTAGTAGCCGCCGGTCGCGCCCACCGTGTTCAGGGGGTCGTTGGCGGCGTCGAGGCAGACCTCGGGACCCGGCGCGCCGTACAGGTTGGCCATCATCTCCAGCGTCGCCCGCTCGATCAGGGCGCGGACCGCCAGCTGGACCGGCTCCATCCCGCCGGTGCCGGCCGAGACGTCGATGACGTTGCCGTTGAGGAAGTCGAACACCCCGGCGGAGATTTCGCGGCCGATGATCTGCTTCTGGTAGGAGATGACGTCGACCACCTCGTATGTCGTCGTCTGGATCAGACGCAGGTCCAGGGCGACATTCATCACATAGACCTTGCCCTGCACGATGCCCGAGCCGGGGACGTCGGTGTCGGTCTCGCCCACGGCGGCGTCGAAACCGGCCGAGCGGATATTGTAGTTCACCTCGGTAATGCCGCCGGCGATGTAGAAGTCCGAGCCGGGAACCTGACCCGCGAGGATCCGGCGATAGTTCGGCTCCTCAGCCGTACCGCCCTGGTCAGCGATCAGGCGGTTGTTGGCGTAGCGGAGCTCCATCTCCCCGACTGAGGTGTCGTATCGCTCGACGATCTGGGCACCCGACTTCGCCAGGGCGCTCATGGCCATGAGTGAAGCGCCCTGGGTGATCTGGCGACCGCCGTCAGCGGACACCGTGCCCGTGTAGTCGGCGATACGGGCGACCGCCATCCGGGGCGAGGGCAGGTTGTAGCGCCGGGCATAGTCGGCGAGACAATAAAGTGCTGTCGAATAGGGGGTCGGGTTGGCCGTCACCGGCGCATTGCCGATCGGTCGGGCGTAGAGACCGCCGGGCCCCGCCACGGGACTGACGCAGGCGGACAACATTGCAGCGGCTGCGAGGGCGGCCACGCCGCTCTTCAGCCGGGGACCAAACATGCGCGCGTTCATTCGAAGCCTGTCAGGGTACCGGTCAGATCCGTTCGAGCACTGACATTGCCCGTATTGGTCTGGCGCGAGTTGACGATGACCGTGTTGTGGCTGCCCTGGACCACGACGTTCAGATTGTTGCCGATGGCCGTCGATCCCGCGATGGTCGTGCCCTGCGAGTTGCCGACGCCGCCGGAGTAGGTGTTCGACACGCCGCCCGACTGGCGGGAGTAGGCCGAGGCACCGGCCTGGATGATTCCATCGACGATCAGGCGGTTGCCGTTCTGGTCGCGGGTCGATCCGGTCTGGGCCGAGGTCACCGACTGCCGCGCGCCGCCGTAGCCGCTCTGGAATGTCGACAGGCCCGCCGAGCCGCTCGACTGCGCCAGGGCTGCGCCCGGAGCCGCCAGGGCGACGGTCAGCAGGGCGATGGACGTCCTCTTGAAGGGCATTTCGGCCAATCCCATACGCACACGATTCATGGCCGCCAGGTCGCGGTCCGGCTCCCAAAGTGAGTTATGGTTATTAAGAAGCGCTTGAGATTGGTTAGGCCTTTCCGCATTTGACCGGGATGGAGCCCATGCCCGACCGATTCGCCGGCCCGTCCCCGAGAGAACGCATCTTCAACGCGCCCCTTCTGGCGGTGCTGCTGGCCTCCTCGATGCCGGCGCTCTACTTCTTTCAGGAACGCTCCCGCGACAACTGGCTGGGACTGGCCTTCGCGCCGGTCGACCTCGCCGATGGGCGTTACAGCGGGCTGTTTACCTCCATGCTGGTGCACGGCGGCTGGATGCATGCCCTGATGAATGCCGTGGCAGCCCTGACCTTCGGTGCGCCGGTGGCCAGACTGTTCCGGGGGACGGTCGGCGTGGGGGTGTTTCTTGCACTTTATATATGCGCCGGAATTTTTGCGACCCTGGGCTATGGTCTGGTCCACCTGGGCAGTCCTGATCCGCTGGTGGGAGCCTCCGGGGCGGTGTTCGGCCTGATCGGTGCCGCGACCCGTCTGCTGGGCGGGCGAGGACGGGTTCTGCCCCTGACCAGCCGCGCCGTCGTCACGACCTCGATCGCCTGGATGGCCGTCAACGCCGTTGTCGGCCTGATCGGTTTCGCGCCGGGGGTCGAGGGGGCGAGAATCGCCTGGGAGGCCCACGCCTTCGGTTTCCTGTTCGGCATCCTGGCCATCGGTCCGCTCGCCCGGGTGTTCGCGCGGCCGGAGGAAAGGTTTGATTCGTCCGGCGGTCTGGGCGATCCTCCGACCTGAAGCGGCTTCGGCTCTTCGGCCGACGGCCGTTCCCAAGAACATAAGGGAAGGAGCCGCACTGTGCTGGTCGCTGAAATCCTCAAGAGCAAAGGGGGCGACGTCTTCAGCGTCGCGCCTGACATCTCCCTCTCCGCCGCCTGCGCCGAGCTGGACAGCCGGCGGGTTGGTGCCCTGATCGTCTGCGACGGGGATCGCGTGGTCGGCGTCATATCCGAGAGGGACGTCGTCAAGGCCGTCGCTGCGGACGGCGTCGCCGGCCTGGGCAAGCCGGTGTCCGCCTATATGACCCGGGACGTGATCTTCGCCGAGCCTGGCGAGACGGTGGCGATTCTCATGGAGCGGATGACCGACCGCCGGATCCGCCATCTGCCGGTGCTTAAGGACAACCGGCTGAGTGGCGTGATCTCCATCGGCGACGTGGTCAAATGCCAGATCGCCGAGGCCACCCGTGAGGCGGAAAGCCTGCGCACCTATATAGCCGCGGGCTAGGGGCGTGACCGTCACTGCGGTCGCTGACCCGGACTCCGCGAGAAACTGGCCCTGCCGCGAAAATGCCGCTTGCGGGCAGGAAGGCCTCTCCGTATATCGCCCCCTCGCTCGGAGACGGGCTGGCCGCCGGGGCCTCGGGGACGCAAGTCGTCAGGGACCTGGACGGAAAAGAGGGGTTAGAAACTCCTTGCTTCCCTGGCCGGTTCCACATAATCTCCCCGCTCCAATCGAATCGTCGGAAACGATAACAGAGGGAGGCCTCTTGCTTCTCCCGACGGTTTTTTGCGCTCCAGAAGCCCGGCTTCACCGGTTCGCGGAATGGCTCAACAGCCCGGTTGACACGAGGTTCGGCCTTCCTTAGGAAGCCGCCTCCGCAGCCCTCCGGGGCCGCTCTGCAGACCGAGGTTCTTCTTTAAAAAGAACCACTTGACGCAGAAAACGGAGGCGACTACATCGCCGCCTCCGCCGACCTCCGGGCCGGTGACGACGTCGGAAAGTTCTTTCAGAAGAACTTCTTGACACGGACTTCCGAGGCGACTACATCGCCGCCTCCGCCGTTCACCGGCGTTAAACAGTGGGGCCGGTTCCTCCGGTCTTGGTCTTTGAAATCGTTGATTTGGAAAGAGAAACGCAGGCGGCGGTGTTCTGGCGATGGCTTTTGCCATACGACGAAACTGTTAATCTGCGGTCTTTTTGAAAGATACAACCATGTCG
>NZ_JAIXTC010000010.1 GCF_027484365.1 Brevundimonas sp. | reverse complement strand
TCAGCTCCAGCTGTAGCTTGTCTTGGTCTGGGTGAAGAATTCGACGGCGGCGAATCCCTGTTCGCGGGCACCGTAGCTGGAGGATTTCGAGCCGCCGAAGGGCACGTGATAGTCGACGCCTGCGGTGGCGAGGTTGACCATGGTCATGCCGGCGCGGGCGCGACGCTGGAAGTCGCGGGCATGTTTCAGGCTGGTGGTGACGATGCCGGCCGACAGGCCGAACTCGGTGGAGTTGGCGACGGCGAGGGCCTCCTCGTAGTCCTTGACGCGGATGGTCGAGGCGACGGGGCCGAAGACCTCCTCGGTGTTGATGCGCATGGTGGGATCGGTGTCGGCGATCAGGGTCGGCTGGACATACCAGCCGGGGCTGTCGAGCGTCAGCCGTTGTCCGCCGGTGACGATCCGGCCGCCGGCCTCGCGGGCGATGTCGATGTATTTGTAGGAGGTTTGCATCTGTGCCTCGGAGACCGCCGGCCCCATCTGGGTGTTCGGATCGAGGGCGTCGCCGACGCGCAGGGCGGCGACCTTCTCGGCCAGCAGGGCGACGAACCGGTCGTGGATGGCGTCGGTGACGATCAGGCGGCTGGAGGCCGTGCAGCGCTGGCCCGTGGCGAAGAAGGAGCCGTCCAGCGCCACCATGACCGCCCGGTCGAGATCGGCGTCGTCGAGCACGATCAGCGGGTTCTTGCCGCCCATCTCGAGCTGCACCCGGGCCTGACGCTTGATGGCGCCGAGGGCCACGCCCGCGCCGACGCTCTGGGACCCGGTGAACGACAGGCCGTCGACGTCGGGGTGATCGACGATCGCCTGGCCCACGCCGCCGCGACCGATGACGAGGTTGAACACCCCCTTGGGCAGGCCGGCCTCGACGAGGATGTCGGCGAGGGCCGAGGCGGTCGCCGGGGTCGGGCCGGCGGGCTTCATCACCACGGTATTGCCGAAGGCCAAGGCCGGCGCGGCCTTCCAGGCCGGGATGGCGATGGGGAAGTTCCACGGCGTGATCAGGCCGAAGACGCCGACGGCCTGTCGATAGGTCTGGATCTCCACGCCGGGTCTGACGCTGTCGAGGTTCTGGCCGTGACGACGCAGGGCCTCGCCGGCGAAATACTTCAGGATGCGACCGGCCCGGACGGTCTCGCCGATGCCCTCGGCCAGGGTCTTGCCCTCTTCGCGCGCCAGCAGACGTCCCAGCGGTTCACGGCGCTCCATGACCAGCGTCCCGGCCCGGTCCAGCACATCGGAGCGGACTTCGGGCGAGGCCCCGGACCAGGCCGGAAAGGCGGCCTTGGCCGCGGCGACCGCAGCGTCGACCTCGGCCTGACCGCCGTCCGGCGTGCGGGCCACCACCTCACGGGTGTTCGACGGATTGAGGCTCTCCGTCGGCCGGGCGACGTCCACGCGCTCGCCGTCGATCAGATGGCTGAGGTTCAGGGGCTCGGTCATGGGTGGGTCCTTGAGATGAAAGACCGGCGACGGGGGAGCGCCGCCGGGGAGGGAAGGCGTCGATCAGCCGGTCATGTCTTCCAGCTCGCGGCCGCGGGTTTCCTTAACCCAGGCCTGGACGAGGAAGTAGGACACCAGGGCGCTTGCGGCATAGAAGCCGTACGTGGCCGGAAGGCCGAACCCTGCGGCCATGGCCGGGAAGCTGACCGAGATGGCGAAGTTGGCGATCCATTGGGCGAACCCGGCCACCGCCAGTGCCGAACCGCGCATCTGGTTCGGGAACATCTCGCCCAGCATGACCCACATGACCGGGCCCCAGCTGAGGTTGAAGAACACAACATAGGCGTTGGCGGCGATCAGTGCGATCAGTCCGACCTGGCCGGGCAGATGCACCGTGCCGTCGATCGTCTGAGCCTGGGAGAAGCACCAGGCGACGATCGCCAGGGTGACGAACATCCCGGCCGAACCGATCAGCAGCAGGGGTTTGCGACCGATCCTGTCGATGACGGCCATGGCCGCGAGGCAGGCCAGGATCGACAGGGTTCCGGAGCCGATATTGATCAGCAGGGCGTCGTTCTCCGAGAAGCCCACCGACTGCCACAGGGTCGCGCCGTAGTAGAAGACGATGTTGATGCCGACCAGTTGCTGGAACACCGCGAGGATCAGCCCGGCCCAGACGATCGGACGGACCGCCCGCGTAGCGGGGTCCAGAAGGTCGCGGAAGCTGGGTTTGTGGTCGGCGGCGAGGGACGCCCGGATTTCCGCGACCTTGCGGGCACCGGCGTCGGGGCCGAACAGCCTTGTCAGGACGGCCAGGGCCTGGGCGTCGCGGTTCTTCACCACGAGGAAGCGCGGGCTTTCGGGGATCAGCAGCAGGGCGAACAGATAGATGGCGGCGGGGACGACCTGCAGCCAGAACATCCAGCGCCAGGCGGGGAAGCCGAACCAGAACTCCGCCGTCGATCCGCCCGCGGTCCTGGCCAGGGCGTAGTTGGCGACGAAGGCGCCGGTCAGGCCGGTGATGATCATGATCTGCTGCACGCTCGACAAACGCCCACGCATGGAGGCCGGAGTGACCTCGGAGATGTAGGCGGGGGTCAGGACGCTGGCCGCGCCGACGCCCAGACCGCCGATGAAGCGGGCGATGATGAAGTGGGCGGAGCTGTCCGCCGCACCGGCCCAGAGGGCGCTGACGATGAACAGGGCGGCCGCAATCAGCATGACCGTCTTGCGCCCGATCAGATCCGCAAGGCGACCTGCGACGAAGGCGCCGACCGCACAGCCCAGCAAGATGGCGCCGACGTTGAAGCCCGTCCCAAGGGCCGACAGGTTGAACGCGCTTTCCAGCCCGTCCTGGGTGCCGTTGATGACCCCGGAATCGTAGCCGAACATGAAGCCGCCAATGGTCGCCACCGCCACGATCAGGGCGATGAAGGCCATGTTGACCCTGTCGGCTCCGGCGATGTCGGGACCTGAGCCCCCGGTCGGTCCTGCCATTCTGTTTCCTCCTCCGTTGGGCTCTGACGGCCCGTTGTCATGGTGACCGGCTAGCGCCAGCCTGCGTCCACGAAATACTCGTGTCCCGTGATGTACCGGGCGTCGTCCGAGGCCAGGAACAGGGCCAGGGCTGCGACGTCCGATGGTTCGATCCGCCCCTTCAGACACTGCGCCGCGACGATCTCGGCCTCGCCCTCGGGCGTGTACCATTTCATCTGACGCGGTGTTTTGACATTGCCCGGCACGATGCAGCTCACTCGAATGCCGTCGACGCCGAGCTCGCGGGCGAGGGCCCGGGTCATGCCTTCGATCCCGGCCTTGGCGGTTTCATAGAGCGACAGATCGGGCAGGCCGAGGTGCCAGCTGATCGAACCGAGGTTCAGGATCACGCCTCGGCCCCGCTCACGCATTCCGGGCGCGGCGGCCTGGGCAGCGAAATAGAGGTGACGCAGGTTCACGCCGATACGGTCGTCCCAGTAGGCCGGCGTGACCTCGGCCAGGGTATGGCGGTCGTCATTGGCGGCGTTGTTGACCAGAACGTCGACAGGGCCGTGTTCGGCAATGACGGTCGCGAGGGTTTCGCGGAGACTGTCGAGGTCCAGAAGGTTGCAGGGACGGAAGACCGGCGGCGGCGCGCACGACGCCAGGTCGGCCTCCAGCGCCCTCGATGGCTCCTCGGCGACGTCGAGGAACAC
Organism: Brevundimonas sp.; assembly: GCF_027484365.1. Classification (GTDB taxonomy): domain Bacteria; phylum Pseudomonadota; class Alphaproteobacteria; order Caulobacterales; family Caulobacteraceae; genus Brevundimonas. The sequence continues at coordinate 69,627 of NZ_JAIXTC010000010.1, read as the reverse complement.
CACGCGCGCGCCCTGTCGGGCGAACCCCTCGGTCAGGGCTGCGCCGATACCGGTGCCTCCGCCCGTGACGACGACGAGTCGGTCCCTGAGCGATGGATAGACGGCGCCGCTCACAACAGGCCTCGTTTGGCGAGATTGGCCATCAGACCCGCTATGCCGAAGGTCCAGGGCGGCGCGGCCTCGCAGGTCGTGACCCGGTTTCGCAGTACGCCGAGCTTCGGAGACGACACGCAGACCTCGTCGCCGATCTTGTGGGTGAAGCCCTGGCCAGGGGCGTCGCGATCATCGATCGGGGCGAACATGGTGCCGAGGTACAGGGCGAAGCCGTCCGGATACTGATGGGCGGACGAGAGGGTCTGGCCGACCAGGTCAAGCGGATCCCGGCTGATCAACCGCATCGACGACTGGCCCGACATCTCGAATCCGTCCTCGCCAACGACCTTCAGGGAGATGACCGCATTGCGCACGTCGTCGATGCCGAAGGTCCCGTCGAAAAGGCGGATCCACGGGCCGACGGAGGCGGAGGCGTTGTTGTCCTTGGCCTTGCCGAGCAGCAGGGCTGAGCGCCCCTCGATGTCCCGCAGGTTGACGTCATTGCCCAGGGCGGCGCCGACGATGCGGCCGGCCGAATCGCACACCAGCACGACTTCAGGCTCGGGATTGTTCCAGGCGCTGTCAGACCGGACGCCGACGAAATCACCCCAGCCGACCGAGGCCAGAACGGGCGCCTTGGTGAAGATTTCGGCGTCCTTGCCGATGGCGACTTCGAGATACTGCGACCAGAGGCCTTCCTCGATCAGGACGGCTTTCAGCGATGCGGCCTCCGCCGAACCCGGCTTGACTGCGGAAAGGTCAGCGCCGACCCGATCGGCCAAGGCGCTGCGGATGGTCTGGGCCGCTGTTGCGTCACCACGCGCGCGCTCCTCGATCACCCGTTCGACGGCGGACACGGCGAAGGTCACGCCGGACGCCTTTACGCACTGGAGGTCGAGCGGCGAGAGGAGGCGAGGCGTCGTTGAGGTGTCCTTCAGATCAAGGACCTCAAGGCCGCCAAGGCTGTCTCCGTCGAGGCCGGCGGTGTGGCCGCCGGCGATCGCCTGGGCTGTGGTCGGCGCGGTTCTCGAGATGTCGATGACCTCACCGCGCCGGACGAGCACCGGCGTCGGGCCTTCAGGCAGAAGGAGGCGACCGAGGAAAGTCCCCTCGCGCCAGTCCACGGGCATGTCGTCGATCACTCTCAAGCGCGCCTCCGTCCACGTTCTAGGCGACGTGGTAGCGCTAACATCAACAGCTCGGGAGCCGGAGTCAACCGGGTGCCGGACCGGTGCTTTCACGAACGATCAGTCGATGCGGCGCCGGGTCGGGCATCTCGCCGGGTCGGGCGAGGCGGATGGCGGCCTCGTGCGCCATATCGGCCGCGGGCTGGCGGATGGTGGTGAGCGTGGGCCAGGAGTTCGCGGCGATATAGGTATCGTCGAAACCCGCGACGGAGATATCGCCCGGTGCATCCAGTCCCGCACCATGGACGGCGGCGAGCGCGCCTGATGCCATGTCGTCGTTGCTGGCGAAGATCGCGGTGGGGCGATCCTTCAGGGCCAGAAGCTGGCGTCCTGCCTCCAGGCCGGAGCGATAGGTGAAGTCGCCGGCCGCGACAGTCAGGCCGGCGCCGGGCGACGCAGCCACGGCCTGTTCCGCGCCCCGGCGACGTTCCGCGCTCGCACTCTGGTCGCCGCGTCCCTCGATGAAGCCGATATGCCGATGGCCGAGGGAGATCAGATGCTCGACCATTTCACGGGCGGCGGCCTCGTCATCGACGCGAAGGCTGACGACGTCCGCGCTCCGGCTCGGCGCGGCAAGGACGACCGCGCGCAGGCCGCTCCGGGCGATGGCGTCGAGGGTCGTGATCGACTCGCCCAGAGGCGGCGGCACGATCAGCCCCTGGGCGCCGCCGGCCGCGAGACGGGAGACCGCCAGTCGCTCTGCCGTCGGGTTTCCCGCCTGGGACGGCTCGATCATCAACAGCAGGCCGGCCGCCCGCGCGCCGGACAGGGCTCCGGCCAGCACCTCAGCGAGGTAGGCATTGCTGGGGTTGGCGTAGAGCAGACCGATCCGTCCGGCGCCCGCGCGGGCCAGGATGCGGGCGGCGGGGTCCGGCGCATAGCCCATCTGTGCGATGACGGCCTCGACCCGGGCGCGTGTTTCAGGCCGCACGCGCTCGCTGTCGTTGATGACCCGCGACACGGTCATGGGCGACACGCCCGAGAGCCGGGCGACATCGCCAATGGTCGATTTGCGGCCGTCTTCGTTCATCCGGAAATCCTGGGCCATCGGGGGGTCGCGCGACGTCGCGTCAAACCACGGCCCACGTCAAGGCAGGGGCGCGATAAGGACCTTTCCGGGCGGACCGTCAGGAGAGTCACTCGCGGCTGTCCCCCTGAACCGGGCGGCTGCCGGATCTGCGAGCGCCCTTGCATTCGCATTGGGCTGAAGGCCCGACCGCCCGCGCGATCCTTTCACGGAGCGTCACGCCAATCTCCCTAGATTTCGGCCGAAAAGTAATATCATATCATGTCTGTACGACAGTCATGATCGATCACAAGCCGACGAAGAGCGACGCTCCGGAGCTGTCGATCTCGTCCACAATGCGGACGACGCCATCCAGACGGTCGACCCCTTAATCGGCTCGCTCACGCCGCCAACAGTCGAGGCCCACCATGCAGTCCGTTCACCGCCGCGCGGCCCTGTCGAGCCTTCTGGGCGGGGTTGCCCTGGCCGCCCTGCCGGGCCGATCCGTCCTGGCCCAGACCAATGAGGAGGCCGCGCCGCTGGGGCGTGAATGGGCGCACATGCGCTGGGCGCGGGGCATCGAGAACCAGCGCAAGGCCGACCTCGGCGACGGGACATTCCTGAACCCGATCATGCCGGGCGATCACCCCGACCCGTCGATCCTGAAAGACGGGGAGGACTACTACATGACCTTCTCGTCGTTCGAATCCGTGCCCGGGATCCATATCTGGCATTCCAGGGATCTGGTGAACTGGCAGCCGGTGGTGGCCGCCCTGACCACTAACATCGGGTCGGTCTGGGCACCCGAGCTCTGCAAACACGGCGACCGCTACTACGTCTATATCCCGGCGCGCTTTCCGGACTATCGCTCCAGCTATGTGATCTGGGCCGACAGGATCGAGGGGCCGTGGTCCGAGCCGATCGATCTCAAGATTCCCAGTCGGATCGATCCCGGGCACATCGTCGGCGAGGACGGCAAACGCTACCTGTTCATGAGCGGCGGCGACCGGGTGAAGCTGACCGATGACGGTCTGGCGACCGACGGCGAGCCGGAGCATGTCTACGATCCGTGGCGCTATCCCGACGACTGGATCGTCGAGGGGTTCGCTCCAGAGGGGCCCAAGCTGATGAAGCGGGGCGAGTATTTTTACATGATCACTGCGGTGGGCGGCACAGCGGGTCCGCCGACCGGTCACATGGTGATTGCGGCGCGCTCGCGGTCGATTCATGGGCCATGGGAGAACTGCCCTCACAACCCGATTGTCCGCACGGTCTCAGGAGCCGAGAAGTGGTGGTCGCGTGGCCATGCCACCCTGGTCGAGGGTCCGGCCGGTGACTGGTACATGGTCTATCACGGCTATGAGAACGCCTACTGGAGCCTCGGACGCCAGACCCTGCTGGACCCGGTGGAATGGACTGACGACGGCTGGTTCCGGGCAAGGGGCGGCGATCTGGCCACGCCGCTGCCGATGCCGGCAAGCGGCGAGGCCGTGCCGCATGGCATGGCGCTGTCGGACGACTTCTCGACCGACAAGTTCGGCATCCAGTGGAGCTTCTACGACCCGCAACCGAACGAGAAGGAGCGGCTACGCAGGGCGGACGGCGTCCTGCACATGCGGGCCAAGGGAACGGCGCCGAGCAACTGCTCGCCTCTGACCTTCGTACAGGGCGATCAGGGTTATGTACTGGAATGCGAGATCGAAATCGATCCGGGCGCCGTGGCCGGGATCATCCTGTTCTACGACCGTCAGCTCTATGCCGGCCTCGGGTTCGATCCGGCGAGGTTCGTTACCCACCAGTACGGGATCGAGCGGGGGCGCCCCGGTCACGCCTATGGCACCCGGATGCATCTGCGGGTGACCAACGCCTTCCAGAACGTCTATTTCGATACATCGAGCGACGGCGTCACCTGGAAACGGTTCGACCGTGGCATGGAGGTCTCCGGCTATAACCAGAACGTCCGGGGCGGCTTCATGATGCTGCGTCCCGCCCTTTATGCCGCCGGGGAGGGCGAGGCCCGGTTCAGGAACTTCACCTACCGGGCGCTCTAGCAGACGAAAAAGGAGCGCCGGTCGAAACCGGCGCTCCAGGTCTGACGAAGGTTCCTTGGGAGGAGCGCTTTGTCAGTGGGTATCCGGGATCCGCGCCGGGGCGGCGCGGATCCCGAAGGTCAGAAGCTGGCGCGGGCGCCGATGAAGAACTGGCGACCCGTCGATCCGTAGTTGATCACCACCGGGTCATCGGCATAGCCCCAACGGTTGGTCGTCTGGTTCGTCAGATTCAGCGCCTCGAAGTTCAGCCGGATATTGTCGGTCAGCTTGTAAGAGGCCGAGAAGTCGACGTTCAGTGTCTCCTCGCTGCCGAGGAAGTCGTTGACCAGAGGCGAGTCCGAGAAGCCCGGGTCCGTCGTGCCCGAGGCGATCGGGTATTGGGTCACGTACTCTGCGCGATAGGCCGCCGAAACACGGGCTGAGAAGTTCGGCACTTCATAGAACAGGGTGAAGTTGAACGCGTCGGGCGATGCGCCCGTGAACGGTCCCACGCCGGTGACCAGGGGCTGGGGCGTCAGGATGTAGTTCAGCTCGGATTCGAGGTGGGTGTAGTTGGCCTGGATGCCGAGGTTGGTGAAGTACCAGGGCAGGAAGGTCAGGTTCTGCTGATAGCTGACCTCGACGCCCCGGATGTATCCGCCGGGCGCGTCACGGAACTGACGGATGCCGAAGCTCCGGTCCGCGTTGATATAGTCGACCTGGTTCTGGGCGTTCTGGCGCGCAGTTGCGGTCTGGGTCGTGTCCGCGACAATGGCTTCGAACTCGGCGCGCAGTTCTGCGATCGCCTCGGGGGCCAGGATGGAGCTCAGGGTACCGTCGCCGACCAGGGTCTGCGGGAACGACGAGATATCCTTGTCGAAGATAGCGACCGAGAACAGCGCGTCTTCCTGGAAGTACCACTCGAAGCTGAGGTCCATATTCGTCGCCATGAACGGTTTCAGGTTCGGGTTGCCGACAGTGATCGCTCCGCCACTGATGGCCCCCAGGCCGTTGGGAACGTTGAAGGCGGTCACGCTCGGCGCAAGATTGCCCAGCAGGGGGCGCGCCATGACGCTGGCGGCGCCGAAGCGGATGATCATGTCGTCGGCGATCTCGTAGGCGAGATTGATTGACGGCAAGGTGTTCGCATAGTCGTTCGTCGCGCTGATCGCCCGGCCCCGGTTGGTGAAGCCGCTCGATGTCAGGCCGGTTTCCGCCCTGCGGATGCCGGCGTTACCCCGCAGGGTCCGTCCGAAGATCGGCAGGTTGAAGTCTGCCTGGGCGTAGTAGCTGGTGTCGTCTTCCTCGACCGTGAAGGTCTGGGCGAAGTTGAACTTGGTCGAGATGCGCCAGTCATTCCACTTGTTGACGCAGTTGCACTCGAAGTCGAACACGCGACGGAACGCGTCCAGGTCGGGTGCGAAGAAGGATGTCGGCGTGCCGGCCGGCAGGTCCAGACCCTGTCCGAAGGAATAGACCGAACCCATGTCCCGGATGTTGACGCCGGCCTCAAGCAGGCTCGGGTTCAGCGTTTCACGCGCCGATTCCCGCTGCAGGGCGGTCGTGAAGAAGCTGTAGTTCTTCTTGGCCCCGCCGAACTTGAGCGTGACCTGGTCGTTCAGATCCCAGGCGAAATCCAGTGACCCGCCCGAGTAACGGTTCTCCACCGTCCGCTCGAAGTAGCGAACAGCCGAGAAGCCTTTGACGACGTCCCACTTGGTCGGGTCCGCGACGTCGAAGCCGAAATTGATCGACGGCATGTCGCCGCCCTGACGGTCGTCAAAGACAAAGTAGCCGTCGCCAGCTGCGCCCGACCCCGAATTCAGCCGGTTGAACTCGACCAGCGAGCCTTTCGACTGATTGATCGAGCTGCTTTCGCCGTAGATGGCGCGGACGCGCAGCGTATCGGTGAACTCGTGATCGACGGTCACCGTGCCTTGCTGGAACTCGGTCTCGAAGCGCGCCTCGTCCGCCGCCGAACGCATGTCGACATTGCTCAGCACCAGATAGTTGGCGTTTTGGCCGTTGGCGCTCAGCCCCGCGTCCATCAACCGGACGCCCGGGCGTCCGATCAGATCGTAGCGGCGCGCCAGGCCGGTCGGGTCGTTGATGTAACCGCGCGACGTCGGGCTGTTGTAGTAGTCGAACGGCTCGAGGTTGTTCGGGTTGAAGCTGAAGCCTGACAGGGTGCCGGCCACCGGGGTGGAGCCGTACAGCTGCTGACCGCAGTCGATTCCAGCCAGGATCGCCGTTTCGGCGCGGGCCGTGCAGTTGGCGTAAAGGCCGCGACGCTGGGCTGCGGTGCCGCCAATATTGGCGTTGGCCAGTTGATAGGTCCCGGGCGCCGCCGCGCCCTGCGTATTGTTGCGGTTCAGGCCGACAGGGGAGATCTGGTAGTTGGTCGAGACCTGGTCCAGCTTCGAATAGACACCGTCGATGGCGATCGTGGTGCGATCGGTCGGTCGCCACTGGAAGCCGGTGGTGATGCCGATCCGCTCCTGGCTCAGCGCCTGCTGGTTGATGGTCGGCAGGGCGGGAATTCGCACAAGCGAGCCGGGCGAGACGGTCGTGCCGGCCGCAGTGCCGGTCGCGTTGTTGTTGCGCAGCGTTGACCCGATCGGGGAGTTGATCAGGTTGTAGGCGGTCAGGTTTGAGCCACGCAGGGCGTCGCAGTACGCGATGTTTGTGATGTTGACGCCAGGGATGACGCCGTTGTTGCACGGCGTTCCGGCCGGGGCGGCAAAGCCCTGGCGGGTCAGGATGGTGGTTCCCGCCGCGATATTGGGCGTGCCGGCGAAAGTGGCGCCACGGTAGGTGTAGTCCGACTGACCGGCCTGACGCTGGTAGCTGTCCACCGTCTGGTCGCGCTTGTTGAAGGCGATCGAACCGATCAGGCCGATTTCGCCCAGGTGATTGAAGTTCCAGCGGTCCGAGACCAAGGCGGCCACGCGCGGATTGTGGGTCTCGCCGTTCTCATAGTAGGCGTCCTGCATCGACAGGCCGAGCCGCGGGCCGGAGAAGTCGAACGGCCGACCGGTCTGGAGATCCACCGTCGCGCCGAGGGAGCCTTCCTCTGTTTCCGCCGATGCGGTCTTCTGCACCTTGAGCGAGTTGAACAGCTCCGACGCGAAGGTATTGAAATCGAAGCCGCGGCCGCGGTTGGGGTTGTCGCCGGAGATGCTGGCACCGGCCGTCGAGAGGGCCTCGACGCCGTTCAGGCGCACCCGGGTGAAATCGCTGCCCAGACCACGAACGGTGATCGTCCGGCCTTCACCATTGTCCCGGTCGATGGAGACACCGGGAAGGCGTTGAAGCGACTCGGCCAGGTTGGCGTCAGGGAAATCCGCGATGTCCTCTGCGTTGATGGCGTCCACCATCACGTTCGCGTTGCGCTTGGTGCTCAGAGCGCTGCGCAGCGAAAGACGAAACCCTGTCACGACGATCTCATCGACCTGGGACGCTTCGTCCGCCGGATCTTGCGGGGGCGCCGCAGGGGAGGTCTGGGCCCAGGCCCCGCCTGTGGCGGCGAGGGTGAACAGAAGAACGCCGGCGGATGCGGCGGTGCGCAGATTGCGCAGCTGTGGCGTCGTCATGGTTTTCATACCTCCCCTGTCCGACCCTCTGACGGGATCTGGACCGGCCCTTCGGCCAAAATCGCAACAATGATACCGGTGTCATTCACGCCGGGCAATCAGCTCGCTTGGTGTTCGATTTAGTATGATAATTCTGCGACTGCAATAGGCCGAACGTCGTCGGTCGAAGCGAGCGGACATGGTCCAAGGCGCGCCACGCCTGTGCGCTATCCGTCGTGTGCTAACGGGTCAGGCTGACATCGCGCCTATGAAGAGCCTTCCTGCATGTTCGACTTCCGTCGCACTGGCTCCCGGATGATAGAGCGCCGAGCCTATGCCAAATCCGGCAGCGCCGGCGACGCGCCAGGCACGGATCGAGGCTGGATCGATGCCGCCCACCGCATAGACCTGCGTCGTCCGGGGCAGAACCGCCATCATGGCCTTGAGCCCCGCCACACCTGCGACTTCGGCGGGAAAGAGTTTCAACCCGTCCGCTCCGGTTTCGAGCGCGGCGAACGCTTCGGTCGGCGTGAATACGCCGGGAAGGCTGACAAGGCCCTGCGCCTTTGTATGGGCGATGACGGCGGGGTTCGCGTTGGGCGAAATGATGAGGGTTCCGCCGGCGGACTTGACGTCATCGACCGCCGCCGGGGTCAGCACTGTCCCGGCGCCGACCAGCATCTCATCGCCGAACCGGGCCGCGAGCCGCGCGATGCTCTCGAGCGGGCTGGGCGAGTTCAAAGGCACCTCAAGGCACCGGAAACCCGCGGCGAACAGAGCCTCACCTATCTCAATGGCCTCGTCCGGCCTGAGGCCGCGCAGGATGGCTATCAGGGGCAGGGTTTCAAGATGGCGGTGAATCATGGCCCGGACCTCCGGATGCGAGCAAGACCCCTGCAAACGGCCAGGGCGGCGTCCAGGAATTCGAGCTCCGTATAGCCTGCGGTCGCAAGGGCGGAGGCGTAAAAGGCGCTGAGCGCCTGATCGCCGATGAGGGAGACGGGGCGGATGCCGAAACGTGCGACCCCGTCCGCGACCTCGCTGCCGATGATCAGGCCTGACAGGCGCGAGGCGGCGTCTTGCGGCGACAGACGTCCGTCGAGACCGCCGACACGGATGGAGAACAAGGCCCCTCCAAGCGAGGCCCCGTCCAGCATCTCTTGTACCGCCGCTGTGAAGGCCGGACTTTGGGACGCTTCGGCGGCGACTGAGTGTCTTAGCACCGACTGTCGGCCGAGGAGAGCATTCAGTTCGCCGGTCATGAAGGTCTGAAAACCCCGGACCTGGCCTTGCCGCGTCTCGATCCATTTGCTGTGGGTGCCGGGGCAGATCAGCAGTTTGTCGTCGCCCGCCGCCACGCCCACGGCCTGGGTCTCCTCGCCCCGCATGACATCGACAAGTCTGCCCGCTCCGTCGTGCATCGCCACCCCGGGCACGATCAGGACATCGGTCCGGCCCGGCGCACTGACCAGACCTTCGGCCAGGGTGGCGGCCGAGGCCGGCGATGGCACATAGGGCGCCTCGATCCAGCCCTGGCGCGCGCCGACCATGCCGCAGGCCAGTATGGGCAGGTCAGGCCATCCGGACGTCAGTCGGTCCAGCGCGTCAGGGAACCGGGTCGCGGCGAGCCCTCCCATGCCGTCGCCGGACGAGCGGCTGTCGAGCGGTGTGCCTGCGCTATCGACCAACCAGCCGCGGAGGTTGGTTGTGCCCCAGTCGATCCCGATGAAGGCGGCGGTGTCCATCTAGACGGGTTTTGTGCCCGGGCCTGCCCGGCCGGTCAGTGACGGTCGCGGCATGGTCAGTGGTTATCGCGCGGCGGGCCGAGCGTATCGACGATGCGGTGATACTTCACCGCCGGCTCCAGCACCGCCCCGGTCTCCAGTTCGCCCACCATGCTCCGCTGGAACTCTTGCCAGGGCGTCTGCGAGGCCGGGTACGGATAACCGCCTGAGGCGTCCAGCGCCCTGCGCCGGGACGCCAGTTCATCGTCGCTGATGAGCACGTCTACACGCCCGGCGCCCAGATCAACCCGGATCCGGTCGCCGTTTCTCAGCAAGGCGATGTTTCCGCCCGTCGCCGCCTCCGGCGAGGCGTTCAGGATCGACGGCGATGCCGAAGTCCCGGACTGCCGCCCGTCGCCGATACAGGGCAGGCCGGTGATGCCCTGGGTGATCAGGCTCGCGGGCGGCCGCATGTTGACGACCTCTGCCGCGCCCGGATGGCCGACCGGGCCGGAACCGCGCATGACCAGGATGCTGTCGACCGTGATGCCCTCGGCGTCGTCGTCGATGCGCCTGTGGTAGTCTTCGGGGCCGTCGAACACCACGACGACGCCTTCGAAGGCGTTCGGGCTGGCCGGGTCCGACAGGTAACGGGCGCGGAACTCCGGACCGATCACGCTGGTCTTCATCACCGCGCTGTCGAACACATTGCCCGACAGGATCAGGAACCCCGCATCCTGAACCAGGGCCGTGTCGAAGCTGCGGATCACGTCGGGCAGCACGACCTCGGCCGTGCGACAGTTGTCGCCGATGCTGCGGCCGTTCACGGTCAGGGCATCTTCGTGGATCAGGCCATGGCGCATCAGTTCGGCGACGACCGCCGGCACCCCGCCCGCCTGATGGAAGTCCTCGCCCAGATAGGCGCCGGCGGGCTGCATGTTCACCAGCAGCGGCACCTTGTGACCGATGGTTTCAAAGGTCTTGAGCGGCAGGTCGATGCCGACATGGCGCGCCAGGGCGACGATGTGCACCGGTGCATTGGTCGAGCCGCCGATGGCCGAGTTGACCACGATGGCGTTCTCGAACGCCTGCCGTGTGAGGATGGTCGAGGGCTTCAGGTTCTCGCGTACCATCTCCACGATCCGAAGGCCGGTCTGGTAGGCGACCTGGGGCCGTTCACGATAGGGAGCCGGGATGGCCGCCGAGCCGGGCAGGGACATGCCCAGGGCCTCGGCCAGGCTGTTCATGGTCGAGGCCGTACCCATGGTGTTGCAGTAGCCGACCGACGGGGCCGAGGTCGCCACGAGATCGATGAAGCCTTCGTAGTCCAGCTCGCCCGCCGCCATCATTTCGCGGGCCTTCCAGATGATGGAGCCCGAGCCGACGCGCTCGCCCTTGTGCCAGCCGTTCAGCATCGGCCCGACCGACAGGGCGATGGCGGGGATGTCGACGGTGGCGGCCGCCATGAGACAGGCGGGCGTGGTCTTGTCGCAACCGATCGTCAGGACCACCCCGTCGATCGGATAGCCGTAGAGCAGTTCCACCAGGCCCATATAGGCCAGGTTGCGGTCAAGCCCGGCCGTCGGTCGCTTGCCGGTTTCCTGGATCGGGTGAACCGGGAACTCGATGCAGATTCCGCCGGCTTCCCGGATGCCCTCGCGCACCCGTTTGGCCAGTTCGAGGTGATGGCGATTGCACGGCGACAGGTCCGAACCCGTCTGGGCGATGCCGATGATCGGCTTGCCCGAGCGCAGCTCTTCCAGAGTCAGCCCATAGTTCAGATAGCGCTCCAGATAGAGGGCCGTCATGTCCGGATTGGACGGATTGTCGAACCAGGCGCGCGACCTCAGGGGCTTGGTAGATTGATCCGTCATCAGTTCCAGCCGCCGTCGACGATGTGGTGTTGGTTGGTGATGGCCGAAGCGTCTTCCGAACACAGGAAGACGACCATGCGGGCCACGTCGTCAGGGACCAGCCGCCGCTTGAGGCACTGGTTCTCGTAGATGCTTTTCTCGGTCTCTGGCGTGACCCAGAGTTCCAGCTGGCGTGCCGTCATGATCCAGCCTGGTGCCACGGCGTTGACCCGCACCCCGTGCTCGCCGAAATCTCGCGCCAACGACCGGGTCAGTCCCAGCACGGCCGACTTCGACGCCGTATAGGCCGCCATGCCGCCTTGCCCGATGATCCACGAACACGAGCCGAGGTTGACGATCGCACCGCCGCCCTTCGCCATCATGTCAGGCAGGACGGCCTGTGCAGCGAAGAACTGGTGCTTGAGGTTTACGGCGATCCGCCCGTCCCAGTACGCTTCCGTGACCTCCAGCGTCTGGTGGCGCTCGTCATGAGCCGCATTGTTGATGAGGCAGTCGATGGGTCCGAATGTCTGGCGCACGGCACCGATCGCAGTCTTCAGTCCTGCGATATCCGTGACGTCGCAGGTCACGAAGAGGATCGCATCGCCGAGCTCAGCCCTGAGGCGCTCGCCCGCTACCGTATCGATGTCCAGAACACCGACGCGGGCGCCCTGACCTGCGAACGCGCGGACAATGGCTTCGCCGATGCCCCCAGCGCCGCCGGTAACGATCACCACCTTGCCGTTGAGATCTGGATAGACGGCCATACAAAGTCCTGACTGACGCAATCCACGGCGATTTCATTCGTGAAAGCGGTATCGTCAGCAAAATGCCGATGGCCGGACGCCGAGTCAACGACGATGGTCAGGATCAGGGTTGGGACACTGAAGCCATCTCGGCCGAAATCGCGCGTGCGGCCGAACGCAGGTGGGTCAGTGCTGTGTCGGCGTCGCAAACGGGCGGGGTGCGCTGGATGAAGGGGGTGATCAGGGTGGCGATGATTCCATCCGCCCCGATGATCGGAGCGACAAGGTCGGTCACACCTTTCACGAAATCGCTTTCACGCCGGACATATCCCTGGGCGCCCGCCGTCTCGGCGCGTGCGACGTAGTCCGCGACCCTTGCCTTTCCATGCAGAGCCAAAAGGCGTGTACGCAACCGGCTGCGGCCCTGCTCGGACGCGCAACCGTAGAACATCAGGCCGGAACTGGCGTCGATGATGTTGCGCCGATAGCCGAGCCGAACCGAGTATCCCAGATCGCCAGGCCCCTCGATCCGGGCCACCACCACAATCTGTTCGTCGGTCTGGACCACCAGATGGCAGGACTGGATCGTGACGGCCGAGAGGTCACGCATATAGGGCAGGGCGGCCTCGGTCAGTGACTTCACCGGCGCCTGGGCCATGCCCAGAACAAACAGCCGGTTCGACAGGCAGTAACCGGCTGGTGTCAGTTCGATGTAGCGGCGGAACTCCAGGACCTGGATCATCCTGAACAGCTCGCTCACCGACCGGTTCAGTTCGCTCGACATCTGCGACGGCGTCATGGCCCCGCCGTTCGCCGCCAGCAGTTCAAGGACGTCCAGTCCCTTTTCCAGGGCGGGCGCGCGGTACTTCCTGTCGTCTGCGGGGTCCTGGACCGTCATGCCTGCCTCCTGCGGGATCCGCGCCGTTTCAGTCCGTACCGACGAATCTGGGGAGTTTGTTACCATCTGTAAAATCAGACCTACATATGAAAATCAATAGACCGGCGGTTTCACATGATCTAGCTTGGCCGCAGAAGCCGGAACAGGCCATCGAGGAAACACGACCAGAGAGGCTCTCCCGCCATGTCCTTGTCCAGTATCGATCTCGCCATTCTGGCCGTGTACGGGATCGCCATCTTTGGTCTGGCGCAATGGGTGTCCCGAGACAGGGGCGGCGCCAGAACAACCTCCACTGACTATTTCCTGGCCTCCAGGAGCCTGCCGTGGTGGGCCATTGGCGCGTCGCTGATCGCAGCCAACATTTCCGCCGAACAGATCATCGGCATGTCAGGTTCCGGCTATGTCATCGGCCTTGGCATAGCGTCCTACGAATGGATGGCCGCGCTGACGCTGCTGATCGTGGGCAAGTACTTCCTGCCGATCTTCCTGCGAAACGACATCGCGACGATGCCGCAGTTTCTGCAGCAGCGATACGGCCCGACGATCCGCAACGTCATGGCGGTGTTCTGGCTGCTGCTCTACGTTTTCGTGAACGTGACCTCCATCCTGTGGCTTGGCTCCATCGCCGTGGCCACGGTGACGGGTCTCGACCAGAACTACGCCATCATCGCCATCGGTGCCTTTGCCTTGCTGTATCAGTTGCGGGGCGGGCTCAAGGCGGTCGCGCTGACCGATATCGTTCAGGTGACCCTTCTGGTGCTTGGGGGCCTGATCATCGGATTCATCGCCCTCGACAAGATCGGCGCCGGCTCCGGACCGATCGCGGGTTTCACCACCTTGATGGCCGAGTTCCCCGAGAAGTTCGACATGATCCTGTCGAAGGACAATCCCCACTACAAGGAACTGCCGGGCATCGCCGTCCTGCTCGGCGGGCTGTGGGTCATGAACATCAGCTACTGGGGCTTCAACCAGTACATCATCCAGCGGGCGCTTGCCGCCAGGTCGATCGGCGAGGCCCAGAGCGGCATCGCCTTTGCGGCCTACCTCAAACTGCTGATGCCGGTCATCATCGTCCTGCCGGGCCTGGCGGCCCTGGTGCTGGCTCCCGGTCTGGACAAGCCGGATCAGGCCTATCCGACGATGATGAATCTCTTGCCGGTCGGTCTGAAGGGACTGGTCTTCGCCGCGCTGATCGCCGCCATCATCGCCTCGCTGGCGTCCAAGGTGAACTCGATCTCGACCATCTTCACGCTGGATCTCTACGCCAAGGCCCGCAAGGGAATGAGCGAGCAGCATCTGGTCCTCGTCGGTCGCATCGCGGCCGTCGCCGCAATGGTGATCGGCATACTTGTGGCGCGGCCCTTGCTGGGCGGCTTTTCGCAGGCCTTCCAGTTCATCCAGGACTTCACCGGCTTCTTCACCCCCTCGATCGTGGTGATCTTCATTCTCGGCCTGTTCTGGAAGGGCGCCTCGGAGGCCGGAGCGCTGACGGCGGCCATCGGCGGAGTGGCCCTGTCCGGTATACTGTTCTGGCTCGACAAGGCCGGAGTGTTCACCCTGCCGTTTATGGACCGGGTCGGACTGGTGTTCGTGATCTCGTTGATCGCGGCTGTGATCGTTTCATTGCTGGTCCCGCCAAAGGCAGGGACAATGCAAATCCGTCTGGACGGCGTCAGCTACAAGACGACACTGGGCTTCAACATCGCGGGCGTGGGCGTCATCGCCTTTCTGATCGCGGTTTACGCCATCTGGTGGTGAGCCCGCACCGGGATCAGGTCAGCGGAGATGCCTTGCAGTGGGCGGCGATGAAGCCCTCATGCGTCGGCATCCGTTCAACCCCCTGGCGGATCGCAGCGCGAAGGTCGTGCAGCCGTTGTCGCGTGATCTCCAGCGGCAGCACCTCGGTGATCGGATCGGCGCGCTCGGGCCGGACGCCCTGGCCCATGAGGACGGCGACCCAGCTGGTTTCCTGAAACAGCTCGTCCTCGTAGCGGAAGACCCGGCCGCGCGTTCGGAACTGCTCCATTTTCCAGCGCAGGCTCTCGGGGATGTCCATCGCCGCCACATGCCGCCACAGGGGCGTGTCGTCGCGTTCGGTCGCGTGGTAGTGCAGGACCACGAAATCGCGCACCCGCTCGAACTCCGTCTGCATCAGCCGGTTGTAGTTGTCGATGTCCGGTTGGGCGAACGCGCTGTCCGGGAAGCTGAGCAGCAACTTGGTGATGCCCGACTGGATCAGATGAATGCTGGTGGATTCCAGCGGTTCAAGGAATCCGGCTGACAGGCCGATCGCGAGGCAGTTCCGGTTCCAGGCTTTCTTGCGCCGTCCGGTGGTGAAGCGGAGGAAGTTCGGGCTGGCCATCACCTCGCCATCCAGGCTGCCACGGACCCGGGCCTGGGCTTCGTCGTCGCTGATGTGTTCGCTGCAATAGACGTAGCCATTGCCGGTCCGGTGCTGCAGCGGGATGCGCCACTGCCATCCGGCCTCCAGTGCGGTCGACCGTGTATACGGCGTGGGATCGCTGACCCGGGCGCAGGGCATGGCCACGGCACGGTCACAGGGCAGCCAGTGAGTCCAGTCTTCGTAACCGGTCTTCAGCGCGCCCTCGATCAGCAGACCGCGGAAGCCCGAACAGTCGACGAAGAAGTCCGCCGCCAGCACACGCCCGTCGTCCAGAGAGACCGCGTCGATGAACCCGTCTTCGCGCAGGCGCACATCGGCGATGCGTCCCTCGTGCCGCACGACCCCTGCGGCCTCCGCCCTCCGCCGCAGGAAGCGTGCATAGAGAGAGGCGTCGAAATGGAAGGCGTGCGTCATATGCGAGAGGATTGAGCGAGGGTCGCGATCCGTTCGGGCGAAGCGACCCATCCGCGCCGCCACTGTGGTGACCGAATAATCGTCGAGGCTGGAATCGAGTCCCGCGTCGTGCAGGCGGAGCCAGTATTGATGGAAGGCGGCGGCGTCGATGCGCGTGCCGTACTGGCCGAACGGGTGAAAGTACTCGTGACCCTTCCTGAACCAGTCGCGGAACTGGATGCCCAGTTTGAACGTGGCCTGGGTCTCGCGGATGAACTCGTCTTCGTTGATGCCCAGCAGGGCATTGAACAGCAGGATCGGCGGGATCGTCGCCTCGCCCACGCCGACGGTGCCGATGGCTTCGGATTCGACCAGTTCGATCTTCACGGTTCCGCGCAGCACATGCGCCAGAGCCGCGGCGGTCATCCAGCCGGCGGTCCCGCCGCCGACGATCAGTATGCGCTGGATGGGGGCGGGCGTCATGCGGCGGGCTCCATTGATGCGGCGCTCCGGGCCGTCAGATAGTCACGATGGTCGGGCAGGGAGGCCACCGCCTTGCCGATCAGTTCCGCCAGCCTGCCGGCCTGGGCCTCGACCCGGGACAGCTCGAGGCGTTCGACCAGGGGTGACACCCGCTTCGGCCAGACGCCCAGGCCGGTCAGCACGGCGGCCCAGCTATCCTCGCGGAACGATTCGTCTTCCAGCAGCGCCACCTCGCCCCGCGCCCGGAACAGGTCCAGCTTGGCAGCGAGGGTGTCGGGCGGCGGCGTCTCACGGCAATGCCGCCACAACTCGCCCTCGGTCCGGCCCGCAAGATGATAGTGGGCGATGATGAAATCCCGAATGCGCTCGAACTCCTGCGCCGTGCGCCGATTGTACTCGGCGATCAGAACAGGATCGAAGTCGCGATCCGGGAACAGTTCCAGCAGGCGGCCGATCCCGGTCTGAATCAGGTTGATGCTAGTCGATTCCAGGGGTTCCAGAAAACCGGACGCCAGGCCCAGCGAGACGACATTGCCCATCCAGGCCGATCGCCGACGGCCGGTGACGAAGCGGAGGCGGTTGGGTTCGGCGGCCGGCGGCGCCTCGACGCCCTGAAGAAGCTCTTCGAGGGCGGTCTGGTCGTCGATGAAGGCGCTGGAATAGACATAGCCGTTGCCCACACGATGCTGCAGCGGAATGCGCCAGCGCCAGCCGGCCGTCATGGCCGTTGCGGTGGTGAATGGAACAGGCGGGGCTGCTGCAGCGCAGGGCAGGGCGATCGCACGGTCGCACGGCAGCCAGCGGGTCCAGTCTTCGTACCCCGCCTTCAAGGCTCCCTCGATGAGCAGGCCCCGAAAGCCCGAGCAGTCGATGAACAGGTCCGCATCCAGTCGACGGCCATCGTCCAGCCGGATCGCGTCGACCCGTCCATCTCCTGCTTCGACATCGACGATGCGCCCTTCGATCCGGACCACCCCTGCCGCTTCGGCCAGGCTCCGCAGCCGCTGCGCGAACAGGCCAGCGTCGAAATGGAATGCATATGAATAGGCCGAAAGGATTGAGCGAGGGTCCTGTACTGGCGGTGCGAACCGACCCTGGCGAGCCATCACGCCGGGTACGGACCAGGGTTCCAGGGTCTCGATCCGGCCTTCGTTCTTCAGGCGGAACAGATGCTGTCGATAGGGTTGGCCCCGTACGGCGGGTCCGTGATCGCCGAAGCCGTGAAAGTAGCGCGAGTTCGGCGCTGACCAGTTCTGAAAGGCGATGCCCAGCTTTATGGTCGCACCCGTCGCGGCCATGAAGTCCGACTCGTCCAGCCCGATGGTCTCGATGAATTTGCGGATGGGGGGGATGGTCGCCTCGCCCACGCCGACCGTGCCTATGGTTTCCGATTCCACAACGGTGATCTGCATCGGCTGATCGGACCCGGGCTCTGCAAAGGCCCTGGCGAGGGCGCTCGCGGCCATCCAGCCCGCTGTTCCCCCACCGACGATGACGACGCTGCGGACCATCCGCGAATGCTGGTTCATCGTTGGTTCCTCGAACGGATCTCGGCCAGCCTTGTGTAGCGGCGCCTGCGGCTCTCGGCAGTGACCATATAGCTACGGCCTCCGGTTTTGAATGATAGCGCTAACAAAATGCTTTTCAACGCATGAAATGTTGTGCATCCTTGAAATGCCGGACAGACCCACGAGGGTGTGGATGTGCGGATTGGGGAGGGCCGCGCTCAGATCGCTTAAGCGACGGGCGCAAGCAGGGAGGACAACGTTGTCCAAGTCCATCAGAATTCACCGTCTCGCTCTGTTGTGTAGCGTTTCCCTGGTCAGCCTGGCCGCCCTGACGCCTGTCGCGGCCCTGGCCCAGACCGCGCCTGCATCTGCGGACCCGGAGGCGACCGAGGTCGAAGAGGTCGTGGTCACGGGCATTCGCGCTCAGCTGCGGACCGCTCAGGCCATCAAGCAGGACTCCGAAGTCATCGTCGACTCGGTCACGGCCGTTGATATCGGCGCCCTGCCTGACCGCTCGGTGTCCGAGGCGCTCCAGCGTATTTCCGGCGTGACGCTTCAGCGCACCAATGCCGCCCGCGACCCCGCGCGCCTGGCCGCCGAGGGTGGCGGCGTGTTCGTTCGCGGCCTGTCCTGGGTCCGTTCTGAAACCAACGGTCGCGACATCTTCTCGGCGTCCAACGGCCGTGGCTTGAGCTTTGAAGACGTTTCGGCTGACCTGCTGGCCGGCGTGGACGTGTACAAGAACGTGGCCGCCAACATGATCGAGGGCGGGATCGCCGGCACGATCAACCTGCGCACCCGCGTTCCGTTCGACAACTCGGACCGTCTGCTGGCTGTCAACGCCGACTACAACTACGGCGACCTTTCCGAGCGCGGCTTCTGGTCAGGCAGCGCCATTGCCTCCGACCGTTGGGATACCGGCATCGGCGAGATCGGTCTGCTGGCCAACATCAGCGTCTCGAACGTCGGCAACCGCACGGATTCCATCTCGGTCGACCGCTACGACCCCGTCGTCCTCGATGCCGGCAACGCACCAACGGACCGATCGGCCTCCGTCGGCACCACGGTCTATGTTCCGAAATATCTCGGCTGGCGCACGATCGACTGGGAGCAGGAGCGTACCGCCGTCGCCCTGGCTGCTCAGTGGCGTCCCAACGATGATCTGTTGTTCACCCTGCAGGCCCTGGGCTCCCAGGCGGATGCCTACAATATCGAGCGCGCGCTCGGCACCGAGAGCGTCTCCTCGCCGAACAGCAGCTTCCGCTACAATGACGAGGACGTCTTCATCGGCGGCACCGTTCGGCAGGCGAACTACAACACCGACACGCGCGTCGGCGACGACACCAAGCGAACCGGCGAGGTCTCGCTGGGCTTCCGCTACGATCCGGACTCGGCCTGGTCCTTCAGCGGCGACCTGCAGTACGTGAAGTCCACGGCTGAAATCTATTCGATGACGGCCTTCACTCAATTGGCCAACCGTCCGGACCTCAGCATCACGATCGACGGCGACCTGCCGACCGTCACCTCGACCGGAGGCACCACCAGCCGGCAGTCCGCCTACTGGTGGGCGGCGGCGATGGACCATATCGAGGACAACGAAGCCGACGAGGTGGCTGCTCGCCTCGACGCCTCCTACGACTTCGAGGAAGGCAGCCTGTTCAAGTCGGTCTCCTTCGGCATTCGCGGGACCGAGAAGAACTACACCAATCGCCAGACGGGCTATAACTGGGGTCTGCTGTCCAACCAGTACTGGGGCAATGGCGGCGGCGCCACGGTCTTCCTCGATCAGACCGGCTTCCCGGGCGGCCGGCAGGATCCGCGTCTGCCGGGCGCGTCCGAACTCTACAGCTTCAACAATTTCTTCCGAGGCGACGCGCCGGTCCCTGGCGTGGCATGGTTCCCGACCGCCGATCTTGTCAGCAACGGCACGGCCTATGCCTATGACATCCTGCGCAACACCCAGTCCTCTGGCTGGGGCTGGTCGCCCCTTTCGGACGACTACGAGAGCTATCGTCTGGGTGGCGGCAACGGAGGTATCACCGAACTGACCGAGAAGACCGAGGCCGCCTTCGTCTATGCCCGGTTCGGCGCTGAAAACGCCCTGTTCGGCAAGACCTTCGACGGTAACCTGGGGCTGCGGGTCGTTGAGACCACGACGGAGACCAACACGGTCACCACCCTGCCTGTCATCGCCGGAGCCTGTCCGACGACCGCCAGCTGCACGGCCTTCAACCGGGCCGTCCAGTTCTCGAGAGGCGGGTCTCTCGACGGTCAGGACGTCAGCACCAGTTATACCAACTATCTGCCCAGCCTGAACCTGAGGGTCTTCCTGGACGACGACCTGCAGCTTCGTCTGGCCGCGTCGCAGGCCATGGTCCGGCCGGAGATGTATCAGCTCCAGCCCTTCACCAATCTGTCGATCAACTTCCAGCCGGATGGCTTCACGCTGAACCCGACCACGCCCTTTACCGGTGTCGGCGGAAATCCGACCCTGAAGCCGATCAAGTCCAACAACTTCGATCTCAGCCTCGAATGGTATTTCGCACCGACCGGCAGCGTGACCTTCGCGGCGTTCCACAAGGACATCAGCGACTACATCTTTACCGGCACCGAGACGGTCAGCATCACCAACGGCGGGGTCACATATCCCTTCGTGCTGACCCGCTACACCAATGGCGACGAAGGCACGGTCGACGGGTTCGAACTGGCGTACCAGCAGTTCTTCGACTTCCTGCCGGGCGTGTTCAGCGGCCTCGGTTTCCAGGGCAACTTTACCTACATCGACAGCAGCGGCGGCCGGAACACCAGCCAGAACATCCTGGATCCTCTCCAGAATTCGGCCTCGGCCGACCCGTTGCCGCTCGAGGGCATGTCGCGCACCAGCTACAATGCCGCCCTGCTCTACGAGCGCTTCGGCGTCTCTGCGCGGTTGGCTTACAACTGGCGTGAGGAGTATCTCCTGACCACTTCGGCCGCGAACGTAAACGCCCCGGTCTGGGCCAGCGACTACGGCCAGCTGGACGGTTCGATCTTCTACAACATCACTGATGATCTGAAGATCGGCATCCAGTCCACCAACATCCTGAATGAACGGACGGTGCTGAAGGTCGGCAACGAGACCCGCAAGCCGCCCTACAACTGGGTGGATACCGACCGTCGCGTCGCTGTGGTGTTGCGCGCCGCCTTCTGATCAAGCGTAACCGGGGACGATCCGAAAGGGTCGTCCCCCTTCTTTTGCCTGGCGTTGGAGGAAGACGATGGGCGTATCGCGCATCGGCAGATGGATTGCGTCCGCAACGGCGGGGTTGATCCTGTTGGCGGCCGGTCCCGGTGTCGCCGCCGCCCAGGCCCCAATTCCGCGTCTTGTCGAACAGGATGGTCGTCAGGCCCTGTTTGTTGATGGCGCTCCGTTCCTGATCCTTGGCGGTCAGGTC
This sequence comes from Brevundimonas sp., assembly GCF_027484365.1. Lineage (GTDB taxonomy): Bacteria > Pseudomonadota > Alphaproteobacteria > Caulobacterales > Caulobacteraceae > Brevundimonas. The sequence continues at coordinate 48,296 of NZ_JAIXTC010000010.1, read as the reverse complement.
AACAACTCGTCCAACTATCCAGCACCGCTCGCGGAGGCCTGGCCGGCCCTTCGTCATATCGGCGCCAACACAGTCCAGATCCCGATCGCCTGGGAACAGGTCGAGCCGGAGGAGGGCCGCTTTGATTTTTCCTTCGTCGATCACGCTATCCAGCAGGCGCGCGAGAACGACATGCGCGTCGTCTTCCTGTGGTTCGCCACCTGGAAGAACACCGCGCCGAAATACGCCCCCGCCTGGGTCAAGCTGAACCCGGAACGGTTCCCGCTGTTGATCCGCTCCGACGGCAGTGAAAGCTATGCCCTGTCGCCCTATGGCGGAGAGACACTGGCGGCTGACGCCCGTGCCTTCGCCGCCCTGATGCGCCACATCCGGCAGGTGGATGAGCGCCAGCGGACCGTGATCATGGTCCAGCCCGAAAACGAGGTCGGCACCTATGGCTCGGTGCGTGACTATTCGCCCGCAGCACAGGCCGCCTTTGACGGCCCTGTGCCCCAACCTTTGCTGGATCGGGTCGGCAAGTCGGCCGGATCCTGGGCCCAGGTCTTCGGAGCGGAGGCCGACGAGTTCTTCCACGCCTGGTCGATCGCCTCCTACGTCAACACGGTCGCAGAGGCCGGCAAGCGTGAATATCCGCTGCCGATGTATGTGAACGCGGCCCTGCCGGACCCGATCAACCGGCCTGATCCGACCAGTTACGCCTCGGGCGGCCCGGTCTGGCCGGTGTTTGATGCCTGGCTGGCGGCCGCACCGGCGATCGATTTCCTCAGCCCCGACATCTACAACCGCGACAGCGTGACCTACGAGGGGCACCTGAACCGTTACGCCCGGCCCGACAACGCCCTGTTCGTGGCAGAGACGGGCAATGATCGCATGTATGCCCGCTATCTGTTCAGCGTGCTGGGACGCGGGGGCATCGGCTTTTCACCGTTCGGCATCGACTATACCGGCTATGCCAACTATCCGCTGGGCGCCGCCAAGGTCGATGAGGCGGCCCTGACGCCGTTCCGGGACCTGTATCGGCTGGTCGCGCCCTGGCAGCGGATCTGGGCCCGCGCCGCCTTCGAGGGCCGGGTACGGGGGGTGAGCGAGCCGGACGACCGGACATCCCAGACGATCGATTTCGCCGACTGGACCGTCACCGTCGGCTATCGCCGCTGGCAGTTCGGCCAGCCTGACTGGACCTGGCTGGGGCCTATCGCCGAGGTCCCCGGCCGGGAGACCCCGACCGGCGGGGCCATCGTCGCCGAGATCGCGCCCGGCGAATTCATCGTCACAGGTCACCATGCCCGCGTGGAATTCGCCGCCAAGCCCGCGACGGACGGCCGCCGCCGAATGGTCGTCCGGTACGAGGAAGGGCATTTCGACGCTCGGGGCCAGTGGGTCTTCGAGCGCATCTGGAACGGCGACCAGACCGACTACGGCCTCAACTTCACCGACCGAACGCAGTTGCTGCGCGTCGTCACCGCCACCTACTGATCCCGAATCCGCGAGCAGCCCCTATGACCTCCACCCTGGCCCGCCGTCTTTTCCTCGCCGTCATGGCGGTTGCGCCGCTCGGCGCCTGTGTCGGGCTGATGGACACTGCCTCCGCCGCCGCGGTTCAGGCCGCCGCCTTCGAGCGGATTCCGGCCGGGATCGTGGTCACCCCGACCGAGGGGGCCGCCCGCCGCGTCCGGGTGGAGGTCTATGGTCCCGAAACCATCCGCGTCACGGCCACCGAGGATGCCGATCTGGACCTGCCGGCCAGCCTGATGGTCACCGCCACGCCCTCAACGGACACCCGGTTTGACGTCCGCCAGCAGGGTGACCGGATCATCCTCAGCACCGCCGAGGCGACCGCCGAGGTCTCGACCGTCACCGGCACCGTGCGCTTTCTTGACGAGAACGGCGCGGAGGTTCTGGCCGAACGTCCGGGCAGCCGTGAACTGCGCCCCGTCACGGTTGAGGATCAGACAGGCGATCATCGCTTCCTCGCCACGCGCCAGGTTTGGGAAAGCCCCGCAGATGAGTCGTTCTACGGCCTGGGTCAGCACCAGCAGGGCGTGATGGACTACAAGGGTCAGGACGTGACCCTGGCCCAGCACAACATGGACGTCGGCATTCCGTTCGTGGTGTCCAGCCGCAACTACGGTCTACTGTGGGAAACCAATGCCATCACCCGCTTCGGCGACCCGCGCCCCTACGGCATGCTGGGTGAGCGGCTGATGCTTCGCGATGCGACTGGCCGGTTTGGTGGTCTCACGGCGAGCTACTACCAGGGCGACGAGCTCAAGGTTCAGCGCCAGGAATCCGAGGTCAACTACGAGTTCATCCGCGAATGGTCGCGCTGGCCCGAGGGCTTCAAGGCCCAGCCCGGCCAGCCGATCCAGACCGGAGACATGGGCAGGCCAGGCCAGGCCGGCGTCCGTGTCGTCTGGGAAGGCACGATCGAGGCCTCGACCGCCGGCGAGCACAAATTCCGTCTCTATTCCTCCGGCTACACCAAGGTCTGGATCAACGGCGTGCTGCGTGAAGATAACTGGCGCCAGAACTGGAACCCTTTCGATCACGACTTCCAGGTTGATCTGCCGGAGGGGCAGCAGATCTCGATAAGAATCGAATGGACGCCGGAGGACGGCTATATCGCCCTGCGCCATATGGACCCGCTGCCGCCCGCTGATCAGGGCGCCCTCAGCCTGGCGTCAGAGGCGGGGAATGCGATCGACTATTTCTATATCGGCGGCGACAACCTGGATGAGGTCATCTCCGGCTACCGCGGCCTGACGGGCAAGTCGGTGATGTTGCCACGCTGGGCCTATGGCTTCTGGCAGAGCCGCCAGCGCTACAGCACCCAGGACGAGGTCGTCGGGGTGGTGCGTCGCTATCGCGAGCTGGGCCTGCCGATTGATAACGTGGTCCAGGACTGGTTCTACTGGCCCGAGAACGCCTGGGGCTCGCACGACTTCGATCCGGCGCGCTATCCCGATCCGGCCCGAATGGTGGCCGACGTCCACGGCATGAACGCCAACATCATCATCTCGGTCTGGCCGAAATTCTATCCGACGACCGACCACTACAAGGAACTGGACGCCATCGGCGGCATGTATACCCGCAACGTCGAGGCGGGGGCCCGCGACTGGGTCGGGCCTGGCTATGCCAACAGCTTCTATGACCCTTATCTGCCGGCGGCCCGCGACCTGTACTGGCAGCAGATCTCCGACAGCTTCCGGGGCATGGATTTCGACGGCTGGTGGCTGGATTCGGTCGAACCGGACATGCACTCCAACCTCGATATCCCCGAGCGAACCCTGCGGATGGGGCCGACAGCGGTCGGGCCGGGAGCCTATGTATTCAACTCCTATCCGCTGGTGAACGCCGAGAACGTCTATCGCCGCTTCCGCGAGGAGAAAGACGACGAGCGGACCTACATCCTGACCCGTTCGGCCTGGGGCGGGTTGCAACGGACCGGTTCGACCCTGTGGTCGGGCGACGTCGTGGCGCGGTGGGACAATCTGCGCGACCAGATTTCAGCGGGCGTCAACACGGGCCTGTCCGGAATTGCGAACTGGACCCACGACATCGGCGGCTTTTCGGTCGAGGCGCGCTATTCCAATCCGGCGGGGATGAAGCCCGAGGACCAGGCCGAATGGGATGAGCTGAACCTGCGCTGGTTCCAGTTCGGCGCCTGGTCGCCGGTGTTCCGTTCGCACGGCGAGTTCCCGCTGCGCGAGGTCTACAACCTGGCCCGGCCGGGTACGCCCCTGTTCGACGCCTATGCCGGGCAGATGCGCACCCGCTACCGGCTGATGCCTTACATCTACAGCCTGGCCGGGGACGTCTATCAGCACGACGCCACCATCATGCGCGGCCTGATGATGGACTTCCCGAACGATCTGAAAGCGCGCGACATCAACGACCAGTATCTGTTCGGCAAGGCCCTGCTGGTGGCGCCGGTCACCGAATACCGGGCGCGCAACCGGTCGGTCTATTTCCCCGAAGGCGCCGACTGGTACGACATGCTGACGGGCCAGAAATACGCAGGCGGCCAGTCGGTGACGGTCCAGGCGGCCGTGGACAAGATCCCGGTCTTCGTCCGCGCCGGCTCCATCCTGCCCACCGGGCCGGCGATCCAGTACACGGCCGAGAAGCTGGACGGGCCGCTGACGCTGGTGATCTACACCGGCGCTGACGGGACATTCTCCCTGTATGAAGATCAGGGCACGACCTACGCCTATGAACGGGGCGAGTTCTCGAACATTCCCATGAGCTGGAACGATGCCACCGGCGTTCTGACCATCGGCGCGCGCACCGGATCCTATCCGACCATGCCTGCGAACCGCACGATCCATGTGCGCTTTGTCAGCGGGCCCGGTGCGGATGTCGGCGATTTCGACGCCGCCCCGGCCCGGACAATCCAGTACACGGGTCAGGCTGTCGAGATTCGGCGCTAGGCCCCGTATCCCCCGTCCCGGGCGATCGGGGCGGTCCAGAGAGCCACGGGTCCGGGTGCGGTTACATCCGAACCGGTGCTGCCTTGCCGATGATGAGGAGGCGCGGTTGCGCTTGATGAAGCTTTCTGTCGCCGCTGCGGCTGCCCTGATGATGACGTCGGTCTGGTCGGCTCACGCGCGAGCCCAGACGCCCGTTTCCGCGCCCCTGCTCGATGGCATGTTCCAGGACCACGCCGTCCTGCAGCGCGGTCAACCCGTTGCGGTCTGGGGACAGGCAACGCCGGGTGCCACTGTCTCTGTCACCCTGGGTCAGACCCAGGTCCAGACTGCCGCCGGCACCGACGGCCAATGGCGCGCGACCCTGCCGGCGATGGTCGCCGGCGGCCCCTATGTGTTGACGGCCGAGGTCGCGGGCGCGGGTCGTCAGACGGTTTCGGACGTGATGGTCGGCGATGTCTGGCTGTGCTCGGGTCAGTCGAACATGGAGTTCGCGGTCCGTCAGGCGACCAATGCCGAGTCTGAAATCGGCAATGCGAATGACGACAACCTCCGTCTGTTTCTGGTCGGCCGATCCAGCCGGCCTGCGCCGTCCACAATTCCGCAACAGGTCGGTCACTGGCGCACGACCAGCCCCGAAAGCGTGCGCGATTTTTCGGCCGCCTGCTATTTCATGGGCCGTGACCTGCGTCGGTCGGAGAATGTGCCGATCGGTCTGATCGCCGCCTCATGGGGTGGTTCGATCATCGAGGACTGGTTGAGCCGCGACGCCGTCGTCAGACTGGGCGGTCATGAGGAGGCGCTGGATGCGCTGGATGCCTATGCCCGTGATCCGTCCGAGGGCGATGCCATCTGGCGGCGGGTGACGCAGAGTTGGTGGAGCGCCAATGATCCCGGCACCGGTCAGGGATGGAACCTGCCCCAAACCCGGGACGACGACTGGGCGCCGATCGCCGCCGAAGGCTTCTGGGAAAGCACCGTGCCGGGGTTGGCGACGTTCGACGGGATCGTCTGGCTTCGCCGGGACATCCAACTGACCGCCGCCCAGGCGCGTCAGGCCGCGATCCTCGAACTGGGCCCTGTCGATGACGCCGACGTCACATGGATCAACGGTCAGTATGTCGGCGGCCAGCAGGGCTGGGACACCCCGCGAACCTATGCCGTTCCCGCCGGGACTCTGAAGGCGGGGCGCAACTTGATCGCGATCGGGGTGCTGGACACCAATGGCGGGGGCGGGGCCTGGGGACCGGCGGCGAACAAGCGGCTGGTCTTTGCGGACGGCAGCAGCGTGTCCCTGTCGTCAGGCTGGCGCCACCGCGTCGCTGCGCCTCTGGGCGACGTGCCCAACCCGCCGCGCACGCCCTGGATCGGCGGCAGCGGCACGACCACGCTCTACAACGGGATGATCGCGCCCCTCGGCGCCTACGGGCTCAAGGGCATGGCCTGGTACCAGGGCGAGTCGAACGTGGGCGACTATGTCGGCTATCGCCGCCTGCTGCCGGCCCTGTTCGCCGACTGGCGCGCGCGCTTCGAAAGCCCAGAGATGCGGATGCTGGTCGTTCAACTGGCCAATTTCGGTCCGATGTCCGGCCAGCCGACGAACTCCTACTGGGCCGCCCTGCGCGAGAGCCAGCGCACGGTCGTCAACGCCGATCCGCTGGCGGGTCTGGCCGTCGCCATCGACATCGGGGATCGCTACGACATCCACCCGACCAACAAGCTTGAAGTCGGGCGGCGGCTGGCGCTCGAAGCGCGGCGTCTGGATGGAACGGTCCAACCGGTGTCGCCCCAGCCGATTTCGGTCGAACGCGGAGCTGACGGTGTCCACGTCCGCTATGCGCCGGGGACGGCCCTGACCGCTCTCGGCTTCAACCGTCCGATCGGTTTCGAACTGTGCGGTGGCGACGACGCCTGCCGCTTTGTCGATGCGACCCTGGACGGTGACCAGGTGGTGCTGCCATCGGCCCTGCCGACCGACGTCAAGGTGCGCCTGTGCTGGGCCGACAGCTCGATCTGTAACCTGTATGGGCCCGCCGGCCTGCCTGCGGTCCCGTTCGAGGCCGTGATCCGATAAGGCCTCCGGACCCGGGGGACGACCACCCCGGTCCTGTTCAGCTCGGCGTTCAGTCTGTCGGGTTTTGCGGCAGCCGGGACCGGTCGTAGTCGGGGCCGAAGTTGAACACGAGAGCTGGACCGAGCTCCAGTGTGTGCCGCGCCTGCCCCATCTGGACAATGATGCTGGACTGTCCGGGCGCGAGGTCCGCCGTCGCCACGCCAGAGGCGTAGAGCATGGTCCACTGGTCGCCAACGACCATATTCGAAGCTTGGGCCAGGCCGATTTTAGGCTCTCCCTGGCCTTCCAGCAGGATCAGGGGAAGCCGGGTCTGTGTCTGCCCCTCCGGTAGGCGCGCGGCACGCATCCAGACGCCTAGAAGGACGATATCGCCCGTCTTGATGGCACCGCTGTTCGTCATGACCGCACCGACGGACCAGGGATCGCCGGCGCGCGGCACATCTATCGTAAGGGCTTGGCCGCCGGTCACGCCCTCAACAGCATGCGGCGACGGCGTCGGCGTTAATCCCCAGGTGTTCCAGTTCTGCACGAAGGGCGAGTTGATCAAACGGTCGATCATGCGGGCAGGCCTCGGAGCCGCCGCTGGATCGGTCTGGGCAAAGGCGGAGCCGCCCAGGGTCAGTGCCAGACCCAGGGCGATGGACAGGGTCTTCATGGCGTTTTCCTCCTGTGTATTTAGCCCGTTGATCTCACACCAAACCGACGCCCCGCAGGCGCACTGCGGGGGCGACCAGGACAGGTCTTTCTTCCGGAAGGTCCAGGACCAGTCCCTGATCTGTTTGATTGAAGGGCAGGGCAGGGCCACCCAGAAGTTCGACCGCCTCGACCCGGCCCGCCTGAGGCGTGAGCGCGGGAATGACCATCCGTCCGTCCTCGGGCCAGTCCAGGGCGAAGGCGTACAGGGTCTGGCCTTTGGTGGTGAAACGGATGTCCTGACCGGTCCAGGGGCGAGCCGCGCCCTCGCCATGCATGCCCGCGACGACCGTCGTCGGACCCTCGCCATAGATGCGCCAGGGGCGGGTGTCGAAGATGGCTTCGCCATTGACCTTCATCCAGGCGGCGATGTCGGTCAGGATCTGGCGCTCGTCGCTGTCAATGGAGCCATCGCCGCGCTGGGGGATGCTCAGCATCAGGTTGCCGTTCTTCGACACCACATCGACCAGGCGCTGGATCACGCTGTGCGCGGGGACATAGTAGTGGCTGGTGTAGCGGGCGCGGTTGTAGTGCCAGTCGCCGATACAGGTGTCGGTCTGCCAAGGTTCGGGTTTCAGACTGTCCGAGAAACCACGCTCGACCGTTTCGGTGATCCCCTTGCGCTGGCGTTCGTCCAGCCGCTTGCCGTTCACGACTGGCAGTTCACCGCGCCATTGCAGGGAGGCGTTGTAGTATTCTGCCGTCGCCTCCAGCCCGTATCGACCCAGCGGCAGGCCGTAGTTGTCGAAATAGACCATGTCGGGTCGGTATTTGGTGATCAGGTCGCGCTGCCGCAGAACCCATGAGCGGACGAAGGCCGGGTTGTTGGCCGGTGGGGTCTCGATCCACTGGCCGTCGCGGGCGTCGTGCCAGGCATTCATCTCGGCGATGGAGGCGATCCCCCCGGGCGGCGCGAAGGTCGGGCCGGTGTAGAGTTCCTGCGGGTCCAGCCCTTCCCACCATTTGCCGGCACCGTCCGCCCGGGTCAGGCGCGCGGCGTCGTAACGCAAACCCTGCATCGGTCCTTCGGCGTCATAGCCATAGGCCGTCTGCCACCAGTGCCAGGCATGGGCCGCATGGTTCGACACCGCGAACCGCAGGCCCCGCGCACGGACGGCCTTCTCCCAGGTCCCGACGATGTCGCGCTTTGGCCCGACCCGCATCACGTTCCAGTCGTGATGGGCGCTGTCGAACAGATCCAGATTGTCGTGGTGGTTGGCCATCGACATGATGTAGCGGGCGCCGGCCGCCTGATAGAGGTCCAGAAGCCCCTCGGGATCCCACTGGTCGCCTTTCCACTGGTCGATGAACTCCATGAAGCCGAACCGGCTGGGGTGGCCGTAGGTGGCGACGTGGTGGTCGTAGAAGGGGTTGCCCTGGATATACATCTGGCGGCCGTACCAGTCGCCGAACTCGGGCACGCACTGGGGCCCCCAGTGCGACCAGATGCCGAACTTGGCGTCGCGGAACCACTCAGGCGGCTTATAGCCTTCGATCAGGCTGTCCCAGGTCGGCTTGAACGGGCCGGGTGTCGTCTGGCCCGGCGTCGTGGCGCAGGCACCCAGCATTGACGCCGAGGCTCCGGCTCCCAGAAGTCCGCGTCGTGACAGGTTCATTCCGGTTCTCCATAGACGATACCGCGCCCATCTGTGGCCACATAGACGCGGCCGGGGATGCGCGGATCGCCGGCTATGGCCCGGAACCGTCGCCCGTATTCATGGCGGTCATCATTGATCCGCGACCATGACCGGCCCCGGTCGTCGGAGCGAAAGACGCCCGACACAGGGCCGCGCGCGCCGATCGCGAAGAGGGTCGGCCAGGCGACACCCGGCTGTGCCATACCGAAATCCAGCATCTCGACGGCCAGGTCACCGTCGATCCGCTGGAAATTCTGGCCCCCGTCACGGCTGGTGAACAGGCCCGCGCGCGAGACGAACCAAAGTTCGCCGTCAGAGCCGGGCGTCGCCTTCAGCGGAAAGGCCTGCTCGCGCCAGGTTGGTCGGTCACCCGACACATCGGGCAGGCCGCGCGACGACACAGGGGCGAAGCTTTCGGCCCCGTCCACGCTCACGAACCAGCCACCGCTCCGAAAATCCAGCGCATAGAAGAGCAGCGGGTCCTTTCGATCCGCGACCGGACGCAGGAGGGGCGGCAAACCGCGGCAAGCCCGCCAGCTCGCCCCCCGATCGCGGGAGTAGACGACTTCGGGCGTCGCCAGAACGAAGGTCGACCCGTCGGCGGAGACGATGATCGGGGCGTCCCGATAGAGATCCATCCGGGGATTGTCGGGAGCGGGCGCCGCCCCGCCCGAGGCCGGTCGCGGCCGGCCCAGCGGTGTCCAGCTCAGACCTGCATCCCCTGACCAGGCGAGGGTCGAGCCGTCATGTCCGCCGGAGCCGACGCCCTCATGCGGGGTGCCGCTACGCACGACGATATGCGGTGCGCCCCCGGCCCAGTCGATCTGGTTGGTGTTGCCGAAGACGGGGGTTGTGAACTGTCGAGTTGGCGACCGGTCCAGGTCCTGATGCGCGAAGCCGGAAATGTCGCCGAAGCCGCTAAGCAGCGGCGGACCGGCGGCCGGGCTGGTGATGGTGATCACCGCCGTCTGCTCGATGCCTTCGACCCAGGGCCTCCACAGCGTCGCCGCCGCCGTCACATCCTCCGTCGCGTAGACCGTTGCGCCGGTCGCGTAAACGACGCGGGCTCCGTCAAACGGATCGATGGCCAGGGCCGCAATCCACCAGCCGAAGTCGGACTCGGCATTGCCCCAGTTCAGGAAAGGGGTTGCTGTGACATCGCGGCGCGCCTGCTCCCGGATACTGGTCCAGCTTCGCCCGTCGTCGGTGGTGCGCCACAGGGTGTCGCCCGGGTTCCAGCGGTTCAGGGTCGAGACCAGCAGGGTCCCGGGTATCTGGCGGTCCAGCGCCAAGCCCATGAACCCACCGGCGCGTTCCCCGTCCGGGCGTGGCGGCGAGATGTCTGTCATCGGGCCATCGGTGCGCGTGTCCAGGCGGGTAACGGCGCCGCTGGTCACTCCGTTCGGGCCGACGCCTTCGCACCAGGTGACATAGAGAATTCCGCCGTCATCGATCGCCGCCTTGACGGGGGACAGACCCGCCGGCCCGCCGTCGATCAGTCGCCAGGAGCGACCCGCATCGTCGGACCGGTACAGTCCCTGTCCGTTCTCACCAGCGGCGCCGACGAAAAGGGCTCGCGTCGCCTGGCCCGGCGAACCGCTTGCGGGATCGAACACGACGAAGGACAGGCCCGGTTGGGTCGCCTGGTCGTCGACCAGGTCCTCGCCGGTGATCGGGAAGGTGCCGACCTTGCGCCAGGTCGCGCCCTCGTCGCCGGATCGCTGAAGGCCATCATGGCGCGAGCCGAAGAAAAGGATGCGGTTGTCGTTCGGATCGATGGCCAGGCGTTCGCCCAGCCCGCGACCGTCCTCATTGCCTCCCATCGCAAACGACACAGGGGTCACCGTCCAGGTGTCGCCCCGATCCCCGGATCGGAGGATCGCCGCCGGATCGCGGCGGCTCATGCCGACCGCTGCATAGACGACATCAGCGTCCACTGGGTCAGGTGCGATGCTTTCCACGCCCATGTAGCTGGAGATCGGCGATGAATCCTGCAGCGGACGCCAGTGTCCCGGGGCCTGGTCCCAACGGTATGCCCCGCCCATGTCGGAGCGCAGATAGGCAAGGCCACGCTCGACCGGACTGAACACGACGCCCGGTATGAAACCGCCGCCGCCGACGACGACGTTCTTCCAGCGATACGCCGGCGTATCGAGGGGCTGTGCGCGCCCGGCCCCCGTCAGCGCGGTGGATCCGACAATGGCCAATGCCGCTTTGGCAGTCGTCCGTCTTGTCAGGCCGGGCATCCCGGATACTCCCCCTCGAACGCTGGGCCCATCGTTGGTCCGCGCCAAGATTCAGGTTGACACTATTGCCGCCAGTGGATCAAGTTGCACAGGTAAAACGTTGTCCCCGGTTCGCTCTCTCCCGTCCGGCGACAGGTTTTTCGCCGAGCCTGAACGAACTGTCGGCGCGATCCTTCAAGTCGCGCCGAATTTTTCGCGCCCCGTCGCCCAGGAGTGAGCCCATGATCCAGCGCAACCGCAAGTCAGCCGCCGGCCTCGCTGTCTCGGTCGTCGCCTTGATGGGCGGAACTGCCTGCGCAAGCGGGCCCGACAGGCCGGCGCCGGTCAACTATGTCCTTCCGGCTGCTTCGGTCGTGACCGACGCCAGTCGCGCGATCCCCGATCGCTGGCCTCATGCCGCCTCGCCCGCAGCGATGTCGGATCCCGTGACGGAGGCGTTCGTCACGGCCTTGATGAGCCGGATGACGATCGAGGAAAAGGTCGGCCAGACGATTCAGGCGGACATCAGCGCCATCACGCCTGAGGACCTGCTGACCTACCCGCTGGGGTCGATCCTTGCAGGCGGCAACTCGTCGCCCGGTGGCAATGAACGTGCGTCCGCCCAGGACTGGGTGAAGCTGGCGCAGGATTTCAGAGCCGCAGTGGCGAGCCGGCCCGGGGCCAGGATCCCATTGATCTATGGCATCGATGCGGTGCACGGGCACAACAACGTCGTGGGAGCGACGATCTTTCCGCACAACATCGGCCTCGGTGCCGCGCGCGATCCCGACCTGATCCGCCGCATAGGCGAAGCGACAGCGCTGGAGGTTGCCGTCACCGGGGCCGACTGGACCTTCGGCCCAACCCTGGCTGTGCCGCAGGATGACCGCTGGGGCAGGGCCTATGAGGGCTATTCCGAGAACCCCGAGATCGCGCAAAGTTATGCCGGGCCCATGACCCTGGGTTTGCAGGGCCGGTTGCCTGTCGAAGGTCACATTGCTCCCGGCCACATCGCGGGATCGGCCAAGCATTTCCTGGCTGACGGCGGCACCTCCGGGGGCAAGGATCAGGGCGACTTCGCCGGGTCGGAACAGACGCTGATCGAGACCCATCTGTCGGGCTATACCCAGGCGATCGATGCCGGCGTCCTGTCCATCATGGCGAGCTTCTCCAGCTGGAACGGGGTCAAGCATTCCGGCAACGAGACCATCCTGACGGAGGTTCTGCGTGGACCGCTGGGCTTCGATGGCTTCGTCGTGTCCGATTGGAACGCGCACGGCCAGTTGCCGGGGTGTTCGAACGAAAGCTGCGCTCTCGCCTTCAATGCCGGGATCGACATGTTCATGGCGCCCGATAGCTGGAAGCCGCTGTACGAAAACACCCTCGCCCAGGTGCGCTCGGGTGAGATCCCGATGGCGCGCCTCGACGAGGCCGTTCGCCGCATCCTGAGGGCGAAGGTCAAGGGGGGCGTCTTCGAGACGGACCGTCCCTATGAAGGCCGTATCGAACTTCTCGGCTCCCCGGATCACCGTGCCCTGGCGCGCGAAGCCGTTCGCGAGTCGCTTGTGCTGTTGAAAAACTCGGGTTCGGTCTTGCCGATCAGGGCGGGGGCACGGGTGCTGGTCGCCGGCGCCGCGGACGACATCGGTCAGGCCTCCGGCGGCTGGACCATTACCTGGCAGGGGACCGGCAACAGCCGGGCCGATTTCCCCAACGGCGAATCCATCTGGGAAGGCATCAGGGCTGCGGTCGATAACGGCGGCGGCGCAGCCACCCTGAGCCCCGATGGAACCTTCACCCAGAAGCCCGATGTCGCCATCGTTGTCTTCGGCGAGACCCCTTACGCCGAATTCCAGGGCGATGTGGACACGCTCGACTTCCGCCCGCAGGAGCCGCTCGCGATCCTGCGCCGGCTCCAGGCGGCTGGGATCCCGACCGTGTCGGTCTTCCTGTCCGGTCGACCCCTCTGGACCAATCCCGAAATCAACGCATCGGACGCCTTCGTGGCGGCCTGGCTGCCAGGATCCGAGGGCGGCGGTCTGGCGGATGTTCTGATCGGCGATGCCGGGGGTCGGCCTCGCCACGACTTTTCGGGCAGGCTGTCATTCAGCTGGCCGAAGGATGCCCGGGGCGAGCCGCTGAACGTCGGCCAGCCGGGCTACGATCCGCAGTTCGCCTATGGCTACGGCCTGTCCTACGCCCACCCCGGCGTGGTCGGCTCCCTGTCGGAAGACAGCGGCGTCGGCGAGGCGGGCTCCAGCGTCGACCGCTACTTCGTCGATGGTCGATTTATTGCCCCCTGGTCGCTGATGTTGAGGGATGCCGGCGGCGAGTTCCGCCTTGGCCAGGAGCAACAGGGTCGATCCCCTCGCGGCGCTGTGACCGTAACGACCAGCGACGGCCGCGGTCAGGAATCGGCGCGAGTTCTGGCCTTCGACGTGCCCACGGGACAGACGGCCCAGGCCCTGATCGCTGCTGCGCCCGTCGACCTGACGCGTCAGTCGAACGGCGAGATGGCGATTGCCTTCCGCTATCGCGTCGACGCGGCCCCCCGGGGCAAGACCTTGGTGACGCTCGGTGCTGGATCGGTCGATGTGACTTCCATCTTTGCCGCTGCGCCCGTCGGGGAATGGCGGACGATCAAGATTCGGCTGTCCTGCCTGCGGGATGCCGGTGCCCTGGTCGCGGCCGTCGAGCAGCCCTGGGGGCTGCAATCCGATGGGGCGTTGACCGTCGCGGTCGAAGACATTCGTCTTGCCTCCAACGAAGGCGATACGGTTTGCCCGGCGCACTGACATCGATCCGGCGCGGTCATCTACGGCGTCTTTCGGGCAAGGGCAGTCGCCGGGTCGTGTTCGGCGTCCTTGGCGCTGTGTTTATCGCCGCCGGCAGCCCTGTGGCTGCGACGCAAGTGCAGACTGTCGCCGAAACGGAACCCCGGTTCGCATGGCAGTCGTCCGGCCCATTGATCTCTCCGGCGCCTGCCGGCGATCACGCGGACTTCGGCCTGAAAGATCCGTCGGTCGTCTACTTCAACGGAGCCTACCACGTCTTCATAACGACGGCCGGGCCCGACGGCTGGCATATGGCCTACACCCGCTTCACTGACTGGTCCGAAGCGGCGGCCGCACCCCTTTTTCGCCTGGATCAGTCTGGCATCGGACCGGGCTACCGCGCTGCGCCCCAGGTCTTCTATTTCGAGCCTCAGAAGCTCTGGTACATGGTGTTCCAGAGCGGCCCGCCGTTCTATTCGACGACTGCGGATATTGAAGATCCATCATCCTGGAGCGTGCCCAGGCCGTTCTTCCCCGAAACGCCGGCCATCATCAAGGCGACAACCGGCGAAGAGGCCTGGCTGGACTTCTGGGTCATCTGCGACCCGACGACCTGCCATCTGTTCAACACCGACGATCACGGAAACCTGTTCCGCTCGCAGACGCCGATCGGGCAGTTTCCTGACGGGTTTTCGGATACCCGGATCGTCCTCACCGGGTCTCGAGACGATGTCTTCGAAGCCAGCATGCATTACAGGATCGCCGGAACGGGCACCTATCTGACGCTGATCGAGGCGATCGGCCCGGCAGGCCGATATTTCCGGTCCTGGACCAGCGACCGACTGGACGGCGAATGGACGCCGTTGGCCTCTGACGGTTCGAACAGGTTCGCCGGATCCGACAACGTCGCCTTCGACGGCGCGGCCTGGGCCAACGGCGTTTCCCACGGCGAACTGGTGCGCCGCGGCTACGATCAGACCCTGACCATCGATCCCTGCAAGCCAATCCTGTTTCTGTATCAGGGCCTCGCACCGCATGACCCCGACACGCCGTACATTCAGCTCCCCTATCGCCTCGGTGTTCTCGAAGCCTCTGGCCTGAACCCCGTCAGTCAGATGTGCCCGGTCCGGGCCGGGTGATCTGCAGGGGCCGATCAGACCGTCTGGCCGCCGACCACCCCAGAGCACCAGTCACCCTCCGACACGGGGGGAGGGGCGACGGGTGTCAGTGCAAACCGATCGTCATGCCGCAGAGAAAAATCTCCCCATGAATGGAGTTGGAAGGAAGCGATGCGAAAGAGCCATCTGACCGGCCTCGGCTTGGCGTTCACCGTCGCTCTGCTGGGAGGGTCATGCGTTGCGATGGCTCAGGACTCACCTGTCGCCCGACCTTTGGTGATCGACACCCAGGCGCCTTCTCGACAGCGGGACCGGATGGCGGCCTTTTCGGTCGGTGCGGACTATCCGGGCACGACCATCCGTGACGATGCCCTGGCGCAGCTCAGGACTGCCCGCGACGAGCTGGGTTTCCGCTACATTCGCTTTCACGACATCTTCCACGACGACATGGGCGTCTATCGCGAGGTGGACGGCCGTCCGGTCTATGACTGGACCAGGATCGACCATCTCTACGACAGCTTCCTTGCGATGGGGATCAAGCCCTTCATCGAACTGGGCTTCACGCCCGATGCGATGAAGACGTCGGACCAGACGATCTTCTACTGGAAGGGCAACACGTCCCACCCGCAGCCCGAGAAATGGACCGGTCTGATCGATGCCTTCGTCCGCCATCTGATCGACCGATACGGTGCCGAGGAGGTACGGAGCTGGTATTTCGAGTTCTGGAACGAGCCGAACCTGGACGGCTTCTGGGAGCGGGCGGATCAGGCGGCCTATTTCGACTACTATGTTCGGACGGCGCGGACGATCAAGGCGGTCGATCCGATGCTGCGCGTCGGTGGGCCGTCCACCGCCGGAGCGGCCTGGGTTCCCGAGTTTCTGGCCTATGCGGACCAGCATGACGCGGCGGTCGATTTCGTGACGACCCATACCTATGGCGTAGAGGGCGGCTTCCTCGACGAGCGCGGCGAGGGCGACAACAGGCTGTCGCGTAGTCCCGACGCCATTGTCTCTGACGTGCGCAGGGTTCGAGCCGAGATTGAGGCGTCGTCCACGCCGGGCCTGCCGCTGTTCTTCACGGAATGGAGCACCAGCTACAATCCCCGCGACCCGATCCACGACGACTATTTCAGCGCTGCCTACGTCCTGGACAAACTCCGCCAGAGCGAGGGTCTGGTGCAGGGCATGAGCTACTGGGCCTACAGCGATCTGTTCGAGGAGCCAGGGCCGCAGACCAGGCCGTTCGAGGGCGGGTTCGGCCTGATGACGCCACAGGGCGTGCGAAAGCCGACGTGGTTCGCCTACAAATATCTGAACAGTCTGGGCGACCGTGAACTGCCGACCAGCGACGACCAGAGTATCGCCGCCCTGGACGGCGAGACGGTTCAAGTGCTGGCCTGGCGTTACGAGCTGCCGGATCAACCGGTCAGCAACCGTCCATTTTTCCGCCAGATACGCGAGCCGGCTGCGGCTGCACCCTTGCGGATCGAACTGCGCGGTCTCCGCTCCGGCGTTTACACTGCCAGGGTCCGCCGTGTCGGATTCAGATCCAACGACGCCTATACGGCCTATCTGGAGATGGGATCGCCTGCGGCTCTCAGCGAAGCGCAATTGAGCCAGTTGCAGGCGCTGACACAGGACCGACCCGAACTGACCCAGATGACGGTCGGTGCTGACGGACGCGGCCGGCTCGATCTGCCGATGCTTGTCCAAGACGTCGTGATGGTGGAGATCGATCCGGCGACAGGCGCAGTGCAATGAAGATGACCCGTCGTATCCGGTTCACGGCCGTTGCGGTCGGCGCCCTGACAGAGCCGATTTCTGAGCATCGCTGCCGATGAAGCGCTCCGGGAGCCGCCGCATTGGCGCGGCGGCTCCCGGTCGTTCCTAGGCGGCCAGGGAAGTCGTCCAGTCGTTGCTCTGGCCCTGGGCGGCATAGGCGGACAACTTGCTGCTGATCATGGCCTCGATCGCAGAGGTCAGCTCCTCGGAGTTCAGGGCCTCGTCGCCGTCGGCGTCATAGGTTTTGAAGGTGTCGGCGATCCCGCCATCGTCCTCGTCTCCGAGGGCGGAGAGGATCTCGTCCAGACTCAGCGAGCCGCCGCTGTCAGCGTCGGCCGCTCCCAATAAGCTGGACGCGATATCCGCCCCGGACGGCGGAGGGGGCGGACCGTTCTTCTCGAACAGGGCCTTCAGGCTGGTGTCGAGTTCGGCACCGGTGATCTGGCCGTCGCCATCGGCATCGACCTCACCGAAGGTCTCCGTCAGACTGGAAGCCTCGGTCTGCAACGAGGCGGCGAGCTCCTCGATGCTGATCGTGCCGTCGCCATCGGTATCCGCGTCATCGACGATCTGGGAGCCTGGCGTGGCGCCGGCTTCCTGTGAGCCCAGAAGTGAACCCATTGTGGCGGGATTGAAACCTCCGCCGTTCATGCCGGCGGGTGGCGGGCCCGACGGCCTCTGGCGTGAGGCGCCCCCGGTCTCGGAGGTCGGCAGGGATTGCCCGGTCCTGGTCTCCGTCGCGGGCTGGAAGAGATCGCGAAGAGCCTGAAGGGCCATCCCCGATCCGGATGATTGGGCCGATGATATCTGCATGACGATGTCCTTTGCGCAGAGCGTCGAAGTCCCGCAGCCGTCTCTGACCACGTCCCGACGTGCTGGCGACCTGCAAGTCATGGTCCGGACGGGCGCAAAAAGACGAATGAATACAGATGTTTCAAGGCTGCAACATTCACGGTCGAGCCAGCCATGAAACCGCCTTGCCATCTCCACACAAACGCGATCGCCGATGCGGGCCGGGGGGCTTTGCGGGGCACGACATGACGCACGACCTGATCCTGGACAACGCGCCCAACATCCTCGTGGTCGACGACGATCCTGGTGTGCGCCGAGATCTGGGCGCCTACATCGCGGAGAACGGCTTTCAGGTCTTCTGCGCTTCCTGCGCGACCGAGATGGATCAGGTTCTGGAGGACCATGACATCCACATCGTCCTCCTGGACATCATGATGCCGGGTGAGGACGGGCTGTCGATCTGCTTGCGGCTCGCAACAAATCCGCGGTTGCAGGTGATCATGCTCAGCGCCAAGGGGACCGATGTGGATCGCATCATCGGGCTGGAACTGGGGGCCGACGACTACCTGCCCAAACCCTTCAATCCGCGCGAACTCCTTGCCCATATCCGGGCGCTCATGCGGCGCCGCAGCCACCCTCTGGATGACCCGGACAAGCCGCGTGATCATTGTTTTCTGGGCTGGCGCGTCCGTCGGGCGAGGCATCAACTGTTCACGCCCGATGGCGTGCTGGTGCCCTTGTCGGTCGGTGAGTTCCAGATGCTGATGACTTTCATGGATCGCCCGCGGGAGGTCCTGACCCGCGCCACCTTGCGCGAGGCGCTGGAGCTTGACGACAAGGAGTATTCCAGCCGCGTGGTGGACACGCTCGTCTGTCGCCTGCGCCGCAAGCTGGAGCTCGGAGAGAACGGACAGAACGTCATTCTGACCCTCAGGTCGGAGGGCTATATGTTCAACGCCCCGGTTGTGCGGCAGTGATCGATCGGGTGGGGCCCCGGATGCCGAGCACACTGTTCGCGCGGCTGGTGGCGCTATTGGTGGTCACCCTTCTGGCGACCCAGTTCATCGGCGGGGTCCTGTTCTTCCTGGTTACACCGCCACCGGGGCCGCCCGGGCCGCCGACCGTCCATGTCAGCGAGGTTGCTGACGGTCTTGCCCGTGCGCGTGCCGCAACGGATGGCGGGTCCGCAGAACCTGAGCCGACCCGGAATCAGAGTCGTCAAACCTGGCTTGAACCCCTGCTGGCTGCGCGGCTTGGCGTTGCGCCCGACGATGTCCGCCTTTGGCAGGACCGGTTTCCCGGCATGCCGCCGGGGGGCTTCGATCAGACCCGGATCGACCCGGTGATCATTGCCGGATATCGCGCGGCGGTCCGCACGGAAGCCGGGTGGTTCGAGGTGAGCGAAACACTCCACGATCCCTTTGATCTGCTGAGGCGGATGGGAACCTGGCTGATCGTTAGCCTGGCCTGTATCGCGCCGGTCGCCGTTCTGCTCGGCGCGCGGTTGACCTCGCCGATCACCGCCTTCGCCCAGGCCGCCGAACGGCTGGGTCATGATCCGTACGCGCCCGGGATGCGCCAGTCCGGCCCGGCCGAAGTCCAGCTCGCGATCACCGCATTCAACGACATGCAGGGACGACTTCGCGCCTATGTCGACGATCGGGTGCGGATGGTCGGAGCCATCGCTCACGATCTGCGCACGCCGTTGACCCGTCTGCGCTTGCAGCTGCAGGTCCTGTCTCCGGCAGCGCGCGCGAGGGCAGAGAACGAGATCGAACGGATGGACAGGATGGTCGAAGGCGCCTTGGCCTTCGTCAAGGATGCCGGGGTCGCGCCCGAGCGCACCCGCTTGCACCTCCTGTCCCTTGTCGAGGCAGTATCCGACGACTTTCAAAGCGTCGACTCCGGCGCCAGCGTCGAGGTGGAGCCCGGGGCCGATCCGGTTGTTCTGGCCGACGAGTCCGGGCTTCGACGCGTCGTCGGCAATCTTGTCAGCAATGCCGTGCGATACGGCGGCGCCGTCCGGTGCCGGGTGCAGGTCGATCCCGGCTGGGCCGTTCTGCAGGTCGACGACAATGGGCCTGGTCTCGACGAGTCCGACCTCCAGCGGGTGTTCGACCCCTATGTGCGACTGGGTGACGACGGTGAGGGGGTCGGTCTTGGCCTCGCGATCGTCCGCAGCATCGTGCATTCGCATGGAGGCGAGGTGACACTGGAAAACCTCGCCTCCGGTGGATTGAGAGCGCAGGTGCGACTGCCGGCAGGCGTCTCCGTCCGCGCGATGCGTGGGTCCACGGCCGCTTTCTGACGCTGTCCTGCGCCGGAGTGTTCCGGAGCCGCAACAAACCCAACCTAGAAACGCCACCCGACGTCGCGATGCGTGATCCCAGTGCAGCGCGGCGCGCGGGGACGGTTCGAATGACGATGGCAAGATACGCAGCGGCCGTTGCCCTGGCTCCATTGCTGGTGGCGACCGGGGTCCAGGCCCAGGTCGTGATCTCCACCACCCGGACCACGCCGATCGTGACCTCGGTCGCAAGCGGAACGGGCACGGCCGACATCAGTATCACGGAGGACGGCGCCGTCGAGGTGACATCCGGCGTGGCGATCACCGGCGACTCCGATAGCCAGATCACGCTCGACGAAGGCTCCTACATTCAGATGGAAGAGGCCGCCGACGGGGCGACCGGCATCCTGTTGCGTGGCGGCTTTCGGGGCTCCCTTGACCTCGGCGGGGCGATTTCGATCACCGACGACCAGGATGAGTCTGAGGACGAGGATGAGGACGGCGACGCCGACGGCCCGTTCGCGACCGGCCGCGGTCGCTATGGCGTGCGGATCACCGGCGAGGGCGCCCGGACAGGGGACCTCGTGATCGCGGATACGGGCAGCATCTATGTGGAAGGCGAGGAGTCTTTCGGTCTCTCGCTTGAGTCCGACCTGGACGGACGGATTGACCTGTACGGCTCCATTTCTGTCGTCGGCGACGACACATGGGGGGTTCGATTGACGGGCGATGTGTCCGGCGGCGTGTTGCTCAGCGGGGCCTCGGTGTCGGCGAATGGCGAGAACGCCGTGGGCGTCTCGGTCGAAGGCGACATCGGCGGTCGACTGCAGATCCAGTCAGGGATCACCAGCTATGGATATCGCTACACGTCCCGTCCGACTTCATTGACCGAGTTTGAGGAGGAGGATCGTGCCGATATCGAACTGTCCGACGACACTCTTTATCTTGAGGATCTGGACGCCGACGATCTCCTTCAGGGCGGATCGGCCCTGGTCGTTTCTGCGAATGTGGCCGGAGGCGTGCTGCTGGGCGCCGCCCCGGTCTATGAGGCCGGTGGCGGCGATGAGGACGACGCCGACAACGACGGCGTCGAGGATGGCGAGGAGGACGATGACGGCGACGGCATAAAGAACGAGGACGATGACGACTTCGACGGCGATTCCATTCTCGACGAGAATGAGGGAAGCGCCTCGATCACGACCTACGGCGGGTCACCGGCCATGGTCATCGGCTCGGCCACGGCTGATGTGACGCTCGGCGCGGTCGGGACCGGCGACCACGCCTTTGGCCTGATCAACGAGGGGTCGATCTCGGCCGCCGGCATCTATGATGACATCGCCGCGACGGCCCTGCGGATCGGGGGGCTCGGCGACCGGACCGTGACCCTGGCGGGAGGGCTCCGCAACGACAACACCATCGCGGCGTCGGCCCGGGAGGCGTCCGCGACTGCAGTGGCGATCGGTTCCGGTGCGACAGTCCGGACGCTGCGCAACGACGGGACGCTCCAGGCCAGCGCAACCACTGAGGGTCTCGACAGCGCGGTAGCCCTCCTGATCGGCTCCGGCGCATCGGTCACGACACTCACCAACAGCGGCGCAATCGCTGGGGTCATCAGCGGCGAAGCGGGAGAGGCGGTGGCGGTCCGCGATCTCTCGGGAAGTCTGACGCGGATAGAAAACACCGGAACGATCTACGGCACGATCGTCGAGACGGATGATCTCAACGACGTCGATGACGACAACGAAGACGCTGGCGATGAGGTCCAGACCGGGCGGGAGATCGCACTCGACCTCGCCGCCAATACGACCGGCGTCACCATCATTCAGAGCGCGGCCTCGGACCAGACCAACACCGACTACGATGGCGACGACCTCTATGACGACGAGGACCCCGACGACGATGGCGACGGCACGCCGGATGGGGAGGATGACGAGGACAACGACGACGATAATGACGGCGTCTACGACTACGACGAATCGGTGATCTCCGGCGAAATCCTGCTCGGGTCCGGCGCTGATACGCTGGATATCCGCAACGGCACGGTCCAGGGCGACGTGTCGTTCGGCGCCGGAGAAGACCGGCTTTCGATCACCGGTAGCGCGATCTATCGCGGAGCCCTGACCGACTCGGACGGGCGACTGGACATCGCGGTGGAGAACGGCACGCTGGACGTCCGTCAGGCACAGGCGCTCGCCGTCTCCTCGCTGTCGCTGGGAAGCGGGTCGGAGCTCATCGTCTCGATCGATCCCCGCGCCGGGACTGCGGGCGGGTTCGCCGTAGCGGGCACGGCCGCCTTCGCCGACACGTCGGCCCTCGGGGTACGACTGACGTCCCTGGTGCGCGAGGACGCCCGCTATACGATCGTGACGGCAGGAAGCCTCGTTTACGGATCGGCGGCCGGGCGGCTGGCGCAAGAGACAGCGCCCTATCTGGTCGTTGCGGAATTCTCGGTCGATCAAGCACTGAACGCCATCAACGTCGATGTGCGCCGTCGCACGACCGCGGAGATTGGCTTCTCAGGCGTAGAGACGGCAGGCTTTGCAGCCTTCTACGACGCGCTCGACCGGGATGAGGATGTGCGCGACGCCTTCCTTGCGCTCGAATCGCGCGAGGACTTCATCAATCTGTATGAACAGACCCTGCCCGACCATTCGGGCGGAACCCTCACGTCGTTGGCCAGCGGCGTCGATGCTGTCACGCGCGCCCTGGCGGGCCGCAACGCCAGCCTGGCCCCGGGCGAGGTCAGCGGCTGGGCACAGGAGATCAACTTCTACGCCGACAAGGACCGGACCGAGACCTATGGCTTCCGCTCCGAAGGATTCGGGGTCGCGGGTGGCTATGAAAAGGGGACGGCGTCCGGCGTGATCGGCACCTCCTTCGCCGTGACCTCGTCGGACCTCCAGGATCCGGAATCCGAGGCGGAGGAGGTCCTGTCGGCCAGCCTGATCGAGATGGGACTTTACTGGCGGGCCCAGGGCGGTGGCTGGAACACCTGGGCGCGCGCCGCCGCAGGCTACGCGACCTTCAAGTCGGTGCGGACCCTGGTCGACGAGACGATCAGGATCGAGAACGAGGCGGAGTGGAACGGTTTCACCCTCTCGTTGGCCGCGGGCGGTTCATATGAGCGCAAATTCGGCCGGTTGACCGTGCGACCGGAGGCCTATGCCGAGCTGTTCTCTCTGCGGGAGGGCTCGCGATCCGAATCCGGAGGCGGCGACAGTTTCGATCTTGAGATCAGCGGCCGTGACGGCTCACTCGCCAACGCGGTAGCGGTGCTGAACCTCGGCTATGGGTTTGGCGAGAACGAATGGCTGCGACCGGAGGTGCGCCTCGGCTGGAAACAGACCCTGTCCTACGACGCCGGCGAGACCATAGCGCGATACGTCAGCGGCGGATCCGAATTCAGCCTTCAAAGCGATGTCATCAGCGGCGGCGGGCCGCTGCTGGGCTTTGGTCTGTCAGTCGGGAATGCGATGGGGCTGTTAACGCTGTCGGCCGATGCTCAACTCCTGGAAGACTATGTGCGCTACAGCATGCTTTTGCGCGCCAGCTTCCGCTTCTGACGCTGGATAGGCCGGACCGTGAGACACGGGAACGCGTCGTGCCGTTTTCGCAGACTGGGGCCTGGATGGGCATCGGCCTCTCGAAAGAAGCACAAGTCTCTGTCGAAACGAGAGACGATCAGTCGGTTCGGACTGACGGGGCCGGCTGGACCGGTTCAATGGCCCGCTCTATCTCGTCGAGCGCGATGGCCAGACGCGGAGCGGCAAAATCCAGGAATGCGCGCCGCTTCAGGGGTTGAACGCGTTGTGGCTGATGGACGAGGCTGACCGGGATCAGATCAGCGACGCAGTCGCGAAGTACGGTCCGGACGCGTCCATTCCTGATCGCGTCCGCCGCCTGATAGGAAAGCACGCGTGCGATGCCGAGCCCTGCCGCAGCGCCCTCGACCACGGCCGCAGCGGTATTGACCGAGAAGCGCGGTCGGATCTGGACCGTGCGCGCAGACGATCCGCTACCGACCGACCAGTTGCGGTAGGTCTGCAGCCCTTCAAAGGCAATGCAATCATGGCCGGAGAGGTCTTCGGGCTTTGCCGGCTCACCCCGTTGGGCAAGATAGTCAGGACTTGCGCAAAGCACCCAGCGGATATGGCCCGAGGTCCGTGCGACCAGATCACTATTGGGCAACCGGCCGATACGCACGGCGACATCCACATGCGCCTCGACCATGTCGATAACCGAGTCGGACAGCACCAGCCGGACGCTGACCTGCGGATAGACGGCGAGAAAGTCGTGCACGATCGGAGCGATGTGGAGGCGGCCGAACAGGATCGGCGCCGTTACGATCAGTTCGCCCCGCGGTTCGCGATACTCGCCGGACGCGGACCGTTCGGCTTCGCCGAGCTCGTCGATGATGCGCCGCGCGCTCGCGACAAAGACTTCCCCAGCTTCAGTCAGGATCAGCTTGCGACTGGTGCGCACCAGGAGCTGCGCACCGAGATGGGCCTCCAGGTCGGAAACGCGGCGGCTGACCGTCGGCAGCGGCGTATTGAGCGCGCGCGATGCCGCCGACAGGCTGCCGCCGTCGACCGCTGCGAGCAGGGTCCGCATGGCTTCAAAGCGGTCCATTGAATCTTTCGAATTCTGGAAGTCTGCTTCTCGATTTTAGCGACTACTGGTAAAAAACGAAACAAGCCATTTGTCCCTTCGCCGGACCGACCCCCAACCCCCGGGTCCGGCCGAAGGAACCCGATCAATGACCCGTATCTCCATTCCCGCTACTGTCGGCGACGCTCCTGAAGCCTCGCGTCCGCTCCTCGATGCCGTCGCCAGTCAGCTCGGCTCGGTCCCCAACCTGTTCCGCGCGGTTGCCGTAAGCCCGCAGGCCCTCGAAGGCTATCTCGGCCTGTCGGGTGCGCTCGGCAAGGGTGACCTGCCCGCCGCCACTCGCGAGCGGATCGCGCTTGCCGTCGCAGAGGTCAATGGCTGCGACTACTGCCTCTCGGCGCACACCTACCTCGGCCGCAACCTCGCCAGGCTCGACGATGCCGAGATCACGGCCAACCGGAGCGGTGGCTCGAACGACCCCAAGGCCGACGCCGCTGTCCGCTTTGCCGCCAAGGTGGTGCGCGAGCGCGGGCGCCTGGCCGATGCCGATTTCACCGCGGTCAAGGTCGCCGGTTACACCGACGCGCAGATCATCGAGATTGTCCAGCACGTCGCGCTCAATGTCTGGACCAACTACTTCAACAACGTCTTCCAGACCGACATCGACTTCCCGATCGTGACCGCCCGCAAGGCCGCCTGATCGGCCTTGCCCGCAGCCAGGGTTGACGACTTCGGCGGGTACCGGCCCCGGATCCTTCCCCAGCGCCCGCCACCTCGCTCCAGCCCCCCGCCAAAACAATGGACCCTCGTCATGACTCTCCACAAATTCGTCACCATCAATGATCGCCAGGTCTTCTATCGCGAAGCGGGCGACCCGGCCCTGCCGACCCTCATCCTGCTGCACGGCTTTCCCACCAGCAGCTTCATGTTCCGCAACCTGATCCCGCTGCTGGCGGACAGCTTCCACGTGATCGCTCCCGACTATATCGGTTTCGGCCAGTCAGATGCGCCGTCCGCTGATGAGTTCGACTACAGCTTCGACACCCTGACCGATCATGTCGCCGGTCTGATCAGTCATCTGGGGCTGACCTCCTACATCCTCTACATGCAGGATTTCGGCGGCCCGGTCGGCTTCCGGTTGTTCACGCGCAATCCGCAGGCCGTAACCGGCTTCGTGATCCAGAACACGAACGCCTACATGGCCGGCGTGGGTGAAATGCCGGCCCAGATCTTCCTGCCCCTGTGGGAAAAGCGCGACGCCGCGAGCGAAGCGGGCGCCCGTGCGTTCCTCGCTGCCGAAACGACGAAGTTCCAGTATCAAGTCGGTGCACAGAATGTTGAGGCGATCAGCCCGGACAACTGGACGCACGATCAGGCGCTACTTGACCGGCCCGGTCACGATGCCGCGCATCTGAACCTGCTGGAAAACTACAAAACGAACGTCGCGCTGTATGACAGCTGGCACGAGGCGTTCCGGGCGCACAGGCCGAAGACGCTAATCGTATGGGGCAGGCGTGATCCCTTCTTCGTGCCTGCCGGCGCTGAAGCGTTCCTCGCCGATCTCCCGCAGGCCAGGCTGGTCTGGCTCGATGCCGGCCACTTCGTCCTCGACGAGAACGCCGTGACCGTCGCTGCCGAGATAAGGGCCAGCTTTGCTGCCTGAGCCCCGCTTCGTTTGCCCGGGCTCCGATAAGCGTGTCCGGGCAATCCACTGCAGTCGTCATGCGCTCAGGGGCAGTCGGTGATGGTCACCGATGCCGGCAGTCTGACGCTAACCCGTCTCCAGAGAGGACAGCCAAGCCCCTTACGGGGGTCATGTTTCGTGAAGCTGATTTCGTTCAGACACCGCCGGTTCCCGGCAGCTGTGATCCGCCGTGCCGTCTGACCCTACGTCCGCTTCAGCCTCGGTCTTTGTGACATTGAGGAGCTGCTGGCGTAACGCGGGATCGACGTCAGCCAAGAGGCGATCCCCTGGTGGACGATCAAGTTCGGTCCGTTGATCGCGAGGCGGCTGAAGCGTCGACGTCCCGCGCCCTCGCCCCGCTGGAATCTTGACGAAATGGTCTGCTGGATCGGCGGAAAGCGGATGTATCTGTGGCGCGTAGTGGACGATGAAGGCGAGGTCCTGGACATCCTGGTCCAGGGCCGGCGGGATACGGAGGCCGCATTGAGGCTTCTCCGACGTCTGCTAAACAACCCGCCGATCGAGCCTCAGGCGATCACGACGGACGGCTTGGCCTCCTAGGGCGCGGCTCTGGATCAGCTGGATCTGAGGCATCTGCACGGGCCGGGTCGGATTCGGGAGACCAATCGGGCGGAGAACTCCCGCCTGCCGATCCGACGACGAGAGCGACAGCATCAGCGGTTCAAATCACAAGCGTCAGCCCAGAGAGTTCTCACCAACCAGGCGGCGATCCGCTAAACTTTCAACGTCCAGCGCAATCTGATCACCAGACCAACCCTTCGGCTTTTCCGGGACGAAACCGATTCCGCTTGGCGGCTGCGGTTGTCAGATCGAGCCCAGGTAGGGCGCATCGCGCCTTGGGCAAGGTAGCCTGACAGCGCCCTGGACTCTTAGGGCGGCGCCGAACAATCACGCGGGGTACGACAGGTGACTATGCAATCGATTGCATCTACGCTCGCGACGGTGCTAACGTCGGCTTCCGTCTGAACGTCGAACCCCGCCCCATGACGATTGAAGCCCAGGCCCCTGATGATCGCGAGGCGACAAGGATCGCTTGGGGGAAACCGTGGGAGATTCTCCAAGCCAGGCTGACCGGCCTTTATGGCGATCACCCGGGATTCGAGGACCTACAGGCCGGCATCGAGGCGAGCCTGCTTCGGCACCTGATGTCGCGTCGGCCCGGTTTGTCGGCTCCGGATGAGACATGCGAAGCAGGGCCGGACCGGCGGGAAGCGTCCGGGCAGGTCGTCTATACCTTCTACGTCGATCGCTTCGACGGCACGCTCGCAGGCATCGCCGATCACGCGGAGTACCTGAAGTCGCTCGGCGTGCGGTGGCTGCATCCCCTTCCGATCCTGCAGCCGCGGCCCGGCGACAGCGACGGCGGTTTTGCGGTCCAGGACTACCGTCAGATCGATCCTCGTCTGGGTGACATGGACGGATTGGAGGCTTTGGCGAGGGACCTTCAGGGCTCCGGGATCGGGGTGATCCTTGACGTCGTCTGCAATCACACGGCACGCGAACACGCTTGGGCCGAGGCGGCGCGCGCAGGAGATCCGAAGTACCGCGACTACTATATCACCCTTGAGGACCCAGCTGACGTCGCGGCCTGGGAGAGTGATCTGATCGACGTCTTTCCTGACACGGCGCCAGGCAGCTTCACGCCAGACGCCGAGATGGGCGGCCATGTCTGGACCACCTTCTACCCGTTTCAGTGGGATCTGAATTACGCCAACCCGGCTGTGTTCGCAGAGATGCTGGAAGTGCTTCTCCACCTCGCTGGCAAGGGGGTCCAGGGGTTCCGACTGGACAGCGCGCCCTTCCTCTGGAAGCGACGTGGCACGACCTGCCGCAATCAGCCCGAGGTCTATTGGATTGTCGAGGCATGGCGTGCGGCTCTGTCCATCGTCGACCCTTCCGTCATCCTGATTGCCGAGGCGATCGAGGGCCTCGACGATGTGCTTCCATTTTTTGGCCGTCAGGCGCCGGGATGCGATCTCGCCTACAGCAATGGCGTCATGACCGCGCTCTGGGGCGCCCTGGCCGACGGCGACGCGGGGATCGCCACCAAGCTGATTGCGGCGGCTTCAGCCCGGCCGGACGGCGCCAACTGGCTGAATTACGTCCGTTGTCACGACGACCTGATCTGGAACGCGCTGGCTGACTATGCGTCCCCGCAGGACCTCGACCGGTGGTCACGCTTCTATGACGGCGAGGGCGAGAGCTTCGCGAACGGCCGGGCGTTTCAGACGGCCGCAGGGGGAGTGCCCTCGACCAATGGCATGGCAGCCTCGCTCGCCGGCCTGGAGGATGACGCCTGTCCCACCGGACTGCCGGCACGGCGTTTGATCCTGCTGTACGCCATTGTCCACGGCCTGGACGGTTGGCCTCTGATCTACATGGGCGATGAGATCGGCCTGACGAACGACGAGGCGTTTGCCGAAGACCCTCTCCGGGCGGTGGACGGACGATGGCTTCATCGCCCCTTGATGGACTGGGCCAGGGCGAAACGGCGGGAGCAGGAAGGGTCGGTCGAACAGGTGCTGTTCGCCGCCATGGTCCGGCTGGGTGAGGCTGTCCGAGCGTTGAATAGTCTGGGCGTGTCGGGTCGTGCCATGCCTTGCGTCGTGGGCGACCCGGCCGTGCTGGCATTCGTGCGTGAGGATGGAGCCCGGCGGCTCCTGGTCGTCGCGAACATGAGCGACCGCACCGTCTCCCTGTCCCTGCCGCAAGGCTTTGCCGACGCACGGGACGTTCTGGCCCTTTCCGGCGGCGACTGCGATTCCAATCGGTTGCCACCTTACGGCTTTCGCTGGCTGGTCGCGTCATGAGCGTTTTCGCGGGCGTGGAGCTGGGCGGCACCAAGGTGGTGGTCGCCTTCGGCAGCGGCCCGGATGACCTGACCGACCCGGTACGCATTCCGACCACGACGCCGGACGAAACCCTGCAGAAGGTGGAACGTCTGATCGCGCAGGTCGCTACGACAGGGGCGCTTCAGGCGATCGGTGTGGCGACCTTCGGACCGGCCCGACTGCACCGTTCGTCGCCGGACTGGGGTTGTATCCTGCCGACTCCGAAGCCCGGCTGGAGCGGCGCCGTCATCGGACCTCGACTGGCCCGCACCTTCGGAGTTCCTGTCGCCTTCGAGACCGATGTCGCGGGCGCTGCGATGGGCGAGGGGCGGTGGGGCGCCGCCCGTGGTCTGACGGACTTCGCTTATGTCACGGTCGGAACCGGTGTCGGTGTCGGTCTGATCGTCAACGGGGCTCCGTTGCACGGGGCGCTTCACCCGGAGGCTGGCCACATCAAGGTCTGCCGCGACCCGGCGCGAGATCCGTTCAAGGGATGCTGTCCGTTTCACGGTGATTGCCTGGAAGGTCTCATCAGCGGTCCCGCGCTTGCCGCCCGCACCGGTTGCCCGGGCGAAGCCCTCACTGACAAACACCCGGTCTGGGACCTTGTGATCGACTATCTGGCCCAGGCCATGGCGACCCTCGCGCTGGTCGCATCGCCTCAGCGGATCATCATCGGCGGAGGCGTAGGAAGTCACGCGACGGTGCTGGCAGGGACACGATTGCGCCTGGCCCGGACGTTGAACGGATACCTGCCACACCTGGCCTCGCCCGAGGCCGTCAGCGCCTTTCTGGTCCCGCCCACACTTGGTGACCGATCCGGCGTCCTCGGTGCCATTGCCCTGGCCCAGGCCCTTTCAACATCAAGTCAAACGACCGAGGCCCCGGATCATCCGGCGAGCCAAGGCAGCCCGGAGGAAGATCACGATGACGTCCGCCAGCGCGATGAATAGGTCCGGCAACACCGGGGTCATCAAGGTCCTGACCTACCTGATGTTCATGATGTTCGCGATGACGACCGACTCCGTCGGCGTGATCATTCCGCGTGTGATTCAGGAGTTCGACCTGGGCATGACGGCGGCCGGCTCGTTCCACTACTCAACCATGAGCGGCATTGCCCTGGCGGGCCTGATGCTGGGCTTCCTGGCGGACAGTCTGGGCCGCAAGCGCGCCATCATTCTGGGTCTGGCGCTGTTCGCCTTGACGGCATTCCTCTTCGCCGTCGGCCAGAGTTTCGGCTTCTTCGTCATGCTCCTGTTCCTGTCGGGCGTGGCGATCGGGTTGTTCAAGACCGCCGCCCTGGCCTTGATCGGCGACATTTCGACGTCGACCAAATCCCACACCGCGACAATGAATACCGTCGAGGGCTTCTTTGGAGTGGGCGCCATAATCGGCCCGGCGGTGGTGGCCGCGCTCCTGGCGTCCGGCGCATCCTGGAAGTGGCTCTACGTCATCGCGGGGGTGCTGGCCGTTGTGTTGATCGCAACCGCCAGCGCGGTCCGTTATCCGCGGCCCGTCATCGGCCAGCAGAAGCCTGCGGATCTCAAGGCCACCCTGGCCATGATGGGCAATCCGTACGCCCTGGCCTTCAGTCTCGGCACAATGCTCTACGTCGGGGTCGAGACGGCCATCTATGTCTGGATGCCCACCCTTCTGGCCGACTATCGCGGGCCGGCGATCCTGATCGCGACCTATGCGCTGTCGATCTTCTTCGTGCTGCGCGCCGCAGGTCGATTCCTTGGTGCGTGGCTGCTCGGACGGTTCGCCTGGACGACGGTCATGGTGGTGTCCAGCCTGGCCATCCTGATCTGTTTCGCCGGGGCACTCGTCGGGGGGCGGGGCGCGGCCGTCTGGCTGTTGCCGTTGTCCGGCCTGTTCATGTCGGTGATCTATCCGACCCTTAACTCCAAGGGGATCAGTTGTTTCCCCAAGGTCCAGCATGGAGCGGTGGCGGGCGTGATCCTGTTCTTCACCTGCATCAGCGCGGTGGTGTCGCCATTGGCGATGGGGGCCGTCAGCGACCTGTTCGGAGGCCCGCAGTATGGCTTCGTCCTCGCAACCGGCTTCGCCCTGGTGTTGTTCGTGGCGCTTTTGCTGAACCGGATCTTCGACCCGTCGGCGGCTCGCCTGGCCCGGAACGATGACGAGGACTATGTGGCGGTTAAGGCCGAATAGCCGTCACGGGGCAGAGTCGCGCACGATCAGTTCCGGCCGGAGCACCATAGACGGCGAAACCTCGCCGGACAGTCGGCGCATCAGCAGGTCCACCATTGCCTCGGCTCCCGCGTGCAGGTCCTGGCGGATCGTTGTCAACGCGGGCGATGCATGGATGGCGATCTCCAAGTCATCATAGCCGACCACTGCGACATCGTCGGGCACGGACACGCCTCGCTCGGTCAGAGCCCTGATGGCGCTCATCGCGATGATGTCCGTCGCCGCGACGACGCCGTCGATGGCGGCCCCGTCATCCAGAAACTCGCCGATCGTCTCGTAAGCGGTCTGTGGCGTCAGATGAACGGGAAGGACGTGGGCGGGCGGCGAAATCCCGAGTTGTCGGTGAGCGGCCAGAAACCCCTCGTAGCGTTCGCCCAGTTCTGGAAAGTCCGGATTGCCAAAAAAGGCCAGGTGCCGTCGCCCGGCGTCCAGCAGGTGACGGGTGGCCAGCTCGCCACCCGCCCGATTGTCCGTGCCGACGGTGCACTGGAGCCGACCCGGAAACGCTGCTCCCCAGACGACCAGTGGCTGATAGCGGGCGGCGACAGCTTCGATGGTGTCGATCTGGTTCGACTGACCGATGACAAACACGCCGTCGACGCGACCGGAATCGGTCATCCGGGCCAACCAGTCTCCGTCCGACGGTATCACGCGCGACAGCAGCAGGTCATAGCCGCGCTGGGACAGGGCGTCAGCCAGATAACCCAGAAGGGTAATGAAGAAGGGGTCCGATACGGGCTGTCCGACCTCGTGGCCGAGCGGCAGGATGACCGCGATCGCCTGGGTCCTGCCTGTCCTCAGATTGCGCCCGACCACGTTGGGACGATAGCCGTGCTCGCGCGCCAGGGCGGCGATCCGTTCGCGCGTTTCCAGACGGATCAGGGGGCTACCGGCCAGAGCTCGCGAGACTGTCGACGTCGAGAGCCCTGCGAGTTTGGCCAAGTCCGCCAGACTTCCAATCTTGGCCGCCTTGTCGTTCATGACCCCGCTTTGGGGTGTTGCGCGGCTTGGGTCAAACCATAGCGACAAAGAAAAGCGCGCGATCCAGTCAGGGCCGGATCGCGCGCTGAGTTGACCGCCTGCATCAGCGGCGTTCAGGAGGTCTAGAAGCGGTAGCGCAGGCTCACGCTTGCGGTCCGACCGTTCAGGGTGCGGGCACGCAGAATGTTCGTGGTATTGGCCACGATGGAACCTTCCTCACTTTCCGTGACGGCAAACTCGTCGAAGACGTTGTTAACGTTCAGCGTGAGCGCGAGGTCGTCGGTGAGGTCGTAGCTGGCGAACGGATTGACGATAACATAGCCCGGCAGGACCAGCTTGTTGTCGAACTGGGCGAACGAGTCGGTGGTGCCGACGACATTGGCCCCCACCCTGATGGCCCCGAAGGTATAGCTGCCGGTGCCCTGGAACACCCAGTCGGCCTGACGGCGTGGCGTGTTGCCGACGTTTGCCGGGTTCAGGCGGTCGGCGGTGATCTCGGCCTTGGTATAGGTCACCCCTCCCGAGAAATCGAAGCCGCCGGAGCGATAGAAGGCCTCGACCTCGATACCCTTGGCCTCGTATTCGGCGTCGGTGAAGGTCTGGCTGGTGGCCTCGAAGTTGGTCTCTTCAGTCTTGGCGAGGAAGGCCGTGGCGAACAACTGGACCGCACCGTTGCGATAACGGACGCCGGCTTCGTACTGATCAACCATGTCCACGGCCGCATCACTATTGCGGATGTTGCCGGACGCCAGGATGGCGGGACCGAACAGAAGCCGGTCCGCGTTGGCGCGACCGCCGCGGCTGGCGCGTCCGAACGCGGCAGTGTCTGCATTCAGCTGATAGTTGGCCCCGACGGAATAGGACACATAGTTCCAGTCGTAGTCGACCGGCTTGGTGTTGGCGAAGTCGATCTGTGTGACCTGGGTTTCCGGACGCTGGATGATCCCGTCGCCCGAGATGTCTCGGGTTGTGACGATCCCGTCAGCGAAGCTGCCGGTGGCCTTGCCGTTGTCGAAACGGATCGAGCCATCGACGATCAGGTCGCCGCTTTCCCAGCTCAGGGCCGCGTAGGGCGCATCGATCGTGTAGTCTGTGTCGTAGGAGCGGCGGCAGCAGTTTCCGAAGAAGGTCGCCCCGTAACCGACAAGGCCGTTCTGGGTCTGCTTGACCCCGCCGGCGTTGAACACGTCGACCAGGGCGGCGTTGTCGCCCTTCACTTCGAGCAGGAATGAATTCCAGAGCCAGTCCATGTCTATGCTCTGGCTCGACCGGTAGTAGCCAAAGGTGGTCGTCAGCGTACCGCCGCCCGCCTGGAACTCTCGTTCCAGTTTCAGATCATTGGCCATGTTGCCGAAATCGTTGATCTCGGTGTCGAACAGCACGATCTGAGCGAGGAGGCCGTTGCCGTTGGCATTGGCCGGAACCAGCTGGCCTGCGTTGGCTCCGTTCGCATAGCGGGCTGTCGATCCTGCGCCGCCGATGCCCGCCGCGATGGCCGAGGGCGAGCCCGTTCCGGCGGTGAAGGGTGATACGAACCGGCCTGACGCTGAGGCGATGCGGAAACGGTCGGTCAGGGTCCAGCCCGAGCCGAGATCGAAGCTGGCCTCGATCCCCGCCGACAGCACCTCGGGATGCATCCCGTCCTTGATGTCGGAGACGCGTGGTCCGTTGTCGCCGTTCAGGCCCGGGCTGACCTGGAACAGAGCTGAATGGAGCGTCTGTGACGACGCGTCGTAGCCAGGCAGCGGGCCCCAGTTAGGATCGCTGTTGGTCCCCGTCACCTGGATCGGTGACGGCAGATATCCAATGGCGCGGTCGTTGAGATACTTGGCGCTGACCCGCAGATAGCCGTTGGCGAACTCCTTTGTCAGCGAGGCGCGGATCTGACCCCCGCTCTCGCCGGTGTAGCCCGCGTCGCGCGCGCCTTCACCCGATCGGTAGAAGCCGCCGACCGAACCGTAGAGGCTGTCGGTGATGGGGCCACCATACTGGAAATCACCGCGGGTCGTGTCGAAGTCGATGCCGCGGGTCAGGGTCAGCGAGCCTCCGTCCTGGGCTCCTGTCGCCGTTATCAGGTTGATGACCCCGCCCGGCGAGTTGGATGCGAAGGTCGAGGCCGAACCGCCCCGGACCGCCTGCACGCGGGCGATGGTCGCGTCATAGCGGGTGAAGATGTCAGCGTTTCCGAAGGCGATGTCGCCGAACTCCAGGATCGGCAGACCGTCCTCCTGGATCTGCAGGAACTTGGCGCCGCCGGTCGAGATCGGCAGACCGCGTACGGCGATGTTGGCATTGCCTTCGCCGCCCGATGACTCCGAGCGGATGCCCGGGATGCTGCGGAAAATCTCGGCGGTCGAACGCGGGGCGAGGTCCTCGACGGCCTCGGCGTTCAGCGTCGTGACCGATACGCTGGAGCGAAGCGTCGTGCTGCTGCCGCTGACCGCTGTCACCACGATCTCATCGACCATCGTGGCTTCCTGGTCCGGTGTCTGTGTCGACGCGCTTTGAGCGTAGGCGTTCGTACTGAGCGCGGCGAGCAACGCGGCTGCGCAAACGGTTCCTGTCCGGTTCATCGTGTCTTCCCCATGTCCCCGGACCTCTTCAATCGGATCCGTACACAAAGGGCTAAGCGGAAATGCAATCGATTGCAACAATCGATTGCGGGTCCCTTGCCCGGTGTCGGTTCGCAGCAGGCGGTCAATGAATTCCCGGACCCGTTTCAAGGATTGCCGCTTAGGCGCAAACGGACGGCGGCGTCCCTAGTTTGACGCTGGACTTCCAAAGAAAGCGGAGCGTCAGTGTCTCTGCGCCCGGCCTCTCCCGGGCTTGCCTCAGTGGGGCGTCAATACGGTGCTGTCAATATAACGCTAAATTGTCTCCACTGAGGGCGGCGTAAGCCTCTGATAGGGATGATATTTCGTGAAGCCGATCTCGTTCAAGCGCCACCGTTTTCCGGCCGATGTTATCCGCCACACCGTCTGGCTGTGCTTTCGTTTCAGCCTCAGTTTTCGTGACGTCGAGGAACTGTTGGCTGCCCGCGGTGTGGACGTCAGCTACGAGACAATCCGGTGCTGGGCCATCAAGTTCGGCTCGTCGATCGCCCGGCGGCTGAAGAAGCGGCGAGGGGCCCCGCCGCCGCGCTGGCACCTGGACGAGATGGTCTGTTGGATCGGCGGCAAGCGTGTGTATCTCAGGCGCGCAGTGGACGATGAAGGCGAGGTCCTGGACCTCGTCTTCCAGCGCCGGCGGGACACAGAGGCGGCGTTGAGGCTTCTCCGACGCCTGCTACACAACCAGCCGATCGAGCCTCAGACGATGACGACGGACGGCTTGGCCTCCTACGGCGCGGCGCTCGATATCCTGGATCTGAGGCTTCTGCATCGACCCGGCCGCCTTCGGGAGAATAATCGGGCAGAGAACTCCCACCTGCCGATCCGACGACGAGAGCGGCAGCAGCGGTTCAAATCCCAGGCCTCAGCCCAGAGATTCCTCACCACGCACGCGGCGATTTACAACACCTTCAACGTCCAACGCCATTTGATCAGCAGACCCACACTTCGCCGCTTCCGGGCTGATGCTGATGGCGCATGGGCGGCTGCGGTTGCCTGATGGTCGGCGGGGCAGGGGGCTTTCGACTTGGCGAAGTTACCCTGACGGTGCCGGAGTTAACCTGTCAGGCCCAAACTGTCAGGCCCCCGACAACGCCTCCAACGGATTGTTCAGAAACTCCCACACCTTCGACACGACCACCGAACCTTCACCAACGGCCGACGCGACGCGTTTGACCGACCCCGCGCGAATGTCGCCCACCGCGAAGATGCCCGGCCGCGACGTGGCGAAGGGCGAGGCGGCTCCGACGCCGGCCCCTGTCTTGACGAAGCCTTTGTCGTCCAGTGCGATCAGACCGGAAAGCCAATCCGTGTTGGGCGCGGCCCCCACCATCACGAACAATGCGCGGGTGGCGATATCATGCGTCGCGCCAGTGGCGATCTCCCGCAGCGTGACGGCCTCCAGATGCTCGTCGCCGTGGAGCGCGACGACCTCGGTGCCGTAATCGATCTCGATCCCGGGGTCGGCATCCAGTCGGCTGGACAGGTAGCTAGACATCGATGCCGCCAGCGACGATCCGCGCACCAGTACCCGAACGCACTTGGCCGATCGGCTCAGATACATGGCGGCCTGACCGGCGGAGTTACCGCCGCCGATGATCACGGCCTGAGTCCCCTTGCAGTATCGCGCCTCGATCTCCGTGGCGGCGTAGTAGACGCCATTGCCCTCGAACTCGCCCAGTCGAGGGATCGGCAGCCGCCGGTACTGGACCCCGGCAGCGACGATCACCGCTCGACCCCGCACACGCTCGTCATTGTCGAAAGTCGCGCAGTAGTCGCCGCCGTCCAGTTGCTCCAGCGAGGCGACGCGGCGCGGCATGGCAAAGCGCGTGCCGAACTTCATCGCCTGAACCTCTCCACGCCAGACCAGGTCACCGCCCGAGATCCCCGTGGGGAACCCCATGTAGTTTTCGATCCGACTGGATGTGCCGGCCTGGCCGCCGATCGCCACGTCCTCGATCACCAGGGCGCGCAGGCCTTCTGACCCGGCATAGACTCCGGCCGCGACGCCGGCCGGGCCGCCGCCGACGATCAGGACATCGAAAGCCTCGTCGTTCTTGAGATCGCGGTTCAGGCCGAGCAGCTGGGCCACCCGTTCGGGCGTCGCATCGGTGATGACGACATCGCGGCCAAAGATCACCGCCGGTTCGGACACTGCGATGGAACAGGTCCGGGCGGTCGCTTCGGCCTCGGGGCTGTGCAGGGGCAGAGAGGTATAGGGAATGCGGTTGCGGGCAGCGAACTCGGCGATGCGGCGAACGTTCCTGTCGTCGTCCTCACCGATCAGCGTCAGGGTACTGTCGCGGTCATCGAGCTGCCGCCGCCGGCGCGCGGCGAAGACGGTGATGATGATGTCGGACATCTCAGGGATCTGCGCCATCAAGGCCAGCATCGCCTCGCGCGGCACCTCGATCACCCGGGTCTCCCGGGCGGCCCGCATCGCCATCGACCAGCCGCCGCCGTTCAGAAGGGCGATTTCGCCCATGAACTGGGTCGGACCCAGGGTCGAGTTAAGATGCCGCTGATCGGTATAGGCGTTGACGACCTCGATCTCGCCGTCCTCGACATATCGGAAAACATCGGCCGGTTCGCCCGGACGCGCCAGAAAGGCACCTGCTGGATAGGTGGCGAGCTTTCCCGCCGCGCGAAGCGCCGCGACGTGAGAGTCAGCCAGCGGCGTACGCTGCATGTGGCGCAGATCAGCACCGATCGTTTCCATGGTGGGGATCCTCCGCCCTTCATCGACTCGATCAGTCGTAGCGCGGAATCGGCCCGCGTTGCGGGGTCTGATCTGGAAGATCGACGAATGTCTCGTCGACGAAACACCAGCCCCAACCCTCGGGCGGGTCATAGCCCTCGATAATCGGATGGGCGGTGGCAGCAAAGTGCGCGGTGCTGTGACGATGGGGAGATTGGTCGCAGCACCCGACGTGGCCGCAGGTGCGGCACAGGCGCAGATGCAGCCATCGCGAACCGATCTTCAGGCATTCCTCGCAACCGCGAGCGCTGGGCGTGACGGGGGCAACGACGTTGAGGTGGGTGCAGAAATCAGACATGAGGGTCGTCCTGGTGGCGGGGGGCAGTCATCGCAACTCCCGTTGACTGTCGTCCCGCGCGCAACGCCCGGCGTGATCCAGTCGATAAAGTCGCATTGTGGCTAGTATCGATAGGCCAACTGGCCATAGGCAAAGTCGAACGTTTTCCCACCGGCTTCTTCAATAACGGCTCCGGGCGCTCCGTGCACGTAGGACGTCGTGAGCGTCAGGTTGGCCGTCGGAGTCCAGGCAGCCTTTACGCTGAACAGGGAGCCCAGAAAGGAGCCCTCTTGCCCTGTTCCAAGCAATCGAGGCACCCCTGACTGATAAACCGCGTCGTGCCTGGAGAGTCGCGATGTAAGATCGACGCCAACTTGGACGTCTAGGGTCGACGTGGCTTGAATGCTGACTTGAGGCTCAATATCCCAGACGTTGGCAGGGTAGGAAACGGCGGCATCGGTATAGTAGCCGAGATTTGGGTATAGGGGGTCGAAGGTACCGACGGTCCCGTCATCGCTACGTCGGTCGCCGCTCGCGATGCCAAAGGTTGCGCCGATGCTGGCCGGAAATTGGCCCAGACGCGTCTTGTAGAAGGCTTCGCCGCTCAATCCATGGGCGGAGATTTCCGATGCACCAACAGTCCCGATTTGAAGACCGCCAGCCAGCGCAAAGCGATAGGATGGAGCATCGCCGGAAAGACGAAGACCCAGGGTATCGCGTCGCTCTGCCCCGCGCGCGTCTTGAAAGATCGCCTGCGGCCTCTTCCGCTCAATCGCGAAACCGCCAAACGTTCCGTGATACGTGCCCATCGTCCAGCCATGTCGTACGATCACGCCGAGCAGTGTCTCCCCACTAACGGGGTGGTCGTCGAACACCCCGGGGTGATTGCCGACTGGACTGCCGTAAAAGATCGAGAGCCGATCCTGACCCGGACGGAGATCGAGTTGTACCATATCGAACGCGCGGCGCAGGTTTGCCGAATCGCGCGAAGAGATCAGTCGCAAACCGTCGCCGTCGAATTCTTGGCGACCGATGCGCAGGATCGATTGTGGTGAACCAAGCGGAATGTCGATGAACCCCTGCTGCAGATCCACCTCGCTACGATCTACGCTGCGGACCGGGAAACGTCCCGCACTCGACACTGCTGAAAGCTGCACGAAACCGCGCAGTCCGGACACCTCACGTGCATCAGCATGCAGCAAGAACCGATGGTCGGCCGTCGAATAGCCGGGTGCCGGCGTCAGGCCGTAAGTCGGCCGATCAATACTCTCGATGCGGACACGAAACTCTCCGCCGAGCGTCAGCCACGACGACGCGTCCCCTGCGAGCGGCAGATAGCGAAAACGCGACCTAGCCTCACCGTCAATCGGTCGACAATCCTCCTGCCAGCGAAACGCTTTCGGTGCGCATGGAACGCTATGGGTCTGGGCGTGCACGCCGGTTCCAACCGCAAGAGTGTTCAGGAGGACAGTAATCCCGAACGCTCTGCCAAGACGCGTCATGGACGTCGCCTTCAGCGCATGTCGGGAAGTGCAATTGAAAGCACGCGCGCCGGTGTCGTCTCACCGGGCTCTCCCCAATTTCCCGTGGTGAGCACGATCAACCGTTCCGCGCCGCCATGTCCTCGGAAGGCCACACTGGTGCAGCCGTCGCAGTCGGCCGGCAGCACCGTCTCGACAGCGCCTGCCGTTGAGACGCGTGTGATACTGTTCTGGTGCGTCGCCACATAAATGGAACCATCGCGCGCGAAGCTGAAATCGTCGATCCCACCCGTTTCAGCGAACACTTCAAGCGGACCTTCCGGCGTTCCCGACGGGCTCAGGCGAACGCGGTAGAGCGCCTGGCGCGAAGTGTTGGAGACATAGACAAATCCATCGTGGATTTTCACGCCATTGGCACCGAGCGCGAAGCCGGTGGCCGCCGGGTTCGGGGCCAGCAACGGATCACGCAACCACTCCGTCAACGCGCCTGTGGGCGGATCAAACCGCCATATGGCGCCTGCAAGCGAGTCCGCGATCAGAAGAGCACCGCTGGATGTCACGGCAGCGCCATTGAGGAACCGCGCGTCAGGCGCGGCATACCGAGCTTGCTCCTGGCCTGCATTGCTCAGCACCAGAATGACGTTCGTCGCGGTGAATTCAGGTCCTTCGGTGAAGGCCTTGCCGTGAGCGGTGACGAAGAAGCCTTGCGCGCCCTGCACGATGCCGACGGGGTGCACATCCAGCTGGGAGAACAGCACCCCGCCGGATGCGCCTGCGATGCGTTGCAGCGAGCGATCGAAATAGCTCGTGATGGTGAGCGCGTCGTCGCGTCCGACCGTGACATTCTCAAGGAAGGTGCCGTGCGGATAGCTGGCGATCGTCTCAACGACCGGCGTGCTGCCGGTCGACATCAAACCCTGAATCGTGGCGCAGCCCGTCAACAGGAGCGCCGCGCCGGTCGACGCGATTGTTTTCATGGACATGACAGATGGCTTTCCAGACGAACGTCGGTTGGAGGATCAGGTTTCGGTCGTGACGGGCCACCACGCTGGGAGTGGCGTTCCGTCCTGCTCATGGACCTGCGAGACGGCGGGCATGCCGATCAGCGGCGTGAATTCAAACGCGATGAGACCGGCCTGCACCTGAGGATAGGTGTCGAACTGGGCCCGGGCCGCCTCGATGCTCGGCGCCTCAAGGATCATGAACGTGCGCTCGTAGGTCGGATCCATATAGGCCTCGACGATCAGGCCGCTGCGATAGAACGCGCGCCCCTTGGCCACTTCGTCCTCCATCCCGTCATAAAGGGTTTCAGGGGTGGCCTTGTCGGTGGCTCGGCTAGAGGCGAAAATGCGCATCGTGAATGTCTTTCCCTCAGCCTATCCGGTGAACACGATTTCGGCGGTCCATTCGGCCTTCGGCTCCTGGACGAGGTCCCAGTAGCGGTCCGCGATACGGTCGGGATCGAAGGCGGTATCGGATGCGACGACTCCGGCGATCGTCACCATGCCCACATGTATACCATCCGGCTTCAGGGCATCGTGGAGCGCCAGACCCAAGCCGCGCAGCCCGGACTTGCCAGCGACGAGCGACAAGACATTGACGCCATACGCCGGATGAAGCGCCAGCCCGCCGCCGGTGAAGAGGATGACGCCGCCGCTCCGCGCCCGCATGTCGCCCGCTACGGCTTGGGCGCAGGCGTACGCACCGACGATGCACAGCGCGAGATCGCGATGGAAATCCTCGGACCTCATGGCCAGGGGCGGACCTTCGTTCCACGCGCCACCGTTGTAGACCAGCACGTCCGCCGGTCCGTGATCTGTCCGGACGCTCGCCATCACGTCGCCGATAGTTTCCACGCGGGACAAGTCGGTCGGATAGGCCGTAACCCGACCGCCGAACCGCTCAAGGGCCTCGATCAAGGCCGGATCAGGGTGACGCGCGAGGAGAACCAGGTCAAAGCCCTCGCGCGCGAATCGCTTCGCGATCGCGAACCCCATGCCCGGCCCGAAGCCTGCGATGATGCAAAGCTTGCGGTTCATGACGCCAGTCCAAGCGCGGCGCGCACGCCTGCCGCCGTCATGGACTTGGCGTAGATGGCGCTGCCGGGATCGAGGGCTCCCGATTCGTCGAGCCCGCCGACGATCACCGGGTCGAAGCCCGCATCGTCGGCCAGAACACCGACCAACGAAAGCGCATCCGCGTCGTCGCCGGCGATCGGCATGGCAAGGCGTTCTCCGGGTCGGCCGGCCTCGTCGCGAAGGTCGACCCAATAGACGGTATTGAACGCCTTCACCAGGCGCGCCCCAGGAACCAGGCTCGCCGTATAGGCACCCGATCCGCGGCCCATGGCGGCGACCGCCTCGGCGATCGATCCGTCCCGCGCCGGATAGGGGTTGGCGGCATCGACGACGACCTTACCACTGAGGGCCGCCAGGTTTTCCCGCGCGACGTCCGGCCATGCGCCATAGGGTCCGGCAAACACGACCGCGTCACCGAACGCCGCGGCGTCGAGCCCGGACCCGCCGTGGGCGCGCGCGCCGAACTCCTGCAGCAGAGGCTGAAGAGCCTGGGGGCTGCGCACGCCGAACATGACCTCGTGCCCGGCCTTGACCCAATGCCGACCCAGGGTGCCACCGATATTGCCGGCTCCGATGATTCCAAGTCGCATGATCGCGCCCCCGCCCAGCCGCTAGCGGAGGATCATGGGCGACAGCACCGGTGCCATCAGCATCTCGAACTCCAGATTGGTCGCCGACACCACATTCTCGATGATGCGACCGTGGGCGATCCGGGCCACATGCGTCTCATCGAACAGGATTTCGCGTCCGGTCGGCTCCACACCGAAGAAGGCCTTGGCGTGGCGTTGGCGGGACTGGAACCGGGTAACTACTCGTGACCCGTCGGCCGAGGCGAACTGGTCAATGATTTCGAGGGGCGAAACAGCCGGGAATGCATCCACGAAAGCCGCGACGATGCCCTTGTACTCCTCGCGGCCGTCGATGGGCCCTTGCGGCTTCAAGCCGGTCACGCCCTGGATATGCTCGTGAGCCGTCGCGTCAGCGGCAGCCATATCGCCATGTCCAAGAAAGTCGATCGTAAAGCGACGAACGAGGGAGATAGTGTTGATCATGATAAGGCTCGTGGGGAAGGACAGCCGTGATCGCCTGACGTCCTCGCCAGGGCGATGATGCGGCTGCGGTGCCAAGGTGACGGGAAGAGAGAGGTCATGCGAGGTTCGCCCAGATGGTCTTGTACTGGGTGTAGCTTTCAAGCGCTTCCGCGCCCTGTTCACGTCCGTAGCCTGACATCTTGTATCCGCCGAACGGCGCGTTCGGATGATACTTGTGCCAAGTATTGAGCCAGACCGTCCCGGCCTTGATCCGGTCGGCGACGCGCAGGGCCCGCCCGATGTCGCCGGTCTGGATGCCCGACGCGAGACCGAAGCTGGTGTCATTGGCGAGACGAATGGCGTTGTCCTCACCCTCGAACGGAATGATGGGAATGACCGGCCCGAAAATCTCTTCGCGGGAGATTTTCATGTCGTTGGTGGCGTCGGCGAACACAGTGGCTTCGATGAAGAGACCCTTGCCGTTGATCTGGCGCGTGCCACCGCCGGCGGTCAGCAGTGCCTCGGACTCCCTGCCGGCCTGTACGTAGCGCAGCACCTTGTCGTACTCTGCCTTCGATGCGATCGGCCCGATCTGGGTCGCGGGATCCAACGGATCGCCCAGCACGGCCGCCTTTGCCATGGCCGAGAAGCGTTCGACGAATTCGTCGTAGATCGCGCGCTCTACGATTAGGCGGCTGCCGGCGACGCAGACTTCGCCCTTGTTCCAGAAGATCCCCCAGAACGCGGCCTGCAGCGCGGCCTCCATGTTGGCGTCGGCGAAGATGATGTTGGGGCTCTTGCCGCCCAACTCCATCGTCAGGTGCTTCATGGTGTCGGCACCGTTGCGCATGATGCCCTGGCCGACGGGCGTCGAGCCGGTGAAGGCGATCTTGTCGACTTTCGGGTTCTTCACCAAGGCGTCGCCGAGCAAGCCGCCCGGTCCGGTGATGAGGTTGTAGACGCCCTCCGGCACGCCGGCGTCGAGCGCGACCTGCGCGAGCGCGAGCGCCGTCAACGGCGTATCGGAAGCCGGTTTGTGTACGATGCAGTTGCCCGCAGCCAAGGCCGGCGCGATCTTCGACGCCGACAGCGCCAGCGGGAAGTTGAACGGCGTGATCGCCGCGACGACACCCAACGGTTCACGGCGCGTAAGGATACGGATGTCGTGCTCGTAGCTGGAGCGATAACCGCCGTTCATCGCGCTCATCGCCAAGCCGCCGAAGAACCGGAAAAGGCCCGAGCAGTGCGGCATGATGATCTCGCGGAAGTCGCGATACGGCATGCCCATGTCCATCGCTTCGCGGATGGCGAAATCCTCGGCGCGCTCGTCCATCAGATCGGCCATGCGGAAGAGGATCTTGGCGCGCTCCTCGTGATGCATGCGCCCCCACGGTCCGTTTTCGAACGCTTCGAACGCCGCGTCGACGGCTTCGTTCGTTTCCTCCACGCTGGCTTTCGCGACGACCGTCGTCGTCTCTTCCGTCGTCGGATCGATGGTGGGCATCGTTTCGCCGGAAGCGCTGTCGCGCCATCGTCCGCCGATCAGCAACTGACCCCGGGGAATGGCTTTTCGTTCGATCTTGCCGTCAGAGGTCATTTGGGGGGCCCTTCTGGGTAGGACGACATTCGGGGCGCGGCCTCACAGCCGCAGCAGATTCAGCCCGATGCGGCTACCGAAGCCTTCGGAATAGCCGAGCGGGATCAGGAGAAAGGCGGCGGGCTCGATGAATCGCGCGCGCTCCAGGCCGCCGGCGTCGACAACGTCCGTCGGCAGCGCTTCGAGCAAGGGCCGAACGACGGCTTTCGCCTCCCCGTCGTCGCCGCACATGAACACGCCGACGGGTTTGCCACCGACGGTCGGGTCGGCGCTGTGCATGAGTTCGGCGAAGGGCGGAATGGCTTTGACGATCCGAGCGCCCGACGCTTTCGCCGCGATCTGTTCGGCACCTGAGGTCGTCGTCCCGATCGCCAGACCGCTGAGGTCCGGTTTCAAGGCATTGGTGCAGTCCCAGACGATCTTGCCCGCGAGCGATCCGCACGCGTTCAATGCCTCA
Organism: Brevundimonas sp.; assembly: GCF_027484365.1. Lineage (GTDB taxonomy): Bacteria > Pseudomonadota > Alphaproteobacteria > Caulobacterales > Caulobacteraceae > Brevundimonas. Next base: position 3,860 of record NZ_JAIXTC010000010.1, on the reverse strand, counting down.
TCGATGCCGACCCAGGGGACCGTGAGCGCAACCACATCCGCGAACTCGACCGCCTCTAACGGCGTCCCTGCTTTGGCGCGATAGCGCGTCGCGGCCTGCTTCAGTTTCTCGACATCTCGCGCGTAGCTGAGCATGACCTCATGGCCAGCCGGCACCAGCCGCTTTGCCAATGCGGTGCCGACGCTTCCCGCTCCGATCACACCAACCTTCACGATGGGCTCCTCTGATCCCCAATCCCGGAGTGGCGGCGTGAGGACCCTGGATTGCTACGCCTCGTTAGGATGTCCTGGTCTTTGGGGATTGCCGGGATTCTCGCCGTCTTGCTCTACAGAGGCGGCCCAAGCCCCTGGTCCCGCCGCCACCGGCTGGGCGTCACGCCCATGGCGCGCTTGAAGGCCTGACCGAATGATGTCTGGCTCTGATAACCCACGCACAGGGCGATTTCGACCAGGCCCATTTTCGGGTGTGCCGACATGAGCTGGAGGGCGTGTTCAAGTCGCTGGCGGGTCAGCCAGGCATGAGGCGGCAGGCCGGTCGATTGCTTGAAGGCTCGGCAGAAATGGTGGGGTGACAGGTCGGCGATCGCCGCGACCTCGGCGAGGGCCACATCTTCGGAAAGATGGGCCATCAGATAGTCCATGGCGCGCTTCAGCCGCCATCGCGCGAGCCCGCCGCCATCGGTCATTCGGTGAGCGGGAGGCTTTTGCAGATTGAACAAGCGCAGCGCCAGCGCCGCCGCATAGGTGTCCCAGGCCAGCCGCGACGGCGGCGTTTCCTTTGCGAGTTCATCGAACACCATCCGCGCGAGGGCGCTCATGCCGGCGTCGGTCACGACCAGGGGCCGGTTCGTTGGACTGGGCAAGGGACCGTCGTCGATAAAGTCAGCGACCACGGAACGGTCGAGATGCAGGTGGAACATGCCGTCCACGACCCTCGGAGGCGAGGCCCACCAGCTATCCGCGCCGGGCGGCAGGTAGATACAGTCCCACCTTTGCGTCCGAATGCGCTCAGGCCGGCCAGCGACGCGACAATCGATATGAACGGGTGCGAGAGTACGAAAGATCAGAACATGCCGATCAATGGGTGGGACGTCCGTTTCGGTGATGCCCGCGGCCCCGTCCGGGACGCGTTGCAGCAGGCTTTGCATCCGCCCAGCCAGGTGAACCCGCTCAACGCCCGGCGTCCAGTTCGTCCAGCGCGCGGCGTCATACGAACTGATGCCTGTTGGATCCGCAAGTCGCTGACTAGGCATTCCGCCACGACCGGATCTGGATCGCGAATGCCATGGGCTCCGCAAGCGCAAGGATCGTCTGCGTGAAGGGTGCCACAGTCGCGCTCCCTTTTTTGATGATCGAATAGACGCCTTACCCTATCCGGAACCACCCGCGTGGACTATCTTCCAATGTCTATACTGAATATAGGTCATTAGAGATGTCATTGGCCGGACTGGACCTCGGCCTTCTGGCCGCCTTCGAGGCCGTCTACCTGGAGCGCAGTGTATCCCAGGCGGCGCTGCGTCTGGGGGTCCGTCAACCCACCATTAGTGCGGCCTTGGCCCGGTTGCGTGACTTCTTCGCGGACGAACTCTTCCTGCGATCGGGCGGGGCGATGCAGCCGACGCCCAAGGCAGTTCGCCTCGCGCCCAGGATCAACCACGTCCTGAGCGAACTGCGAAAGGCCGTCGATGACGAAGCGCCGTTCTCACCCGACACGGAAACAAGAGTCTTCACGATCGTCAGCAATGACTATGCGACGTTCGTTCTCGGGCCACCGATCGTAGAGATCATGGCCCGCGAAGCGCCGCATGTGGATCTGCGGATGATCGCGGCGGACAAGGCCGAAGTCCCGGGGCTGCTTGAAAAGGGCCTGGCCGACGTCGCCATCGGCGTGTTTCCAAGTCCGCCAGATCGGTTCGTCGTGCAGACCCTCTTCACCGAGCATTTTGTCGGAGTGGCCCGTGAGAACCATCCGATCCTTGAGCGACCCATCACACCGGAAGCCTTCGCGGCAGCGGATCATGCCTTGTTCACGACGCGACGCGATGCCTCCGGAGAGGTGGACAAAGCCTTCCTTCAGCGGGGTCTCCGTCGCCGGATCAGCCTGACTTTGCCACATTTTCTAGCCTTGCCCGAAATTCTGGCGCGATCCGACATGGTTGCGTCCATTCCCAGCCGAGCGGCCAGATTCTTCGTGCAATCCGGACTGTCCGTGTTTGACCTGCCGCTGAGCATTCCACGCTGGACGCTCAGCATGGTCTGGAGTCCGACGACACGGCACGACCCTGCCGCGACCTGGCTCCGTTCCCGGATCCTGGGGGCAGCGCAACGCCTTTGACGATGAGGCTCGGGCGGTGATTTCTCGTTCCTGGCGCCCTGGAATTGGAGCGGTTCAACGCCGTTCACTGCTCTTGCCGCCTGTTCACGGCCCCATTCCTCGTATCGACCTTCGCCTGCTGCGCCAGTTTGTCGCCGTAGCCGAAGAGCTGCATTTCCGGCGCGACACTGAGCGCCTCGCAAAGTCGCAGCCGCCATTGACGGCGGCATTGCGGTGCCTCGAGAAGGAGGGGCCAGTCATCCAACCCGCAGTTCCGTTTCACGGAATGGGGCTTTGGCGCAAACCGGGGAGGGAAGGTACGTTCCTGACTCATTGCGGCGGTTGGGAGTGTCGGCTTTTGGGGCAACGTCCGAGGGCTGGGCTGTGGAGGCGTTATGGATCGTGGGTGGCGCATCCAGCTCACGCATGAGCCCGCAAGAACTCATCAGCAGCGGCTTCGATATGGTCCTTCAACCGCGCTGGCTCCACTGGGGGTAGACCAAAGGACGCGCGCATGTGCGCCTCCACCTTCACGCCGCCCAGATAGCGCCAGGCTGCTCCATCGGGGTCGCGTACATTCAGTCGACCTCGGACAGTCTCAGCCCTTAGCCACGCGGCGAAGCGGTTCTTCAGTGTCAGCACCGCCGTCTCGTAGAATAGCTCGGCCATACGCGGCGCACGCGCGGTCTCGGCGACGATGACACGGTTCATTTGCATCGCCTTGTCTCCGGTCACCAAGTCCAGGAAGCGAGTGGCCAGCACGATCAGCGTGTCGCGCACAGACTGGTTGGGATCCGGCGAGAAGCTGTCGAGCGACACGGCCCGCTCGCACTCTTGGCGCAGAACGGCGGCGAACAGGGCGTCCTTGTCGGCGTAGCGGGCATAGATCGTGGCCTTGGACACGCCCGCCCTCTGGGCCACGGCGTCCAGGCTGACGGCCTCATAGCCGTGCTCCATGAACAGGTCGCCAGCGGCCTGCAGGATGGCCTCGTCCTTGGCCGTGTCGCGCGGTCGGCCGCGGCGGATCGTGGGTTCGGAGAGCGTCATCGCACCGTCACTTGACATACTGAACCGATCAGTATTGTTATTCGAACAGTACCCCAGCTTGCCCCCACGCGCCAGTCCTGGCGCAACCCCAACCACGGATCACAGGATTCCGAGGATGCGATCTGTCGCGCTCAAAATGCTGCTCGGCGACAGCGCCAAGTATCTGGCGCTGGTGTTCGGCGTGGCCTTCGCCACCCTGCTGATGAGCCAGCAGGTCTCGATCTTCATCGGCCTGATGACCCGCACCGCCAATCAGGTGCTGGACGTGCGAGAGGCCGACATCTGGGTCATGGACACCCGGGTCCGCTACGTCGACGAAGTCGAACCCCTGCCCGACTCCGCGCTCGTCCGGGTACGCTCGGTCGAGGGCGTGGAGTGGGCTGCCCCTCTCTACAAGGGTCTGGCAATCTTCCGTACGCAGGACGGTCTGATCAATCAGGTCAGCCTGGTCGGCGTCGACGACGAGACCCTGGTCGGCGCGCCGCGCGACTGGCTGGCGG
>NZ_JAIXTC010000019.1 GCF_027484365.1 Brevundimonas sp. | reverse complement strand
CGGCCATCGACGACGATGGGACGGACGAGCCGCAAGGGGAACTTGTCGCCCCGCTTATGGGTCTTGGTCGAGACTGCTTCGGTCACCTCAAGCTCGACGACCATCCCCGCGGGGATGATGCAACAGGGCGTTGACGGCGCGACCCCCATTGCAGCCGCCGGTGCGGGCTGAGTCTCCTGAGCCATCGCCCATGCCGGCGCGACCGCGATCGCCATCGCGCCCAGACGCGCGAGCATCAGAGTTTTCACGTCGTATTGTTTCCCCGCGAACCGACAGCGGCGCTCGCGCGCCGAAGTTGTCGATCCGACTTATTCCCCCATGACGATGGCAACATTCGCGAGTCGCGGCTGCGCCACAAGCACCCCCGAAAGGGGGAGGGCAGCGGCGGTGAGCTGGCGCACCGTGTGCGCCATGACCAAGACCATCATCCTGACGAGCGTCGTCGCCGCCTTGGCCGCGAGCCTGCCTGGGGGACCCGCCCGGGCCCAGTCGGCAGAGCAGTACAACCGCGCGACGCAGGCCATGCAGATCTGTGGATCGAGCACCGGCGCTCTGATCCCGGAGTGCGCCAAGTTCCGGGGAAGCCTGGGCATGACGGTCGTCTCGCCGCAGGACACCGCAGCGGCGCTGGGCCAGCTGGGGCTTCGCGGCAATGGCGCGCCGGCCGGGCTTGGCGGCCCGGGGCAGGCGGCCGGCATCGCCAATCTCCTGGGGGCGGCCCTCAGTGCGGCGCAGAGCCGCCAGGCGCCGTCAGCTGCGGCCCCGCCGCCGCCGCCGGTCAATCCCGCAGCGATCCAGCAGGCGGTGTCGGCCTGCGTGCGTGGCGCTGGCGGGAACGCCGCGGTCATCCAGACCTGCCTGCAGATCGGAGCGGCCGGCCCAACGACGCCCGCGGCGCGCCCGGCCACCAATCCCTTCGGTGACCTGCTGCCCACGCGCCAATGACGAGTCTGACGGGAGCTTCACTTTAGCCGGACCTCGGCCGTGATAGGCTGGCGGAATGGACGACGCCCTCGCCAGCCTCGACTTCTTTTTCCGCGGGATCGGCGTCGGCGCGATGCTGATCCTGGCGTTCACCGGCTGGCGCAGCGCCGCGACCCGGGACGCGAAGATCGCCACCCTGCTGGGCGGCGTCAGTCTGGCGGCCTGGATGATGACCGAGGCCGACCGGCTGTGGGCCGCCTTCGGCAACAGCCCGCTGGTGATGATCCCGGCCTATCCGATCAGCGGGGCCTTCTGGCTGTTCATCGCGGTGATGTTCGCGGACAAGCGGGTGACCCTGGCGACCCTCAGCCCGGCGCTGGCGCTCTTCGTCACCGGGTTCGTGATGAGCTATTCGCCGAAGGCGATCGCGGAGCCACTGTGGGTCCTGCGGAACGCGGCCGGGGCGCTGCTGTCGGCGCACGCCGCCTATCTGATCGCGCTGAGCTGGCGTGGCGATCTGGTCGAGGGCCGCCGTCGGCTCCGCGCGCCGTTGCTGGGGATCGGCGCCTTGTTCGGCGTGTTCGAGGTGGGGATCGCCTTCAGCTATCGGATCGCGCCCAACCGCCTCTGGCTGCTGTTCGACGTGGGCGAGCCGTACGGCGGCCTGTTCGTCAGCCTTCTGGCGCTGCTGACGGCGATGGTTTTCCTGCAGGCCCGCAGCGAGGTGTTCGGGACCGTTCGTCGTCCCGAGGCGGTCGCGGATAGTCGCGCCGAGGCGGCTGACCGGCTGCTGCTGGAGAAGTTGAACGCCGTGATGGCGGCAGGGGGCTGGCGGCGCGAGGGGCTGACCATCGGCGAACTAGCGGGTCAGCTCGAAGAGCCCGAGCACCGCGTTCGGCGACTTATCAACCGCCGTCTGGGGCACCGCAACTTCGCCGACTTCGTGAACGGCTATCGCATCGAGGCGGCGAAGGCGCGCCTGGGCGATCCGGGGGAGGCGCGGACGACGGTGGCCGCCATCGCCGTTGACCTGGGATACGGCTCGCTCGGACCCTTCAACCGGGCGTTCCGCGCGGCGACGGGCGAGACCCCGACGGCGTGGCGCAGAGCGGCCCTTTCGGGCTCGCCGGATCTGCAAACGACCGGCTGATTTCAGAAACGGCGAGGCTTTTCCGATCCTGGCGAGACCCCGCGGCGCGGGCCCATCCATCTTGGCGTCCTCACACCAGAGGAAATGCCAATGCAGGGCGCGCTTTCGAACATCGCCGACGTCTGGCTCAGCCAGCTGGAGCCCACGCTGCTGCGCTACGCCATCTTCACGGTCGGCGTCTGGCTCCTGCTCTGGGTCGTGCTGAAACCCTGGCTGGCGGCGCGGAAGATCCGGCCGGAGACGCCGCCCGCGTGGCAGATGCTGACTGAGCTCGGCTACTCGCTGCGCTCGATGGTCATCTTCGCCACGGTCGGCGTGCTGATGGTCTGGATGTACGAGGCGGGGCTCTATCCGCTCGGGACAATCGCCGACAGCTGGGGCCCGGTCTGGTTCGGGGTGTCGCTGGTGGCGGGGATCGTGGGCCTCGACGCCTGGTTCTACTGGAGCCACCGGCTGATGCACCACCCGCGGCTGTTCCGCCGGTTCCATCGCCGCCACCATCGCAGCAATAACCCCTCGCCCTTCACCGCCTACAGCTTCGACGTCGGCGAGGCGCTGGTGCTCATCGGCTATGTAGTGGTGTTCCCCATCGTGTTCCCCATGTCGTCCGGGGCCATGCAGTGGGTCATGCTCTACCAGATCGTCACCAACACCCTGCTGCACTCGGGCTATGAACTGATGCCCGCGCGGCGCGACGGACGGCCGATGCTGGATTTCATCGTCACCACCACGCACCACGACCTGCATCACGCCCAGGCGGGCTGGAACTACGCGGCCTGGTTCACCTGGTGGGATCGCTGGATGGGCACCGAGCATCCCGAGTACCATGCGCGCTACGCCAAGGCGGCCTGGCGCCCGGCGGGTGAGGGCGGCGCGCCGGTCCGCGCCGGCTGACGGGAACTTGACCCGGGTGCTCCGCCTTATGCGAATAAGCCCCGGGCCTTAGCCGCGGAGCCCAGGTTTTGGCGGCGGCGTGGGGGTGATCCTCCTGCGACCGCTTGTCATACATGCGTTTTTTGACGCGCGGGGCTTCACAAGTTGCGCGAAAGCGCCTATCTCCGCCGGCTCGCGAAACAGTTCCCGAATCACATCTTTTCGATGCGGCCTTCGCGCGTGCAGGCCTCGAGGCATGGTCCCAAGCCCTCTGACCATGCGAAGGGGCGCTCCCGACGATACGGGGAGCATTCCAGTGTCCGGCTCCCGCAAGGGAGTCCGTAGGGCGGACACAGGATGAAGACATTCGACGCCCGGAGTACCCTCCTGGCGTCCTCAAGGGATCAAAATGGCGCAATCCTTCACCGGTAAGAAGCGGATCCGGTTCTCGTTCGGCCGCATTCCCGAAGCCGTGCAGATGCCGAACCTCATCGAGGTTCAGCGCTCCTCCTACGAACAGTTCCTGCAGCGCGAAGTCCGCGCCGGCGAACGTCGCGACGAGGGCGTGGAGGCGGTCTTCAAGTCCGTCTTCCCGATCAAGGATTTCAACGAACGCGCCGTGCTCGAGTACGTCTCGTACGAGTTCGAAGAGCCGAAGTACGACGTCGAGGAATGCGTCCAGCGCGACATGACCTATGCCGCGCCGCTGAAGGTGAAGCTGCGCCTCATCGTCTTCGAAACCGACGAAGAGACCGGCGCCCGCTCCGTGAAGGATATCAAGGAGCAGGACGTCTACATGGGCGACATCCCGCTCATGACGGAGAAGGGCACCTTCATCGTCAACGGGACCCAGCGCGTCATCGTCTCGCAGATGCACCGCTCGCCGGGCGTCTTCTTCGACCACGACAAGGGCAAGACCCACGCCTCGGGCAAGCTCCTGTTCGCCGCCCGCGTGATCCCGTACCGCGGCTCGTGGCTCGACTTCGAGTTCGACGCCAAGGACATCGTCTACGTCCGCATCGACCGTCGCCGGAAGCTGCCGGCCACCACCTTCCTGATGGCCCTGGGCATGGACGGCGAGGAGATCCTCTCGACGTTCTACAAGACCGTCGCCTACGAGAAGAAGACGGCTGGCTGGTCGACCGCCTACATCCCCGAGCGCTGGCGCGGGGTGAAGCCGGAGTTCCCGCTGATCGACGCCGAAAGCGGCGAAGAGATCGCGCCGGCCGGCACCAAGATCTCGGCGCGTAACGCCAAGAAGTTCGCCGACGCGGGCCTCAAGACCCTGCTGCTGCCGCCGGAGGCCCTGAACGGCCGCTACCTGGCGCGCGACCTGGTCAACTTCGAGACGGGCGAAATCTACGCCGAAGCCGGCGACGAGCTGGATCCGGCCCTGATCGTGGCGCTGGAAGAGCAGGGCTTCACCACCCTCGACGTCCTCGACATCGACCACGTCACCATCGGCGCCTACATCCGCAACACCTTGCGGGTGGACAAGAACACCGTCCGCGAGGACGCGCTGTTCGACATCTATCGCGTCATGCGTCCGGGCGAGCCGCCGACGGTGGAAGCCGCCGAGGCGATGTTCAAGTCGCTGTTCTTCGATGGTGAGCGCTACGACCTGAGCTCGGTCGGCCGCGTGAAGATGAACATGCGTCTGGAGCTGGACTGCCCCGACGACGTGCGCATCCTGCGCAAGGAAGACGTGCTGGCGGTGCTCAACACCCTGGTCGGCCTGCGGGACGGCAAGGGCGAGATCGACGACATCGACAACCTCGGCAACCGCCGGGTCCGCTCGGTCGGCGAACTGCTCGAGAACCAATACCGCGTCGGCCTGCTCCGCATGGAGCGCGCCATCAAGGAGCGCATGAGCTCTGTCGATATCGACACGGTCATGCCGCACGACCTGATCAATGCGAAGCCGGCGGCCGCGGCCGTGCGGGAGTTCTTCGGCTCCTCGCAGCTCTCGCAGTTCATGGACCAGACCAACCCGCTGTCGGAAATCACCCACAAGCGCCGCCTGTCGGCCCTTGGCCCGGGTGGTCTGACGCGGGAGCGCGCGGGCTTCGAAGTCCGCGACGTGCACCCGACCCACTACGGCCGGATCTGCCCGATCGAAACGCCGGAAGGCCCGAATATCGGCCTGATCAATTCGCTCGCCACCTTCGCCCGCGTCAACAAGTACGGCTTCATCGAGAGCCCGTACCGTCGGATCAAGGACGGCAAGACGACCGAGGAAGTCGTCTACATGTCGGCCATGGAAGAGGCGAAGCACGTCATCGCCCAGGCCAACATCAAGCTCGACAACGGCAACATCGTCGATGACTTGGTCCCCGGCCGGATCAACGGCGAACCCTCGCTGCTGCCGCGCGAACAGGTCGACCTGATGGACGTGTCGCCGAAGCAGGTGGTTTCGGTCGCCGCGTCGCTGATCCCGTTCCTCGAAAACGATGACGCCAACCGCGCCCTCATGGGCTCGAACATGCAGAAGCAGGCCGTGCCGCTCATCCAGTCGGATGCGCCGCTGGTCGGGACCGGCATGGAAAGCATCGTCGCGGTCGACTCCGGCGCCGTGGTCACCGCCCGCCGCTCGGGCGTCGTCGAACAGATCGACGGCACGCGGATCGTCGTGCGCGCCACGGAAGAGACCGACCCCACCAAGCCGGGCGTCGACATCTACCGCCTGCAGAAGTTCCAGCGTTCCAACACCTCGACCTGCATCAACCAGCGTCCGCTGGTGCAGGTGGGCGACCGGATCAAGTCCGGCGACGTCATCGCCGACGGCCCGTCGACGGACCTGGGCGAACTGGCCCTCGGCCGGAACACGCTCGTCGCGTTCATGCCCTGGAACGGCTACAACTTCGAGGACTCGATCCTGATCTCCGAGCGCATCGTGCGCGACGACATCTTCACCTCGATCCACCTCGAGGAATTCGAGGTCATGGCCCGCGACACCAAGCTGGGTCCGGAAGAAATCACCCGCGACATCCCGAACGTCGGCGAGGAAGCCCTGCGCAACCTCGACGAAGCGGGCATCGTGGCGATCGGCGCCGAGGTGATGCCGGGCGACATCCTGGTCGGCAAGGTCACGCCGAAGGGGGAGTCGCCCATGACGCCGGAAGAGAAGCTGCTGCGCGCCATCTTCGGTGAAAAGGCGTCCGACGTTCGCGACACCTCCCTGCGCCTGCCCCCGGGCGTCGCCGGGACCATCGTCGAGGTGCGGGTGTTCAACCGGCACGGCGTCGACAAGGACGAGCGCGCCCTGGCCATCGAACGGGCGGAGATCGACCGCCTGGGCAAGGACCGGGACGACGAGTTCGGCATCCTGAACCGCAACATGACCAGCCGTCTGCGCGACCTCCTGGTGGGCAAGACCGCCGTGTCGGGTCCGAAGGGCCTGGCGCGCGGCAAGATCGAAGCCGACAAGCTGGAAGAAATCTCGCCCGGCCTGTGGTGGCAGATCGCCCTCGACGACGAGAAGGCGATGGGCGAGCTGGAGGCCATGCGCCGCCAGTTCGACGAGGGCCGCAAGCGCCTCGACCGTCGCTTCGAAGACAAGGTCGACAAGCTGCAGCGCGGGGACGAACTGCCCCCGGGCGTGATGAAGATGGTCAAGGTGTTCGTGGCGGTGAAGCGCAAGCTGCAGCCGGGCGACAAGATGGCCGGCCGTCACGGCAACAAGGGGGTCATCTCCAAGATCCTCCCGATCGAGGACATGCCCTATCTGGAAAACGGCCAGCACGTGGACATCGTGCTGAACCCGCTGGGCGTGCCGTCGCGGATGAACGTCGGTCAGATCTTCGAGACCCACCTCGGCTGGGCTTCGGCCGGGCTCGGCAAGCAGGTCGCCGACCTGCTCGAGGACTGGCAGAACGGCGGCCAGCGCAAGGCGTTGATCGACTATCTCGCCGGCACCTATGGGCCGGACGAGGAACTGCCGGAAAGCGACGAGGAACTGATCGAGCTGGCGAAGAACCTGTCGAAGGGCATTCCCTTCGCCACGCCGGTGTTCGACGGGGCCCACATCGACGACATCGAGAACCTGCTGGAGAAGGCGGGCCTCGACCGCTCCGGCCAGTCGTACCTGTACGACGGCCAGACGGGCGAGCGGTTCAAGCGTCCGGTCACGGTCGGCTACATCTACATGCTGAAGCTGCACCACTTGGTCGACGACAAGATCCACGCCCGCTCGATCGGCCCGTACAGCCTCGTCACCCAGCAGCCGCTCGGCGGTAAGGCTCAGTTCGGCGGTCAGCGCTTCGGGGAAATGGAAGTCTGGGCTCTGGAAGCCTACGGCGCCGCCTACACCCTGCAGGAAATGCTGACGGTGAAGTCGGACGACGTCGCCGGCCGGACCAAGGTCTACGAGAGCATCGTCCGCGGCGACGACACCTTCGAGGCCGGCATTCCGGAAAGCTTCAACGTGCTGGTCAAGGAGATGCGTTCTCTGGGCCTGAACGTGGAGCTGGAGAACAGCTGACGGATTTCGGCCCTCCCTCGAAAGGGGGAGGGCGGTCCTCTATCCAGCTCTTCTGAAATTTTCGCGGGAACCGACCCGCAGAAGGAACCAAGATGAACCAGGAAGTCCTGAACATCTTCAATCCGGTCCAGGCCGCTCCGACCTTCGACCGTATCCGTATCGCCTTGGCCTCGCCGGAAAAGATCCGTTCGTGGTCGTTCGGCGAGATCAAGAAGCCCGAGACCATCAACTACCGGACGTTCAAGCCCGAGCGTGACGGCCTGTTCTGCGCCCGTATCTTTGGCCCGACCAAGGACTACGAATGCCTGTGCGGCAAGTACAAGCGCATGAAATACAAGGGCATCATCTGCGAGAAGTGCGGCGTTGAGGTCACGCTGGCCCGCGTTCGGCGCGAGCGGATGGGCCATATCGAACTGGCCTCGCCGGTCGCCCACATCTGGTTCCTGAAGTCGCTGCCGTCGCGCATCTCTCTGATGCTGGACATGGCGCTGAAGGACGTGGAGCGCGTGCTCTACTTCGAAAACTACATCGTCACCGAGCCGGGCCTGACCCCGCTGAAGCAGAACCAGCTGCTGACGGAAGACGAGTTCTACCGTTACCAGGACGAGTTCGGCGATGACGGCTTCACCGCCGAGATCGGCGCCGAGGCCGTGCGCAACCTGCTGATGGGCATCGACCTGCATTCGGAGGCCGAGCGCCACCGCGGCGAACTGGCCGACAGCCCCTCGGAAATGAAGGCCAAGAAGGCCTCCAAGCGCTTGAAGCTGATCGAGGCCTTCCTCGAAAGCGGTAACAAGCCCGAGTGGATGATCCTGACGGTCGTGCCGGTCATCCCGCCGGAACTGCGCCCGCTGGTGCCGCTGGACGGCGGCCGCTTCGCCACCTCCGACTTGAACGACCTGTATCGCCGGGTCATCAACCGAAACAACCGCCTGAAGCGCCTGATCGAGCTGCGCGCGCCGGACATCATCATCCGCAACGAAAAGCGGATGCTGCAGGAATCCGTCGACGCCCTGTTCGCCAACGGCCGTCGCGGTCGCGTGATCACGGGCGCCAACAAGCGTCCGCTGAAGTCGCTGGCCGACATGCTGAAGGGCAAGCAGGGCCGCTTCCGCCAGAACCTTCTGGGCAAGCGCGTCGACTATTCGGGTCGTTCGGTCATCGTCGTGGGACCGGACCTGAAGCTGCACGAGTGCGGCCTGCCCAAGAAGATGGCGCTCGAGCTGTTCAAGCCGTTCATCTATGCGCGCCTGGACGCCAAGGGCCTGTCGGGCACCGTCAAACAGTCCAAGCGCATGGTCGAGCGCGAACAGCCCCAGGTGTGGGACATCCTCGAAGAGGTGATCCGCGAGCACCCGGTCATGCTGAACCGCGCGCCGACGCTCCACCGCCTGGGCATCCAGGCGTTCGAGCCCAAGCTGATCGAGGGCAAGGCCATCCAGCTGCACCCGCTGGTCTGCGCCGCGTTCAACGCTGACTTCGACGGCGACCAGATGGCTGTCCACGTGCCGCTGTCGCTGGAGGCGCAACTCGAAGCGCGCGTCCTGATGATGTCGACCAACAACATCCTGTCGCCCGCCAACGGCAAGCCGATCATCGTGCCGTCGCAGGACATCGTCCTCGGCCTGTACTACATCTCGCTGGTCAAGGACGGTGAGCCGGGCGAAGGCAAGCTGTTCGCCAACATGGGCGAGATCGACGCCGCGCTCGACGCCGGCGTTGTGACCCTGCACACCCGTATCAAGGCGCGCTGGACCGAACAGAACGCCGCCGGCGAAGAGGTGACCAAGGTCATCGACTCGACTCCGGGCCGGATGAAGCTGGGTGCCCTGCTGCCGAAGAACCCGAATGTCGGCTACCGCCTGCTCGAGAAGAACCTCACCAAGAAGGAAATCGGCAATCTGATCGACGTGGTCTATCGCCACTGCGGTCAGAAGGCGACGGTGATCTTCGCCGACCAGATGATGGGCCTGGGCTTCAAGGAAGCCGCCAAGGCCGGCATCTCGTTCGGCAAGGACGACATCGTGATCCCGGCCAAGAAGGTCGAGATCGTCGCCGCCACGCGGACGCTGGTCGAGGAATACGAGCAGCAGTACGCCGACGGCCTGATCACCAAGGGCGAGAAGTACAACAAGGTCGTCGACGCCTGGGCCAAGGCCACGGACCGGGTCGCCGACGAGATGATGGGCGAGATCGCGCAACCGCGCGTCCTGGCCTCGGGTCGTACTGCCGAGATCAACTCGGTCTACATGATGGCCAACTCCGGCGCCCGCGGTTCGCAGGCCCAGATGAAGCAGCTCGGCGGGATGCGCGGCCTGATGGCCAAGCCGTCCGGCGAGATCATCGAGACCCCGATCGTCTCGAACTTCAAGGAAGGCCTGACCGTTCTGGAGTATTTCAACTCCACCCACGGCGCCCGTAAGGGTCTGGCCGACACCGCGCTGAAGACCGCCAACTCGGGTTATCTGACCCGCCGTCTGGTGGACGTGGCGCAGGACTCGATCGTCACCGAGGAAGATTGCGGTTCCACGCGGGGCATCACCCTGCGCGCCGTGGTCGAGGGCGGCGACGTCCTGGTCTCCCTGGGTCAACGCGTCCTGGGCCGCTACAACGCCGAGGACATCAAGGAGCCGGGCACGGACAACGTCCTGTTCCCCGCAGACACCTATCTGGTGGAGGACGTGGTCGAGGTCATCGACCGCGAGGGCGTCCAGTCGGTCAAGGTCCGTTCGGCCCTGACCTGTGAAGCCGAAGCCGGCATCTGCGGCATGTGCTACGGCCGGGATCTGGCGCGCGGCACCAACGTCAACATCGGCGAAGCGGTCGGCGTCATCGCCGCCCAGTCGATCGGCGAGCCGGGCACCCAGCTGACGATGCGGACCTTCCACATCGGCGGCACGGCCCAGGTGGCGGAAACCTCGTTCTACGAGGCGACCAATGCCGGTACGGTCAAGATCGTCGGCCCCACCGTCACCGGTGCCCACGGCGACCTGGTGTCGATGAGCCGCAACGTCGTCGTCACCGTCATGGTCGATGGCAAGGATCGCGAGTCGTACAAGATCCCCTACGGCGGCCGTCTGCGCGTCAAGGAAGGCGACGAGACCAAGAAGAACCAGCGCCTGGCGGAGTGGGACCCCTACACCACCCCGATCATCACCGAAGTGGGCGGCGTCGTTCGCTTCGAGGACCTGACCGAGGGCCTGTCGTTCCGCGAGGAAACCGACGAAGCGACAGGCATCGCCCAGCGCGTCGTCATCGACTGGCGCGCCTCGCCGCGCGGTTCGGACCTGCGTCCGGCCATGGGCATCACCACGGCGGACACCTACGCCAAGCTGGCCTCGGGCTCCGACGCCCGTTACCTGCTGCCCGTCGGTGCCATCCTGTCGGTCGCCAACGGCGACGAGGTGAAGCCCGGCGAGATCCTGGCCCGTATCCCGACGGAAGGCGCCAAGACGCGCGACATCACCGGCGGTCTGCCGCGGGTGGCCGAGCTGTTCGAAGCCCGTCGTCCCAAGGACTGCGCGGTCATCGCCGAGATGGATGGCCGCGTCGAATTCGGTCGTGACTACAAGAACAAGCGCCGCATCAAGATCACGCCGGAGCCGGATGCCGATGGCAACCAGGGCGAACCGGTCGAGTTCCTGATCCCCAAGGGCAAACATATCTCCGTCCACGACGGCGATCTGATCCAGAAGGGCGACTACATCATCGACGGCAACCCGGATCCGCACGACCTGCTGCGCATCCAGGGCGTCGAGGCGCTGGCCGAGTATCTCGTGAACGAGGTCCAGGAGGTCTATCGACTGCAGGGCGTGCCGATCAACGACAAGCACATCGAGGTGATCGTTCGCCAGATGCTGCAGAAGGTCGAGATCATCGACTCGGGTGAGACGACCCTGATCCGTGGCGACACGGTCGAGGTCGCGGAAGCCGTGCTCGAGAACGACAAGGTTGAGAAGCGTGGGGGCCGGATCGCCACCACCCAGCCCGTCCTGCTCGGCATCACTAAGGCGTCGCTGCAGACCCGCAGCTTCATCTCGGCGGCCTCGTTCCAGGAAACCACCCGCGTCCTCACCGATGCGTCGGTCCACGGCAAGAAGGACATGCTGGAAGGCCTGAAGGAAAACGTCATCGTCGGCCGACTGATCCCGGCCGGTACCGGCGCCTACCTGCGCAGCCTGCAGAAGATCGCCAACGAGCGTGACGCCCTGCTGACCTCGACGCGGGAAGCCGCCGTCGAGCCCCTGCCGGCGGACCTGCAGCTGGAGCTGGCCGAGAGCGAGTGATCGTTTTCACCGGTTGAAGACTGAAGAGGGCGGCTCCGGAGACGGGGCCGCCCTTTTTCTGTGGGCGCGGCCGTTCTCCTCCCCATTCGCCAAAAGGCGAACAGCGAGGAGAGGCGAAACCGCTACTCCATCTTGCGGTTGTTGCGCAGCCGCTCGTCGGTCATTTCGAAGCCGGGTCGCAGGTGAGCGCCGGCGCAGGAGCCGCGCAGGTTGCCGCCCGGGCAGTCGGGGCTGGCGAGGGTGATCCCGGGGCCGCCCGACAGAGGCCTGCGCCGGGCGTCATGCTCGGCCAGGGCGGCGGCGCCGTCGCGGGCGAACTGGGCGTCTCGACGTTGCTCCGACGGCGTCAGGGTGCGCGGGCCCAGCGGGCCGGCCCGGCCGGCGGCCGCGTTGAAGCGCTCGTCGCAGAGCTGCTGTTCCGAGGCGGACAGTTGGCCGTCCATCGTCCGGCACCCGCCGGCGCCCGTGCGCATCGACCGGCCGATGGCGGCGGCTGTGCTTTCCGGCGTCACCTGCCAGGGATCGGCGGAGGCCGGAGGGGGGGCGACCAGGGAACTGGACCCGATGCGCGGGATCGGGACGGTCGGTCGGTCCTCATCTTCTTCCTCGCGCGTGCGGTCGCGCGTGACGGAGGGGACAGGTTCACCGGCGATCGGAGCCGTTTCGCGGGCGGCGACGCTGGCGAGGGTGGGCTCGCGCACGGTCTCGCCGTCCAGAAGGGGGCGCGGCTCCATCTCGACGAAGATCGGCAGGTCGGGCGCCTCTGTGAAGACCGTGGGATCGCCGGCGAAAAGGCCGATGGCCAGCGGCGTCAGCACGGCCGCGTGAAGCAGGATCGAGCCCGCGAGAATCGCCGCGCGGCGACGATCAGCGGGCGAGCGCCAGGACGCGATACTCAGGCCGGCGTTCGACACAGATCCTCCCCGTCGGTCAGGCCAAGCTGACCGGGGACCGTGGCCGGAACAGGGCGGTCAGTCGATGGAGGTCCAGGGAGAGAGCGGACGGACGGTGGCGCAGGCGGGCGTCCCGTCCTTGCCCCGGCCCGGCAGTGAGGTCGCGATGACGGCTCCGGGCTTCAGCAGATCAGCGGGGATGTCGTGGACATCGATCTTGGCGCGGCGGCTGACGACCGTCAGGCCCGCCATCGACCCGCCGATGGCGATGTAGACGAAGCGCCGGTCCTTGCCCTCGCGACGCACGAAAGTTCCGCCCAGTCGGCCGTCCGGTCGCAGATCGACGGGCATGTCGAAGGTCAGGGGCGCATCGGTCGAAAGGCGGATGTCATGGGGCGCGTTCTTCGCGTCCTGACGCCAGTAGTGCAGACCCGGCACCGGATCGACGATGGTCAGGCGCAGGGTGACGGTCTCAGTCATGGCTCACCAGATGGGCGCCGCGCACCATGCGGACGAAGGGGAGGGGGCGGTCATGCTGCGTCAGCCGCTCGGCCACCTCGCCCAGGACGAATCGGGTGATGGCGGGCAGGTCGAGGGCGCGGGCCTCCTCGAGCGGCAGCCAGGCGATCTCGTCCAGTTCGCCCGAACCGGCGGTCGGCTCGGGCGTCAGAAGCGCCGAGGCGTCGGCCATGAAGAAGCGTGCGTCGAACCGGCGGGTGCGGCCGGGCGGGGTGATGGCGCGGGCGATGTAGGACAGGGCGGCGAGGTCGGGCAGGGCCCCGGCCTGACGGAACTCCCGCCACGGCCCGGCGACGGAGGCGGGAGGCGCAGCCTGACCGAGGATCAGGCCGGTTTCCTCGAACGTCTCACGCACGGCGGTCAGGCACAGGGCGCGTGCGCGATTCGGCGGCACTTCGGCCTCCAGCCGGGTGCGGGCGGCGGGCGAGGGATCGGTTGCGGAGGCGGCGGCGAAATCGGCGCGGTCGATGCGGCCCCCGGGGAAGACCCATTTGGACGCCATGAAGACATGGCCAGGCGCGCGCCGGCCCATCAGCACCTCCGGGCGCTTGCCCCGGCGGACGAGGATCAGGGTGGCGGCGTCCTTCGGGCGCTGACGAGGGCCGGCGGCGCGGGGCGCGTCACGCAGGTCCTGGGCGGCGTCGAAGGGGTGTGTCACCGCCGCTTGCCCTTGCGGACGCCCTTGGGCGTGCCGCCGCGCGGGGGCTTGGGACCGCCGGGACGACCGAGGCCGCGCTTGGGCGGGCCGTTGCCGCCTGTTCCGGGGCCGCGACCCCGGAGGCCGAGCCTCGGGGCGGGGGCGTTGGGGTCGCGGGGCTCGGGGTCGGAGAGCATCTCGAACAGCAGGCCGCCGGTGATCGGGGTGGCCTCCTTCAGCTTGACCTCGACCGGGCGGCCCAGGGTGTAGCGCTGGCCCGAGCGCTCGCCGACCAGGGCGTGGGCGCGGTCGTCGTGGGTGAAATACTCATTGCCCAGCGATGACACGGGCACCAGGCCGTCCGCGCCGGTCACGTCCAGCCGGATGAACAGGCCGAAGCGGGTCACGCCGGTGATGCGGCCGGTGAAGGTCGCGCCGACGCGGTCCTGCAGGAAGGCGGCGATGTAGCGGTCCATCGCGTCGCGCTCGGCCGCCATGGAGCGGCGCTCGGTCTGGGTCACCTGATCGGCGATGGCCGGGAGTTCGGCGATCTCGCGATCGGTCAGGCCATCGCTGCCCAGGTTCAGGGCGCGGATCAGGCCCCGGTGCACGATCAGGTCGGAATAGCGCCGGATCGGCGAGGTGAAGTGGGCATAACGGTCGAGGTTGAGGCCGAAATGGCCGACGTTGTCCGGTGAGTAGATGGCCTGCATCTGGCTGCGCAGGACGACCTCGTTGACCACCTCGGCGTGGGGGCCGTCGCGGGTCTCGTCCAGCAGTTTGTTGAACCGTTTGGTAGTCGGCGCCTCGCCCTTGTTCCACGGCTTGCCGATGGTCGAGAGGAAGTCGGCCAGATTGAAGACCTTCTCCTGGCTGGGGGTCTCGTGGACGCGGAAGATGAGCGGCGTCTTCTTCTGCTCAAGCGTTTCGGCGGCGCAGACATTGGCCTGGACCATCATCTCCTCGATCAGACGGTGGGCTTCGAGGGAAACGCGCTTCTCGATCGAGGCGATGCCGCCGTCCGGCGACATGCGGATGCGGCGTTCGGCGCTGTCGATCTGCAGCGGAGCGCGCTTCAGCCGGCCCTTCAGCATCGTGTGGTAGGCGTTCCACAGCGGATACAGGATCGTGTCCATGATCGGACCGGTCGCGTCGTCGGTCCCGCCGCCCTTCTCGACGCCGTCGATGGCAGCCTGGGCCTGCTCGTAGGAAAGTTTGGCGTGGCTGCGCATCAGGCCGCGATGGAATTTGTGCCCGAGTTTGCGGCCCTCCCTGTCGAAGACCATGCGGACGGCCAGTGTGGCGCGGTTCTCGCCCTCCTTGAGGCTGCAAAGTCCGTTCGACAGCCGCTCGGGCAGCATCGGCTCGACGCGGTCGGGGAAGTAGGTGGAGTTGCCCTTGGCCCGGGCCTCGCGGTCGAGGCTGGTGTTGGGGCGGACGTAGGCGGCGACGTCGGCGATGGCGACCCATACGATCCAGCCGCCCTCGTTCTTCGGATCGTCGTCGCGCTGGGCGAAGACGGCGTCGTCGTGGTCGCGGGCGTCGGCCGGGTCGATGGTGACGAAGGGGATGTCGCGCAGATCGTCGCGGCCCTTGAGCGTCGGCAGGTCCTGGTTTTCGGCCTCCTGCTCGACGGCATCCGAGAAGCCCATGGGCACGCCGTGGGTGTGGATGGCGATCAGGGACGCGGCGCGGGGATCGTCCTCGCGGCCCACAGTCTCCAGGATCTTGCCGCGCTTGTGACCGTAGCGCTGCTCTGACTTCTCGATCGCTGCCAGGACCAGGTCGCCGTCCCGCAGGTCGCCCGCCAGGATCTGCGGGATGATCAGGACGTCCTTGGAGCGCCGGTCGACGGGTTCGACGCGGGTCTCCTTGTTCGATTTTCGGATGACGCCGAGGACGCGGTTGTTGTTCGTGTCGAGCTTCTTGATCAGCCGGGCTTCCCAGCCGTTCGGACCGTGCTCGAACTTGGCGAGCACGCGGTCGCCGAGACCGGGGGCGGGACCGGGCTTGCCCTTGTCGGGGATGAGCAGGGCCTTGGGCGCATCGGCCGAGGCCTCGACCATACGGACGTAGAGTTCACCGTCATTGTCCTTCTCGACCACGTCGGCGACGCCGACGGGGGGCAGGGCGCCGGCTTCGGAGAAGCCCTTCCTGCCGCGCTTGCCGAGCTTGCCGGCCGATTCGAGACCGCGGATCATTTCGCGCAAGCGCCGGCGATCTTCGCCCTTGAGGCCGAAGTGGCGGGCGATATCGCCCTTTTCCGCACTGCCGGCGTCGCGCAGGAAGGCCAGCAGCGTGGCTTCATCCGGCAATCCGGCGGCGGGTTTTCTGGGTGTTTTGGTCATTGAGTTCCTATGTAGGGCGCTTCGCGTAAAAGGGCGAAATCTTGCGCCGCTTGACCGGATGGGGTCGGGCGATCAGCTTCCGCCGCGCCCGTCCGTTCCGGAGTTTGTCTGAATGTCTTCCATGCCGCTGAGCGACCACCCGACCCTGAGCGCGCCCACGGGCTCGCTGCTGGACCTGATCGGCAGGACGCCGATGGTCGAGGTCTCGAAGATCGACACCGGGCCGTGCCGGCTGTTCCTGAAGCTCGAGGCGCAGAACCCGGGCGGATCGATCAAGGACCGTATCGCCCTGTCGATGATCGCGGCGGCGGAGGCGGAAGGGTGGTTGAAGCCCGGCGGCACCATCGTCGAGGCGACGGCCGGAAACACGGGCCTGGCGCTGACCCTCGTGGGTCAGGCCAAGGGGTATAAGGTGTTGCTGGTCATCCCGGACAAGATGTCGAAGGAAAAAATCCAGCATCTGCGGGCCATGGGCGCCGATGTCCGCCTGACCCGGTCGGACGTCGCGCACGGCCATCCCGAGTACTACACCGACATGGCGGAGCGGCTGGCGCAGCAGATTCCGGGCGGGTTCTTCGTCAACCAGTTCGCGAACAAGGCCAACTCCGAGGCGCACGTCCGGACGACCGGGCCCGAAATCTGGGAACAGATGGGTCACGATATCGATGCCTATGTCGCCGGCATCGGCTCGGGCGGGACGATCACAGGCGTCGCCGAGTATCTGAAGAGCCAGGGATCGAAGGCCGAGATCGTCCTCGCCGATCCGGTCGGTTCGGTTCTGGCCGGGATCGTCAACGACGGCGTCCCGGGACCGGAGGGGTCCTACACCGTCGAGGGCATCGGTCAGAATTTCGTGCCCGACACGGCGGACATGAGCCTGATCGACAAGGCCTATTCGATTCCGGACGCCGAGGCCGTGGCGACGGTGCGCGAACTGCTGCTGAAGGAAGGCATCCTGGCCGGATCGTCGTCGGGAACCCTGATCGCGGCGGCCCTGCGCTGGTGCCGTGAGCAGACCGAGCCGAAGCGCTGCGTCACCTTCGTCTGCGACACCGGGGCGAAATACCTGTCCAAGGTCTATAACGACGCCTGGCTGGCGGATCAGGGGCTGGGCGAGCGTGAACTGCATGGCGACCTCTCGGACCTGATCTCCCGCAAATACGACAAGGGCGACGTGGTCACCGCCGGGCCGGACGACACCCTGGACACGGCCTTCAAGCGGATGCGCGGCGCGGACGTGTCGCAGCTTCCGATCATCCAGGACGGCCGTCTGGTCGGCATCCTCGACGAGAGCGATCTGGTCCATGTGATGAACACCGACGAGATCACCCGCAAGGAGCGGTTCGCCAAGCCGGTGTCCTCGGCCATGACGCGCGACCTCGACACGGTCCAGGTGACCGAGCCTCTCGACGCCCTGATCCCCCTGTTCGATCGCGACCGGGTGGCCATCGTGCTGGACGGCGAACAGTTCGTCGGCCTGATCGCGCGCGTCGACCTGATCAACCACCTGAGTCTGAACCGGTAGGACCATGAACGCGGACCTTTCCAGGCGAAGTATGGTCGCGGGATTGCTGGGAAGCTCCGGTGTTGCGCCACGTCAGGCACAGCCTCGCCCCCCAGAGGAAGTGGTAACCTACGAAAGCGGCGGCGCGACCGTTCATGCGATCCAGTTTGAGCCATCAGGGCCCGCGCGTGCCGGTGTCGTAATCCTGCACGGCGCAGGGGGGTTACAGCGTGAATTCGTCGTGTTGAGCGCGCTGGCCGGCCGGCTGGCTGCGGAGGGCTATGCGAGTCTGGTGCCAAACTATTTTGAAGCGGGCGCGGACGATGGTGTGCGTCGATCGCGGCTGATGGAACGCTGGCGGCGGGCAGCCTCCGACGCGGTCGAGGTCCTGCGGTCGCGGCGGCTGCGTGTCGGACTCTGGGGCGTGTCGCTCGGTGGCTATGTGGCCGTGGACACGGCCCTTGGCCAGGGATGCGAGGCCGCGTCTGCGGTTGGAGTGGTCACCGGAACAGACGTCTACCCGCCGCGATCGCCGCGACATCGGAGGCCCGTGCTGCTTGTCTATGGGCAGCGGGACGATCATGTCCGGCCGTCCAGTACCCTCGCGTGGGCCGATCAACTGCGAGAGGCGCAGGTGCCCACGACCGTGCGCCGTATCTCGGAAGCCGGACACGTGTTTGATCAGAAACAATGGACAGAGATGATGGATCTGGTCGTGACCCATTTCAACGAGACGCTTCCGGAGATGCAGGCGTGAGCCAGAACAGAAACAGCCAGGGCTTCTCGACCCGCGCCATCCATGCCGGACAGCGGCCCGATCCGACGACGGGCGCGGTGATGACGCCGATCTACGCCACCTCGACCTACGCCCAGGAAAGCCCGGGGGTGAACAAGGGCTATGAGTACGCCCGGGGCAAGAATCCGACGCGCGAGGCGTTCGAGGCCTGTATCAACGATCTGGAAGGCGGGGTTCAGGCCTTCGGCTTCGGCTCAGGCATGGCGGCGACCTCGACGGCGCTGGAGCTGCTGGACGCGGGCGCTCACATTGTAACGGGCGACGACCTGTACGGCGGGTCCTGGCGGCTGTTCGAGCGGGTGCGCCGGCGCTCGATGGGGCTGGACTTCGCCTATGTCGACATGGCGGACCTCTCGGCCGTCGAGGCGGCGATCACGCCGAAGACGAAGATGATCTGGGCCGAGACCCCGACCAATCCTCTGATGAAGCTGGCGGATATCGCCGGGCTGTCGGCGATCGCGAGGCGGCACGGCCTGCTGCTGGTGGTGGACAACACCTTCGCCACGCCGTGGAGCCAGAGGCCGCTGTCGCTCGGCGCCGACGTGGTCATGCATTCCGCGACCAAATACCTGAACGGCCACTCCGACATCATCGGCGGGGTTCTGGTGGCGGGTTCGGATGAGGTCGCCAAGGAGCTGAAGTTCCTTCAGAATTCCATCGGCGGGGTGATGGGACCGTTCGACGCCTTCCTGGCCAACCGCGGACTGAAGACCCTTGGCCTGCGCATGAAGGCGCACAACGAGAATGCTCTGGCCATCGCGCGCTGGCTGGAAGATCGCATCGGCCGGCCGAACGGCGGCGTGGCCAGGGTCATCTATCCGGGCCTGATCAGCCATCCGCAGCACGAACTGGCCACGCACCAGATGAACGGCCGCTACGGCGGCATGGTCACGGTGATCATCGACGGCGACCTGGCGCGGACGAAACAGGTGCTGGAGCGGGTGCAGGTCTTCACCCTGGCCGAGTCGCTGGGCGGGGTCGAAAGCCTGGTCAACCACCCGGCCATCATGACCCACGCCTCGGTGCCGAAAGAGGTCCGCGAGGCGGGCGGAGTGACGGACAACCTGATCCGCCTGTCGGTCGGGGTCGAGGACCTGGACGACCTGATCGCCGATCTGGATCAGGCGCTGGGCTGACACGACAAAGGGCGGCCCTTGCGGGCCGCCCTCCGGTCGGGTCGATCCGCGAGGATCAGCCCTTGGGCAGAAGCACGGTGTCGATCACGTGGATCACGCCATTGGTGCAGGCGATGTCGGCCGAAACGACCTTGGCGCCGTTGACGGTGACGCCATCGGTTCCGTCGACGGTCAGGGCTTCACCGTTGACCGAGGCAGGGCTGAGGGTCTTGCCGGTGATGTCGGCGGCATGGATGGCCCCGGACAGGACGTGGAGCGTGAGGATGGCGGTCAGCTTGTCCTTGTTCTCGGGCTTGACCAGATCCTCGACCGTGCCGGCGGGCAGTTTGGCGAAGGCATCGTCGGACGGGGCGAAGACGGTGAACGGACCTGCGCCCTTGAGGGTATCGACCAGGCCCGCGGCCGTGACGGCGGCGACCAGAGTCTTGAACGAGCCGGCGGCGACGGCGGTGTCGACGATGTCGTGTGTTTCGGTAGCCATGATGTCGTTCCTGATTTCAGAGAGATCAGGAAGTGGCGCACTATTTCCCGGGGACAATGGCCCTGCGGCCAAGTGACTTTCGACATTGTAAAGCGGAACCAAGTCGGAAGTTGTGCGGAGGTGTGATTACAACACCTCCGCACACCTGCACTAGTTCGGAATAGAAACCGCGTCGGTGACGTGGATCACGCCGTTCGACTGGAACACGTCGGTCTGGGTCACGGTGGCGACGCCGCCGTTCTCGTCGGTCAGGATGACCGAAGACCCGCGCAGGGAGGCGGTCAGGGTGTCGCCCGAGACGGTGGTGATGGCAGCGGATCCACCCCCGGCCTGGATCAGGGCGATGACGTCTGCGGCGGTCACACGGCCGGCGACGACGTGATAGGTCAGGATCCTGGTCAGGGTCGCCTTGTTCTCAGGGCGGACCAGGGTCTCGACGGTGCCGGCAGGCAGGGCGGCGAAGGCGGCGTCCGTCGGAGCGAAGACCGTGAAGGGGCCGGGACCCGACAGGGTCTCGACCAGGCCGGCGGCGGTGACGGCGGCGACCAGGGTGGTGTGGATCGGCGAGGCGACGGCGTTCTCGACGATGGTCTTGTTGGCGTACATGGCGGCGCCGCCGACCGTGACGGACTGGCCGTGGCCACCGCCATGATGATCAGCGAAGGCGGCGGGGGCGGCGGCGAGAAGTGCTGCGGCAGAGACGGCGCCGGCAAGGGTGGCGAGTTTCATGGGGAGGTTCCTGGGCAGATCGCGGCTGTGCGATCGGAGGCAGGAACGAGTCTCCGTCGCACCCGGATGCCGTTCGATCCGTCATGCGGCATCTGGCCGCTGGCCTTCGCCGCTCTCGCCGGGGGCGGCGGCGTTGGCCGCCGTGCAGGCGTAGAGGCAACCCTGTATGCATTGGAGGCTGCCGGTCGCCTCGAGGTCTTTCTGACCCCCCGCCGCCTCGCCTGCGACCAGCAGGGAGCCTGCAGGATTCATCGTGGTCACAGGGCGTACTGCCGGCCGATCCCCACTGTTGCGCCAAACTGAGCCCCGACCGCGCGCATGGCCAGGCCGGGTCAACCAACCGGCGATCATGACCCGCGCCTCCGAGCCGAAGGCGGTGCGCGAAGCGGGCGGGGTGACGGACAACCTGATCCGCCTGTCGGTCGGCGTCGCTAATCTGGACGATCTGATCGCCGACCTTACTCAGGCGCGCGGCTGGATCAGCCGCCGTTCTCGTCCAGCGCGCACTGCACGCCGACCCCGCGACGCGACCGCTCCCGCTGAACGACGGCGGTCGCCTGGGCGATCTGGCGGCAGTTGAAGGCCGCCGGGGTCGAGCCATCGACAAGGATGTATCCGGACCCGTTGGCGCAGGCGACCTCGACGATGTCACGTTGGCGCTCCGTGCGTCCCAACTGGGCGGCGTTGGTCACCTCGCAGTTCGTGCGAGACGCAGAAAGCAAGGTGTCGGCGCGGCGGAAAGCGCGCTGGCGCTCGAGGTTTGTATAGGGCTGGATGTCGCGATCGAAGGCATAGGCATGCCTGCGCGCCATTGCAGCACTGGCTTGCGGATTGTCGTTCCAGACGCCGGTCTGGCGGTCGAGTGCGGCATAGTCCGGGGCCGTTTGCGCTTGTACCGAGGACGCGCCCGACAGGGTCGCGATCGCTGCTGCGATGACGGCGATGGATCGGCACGTGGCGTTGGATCTAGGCATGTCATCGTCTCCGCAACGGGGGTGAGGTTGTGAGGCAGACCTTGGTCAAGAGCGGGCGGGATCAGCCGCCGTTTTCGCTGAGCGTGCACTGGGAGCCGACGTCGGCGCGGGGATTTTCCCTGCGGAGAGCCGCGGCGGCCTGGGCGATCTGGAGACAATCGAACGCCGCCGGTGTCGTTCCATCCACCAGCAGATAGCCATACCCGTTGGAGCAGGCGACCTCGAGGATGTCTCGCCGACGCTCCGTACGGCCCACCTGGGCGGCGTTTACGACGTCGCAACTGGTATGAGAGGCTGCCAACAGGGATTGGGCCTGGCGTATGGCACGCTGGCGCTGGGCGGGTGAGTAGGCATTCAGCCGGCGCACGGATTCGAACTGCTGCATCCGCGCGGCGCCGGGGCGCATCGGCTCGATAAGCCGCTCCCGCGCGGTGCCCATGTCGCCTGCATTGGGATTGGCCTGGGCAAGTGCGCCGCCGGCCGAGCTGACCGCGAGGACGAAAGCGGCCATCGCAACAGCGGGATTTAACATCGCGAAATCCTCCAGGAAAAAGCGTATCGCACAACAAAAGGTTGTCAAGGGTTGTCGATTTTGGACAAGGCTAGAAGGCCCAGCTGACGGCTGCGACGAGCTGGCCGTCGCCGCTCTCGCCGAGGGCCGCAGCGTTGTCGGTGTCGTACCAGTGCAGGTCGCCGGTGATGGACGCGGTGAAGGCATAGGTGACGCCCGCCTGCCACCAGCCGTAGTCGGGCGCGCCTTGCTGGTCCTGGAAGCCTCCGCCGATGTCGGCAGACAATTTGGGCGTCAAGGCCCAGGCGAGATTGGCATTGGCCCAGACCGCGTCCTCGGCCACACCCTCATAGTCGGGCGAGCCGCCGACCAGGGCGACGGCGGTGACCGGGCCGATGGCCCGCGTGCCCTGGGCGTAGAACTCCCAGTGATCGACGTCGCCGGAGCCGCCGAAATAGCTGATCCGCTTGGCGTTCAGATCCCAGTCCCAGCCGGCCCAGGTCGGCTGGTAGCCGACATAGAGGTCGACCTCGTAGTCGCCGTCGCCGACCGCGGCGGTGTTGGCGGCCGTACCGGCGTAGAAGGAACCCCGGGTGTATTCGAGGCTACCGGTCGCCTCGACGTCCTCCTGACCCCGAACCGTGCCGCGCCGGATGTAGTCCGTGGTCAGACCGAGACTGCCCGACCACGGCGAGGCCGTCTGGGCCTGCGCCGCCTCGCCTGCGACCAGCAGGCAGCCCGCCATCATCGTCGTGGTGAAAAGGCGCATCGCCGGCCGGTCCGTATTCTTCTCCCGAACTGTGACCCACCCGTGCGAATGGTCAAGCCTGTTCGCGCGCCGTCGCCCTGTTGGTTCCATGACCGTAGTCAGGACGGGGATGACCGTGGCGTCATGCGGCTGCGGCCGTCAGCGCGAGAGAGGCCCAATCAAGGTCGCCTTCAGGCGCCGCTCGATCTCCGGAGTCATGGCGGAGAACAGGCCCCGGGCATCCGTCGGAATGTGGGCCATCGGGTCCTGATCATCGGGCCGGAACAGATAATGGTCGAAGATCACGCGCCAGGCCTGACGCTCGCGGTGGTTCAGGTCGCGCAGGGTCATCAGGCCGTGCAGCAGGGTGAAGATCGGCGCGGTCATATAGTCCGGCGCGTCTCGCCACCAGAAGTTCACCATGGCCCCGAACGGATCGAGCGACTCGACATGGTGGAACCACAGACTGGGCATATAGAGGACGTCGCCGGGCGCCAGTTCAGCGATCTCGGCATGCTTCAGCGCCTCGGCGAACCGGGGATATCGGTCGAGATCCGGCTTGTCGAAATCTACAAGGCTGGTCGGCTGTCCGGACAGGGTGAAGTCCACCGGTCCGATGTAGAGGTTGGCGATCTGGTCGGTCGGGAACAGGGTGAAGCGACGTCGGCCGGCGACGACACAGGCCAGGTTCTGGGGCAGGTCCCAATGGCAGGCCGTGCGTACGCGGTTGCCGATCCACAGAGAGGTTCGCCGCTGGGTCGACGTATCCAGCAGGGGCATCGGCGTCTCCGCCAGCAGACCGGGCAGGCAGGGGCGGAACGGAACGCCGCCCGCATAGAAGCCCGGCGGGCGGGGATCGTCATGGTGGGCGGCAAGGCGGTCCAGCAGGGTCGCGAGCGGGGCGTTCTCCTGGGTGTGGTTGAAGCTCTTCAGGTCGTCGCCATAGGAGAAGCGACCCTCGATCTCGGGAGCGCCGCTCCAGATCGGTGTGGGCGCATCGGTCGCGGCGGCGCGGATATGGGCCGACAGGGCGGCCGTGGACGTCCGGCCCAGTTGAACCATGGGCCAGTCGGACACCAGGTTGCGCAGGACCGCCGGTCGGCCGGCGGGAACGATCACGCTCTCGAAAAACGCGCGGTCAACGCCTTCATGCTCGGGGACGGCTCGGGTCATCGGTGATCTGTGATCCGAAGTGACCGGCGAGGTCAATCGGCTTGAGGCGGGCGCGAGCCTGGCCTGACAGAGACGGAATGCCGCCGGCGGGAAGGATCTAGAAGGCGACCAGGACGGAGGCGACCAGACCGTCTTCATACTGCAAGCCCTGACCCGCCGCGTCGGTGACATGCCAGCGCAGGTCGAGGGCGGTAGTGTCGGTGACGGCCCAGGCGATGCCCGCATTGCCGCCCGTATAGTCCGGGGCATTGTCCTGTTCACGCCGTCCGAGGGTGATGCTGGCCCTCAGCCGGTCGGCCAGGGGCCAGCGCAGCCGGGCCTCGACCCAGGTGGTGGCGCGGGTCGAGCCGAGGCCATCGGGCGAATGCTCCAGCCGCAGCCGGGTGTCGACGGGACCGAAGTCACGCAGGATGTCGAACTGGTACTCCCAGGCCTCATCATCGGCGCCGGCGTCGGCCCCGAGCCGCCATTTGCGCGAGACCGAGGTGTCGAAATCCAGACCGGCCGCCGCGAACTGCCAGCCGGCCTCCAGCTCGGTCTCGACGCTGGAGCCGGAGGAGTCGATGGTCTCGAACTCGGTGTCCACATAGAAGCCGGCGGTGGCCCATTCGACCTCGCCGAAGACATAGGGGGCGTCGGCGCTCTTGGTCGCGCCCTTGGAGCGGTTGTCGGTGCCGGCCCCGGCCTCGAACGCCCAGTGGGACGGCCGTTCGGCGCTGTAGCGCGGGTCGTCCCGGTCCTGGGCCGCCGCCGCCGGAGCCGCAGCCCAAAGAAGGGCGGTCAGGGCGGTCAGGACGTGACGCATCGAGGCTCCGGGAGCGGGAGCCTGTTCCTTAGCGGACGATCGCCTTGGCGGCGAACTGTTCCGTGGCGTCGGCGTACTCGGCCTGCAGGCGGGCGACCAGTTCGGCCGCCGGCACGACGTCGTGCACAGCCCCTGCGCCCTGGCCGGCGGACCAGACGGTCTTCCAGGCCTTGGCCTCGTCACCCATGTCGAGCTTGTGCTCGGGCAGGGATTTCGGGTCGATGCCGTTGGCCTCCAGCGACTTGGTCATGAAGTTGGCCGGGATGCCCGAGACGGCCGGGGTGTGGACGATGTCCGTGGCCCCGCTCTCGATGATCATGTCCTTGTAGGCCTCGGGGGCCATGGCCTCGGTCGTGTTGATGAACCGGGTGCCCATATAGGCGAAGTCGGCGCCCATCATCAGGGCGGCGGCGACGTCCTGGCCGGTCGACAGGCAGCCCGACAGGATGATCGTGCCCTGGTAGAACTGGCGCACCTCATTGATCAGGGCAAAGGGATTGATGATGCCGGCATGGCCCCCGGCGCCGTTGGCGACCAGGATCAGGCCGTCGACGCCGCTCTCGGCGGCTTTCCTCGCATGACGGACATTGGCGATGTCGTGGAAGACCACGCCGCCGTAGCCGTGCACGGCATCGACCACGTCGCGCACGGCGCCCAGGGAGGTGATGATCAGCGGCACCTTGTGTTCGACCGAGACCATCATATCGGCCATCAGGCGCGGATTGGTCGGGTGGACGATGTGGTTGACGCCGAAGGCGGCGGCGTCAGGGGTCAGCCGCGATTTGATCTCGACCAGCCACTCCCGATAACCCTCGGTCGTCCGGGCGTTCAGCGACGGGAAGGTGCCGATGATGCCGTTGTTGCAGCATTCGACGACCAGATCCGGCCCGGAGACGAGGAACATCGGCGCCTCGATGACCGGCAGTTTGAGACCCTTCTGGAGGGAGGCGGGGATGGCCATGGCGGTTTCCTGAGCGTTTTGTTTGGCTACGCTTAACCGGGTGTCGCCGGGGAAGGCAAATGCTTGACCCCTGTCTCCTCCCCGTTCGCCGCTTGGCGAATGGGGAGGGGGACCACCCGCCGCTTGGCGGGTGGTGGAGCGGGCGAGAGGGTGTTTGAGATCTGCCGTGCTTACTCTGTGAGACCCGGTCGCCCCCTCCGTCCCGGAGCTGATCGCTCCGGGCCACCTCCCCATCGCCCTCCGGCGACGGGGAGGAGACAGCAGACGCGCGTGACGCTATTTGACCGCCATGACCACCGACACTTCCGGCCTGAGCCAGCTCGGCCAGCATATCGTCCAGCCCACCTCGCCCGAGACGGCCGTGCTGGAGCGTGTGCCCAATCCCCACCCCGACACCCTGTATCTGGCCCGGTTCACCGCGCCGGAGTTCACCAGCCTGTGCCCGGTGACGGCCCAGCCGGACTTCGCCCACATCGTCATCGACTATGCGCCGGGCGACTGGCTGGTCGAATCCAAGTCGCTGAAGATGTACCTGACCGCCTTCCGCAACCACGGCGCCTTCCACGAGGACTGCACCGTGGCCATCGGCAAGCGGATCGCCGACCTGTTGCAGCCGAAATGGCTGCGCATCGGCGGCTACTGGTACCCGCGCGGCGGAATCCCGATCGACGTCTTCTGGCAGACGGGCGCCCCGCCCGAGGGCCTGTGGCTGCCCGACCAGGGCGTGCCGACCTATCGCGGGCGGGGGTAGGCCGCCCGGTCTCCTCCTAGAGGTACGGACCCCACATGAGGGCGATCGTCCCGAAGACTCCGATCGCCGTGAAGGCCGCGGCGACGAGGACGATGGCTGCGGTCAGAAACTTCGGCGCCGCATGGGCGCTGCGCCCGGCCCGGAAATAGAGCTCCAGCAAGACCAGCGGGATCAGATAGCTGCCGAAGACGATGACGATGTCGGCCGGACCCGACAGGCTGTCCGACATGCCGACCGGCCCCTGGTTGACCAGCACCCATCCCATGATGCCGACCCTGAGAAACCAGACGCCGCTGACCGCCATGAAGGTGCGCATCGCCCAGACCCGGTGCTGGTCGAACCGGCGCCTGATGGCATTCCGCCACGCCAGCGCGCCGAAGACGAGAATCAGCAGCCCGTCGATCACGATGGCGGCCGAGGAGACGTTGGACAGCGAGGTCCCCCGGACGAGGGTCAGCCAGAAGCCGCTCAACGCCATGAAGCCGGCCACGACGAGGAAGGTCCGACCGCTCCAGCGGTGCAGCATCGGGAAGGCGCGCCGGATCCAAGGAACGAGTTGCATCAGTCCGGCGAAGGTCACGACCGACGCCAGCAGCACATGGGCGGCGAAAATGAAATTCCCGGTCGCGTCGCCTGCGATGTAGCCGTCGATCAGCGGCTTGTCGTTCCAGCCGGCGTAGTCCCCGGACGCGGTCCGCGTGCCGTAGAAGGCCAGGATGAAGCTGATGAAGGCCGCCTGGCCTATGGCGGCGACGATGAACCAGAGGATGCCAGCCCAGCGCAGGGCTCCGGCGGCGACGCGCTTCACAGGGGGCGGTGAAGAAATGCTGGACATGAGGTCTCCCGACAGGCCCCGGAATGCGGGGTGTCGGCACGGATGGGGGGACCTTGGCCGGGCGTCTCGCCGATTTGGAAATCGGCCAGAAATATTCTGCCAGGGACCGTCACGAACGGGCGGCGGCGCGCTGGACAGGGCCGTTCTGGCGGGCCATGAATCCGTCAGCGCCCGGGAGGATCGGTGTACACCCAGCCAGTTCTCAGCGTTTCGGTCGTCGGCCGGGCCCCATGGTCCCGGCGGGCACCCAGTCGTCTTCAGGCCTATGCAGCGCTCTGCGCGGTCACTTTCGTCTCCTACATCGCGGGCCGTCTGACCGACGGTGCCGCCGGGATCCTGTTTTCGCTGGTCGGCGCAGGGGCCTGCGGATGGGCCTGGCTGCTGACCCGGGCCCTGTTCGATCCTGCGCCCTACGACGTCTGGTGGCCCCGCATCGTGGCGACCGTGGTCGCAGTCACCGGCGCGCTGACGGTCCTCGCGCCGGCCGAAGGCGGCCTCTCCGGCTTTGCCGCGAACGTCTATCGGCTCAGCGGCTCGGCGGCCATGCTGCTGGCCTTCATTGAGCCGTTCCAGGCGCGCCGGGTTGATGTCGGGGTGCACGAGAAGCGGTTCCGGCTCGCCTTCCTCACGATCAATGCGGCGCAGCTGGTGGCGGTTCTGGGGTCGGGAGTCTCCAGTCCGGGTACCTTGGGGGTCTCGCAGACCGACCTGATCCGGATCGCCTGTTGCGTCGTCGGACTGGCCGGGGCGTCGGCAGCGGTCTGGTATCGTCTGCGCCATCCCCTGGGTCAGGCGGACGGGACGGGTTCGGCGCGCCGGGCGCCGACGGATGAGGACCGGCGCCTTGCCGAACGGCTTCTGGCGCTTTTACGCGATGAAGCGATCGACAGCCGGCCAGACCTCAGGATCGGCGATGTCGCCGCGCGCATGGGCCAGCCGGAATACAAGGTGTCCCAGTGCATCAGCACCGTTCTGGGCTTCCCGAATTTCAACCGGCTGATCAATCACTACCGGATCGAGCGCGCGAAACGCCTGCTTGCTGACCCGGAGCAGGTCCTGCCCATTCTGGAGGTCGCGTTCGAGTGCGGATTCGGATCCGTCGGACCGTTCAACCGTGCCTTCCGGGAGCAGGTCGGCGTGACGCCCCGGGAATTCCGTGCGGCGAGCCGTCAGCTGTCTTGACCGAACCCCGTCGCCTTCCACTCGAGACCTGGGGGCGCCACTGGCTGGGGCGGGGACAGACCTGGGCTGACCGGCGGGCATGGTCCCGCTTCGCCTTTGCCTTCCTGATGTTCGGCCTCAAACAGGCCTGGGCCTGCCTGTTCGGCGGGGCGATGCTGGGGCTGATCCTCGCGACCTTCCTGCTGTGGCCCGACGACAGCCCGGTGTCCCGCTATGACTTCCTCGTCGTTGGGGCTGTGCTGATCCAGGCGGCGATGCTGGCCCTGAAGCTGGAGACCTGGGCCGAGGCGCGGGTGATCCTGCTGTTCCACATCGCCGGGACGATCATGGAGCTGTTCAAGACGGCGCACGGGTCGTGGGTCTATCCGGAGGATTCGGTGCTCAGGATCGGGGCCGTGCCGCTGTTCTCGGGCTTCATGTACGCGGCTGTGGGCTCCTACATCGCGCGGGTGCAGCGGATCTTCCATATCCGGGTCAGGGGCTACCCGCCGGTGTGGACGACCTGGGTTCTGGCGGCGGCGATCTACGTCAACTTCTTCGCCCATCACTGGCTGCCGGACGTTCGACTGGCCCTGTTCGCGACCACGGTCCTGCTGTTCGGACGAGGATGGTTCTGGTTCACGGCGAACCGGACGCGGCTGAAGATGCCGTTGCTGGTGGGGTATTTCCTGGTCGCCCTGTTCATCTGGTTCGCCGAGAACCTGGGCACCCTCGGCCGGGCCTGGGCCTATCCCGGGCAGGAGGCGGGATGGGAGATGGTGTCCCTAGCCAAGCTGGGCAGCTGGTATCTGTTGATGATCATCTCGGTGGTGATGGTATCGCTGGTCCACCGGCCGGAGGAGGAACCGCGATGAGCGACGGATGGGCGGAATCGGCGGATGCCTGGGTCGCATCCCAGGGGGACGAGGGCGACTTCGGCCGGCGCTGGGTCATGGATGCGCCGATGCTGGAACGGGTGCGGCTGCGGCCGTTCCGCCGCGCGCTGGATGTCGGCTGCGGCGAGGGGCGGTTCTGCCGGATGCTGAAGGCCGAGGGGGTGGCGGCGGTCGGGATCGATCCGACCGAGGCCCTGATCGACCATGCGCGCAGGCTGGATCCCGGGGGCGACTATCGCGTGGAAGCGGCCGAGGCCCTGGGGTTCGAGGAGGGGGCGTTCGACCTTGTGGTCAGTTATCTGTCATTGATTGATATCCCGGATGTGCGGGCCGCGATCGCCGGGATGGCCCGGGTCCTGGCCCCCGGAGGTCGGCTGCTGATCGCCAACCTGGCGGGGTACAACTCGGCCGCTGACGCCAACGACCTGGGCTGGATCACCCTGCCGGACGGGCGACAGGTCCATGCGATGGACCACTACCTGGAGGAGAAGGCCGGCTGGATCGCCTGGAAGGGAATCCGCATCCAGAACTGGCACCGGCCCCTGAGCACCTACATGACCCTGTTGCTGGAGCAGGGGCTGACCTTGACCCATTTCGCCGAGCCGCCCGCCCATGGGGGCGATCCGGTCCGGCAGGCGCGCTACAACCGGGTGCCCTGGTTCATGATGATGGAGTGGACGAAGCCGGCCTGAAGCGGTGATCAGCCGACCATGGCCGCAGGCATAATCGAGCCGTAGCAGCCTGTGATGAAGGGAGCGCCGTTGGGAGCCCGCCCTGGTGCGGGGCATGTGAGCACCCGGCCATCGTTCATCGGCACGAGATAGGTCCGCCGCTCGGCAGTGTCGGGGATCGCCGTCTCATCGCCCATGCAGTCGGCCCGGCCATTGGTGTGAAGGGTCTCGGTGACCAGCCACAGGCCGTCTGTGTCGCGCACGATGCGGAACCGCTTGTTGACCCTCTCCTTGCCGCTCTCGACCAACAGCCGGTCACCCGGGCCGAACGCCCAGGTTTCCGTGCAGATGGGGCTTCCGTTTGCCATCTCGTCTGTGCGGAAGATCCATACGCCGTCAGGCGCAAACGGCTCTGTGTCCTGTGCGAGGCCCGTCGTTGCGGTGAGCAGGGCGAACAGCACGCCCATGAGTCCATATCGCTTCATCGGCATCCTCCTGTTCCTTGACCGCAATGACTCATGGTCCGACCGAAAAGCAAAGACAACTCCCTGAACAAGGGCTCAGGGCAGGGTGGTCGTCAGCGTCGCGACGTTCGGCCGGTCGCGTTCCAGCAGCGGCTCGGCCGCCGTGCCGAGATGGATGAAGCCGGCGACCTTTTCGCCCTCGCGGACCCCGAACAGGGCCACGGCGTCGGGGTCATAGCTGTACCAGTCGGTGATCCAGCTGGAGGCAAAGCCGAAGGCCGAGGCGGCGTGCTCCAGGTTCATGCAGACGGCGCCGGCGCTGAGCTCCTGTTCCCAGACGGGCTTTGAGGCCGGGGCGGCGGTCGAGATGACCAGCACGGTGATCGGGGCGCCGGTCAGCTTGGCGAGGACGGCCCGGGCCTTGGGCGGCAGACCCTTGTCGACGGCCATGGCGCCGAGTTGTTCGGCGATCTCCGCTCGGCTGACCGGACCCAGGACGACGAACCGCCACGGGAAGAGTTTGCCATGGTCCGGCGAGCGTGCGGCGAGGGTCAGGATGTCGGTGATCTGGGTCGCATCGGGGCCCGGCGTGGTCAGGGCCTGGGCCGGGGCCGAGCGGCGGGTGGCCAGCCGGGCCAGCATCTCGGACGACGGCGTGGGTGGGGGCAGGGGCGCCCCGAGATCGACGGGAGGAGGCAGGGTCATACGCTCTAGCTATGCGTTCGGCGCCCGGGGCGCCATATGCCGCCGATGAGTGATTCCCGCGACGATTTTGACGCCGACCGGCCCGCGCCTTCATGGGACACACACCCGCCCGCGCGGCCGGTGTGGAAAAGCGACGGCGACGCCATCCTGTTCGAGAATCCGTGGCTGACCCTGACCTCGCATCCGGCGACGGCCCCGACGGGGGCCGAGGCGACCTATGTCGTCATGCGGCCGAAGAACCTGTCGGTCGGGGTCCTGCCCATTCATGCCGACGGGACAGTGACCCTGGTCGGTCAGGCGCGGTTCGCCCTGGCCAACTATTCCTGGGAGATGCCGGAGGGCGGGGCACCGTTCAACGAGGATCCGCTGGACGGCGTCAAACGGGAGCTGGCCGAGGAGGCCGGCCTGGCGGCAAAATCCTGGCGCGAGGTGCTGCGGATGGAGATGTCGAACTCCATCACCGACGAGCGGGCCATCGCCTGGCTGGCCTGGGACCTGTCGGAGGTGGAAAAGGCACCGGATCCCACCGAGGTGATCGAACTGGCGCGCGTGCCCTTCATGACCCTGATGCGCGAGATTGACCGGGGTGCGGTGCGCGACACCTTTACGGTGGCTACCGCCCTTCGGGCCTACCATATGGCCAGGGAGTCGCTGATCCCGGGCTGGCTGGCGCACGCCATGCTGACGCGGGTATGATGGCCCATGGAGCCCATGATGCCCAAGCTTGAAGTCGTCGCCTCCCAGGACAGCATGTGGACCCAACTTCGGGCCTCCGCAGAGGCGGCCGCGCGCAGCGAGCCGCATCTGGGCTCGCTGATGAACGCGACCATCCTGTCGCACATCGACCTGGCCAATGCCCTGAGCTTCCAGATCGCGCGCAAGATCGGCGACGCCGAACTGGCGCCCATGAGCGTGCGCGAGGTCTGCGCCTTCGCCTACTGGTCGGACCCGACCATCGTGGCGGCGGCGGAGGCCGATTTGCAGGCGGTGGCCGAGCGCGATCCGGCGATCAAGACGCTGTTGCAGCCGTTCCTCTATTTCAAGGGGTTCCAGGCGCTGCAGGCGTCGCGGGTGGCCCACTGGCTGTGGACCCAGGGACGCGAGACCCTCGCCTTCCACTTCCAGAGCCGGATCTCGGAGCTGTTCCAGATCGATATCCATCCGGGCGCGCGTCTGGGCTCCGGCCTGTTCCTCGACCACGGAACCGGCATCGTGATCGGCGAGACGGCGGTGGTCGGCGACGAGGTGTCCATGCTGCACGGCGTGACCCTGGGCGGGACCGGCGCCGAACGCGGCGACCGCCATCCCAAGATCGGCAAGGGCGTCCTGCTGGGCGCGGGCGCCAAGGTGCTGGGGAACATCACCGTCGGTGACTATGCCAAGGTCGCTTCGGGCTCGGTGGTGCTGAAGCCGGTACCGGCAGGATGCACCGTGGCGGGCGTGCCCGCGCGACTGGTCAACTGTCCGACGGACGCGACGCCAGCCCGGACGATGGACCATACCCTGGCCGACGTCGTCTATGATTTCGTGATCTAGGCCTGACGGGCTTTCCTTGGCGGGACCGGTTCTCTAGGGTCCGCGCCTTCAATCCAGACTCCCGAGGCCCGCCGTGAACGAAGCAGACATGAAGCGTATCGAGACGCACCTTAAGCGTACCTTCAACACCGGCGGCATCATCGTGAAGGCGCGCGCCAAGGTGAACGACTCCGCCGAGGTCTATGTCGGCGACGAGTTCATCGGCGTGGTCTTTGACGACGAGGACGAGGACGGCAGCTTCATGTTCGAGATGGCGATCCTCGCCGAGGACCTGCCCGCCGACTGATCCGGCGCAGGATGCCAGACGCAAAAACGCCGGGCGGTGCGAACCGCCCGGCGTTTCTCGTTTCAGACGAGGATCAGCGTTTGCCGAAAATCGCGTCCGCCAGTTTGTC
This sequence comes from Brevundimonas sp., assembly GCF_027484365.1. Lineage (GTDB taxonomy): Bacteria > Pseudomonadota > Alphaproteobacteria > Caulobacterales > Caulobacteraceae > Brevundimonas. The sequence continues at coordinate 188,557 of NZ_JAIXTC010000019.1, read as the reverse complement.
GAAGAAGCCCTTCTTCGGCGCGGGAGCAGCCGGGGCGCTCGCGGCCGGAGCCGTGGCGGGCTTTGCAGGGGCGACCGGCGCAACAGGTGCAGCCGCGACGGCGGGCTTCGGCGCCGGTGCAGGCGCCGGAGCGGCGGCGACGGCAGGCTTGGCGGCCGGAGCGGCCTTCGCCGCGGGCTTTGCGGTGGCTTTCGGAGCCGGCTTGGCTGGAGCCTTCGCAGCGGCGGGCTTGGCAGCGGCCTTCGCCGGCGACTTGGCGGCGGTCTTCGGCGTGGCGGCCTTGACCGGGGGCTTCGGCGCAGCGGCCTTCGTTGCGGCCGGAGCCTTGGCGGCAGGCTTTGCGGCGGCCTTCGGAGCCGGCTTGGCGGCGGGCTTGGCTGCCGCCTTCACGGGCGCCTTCGCGGCCGGAGCAGCCTTCACGGCGGCGGGTTTGGCGGCGACGGCGGGCTTGGCCTCGGCAGGTTTGGCCGTTTTCGCAGTCGACTTCGCGGCTGCTTTAGGCTTGGAAGCGACGGACGCTTTAGGCGACGCAGTAGACGGTGACTTGGCCATGTATTCCCCGACCCCTCGGTTGGAACGATCGCGACCAATGCGGGAGAGCATGGGCGCAAACTCAATAGTATCGATTCGCAATGATACCGGTGTTTGAATAAATGTCCCACAACCCCGTCCAGATTATCGCCCGCGGCTCTCGGGCCGCCGCTGAAGCGGCGGCCGAAGCCATCGATTCCGACGTCCTGCTGGAGGGCGCCACCTATTCGATCCTCGAAGAAGACGAGGATCGCGACATCTGGCGCATCGACGCCTTCCCGACCTCGGAGGAAGAGGTCGAGGCCCTGACCGCCCGTCTGGCCGATCATCCCGGCGTGACCGTCAAGGTCGAGCCCCTGGCCGACGCAGACTGGCTGGCCATGTCTCTGTCGGGCCTGCCGCCGGTGCGGGCGGGACGGTTCTTCGTCTACGGTGCCCACGACCAGGGCCGGGTGCCGCCGAACGCGGTGAACCTGAAGATCGATGCGGGCGCGGCCTTCGGAACCGGGCATCACGGGACGACCGTCGGCTGTCTGGTGGCCTACGACGAACTGCTGAAGCGCGAGCGGTTCGAGAAGGTTCTGGATGTCGGTTGCGGCACGGGTGTTCTGGCGATCGCGGCGGCGCGGACCGGGGCGGCCCTGGCGGTCGGGACCGACATCGACGCGCCTTCGGTGCGGATCGCCAACGAGAACGCGAAGCTGAATCAGGCCAATGCGAAATTCGTTCACGCCTCGGGCCTCAACGACATGAAGGTGCGGGCCGGCGCCCCCTATGACCTGGTGTTCGCCAACATCCTGGCCCCGCCGCTGGTCGCCCTGTCGCAGGACATCAAGATGAGCCTGCGCATCGGGGGCGTGGCGATCCTGTCGGGCCTGTTGCGGACCCAGGAGCGGCGCGTGTCTGCAGCCTATCTGTCGCGCGGCTTCCGGCTGGAGCGGCGGATTCACCGCGATGCCTGGAGCGCCCTCGTCCTGCGCAGGATGGCCTGACGGAACAACGGCAAAGCGGCGCCGTTCTGCTGGCTCAATGGAGGGTTTCCCGTGAGCCAGTACGATCCGAATATCGACCCGAACGCCACCGTCGAGCGGGTGGTGGTCACCGAGCCCGTCTACACCGAGACGGTCATCGTCCGTCGCGACTCGAGCGCCGGCTGGTGGATCGCCGGCGGTCTGGCCGCCGCGGTCCTGATCGCCGTGCTGTGGATTCTGTCGTCCGGCGGGCGCGACGATGAAACGGAGCTCGCCCTGGCGCAGGCCCAGGCGGACGCCGTCGCGGCCCAGGCGCGTGCAGACGAGGCCGTGATCCAGGGGCAGATCGCCGGTGCCCAGCAGAGCGTCGACATCGCCCGGATGGACGCCGCGCGCGCCCAGGCGGACGCGGCTCGCGCGACCAGCCAGGCTCGGGCCGAGGTCGCCCGCGCCGTCGCCCAGCCGGCCCCGGTGATCATCACCGTCCCGGCCGCCCCGCCCGCTCCCGCATCGGCCCCGGCCTTGATCACGAGCACGACGCCGCAGAACTGATCCCGTGCGTTCGCCCCTTCCCCAAAAGCGGGAGGGGGCGCTATGCGTGCGGCATGCGCCAGTCCTTCGACGAAACCACCTCGCCGTCCTTCGGGGCCAAACACCTTCCCTTGGTACGCGCCGCCATGGCGCAGCAGGGCCTGGACGGCTTCCTCGTGCCGCATGAGGACGAGCATCAGAACGAATATCTGCCCGCTGCCAACGACCGGCTCGCCTGGCTGACCGGCTTCACCGGCTCGGCCGGCGCGGGCGTGGTGATGAAGGACAGGGCCGCTGTCTTCGCCGACGGTCGCTACACCGTCCAGGTCCGGGCCCAGGTCGACGCGGGCCAGTTCGAAATTCTGGACCTGGTCGAGGGCGGGGTGCCTGCCTATCTGGAGCGCGCGCCGGCCGGGGCCGTGATCGGCTACGATCCCCGCCTGCACAGTCCCGACGCCCTGGCGACGCTGAAGCGCGCGGCGGCGAAGGCGGGCGCCAGTCTGAAGCCCGTCGACAGCAATCCGGTCGACGCCGCCTGGGCCGAGGCCCGCCCGGCCCAGCCGCAGGCCCCTGTCGTGCCGCATGAGGACCGCTATGCGGGAGAAACGAGCTCGTCGAAGCGTAGGCGCATCGGCGAAGCCGTGACCGCCGCTGGCGCCGACGCCGTCGTCCTCACCGCGCCGTCCTCGATCGCCTGGCTGTTCAATGTGCGGGGAGGGGACGTCATCCGCTCGCCCCTGCCACTGGCCCAGGCCATCGTCGCCGCCAACGGCACGGCCATGCTGTTCCTGGATCCGGCCAAGGTCACCAACGAACTGCCCGGCTGGCTCGGGGACGACGTCACCCTGATGACCCCGGACGTCCTTCCGCAGGCGCTTGAGGGGATGAAGGGGTTCAAGGTCCTGATCGATCCGGCCCAGTCCTCGGCCTGGTACTTCGACCGGCTGGAGCTGGTCGGTGCGACCGTCGTTCGCGGCATGGACCCCTGCGCCCTGCCGCGCGCGGCCAAGAACCCGGTCGAGATCGAGGGCTCGCGTCAGGCCCATATCCGTGACGGCGCGGCGCTCGCGCGGTTCCTCCATTGGGTCGATACGGTGGCCCAGGTCGAACTGCCGGACGAGCGCGGCGTGGTCGAGGCGCTGGAGCGGTTCCGCGAGGAGACCGGGGCGCTCAAGGATCTCAGCTTCGACACCATCGCCGGGGTCGGACCGAACGCGGCGCTTCCGCACTACAAGCCCGTCACCCGCACGATCCGCAGGATGGAGCCGGGCTCCCTGCTGCTCGTCGACGGCGGCGGCCAGTATCTGGACGGCACCACGGACGTGACCCGTACCATGGCCATCGGCGAACCCTCGGCTGACCAGCGCCGGATGTTCACCCTGGTGCTCAAGGCCCATATCGCCATGGCCGTGATCCGCTTCCCGGTCGGGACCAGCGGGCACCAGCTGGACGCTCTCGCTCGGGCGCCGATGTGGATGGCGGGGTTCGACTACGACCATGGCACGGGCCACGGCGTCGGCTCCTACCTCGGGGTCCACGAGGGGCCGCAGCGGATCGCCAAGGCGGTGAACACCCAACCGCTATTGACTGGCATGATCCTGTCCAACGAGCCCGGCTACTATCGCGAGGGTCACTGGGGCATCCGCATCGAGACCCTGCAGGTCGTGACTCCGCCCGAGCCGATCCCCGGCGGCGAGCGGCCGATGCACGGGTTCGAACAGCTGACCTTCGCGCCGCTGGACCGGAAGCTGATCGACGTCACGGCCCTGACCGCCGACGAGCGGGCCTATGTCGACGCCTATCACGCCGAGACCCTGGCGAAGGTGGGGCCGTTGCTGGACGGCGAGGCGAAGGCCTGGCTTGAGGCGCAGTGCGCCCCGCTTTGAGGGACTTGCACGTGACGTTGTGAGACCCGATTTCGGGGTCTCGTCCACCGCAGGAGATCGCCCCATGAAGACCCGTCGTCTCGGACCGAACGGTCCCGAAGTTTCGGCCATCGGCCTGGGCTGTATGGGGATGGCGTCCTTCTACGGCACGCCATCGGACGAGTCCCAGGCCACGGCGGTGATCCACCGGGCGCTGGAACTTGGGATCAACTTCTTCGATACGGCCGAGATGTACGGCCCCCACACCAACGAGATCCAGGTCGGCAAGGCGCTGGCCGATCGACGCGACAAGGCCTTCGTGGCGACCAAGTTCGGCATCGGCTACAATGCGGACCGCACGGCGCTGAAGGTCGACGGCTCGCCTGCCAATGTGCGTCGCGCCATCGAGGGCAGCCTGACCCGGCTGGGGATGGACCACGTCGACCTCTACTACCTGCACCGCGTCGATGCGGACACGCCGATCGAGGAGACGGTGGGGGCGATGGCGGAGCTGGTTAAGGAGGGCAAGGTCCGCTTCCTCGGTCTGTCTGAAGCCGCGCCGGAGACGATCCGCCGGGCCCACGCGACCCATCCGATCACGGCGCTGCAGACCGAATACTCCCTGTGGAGCCGCGAGCCGGAGGACGGGATCCTGGCGACCGTGCGCGAGCTCGGAATCGGCTTCGTGCCCTACAGCCCGCTGGGACGCGGTTTCCTGTCCGGCGACATCAAGTCGATCGCCGATCTCGAGCCGGGCGATTTCCGCCTGTCCAATCCGCGCTTCCAGGGCGGGAATCTCCAGAAGAACCTGAACCTCGTCGAGGCGGTCAAGGGCATCGCCCACGACCGGGGCGTGACGGCGGCCCAGCTGGCCCTGGCCTGGGTGCTGGCCCAGGGTGACGATCTGGTCCCGATCCCGGGCACCCGCCGGATCGCGACGCTGGAGGACAATGCAGCGGCCCCGGACATCGTGCTGACGGCCGCGGACCTCGAGGCGATCGAGGCCGTCTTCCCGAAGGACGCCGCCTCTGGCCACCGCTATGCGGAGGCGGCCCGAGGCGCGCTGAACCGGTGAGGCGGCGTCCTTCTCCCGCAGGGGAGAAGGATCACGAAATCAACGCCAGCCACTCGTCCTCGGTGAGGACGGCGACGCCGTGCTTCTGCGCCTCGGCCAGTTTGGACCCGGCGCCGGGGCCGGCGACGAGGTAGTCGGTCTTCTTCGATACGGATCCGGACACCTTGGCGCCGAGGCTTTCGGCCCGCGCCTTGGCCTCGTCGCGGGTGAAGCGTTCGAGCGAGCCGGTGAAGACCACGGTCTTGCCGGCGACCGGGGTGTTGGCCTTGGGTCGTTCAGCGTCCTCGATGGTGTTCAATTCGGCGACCAGGGCGTCGACAACGCGCTGGTTATGCGGTTCGTGGAAGAATTCGGCGACGGCGCGGGCCGCGACGGGGCCGACGCCCGAGATGCCCGCGATGTCTCCGAGCGTCATCGACGGGCCTTCCTCGCGAGCGACGCGGGCCAGTTCGACGATGCTTGCCCAGTCGGTGACCAGCCCGCCCAAGGCCCGGCGGGCGGGCGTGGCGACGCCGGGGAAGGCGAGGGCCAGCTTCTGGTCCAGCGGCGCCTCCGGCCAGGGATCGGCGGGCGACAGAACGGCTGAGGCCATGACCGACAGGGTCCGGGCGGACACGCCGTGACCTTCGGACAGTCGTGTCCACTCGGGCGAGGGCATGCCCGATGCGGCTGCGAGCGCGGCGGCATGGAAGCTCGTCCAGTCGCCGAAATGCCGGGCCAACAGCAGGGAGGTCTGGTCGCCGATGTCGCGGATGCCGAGGCCGAACAGCAGCCGCTCCAGGGCAATGACGCGGCGGGCGTCGATGCCGGCGACGAGGTTGCGGACGCTGGTCTCGCCATAACCGTCCTCGGCGCGGAGCTGGTCCAGCTTCTCCGCATCGCGGGCGAGGCGGAAGATGTCGGCCGGCTCGTGGATCCAGCCGCGCTCGTGGAAGGCGGTCAGCTGTTTCTCGCCCAGACCCTCGATGTCGAAGGCGCGGCGGGAGACGAAATGTTTGAGCCGTTCGACCAGCTGGGCGGCGCAGACCAGGCCGCCGGTGCAGCGACGGCGGACCTCGCCCTCGGGCCGGACGGCTTCCGAACCGCAGACCGGGCAGTGGGTCGGGAAGACATAGGGGACGGCGTCGGCGGGGCGTTTGTCGGCCACGACAGAGACAATCTGGGGGATGACGTCGCCCGCGCGTTGCAGCACGACGGTATCGCCGATCCGCACATCCTTGCGGGCGATCTCATCCTCGTTGTGCAGGGTGGCGTTGCGCACAACGACGCCGCCGACGGTGACGGGGGCGAGGCGGGCGACCGGGGTCAGGGAGCCGGTGCGGCCGACCTGGATGTCGATGCCCTCCAGCACTGTGGTCGCCTGCTGCGCCGGGAATTTGTGGGCGATGGCCCAGCGGGGGCTGCGCGAGACGAAGCCCAGACGGGTCTGCCAGTCCAGCCGGTCGACCTTGTAGACCACGCCGTCGATGTCATAGCCGAGTTGCGCGCGATCCGTTTCGAGACCGCGATAGATGGCGATCAGGCCGTCGGCGCCCTCGACCCGGGTCGAGCGCGGATTGACCGGGAAGCCCCAGGATTTGAACGCCTCCAGAGCCTGTTCTTGCGTCTCTGCGAACGGCTCGGAGGTCTCGCCCCAGGCGTAGGCGAAGAAGCTCAACGGACGGTGTGCGGTCACCGTCGGATCGATCTGACGCAGCGATCCGGCGGAGAAGTTGCGGGGATTGGCGTATGTGCGACGACCGGCGGCCTCGGCCTCCGCGTTGAAGGCGGCGAAGGCCTCGTTGGGGGCGTAGACCTCGCCCCGCACCTCGATCAGGGCCGGCCAGCCGGAGCCCTTCAGCCGATGGGGGATGTCGGCGAGGGTCTTCAGGTTGGCGGTGATGTCCTCGCCCGCCCGGCCGTCGCCGCGCGTCGCGCCCTGGACCAGAATGCCGTTTTCATAGCGCAGGTTGGCGCTGAGTCCGTCGATCTTGGGTTCGGCCACGAAGGCGATCAGCTCGTCCTGGGGCAGGTTCAGGAACCGCCGGATGCGGGCGACGAAATCGGTCACGTCACCGTCGTCGAAGGCGTTGTCGAGCGACAGCATGGGCACGCCGTGGCGCACTTCGGCGAACTGGCTGGAGACCGGCGCGCCGACCTTTCTCGACGGCGAATCGTCGCGGACCAGGGCGGGGAAGCGGGCCTCGATAGCGAGGTTGCGCAGGCGCAAGGCGTCGTAGTCGGCGTCGGATATCTCGGGAGCGGCCTCGGCGTAGAGGGCGTCATGGCGCGCCATCTCGGCGGCGAGCCGGGCCAGTTCAGCCCCCGCTTCGGCTTCGTTCAGGGATTCGACGGTCGGTTCGGCCATGCTCACGGTTTAGCACCGCCCGCGGGCGCGGCCAGCCGGGTCGATCATACGAATTTATGCGGACGGGGCGGACGGGTGAGGCTATCTCTGAAAGGAAGTATCCAGAGAGTCTTCATGTCCCGACCCCTTCGCGCCGCCGCCCTCGCCTCCGTCGCAACCCTGATCCTGTCCGGCTGTGCGGGCATGACCGAGACCCCGGCTGCGGTCGAAGCGCCGGTTGAAACCGCCGCCGCTCCGTCCGTCAGCTACGACCAGTTGATGGCCGATGTGCGGACCCTGTCGGCGGACGATATGGAGGGCCGGGACACGGGCGCGCCGGGCGGAGAGCGGGCCCGGGCCTATATCGTGTCCCGGCTGGAGGCGCTCGGCGTCGCCGCTCCGCCGATGGGCCGTCTGCAGCCGTTCGAGGCCCAGGGGCGCACCCGCGAGGGACCGAAGACCTTCCACGGCGTCAATGTGCTCGGTCTGATCGGGGGCACGCGGACGCCGGATCGCTACATCGTCATCACTGCCCACTACGACCACGTCGGTGTGAACGGCGGCCAGATCTACAACGGGGCGGATGACAACGCCTCGGGCGTCGCGACCATGCTCGAGATCGCCGCACGCCTCAAGGTCAGCAAGCCCGACCACAGTGTGATCTTCGTCGCCTTCGACGGCGAGGAGCGCGGGCTTCTGGGCGCCAAGCATTTCGTCCAGGCGCCGCCGGTGCCCCTGTCGTCGATCGCCATGAACCTGAACTTCGACATGATCGCGCGTGCCGAAACGGATGGTTTCCTGTGGGTCACGGGTACCTATCAGCACCCGACCTTCCGGCCGATCCTTGAAGACATTCCGGCGAACGGCGCCGTGTCCCTGGCCTTCGGCAAGGATACGCCGCAGGACACGGGCGAGGACAACTGGGTTGAGGCCTCGGACCAGGGCGCCTTCTTCAACGCCCAGGTGCCGTTCCTTTATCTGGGCGTGAACTACCACCCCGACTATCATCGGCCGTCGGATGATTTCGAGCGGATCACCCCGTCGGTGTTCCAGAGCGCGGTCGAACTGTCCTGGTCAGCGTTCCGGGCGCTGGATCAGGGTCTGGATCGCTGACCGCAGGCGATTTTCACTTGCAAAGATAGCTCTTGCGCGAAGCGTTGCATCGGCGCTTCGGTCTCCGGATCAACAAGGGGGGGCATGGAAACGACCATGACGACGGTGAGTACCGATGCGTTCGATCTTCAGCGGATCCAGAGAATCCGGAAATGGGCCATCGGCCTGTCCCTGCTGGCAGTGGTCGTGCTGGCCATGTTCAGCGCCACCCGGTGGGGGCAGGGGCCAACCCATGAAGCGGTAGAGTCTGTCGGCCTCGGCGCGATCATCATCAGCATCGTCGGGCGCGCCTGGTGCTCGCTCTACATCGGCGGGCGCAAGAAGGCGGAGGTGGTGTCCACCGGCCCCTATTCCCTGAGCCGCAACCCGCTTTATGTCTTCAGCTATGCCGGAGCCTTCGGGGTCGGCGCCCAGACCGGCAGTATGGTGATCGCCGTTCTGTTCGTGTTGATCGCCGTCGTCGTCTTCCACTTCACGATCGAGAAGGAGGAAGCCTGGCTGACCGCCGAGTTCGGCGACACCTACAGGGCCTATATGGCGCGCACGCCCCGCTGTGGCCCCGACTTCTCGAAATGGCGCGACGAGGAGGATCTCAGCATCAAGCCGCGGTTCTTCCTGACGACGATTCGTGACGGGCTGGTCTTCCTGCTGGCCATTCCGGTCTTCGAAGGTATCGATATGGCCCAGGCCGCCGGCTGGTTGCCGGTTCTGCTGTATCTGCCCTGAGGACGACGGCCATGCGCACCGTCATCGTGTTGAGCGCCGTCGGCCTGACGCTGGCCGGCTGCGATTTGTTCAACGCGCCGGCGAAGCCGGCCGATCCCGGCGGGGAGACGCCCTCGACCGCGCCCGCGCCTGCGGGTGCCGGAAATTTCGCACACAGCCAGGGCGAGGACCTGTCCGGCTACTACCAGGTCGGCGAGGCCCAGGTCGGACCCGGCGACTTTTCCCTGATGCATCTGTTCGTCGGCCAGGCGCAGGCGTTCGCCGACTGGGAGACGGGCAAGCGGTCCGCGACCTTCGCCCCGGTGATGCTGGAATTCCTTGTTCCCGGCGAGACGACCGAGCGGGTTCTGCCCGACAGTTACTCGGTCAGCGACGGCCGTATCCGCATGACGGGCAACGGTTCGAACGGCGACCGGATCACCTTCGACGGCCAGTTGAACGTCGGAACCCTCGCGACCGCGCGGCGCAATCTGGGCGGCTCTGAGGAGCCGGCCATCACTGCGACGATCCGGATCGGCGACCAGAGCTGGTCCGGGGTCAAACTGAACTGGTACGGCGGCGACTGACGCCTAACGAAAAGGGCGGCTTGTGAGAGCCGCCCTGATCCGTTCTAGTTGACCGTCGCCTTGACGATCTTGCCCGGCGCGCGGGGCGGTTCGCCCTTCGGCAGGGCGTCGACGTGGTCCATGCCTTCGATCACTTCGCCCCAGACCGTGTACTGGCGGTCCAGGAAGGTCGCGTCGTCCAGGCAGATGAAGAACTGGGAGTTGGCGCTGTCCGGGTTGGACGTGCGGGCCATCGAGCAGACGCCGCGCACGTGCGGCTCCGACGAGAATTCCTGCTTCAGGTTCGGCTTCTTGGATCCCGAGGTGCCGGTGCCGGTCGGATCGCCGCCCTGGGCCATGAAGCCCGCGATCACACGGTGGAAGACAACGCCGTCATAGAATCCTTCGGTCGCCAGCTCGGTGATGCGGGCCACGTGGCCGGGCGCGAGGTCGGGGCGCAGCTTGATGACGACGTCACCGGTGTCGAGGGTCAGGGTCAGGGTCTGGTCGGCCATGTGGCGCTCCATTTTCGGATGATTGGCGGGGGTCATAGCCGCTGAGGGCCGTGGGCGCTATGTGGGAGCGATGAGTGACGACGAAAAGCCCACATCCGCGCCTGCCGAGCCTGCGCGCCGCCGTATGGTCCGCCCGCCCACCGGCGGGACGGCCGCCGGCCGGGGCATGGGTGGCAAGATCAAGACGGCCGAGAAGAAGTCGATCTCGTCCATCGAATGGATCAAGCGCCAGCTGGCCGATCCCTGGTCCGAGAAGGCGCGCGCCGAGGGCTGGCGGAGCCGCGCAGCGTTCAAGTTCAGCGAGATCGACGACCGCTTCCGGCTGGTCAAGAAGGGGTCGCGGGTCATCGATCTGGGTGCGGCGCCCGGCGGCTGGATCCAGGTCTGCGTCAATCGGGGCGCGACCTCGGTGGTCGGAGTCGACCTGCTGCCGATCGAGCCGATCCCGGGATCGACCCTGATCCAGGCCGATTTCACCGAGCCCGGCGTGGACCGTCAGCTCATTGAGGCCCTCGGCGGACCGCCGGACCTGGTGCTGTCGGATATGGCGCACAACACCGTCGGACACCGCCAGACGGATCACCTGAAGATTATCGCCCTGATCGAGATCGCCTCGGAGTTCGCCATCCGGACCCTGAGGCCCGGCGGGCATTTCGTGACGAAGAATTTCCAGGGCGGGGACGCCGGTCACGTTCTGGCAGACCTGCGCGCCAACTTCCAGGACGTGAAATACGTCAAGCCCGCCGCCAGCCGGAAGGGTTCATCGGAGGTCTATCTGGTGGCGTTGAACAAGCGATGATCCTGACGGCGATCCTTCTCGCGGTCGCCCTTCAGGGAACGCCTGATGAAAGGCGGGTCCCGCTGGACGACCTCACGGGCCTCACTGTTGCCGAGGTCGAGGCTCGCACCGGGGCTGCGCCGGGCGTAGAACCTCGCGACGCGATACGGATTGTCGACGGCGGGCGAACCCTGGAACTGTATCCGCTTCGTCGATTCTGGCGACAACCGACCCGCGACGACGCGGGCTGCCTGACCGGTTTTGAGGACGGGTCGCCCGGGGACAATCCTGTCGAAAGGAGCCGCGGTCTGGCGACCAGCACGGGTCTGCTTGCGTTCGAGGACGGTCGCCTGCTGGGCGTCTACCGCGATCCGTCGACGTCCCCGCCGGCCTCCATCCGCGCTCCAGCTGCCGTGACGGCACCGCGGGAGCAGTTGCGCCAGCCGCGACCGGCTTCGGCGCTGGCGGTCGGTCCGGGTCGATTGCCGCTTTCCGACGGAGCAGCCGTGCTGGGGCGACTTGAGCCATCTTCCGTCGGCTCCGCGCTGGTCAGCCTCTGCAGAACACTGCCGGCATCGACCTACCGAAGCGATCCGGGCATGGACCTCCTCTGGGGGCTCGTCGGCCTGGCGGCCTTGCCGGCCGTGCCATTCCGTCGGGCCGCGGAGGCACGCGCTGATCGCGATGGCGGAGCCTTGCTGGCGTCCGTAGAGGCAGGGGAGGACCTCGGCATGTCGCCCGAGGACAGGGCGGGTCCTGTTCGCGGCACACGGGTTCTTCGAGATCCGGCCGATCCGGAGTTCGCGGTCATTGCGATCAGGCTGGGATCCGGCACAGACACGGTGGCGAAGGTCGGCCTGCTGGGAGTCCGCGGCCTGACCGTGATCTGGAAGGTCGAGCGGGACGCCGCCGATCACACCGGCCTCAGGGCCCTGATTTGCAGGGATCCGGACAACCGCTCGACGAACACACGGCCCGGCTGTTCTAGCACGGGGTTCCTGTTGCCCTGATCAGGCGGAGGCCATTCCCGTTGATCGGGCGGCCTTCCGGGCCTCGGTTCGGCGCCAGACCGCATCGTGGATAGCGAAGAAGATCATCTGCACCAGCGGCTCGATCACCCCGACGGTCAGGGCCACGCGCCAGTCCCGCGTGATGGCGTAGGCGACAGTGACGGCAACGGCGAAATGCATGACGCCATAGGTGACCGTCTTCAGCGCGATGTTCTTGAGCGAGGGCAGGGCGTGGCTGTGGCCGTGATGGCCGTGGGCGCGGGACTGTTCCTCGGCGTTCATGACGTCGAGGCGTGCGGTGAAGGCCTCTGCGGTCTCTTCCATGCCACTGCGCATCCGCCGACGCTCGATCCGGTGCCAGACCCGGTCGTGGAAGGAATAGGCGACGGTCTGGAAGAAGGGTTCGACCAGGCCGATGGCGAGAGCCATGCGCCAGTCGCGGGTGATGGCGAAGGCCACCAGCATGGCGACGACGAGGTGCATCACGCCGTAACTGGCGATCTTGAGCGCGAGGCTCCGCACGGATCGGGCGAGATTGGCGACCATCAGGCGTTTAAATGTTAGCCATGGCTGAAAGTTTCAAGCTCTGCTGAAAAATTTTCGAGCGTGGCAAGCCGCCGGACGCGGGCCATTGTGGTTGACTTCGCACCCGCGAAAGAGGATAGGCGGCCCGCAAAACGGAGACTCCCATGGAGATTCGCGAAGGGCTCACCTTCGACGATGTTTTGCTTGAACCCGGTCCGTCAGAGATCATGCCCGCAGACGCGGACGTCTCGACCCGGCTCACTCGCGACATCAGGCTGAACATCCCTCTGACCTCGTCCGCCATGGACACGGTCACCGAAAGCCGGCTGGCCATCGCCATGGCCCAGGCCGGCGGTCTGGGCGTGCTTCACCGCAACATGACGGTGCAGCAGCAGGCCGATCAGGTGCGCGAGGTGAAGCGGTTCGAGAGCGGCATGGTCATCAATCCGGTGACGATCCGCCCGGAGACCACCCTCGGCGAGGTTCGCGCGATTGTGGCGGCCCGCAAGATCAGCGGCTTCCCGGTGGTCGACGCCGGCGGCAAGCTGGTCGGCATCCTGACCAATCGCGACATGCGGTTCGACACCGATCCGAACCGCACCGCCGCCCAGCTGATGACCACGGGCGACCTGGTCACGGTTCGCGAAGGCGCCGGCAAGGACGAGGCGCGGCAGTTGCTGCGCGACCGCAAGATCGAGCGGGTCATCGTCGTCGATGAGGACTATCGCGCCACCGGCCTGATCACGATGAAGGACATCGAGAAGGCCCAGGCCCATCCTCACGCCGCCAAGGACGACCAGGGCCGGCTGCTGGTCGGCGCCGCCTCGACGGTCGGGGACGCCGGCTACGAGCGGGCCATGGCCCTCGCCGACGCGGGGTGTGACGTGGTCGTCATCGACACCGCCCACGGCCACTCGGCCCAGGTCGCGCGGGTGGTCGAACGCATCAAGCGCGAGAACAACCGGCTCCAGATCATCGCCGGCAATATCGCCACCTATGACGCCGCCCGGGCCCTGATCGACGCGGGCGCGGATGCTGTGAAGGTCGGCATCGGTCCCGGCAGCATCTGCACCACCCGCATCGTCGCCGGCGTCGGCGTGCCACAGCTGACCGCCATCATCGATGCGGTCCGGGCGGCGAAGGACTCCGGCGCGCCGGTCATCGCCGACGGCGGGATCAAATATTCGGGCGACCTTGCCAAGGCCATCGCGGCGGGCGCCTCGGTCGCCATGATGGGCTCGATGTTCGCCGGCACCGACGAAAGCCCGGGCGAAGTCTTCCTGTACCAGGGCCGCAGCTACAAGTCGTACCGTGGCATGGGCTCGGTCGGCGCCATGGGAGCCGGCTCGGCCGACCGTTACTTCCAGAAGGAGGTCGAGGACTCCCGCAAGCTGGTGCCCGAGGGCATCGAGGGCCAGACACCCTACAAGGGTCCGATCGCGCCGGTACTGCACCAGATGGTCGGGGGGCTGCGCGCCGCCATGGGCTATGTCGGGGCCGCCACCATTGCGGACCTCCAGGAGCGTGCACGGTTCGTCCGGATCACCGGCGCGGGTCTGCGCGAAAGCCATGTCCACGACGTGATGATCACGCGCGAGGCGCCGAACTATCGGCAGGGATAGCAGATGTTCAACATGACGCCCGAGCTCACCTATGCGGCCCTGGCCATCCTGCTGGCGGTGGTGCAGATCTTTCTGCCCGCCACCGGCCGGACCCTGCAGCACGGGCCGAAGTGGAACGCCGGGCCGCGCGACGCCGCGGTTCCGCCGTCCAACGTCATCACCGGCCGGCTGGAACGGGCGCAGGCCAATCTCTACGAAACCCTGCCCCTGTTTCTCGGTGCCGTCCTGATCGCCCATGTCGCGGGCGAGGACGGATTTCTGACGTACTGGGGCGCTACCCTCTATTTCTGGGCGCGCGTCGTCTATGTGCCCCTGTACGCGTTCGGCGTCACGGGCCTGCGCAGCCTGGCCTTCCTCGCATCGCTCGCCGGTCTCCTGATGATCGTCGCCGCCCTGTTCATCTGAAAGTTTAAGTGACCCCAGCCGCTCGCCTCGCCGCCGCCGCCGCCATCATCGACCGCATCAGTGCGGGCAAGGCCCCGGCCGAGGCCGTCCTGAAGACCTGGGGGACCGAGAACCGCTACGCCGGCTCCAAGGACCGTCGGTCGATCGCCGACCAGGTCTACAAGGTCATGCGCGCCCGCGGCCGTCTGGTCTGGGCCATGGGCGGGCGGGAGGACGGCCGCGCCCTGGTCATCGGCGCCCTCAGCCTGATCGACGGCCTGTCGGTCGAGGAGATCGAGGCGCTCCACTCCGGCGACGGATACGGCCCCAAGCCCCTGTCGAAACAGGAACGCAGCCGCATCAGCCTGACCGACGACGGGCCGCCTGCCTGGGCGCTCGCGGGGCTGCCCGAGTTCGTGGTCGAGGACTTCCGGAACACCTTCGGCGATCGCTGGGCCGAGGAGGCCGCAGGCCTGATGGTCCCGCGCGCCCCGATCGACCTGCGTGTCAACGCCGCCAAGGCGACGGTCGACGAGGTCATGGCCGAACTGCGCGAGGCCGGCCTGTCGCCGCAACGCACGCCCTGGTCGGCCTGGGGCCTGCGCCTTTCGGCCGAGCCGCCGCCCAACGTCCAGGCGCTGGAAGCCTTCAAACAGGGCCGTATCGAGATCCAGGACGAGGGCAGCCAGATCACCTGCTGGCTCGCGGGCGTCCGGCCCGGCATGACCGTGGTCGACTATTGCGCCGGGGGCGGGGGCAAGACGCTGGGCCTGGCGATGCAGGGTCTGGCCGTCGGCGCCTCGCGGGTCGAGGCCGCGCCTGCCGGGCCCGAGCGGATCTGGACCCCGACCGGCTGGGTCGACGCGCCGAAGTCGAAGTCCAAACGGGCGACCATCGCCAGGGCTGAGGGCCGTCTGATCGCCTGCGATGTGGTGCAGAAGCGGCTCGACAACATCCGGCCCCGGCTGGCCCGCGCCGGAGTCGAGGCCGAGCTGATCCATCTGGGTCCCAACGGCGGCGGGGTCGAGGACATCATCGGCGTCGCCGACGTTGTCTTCGTCGATGCGCCCTGCACCGGTTCCGGCACCTGGCGTCGCCGGCCGGAGGACGCCTGGCGTCTGAAGCCGGAAGAGGTCGACCGGATGCATTCGTTGCAGATCGCCATCCTCGCGCGGGCGGCAAAGCTGGTGAAGCCGGGCGGACGACTTGTCTATGTCACCTGCTCGATGCTTCGGATCGAGAACGAGGCGACCCTGGACCATTTCGAGGAGGATCATCCGTCCTTCGCCCCGGTCGCGATCGCCGAGGGTCTGTCGTCGTCGGGCTTCACTGACGCCGGCCGCAACAAACTGGCTGAACTGGCCCATGGCGGCCATCGCCTGCGTCTGTCCCCGGCCACGGCCGATACCGACGGCTTCTTCGCCGCCGTCTATGAGCGGCAGGCGTGAGCGAGACCTTCGAGCTGACGAACTTCGGGCCGTTGACGGTGCTGTGCGTCATGGCGGCCCAGGCCGAGTACGGCCCGGCCCTGAGGGCGCGCATCAGGCCGCTGGTCACCGGCGTCGGCCCGGTCGAGGCGGCGGTGGAGACGACGGCGGCGCTGGCGCGACTGGCGGCCGAGGACCGGCTGCCGGACGTGCTGATTTCGCTCGGCTCGGCCGGCTCGCAAAAGCTCGAGCACGCCCGCGTCTACTGGGTGGACGAGGTCGCCTATCGCGACATGGACGCCTCGGCGATCGGCTTTCCCAAAGGCGTCACCCCCTTCCTCAACGAGCCCGCCAGCCTGACCCTGGCCAGCGGCCCGGCGGGCCAGCCCTATGCGCGGCTGGCGACCGGCGCGAGCGTCGTCACCGGCGAGGCCTATGACGACATCGATGCCGACATGGTCGATATGGAGACCTATGCCGTCGTCCGCGCCGCCGCGAAGTTCGGCGTGCCGGTCATGGGTCTGCGCGGCATTTCGGACGGCAAGGCCGACCTGACCGGCCTGTCCGACTGGACCGACACGCTTTCGGTGATCGACGAGGGACTGGCCGAGGCGCTGGACCTGCTGAAAGCCGAATTCGAACGCCTGACCGCCGATCCCATGGAGCCCGCATGACCGCCGCAACGACTGATCACCAGAAGGTCCTCATCGTCGACTTCGGCAGCCAGGTGACGCAGCTGATCGCGCGCCGTCTGCGCGAGGCCAGCGTCTATTGTGAGATCCATCCCTATGCGAAGGCCGAGGCCGCTCTGGCGGCGCTGAAGCCGGCAGCGATCATCCTGTCGGGCGGCCCCGAGAGCGTCCACGAAGAGGGCAGCCCCCGCGCGCCCCAGGCCGTGTTCGAGGCCGGGGTGCCGGTCCTGGGCATCTGCTACGGCGAGATGACCCTGTGCGAACAGCTGGGCGGCAAGGTCGAGGGCGGCCACACCCGTGAGTTCGGCCGCGCCGAGATCACCGTCCAGAAGGCTTCGCCCCTGCTGGCCGGCCTGGCCCCGGTGGGTGAGGACGAGACCGTCTGGATGAGCCACGGCGACAAGATCGTCGCCATCCCCGAAGGCTTCGACGTCGTCGCGACCTCGGCCGGCAGCCCCTATGCCGTCATCGCCGACGAGACCCGCCGCTTCTACGGCGTCCAGTTCCACCCCGAGGTCATGCACACCCCGCGCGGCGCGACGATGCTGAAGAACTTCACCCATGGCATCGCCGGGCTGAAGGGCGACTGGACCATGGCGGCCTATCGCGACGAGAAGATCGCCCAGATCCGCGAACAGGTCGGTTCGGCCAAGGTGATCTGCGGCCTGTCCGGCGGGGTCGACAGCTCGGTCGCCGCCGTCCTGATCCACGAGGCGATTGGCGACCAGCTGACCTGTGTCTTCGTGGACACCGGCCTGCTGCGCAAGGACGAGGCGACCCAGGTCACGACCCTGTTCCGCGAGCACTACAATATCCCGCTCATACACGTTGATGCGTCGAAGGAATTCCTCGGCGAACTGGCGGGCCAGTCGGATCCCGAGACCAAGCGCAAGACCATCGGCCGCGTCTTCATCGAGATCTTCGACCGCGAGGCCGGCAAGATCGAGGGTGCCGAATTCCTGGCGCAGGGCACCCTCTATCCAGACGTGATCGAGAGCGTGTCGTCCTCCAGCGGCAAGGCCCATGTGATCAAGAGCCATCACAATGTCGGGGGCCTGCCCGACTATATGAAGCTGAAACTGGTCGAGCCCCTGCGCGAACTGTTCAAGGACGAGGTCCGCGCCCTCGGCCGCGAGCTCGGCCTGACCGACGCCTTCGTGGGTCGTCATCCGTTCCCCGGACCGGGCCTGGCCATCCGCATCCCCGGCGAGATCACCCCCGAGGCCGTCGAGACCCTGCAACAGGCCGACGCCATCTATCTCGACGAGATCCGCAAGGCCGGTCTGTACGACAAGATCTGGCAGGCCTTCGCCGTCCTGCTGCCGGTCAAGACCGTCGGCGTCATGGGCGACGCCCGCACCTACGAAAAGGTCCTGGCCCTGCGCGCGGTCAGCTCGACTGACGGCATGACCGCCGACTTCTTCGAATTCCCCTGGGACGTGCTGGGCAGGTGCGCGACCCGGATCGTCAACGAGGTCCGCGGCGTCAACCGCGTCGTCTATGACGTGACGTCGAAGCCGCCCGGCACGATCGAGTGGGAATGATTCAGAGCCTTCTGAATCTTTTCAGAGCGCTTCCGAAAGTCGCGCTAAAACACTGACTTATAAGATAAATGCTTTTGCAGCCTCTCGATACCTTTCGAGGGGCTGCTTTCGTCTGCGTCGGTCCCTCTGACGGTCCCGCAGCCATTGCCCGCCGGGACTCCGCTCCATACCGTCAGAGGGCCGAGAGGGTCCTGACGGTCTTTTTTTGAGCCAAGCAATGGATTTGGTTCAGGAAAATGATCCCGAAAGACCTCGAAAGCGCCTGACGGTCTTTTGGAGTCAAAACGGCATGCTTACCGACGCCGCATTGCGGAATATTCGCCCGAAATCAAAGTCTTACAAAATGACCGACAGGGACGGTCTGTACCTGCTGATCTCGCCCAAGGGCGGCATCGCATTCAAGTACGACTACCGCTTCAACGGGCGGCGGGAATCCGTGACGCTGGGCTCCTACGGACCGGCCGGCCTGTCGCTCGCCAAGGCCCGAGAGAAGGTCATCGACGCCAAGCGGATGATCGCGGAAGGCGTCTCGCCCGCCCTGGAGAAGCAACGGGCCAAGCGCCGCCTGCAACAGGCCCGGAGCTTCGAGCATGTGGCCCAGCGCTGGATGGACCATGCGCCCATGGCGGACAGCACCCGCAACATGCGGCGGTCCATCTTCACCCG
Source organism: Brevundimonas sp. (assembly GCF_027484365.1). Classification (GTDB taxonomy): domain Bacteria; phylum Pseudomonadota; class Alphaproteobacteria; order Caulobacterales; family Caulobacteraceae; genus Brevundimonas. Next base: position 169,711 of record NZ_JAIXTC010000019.1, on the reverse strand, counting down.
GGAAATCCTGCCGCAATGGCGCAACCGGCTGCTGAACGAGATCACGCCCAACGACCTTCGCGCCCACTGCAAGACGATCGTCGAGCGGGGCGCGCCGGCGACGGCCGTCCACGTCCGCGACATCGTCAAACAGATCTACGCCTACGCCATCCTGCACGGGGAGAAGATCGACAACCCCGCGGACGGGGTCGGGCCGGCCTCCATCGCCACCTTCCGGCCCAGGGACCGGTCGCTGTCGCCGACGGAGATCCGCATCGCGCTGAACCTGTTGGGGGAGGTGGCCACCCTTCCGACGATCCGTCTGGGCCTGAAGTTCGTCCTGCTGAGCATGGTCCGGAAGAGCGAGCTCCAGGACGGGGTCTGGGATGAGGTGGATTTCGCCAACGCCGTCTGGTCGATCCCGAAGGAGCGGATGAAGCGGTCGAGGCCGCACAACGTCTACCTCTCGACCCAGATGCTCGACATCCTGATCGCGCTGAAGACCTGCGCCGGGAACTCGCGCTACATCCTGCCGTCCCGCTATGACGCCGATGCGCCGATGTCGCGGGCGACCTTCAACCGGGTGACCTCGGCGATCGCCGAGCGAGCGCGCGAGCGGGAGCTGCCCCTAGAGCCCTTCACGGTCCACGACCTGCGGCGGACCGCCTCGACGCTTCTGCACGAGATGGGGTTCAACTCGGACTGGATCGAGAAATGCCTCGCCCACGAGGAGCGGTCGTCTCGCGGCGTCTACAACAAGGCCGAGTTTGAGGCGCAGCGTCGTCACATGGCCCAGGAGTGGTCAAACGCCGTGGACGCCTGGGAGGCCGGGCGGGCGTTCACCCCCGTGCTCGTCATCCCGGAAACGGCCGGTCCTCGGTTCGATCCGCGACTCTGACCGGGCGGGTGACCCGCTTGCGCACATCGGGCGGCGGGGCCCTGCGGATGGGCTTGGCCCGGCGAAGGGCCAGCCAGGCCTCGACCTCGGCAAGGTCCCAGACGACGCAGCGCGGCGTCAGCAGGAACCGCCTCGGGAACTGGCCGCGCTGCTCCATCTCCCAGATCGTGCTGTCGGCCAGCGGCACCATCTGGCGCAACTGGGGCTTCTTGATCGTGCGCCTCAGCGGCGGGTCGGCCTGGGCCATCGAAGATCTCCACATTGTCGTGGGAATCGAACTCGAAAGACCGCGGCACGCCTACCGCCAACCTCTCCACCGTTAGCTTACGGCCGCGAACGGCCACTGGACCGCCTCAATGAGCCGGACCGACCGCTTTCGGCGCCGAGGTCCGGGCGAAGCCGACCACGAGGATGGCGATGGTCAGAAGTTGGACCCCGACGCCCTCGACCGTGGGGTAGAGGCCGAGGATTTCGATGCGGGGGACCCAGGCGAGCGGATGAACGTCGAGCCAGCCCGCCTCCTGCAGCGCCGCCACGCCCTTGCCGACGAGGATGACCGACAGGACGGCCATCAGGATCGAGCTCAGCGAGAAGAACCGGCCGATCGGCAGGCGTTTGCTGTAGGCCAACAGCGCCCAGGCCACGACGGCCAAGATCGCCACCGCGGTAAGCGCGCCGGCCAGCATGCCGAGATGGCCGCCCTGGCTCCAGATCGCGGCATAGAACAGGATGGTCTCGAACACCTCGCGGTAGACCACGACAAAGGCCAGCAGGAACAGGAACCAGGCCGACCGCTTCGAGAGCGCCGCAGAGAGCTTGTCGCGGATATAGGTCTGCCAAGCGTCGGCGTGCGACTTGCCGTGCATCCAGATACCGACGGAGACGAGCACGACCGCCGCCAGAAGCGACCCGAACCCTTCGGTGAGCTCCCGGCTGGCGCCGCTGATGGAGATGAAGAATGTCGCGGCCGCCCAGGTGGCGCCGCCGGCGACCAGAGCCGCCACCCATCCGCCGTGGACGTAGCGCAGCACCTCGGGCCGTTCGGCCTTCCGAAGGAAGGCGATCATCGCCACTACGATGAGCAAGGCCTCCAGCCCTTCGCGAAGCAGGATGGTGAAGGCGCCGAGGAAGCTGGCGAGATTGTCCGCCTCCTGGGGCGCGAGCGCGCGCTCGGCGGTGTCCAGCAGAGCGTTCAGACGGGCGACCCGATCCGCCACCTCTTCGGCCGGCGCGCCCTTGCTGATCGAGGCGCGAAGCTCGGTCATGGCCGTCTCGACCCGACGCAGGAGGGCGCCGTCGCGAGCGCCGAGCGCAGGCTCCACGGGTTCGAAACCATCGAGATAGGCCGACAGGGCCAGGTCCGTGGCGGCCTTGCGGTCGCCCCGGCGATAGGCGGCCTCGCTTTCGGCCAGACGCGTCCGGGCCAGGGTCAGGGTCGAGCCCTGAGGACGGCTCGCCGCCTCTGGATGGCGACGCAGATAGGCCGTGACCGCGCGCGCCTTGGTCTCGCCGATGCGCCTCGCCAGGTCCGCCGGCGTGGCCTGGGTGACGGCGGCCAGATCGGGATAGGCGGCGCGGATCGCCGGGTCGCTCTCCCAAAGGCGCTGGCCTTCGGCGGCCTCGGCGTCGGTGAAAGCGAAACGGCCCACATAGAAGGCCAGGGCCCAGCGATCCTCGGCCGGCAGGTGTGCGAAGCTGGCCATCGCCGTGCCGTCGAGGCCCTGGTCGATCACCTGATAGAGACCGAACACGCTGCGCTGACGGGCGCGCTCCACGTCCGCGAACGCGATAGGAGGCGGATCGAGCCCTTCGGCGCCGGCGCCGTCGGCGCGTCCCGTCGCGCCATGGCAGACCGAGCACTGCTCGGCGTAGAGCGCCGCACCCCTGGCCAGATCGGGCGGGAAGGACGGCGCGAGCGGGCTCGGATAGGCCGTCAGCACCGCGCCGGCGAGAGCCTTCGCCTGGTCGCCCACGACGCGCGGGTCGGCCTTGTCTCGAATGGCCGCCTGCAGGGCGACCGCGTCGCGCACCAGACCCGCCTTGGCCGGATGGGAGGGCAGAGCGTCCAGCCGCGTTCGGATCTGGCTGCCGAACTCAACCATCTCGCCGTACTCGGCCGGATTGATCACCTCGCCGTTCGCCACCGCGCCGGCGTAGTCGACCGCCACATAGTCGAGCAGTCGCCAGGCGACCTGCGCCTCGGCGGCGGACGGAGCCTGGGCGAGGGCGGGCGCGGCCAGCCCAAGGGTGAACACCAGGGCGAGCAGACGGAGCAGAGGACGCATGGGGAACCTAGTTGTGAGCGGCTCGCATTAGCATTCGAGCCGAGAGACTGTCGCGCTTAAAGCGTCGCCGCGTGATCGTGCAGGGCTTCAATCACCTTGCAGGCGGAGACCCGGCCGCCGGCGCATTCCGCCGTCATCCGGGAAAGCTCGCGCTGGAGAGCCTTGAGCTGGGCGATCTTCTGCTTCACCTCCGCGAGGTGACGCTCGGCGATGACGTTGGCCTCCGCGCAGGGCCGGTCGGGGTGATCGGACAGATCCAGCAGGGAGCGGATCGAGTCCAGATCGAAGCCCAGTTGACGCGCATGGCGGATGAACGACAGGCGGCGCTCCGCCTCGTCGTCGTACAGGCGTCGATCGCTGGCGGTGCGCGGCGGCGCGGGCAGCAGCCCGATCTGCTCGTAGAACCGGATGGTCGGTATCTTGACGCCGGTGGCGGCGGCGAGCTTGCCGATCGGGCGCAGCCCTGATGACGCAGGAGAGGGCAGGGTCATCGCGCCACCATGGGTCGGAAGCCGAATAAACAGAAGCCGAAAGGCGGGTGGACCGTCTTCGAACGGATCATCGGCCAAGCGCCAGCAGGACCAGGGTGATGCCGAAGGCGCCGATCGTGGAGGCGCCGGTGAGCGCCATGCCGAAGGCGCGCGCGGCGGCGCCCCTGGCGTAGCCAGCCGCGAACAGCACCCGGCCGACCAGATAGAGGGCGACCAGAACCGGCACGAGGATCATTTCCTCGCCCGGCAAGACGGTGGCCAGGATCAGGTGGGCGCCGACCGCGAGCAGGGTCTGTTCAAGGGAGTTCTGAAGCACGGCGGCCGGCACGGCGAGCCGGGCGCTGGGTGGGCCATAGGCCGCGCCGGGCCGGTCGGCGTCCGACCGGTAGCGAATGCTGGCGACGGTCCTGAGGCAGCCCCCGAGCCACAGAAACACCGGCAGGTCCGCCTTCAGGGCGTAGGCGAGCCGATCGGCGGTCGCCATGTCCGCCGAGGCGCCCAGCAGCGACGGCGGAAGCCACAGCCAGGCCAGCGCCACAGCGGCGGCGGTCAGGCCGACGGCGAGCGCCGACCGGACGCGGATGGCCTTCTGTTCGGCGGAAGGCGTCATTGCGCGCTCCGTTCCAGGATCGGTGACGAGGCGGGGCCGTTCACGCCTCGGGCGGCCAGCAGAAGCAGCCCGACGCCGCAAACGATGGCCGCATCGGCCAGGTTGAAGGTGGGCCAGTGGGCGTCGCCCCAATGCAGATCGATAAAGTCGGTCACCGCGCCGAACCGGAGGCGGTCGAGCAGGTTTCCCGAGGCTCCGCCGACGAGAAGGCCCGCGGCCGCTGCGGTCAGAGGGCTGCGGGTCCGCCAGATCCACACGAGCAGCGCGCCGATGATCAGCAGGGTCAGGCCGCTCAACGCCCAGCGTCCGGCGGCGCCGGAGTCGGCGAAAAGGCCGAAGGTGACGCCCGGATTGAACCCCAGCCGCAGCGCCAGAAAGGGTGTGAGGTCCACCGCGGTCTCGAGCCGGGCGCGCGCCAGCGCCTTGGCGCCCTGGTCGATGGCGGCGATCACGGCGGCAAGCGCGAGAGCCGTCGCCTGGAGGCGGCCAGGGCCGCGACGCGCCGGAAATACTGTGATCATGGTGCCTCCTGTTGTCGCCCTCTTGTGCGCCCTCTAGCCACTAGAGGATCAAGGCCCTTTTTCGGCCCGGTCGGCCCGCGCCAGCGGTTGCGCATTTTTGCACTTGATCCTCGAGCGGCTGGAGCATGCATCCTGACGATGACAGGTGGAGCTCAATGACCGAACATCCCTCATCCTCCGAACCGGCCGCCTCCAGCTGCGGCTGCGGCGCGACCGTCAAATTCGACGGCGCCACCCCGGCATACCGCCGTATCCTGATGGCGGTGATCGCCATCAACGGCCTTGCCTTCGTGGCCATCGCCGGCGGCGCCGCTTTGCAGGGTTCGGCGTCACTGGGCGCCAACGCCCTGGACTTCCTCGCCGACGCCGCCACCTACGGCATCAGCCTGGCCGTGATCGACCGCTCGGTCGCCGTGCGGTCCGGAGCCGCCGTGGTCAAGGGCGCGAGCCTCGCGGCTCTGGCGCTGTTCATTCTGGGCTATGCGATCTGGCGCACCACCTCCGGGGCGGCGCCGGAGGGGTTCGTCATCACCGGACTGGGCGGCCTGGGCTTCTTCGCCAACGCCCTGGCCGCGCTCCTGCTGGTCCGCCATCGCGAGGGCGACGCCAATGTCCGCTCGGTCTGGCTCTGCACGCGCAACGACCTGATCCAGAGCCTGGTGGTCGCGGCGACGGGGGTGGCCGTCTGGCTGACCGCCTCCCGCTGGCCCGATCTCATCGCTGGCGCGATCCTGGCGGTGGTGTTCCTCCAGTCGGCCTGGTCGATCCTCAAACAGTCCCGGGAAGAACTGAAGGCCGCGGCGTGACGGCGAGCTTCACCCCCGCGCTCGGTCATGCCGCCCTCAGCGGCTTCTATGATCCCGCCATCGCCCTGCTGACGCGCGAACGCGTGTGGCGGGCGCGGTTGCTCGACCAGGTCGCGCCGAAGCCGGGCGAGACGATCATCGACCTCGGCTGCGGAACCGGCTCGTTCGCCGTGAGCCTGGCGCAGCGGGCGCCGGGGGCGCGCATCATCGGCGTCGATCCCGATGGCGACATCCTGAGGCGCGCCGGGGCCAAGGCGGACGCCGCCGGCCAGGACATCCGTTTCGTCAAGGGTTTCGCCCGCGACGTCGCCACGATCCTCGGCGACGGCGTCGCGGACAAGGTCGTGTCCAGCCTGGTCTTTCATCAACTGCCGATGGAGGAAAAGCGCCGGGGACTTGCGGCCGCCTTGCGGGCGCTCAAGCCGGGCGGAACGCTGCACATCGCCGACTACGGCCGCCAGGCGGGCGTCATGCGGCTGCTGTTCCGGATCGTCCAATCGCTGGACGGCTATGAGAACACCCAGCCGAACGCGGACGGTGTTCTGCCTCGGCTGATCGCCGAAGCGGGGTTCGCCAATGTTCGAGAGTGTGAAACGCTGGCCACGCTGACCGGGTCGATCTCCTTCTATCGGGCGGAGCGATCCCTCCCGGAAGCCGCGCCGCCGACGGTGCGACGATGACGCGATTGAAGCGGCGACGGATCATGGTAATGGACCGCATGGGATTCCCTACGATCAGGCATGGACTGATGACGGCGCTGCTCGCGGCGTTCCTGTCGCTGTTCGTCCTGGTCTCCGCCGTCGATGCGGCGACCTGCGGTCCCGAAGGGGCCACGTCCTCCGCCGCCAGCCTGATCGCCGACATCCCCGGCGATGACAGCGATGGGGGCGGACCCGACAGCCACGCCATCTGCGCTCACGGCCATTGTCACCACAGCGGCATCGCTGTGCCGCAAGCCTCCGAAGCGCCAATCGTGACCCATGCCGGTGCGGACCTGAACGCTCTGCCGCTGGCGGACGGCTTGCCGTCCCGCATGCCCACAGGTCCGCACCGCCCTCCCAGAGGCTGACGGGACTGCGCGCGAACGCGCGCCCTCCACGTCAACCATCCGGGAAACAGGACCTATGCCATCCCCTAATCGCCGTCTGCCGCACCCCGCGGCCGGCGGAGCCGCGATCACCCTCGCGGCGATCCTGGCCATGCTGGCCCCAGGGTCAGCCTTCGCCGAACCCGTCACCCTGGCCGAGGCGTTGTCTCGCGCCGCGGCCTCCTCGCCAACCCTGGCCGCCGCCGAGGCCGATGTCGCCGCCGCCGTCGGCCGCGCCCAACAGGCCGGGTTCCGGCCCAATCCCGAACTCGGCCTCGAGGTCGAGAATTTCGCCGGCACGGGCGCCTTCTCCGGCGTGGACGACGCGGAAAGCACCCTGAGCGTCGGCCAGCGGTTTGAGCTCGGCGGCAAGCGGCCCGCCCGCGAGCGCGCCGCCCAGGCCGAGGTGGACGCCGCCCGGCTGCGCCTCGCCGTCGCCCGTGCGGACTTGGAACAACAGGTGCGGGACGCCTACGCCGAGGCCTATGCGGACAGCCGCCGGGTCGAACTGGCCCGCGACCAGTTCCTGCGCGCCGACAACCTGCAGACCATCGCCACCGAACTGGTGGACGCCGGCCGAGAGCCGCCGTTGCGGGCCCTGCGCGCGCGGACGGCCGCCCTGGAAGCGGTCGGACGGGTTCGGGCCGCGGAAGCCGAATACGCCGAAGCCCAGCGGGCGCTCGCCGCCCTGTGGGGCGGCGGCGAAGACCTGCCCGAACCGACCGCGCCCGAGACCCCGTCAGCGCCGGGCGCCGTCATCGACCCGGCCAGCGCGCTCGACGTGCGTCTGGCCGAGGCCGAGGTCGCGACCTCGATCGCCGTGGTCGAGCGGGAACGCACCCTGTCGCGTCCGGATGTGACCGTCAGCGTCGGCGCCCGTCAGTTCCGCGGAACGGACGACACCGCCCTCGTGTTCGGCGCGTCCATGCCCATCGGTCTGTTCGACCGCAACCAGGGCAATATCGCCGCCGCCAATGCCGAGCGGACCGGGGCCGAGGCCCGCCGCAATGCCGCCCTCGCCGGCGCCATCCGGCGGACGCGGGACGCCCAGGCCGCCCTTCGGACGGCCGAGGCGCAACTGGCCTTCCTCGAAACCCAGGCCGAACCCGAAGCGATCGAGGCCGTGCGCATCGCACGCGAAGGCTTCTCGGCCGGCCGCTTCACCCTGCTGGACGTGCTCGACGCCGAAGAGGCGCTCAACACCGTCCAGGCCGACATGATCACCGCCGAGCTGGAGCGCGCGCAAGCCGTCGCCGCCCTGACCCGCGCCACCGAAACCGAAGGATCCGCCCGATGAAGAGATTGACCAACCAGCAACGCCTGCTCGGCGGCGCGGCGGCGGCCGTGATCGTCCTGGGCGGCGGGTTCGCCGTCTGGAGCATGACCCGTGGTCCGGAAGCGCCGGCAGAAGCCGCTGCGGAAGCCGAAGAGGAACACGGCGCCGGCGAGGCCCTGGAGATGGACGCCGCCCGCATTCAGGCGGCCGGCATCGTCGTGGCGCCGGTGGGCAGCGGATCGCTGAGCGCCGAGATCGTCGCCCAGGGCACCGTCGTCGGAACGCCTCAGGGCGAGGCCGTCCTCGCGGCCCGCGCTGACGGCGTGATCACACGAGTCTCGCTCCGCCTCGGCGACAGCGTTCGCGCCGGCCAGACCGTCGCGCTCATTGAAAGCCGCGAAGCCTCCTCGATCGCCGCTGAGCGGGCGACGGCCCAGGCCCGGCTGACCGCCGCCCGGCAGGCGCTCGCCCGCGAGCAACGGCTGTTCGACGCGAAGATCACCGCGAGGCAGGATCTCGAGGCGGCCCAGACCGTCCTGGCCGAGGCCGAGGCGGAATCCCGGCGGACGTCGTCCGCCGCCGCCGCCGCCCGCGTCTCCGGCGACGGTCGCAGCACGGGCGTGGTCAGCCCGATCAATGGACGGGTGACGGAATCGAACGCGACGCTCGGCGCCTTCGTGACGGCCGGGACCGAACTGTTCCACGTCGCCAACGCCAGTCAGATCGAGGTGCAGGCCTCGGTCTCCGCTGACGACGCGGGCCGGATCGCCCCCGGCGACCGGGCGACCATCACCCTGCCGGAAGGCGAGGTCCAGGCGACGGTGCGCTCGATCACCCCGGGCGTGGACGCGGAAAGCCGCGCCGCCACCGTGCTTCTCAACGTCTCGGGCGTGGGCGGCTTGCGGCCCGGCCAGGCGATCGCGGTGCGGATCTACACCCGCGACGCCGGGACGAGCGAGGGCGTCTCGGTGCCCGAGGAAGCCATCCAGACCGTCGAAGGCCGCGAAGTGGTGTTCCTCAGGACCGCCGCCGGCTTCACCGCCGCGCCGGTCATCGTCGGCCAGCGCAGCGCCGGCCGGGCCCAGATCACCTCCGGCCTGACCGCGGGCCAGACCGTCGCCACCCGCAACGCCTTCCTGCTGAAGGCCGCGCTCGGCGCCGGCGAAGTGGAGCACTAGCCCATGATCGCCAACCTCATGGCCCTGTCGGTGCGAGCGCGATGGATGATCATCGCCCTCGTGCTGATGGTTTCCACCTACGGCGCCTGGCAACTGACACAGCTGCCCATCGACGCCGTGCCGGACATCACCAACAACCAGGTTCAGATCAATACCCAGGACGCCTCGCTCTCGCCCGTCGAGATCGAGAAGCGTGTCACCTTCCCGGTCGAGACGGCCATGGCCGGCATTCCCGGCCTTCAGGAAACGCGGTCGCTGTCGCGTAACGGCTTCTCGCAGGTCACGGTGATCTTCGAGGAGAACGTCGACCTCTATTTCGCGCGCCAGCAGGTCAGCGAACGCCTCGTTCAGGCCCAGGAAAGCCTGCCCGAGGGCGTCCAGCCCCAGATCGGGCCCGTCACAACGGGCCTGGGCGAAGTGTTCATGTACGCCATCGACTTCACCAACCCGGGCGGGCGGGGCGCGACCGTACGCAACGGCCAGCCGGGCTGGCAGTCGGACGGGTCCTTCCTGACCCCTGAAGGCGATCGACTGACCGACGACATCTCCCGCGCGGCCTATCTCCGGACCGTGCAGGACTGGATCATCGCGCCGCAGCTGCGGTCGGTGAACGGCGTCGCTGGCGTCGACACCATCGGCGGCTTCGAGAAACAATATGTCGTCGAGCCCGACCCGACGCGGCTGGCCCAGTACGGCGTCTCGTTCAGCGAACTGGCCGAGGGTCTGGAGTCGGCCAACCTCTCGGTCGGCGCCAACTTCGTCGAGCGCGGCGGCGAGGCCTATCTGGTGCGGGCTGACGCCCGCATTCGCAGCCTCAGCCAGATCGAAGAAGCGATCGTCGCCACGCGCGGCGGCGTCCCGGTCGCCGTTCGCGACGTCGCTGCCGTTCGCCTCGGCGGCGACCTCCGCACCGGCGGGGCGACGATGAACGGCCACGAGGTCGTCATCGGCACCACCCTGATGCTGATCGGCGAGAACAGCCGCACGGTCGCCCGTTCGGTCGGCGAACAGCTGGAGACGACCATCCGGTCGCTGCCGCCGGGCATCAAGGTCACGCCGGTCCTCGACCGGTCCAAGCTGGTCAACGCCACCATCTCGACGGTCCAGCGCAACCTGATCGAGGGCGCCATCCTGGTCGCCATCGCCCTGTTCCTGCTGCTGGGCAACGTCCGCGCCGCCCTGATCGCGGTGGCGATCATCCCGATCTCCTTCTTCATGACCGCCATCGGCATGAATTTCATGGGAGTGTCGGGCAATCTGATGAGCCTGGGGGCGCTCGATTTCGGCCTTATCGTCGACGGCTCGGTGATCATCATCGAAAACTGTCTGAGGCGCCTGTCCGAACGCCAACACCACGAAGGCCGTCTACTCACCCTGCGCGAGCGGCTGGAGGAGACCACCATCGCCACCCAGGAGATGATCAAGCCGACCGTCTACGGTCAGGCCATCATCCTGCTGGTCTTCGCACCGCTGCTGACCTTCCAGGGCGTCGAGGGCAAGACCTTCTCGCCCATGGCCATCACCCTGATGCTGGCCCTGGTCGCGGCCTTCATCCTGTCCATCACCTTCATCCCGGCGATGGTCGCCCTGGTGATGCGCAACAAGGTCTCCGAGAAGGACGTGTTCGTCATCCGCTGGATCAAGGCGAAATACGAGCCGGTGCTGCGTCAGGCCGTGGCCCGGCCCTGGCCTTTCGTGGGAGGCGGTCTGGCCCTATTCGCCGTGGCCGGGATCGTCTTCTCCATGCTCGGCCAGGAATTCATTCCCACCCTGGACGAACGCAACCTCGCCATGGCCTCCCAACGGGTGCCGTCCACGGCGGTGGAGCAGTCCATCCGCATGCAACGCGGCGTCGAGCGGGCGATCGTCGCCCTGCCCGAGGTCGAGGTCATGTTCTCCAAGACCGGCACCGCCGAGGTCGCCACCGATCCCATGCCGCCAAACATCTCCGACGGGTTCATCATTCTCAAGCCACAGGACCAGTGGCCGGAAGGGGTGAACACCAAGGAGGACGTGATCGAGCGGGTCGAGGCCGCGGCCAACGCCCAGGTCGGTCAGGGCTATGAACTCAGCCAGCCGATCGAGCTGCGGTTCAACGAACTGATCGCCGGCGTGCGCGGCGACGTGGCCATCAAGCTCTATGGCGACGACCTCGACAAGCTGACGGCCACGGCCAACCAGATCGCGGCCCAACTCAACGCCACTCCGGGCGCGGCCGACGTCAAGGTCGAACAGACCGACGGCGCGCCGTCGCTGGACGTCACCTTCGACCGGGCCGCGATCGCGCGCTTCGGTCTGACCGTGGAAGAGGTCGCCGATACGGTGGCCGCCGCCATGGGCGGGCGCGAGGCCGGGCAGCTGTTCGAGGGCGACCGCCGCTTCGACGTGGTGGTGCGCGTGCCCAACGCCAGCCGCCACGACCTTGATGCGCTCGGGGCCATCCCGGTGATGCTGCCGGAAGCGGAGGGCCGCACCCGGGCCTCCGTGCCCTTGCGTCAGGTGGCCTCGTTCCGCTTCGCCGAGGGGCTGAACCAGATCAGCCGCGAGAACGGCAAGCGCCGCGTCGTCGTCCAGGCCAACGTCCGCGGTCGCGACGTCGGGTCGTTCGTCAGGGAGGCCATGCCCAAGGTGGAGACGGTCGCCCTGCCGGCCGGCTCCTGGATCGAGTGGGGCGGCCAGTTCCAGAACCTCAAGGCGGCCTCGGACCGTCTGTCGTTGGTGGTGCCGATCTGCTTCCTGGCCATCTTCGCGGTGCTCTTCCTCGCCGTGGGGACGTTCGGGCGGGCGGTGGCGGTCTTCCTCACCGTGCCATTGGGATTGGCGGGCGGGGTCTTCGCCCTGGCCCTCACCGGCATCTCCTTCTCGGTGTCGGCGGCGGTGGGCTTCATCTGCCTGGCCGGGGTCGCGGTGCTGAACGGCCTGGTGGTCATGTCGTCGATCCGGCAGCGGCTTGATGACGGGATGGAGCTCTCCCGCTCCATCATCGAGGGCTGCATGGAGCGGGTCCGCCCGGTCATCATGACGGGTCTCGTCCCGGCCATCGGCTTCGTGCCCATGGCCCTGGCCCACGGCACCGGCGCCGAGGTGCAGAAGCCCCTGGCCATGGTCGTCATCGGCGGCCTGGTCACGGCGACCCTGCTGACGCTGCTCGTCCTGCCGGCCATGAGCCGGCTGGTCCTCGGTTTGACCGAGGGGCGGCGTCCCAAACCCACCGACGCGCCAGCCGCAGAGCCGGTCCCGGCGGAATAGTCCCGATCCCCGCCGTCGCATCGGCGGCGGGGATTCCCCTTCAGGAGGCGACCATGCCCGACCCCATCAAACTGATGCGCATCTACACCGACGAGGCCGCCTATTTCGGCGACCGCAAGGTCTTCGAAATCGTGGCCGAGCGGGCCCGGTCCGCCGGCCTGGCCGGCGCGACCGTGCTGCAGGCGCTCGTCGGCTTCGGCCACACCCCTCACCTGCATCGCCGCCATGTGCTGAACGACGACCAGTCCCTGATCGTGGAACTGCTCGATCACGACTCCAAGCTTCGGGCGTTCCTGAAGACGCTGGCCGATCTCGAACACCTTGGCCCGGTCACCCTGGAGGCGGTCGAGGTCCTGCGCTGGCCGGACACGGCAAGCGCGCCGGCATGAGCGGAGCGATGATGTGAGCAGCCCAGCGGCCGAACGCGATCAACGACGCATCCTCCTGTGGGTGCTGGTGCTCAACGCGGCTCTGTTCGTCGGGCTCGGCCTGGCGGGCTGGCTGGCCGATTCGAGCGCCTTGCTGGCCAATGCGCTCGACAACGCCTCGGACAGCGTCGTCTATCTGATCAGCTTCCTGGCCGTGGGCCGCTCCGAAGCCTGGAAGTCCCGCGCCGCCGGCGCGTCGGGCGTCCTTCTCCTGATCTTCGCCGCCGGGGTTATCGCCGACGTCGTGCGGCGGTGGCTGACCGGGGCCGAGCCGCTCGGGCCGACCATGATGGTCATGGCCGTGGTCGCCGCCGGCGTGAACCTGTGGTGCCTGCTGCTGCTAAAACGGATCAAGGTCGACGACGTGAACATGCGGGCGGCCGAGACCTTCAGCTTCAACGACTTCATTTCCAACGGCGGCATCCTGGTCGCGGGCGGCCTCGTCCTCTGGCTCGGCCGGTCGTGGCCGGACCTGGTGGTCGGCGCCCTCGTCGCGCTGATCGCCGCCAAGGGCGGCCTCGAGATCCTGGAAGACGCCCGAAAATCCCGAGAAGAGGGAACACGCTGATGGCCGGTCACAGTCACGCCGAGGGCGACAAAGACGACCATGCGAGCGAAAAGGCGGGGGCCGACCCGCACGCGCATGGCGGCGTGTTCGGGTCGAACACCGAGGTGATTTTTGCCCTGGCGAGCGGCGCGGCCCTGGCCCTGGGCTTCGGTCTCGAAAAGCTCGCGCCCGGCGTCCCGGTCTGGCTGTCTCTGTCCCTCTATGTGATCGCCTATGGCTTCGGCGGCTTCTTCACGGTCCGCGAGGCTTTCGAGAACCTCCGCAACAGGCGTTTCGAGATCGACACGCTGATGCTCGTGGCCGCCGCCGGGGCGGCAGCTCTGGGCGCATGGGCGGAGGGCGCGCTGCTCCTCTTCCTGTTCAGCATCGGCCACGCCCTTGAGAACTACGCCATGGGCCGCGCCAAACGGGCGATCGAAGCCCTGGCCGACCTCGCGCCCCGTACAGCGCATGTTCGGCGCGGCGACCAGGTCGTGGAAGTTCCGGTCGAGGAGGTCGCCGTTGGCGACACGGTGGTCGTGCGTCCTAACGAACGACTGCCGGCCGACGGGTTCGTTCTGGTCGGCGCGACAAGCATCAATCAGGCCCCGGTCACCGGCGAGAGCATGCCGGTCGACAAGCAGCCGGTTCCCGACGCCGCTGCAGCCCGCGCCCGGCCGGCGCAGATCGGCTCCGCCTCCATCGTCTTCGCGGGCACCATCAACGGGGCCGGCGCGATCGAGATCGAGACCACGCGTAAATCCACGGACACGACCCTGGCCAAGGTTGTCCGCATGGTCAGCGAGGCCGAGACCCAGAAGTCTCCCACGCAGCGGTTCACAGACCGCTTCGAACGGATTTTCGTGCCCGTGGTCCTCGGCCTGGCCTTCGTCCTGCTCTTCGCCTGGGTCGTGGTCGACGAGCCGTTCCGCGACAGCTTCTACCGGGCCATGGCGGTCCTGGTGGCGGCCAGCCCCTGCGCCCTCGCCATCGCCACGCCCAGCGCCGTTCTCTCGGGCGTCGCGCGCGCGGCGCGGGCCGGCGTCCTGATCAAGGGCGGCGCGCCCCTGGAGAACCTCGGCTCGCTCAACGCCATCGCCTTCGACAAGACCGGCACCCTGACGGAAGGACGCCCTCGCATCACCGACATCGTTCCCGTGGGGGGCGCCAAGGAAGTCGACCTCCTGACGACCGCCGTCGCCGTCGAGCGGCTGAGCGACCACCCTCTGGCGGAGGCGATCGCGCGCGACGGGCTGGAGCGCCTCAAGGGCGCGGCCATCGCCGCGGCCTCGGAGTTGAAAAGCCTGACCGGGAAGGGCGTCACCGCCCGCTTCGAAGGCGCGCCGGTCTGGATCGGCAAGCCGGAGATGTTCGGCGTCGACGGGGTCGGCCCGCTCAGCGATGAGGCAGAGGCGGCCGTCACGCGGCTGCGGCTGGAGGGCCGCACCCTGATGGTCGTGCGCCGGGGCGAGCGCGATCTCGGCGTGATCGGCCTTCTGGACACGCCGCGGCCTGCGGCTCGCGCGGCGCTGGACGCCCTGCGCGGGCTGGGCGTGTCGCGGATGATCATGATCTCGGGAGACCATCAGAAGGCGGCTCAGGCCATCGCCGGCCAGGTCGGTCTGACCGAGGCCTGGGGCGATCTCATGCCCGAGGACAAGGTCGACGCCATCAAGCGGCTTCGGGCCGAGGGCAAGATCGCAATGGTCGGGGACGGTGTGAACGACGCCCCCGCCATGGCCACGGCGACTGTGGGCATCGCCATGGGCGCGGCAGGCTCTGACGTCGCTCTGGAGACGGCCGATGTCGCCCTGATGTCCGACGATCTGTCGCAGCTGCCGTTCGCGGTCGGGCTGAGCCGCCGAACCCGCGGCATCATCCTCCAGAACCTGGTCGTCAGCCTCGGGGTGGTCGCCTTCCTTGTGCCCGCCACCATCTTCGGACTCGGCATCGGACCGGCCGTGGCGATGCACGAGGGCTCGACCCTTCTGGTCGTGTTCAACGCCCTCCGGCTCCTCGGCTACCGCGATCTGACTTCTAAGGCTGGCCCATCGACGGGCTCGGCCGCCACGGCGGCTCTGGACGCGAAAGGGCCAACGTCATGAAGCGCATCGGCTGGGTCGCCGTCATCGCCGTGTTCCTCGCGCTGTCGGCCTTCGCCTACGGCATGCTGTCGGCGCGTCCACGGCCCGCAGCGGACGGGACGCCCCCCTCATCGACCGGGGATGTCGGTGCTCATCAGACCGAGGGAGCTATGCCGGGGGATCCGCCCTCCACGCTGGCCTATCGCGAAGCGAATGACCGGATGCACCGGGAGATGGCCATCGCCTATACGGGCGACGCCGACGTGGACTTCCTTCGGGGCATGATCGCGCATCACGAGGGCGCCATCGCCATGGCGAAGATCGCCGTCGAGCACGGCGAGGCCGCGGACGTCCAAAGCCTCGCCCGCGAGATCATCGCCGCCCAGGAGGCCGAGATCATCCGGATGAGGATCCTGCTGGCGCGTCACGAGGACGCCCCGCCCCGTGGCGTCAGGCCCTGACGCCGTGGCCGGCAAACGTTTCACCGTCCGAAGTCGCGACATCCGCTGGAAGGAGGGCCGCGTCAAGATCAGGCGGTCGCGGCCGAAGCCCGCGCCCACGCCGATCCTGGCTCTCGATCTGGTCGTCGCCGGGGTCGCAGGCCTCCTTGCGGCCGGCGTCGTCTTCTGCCTCGCCTTCATCCTGTCCGGGTCTCACGGCGTTCCGGTGTATCTGGGCTATGCCGTGATCCTGGGGGGCGTCGGCGTCGCCTGTCTGACTCTGGGGCCTCAGGACCGCGGAGGACGGATGATCGCCGGCGCGATCGGCGTGCTCTGGTTGATCGGATCGGCCGGCCTGTTCGCCGCCCAAGCCGACATCTTTATACCCCCTCATCGGCATGCGACCGTCGCCCAGCCGGTCGTAGTGGACAAGGCGGAGGACTGAGAGTCCGTCGGCCCACGGTGGACGGGGCGCTAACCTTTCCTTGGCCGCTCTGGGACTAGGGTCCGGCATGTCTCGCGCCGCCGACGAGCCGATGAACCCGACCCCGCCGCGCATCGCCCGCGGCGGCGGGCTGGACGCGCTCCGCTTCATCGTCGGCGCGCTGATCATCCTATACCATTTCCGCGAGGCCTCGCCGGTCCCGCTGCCGCAGCTGCATCCGGTGTTCGACCGCGGCTATCTGCTCACCGACTTCTTCATCATCGACTCCGGCTATGTCCTGGCCCGCATCTATGGAGACCGCCTGGCGTCCGGACAGGCGTCGCTGCGCGCCTATGCGCGCCAGCGCCTGCTGCGGGTCATTCCGGCCCACCTCGTCGTCAGCCTGATTCTCGTGGCGATCGTCGGCGGCGCCGCCTTGGCGGGGATCGCGCCCAGCAATCCACGCTGGTTCGACTGGTCGCAGCTGCCGGCCCAGGTGCTGCTGGTCCAGGCCTATGGCGTGCCGGGCGGGCAGGGGTGGAACGCCCCGACCTGGACCCTCTCGGCCCTGATCGGCTGCTACCTGCTCCTGCCGTGGATCTGCCGCGCCCTGTGGCGGTGGCCGCCGGCCCTGGTGTTGATCGGCGCGACGGTCCTGGTCGTGGTCGCCGATCTCGCCGCCTCGCTCTGGCTCGGCGATCCGATCTACCGCCTGCCGATGCGCTACGGCATCCTGCGCGCCCTGCCGCTGTTCCTGCTGGGCGTCGCGGCGGCCTTCTACGGCGCGCGTGTCTATGTCGCGCCCCGCATGGCCGGGATGATTGGGGCCGGCGCCGCCGTCGCCCTCGTGCTCCTTCAGACCTTCGGCGCCTTCAGCCTGCTGTCCCTGGGCCTGATGACGGCGATCATCTGGGCCGCCGGGGCCGTGCCGGTGCGCCGGCCCTCGCGCCTGATCGAACATCTGGCCCTGATGTCGTTCTCGATGTTCCTGACCAATGAGGTCACCCGCATCGTCTGGTTCGGCCTGCTCGACGCGATGGGTCAGGACGCCCTGTCGTCGGGCGCGCGCTGGGCGCTGTGGTCCGTCGGCTTCGCCGGCGCCTTCGCGGCGGCGGCCGTGTTCCGCTACGGGTTCGACCGTCCGGTCCAGACCTGGCTCAATCCGCCTCGCTCCCGCCGGACGGCTGGAGATCAGGCGGCGGTTCCGCCATCCTCTGCGTCAGGCGCCGTTGTGACGGCCGAACACGCGGGTTGAGCCGTCGTTGAGGATCAGGACGGTCGTAAAGGGCTCGCGCCCGGCGGCCTCCATGCCCGGCGAGCCCGCCGGCATGCCGGGCGCGCTCAAGGCCCTGGCGGCGGGACGCTCGCTGAGTAGCCGGTCGACGTCGCCGGCCGGGACATGGCCCTCGATGGCGTAGGCGCCGACGACCGCCGTATGGCAGGAAGCCAGCCGGTCCGGGATTCCGTGCTGGGCCCGGATCGGGGCCAGGTCCTCGCGCTCGACCACCTCGACGGTCCAGCCGGCTTGGCGCATGTGGGCGATCCAGCCGCCGCAGCAACCGCACCAGGGCGTCTTGTAGGCGGTCATGCGTTTCGGGGGCGCGGCGAGGGCCGGGCCGGCCAGGGCGCTGAGGGTCAGTCCCGCGAGAAGCGAGCGGCGAGGCAGGTTCAAGACCGTGGTCATGGCGAGGCGATCCAAAGGGCTTTCCGCAGGGTGTCAGCCGGGCGTGTGGCCCGTGTGCGGAGCGTCGCCTTGCGGTGCTTGCGGGGCTGGTGCGGGCGCGGGCGCAGGCGCGGGTTCCGGGGCCTGATCGTCGGCCTTAATCTCATCACAGCATTCCATGGCGGCGCCGGGCGCCATGTCCTTGCAACAGGCGCAGGCTTCCGCCGCGACGACGGCGCCGGCGCTGAGCGCCAGCAGGGCGGCGGCGGCCGCAGCGACGGTGGTCAATCTCATCTTCGTTCTCCCGGAAGGATGACGTCTTGATCGGCCCGTCAGGCGGGCCCGTCAACGGCCCCTGACGCCGCAGGACGACAGACGAGCCCGAAGCAAAGGCGCGCAGCGGCGCATCGCACGGCCGAGCGCTAAGGGCTCCGCCCTCGCGCGGGACAGGGTTCGCGGCTGCGCCGCCGGACCGGCCGGTCTCCCCGACCTTCCGCGCCGGCAATGATGGTCATGGATGTCTGGGCGACGAGGCTTGTGCAGGTCGGGCGATCCCCCTCCGGCCGGTCCGCCCTGGCCCTTGCTACCCCGGTCTCGCCGACGGGCAGGGTTTCAGGCGCGCAGTTCGCGTGCCTGCAACCCAAGCCCAAAGGAGGCAGACATGACCACCCAATCCATCCAAGCCGTCGCGACCCCGGCCAAGGTCGGGCAGGCCGATGCGCCGCAGCACGGCGCCGAGATCATCGTGCCGTTGAACCGGCTCAAGGCCTCGCCGAAGAATGCGAGGAAGACCCCGCACAGTCCGGCGACCATCGAGGCCTTCGCGGCCTCGATCAAGGTCAAGGGGGTGTTGCAGCCGCCCGTGGTCGAGATCGAGCGGGACGGGGAGGGCGCCCCGACCGGGAACTACCTCGTCACCATCGGCGAAGGGCGCCGTCAGGGGCTTCGGCTGCTGGCCAAGCGCAAGGCGATCAAGCGGACCCATCCGGTGCGGTGCCTCGTGGACGCGGAGAACGACGCCCATGAAATCAGCCTCGACGAGAACATCACTCGCGAAGCCATGCACCCCGCCGACCAGTTCGAGGCCTTCCAGCGGCTCGCCTTGGAGAAGGGCTATGGACCAGAAGAGATCGGCGCCCGGTTCGGGGTCTCGGCTCAGGTGGTGCGTCAACGGCTTCGGCTGGGGGCGGCGGCGCCCGGGCTGATGGCGGCCTATCGGGAGGGAGCGCTGGCGCTCGAACAGTTGATGGCCTTCTGTGTCAGCGCTGATCAGGACCGTCAGCGGCAGGTGTTCGAGCAGATCGGGCCCCACACCCCGGCCTACGCCATCCGGCGCGCCATGACCGAGGCCAAGGTGCGGGTCGATGACCGGCGCGTCCGCTTCGTCGGCGTCGAGGCCTACGCCGAGGCGGGCGGCGACGTGCTTCGGGACCTGTTCACCGAGGATGGCGGCGGCTGGCTGGAGGACGTGGTCCTGCTGGACCGGCTGGTCGGCGAGAAGCTGGCCGGGCTGGCCGACGAAGCGCGCGAGCGCGAGGGTTGGAAATGGGCCGAGACCAGTCTCGACTATCCCGACGTCTCGGCGTTCGGACGGGTCTATCCGGTGGCGGTCGAACGGTCGGAGGCGGACGCCGCCGAGATCGTGGCCCTGTCCGAGGAATACGACGGCATCGTCTCCGAGGCGGGGGTGGAGGGGCTGTCGCCGGAGGCGGATGCGCGGCTGGAGGAGATCGACAAGGCCTTGCAGGCCTTCGGTCCGGACTTCGCCTACGCCGACGAGGCCAGGGCGCGGGCGGGGGTGGTGGTGACGCTGGGTCACGACGGCCTCGCCCGGTTCGAGCGCGGACTGGTCCGCGTCGAGGACGTGCCCGCCGATCCGCCGTCGCCGTGGCAGGAGGACGAGGCGGCGGACGAGGGTGCGGGCAACCGGCCGGGCTCCGAGGTGGAGGCCGCCGAGGACGAGGCGCCCTCGGCCTTGTCGGATCGTCTGCTGATCGACCTGACCGCCCACAAGACCATGGGGCTGCGCGACGCGGTGCAGGCCGATGTGAATGCGGCGCTGGTGACGGTGGTCCACGCGCTCGCCCTGCAGGTCTTCTATCCGACCTATGGCGTCTGGACGCCGTTGCAGCTTCGGCTGACGACCACCGGATTGGAGCGGCTGGCGCCGGGGGTGGACGACGGCCCCGCCGGTCGCCGGGTCCGCGACCGGTGCGAGGCGTGGGGGGCGCGCCTGCCCGAGCGCCCGGAAGACCTCTGGGGCGTGGTTGCGGCGTTGCCGCCGTCCGAGCAACTGGACCTGATGGCCTGCTGCGCCGGGGTCGGCCTCTACGCCGTGCGCGATCCGCACGACCGGCGGCCCGGCGCCTTGGCGCAGGCCGAGACGCTGGCGACGGCGGTCGGGCTCGACATGGCCGGGACGTGGACGGCGACGGCGGCCAGCTTCTTCGCCCGCGTGTCCAAGGCGCGGGTGCTGGAGGCGGTGACAGAGGCCGTGAATCCGGAGGAGGCGGGGCGGATCGCCGGGTTCAAGAAAGGCGACATGGCCGAGGCGGCGGAGCGGCTGGTGGACGGCAAGGGCTGGTTGCCGTCTGTGCTGCGAACGGTGTCGGATGCAGCGGAGCCGGGGGATGAGGGCGCGGACGATCCGCGTGACGACGACGCCTATTCGTTCGCCGCTGAATAGCGTCCTCGATACGAAAACTCGCCGCGCGCCCTTTGGGGGCGCGCGGTCTTTTTTCGTTCTGAGAACGCACAAACTCTACTGTAAAGCTTGAGCCCCGGGTCAATCTGACTTGGGGTCCCGGAGTCATGGGCGTCGTTCGACCCGGATGCTGGGCAACGGGTCCTGATTCCTGGGTCATCGGTGGGGAGGGCGGGGAGACGAATGTGTCTCGGCCCCCGAGACGCAGATGACCCAGCAAAAACCCGCCCGAGTGCTGGAATTCCTCGAGGATCGGTCGCATCTTTGTATCATAGGCACGCTGCCTAACGGGAAAGTACAATGAGTGACGACGAGGAAGAGGCCAAGGTCATCCGCTTGGCCGACAGGCGGGCGAAGCCCGAAAGCGATAAGGTTCTGCGGCAGAAGTGGAAGTCCAGCCTCGACGGCGGTTTCACGGTCGTGCCGTCCGTACTGCTGCAAACCCTCCCGGGTCTGGGCATCCGTGCATCGGAACTGGCGGTACTGGTCTGCCTGATCGATTTCTGGTGGAAGCCTGACGATATGCCCTGGCCGTCCAAGGCCAAGCTTGCCGGCCTGCTGGGCGTCTCTGAAAAGACCATCCAGCGCGCACTGCGCCGATTGGAGTCGCGCGGTTTGATCATGTCCGAAGCGCGTCACAGGGCGCACGGAGGCCAGACCTCGAACCGCTATGATTTGACCCCGCTGGTGGCGCGTCTCGAAGCCGTGACCAAGGATCTGAAGGACGCCGCGGCAACGGCGGCCAAGGCTCGTAGCTTGGCCGTTCACAAGAGCGCGCCCAAGCGGCGTCCGACCGGGAAGGCCGACTGATGACTACGACGCCAACTCGCCGGAAAGCCGCCCGCGAAGACATGGGGCGGGCCATGCAATCGCGATCGCATGCCTATGTGCTGCATTATGCCTGTGAGGGCTTTGAGTCGCCGGACCGGCGGATCACCGCTATCGCGGCACGCAACCTCGGGACGGGCGCGACGCAAAGCTTCGAAATCGAGACGAGCTTGCGCCGTGCGGGCCTCGATCCGGCGACGGCTACGGCCCAGGACCTTGATCGTGCGGAGAAGGCTGTCCTCGACGCGTTCTACGACTTCGTGGCTCACAAACTGAACGGCACCTACTGGCTGCACTGGAACATGCGAAACGCCACGTTCGGGTTTCCGGCGCTGGAAAACCGTCATCGTCTGCTGGGTGGGCAGCCGCTGTCCGTTCCGGATGCCCAGCGGCTCGATCTCGCCGCCCGCATGATCGATCTTTACGGCGACGGCTACGCCGACATCGAGAACAGGCTGCGTTCCTTGGCGGCCCGAAATGGGCTGGCCATGAAGCATCTGATCGACGGCGCGGATCAGGCCGCCGCCCTGCGGCGTCGAGACTTCGCAACTGTGGATCGATCCCTGCTGAACAAGGTCGACCTGATGTATGCGATCGCCACCAAGGCCAACGAAGGCACCCTGAAGACCCACGCGGGCATGTTCGATGGCTTGGGAGGCATCGGCGGGGCCGTGGCTTGGATCAGGGAGCATCCGGCGATAGCAGCTTGCGCCGCGGTTGCGCCGGTCTTCGGCGCCATCGTCGGGGCTGCTAAGCTGTGGGGTTTGCTGACCGGGGTTGCCTAAGTGGGGCCAACCCAGATCCGAGTAGCGCAGCGATTGCTGTCGCTACATGAATAACCGAAACGGATAAGAGCGCGGTTCTAGAGATGGCATTCGGATAATGACCTTGGCCAAAGTCTGCGCGAAGTTAAGGGTGACCGGCAGCCGATCGTAGGGACCATCATTATTCCAGTCCATCTTGGTCAGGCCCAAGGTCTGCCGACAAAGCTCATCCATCGGTCCGTTTCCTGCGTGACGAACTAGCATGAGCGGTTCAGGTATGCCTTTGCCCTCTTTGAAGTAGTCACGATCATTGGCGACAACGGGCAGATTACCCTGGGTCCAAAGCAGAGCTTCATAGGGACCCAGCTGGAGAGCGGTGCCACGATGAACGGGATAGCCGTGGGGCTTTTTCGGCTCCGGAATAAACGTCCCCCGCCATCCACTGCTTTGTTGGACGTGAACGAGGTCGATCGCGTCGGTTCGAGGAAGAGCGTCGAAACACCCCTCGACTTCTTCAGGTTTGAATTCCGTGTTCTTGTGGACGACCACACGCCGTGGAGACTGCCCTGCATGCTTGCGCTGGTAGATCAGAAGGCTGCGCGAGATGACCTTCAGCATTTGGTCGCGGCGCAGAAAGGGGTTCTTGCCGAACATGCGAACGTCGTTGGCTTCATAGGCGACGAACTCCATGCCGGAACCTTCCGCGTCAAAGACCTGACTGCAGCAGATCGCATAGCGCGATGCCGGCCCGGCCTCGGATCGCATTGCATAGTCGATGCCGATAAATGCGGTTCCCGGCTCCACATCGGCCAAGACCCATGGAGTCCCTCCGGCCTTGGTGTAGAGGGCGACGCCCAACCGCCAGGCGACGCTGCACCGGCAATAGTAGCCCAAGGCACCCTCGTCCCGGACGATTTGGATGCAGATGCCCTCCGAGGCAGCGACGGCTTTGAGATGATGTCGCAGGTCGAAGTCCTCACCATCGGTCGTTCGAAAGCCGTCTGACCAGCTTCGATCGACATGGATCAAGACGATGTCGAACTCCGTCCGGACATTGCGGAGCGCGAAAAGCGCTCGTGTTATCGCATCAGCCAGTATCTGGTGCGGACGCGCCGAAGCGGCCATCTGCCGTTGCAGATCCGCTGGAAGTTCGATGGCGGTCGGCCCGACGGCCTTGGCGAGACTGACGCCGAATAGCTTTGAGAAGCCGGGATAGTCCGGAAGGTAGGCCTTCCGCTCCTTCGGCCGATGCGGCTGGTCCAACTCCTGCATCAATCGGTCCAATCGATCGACACCGCCCGCAGGGGCGATCATGGCGATCCGGATCGGGCTGGCCACGCCCGACAACCGATCGCGGCTGTAAGGTCCGAAGCGGGAAAGACCCAGCAAGGGGTGGATATCCGTGTTCTGATCGGACATGCCGCCGAAGCGAAGCTGGGGTTCTGGAAACTGCGTGTGCCCGGGAAGCTTGTAGGGGGCGGTCATTGCGGAGCCCTCCCGCTGAAGCCGGTGGTTCGGGCAATCTCGAAGTCGGCATCCGCGCCGTCGGAGATTCCAAACGAACGCAGGCGAACTGAGGCTGACGCGCCGACGATCAGTTCGATCCAACCGTCCAGCATACTGTTGGCGTGCTTGTTGCGTCGCTGCGCGCGGCGTTCGCGCACCCAGTCCTTGGCTTTCGCCACCATATCGTCAGCCATGCCGTCCTCAAGTTCCAGAACAACGCGCGGTTCTAGCAGTAGCCAGAGCGCGTCCAGCTTCCAGTCCAGCCTGATCTCGCAGGCCTCGCTCCAGGCCACGGTCGTTCCCGGGACAACGCCAGCCAGACGTTCGACTGAGGCGATCGTCCTGTTGAACAGCGCTGTCCCGACGCTTGGGGCCGGCCGCAGCAGGATGCGGCGGCCTCGACGGTCGATGGTCAGGGTTTCGCGCTGGCCAAGCGCCCGGACAAGAGCGTCTCGCACCAGCGTCCGCTCACCGCTCTCGTAGCGGAGGCGCGCCGGCGAGATGGCATAGGTTTCCAGGCTGGTGATCTCGCGGGTCGCCAGCGCCCGGCGAAGGTCCGCATCTCTACCGAAGGCCAGAACGCCGGCGCGGACCCGATTGACATCGAGATCGACGCCGGCTTCCTTCACCGCGGCAACGACCTCCGAGACACCTCCGATGGTGCACGCCACCAGTCGGCAGGATGCAGGCCAGGATATGATCGGCAAGGCATTGGTCCGGACCACCGGAAACTTGGTGCCGATCGCGCGGAGGGGTGCCTTTCCCAACCTGGGCCGATCAGCCTCGCCGATGGCGTCGACTTTGCCGGTCGTTGTCGGCAGAAAACGGACCAGGTCCGACATCAATTCGTCGAACGTCTCAACCTCGACGAAGAAGGCTTCGATCCCGGCGTCCGTCGCCGCCTTCATCACGGCGGTGACGCCGTCGAACGGAGTCTCCATGGACCGCTTGAACCAGAACAGGCCTCCGGGGAAACCAGCGCCTCCGTTGATGGCGTCCGTGAGAGCCGCGATGATCGACGCATCGCGACCACTGTAACCGACCACGGCGAGGCCGTTGCCTTGGCAAGCCCCCACGAACGCCTGCCTCATGGCCGCATCCTGGTCTCGAAGTTCGTCGCTCGTGTTCTTGAGCCGTTGGGAATGAAAGTCGCCATGCAACTTGCCCAGAACGGGCCAGCGGCTCTCCTGTATGGCGCGCTGCAGTTTCGAAGGCTCGCCCAGATCGGCGACTGTAAGCCGGCCGGTGCTCTCATAGAGCTTGGCGACGCTGTCTTCGACGAGCTTGTCGAAATTCGTCGTCCAAACCGTGCGCGTCAGGTCTTCTCGCATCAGCAAAGCGAGCGCCCGATGACCGAAGGAAGGCTTCGCGTCCTCGATGATGCCGTCCAGGTACTGTCGGCGATCCCGGGCGGACGGATAGGCGGCTTCGAAATAGGCCGAGTATTCATCCTCGGCGCCTGCCGCTGGGAAGGAGCCCAAGCTGTCGAAGTGGTCCTGAATCTTCCTCTGAACCACCATATCGCTGAGGTCGGTAATGGCCCCGAGAGCTAGCTTTTTCTGTGAACAGTAGAGCTTTTGCTTGAGATCCCAGATGACGTCCCAAGCTGTCTTGATGCCAGCCGTGCGGGACGCGCCTGCCCCGAGCAACCACATGACTTGCGTCGCCCGCATCTGAAACAGACGCATGAACTGCGCGACATCCATCGTCGGCGCGACGGAGATCGAAGGAGTCACTTGGCCTTCCGACCGACTCGCTTCACTGACTGTAGATAACGCCACGACGCTCCCTTCCTTAGGCCGTCGCGCGATAAGCTTGCTCCCCAACAGCCCTGCGCGGTCTTCCACGCTACTCGACACCAGATGTTGGGGCAAGGGGATGTTAACCTATCCACATATGGGGTGCGCGATACCGACGGTTGAGCGCTCTCGAATGCAGGACTTGCCGCTGAGCCCGCCTTCGGAGAGACTCTGGCCATGAAGAAGAGCCTCGATCATCTGCCGCTGCGTAAGCAGGTCGAGTTGCGCCGTGTGGTCGAGGTCATCCACGACTCCTTTGCGGAGGCGATCTCGACGCGTCGGGCGGCGCGTCTGAAAAACGGGAAGATCCTCAAGGTCATTCTGTACGGATCATACGCGCGTGGCGACTGGGTCCACGACCCGGTCGGGCGTTACTTCTCAGACTTCGACCTGTTGGTCGTGGTCGACCACGAAGACCTCACGGACGGAGAGTTCTGGCACGACGCGACCAATCGGACCATGCCCGGGGAGGGGGAAATCCGAACGCCGGTTAGTATCATCGTTCACAGTCTGGATGATGTGAACCAGCAGTTGGATCGAGGCCGCTACTTCTTTGCGGACATCCTGCGCGACGGTGTGCTCCTATTCGATACGCCCGGCGCCAAGCTGCACAAGCCAGCTGATATCAAGGCTCAGGCCGCCTTGATCGAAGCCGAAGGATTCTTCGCGGAATGGACCAGTAGCTCGGAGGAGTTTCAGGCTGGAGCAGGGTTCTACACGGAACGGGGCAACAACAAGCTCGCGGCCTTCAGCCTGCATCAAGCTGCAGAGCATCTCTATCACTGCGTCCTGCTGGTGGTGACGCTCTACAGCGGCAAGGCCCACAACCTCGCCTTTCTTCGGAAGAAGGCCGAGGCCATCGACACGCGCCTCGCGGAGGCCTGGCCGCGCGAGACCAAGTTCGAGCGCCGCTGCTTCGAACTGCTGCGCGAGGCCTATGTGAAGGCCCGCTATTCCAAGCACTACAAGATCAGCGCCGAAGAACTGGCCTGGTTGACGGAGCGCGTCGAGGTCCTGCGTGGCCTGGTTAGGACCGTGTGCGAAGAACGGCTTGTTCAGTTGCGTCGCGAGGCCGAGGCGGACAACGCGTGAACCGCCGGTCGACGCCATGATCGACAACCGGCCGGCCTATCTGATCGAGGACCCGAACTACGCTGTCATCCCGGCGTTGCCGATCGGCTTGGAGCTCAGCACCGTACCCGACTGGGTCAAGCTCAGCATGCTTCACCTCGGCGGCGTCCAGCCGATCACAGGCGAGATGATGGAAGCTGCAGGCTTCGTTCTCGAGGACCGTCCGTCCGACGGAGAGATCGAGCTTTACCGGAGGAACGGCACGCGGTTTCAGATGGTCTCGGTGGTGACCAGCATCGCCGCCTTTCGCGAAGTCGACGGCGTCATGGTGGGGGTGCCGTATGCGATATCGCTGGTCCCCGCGAACAAGCGCGGGACCGTTCTGTCGAATGTCGACGTCGACTATGTCCGCCAGATCGATCTGAATGCAGTGCTCCAGCAACAGGAGCCCTGCTACGTTGAGTTCAATCCGTTCACGGGCCACTGGGGCGGCTGGGGCAACATCACCGTGTTTCTGGGTGATCAGCCGCGGAACGCGTTCCCGGACGGGCTCGGTCTGGTGACGGACATGTATTACCTTCAACTCGGCTTCGATCCCGATACCGTGGGCGTGGTCAACATGGGCATGGGGGAGGGCAAACCCTTCCGCAAATATCACCGGCACCGTACCAGGCTGATGTTCTCGCCGTTCGAGACGTTTCAAGCACGTCGCGTCTGGGGCGCGGAATCGCCGATCGAACTCTTCTTGCTGCAGGGCCTGCTGCGAGAGAACCAGACGCCGATCCTGCAGATGCTACTTTTCGACGACGGCTCGGCCCATCCGTCGCTCTACGACCTTTGGGCCCAAGATCTGAGTGATCTGCCGGGGCTAATCACCGAAGCCGATATGTTCTTTCCCGAGCAGAGATTGGCGGTCTTCTGCGACTCGACCCGGCATCACCGAGGCGGCAAGGCCGCTCGGAAAGATGAGGAGATCAGCCAGCGCCTGGAGGCGGCCGGTATCCGGACGGTACGGGTGCCTGGCGCTCTCATCGTTCGCGACCTGAAGGCGGCTGTCGAATTGGTGCTTAAGGCCCTGCAGTAACTGGTCAGAGTGGCCGCAGACGCTGGCGCAAAGGTGTTGGTCTGGAGGTCGCTCGCCGCTAGGCATGTTGTCATGAACCCCGGGCCCGCGAGTGTTTGATGATCCCCAGTCCAGCGCCGATCACGGCGACACGGCGAAAGCAGGTTGTCGCGACGACCTCTCTGCTTAACCGGCTTCTGGGTTCCGAAAACCTTGATGAGTTCGTCTATAATTTTGGTGAGGATACTCGGGAGTTCAAACAGGTCGAGGCGGCTATCAAGCCCTTGCGCCTCGAGCTTCACGCGCTGCTGAATCAGCAGGACGTGCACGTCGGGATCGAGATAATCGATCCTCTGATCTTCAGGCTGATCCGCGGCGGATCTGTCGATCCGGTCGGCGATGCCGTGGCTGAACTGAACCAGCAGTCATTCCATGAACCCGGGTTCGTTCTCTACCCGCTCCACGGCTATGGCGTGATGCGGCGGTTTCGACTCGCCGCGCGCGAGATTGAAGATGTCGCCTTCGCGGCGTTAGGCATCGCCGTAGTGCCGCAGACCCAGTCGATCCAAAAGACCGTAGAGTTCGTTGAGCGAGCGGCCTTGGCTCTTGGAATCTCGTCGCCCATTCCGACCCACGCGCTTCTTCAGGAACACGCCAATCCTCGGCTCAAGTGGTTATCCGAGAACCCACTGATGATGATCCGCGTGCGGTCGTATGCGGTGGGGGCCTACGAGAACCAATCCGAGTATATGCGCAAGCTCGGGCTCGGGGCAGCACTTGTCATGCTGCTTTCGGTTCTGATCGATCCACAGTCCAGCGGGCGATACAGCAGCTCGCGCTCCAGCGGTGAGACGCTGGATATCAGGCACTACCTCGTATTCGAGAATGCCGGTGGGGGGCGCGACCTGTCGTACCGTCGCGTTCCGATGAACCTCTCGGCGACCGGGTTGGCGCAACTGTCTGACCTAAACGTGGATCTACAGCTCGAGGCAATGGCCGCCGCCCAAGCTGTGAAGGACAGGGTAGAGGCTGCCGTGACCGCTTTAGGAGACTTCCATCGAGCCAATGTTGGGCCGGCGCGGCCCAAAACAGCTCGGACCCGTTTTGCTGCCAAGGTCAGCGATTCCGTCTATTGGTTCAGACGATCCTTTACCGGCAGTGGAACGGATCACGAGGCGATCGTCAGTTTGGCCGTCTCGTTCGAGTCACTGCTGATAGACAGCTACGCCGGAGGCGTGACGGCCCGTATTGTGGATCGGGCAGCTCACATCCTGACTGCAGAGGGGCAGCCTGACCCTGTGGTCGAGATTGTGCGGAAATTGTTCAGCGCCCGGGGGGACGTGGTTCATTCCGGCTCCACATCATCAAAGCTTGATCTGCCCTCGGCGCGCAAAGCCTATGCGGTTTGCCTCGTGCACCTGCTTGAGCGGCTTGGGCAGGTACAGGAGAATACGACGACGGCAGTCGGGGACCTTCTCGGTGAAGTCAGACCGGTCAGACCGAAGCTGTGGGAACGGCTTGCCAAGGCTTGGCGCGCATTCAGCTATGGCTGATGAGCACGGAGCGGATGTGTCCACAGATTGTGGAACATAACGAGAACTTCTGGCTTGTCTCAATCGGCTGCCGCTCATAGAGCGGACCCGGGTCGGTTGGCTGGTTGGAGCGGACCGTGATGATACAGGGTGAGCGGAGAAGGTCGCGAGAAGACATAGCTCCCGGGGTCGGGCGACGCTTGGTCGTACGGTGTGACAGTCCGCTCTGTGATCATGCTCTCTTGATGGATCCGCGTCCGGTCTTCGGCGCGCTGCGATACTGGCCGGCTGTCGGGCCGTCATATCGGTTCCGGTGCTGGTGCGGGCATCGGGTGGCGTGCGTCTCCTATACCGACAATGCGGATCAGGCCGAGGGACCGATTTCGCTGGCTGCGCTCAAGCTCTGGTTCTAGATGCACAGACCGTTTGGGCCGCCAGCTCCGCCGCGCCTCATTACGGTGCAGTCCGCACGGCGGCACGGGCTGCTGTTGCGCATCGCCTGCGAACCTTGCGGCAGGACCGAGTCGATCGAGGGGGGAGCCTTGCCCGTGATCCCGCGCGCTGTCGCCGTGGGCGAGTTGTGGTTCGCTGGGCGCTTCAGGTGTGCGACCTGCCTGCGGCCGGCGTCCAGGCTTGAACTGATCGAACGGGGGCAGCTGCAGAAGACGCTTGAACGGTGGAGCCTTGGCGAACCCTTCGTGGTCGAAAGGCTGCGTCGACATTGGCGACATGATCCCTACGACCGGCGTGACTGGCCCGCGTGGTTCAGGCGTGGGTGACCACCTGTCTCCTGTGCAGCAGGCCAGCCTTGCGCGGCCTCTCAATGGCCTGATCTGACCGAAGTCCGTCCGGCTTCCGCAACCGGTCGCTCGGCTTTCTTCCCCGGCCTGGCGGCCTTCCTCGCGAGGCAAGAAAGCCGTGCGACCGGTCCTCCGCTGCGCTGCGGGGTCTCGCCGTGCTCGCCCTGCGGGCCGTCCGGCCCCCGATCCGCCGATCGCCATCGAGGCCGCGGCAGGCGTGGCCCGACATCAGCAAGGAGAGACTTCCATGGCCACCATCGGCACCTTCACCCAGCAAGCGGACGGCAGCTACAGCGGTTCGATCAAGACCCTGACCCTCAACGTCAAGGCGGCCCAGCTGCGGGCCAACGAGAAGACCGACGACAAGGCTCCCGACTTCCGCATCTTCTCCGGCCAGACCGAGTTCGGCGCCGCCTGGAAGAAGACGAGCCAGCAGAACCGCGACTACCTGTCGGTCAAGCTCGACGATCCCAGCTTCCCGGCGCCGATCTACGCCTCGCTGGTCGAGATCGAGGGCGGACACAGCCTGATCTGGTCCCGCTGACCAAGCCGCGGCGGCGCTGAGGCAGCGCCGCCGCCCCTTCTTCAAATCCCCATCCTGAGGAGGCCGCCATGTCGCGCCCCAACGAACCCTCACGTCCCGACCTCTACAGCCGCATCACCCACCAGATCGTCGCCCAGCTCGAAACGGGCGTTCGGCCCTGGACCCGGCCCTGGGTCGTATCCCAGAGCGTCAGCCGACCCCTCCGACACGACGGCACGCCTTACCGGGGCATCAACGTCGTCCTGCTGTGGGCCGAGGCCGCAGCCCGAGGCTTCCAGTCCTCCACCTGGATGACCTTCCGGCAGGCGCTGGCGTTGGACGCTCATGTCCGAAAGGGCGAAAAGGGCTCCACGGTCGTCTACGCCAATGCGTTGGTCCGCACCGACGAGGACGACACCCGGGAGGAGGCAACCCGACGTATTCCGTTCCTGAAGGCCTACACCGTGTTCAACGTCGAACAGATCGAGGGTCTCCCGGCCTCGTACGCTCCGGCGCCCGCGCCGGTCGTGAACCTCGGTCAAAGGATCGCCCGAGCCGAAGCGTTCTTCGCCGCGACGGGCGCCGATGTTCGCCACGGCGGCGGCTGCGCCTTCTATGCGCCTGGACCGGACTTCGTGCAGATGCCGGTGTTCGAGAGCTTCCTTGACCCGGAAGCCTACTACGCCACCCTCGGCCATGAGTTGACGCACTGGACCCGGCATTCCAGCCGGCTCGATCGCGACCTCGGACGCCGTCGGCATGGAGACGACGGCTACGCCCGGGAGGAACTGGTGGCCGAACTCGGCGCCGCCTTCCTCTGCGCCGACCTGGGGCTGGCCCTGGAGCCGCGCGAAGATCACGCCGCCTATCTCGCCTCATGGCTCGAGGCGCTGCGTCAGGACAATCGGTTGATCTTCTCCGCCGCCGCCCACGCCCAGCGCGCGATCGACTTTCTTCATGGGCCGGCCAAGTCTGCTGACCCGGAGACGTAAAGACGCAGGGGCGTGCGCCAGCCATGGCTGGCGCACGCTTCACCTGGGCTGTAACCTTGGCGTCTTGCTGGACGAATTGAGCTTGATGATCGGACGTCGAACGACTGCGGCCTGGGCGCCGGCCATTCTGGCCGTGTTCGCCCTGCTGTTCGCGTCGAGCCCGGTCATGGCCTGGCAGACGCCGGCCGCGCCCATGGCGACGGCCATGGCGCCCGCCGACGACACCGGCTCGGACAGCCCCTGCGATCCCGTGAAGATGACCTGCGCCCGACTGTGCGCCGTGCTCTGCCACGGGCTCGTTCCAACGCCGGCCGCGATCGCTCCCCTGACGCCCGCCGCCGGCCCTCGTCCCTGGTCGCCGGTCGATCCCCTCGCCGGGGTGGATCCGGAAGCGGAGGACCCGCCTCCTCGAGCCTGATCTCCACCGACGATCCTTTCTCAAAAAACCGATCCATGGAGATCAACAATGAAACGTGCTTTTTCGCTCGCGGCCCTCGTGCTGCTGACCTCGGCCTCGGCTGCCTTCGCGGCCGCGCCCGACTCGGTGGTCAAGGCCGCCGCTTCCTGCTGCGAGCTTCTCGCGGCCTGCTGCAACGGCGGACCCTGCTGCTGATCCGCTGAAGAAGGACGCCCGCGCGAAAGCGCGGGCGTCTGCCGGCGAAGACCTCATCCTTCTGATCCGTCCGGCTGGGGCGCCCATTGGGCGGCGGGCGAGCGGCCGTGGAGCGGACGCCGAGGGGAGGGCGGGCAGCACCGGAGGTCTACGGGGCGAGGGTGGTGACGGTCTAGGGCAGGATAGGCTTTGCGCCGGCAATGTCTGACAAACCCGCTCTCCGATGGACCGCATCACTCTTCGCCTTTCACCCGATCTGATCCGCCGGTTCGACGCCGCCGCGGCCGGTCAGGGCGGACGCTCGCGGCTGTTGCGAAGGCTCATGGAAGCCGCCGCCCAAGCGCCCCTGCCGGCGCCGGAGCAAGGGCCGACCACGGCCAGGTCGGGCAAGCTGACCCTGCGTCTGGGCGAAGCGGACCTGCGTCTCCTGGAGGTCGAGGCGGCCGCGATGGGCCTGTCGCGGACCCAGTGGAGCGCGGCGCTCATCCGTCGCCGTCTCCACGATCGGCCGCAGTTCAGCCGGCCCGAAGCTCTGGCCCTGATCGAGGTGCGCCGCGAACTGAGGCGGATCGGCGTGAACGTCAACCAGATCGCCCGGGCCCTGAACACCGCCGTGATGGACGGCCCGGTGCTGGATCTGGAGCTGGGTCAACTCGGCGCCTTCCAAGTGGAAATCTCGGCCTGGGTCGATGCGCTCGGCGAGGCCTTCGAGGGCAATCTCGCCTACTGGGCGCCGGCCTCGTGACCGACTTCCGGTCATCGCGCGGGTTCGATGAGGTGCTGCGGCCGCCCGTCGATATCCGTCGCGCCCGGATCACGCCCGCGGTGCTGCGGCCGGCTCGCGGAGGCGGTGGCGATCCGTCCGCCCGGTTCGCGCGGGTGGCGCGGCGCGCACCCGAGGTGATGGTGAAGATCACCGGCCGGACCCGGGACGGCGCCCATCTGAAAGCGCACCTGGACTACATCAGCCGCAACGGCGCCCTGGCGCTGGAGGGCCCCGATGCGGAGCGGCTGGAAGGCCGTGGACAGGTGCGGGATCTGGCGCGCGACTGGGCCGAGGAGTTTGCGTTTGAGCCGGGACGCAGACGGGACGCATCGATCAGCCTGTCGATCATCCTGAGCATGCCGGCCGGAACCGACGCCGTCCGCC
The DNA here is from genome assembly GCF_027484365.1 of Brevundimonas sp. Lineage (GTDB taxonomy): Bacteria > Pseudomonadota > Alphaproteobacteria > Caulobacterales > Caulobacteraceae > Brevundimonas. The sequence goes on along the minus strand of NZ_JAIXTC010000019.1, from coordinate 136,400 downwards.
TGCATGACGCGGCGCGGGCCTTCGCGGCCGAGACCTTCGGCGAACGCTTTCCCTATGTCTTCGCCCTCCATGACGAAGGCCGGCACCCGCATGTCCATCTGTCGGTGCGAAGGCTCGGGCAGGACGGCGAGCGGCTCAATCCGCGTAAGGCGGACCTGCAGGGTTGGCGGGAAGGATTCGCCCGCGCGCTTCGCGACCGAGCCATAGAGGCCGAGGCGACGCCGCGGCGGACGCGGGGCGTGACCCGCAAGGCGGAACGGATTCCGGTGCGCAAGATGCGGGAACGGTTCGCGGCGGGGCAGGGGCCTCTACCCGAGGTGCTCGCCGTCGCCTATCGGGCGGCGCTCACCACGGGTGGAGGCGAAGCGCCGTGGCTGGAGGCGATCCGGGCGCGCGAGTTGGCTATCCGGCGCGTCCTGGTGGGCGAAGCCTTGCGTCTGTCGCGGTCGGAGCGGCCCGGGAACCGCGTCCTTGCCGCTCTGGTGGAGCGGTTCGTGCGGGAGCGACCGGCGCCGATGACGCGGGATCAGGCGCTGCGACAGAGAGGCGAGACTCAGCGCGACCCCGGGCGGACGCGTGACCGCTAGGCAGGCCTTCATCGGAGTCGCCGCCGTCGTCTTGGCGAAGTGTCAGAAGTTATCCTATATTTCTGACACTGAGGTTGTCATGCAAGCACTCGCCGACCAGATCATGGAGCGCGCCTCGACGCTGCCGGAAGGCGCGCCGATCGCCGCCAAGTCGCTGCTGCACCTGGGCACGCGCGCCGCGGTGGACCAGGCCCTGTCGCGGCTGGTTCGCCGGGGTCGGCTCATGCGCGCCGGTCGCGGCGTCTATATGCGCCCGCTGGAAAGCCGGTTCGGCTCCCGCACCCCCTCGGTCGAGAAGGTGGTGCGCGCCGTGGGCGAACAGCGCGGCGAGGTCGTCGCCTCCAACGGTGCGGCAGCGGCGAACGCCCTGGGTCTGACCACCCAGGTGCCGATCCGCATGATCTATCTGACCAATGGGAGAAGCCGCACCTTCAGCGTCGGCAAGCAGACGGTGGAATTCCAGCACGCGCCCGCATGGCAGCTGCTCTTGGCCGATCGTCCGGCCGGCGAAGCGGTTCGCGCCCTGGCCTGGCTCGGGCCGGAGAAGGCGGGACCGGCGCTCGAGACCTTGAAACGGAAGCTGGGGCCTTCGGCTTTCGGGGAACTGGTGTCCGTCGGGTCGCGTCTGCCGACCTGGCTGGCGCGTTCGGTCAGCCAGACGGCGCATGCCTGACCTGCTTTCCGCGGAACATCGACACGCTCGCCTTTGATTTATCCGGTCCTAGGTATTCTGCAGTCTGGCTTCGGGCGCTATCCCGTGCGGTTTTGCGTATGACGTCGTTTTATCCGCATTTCCGTATTGTCTAAATTTATGCGCGTAAGCGTATATTGACAAATGATGCGGATTTCCGTATGTGGCGATGAAAGGAGTTTCACATGGAGCCCATCGCCCGCAGTGAAAAACAGCTCGCCGCAGCCATTCGCCGATTTCGGAAGTTGGCGGATATGACCCAAGGCGATCTCGCGACCAAGGCGAGCAAACGCCAGGCGACCATATCCAATCTGGAAAGCGGCTCCGGCACGCTTGAAACCCTCTTCGCCGCTCTTGGTGCGCTCGAGCTGGAAATCGTCGTGCGGCGCAGAAGCCGGGGCCGGGCGCCTGAAATCGGGGACCTGTTCTGATGGCCCGCAGACGGAGCAATGCGCCCCTCCTGGTTTTCCTCAATGGCAGGCTCGTCGGTCGCCTTCGCCGGGAAACCAGCGGAGCCATCGATTTTCAGTACGATCCCTCATGGCTGGCGTGGGAGCACGCGATCCCGGTGTCGCTTTCGCTGCCGCTTCGCGAGGATCGTTATCTCGGGGCGCCGGTCGTCGCCGTGTTCGACAACCTGCTGCCCGACAATGAGAAGATCCGCGGGCGGGTCGCCGCGCGGGTCGATGCCGAGGGAATCGACGCCTACAGCCTCCTGGCCGTCATTGGCCGTGACTGCGTGGGCGCCCTGCAATTCCTGCCCGAAGGCAGCGAACCGCCCCGGCCGGGCAAGATCGAGGGTGAGCCCCTCACTGACCGCGCCATTGCGAAAATTCTGGATGATCTGACCGCAAATCCTCTGGGGCTCGACGACAGCGAGCACTTCCGGATTTCACTCGCTGGCGTTCAGGACAAGACCGCCTTCCTCCGTCATGACGGCCAATGGCTGAAGCCGAACGGCACCACGCCGACCACCCACATTTTTAAACCGCAGATCGGCAAGGTGCCGGGCAGCGCCATCGATTTTTCCAACAGCGTCGAGAACGAATACCTCTGTCTGACCTTCCTGCGCGCGCTCGGCTTCGACACCGCCAATGTCGAAATTCAGACCTTCGGTCGGAAGCGGGTTCTTGTCGTCGAACGTTTTGACCGCACCTACGCCCGCGACGGTCGCCTGTTGCGTCAGCCCCAGGAGGACTTTTGCCAGGCGCTCTCGGTGCCGTGGACGAAGAAGTATGAGAACGATGGCGGACCTGGGATCATCGACTGCCTCGATCTGCTCGGAGCGAGCGATGAGGTGACCCTTGATCGTCAGGCTTTCATGAAGGCGATTATCGCCTTCTGGCTGCTCGGTGCGACCGACGGGCACGCAAAGAACTTCAGCGTATTTCTGTACCCCGGCAGCGGCTTCCGCCTCACACCTCTCTACGACGTTCTATCCGTTCAGCCCGTCCACGATGCCCGGCAACTCACGCGAAACCGCTATCGGATGGCGATGGCCGTAGGCGACCGCCGACACTATCGAGTCGACGGCATCATGCCCCGGCACTTCTACCAGACCGGCGCAAAAGCGGGCCTGGACGAAGGGACCATTCGCGGACTGTTCGCCCAACTCGTCGCTGACGCTCCCGAGGCCATCCAGGCGACCAAAGCCAGCCTGCCGCGGGGGTTCCCCAGAGATCTCGCGAACTCGATCTTCACGGGGTTCAACAGCCGCCTGCGCTTGCTGGAGCTGGAGCTGGACCGGTTCGCCGCCGCCGACGATGATGACGACGGTGAGTAACCGACCTAACTGCCGGTCAGCTTGCGGAGCTGCTCTGCCCGGCGTTTGACGCCGATCTTTGGATCAAGCGCCAGGGCCGCGTCGTAGCTCCGCAGCGCTTTCGGGAACTCCTCGAGGATTTCGCAGCAGGCGCCCTTCAGTTTCAATGCAAGGGCGCGCGTGTGCGGCTCCAGATCGCCAGCGTTGATGAGAAAGCCGTTCAGGCTGATCAGAAGCCGGTTTGCCAGTTCCGGGGAGGGCGCATCGCCCGTCGCACGGAACAGTTTCTGCACGAGATACACATCGCCCTTGGCCAGTGAGGCCTCAACCCACGCGTCACGATCCAGGAAGGCACCGTCGAGGCCGTAGTCGAATCCTTCGCCCTTAAGGTAGAGCAATCGCACCACCGGGCGATCCGTCGGGAACTCATAGCGCGCCGCCCAACCCGATTCAGGCACACAGCTTCCCGTCTCGATCCCGGTTTCGAGGTCGAAGATGACCAGGCGTGAACTGTCTTCTGAATTCGGCGCGTTGCAGGCCTGGCAAACGGCGTAGCGTCCATCGTCGGACAATCCGCTGTCAAAGATGTTGGCGGCGAAGGTCCGCGCGATGATCGGACTTCCATCGGCGCGGAAGGCCAGAAACATGCCGCAGAGTTCTGACGTGAAGCGCCAGTCGTTCAGCGTGAAGGTGCCGTTGTTTGCGACCCGGCCGTCATTGGGGCGCTCCACTCGGCCTTCGGCTACGACAAGATCCCCGTCGATAAGGTAGTAGCGCCCCAAGCCTGACTGTCTGGCGCCCCCGACCGTCCCGGCGTCGTTGCCGTCGCGCCATAGCAGGATGAAACGACCGTTCGCCGATCGCACCTGATGGCCGATGAAATTCAGCTCGGGAATGTGAACGATAGGGCTGACATCATCCAGCGACTGTCGGCTGATGCGCCGTCTTGACCCGGCCGGCGGCTCCGGCTCCCCTGTGGCGCGCTCATTGGCGCCGAACAACCATTTCAGCATATCCGTACCTATTCGCTGCAAACGATGGTGAGATCGACGTCGATGGTTTCCCGGAGGAAGGTAAGGGCGGCCGCCAGCACCACCGTCTGATCGGGCGTGCGATTGGCCTTGGACAGCCCGGGCTGCGCGATCAGGACTTCGGGCTTTACCGGCATCGCGCGGTTGAGCTTGACCATCTTGTTTATATCGGCTGCCGAGCCCGCCAGAAATCGGGTGGGCCGGTCAGCCCGGCGCAGTGTCGCTTCGCGGTTCCGGATGTGCTGGCAAAGTTGAGGGAACTTGCCGCTCCATTTCGCCGATCGGACCGCCTGTGAGCTAACCTCCACAACATCCTTGATGCGCTCCCCCGGCGTCGCGCCGCCCGCGAACTTGCAATGCACGAACGCCACACGGATGAATCCGTCTTCGATCTTCATGCACACTAGGTCAGCGGCTTCGCCGGCGGCGTCATCATCGAAAACGACGTCAAAGCCACTCTCGATATAGTGCTGGGCGGCGTGCGCCTGAATGGAGTCCGCCCGCTCCACACCTGCCTTCCACAGGCTCTCTTTCTTGAAGTCGACGCCGTCCCATTCCCAGGTCTCAAACCGATCCTCCGAGATGACGAGGGTCTGCGGGATTTGCGGCCCGATATGCAGGTTCGCATCGAGTTCCGTCAGGTCCACCAACCTGAAGAGCGGCGGGTAGTTCGAGAAATACTCGGCGAGCGTCTGCTGCAGCTTGCCCACGGTCACGCGGACCGTGGCGCCGGCAACCTGGCTGACCGAGAATCCATGTTCCCCGCCGAGCCTGAAACGGAAGGTTCCCCACGTTCCGCGCGTCGCTTCGACCAACTCGAAGTCGATGGCGTCGGCCGCACGATCAGTCGTCCCCAGGACAAGCTCAAAGCTCGTCATCGCGCCTTCGCTCGTACCGTTCCTGAATGTGACTCGCTCTTCGGCCTGCCGCAGCATTTCAAGCGGCCACTCGATGCTGAACGGGTCGGCCGCCGGCAGCGCGAAGACCTCGTTCGGGATCAGCACATTGTCGATGAGCTTCGACGTGTCGATGCTTCCATCCAGCAACTTGTCGCCGACGGTTTCGCACCATTCAGTGAAGCGCGGGATCGAGCCCTGCTCACGCGACCAGACCCGACCCTTGAAAGAACAGCCGATGGTGATCTGACGGCCGCCCTCCCAGCCGGTGCCGCTGAGATTGGATTTGACGGAGCCGGCCTTTTCCGAGAGGCCAAGCGCCTGTTTCACGTCCGCGCCGGTATACATCGCGTAGGACAGGTTTCGCCGACCGTGCTTCTTCACCCCGACATTCTGGAACAGCAGACGCGATATGCGGCCGAGGCTGCGGAACATGACGTCGCCGAATATCAGCCTGGTCGCGCCGACCGCCTTCGCAAGGTCCTCGAACGCGGAATCATGGTCGCTTGACGAGAGGTAGAGCAGCTTCCTGGCTTCGTCGTAATGCAGGATGAAGAGGTCCCAGGTTCGGTCGCGAACCGAGCGTGCTCGCGTCCATTTCAGGAACGGTTCGGTGCGGGTGACGAAGAAGAGGGTGTTGCTCGCCTCGTTCAGCCACACCGCATGGGGGATCATGCTTTCCGGAAGTCCTGCATGGAAGCTTCGGGGCTTAAAATTCGGGGCCTCATAGAACAGCGTGCTCAAGGTTGGGCGCAGCAACTGGTGCGAGATCGCCGTGTCGTCGTCGAGGCTGTCGTCAAGCCGTTTGGACGCATTCAGGAACTCCATCAGCTTCGCGTGTTCGCGGGCCGCCTGTGAGCTCAACTCGCTCAGGAGCTGGTTCCAGTCGGCATCTTCGCTGTAGAGCCGCTCCAGCGCGCTGGACACGTTCGGTTCGGCGATGTTCGCAACCACCGAGGCGTCGCCGATCCGGTCGCCGGTGCTGCGCGTGAAGCGCCCGGTGAACTGGAGGAGGACGGCAAGACTCTTGTGGAGGTCGTGAATGGCCGCGACCTTCAGTTCAGGAAGGTCGAACCCCTCGCCGAGCATGTTGACGCAGACGGCGATCCGGTGCTTGCCCGCGCGCAGATCGTCCACCCGGCTGTCGGTGTCGTTCAGCTTCGAGTGCAGCAGGATCGGATTGAGATCAGGTGCGAGGCGCCGGTAGATCGCGAACACCGCCGTCGCGCGCTCGATCGTCCGGCACCGGGCCATCATCAGATGGTTAAAGCCACCCGCGAGATCGTCGCGTAGCCGCGCCACGGCCGCTGTGGCGATAGCCTCATCGGCATGATCCAGGATCGGCTCGTAGACGGGGTCAAACGTGATCGGTTTGAAGTAGCCGTCAGTCTGCGCCATCCGCAGGGGGTAGTTGTAGATTACATGACCATCGACGAGCTTGCCGTCGCGCCGGAAGGGCGTCGCCGTGAACTGAAGCGTGGGCTTGCCACGAAAGGCCTCCCGAAATCCGCTCCAGGTCTTTGCGCCGATGTGATGGGCTTCGTCGACGATCAGAAGGCCGACGGCATCCGCGATGCGCGGCCACAGCGCCTCAGCGTCCGCCAAGGCGCTCATGGTCCCGATGACGACGTTCGAGCGCTCAAAGATCTCGAGATCCTCGGCCTTCTTGGGGACCTTGGTGATGACGCCGACATAGGGGTTAGGGGCGCCGTCGAGCAGGACGCCGAGCCTCCGCAGCAATCCAAAGCTGAGGAATTTTCTGGCGGTCTGTGAACGCAGGGCATCCGACGGCACGATGACCAGCACCGGCTTGCGGGCGTAGGCAGCCATCGTCGACAGCATCGTTTCGGTCTTGCCGGTGCCGGTCGGCATCACGACCGTGGCAGGCTGCTGGTACAGGCTCCAGTGTGCACCGATCGCATGAAGCGCCCCGACCTGCGGCGGTCGCAGACCTTCATTGCCGGGACGGACAGTTCCGTCGGCTTCCGGGCGCTCGGCCTGGAACAAGAACCGGCCGTTCCATGCGTTCGCCAGTTCGTCGAGAGCAACTTTCCATCCCGCCTCGGCCACACGCTGATCGATCGCCTCAAGGGCGCGGTGTTTCAGCCAGCGCAATGTGCCGTCGGCCTCACGAAACAAGACTGCGTCCGCCTCCGGCGGGCGCGTGGCGATCTTGCGCGTGGTGACGACGACCGTCTCGCCGGATGGCAGCCGGTACAGCGGCTCCTTGATGCGCGCGGAGACGAAGACCTCGCCCTCGGACCTGGCCTCTACCTTCTCGTCGAACCTGACAATACGGCGAACCTGGCCGATGCCGAGTTGGACCGGACCGTAGTTCAGAATTGGCAGATCGAGGCTGATTGTCTGATCGACTGCAAAAAGATCCGCTTGGGCCATCCTCGACCTATTGCTCCACCCTCATTACGTGGGGTGTTCTCCACCAATGGTAGAGACTTGCCGTTAAGCTTACCAGCGTTCTCCGAAGATCTCGCTGGCTGGTCGCCGAATAGTGGGTGCACGACGAAGCACCTTCCCCCGGCGGAATCGAGTTCAGCTTCGGCGCGCGGATCCTGAAGAACCCCTTGCAAGCGGCGCGCCGCTAGCGCTGCCGGTCGCGTCCGCGCGCCGGTTCGCGCTCCGTCGGGCGAGATCGGCCCGCGCGCGCCCAGGCGGCCTCGAGCAGGCGCGTCTGGATCGCGGGATCGGGGACCAGCCGGGCCACCACGATGGCGGCTTTCGCCAGACGCTCGGCGAACGCGTCGCGCGCCTTCGAGGATTCAGGGTTTCGCCCGGGCAATGGACGGTCGAGGCCGGCGGCCTGCCGATCGCGTTCGCGCGGTCTATGACCCTGCACCTCCATTCCCAGAGCCTGGGCCTGAATCCAGACCTCGCGACGGAAGGCCGGATCGCCGGACACCCGAACCTGGTCCCAGCCGCGATGCCGGGCGATCTTGAGCATGTCGATGACGGCGTCCGGATAGGCCTGGTTTGAGACGAGTGAACCGCCGCGGTCGCGGAACATCGGCTCGGCCGCGCGATGATCGCGAAAGAAGCGTTCCGGCCGGCCCCGCAGGTCGCGCTCGACCAGATAACGGTCCAGCACCGCCTCGGGCACGTCGCCCTTGGCGGTCGAGCGGCGCGATCCGGCCGGGCCCGCGGGACCGAGGCGGTTGGACGGCGCGGCGGCGTCGGGCGCCTTCACGGTTCTCGCTCCAGCACGGCCGTATCGACGACCCGGTCCAGCCAGGCGCCGATGGCGTCTTCATCCGCCCCGGCCTCTGGCGGCGGCAGGCCTTCGGCGGCGAAGGCGCGCGCGATGACGTCGAAATCCATGGGATCCTCCTCCAGAGCGGGGGGCGATGTCGGCGCGGCGACCGGAGCGAGGTCGGGGGCGGGCCGCAGCCGGCGCTGGAAGACGCGCTCCCGGAAATAGGCGATCTTCCGGCCCCGGACCGGGGGCAGGCCGGCCTTCAGCACGATCAGGGCCGTTTGCGGCAGCTGCATCAGCTCCTGGGGCAGCATGAGCGCCCGGCGCTGGTCGGAGACGGTCGTGCTGCGCCGACCCGGGCTGAGCCCCGTCGGCCGGCTGCGGCTGCGGCCGTCCGTCGTATAGGCGCCGAGCCGATCGCTGAGCTCCTGGGCGATCTTGAGCTCCTTGGGCGCGAAGACGATCTCGACCCCGCAGTTGGTCATCACCTCCTCGGCCACGTCCGGGCCGTAGATCGCCCTCAGCTGCGACGGGCTTTGAAGCACCGCCAGCAGCCGCAGGCCGTAGCCGGCGACCCAGGCGAAGGCGTGGGCGAGGACCGGCGCCGGCCCGAGACGGGCGAACTCGTCGAGCACGATCAGGGCGGGTCGGTCGGCGGGGCCGGGCAGGGCGCGGCTGTTCAGGTCGACCAGTTGCTGGAAGAGCAGGGCGTAGAGCGGCTGGATGCGCAGCATGTTGTCCGGCGTGGCGCCCAGATAGAGGGAGAGACGGCCGCCGCGCAGGTCGCGCAGGTCGAAATCCGACGCGGCGGTGGCGGCGTCGACCCGGGGATTGAGCCACAGCCCCATCCGGGTGGTGATCGATTGGCGCACCGAGGCGAAGGTGTTCTCGCTGGAACTGGTGAAATCGGTGAGCGCGGCCACGACCGGTCCGGGCAGGGGGCGACCCTCCTGATCCCGGGCCGCGACGATCCGGGGCAGCCGCGCGCGGGCGTCGCCGGCGGTGAGCTGGCGGAAGATCTCGCCAAGGGTGAAGGGGCGTTCGGGCGTGGCCGCGACATAGCCGCCCACGCCGATGAACCCGGTCCGCGCCGCCTCCGCCCAGAAGGGATCGGCCCGCTCGTGGACCGGGAACAGCATCGCCGCCATGCGCTGCAGCTCGTCCAGCACCGCGATCGGGTCCGTGCGATCGACATGGCCCAGCGGGTTGAACCGGGCCGTGCGGCCGTCCCGCGCCAGGGGATCGAACAGACGCACGGTCTGGCCGGACTCGGCGCGATAGCCCGCCGTGGCGAGGAAGTTCTCGCGCTTGATGTCCAGCACGACCACAGAGTCCGGCCAGGCGAGGAGATTGGGGATGACCACGCCGACGCCCTTGCCGGTGCGGGTCGGGGCGTAGAGCATGACGTGCTCGGGACCGTCGGCCATGAGGAAGTCGCCGTCGGCCCGGCCCAGGACGATGCCGCGATGCGCCCGCAGACCCGCGCGCCGCTGTTCCGACCCTGAGGCCCACCGGGCGGCGCCGTGCAGGGGCCGGCGTCGGGCGAGCAGGACGGCCGCGACGAGAACGCCGCCGACCAGTGCCGAAACCGAGGCGCCGACGGTCAACCAGCGGCGCACCTCGGGGTCCTGGCGATAGTACCAGAGCCAACCGGGAACCTTGGCCGGATCGATGGCGCCGGAGAACTGGCCCAGACCGACCAGGGCGACGAGGACAGCGAGGACGGCCAGAAGGCTCAAGGCGAGCAGGCCGCTGAGCGCGACCGCTGCCGCCCTAGCCCCCGGGCTGGCGCTTGCGAACCGGGTCATGCCAGACCTCCGTCACGCGGAAGCGCCCGTCGACCTTCTTCATCTGGATGACGACGTCGACGAGCAGATGCAGCAGGGCGCGGATGTCCTCGCGCGGCAGGTCTCGCCCGCCTTCGGATTCCCGCACCAGCAGGGTGAGCTGTTCGAAGGCCAGGGCGGCGGAATCCGCATGCACCGTCGTGATCGAGCCGGGGTGGCCGGAGTTGACGTTGCGCAGGTAGAAAAAGGCCGTGCCGTCGCGCAACTCCTGCAGCAGGATGCGGTCCGGCCGCATGCGCAGGGCGCTTTCCAGAAGCTGTTTGGGGCCGATCCGGGCCAGACCCTGTCCGTCCTTGGAATAGACCAGATGGACGACGTTGCGGTGCGGCACCACGAACTCGCGGGTGTCCTCGATGGTCAGCAGGCGCTCATGGTCCGGGATGAGTTCGATCAGCCCCTTGGCCAGGGTGGTCTTACCCGAGCCGGTCGCGCCGGAGATCAGGATGTTGCGTCGGGCCGCGACCGCCAGGGTCAGAAACCCCGGCCAATCCCCGGCCTGGCGCAGACGCACCAGTTCGGCGTCGGCCAGGTCCGTGGCCTCCGCCTGGGCGTCCGCGACCTGATCGAACAGGCCGGCCGCCGCGAACTCCGCCAGGCCGAGGCGTCGCCGCGACGGCTTTCTCAGGGTCAGGGAGAGGCCGCCGTCCGCCGCCACCGGGGGCAGGACGATCTGGCAGCGCACGTCGCCGGGCAGGGTGGTCGAACAGATCGGCTGTTCAGGGCCCACGTCCTGACGGGTATAGGCCGCGGCCGCCACCGCCAGGGTGCGCAGCCAGGCCTCGGTCAGCTCCGGCGCTTCGGACCAGCGCCAGACCCCGTCGGCCTCGACCCCGACCTCGCCGGGCCGGTTGATGACGACCTCGGTGACGGTCGCCGGTTCCAGGAAAGGGCGGAGCGGCGCGAGGTAGTGATCGAGGACCGAGGTGTCGTCCATCAGCGCGACCGCAGCTGATAGACCCCGGCGAAATCCAAGTCCTGGGCCACGAAGATCGACACCTCGGCGCCCTGGCCCTTGCGCAGCGTCGGCGGGATCTCGACCGAGCCCTGGAGGGCGATGCTCGCCGCGTCGGACGGGACGCGCGCCATGGAGGAGGCGCCGTCGTTCCGGCCGGCGGCGGCGTAGACGCCGTCGTCGACGATGGAGAGCAGCAGGGCGCCGCCGAACCGGTCCCAGAAATGGGTGTCGACCACGCCGTCGAACCCCGATCGGCCCAGGGCGTCGGCGGCCGGGGAGGCCAGGGCGACAGCCACCCCGGTCGGGGTCACCGCCCGGGTCCAGAGCACGAACAGCCGCCGGCGGCCCTGTTGAAGGCCGCCGCGATACTCGCCCAGAACCCGGGTGCCGCGCTCCATCAGGACCACGGCGCCGTTGTCGGACCAGACGTCTCGCGGCAGGACGCAGGTCACATAGCCGGGCGTGGTGCTGTCCAGGGCCGTCTGCAGGACACAGGGCACGCTGGTCCCCGCCGTGACCAGCAGGTTGCGGTCCGGCAGGCGGCCGGCGCGCGTCTGGCCCACGGGCGTGAGCTGACGCAGCTGGTCGAGCGACGTCGGTTCGCCCGGAGGCGTCGGCGTCGTCGAGATCGGCGGCGCCCCCGGCTGGCCGCCCGCCGCCCGGCTATAGGCGAGCACGGGCGCGCGCCGGGCGCTTTCGGCCAGGGCGCGCCGCTGTTCCACCGGACTGGAGCCGGAACGGGGTGTCGCGCCATCCCGGGGGGCGGCTTCGAGCGGCGGGATGGCCTCTTCGCCGGTCAGGGTCGGCGCGTCGGGATCGACGACGGCGTCGCTCAGCAAGGGCGGCGCCTCGCGGCGGGCGGGCTCGAACGGCGTCGTCTGCCGGGCGGGCTCGTCGCGACGGGCCGGTTCGGCGTTGCCCGCATCACCGCGATCCCAGCTGGCGATCAGGAAGACGCCGCATCCGACGGCCAGGGCGGCCAGGGTGATGACCTTGCCCTGCCGACCGCCGAGCCGTCCGGCAATCGGCGAGACGCCGCGATCGGCCGGCGCGGAGGGCGGGCGAGGCGCGTCGGCCGGCGGCGTGGGGTCGGGCGCACTCATGACCGGCCTCCGAGGGGCGCGCGATCGACGACCGGCGAGGCCGTCCCGGTGCCCACGCCGACCCCACGGGCGTCATAGGCGTCGTTGAACAGGCACAGGACCGACTGGCCCCGCCTCAGCCGCAGACCCCGCGTCACGCCGTGGATCACCACGAACTCGCCGCGGACGTCGTAGGGGACCAGGCGCTCCGATCCATCCTCGCCGACTTCGAACACAGCGGGCAGGGCCTGGACGCCAGGGAAACGCAGCACGGTGAAGCGGCCGTTGTCGCTGACCTCGCTCGGCTGCAAGGCGGCGTCGCCTTGGGCCGACCAGGCCAGGTTGCGGGGACCCTCGACCACGCCTCGCTCCAGCTCCAGTCCGATGAGGCGCTGCTCGACGGCTGCGGCCTGGACGGCCAGCGCACCGGCCGCCTGGGCCTGTTCGTCGGCCGGGTAGCGGAACCGGACCTGATAGGCGATCGCCGTCCGGTCGCCGGGCTCGCGGGCGAGCAGTTCGAATGCGTAGTGCCGGACCGCACCCTCGCGCTCTGTGACGACCAGAAGGTTGGTCGCCTGATGACGTTCCCGAGGCTTGAGGAAGAGCACCGATCCTTCGGCGGCCACCTCCCAGGCGACGCTGTCGCCTATGGCGGCATGGCGGATGGTCTCCTCCGGCGAGAAGACGATCTGGGTCGCCGTGCGGAACGCCCCGGCGATCCGGTAGACGGCCGCCGGATCATAGGTGAGCTCGCGGATCCGCGGGTCCAGCGGGGCCTGCGCCGCGGCCGGGGACGCGAGGGCGAGGGCGGCGATCAGGGCCAGGAGGGAAGGCGAGCGTCTCATCGGATGACCTCCGGATCGGCGCGGTAGGACGTCACCTGGAAGCCGAGGGGGTTCCTCAGACGATCCGGCTCGGACATCGGCGCGCGGGTGTAGGTGAAGGCGATGGTGGCGATCCAGTCGCTCTCCACGGTCTGCTGGGCCTGACGGACCGTGCGGTGGAAGCGAACGTTGGCGACGCCGTCGTTGATGAAGCCGATGGCGCGGATCGAAATGATGGCCTCGCCGTCTCGGCCGTAGAGGTTCTGCGGACTGGCGGGATTGGAGCCGCGGAACAGATCGGCCCAGCGCCGCTGTTCGGCCGGGGCCGACAGGATGGAGACGAGCCGGAAGGCGTCCTCGGCGGCCGGATCGAGGTAGCCCTCGCGCTGGCGCACATATTGGCCGAGGAAATATTTGCTGACGGCCTCGTCGTAGCGGACCGGCCCATCCTCGGCCGAGAGGCCGCGCATGACATCGACCGCCCCGGTCGTCTGGTCCACCCGGATGACGAAAGGTTCGGTGGACTTCAGCGGGGTCAGCATCGCCACCGCGCCGGTCGCGATCACTGCTAGCCCCGTAGCCAGGGCGGCGGCCGACCAGGCCAGGCGTCGGGACCGGAGCGCCGAGGCCAGCCGGTCCTGATCCCAGCGTCGCGCCTCGGTGAAGTAGCGCTTCAGTTCAGGGGAGGGGACGCCGCTCATGCGCAGCCTCCCGTGTCCGAGCTTACGGCCTCGGGGACCGATGGGGGTTCGGTCTGCGGCGCGAGCACCGATCCGTGGGGATTGGCGGGCCGCCGGGCCGAGCCGTCGCAGGTCGGCAACGCCGGATCGCCCCGGTGGGCGCAGGCGCCCAGCAGCATCAGGCCGGCGAACAGGAGGGAGCGATAGGTCATGTCAGGCGCCTCTCGGTCGGATGGTGCCGCCGCCCCTGGGCGGCTGGCGGCTGGCTTCTTGCGGACCTTGGGAGCGGCCCGAGCCGCTCCCGCCCAGGGCCGCGGCGTTGGCGAAGTCGGCGAGGCCGGCGCTGGCGCCGCCCGCGATGCCGGCGGCGATGGCCGGGGTCTGCAGAAAGAAGATCGCCCCGAGCAGGCACAGGGCGATGAAGATCAGCCCGCCGATCATCGGGTCGGCTCCCTGGATCGCGCCCCACTGGTCGCGCACGAGCGACAGGACCAGCTGGAAGATGACGATGATCAGGGCGAACAGGACGAGATAGTTCACCGCCTGGCTGAGCCAGCCGAAGAAGAAGCGGCGGGTGGCGTCGAACAGGGCGCAGGCGATGAAGATGGGGCCGAGGGTGACGAGCAGCGCCAGAGCCAGTTTGGCCACCAGCACCACGCCGAACCCGAGGGCGGCGGCCAGGGCGCCGATGATGAAGACGGCGGCCGAAACCACCCAGGGACCGGGATTGAAGGCCGAGCCTTCGCGCGAGATGTCCTCGCCCAGCCAGGCCGCATAGGCGAAGAACTGGTCGAAGGCCGCGCCGACGCTGGGCGTGTCCGCGCCGCTGACGGCCCGGGTCAGGGCGTTGGGCAGGCCGGTGAACAGCGGCTCGGTGACGAAGGTCGAATAGGCGGCCGTGGTCGCCAGCAAATACAGGAAGGCCAGCTTCAGCGACCGGACCGCGAAATCCATCACCGGTTCGCTGATCGCGCCCCTCAGGATGGCGACGCCATAGAGCACGACATAGAGGACCAGGGCGATGCGCAGCGGTCCCTCGACCTCGGCGATCACCGACGACAGACGGTCGCCGAGGAAGACGTTGAGCCGTTCGTCGATGAAGTCGTAGCTGGGCTCGAAGACGCGAAAGCTCATCGTCGGGTTCCTCAGAAGGCCCGCTCATAGGCGCGCATCCGCGCCTCGCGCCGCGCGTCGGCCAGACCGCGCCGCGCCGCCTCGCATTCGTCGTTGGTGCGGCCGGCGTCGCATGCCGCCACGATCGCTTCGGCCGCTTCGGGATCGGCGGCGAAGTCTTCAGCGGTCCGGTCGGTCGCCCCGCAGCCGACGAGGCCGAGAGCGACGAGCAGCGCGGACCGTTTCACCGGAACGCCCGTTCGTAGACATCCATGCGGGCCGCCCGGGCGGCCTCGGCCCGTTCCCGGGCGCGCTGCTCCTCCAGCCGCGCCTCGGCCGCCTGGGTCAGGGCGAGACCCTGCAGCCGGACCTGCTCGTTCTGGATCAGGGCCTGTTCGGCCGCGAGGCGGGCTTCCAGGTCCATGACCGCGCGGGCGTTGGGCGCGGTGTCGAGGGCGGAGCGAAGCGTCTCCAGACCCTGCAGGCGGCGATCCGCCGCGCCGCCGACGGCTTCGCCGATGGCGAGATCCCGCGCGGTGCGGGCGCCGGCGCGTTCGAGGCTGTCGCGATAATAGGCTTCCGCTGAACCCGGATCGCCCGCCGGCGGCGTGTAGAGCCGGGTGTCGCGGCGGATGGCGTCGGCGCGGTCGGCGAGGTCGCCGAGGGCGGAGAGATCGCCGTCGGCCGCGGCGCGCAAGGCGCGCATGTCCGGCAGCGGATTGCGCACCGTCGGCAGGCCGAGTTCAGCGGCCAAGGCGTTGACGCCCGACAGGTCGTTCAGGCTGTCGAAGAGCTGTTGGCCCTGCTCGATCTGGGTCTGCAGCGCTCTCAGTTGGTCCAGGGTGGTGCGGGCCTCCTCGACCATCTGGGCCAGGGCCCGGGGGTCGTGGACGATCTGCTGCGCCTGGACGGCCGGCGCGCAGGCGAGGACGAGGGCGGCGGCCGCCGCAGCGAAGGGGATGCGGGCTCTCACAGGAACCTCCTCTGGTCATGGAAGGGATCGCGCCACAGCGCGTAGTCGTCGCCGACCTCGGCGCGGAGGCGGTCGAGCAGGGCCGTGGTTTCGGTGCGGCCGGACAGGACCGCCAGGGCGTCGTCCATGCCGCTCAGGTCCAGTTCCACGACCACGCTGTCGTGGCCCTGCTTGACCAGGAAACGGTGCGACTCCGGGGTCAGGACCTCCCGCACCAGACGGAACTCCTCCTGGGTGAGGCCGAAGCCGTCGATATAGTCGCGCGCCTGGCCGTGGGCGTTGGGCAGGAAGATCTTGGTCGCGCACTGTTCGAGGATGGCGTGGGCGATCGGGGAGCGCAGGGCGTCGGCCGGCGACTGGGTGCCGAACACCATCAGGGCGTTCTGTTTGCGCCAGGTCTTGAGCCCATCCTGGGCCAGTTCCGTGAAGGCCGGGTCGCCGAGGACCTTCCAGAACTCGTCGATGTCGAGGACGAGGCGACGACCGTCGACGCGGTCGGCGATGCGGTGGAACAGATACAACATCGCTGGCGTACGGACCTCGTCGTGGTCGAGGACCTGGGTGATGTCGAAGCCGGCGAAGCGGGCCTCCAGGCTGAGGGCGTCCTCGTCATTGTCGAGGACCCAGCCGAGGGGACCGCCCCTTTGCCAACGCTCCAGCCGCGCGCCCACGCCGCTGGCGTCGCCCTGGCCGAGGAGGCTGCGCAGGGCGGCGATGGATCGCCGCTCTCGCGGCAGGGCCTCCAGCGCGGCCACGCCCTGATCGATGGCGCGGGCCTGGGGCACCGTCAGGGTCTCGTCCGGCCGGGCGACGAGGGTCCGGACCAGGCGGACGAGGAAGGCGCGGTTGGCGGGACTGGGGGCGAGGGCCTTGAACGGGGCGAAGCCGGTCGGTTCGCCGTTGCGCAGGGCGAGATAGGTCCCGCCACAGGCGCGGACGAAGATCTCGGCGCCCCGGTCCTTGTCGATGAAGAGCTGCTGGGCGTCAAACCGCTCCAACTGCGCCAGCATGAAGTTCTGGACCACGGTCTTGCCCGACCCCGAAGGCCCGCAGATGAAGGTGTGGCCGAGATCGCCGACATGGAAGTTGAACCAGAAGGGCGAACCGGCCGTGGTGCGGAGCACCGCGACGGCCTCGCCCCAGTGGTTGCCGCGCGCCTTGCCCACCGGATGGGCGTGGAACGGCGCCAGGGCCGCGAAATTGCGCGAGGTGATCGCCGCCGGCCGGGTGCGACGGGCGAAAGCCCCGGGGAACTGGGACCAGAAGGCCGCCTCGAGGCCGAGGTCCTCGCGCGCGACGACGAGGCCGGAATCGGCGAGGATGGCGCGGGCCTTGGACAGGTGCTCGGCCAGTGCCGTCGGGGTGTCGCCATGGACGAGGATCGAGGCCTGGTGCTCGCCCATGACGAAGCGGTTGCTGACGAGATCGTCGAGCGCGTCCGACAGGCCGGTGATCTGCGAGGCCGCGCGGTCCCGCGCCGAGACCATCTGGTTCTGCTTGCGCTCCATCACCGCGCGGGCCGAGGCCTTGGACAGGAAGGCGAAGGACTGGCTGATCACGAAGCCGAACCGGACGCTCAGCAGTTCGTCCCACAGTCCCGGCCGGGTCGTGGCCGGATACTCCTTGACGGCGAGGACGCCGGCGTAGCGCGCCTCGGCGGCGTCCCGCAGCTCGAGGGTCTCGCGCCCGAAGATGGCGCGCACGGTATAGACCGCCGAACCGAGGTGGCCGAACACGATCGGGACCGACGACCGGCGCCCGGTCAGGACCAGCCGCATGACCTCCATCGGCTCGGAGAACCACAGGCCGCCGCGTTCGTAGAGGCCGAGCCGGCGCGGCGCATAGCGCCCGAGGTACTGAACCAGATCGCGCCCGGCCTCCTCGATGCGCTGGAGATGGGCGAGTTCGACCTCGGCGTCGTGGCGGCGCGCCGCCTTCAGGCGTTTGGCGAGCGCCGCGGCGCGGTCGCCGGCGTCCCGACCGGGATGCAGGACGAGGGTGACGAACAACTCATTGATCCAGAGCCGCCGTCCCGCGACACGGTCGTCGTAGAGGGCGCCGAGCTCGCCGGCGAAGGCCGAGCGGAAGCCGGCCGACCGCTCCAGCTCGACCGGGCGTCGCACCACATGATGCCAGACCGCCAGACGGTCGTCGGCGAGATTGCGCCAGGCCTGGTTGAGCTTGACGTGCCAGTCGTTGAGATCGCGGGCGTCGGCGGTCTCGAAGCTGGCCCCGTCGACCTGAAACACCATCATCAGGGCGCCGCTGTCGAGCGCCACCACATGGTCCGAGACGTGACGGGCGTAGGGCAGATGCGGTCGGGCGTCGGCCTCGCGCCGCAGCCGCGCCGGAGCAACGCCGCCCTCAGCCACGGGACAGCTCCGCCAGACGATAGCGGCGGACGAGGGGAAGGGGCGACGCCGAACTCCCGCCCCAGAGCGCCGCGTTGCGCGACCGGCCCTTGGTGTCGACATAGACGAAGAGCAGCCGGAAGGCGTTGTGGTCGGCCCGGCAGATCGCCCGGAACACCAGGTGCAGGGCCGGGGCGACGAGCAGATAAAGCAGGCTGCCGCCGACGAGGAAGACGACGCCCGACACGATGACATTGACGCCCATCGCCTCCATGGGCACGCCGAGGATCATCGCCGGCCGCGTGCAGGCCAGGAACAGCGGATCCTCGGTCAGACGTTCGCTAGCCATGGGGCCCTCCCGCCGACAGGCGCGTCAGGGCCAAGCCGATCGCCAGGCCCGAGCCGAGACCGGCGAGGATCTGGGCGAACCGCTTGGGCGAGATCAGCTTCAGGCCGAGCATCAGACACAGGGCGAGAAAGGCCGACGCCGACCCGATCCACAGCCAGGGCGGGGCGACGGTCATCAGGCGCCGCCCGTGATGAGGTTGACGATCTCGGCCGCGCCGAAGACCACGACGATGCCGAGCACGACGATCGCCGCCCGGCGCAGGTCGAACAGGCCGAACATCCACAGGATGCCGACGATCACGACCGCCAATACCGCCAACAGACGGGCGGTATTGCCGGTGAGCATGTCGACGACGTTCTGGAGAAGGCCTTCGACATTGGCCGAGGCGAGCGCCGGCTGAACCACGAGAAGGCTGGCGGCGAGGGCGATAGCGCCGGCGGCGCCGACCCTGCGGGCGTTCGCGCGTGCGGTCATCTCAGAACTCCGTGTCTGGGGCGGCTGTGAAGGTGAGGACGGCGCTGATCCGGGCGCGTGCGAAGACGTCCCAGTCGGGCGGCGGGGACTGCGGCGTGGCCGGCTGCGCGGGGCTGTCGTCCGTTGCAGGACGAACGTCCCCCAGGGGCAGGACGCCCAGGGACGCGGCGGCGGCCTCGACCCGGCCGACGTAGCCGTTACGGAAGCCGCGCTCGGGATGGCCGGTGTTGTACCGGGAGAGCGCGACCCTCAGCGTCGTCTGCCGATCGACGCCCTCGGCCGGCCGATAGCCCGCACGCAGGACGACGCCGGCGGCGGCGAGGTTGCGGCACGGGTCGAAGGCCGCTTCGACCGACAGGCCGAGCCAATCCAGATTGTCGCTGTTGATCTGGGCCACCCCGAGATCGAGATTCGCCCCGCGCGCCAGCAGGCCGCGGGCGATGCGCGCCGCGTCGGCGGCGTCACGCGGCGGCCGGGATGGGCGCGGACCCCGGTTCACCCCGATCGCGACCGGGTTGAAGCGGCTTTCCGCATAGGCGATGGCGGCCAGGGTTTCCGGGGCCACCTGCGGCGCGCAGGCCTGGGACAGGCTGAGGATCAGGTTGAGGTCCAACAAGGCGGGCTCCATCGAGAGCCCCAAGCAAACCTGATCGGCCCGAGAGCTGACGACCCGCGAGCCTCCCGCCGGAAATCTACGGTAGGAAGGTCCGCGGTTCCCCGGGTCGCCGCGCCTGGCCCGCCAGGCGCGCCACCGCCTGGATACGCGTGCGAACGCCGAGCGCGCGGCAACCCAGCATCAGATGTTCGTCGACGGTCCGCCCCGAGATGCCGATCTGTTCGGCGATCCGGGCGGAGCTCAGACCCTGGGCCGCCAGGGCGAGACATTGGCGCTGCCGGTCGGAAAGACGTTCGGTCAGGTCCGAACCGGGAAACGGGTTACTGGACGAATACGCGGACATGCGCTCAAACACAGACCCAGCGGCGGGTTTGCGGCAAGCCCGCAGGTTCTCGGCGGGACGTCTACGGTGTCGGATTCCCGGAGGATTCTCCGTCCTCGCCGTTGCCGGGCGCAACCAACTTTCCCAACCTTTGCTGCAACCATGCATTGGCGGCGCTGTCGCGGCGCACGGACTGCAGGGCCAGATCCTTAAGCGCCTTGGTGAAGGTGTTTATGATCGTGCGGGCGTCGAGTTCGCCAAGCACGTCGCCGACCTCGGCATCGAACTCTTGCAAAGCGACCATCAGAATCGTCATCAACTTGTTGTCGGCGGTTCGCAGGGCGAACTCCGGTGATCCAAGAGCGAGCGCGGCCAGGATCGCGTAGGCGTCGCAATCCGTCGCTTCGGCGAAGCGATGAATTCGTTCGAGATTCACGCGCCCGCCGCCGGACTCGAAATGTTCGTATGATCGAAGGGCCATGCCCATCGCCTGAGCAATCTCGGTTGTCTTCATCCGGCGATGGGTCCGGATCAGGCGAAGCGCAGCCGACAGGGTTTCGCTCTGGGACTGGCGTTCGGCACGATCCATCGGTCGGCTTTCCTCGTCGTTCTCGAGGCTGCCGGACTTACGCCTCAGAACCCCTACTGGTTGAAAAATGCGCCAACGACGCTTCAAATGAAAGGCGCCAAGGAAACGGTGTTTAAAGCTTGCGGAAAGGCGCAAACAACATGCGGGTTGCTAACGAAACCTGTAGAATTTTCGTTCGATCCACGTCCGCCAAGGGACGAGCGGGATGATCCGCCATGCCAAAGACTTCCTGGGCGTAGCGATTCCGGAGACGGAAGGCGAAACGTCGTGAAGATAAGGGATCCCTATCACCTCGCCTTGACGGCCCTCACCCAGTTCGCTGGAGCCGGCCGGTTCGGCTGGGGCATGCCGCTGGTCACGACAGCCGTCGCCGAGGAACTGGGGCTAAGCCCGACGCCCGTACGCGAGGCGCTCGCGCGGCTAGCCGGCGAGGGCGTCATCGAGCATCGACCTGGGCGCGGGTATTTCGCGCTCAGTCCCAGCTCGTCGGATATCATTGAACTTTACGAGCTCCACGGGCGATTGGCGCAATGGGCGCTCATCCGTTGCGGGAGCAGCCTCGTCTGGCCCGTCGCGGAGAAAGCGGGGGCCCCGCAGGAGCGCTTGGAACGGCTCTTCGCCCAACTCGTCGAGGCGTCCGGAAACGGAGCTCTTGTCCGCGCTCATCGCCGAACGGTGGCGCAGCTAAGGCCGATTCGCATCGTTGAGGAGCGTGTGGCGCCGCTTCCCTCCGAGGTCGTCGATCGCATGGAAGGCCTGCTTTCTCAGGCGCGGCTCGATCATCTCTCACCGGTAGTCGAGACCTACCACAGTGAGCGAGCAGCGCATGCGCAGCCTGTGTTCGCCATGATGCGAAAATCAGCGGAAAGTATTGATCAAATATAGATTGAAAATAGAGGGCGTTGGACGACTTGCTGTCCAGCCGGAGCATCCCGTTCCGGCTTTAGGAGGCAATGTCATGTTGAAGACCCTGTCCGGCCTGATCCGCCTCGGATCGGCCGAAAGCCAAACCCGCGCGGAGGTCGGCGTCGAGAAGGCCGAACTCAATCCGATCTATCACTACGACGACGATGGCGGTCGCATCGGCCTGCAGCGCCTCGGCGCCGCCGGCCAGGAAACCCGCGCCACCGGTCCCGGCCCGAAGACCGAGCTCAACCCTGTCTTCACCTACGAAGACACCGGGGTGCGCGCCGAGGTCGTCCGCCTGGGCGCGGCCGAAACGCGGACGCGGGCTGACTCCGAGGAAGGCCAGTTGGAGCTGATCCCGGTGCAGCGCTGGGAAATGGGCGGCGCAGCCCGCTGACCTGTCGCAAGGCGTCGGCCCCAGAGGCCGGCGCCTTGTCGCCTTGAAGGATACGGCGATGGGCTCTGATCTGAGAGGCGATGTGCATGTCGCCTATGTCGGCGACGCCATGGTCCTGCTCGACCTGGCCGCCGACAGCTATCTTTGCCTGCCCAATGGCGCCGGTGACCTGATCCGCGGCGCGGACGGCGCCCCGATCTTTGGCGCGGGGATGGTCGGGCGAGCCCTGGCTGAGGCCGGACTTCTGGCTGAGGGACCACGACCGCGCATGCCGCCGCCGCCGCCCCGGCCGACACAGACCGTGATCCACGGGCGGCCTTCCCGGGCGGCGAGCCTTCTCGATTGGGGGGCGGCATTGGCCGCCACGGCTGAGATGCGCCGCATAAGATCGGGGGCCGGGGTCGAGGCCTACCTCGCCGGCGCAGCCGACGATGGGAATGATCGGACGCCAGACCGCGTCGCCGAAGCGGCGCGGACCTTCTGGCGGCTCGCGCCCTGGCTTCCGATCGAGGGCGAATGTCTCGTTCGATCGGCGTTGCTGATGCGTTTCCTTCGCCGACGCGGGCTGCGGGCCGACTGGGTCTTCGGCGTGAGGCTCTTCCCGTTCATGGCCCACTGCTGGGTTCAGACCGACGGTCTGTGTCTGAACGACGATGTGGAACGGCTGACCGCCTACAGCCCGATCTATTGCCGATGACCTGGGCCGATCGCGGGTATCTGGTCATTCAGACGAGCCGGCCCAGCGCCGAAGACGCCGCCGTCCTGGACCGGGCGCGCGGAGCCCTTCAGGCGGTCGGGTGGCGATGCGCGATCTCGGTGGGAGGCCTGGAGGTCTATCTGGGACCGCGCTCGCCGCTGAACGTGCGTCTCGTGCAACGCCGTCATGTCCTTATCGGGGAGTATCGCTGGCGTGATCAGGCCCTGTCCGCCGTCATTGGCGGCAGCCGCGGTCCGATCGACCTGGGCCGCAGCGCCGTCCGGGCCGGCTGGGGGCGATACATCCTGGCCTGGGGCACCGACGACGACCGCCTCGGCCTGCTGCGTGACCCGAGCGGGGCGATCGACTGCCTGGCCTGGCGTCGCGGGGGGCTTCGTGTCGCCGCAGATCAACTGCCGCCCGAGGTCGATCTGCTTCTGCCGGAGGCGGTCGCGATCGACTGGCCCGTGTTGGACGAGATCGCCGACCAGCCCGGTCTGTTGAGCGATCGGCCGCCCCTGCGTGGACTAACCTCGGTTACGCCGGGCGACGTCGCCCTGGTCGGTGATCAGTTTGAGGCGCACGCCGTGTGGCGTCCCGCGGACGCTTGCCGGGGGCGGTCCTGGGACGACTCGCCCGACGCCCTACGCCGCGTGGTCGATGGCGCCGTGGCCGGCGTATCGGAAGGGCATTCGATCCTGCTCGGCGAAATCTCTGGCGGGCTGGACTCCGCGATCGTCTCCAGCAGCCTTGCGGCCGTCGGTGCAGGGTCCAAGGCGTCCTACGTCAATTATTTCGGGGACTGGGCCGAGGGCGACGAACGCGCCTATGCAAAGGCTGCGGCTGACAAAAGTGGTGCGCGCCTTACGATGGCGCGCAAGCCGGTCGCGCCCATCACGCCGGAGAAGCTCGCGCCCCTCGGCTGGGGTTTCCGTCCCGCGCTTCATGGCGTCGACGTAGCTTACGACGAGGACGTGGCCCAGCGTATCGGCCGCCTCGGAGCCACCGCCCTGATCACGGGACAGGGCGGGGATGCCGTATTTTTCCAGGCTCCGGATCCCCAGGTGGTCATCGACCGACGTCGCCGAGAAGGGCTGGGTGGTCTGGACCCGCGTTACTGGGCCGACGTCGGACGTTGGACGCGCCATTCGGCCTGGACCTTGGGCGGCCTGGCCCTTTGGCCGCCGCGGCCTTCGAGCCCGGTCCGCCGCCGCCATCCCTGGCTCGCCGACGCCGATGACATACCACCGGCGAAGCGCGGCCAGATCCTCCGGCTGGCGAACTGCCAGCTGTTCTGGAGCGATTGCCGACGGGCGAGGGCGGCCCAACTCCTGCATCCCCTCCTCACCCAGCCGGTGATCGAGCATGTCATGGCGGTCCCTGCGGATCGTCTGATCCTGGGCGTCAGAGATCGGGGACTGGCTCGCGTCGCCTTCTTCGAGCGGTTGCCGCCCTCGATTCTCGAACGCCGGGACAAGGGCGACCTCAGCCAGTTTTATGGCCGGGTCGTCCTCTCCAGCCTCGCCGAGCTCCGTCCGTTTCTCCTCGACGGTCTGCTGAGTGAACACCGCCTTATCGACCGGGTCGATCTGGAGCGCGAACTGACGCCGGAGCGTCTGGTATGGAGTCCTCTCAGCAACCGTCCCCTACTGCTGGCGGTCCTGGAGACCTGGGCCAGGCACTGGACTGAGCGGATCGAGCGGCGTGGGCGGCCCCAGATAGCGCGCCAGCCAGTCGAGAATCCGGTCATGTAGATCTCGCAGGTTTCCCGGACTCGCATAGGTGTGGCCCTCTCCGAAATATGTGAGGAGGGCCGCTTCCCGGTCGAGCCGGTAGAGTGCGCCGAAAAGCGAGCCCATCCTTGCCGTGTCCAGGTCCGACTCGATCAGGAGAACGGGCGCGCGCAGATCATCCACACGGTACAGCGGGCTGGCCTCGACATAGGCCTCTGGGCGTTGTGCGAAAAAGCCGATCGAGCCTTGGCCGGTCTCGCCCCAGCCGGCCATCTGGCCGACCGGAACGCCCTCGTCTGGCGCGACGCGATAGAAGGCGGGCAACTCCATGGAGCGGCTCAGGTCCGCATAACCGTTCGAGGCGATCACGGCGCGGAACCGATCGCTCTGGGTTGCGGCGCTCAGGACGCCGTATCCGCCGAAACTGTGTCCGATCAGGGCGACGCGATCCGCGTCGATCAATCCCCGCCGGCCGGCCTCGTCCACGATCGCGAGGATGCGGTCGGCGAGACCCTCCGCCGCCGGAGGCCCGCCGGGCTTAAGGGGAAGGCTGACGACCAGGACGGCATAGCCGGCCCCGGCAAGCACCACGGGGTTGTTCTGGAGCTGTGTCGTGCCCGGCGAAAGGGCCGCCGGCGCCGAGCGCGGCGCGGAGCCGGGATAGACCACGACCACGACCGGCGGCCGGGCGCCCTCCGGCAAGCCCGGCGGCTGCAGCAGCCAGCTGGTCAGGGATTGCCCGTCCGGGCCCGGGTGAGGCACCGGCACGATCCGGCCCCAGTCGATGTCCCGCCACCCTGCGTTCGCGGGAGCGATCGCTTCAACGCCGCCCGACCGGTGGACGCGAAGACCGCTGTCACCCCGATCGGTCAGATAATGCGTCACGAGGAAACTGGCGTCCGGGCCGGCGGCGAGGATTCGCTCGTCGGGTTGCAACGGCGTCACGCACGTCTGGCCGCCGCCGGCGAGGCGAGACAGGCACGCGCCCTCGACGACGGTGTGCGAGCCGGCCTCGAGCGCGCTGGGGTTCCACCGCTCCGGATTTCCGCCATCGCCACTCGCACCCTGGCCCCAGAGCCGCCCGGCGACGAGGCGGGCGCCGTCGCCGCCGAAGCGATAGACGCCGTCCGACCGTTGGATCGCCGCGCGTCCGTGAAGCGACACCAGGCGTTCGGCCGGTTCAACGACCGGGACTCGAAGGTCGCCTGCCGCTTCCGGCCGCAACCAGACCCTGGCGCCGGCTGGCGAGCGTGCCTGGACGACAGGTTGGGGGCCGTCCCAACTCGCCAGGGGCACGGCGACGCCGTCCCAGGTCCGCTCTATCCAGGGCGCGTCCTCGCCCATGACCAGCGGTCGGGCGCGACCGTCCGCCGGGACCAGCCAGTAACGCCCGTCCTGGTCGAAGTCGCCGCCGAGAGGGCGTCCGAAGACCAGAAGGCGGGCCGAGTCCGGTGACCATGACAGCAGGTACATGGCCAGGTCTTCATCCGGCAGCGGCTGCCGGGTTGCGCCTGTTTCCAGGTCGATGAGCGTCAGCCGACGGCGGCGGAGAGGGTCGCCGACCCTCAATGGCCTGCCGGGACTGGGTTGAAGATCCTCGGCGTCCTCAATGAGGGCCGCGTGGCCGCCGTCCGGCGAGAGTCGAAGGTCGAACCATTCGCCCGAAGCCAAGACCCGCGAACGCCCGCTGGCGACGTCGAGAGCGACAAGA
Organism: Brevundimonas sp.; assembly: GCF_027484365.1. GTDB lineage: Bacteria > Pseudomonadota > Alphaproteobacteria > Caulobacterales > Caulobacteraceae > Brevundimonas. The sequence goes on along the minus strand of NZ_JAIXTC010000019.1, from coordinate 110,606 downwards.
TTGGATGCCAGGGCCTGAGATCGGCTGTCGCGCTGCCTGCCGCTCGGGATGTAGACCGAGCTGGCGCCGTGGCCGCTCGCGGCTGTACGCCACAGCCGTTCGATCCGCGCCTGGGCCTGGTAGCCGACGCGCATCGCCACCGGCGGATCATCCGTGGGCCGAGCCACGAAAACCAGTTCAGTCGGCGAGCGCCAGGCGACCGTCCGGCCGAACTGGATCCATTCCGGCGTGAACGGATGCCAATCAACGGCGCCGGTGTCGAGCGTCAGGACGCCCAGGCGCACACTGTTTTCGGTGACGCGGAAAACCACCATCCGTGCGCCATCCGGAGAGAAGGGCCCGGAAACATAGCCGACGTCGTGGCCGGAAGAAGCGAGCCGGACCGTCGGCTCGCCACCCGCGGCGGGGCGAACCTCAAGTTCGCTCAGCAGCCAATTCACCGCCGTCGACAGCGCATAGGAGCCGGCCTGATCATAGGCCGCCTGTCGCTCGACGCTGATCCACCGTCCGTCAGGACTGACGCGAACCGTGCCGGTGTCTTCGTGTCCGACGAGGTCATCGACGGTGAACGGTCGGCCGGACTGGGCTGACGCGGGACAGACTCCGGCCAGGCTCGCCGCCACGGCGAGCGCCAATAGCGAGCTCCGCATCACCAGCTCCGGGTCAGCTGCAAGGACACGAACCGGCCCAGTACATTGGTGTTGGCCGCGTCGTAGGCCACGCCTTGGGGCGCGTCGTAAAATGGGGGATCACGGTCGAACAGGTTCTGGACCGTGAGCGAAAGCTTCGTCCCGGCGAGGAAGCCGTCCTCCGGCGCATATCGGACCAGCACATCAGCGGTCGTCCATGACCCGATCCTGTTACCGACGAGGTCCTGGTACGATCCGACGTAGTTCAGGGAAGGGGCGACGGTCCAGGATCCGCGCGACCAACTGCCCGAGGTCCGGCCGCGAAGCCCGACTGGGAAATTGGGGCGGTTGACCTGTGAGACGGTGGGCGATGTCGGTGTCGGTTGAGCGTCGAAACGCTCCAGCCAGGTCATGTTCACCGCCACGTTGAACGTGTTCGGGCCGAGATCGAAGCCGTAGTCGGCGGTGAGGTCGGCACCCTGAACCTGGACCCGCGCCGTGTTGACGTAACGCGCATCGACGATCGCGCCGTAAGAGGTGGCGGGGAAAAGGTCTCGAAGACCCGTGGTCGGCAGATCGAGAATGGCCTGGATTGCCGCCCGATCGTCGGCGTTGTTGGTCGGGTCGAGTGTGCGCACGAACGGCGCCAGCGACGGGTCGCCCAAGGCCGTGAGAATGCTCTCCAGCGCCGGTTGGCCGATCCTGTTGTCGAAGTCGGTTCGAAAAAGGTTCACCCCGAACTGAAGCCCGGGGACCGCTTCCGGCCGGACCTCGAAACCGCCGGTCCAGGTGTCGGCTTCCTCGGGCTGAAGATCCGGGTTGCCGCCGTAGAGGATCATCGAGAGGATCTGTTGAGACCCTCGCGGCAGGATGGAGGGACTGGCGCTGGGCGCATCGTTAAGCTCGCGCAGGGCGGGCGCGCGAAATGAGCGGCCGTAGTTGGCTCTGAAGAGCAGTTCGTTCGTGGGCTTCCAGAGAACGCCGACCTTGGGACTGGTCGTCTGCCCCACGTCGCCATAGTCCTCGAACCGCGCCGCAAGGGAGAGCTCAAGGCGTTCCAATCCCGGGCGAGCGTTGTCGGTGCCGAAGAGCGGCAGGCGCACCTCGGCGAAGGCGGCCGAGACCTGTCGGCTCGTTTCCGTCGATGCGCCCACGGCCGGCGCGCTCCCGGACGTGAATCCAGTGAACTGGCGCTCGAATGTTTCTTCCCGGAAGGCCAGGCCCGCAGCCAGCCGCAACGGGCCGCCCGGGAGATCGAGAATCGTGCCGCCGACCTGGAGATTGGCGGATGAGACGGTCGTGCGGCTGTAGGTCCGCGTGTAGCCGGAGCTGATGAAATCAAGCACGGTTCTGTTACTGATCAGCCCGTCGCCAAAGGGGTTCAGATAGCCGTCCCGAACGGCGCTGAAAGGCGTGGCCGGATTGTCTGCTACGGCTCCGAGCGCCTCTCGCAGATAGGTCGATTGTAGCGCGCCATCCGTTGCGTTGCGGCTTTCCTCGGAGGAATAGGCGACATAGGCGTCGAGCTTCCAGTCCGCGAACAGATCAGCCACGCCGCCCACGGTGGCGCCGAGACTTTCCACCTCGCCACTGATGCGCGGAGCCGGAATCTCCTTCTGGAACGAATAGGCGACGGTGTGCGACCGTGCGCCGGTCGGCGACACGAAGAACGGGTTGGCCGAGGTGACCGTCAACAGGGTGCTGATTGGGAAGGACACCGTCTCGTAGTTGCGTCGTCCGTAGCGCGCGTCGCCGCTGATCTCGAAGCGGTCTCCCAGGTCTTGCCGGGCGGCAGCGTAGACGCTCTCCCGGGTTTGACGGGGGAGAACATTGACCCCGGCCCGGTGGTTCTCGAGGTTGGTTTGCCCGGCAAGAAAGTCGCCGGGCCGAAGGCCGACGCCTGTCTGCCCCGGCGGGATTGCGTAGGTTGGAACGTAGCTCCCCGAAGCGGCGTCGAACACGACGATGTTGCCCGGATTGCTATAGTATTGCCTCCGATCCGTTCCTCCGCGCCAACGCAGGTCCGCGTCGCTGGCGAGCCGCCGTTTAGACCCCGCCAGCGCCTCCCGATCGTAATATTCATAGGTGATCATCGCGCCGCCGCCGGTCCATCGCCGGCCGATCGTCTGTCCGAACTGATACTCGCCGCTCGCGCCGTCCCAAGTGTCGCCCAACCGAATCCGCGTCTCCGCACCGTCGTAGTCATCACGCAGGATGATGTTCACCACGCCCCCCACGGCGTCGGCGCCATACAGGGCGGAGGCCCCGTCGAGCAGAACATCGACGCGTGCGATCGCGGCCGTGGGGATCGAGGAAACATCGGCGAAGTCACCCTTGGCCCCGGTGCCGGCCAGGCGTCGACCGTTGATCAGAACCAGGGTGGCGTCGCTGCCCAGGCCGCGAAGATTCACGCCGTTCGCAAAGGTCGAGTTGGTCCCCGATCGGTCGGCGCCATTGTTCAGTGCGCCCTCGTTGGCGGTGCCGCCGAAATTCTGCGGCAGGCTCGCGAGCAGTTGGGCGACCGTCGCCCGTCCTTCGCGGTCCATCTGGTCGCGGGTCACAGTCACCACGGGCGAAGGGCCATCGCCCGCTCCACGGATCAGGCTTCCCGTAACGACCACTTCCTCAAGTTCGGTCGCTTCGGCCGCATCCGCGTCCGCCCGCGCCGAAGGGTCGTAGAGGACGAACACATTGGGACGGGTCCGCCGATGCGACAGGCCGGTGTCGCGGAGCAACGCCGCCAAGGCGGACTCGGCCGAATGGCTCCCGCTGAGGCCCGGCGATCGACGGCCGGCGACGAGAGCGGCCGGGTACAGGATCTGTTGCCCGCTCTGCTGGGCGAAGGCCGTCAGTGCGCGATCAAGCGGTCCCGCGGCGACGTCATAGCGTCTCACCGCGTCCGCGGTTTGCGCGATCACCGGCGTCGCCGACGCCAGGAGCAGCGCGGACAGCGCTGTTGAACCCAGACCCATACGCATACTCTTTCCCCCTTAGGTTACCCGCTCGTTGGCGGGACGGGGAAGAGACGACGGGGAGGGCGGGTCACCCTAAGTCCGCTTACGAATTAATTTCAGGCCGTCGGGCCCGACAGAATCACGGCGCCGTCCGGCCGCCGTTCGGCGGTGACGCCATAGAGGTCCTGAAGCGCGGCGATGAAGCCGTCGGTGTCGCCGGTGTCGAAGACGCCGCTGACCGGGATGTCCGCGATGTGGGACGCCCGCAGATCGATCTTGGCGTCGCTGTAGCGGTTCACCTCCGCCACGGCGACACGGATCGGGGTCCCTTCGAAGATCAGCCGGCCCGTGGTCCAGCTCGTCTCGCGCACGACATCGATCGACGCCACCGCTGGTCGGGCCTGCGTCGTGACCACCTGCTGACCCGGATCGAGCGACCAGCCTGTCCCCGCCCGGGTAGTCTCCCGGACCGCGACCCGGCCTTCGATCAGCGTCACCCGGGCGCCGTCGCCATCCCGCCGCACGTCGAAACGGGTTCCGACCGCCGTGACGTCGGTGTCGCCCGCCGTGACCACGAAGGGCCGAGCCGGGTCGCCGGCCACGTCGAAGAAGGCTTGTCCCGACAGGAGCGCCACCGATCTTCGGTCGTCGCGCAGTCGGACCTGAATACGGGTCCCCGTGTCGAGCGTGACGCGCGACCCGTCGTCCAGACGAACCGTGCGCTGCTCACCGACGGCCGTCGCATAGTCGAGCGGCCGGTTGACGGCCCAGAGGGTTCCGGCGGCGAGGACCGCGACCGCGGCGAGTGCAACGCCGCCGAGCGGCTTCCAGAGCCGGGACACCATGGCCCGCGCGCGCACGGGCGGCGGGGCTTTGCCCAGCGCTTCCGCCGTCAGGGCGCTGATGTCGGGGTCGCCCGCCAGAGTGTTGGTGGCGCTCCAGACGGATTCGACCCGTTCGTAGGCGCGGGCGTTGTCCGGGTCTCGCCGCCAGGCGCTGAACGCCTTGACGTCGTCCGTGGAGACGCGCCGCTGGCTCAGGCGGGCAAACCAGGAAGCGGCTTCCTGCCGCCGGATGTCGAGGTCGCCATCGACCGTCATCATACCTGCCTAATCGTCCAGCCGGGCGACGCAGTGCTCCAGCGCCTTCGACATCCGCCACTCGACGGTCTTGACGCTGAGGCCGCGCGCCGCGGCGATCTCGGGATAAGTCATACCGCCAAAGCGGCTCAATACGAAGATGTCCCGATAAAGCGGAGGCATGGAGATGACGATCTGCTTCAGCATCAGCTGTTCCGCCTGAGACGCGGACTCGCTCTGATCTTGCCCGAAATCGCCTGACGACTCGCGCTGGCGCTTCAGGCGTCGACTCTCATCGCGCACCAGATTGAGCGCGATCCGCAGCAGGAAGGCCTTAGGGTGCCGGATGTCCCCACTCGGATAGGGTGCCGCGCGAAGATAGGTCTCCTGGACCACGTCGGCCGCCTGATCGGCGCCGACATGCGCCCTGAGCCGTCCATCGAGCCAGCCGGCATAGCGGCGATAAAGGCCGTTCAGGCCCTCCGCCACTTCCGGTTTCAGCTCTTTGGCATCGGTCAACGCATCTCTCCGGCCTCCGGGGAAGGACGGGGAATCCGCAGACGAGATCGCGCAAGCTCCGCAGCCCGGGCGAGCGCACGAGTTCGGGCCGCTGACAAGCGACAGGCGCGTAGGACGCGCGTCGTTGAGTTTGACTTCGCACAGGGGATTCCAGGCCCCTATCGGCGCGGACGCCGACACCGGAGCATGAATCAAACGGAATCGAGACGCAAGGCGGAGGGGTCGGGCGTTGGAATCCTCTGCGAATGAGGCCCGCTACTTCGGCGCCCAGCGCTGCCTCCGCCATAGGCGAACCCTGACTCCAGCTACACGCCTATCTCACGGCGCCCGACGCCATGGCTGTAGTCGCCGCCGGCGCACGCTTCAACTCTGTCGAGCCGGCCTTGAACCCGCAAAAAAGCGGCGGATGACCCGCAAAACATTGACGTTGCCCGTGAGCAAATACCCCGTGTACGGATGAGAGCGGACAACCAGTGGTGTACAATGGAAGCCGTTGCCGAAGATCCGGATCGACAGCCCAGCGCCGTCTCCCTGAGCCCGCGCGAACAAGAGTGCCTTCAGTGGGTGTGTCGCGGAAAAAGCTCCGCTGACATCGGGATAATCCTGTCCTTGTCGCCCCGAACGGTCGATTCCTATCTCGAAAAGGTTTGCGCCAAATTGCGGGTCCGCACCCGGATAGAGGCGGTCGCGACCGCCGTCCGCGACGGATTGATCGATCCGGCCTGAGGAGAAAGGGGGCGGGCCAGGAACTTCTGTGAAGAAGCCCGGCGTTTCACCGCCGATCGCCGCCGACGCTCACGCGTCCCCTGGCTCTTGATCGGCGCCTATCGTTCCCGGAACCCGCCGCTGATGATCTTACACAACTCATGGCCGGTCTCGCGAGTCGGGCTTGACCGACCGCGGTGAGAGAGGAAAACACGCCGATGGCCAAATACGCTCCCCTCACATCCTTCCTTCGGCGGCAGAAGCAGGCTGAGGTCGATCTGACGTTCCGGGACATCGAACGGATTGTAGGCGGCATCCTTCCCAAGGCTGCGGCCGTGGACGGATGGTGGCGAGCGGATCCATCCGGACCCTTGATGCCCCAGCACATCGCATTCGCGAATGCCGGCTTCGTCGCCGTACCGCGAACGCGAGCGGAAACCGTTCACTTCGTCCGGCGGGACGCGATCAGGGCGTCGGCCAACGCAGGGCAGGTCGACGAATGGGGCGGGCCGCTCTGATTCCCGACCGCTCCAGCGGCCCCCCAAACCGGAGGACGCTGGAGCCGATCGAGCCGCGGCGATCAGTGGTGGTCGGCGTGCCCCTGTGGCGCCGGCGTGTCTGATGGCGCCGGCGCGGGCGGCGCGGGTTCCGCCGGACCGGGCTCGGTCTTCATCTCGTCGCAGCACGTCATGGCGGCGTCCGCGGCCATGTCCTTGCAACACTCGCAGCCTTCGGCCGCCAGGGCCGCGCCCGCGCTCAGGGTCAGAATCGCGCCAGCGGCGGCCAACAGGTTGGAAACCTTCATCGTCGTTCTCCTAGTGAACCATGAAGCTGACGGAGCCGGACATCTTGTGACCGTCCGGACCTTCGGCGGTCCAGGCGGCAGTGTAGGTCCCCGGCGCGAGGCGCGGAAGAGCCACGCCGACGGTGGCGGCGGCCGGCGCGGCGGGGACAGTGACGTCGACCGGAGCCTGACCTTCGGCGGAGAGGGTGACGGTCTTGAGGACCATCGCGTGGGGGAACGTGACGCTGAACCGATCGGGCGAACCCTGGGTCATCGCGCCATTCGCAGGAACGGTCGTGATGCCGGATTGGGGCGCGACGGCCTGGGCCGGCATAGCGTGACCCGCATGCGGGTCCTGTGCGGCGGCGCCGCCGGCGACCGCCAGGGCGGCGGTGATAACGAGGGTACGGATCATCATGGGGTGGGCTCCTTCGGTTAGAACCAGGCCTTGAGGCCGACGACGAAGCGGATGTCGTCAGCCTCGCCGCCTCGGGCCTCGATGTAGTCGGCAGTGTCTCCGAGCGCGCGGCTCCACTCGACGCCGATATAGGGGGCGAACTCCTTGCGGAACTCGTAGCGCAGTCGCAGGCCCGCCTCGACCGAGGACAGGCCCGAGCCGATCTCCTGCTCCGGAATATCGCTGGCCGAAGCGTCGATTTCGAGGCGGGGCTGGAGGATCAGGCGCTGGGTGATGCGCTGGTCGTACTCCGCCTCGATGCGGGCGGTCAGGTCGCCCTCGGTCGACAGGAAGGCGGCGGCGTCGATCTCCCACCAGTAAGGCGCCAAGCCCTGGAGGCCGAGCACCAGATGCGTGGTGTCCTCGCCGTCGGGACGGAAGTCCTGACGCACGCCGGCCTGAGCATCCCAGAAGGGCGTGACCGCGCGGCTGTAGAGCGCCTGGAGTTCGACTTCCTCCAGATCGCCGCCGAAGTCGCCTTCGCCCTCGGATTTCCACCAGAAGCGGTTGATGTCGCCGCCCGTCCAACCCTGGACGTCCCAGAGATAAGATTCGCCGTCGTCGCTGAAACCGGCCTCGAGACGGTCGATGATGACGGCGGTGGTGCGGACGTCGCCGTTCTCGCGGACCAGGGTCCGGCGGGAGGCGGCCATCGCCTCGGCGCCGAAGACGAGGTCAGCCGCATGGACCGGGCCGCCCAGGGCGGCGGCCGGGAGCGGGTCCTCCGGAGGACGGCCGGGATTGTCGGCGCTGGTCGGCACGTCGGGCGGTCCCATGCTCATGGTCGACATGTCGTGTCCGGCGTGCGGATCAGGCTGCGCCGGGGCCGGGGCCGACATGTCGTGGCCCGCATGGGGATCGACGGGCGCGGGCTGGGCCGGCATCGGGTGACCGGCATGAGGATCGGGTGCGGGCGGGGTCTGCGCGGGCACCATGACATGACCCGCGTGCGGGTCCTGCGCCGCCGGTCGGGCGGGCGCCTGCGGCGTCGGGGCCGGAGCAGGGCGGGTCGGCGCCGGCATCGTATGGCCGGCGTGCGGGTCCTGGGCCTGGGCGCTGAAGGCGCTGGCGGCGAGGATCAGCGGGGCGAAGGCGACGGCGAGGCGGATCATTGGGCGGCTCCGTCCATGGGCCGCACCGTCACGACGTTGAACATGCCGGCGTGCATGTGCATCAGCATATGGCAGTGGAAGGCCCAGTCGCCGGGTGCGTCTGCGGTCAGGTCGAAGGTCACCTTGCCGCCGGGCGCGACGTTGACCGTGTGCTTCAGCGGTTGATGCCCGGCGGGCCCGCCCGTCACCAGTTCGAAAAAGTGGCCGTGCAGATGGATCGGGTGGGCCATCATGGTGTCGTTGACCAGGGTCACCCGCACCCGCTCGTTGCGTTCGAAGCGGATGGGTTCGACCAGTTCGCTGAACTTGCGGCCGTCGAACCCCCACATGAACCGCTCCATATTGCCGGTCAGGTGGATTTCCATCGTGCGCGAGGGCGGCCGCGGGTCCTTGTTCGGCTGGAGCGACACCAGGTCGGTGTAGACGAGGACGCGATGATCGACGGTCGTGAGACCGATCGGACGCTCACCCAGACGGTTGGCGGGGTCCATGGCGATCGCATCGACGCCGACGCCTACCGCCATGTCGGGCGGAGCGTTCTCGGGATCGCGCATGTTCATGCCCGACATGGACATCCCGGTCATCTCGCCGGCTGCGGGCGCGTTCTGGGCCGGAGCCGCGTGGTCCATGCCGGCCATCGCGCCATGGTCCATACCGGACATGTCGCCCATCGCGCCGTGATCCATTCCGCCCATGCCCATGTCGCGCATGGTCAGGTTCGGGATCTCGCGCAGGGGAGGGACCTCTGCGGTCATGCCCAGGCGCGGCGCCAGGGTCGCCCGGCCCATGCCGGACCGGTCGATGGCTTCGGAGACGATGGTGTAGGCGCGGTCCTCGGTCGGCTGGACGATGACGTCGTAGGTCTCGGCGACTGAAATCTGGAACTCGTCCGTCTCGACCGGGCGCACATTCTCGCCGTCGGCCTGCACCACGGTCATCGGCAGGCCCGGGATGCGGACGTTGAAGATCGACATGGCCGAGGCGTTGATGACGCGCAGCCGCACCCGCTCGCCGGGCCGGAACAGGCCGGTCCAGTTCTCCTGCGGCCCATGGCCGTTGATCAGATAGGTGTAGGTCGATCCGCTGACGTCGAGGATGTCGCGCGGGTCCATCCGCATCTGGCCCCACATGCGCCGTTCCTCCAGGCTCATGCGGTCGCTGCCGTCCATGAGCCCCGCCAGCGTGGTGCGCTGCTGGTTGAAGTAGCCCGGACTCTTCTTCAGCTTGGCCAGGATTTCGTGCGGATGCATGAAACTCCAGTCCGACAGGACCAGCACATGCTCGCGGTCGTAGGCGACCGGATCGGCGCTCGCCGGGTCGATGACGATCGGACCGTAGTGGCCCATCGCCTCCTGAAGGTTGGAGTGGCTGTGATACCAGAAGGTGCCCGACTGCTTGATCGGGAACTCGTAGACGAAGGTTTCACGCGCCCGGATGCCGGGGAAGCTGATGCCGGGCACGCCGTCCATCTGGAACGGGACGAGCAGGCCGTGCCAGTGGATCGAGGTGTCCTCGTCCAGGCCGTTGGTCACCGACAGCCGGACGTTCTGGCCCTCCCGGAGACGCAACAGCGGCGCCGGCAGAACGCCGTTGATGGTCACCGCATGGCCGGTGCGGCCGCCCACGGTGAAGGGCGTGTGTCCGACGGTCAGGTCGATGTTCGGTCCCGTCAGTGTCGGAAGATCCGCCCGCAGTCCCGCCGATCCTGTTTGCGCCCAGGCGGGGAGCAAACCCTGCAGGCCCAGCAGCCCGCCGCCGGCGGCTGCGCCACGGAGAAGCGTTCGGCGATCGAGGCGGGGCGTGGACATAGGCGAGAAATTCCTTGGTCGGGCTATTCAGCCGTTCGTTCAGATACGCAGCCGGGCGGCGTACCCCTTGCGTCAGGACGCCACAGACGTCGGGATCGCAGCCTGTGCACCTTCCCATCATGGCAAGGTCAAGCGTCTCCGCCGGGAGCCTGGCCCAGAGCCGCCGTCAAGGTCTTGCGGGCGCGGGCTACGCGGGTCTCGACCGCCTTGGGCGTAATGCCGAGGATCGAGGCGATCTCGGCGTGAGACCGTCCCTCGAGCGTGGCGAGCAGAAGCGGCCCCTTCAGGGCGTCGGGAAGGTCCCGCAAGGCGCGTTGCAGAGCTTCGGCCCTGCGCTGATCGTCCAGCCGGGTCTCGGGTGAGGGCGCATCGTCGCCCACCGCCGCCGCCTCGGGCGCCTCCAGGCCCATGACGCCGCGCACGACCCGGCGCACCGCGCGCCGCCGGCCCCAGTCTCGACATTTGTTGAGGGCGATGGAGCGAAGCCAGACGTCGAACGGCCGCGCCGGATCATACCGCCGCAGGGCGAGCCAGGCGGACGCATAACTTTCCTGAAGCACGTCATGCGCTTCGGACTCATCGCCGACATAGCGGCGCACGAACCGGTAGAGATCGGCCTTTGTGGCGGCCATCAAGGCGGTGAAGGCGGCCCGGTCTCCGGTCGCTGCACGGGCCTCGATGCTCTGCTCGGCACCCACGCGCGCCGCTTAGCCGGCGTCGTCGTGCAGGGCCTCGACGACGGCGGCGTCGAACACCTCGGCCTGCGCGGGGGTCAGGACGGATCGCATCTCGAACACGTGGGTGATCGTCGCCTTCTGCAGATCGCCCATGGCGGCGTGGAAATGATCAACCGCGGCCTGGACCTGGGGCGTGTCGCCGTCACTGGCGGCGATGGCGGCCGCCAGTTCGCGATTGGCCGCGCGGACTTCCGCTTCGAGCGCGGGCCGCTGAGCGGCGAACCGGGCTTCGACCACGTCGAGCCGTCGATCCTGCTCAGGGCTCAGGTCGAGTTTCTCATGGACGACGCTGTGCAGGCTTGGCGGCTGCCGCTCCCGCATGACCCAGGTCGCGCTCGCCCAGGTCGCCGCGCCGCTGGCCAGCGCGGCCAGGATGGCCGTAATGAAAATCGACTTCCAGGCGGCCCTCATCCCCGAACGTCCAGGCCGGAAAGAGGCGACAAGCCCGCCGAGACGGTGAAAATCCGCATCTCGGACGGCTCCGGCCGCGGAGCCATGAGCATCAGCCCTCCGTTCGCGACGCCGATCACCAGCGCGAGCGCAACGGCGGCGACCCGGACCTGACCCATGCGGGCGCGCTCCCTGCGTTCGCCGATCCGCACCCAGACCGCGTCTTCCATGCCGACCAGCCGGCCGGCGTCGCCCGGCCCGACCGCTGCGATCAGTTCATTCATGTCGTCAGTCATTGCGCACCTGCGTCACGCCCCATATGCCATACGCGCCGGCCTTCCGGTCCCCTCACGAGGGGACGAGCCGTCGCCCGCGTAGATACCAGAGAACGACCGGGACGCGCCCTGTCGTCCGGGGAAAAGACGTGAGCGACAGAGCAGGGCCCACGCGGGTTCCATTCCCCGACGTGCTCGATCCGCTCACGGGCGTGAGGTTCTTTCTCGCCCTCGGCGTCGTGCTGTTCCACTTCCAGCTCTACTGGACGCTCCCGGCGGAGAGCGCGGGCCTGCTGAACCGCGCGCGCCTGGGCGTGGATGTCTTCTTCATCCTGTCGGGCTTCATCCTGACCCACGTCTACCTGCAGGGAGACAGGGCCCCGAACTACGGTCGATTCCTGGCGGCGCGCTTCGCCCGGATCTATCCGGCTCACCTGTTCATCCTCCTGGCCATGCTTGGGCTGGTGCTGATCGCGCCTGTGTTCGGCGTCGGGCTCGAGCCTGGCCGGTTTAATCCCGTCGACTTCGCGGGAACCCTTCTACTGGTTCAGGCGTGGTTCCCGCGCGAGAGCATGGCGCTCTGGAACGGACCGGCCTGGTCGCTGTCGGCGGAGTGGTTCGCCTATCTGGCCTTTCCCGCCTATGCCGCCCTCGCGCTCCGGCTGCGGGCCAGGCCGTGGGTCCTGATCGCACTCGCCATGCTGTTGTTCGTCGCCCTCGACGCCTTCTACCGCACCTGGTTCGGCCGGATGCTGCCTCGAGCCGAGGACAGCCTCGGGATCCTGCGGATCGTTCCCGAATTCCTTTACGGCATTGGCCTCTACTATCTCGGTCAGCGCTGGACGCCTTCGCCGCGATTGTCCCTCATGGGCGCCCTCGCCGCCACGACCCTGCTGCTGACGCTCATGCAGATCGGCGCCGACGACCGGGTCATCGTGGCGGCGGCCGGTCCCTTCATCCTGTCGCTCGCCCTGTTGGCCAAGGCTCCGGTCCAGACCTTCCTGTCTCACCCCGTCCTTCTGTTCGCCGGCGAGGCCTCGTTCGCCCTCTATCTCGTCCACATCCCCATCCTGATGGTGTGGCGCAACGCGGCGCAGGCGTTCGCCGGCTGGGGCGCCGACTATCGAATGGGCCTGGTTGAACTGGCCGCCATGCTTGTGTTGACGCTCGCCGCTGCGGCCGCCATCCATGTCTTCGTGGAGCAGCCTGGCCGACGGTGGTTGCGGGCGCGGCTGGCGCCGGAGCGCGCTGACCCTGTCGAGGCGCAGCGATCCGTCCACAGCGATCAGGGAGAACCCTTTTGAATCCCGCCAATCTGAACCGTCGTCTGCTGATGGGCGCGGCCGTCTTCATCGGCATGGGCGGATCCGCGTGCGCCAAGACCCGTCCGTCCAGAAACCTCACCGTCTTCAAGACGCCGACCTGCGCCTGTTGCGACGCCTGGATCGCCCACATGCGCGAGGCGGGCTTCACCACCACCATCACCGTCCTTCCGAGCCTTCAATCGGTCCGGAGCAGCCGGGGCATGCCGGACGCGCTCGCCTCCTGTCATACTGGTCTGATCGATGGTTATCTGGTCGAGGGTCATGTGCCGGCCCCGGACGTCATTCGACTGCTGACCGAGAGACCGGCGGCGGTGGGTGTCGCGGTCCCGGGCATGCCGCTCGGTTCGCCCGGCATGGAGACGCCGCAGGGGCACAAGGAGCCCTACGACACCCTGCTGGTGCTTCGCTCGGGCGCGACCCGCGTGTTCGCCCGCCACAACCCGCCGGCCTGACGCAGATCGCGCTCAGCCCGTTCAGATCACCCACAATCCGGAGTTCGCCATGTCCCGCACCTCTCTCGCACTCGTCCTGTCGCTCGCCGTGCTTTCGGCGACCTCCGTCTTCGCCCAGGACCACGCCCACGGGCACGTCCAGGCCGCCGGCTCGGTCGCCGCGGAAGCTGCGGACGCGGCGGCGGCCGTCGACGCCTTTCACGTCGCCCTGAAGGCCGGCGACACGGCCGTCGCCCTGGCCCTGATGGCGCCGGATGTGATGATCTTCGAGGAGGGTGGCGCGGAGCGATCGCGCGACGAGTATGCGTCCCATCACCTGGGCTCGGACGCCGCCTTCGCCGCCGCCTCTGAAGCGACGGTGACGCGCAGATCGGGATGGGCCGACGGGGACATCGCCTGGATCACCACCGAAGGCCGCACTACGGGCCAATTCAACGGCCGCGCCGTAGACCGCCTGACGACCGAAACCATGGTCCTCAAACGCCATGCCGACGGCTGGCGCATCCACCACATTCACTGGTCGTCGCGCGCGCCCGGCTGACGCTCAGGCCCGCGCCAGCGGGTCGCCGGCCCTGCGACGTCGGTGGGGAACCTCGAGAAGACGCCCGCCCTCGCGGGCGGGCGTCCCCGATCAATCGATCAGCAGCAGGTGCAAGCTTCCGCGCAGGCTGCGATAGCGTCGCAGCAAGCGCATACGGCCTGCGCCACGGCGTCCGGCGCGGCCGCGAAGGCGGCTGAACCGGAAGCCAGCAGCACCAGGGCTGCGAGGGTGAGAGTGCGTTTCATGTTTTTGATCTCTGTTTGATTGAATGAGTTCGGTCTTCTTCAACAGGATCAGCGTCGTGGGGGAGGGTCGTCCGCCTCCGCAGTGAAATCGGCATGGCGCGCATCAAGGGATGGATAGAGGACAGATGCATAGACCCGTGCGGGGGTGGGTTCACCGCCCTGGGGGACAAGGCCCTGGCAGATGGCCAGACACGCCTTATGGCACGAGATCCTGACGGTCTTCGGCTCGCACGGGACGCCGTCGCCGCTCATCGACATGGACGCCATATCCTGATCGACCGGAGCTTCGCAGGCGATCGAAGCGGTGGACACGAACAGCACGGCAAACGCCGCGAGCAGCGCGGTCGTCAGTCGGACGAGGTCATGACGCAGGAACGGCATTGTCTGATCATACTTCAACGGTCGGCGGAGCGACGATCTCATTTTGATCATCGCAATCGAACCTACAGAGACGCCGGGGGCGGCAGGGTTCCCATGACCGCCACGACGCCGATCAGGGCGAGTCCCAGGCCCGTTTCGACCAACAGGCTGCGCCGGAGCGCGCTCATGGCGGCGACGGAGGGTTGGCCCGTCTCCAGCGCAGAGCCCAGTGTCGGCGTCAGCCGGAACCGGTTGCTCGCCGCCAGCGCAAGCATCCAACCGAAGAGGACGAGCTTGGCGACCAGAAGCTGGCCGTAGAGGTTGCCCGCGATCGACGCCACGCGCTCGGGACCGATTAGGAACCAGCTGTTCACGAGACCGGTCAGCACCAGCAACAGGACCGCGAGCGTTCCAAGGCCGGCGAAGCCATGCAGGGCGCGATGGATTGCAAGGTCGTCCGGACCGGTTCGGCGCAGAAGCAGGGCCGTCAACGCCGCCAGGGCGCCCAGCCACAAGGCCGCTGCCACCGCGTGAATGATGTTGGCGACAAGATGGATGGGCCCGCCAGGGCCCTCGGTGGCCGCGCCGTGACCCGTCCACGCGAAGCTGGCGGCCACGATCAGACCCAAGGCGGTCGTCACGCTCCAGAGCGCGCGACCGGGTTTCAGGGCGACCAAGGCGACAAGCTCAAGCAATGCGGCGGCGGCCCGCACGACCATCGCCATGCCCAGGGCCGTGCCGGTGACCATGAAGGACAGTGACGCGGGTTTGACGGCTTCGCCCAGCGACCCCGCCATGACGGCCGTCTGTGCCACCAGGGCGGCGAGCGAGCCGAGCGCGACGATGATCGCGGCGAGGCGCAATGTCGGTCGCGACCAGGCCAGGTCCGGCGCGTCGGCGCCTCTGAAGCTGTAGAGAAGGAACAGCGGCGCGCCGAGAAGGACGACGCCGCCGCCGTATTGAAGCCAGCGAAGTGCGATGACCGCGACTTCCAGCACGGCGTCAGCGCACCGTGAAGGTGTAGGATCCCGTCATGCGGTGGCCATCGCTCGAGGCGATACGCCAGTCGACGCGGTAGGCGCCGGCGACCAGAGGGCGAGCCAGCGCGCCCGTGAGGGTCCTGCCGTCCTCGGCGACCGAGGTGCGGATTGCGATCTTCTCCCCCGCCGCATTGACGACGTCGAAGCCGGAAAAGGCGGGAACGCTGCGTTCGCTGAAGGTCAGGGTCAGCGTCCGGGTCGCGGCCACGGTGGAGTCGGGCGCCGGGGTGGCGCTGACCAAGCGAGCGTGGGCCGCCGCCGGTCCGGCGGCGAAGCCCACGACCGCCGCGACGGCGATAAAGGGCGCGGGGTTGAAGTAACGCATACTCAGTCTCCAGACGTTTGGCCGGTCCCGGCCTTCTGCTTCTCTACGCGCCACACGACCGCGTCCCTCATGAAGAAGAAGCGGGCGGCGGCTGAGGCCTTCCCCCGCACGCCGGGGTCAGCGGCGACGCTTCTCGAGGAGCGCCTGCATCTGGGCGATCTCCTCCTGTTGACCACGCACGATGCCGTCGCACAGGGCGATGATCTCCGGATCGGTCAGGGAGGCTTGCTCGCACATCAACACGGCCCCGGAATGGTGCGGGATCATCGATCGCAGGAATTCGTCGTCGCCAACGAACGCCTGTGTGCGCATGCCGATGAAGCTGCCGACGAAGATCACGGCCGCGACCGCTCCAATAACCAGGTTCGTTTTGCGCGACGGATACATGGACCGCATGAAGACGAGCATGAAGACCGCCATCGGTGCGACCATCATCAGCGTCATGTAGACGTTGTTCAGGTTGAGGTAAAAATGACCGAGCGTGGCGATCATCGTGTACATGACCAGGTACATGATGACGAAATCGAGCGCCAACTCCAGGTACAGGCTCCGGTAAGGGCCAAGTCCACGAGCGCCGCCTCGCCGGTCGTGATCCATCTGTTGATGAGACATCGTCGGTTCCTCTTCAGAAATGTCAGTTCGCCATCGCCGGTGGGTTGCGAATACCCGGTGAATGCGGGTGACGTCCGGAACAATCCGGCTCGTCGCCGCCGGTTCCTCCCTTGGGTCGGTGGAAGGGACTGTTGGTCAGCCCGTCCTGGCTAGAGCCTCACCCCGCGCAGTCTCAGCGCATTGCCGATCACACTGACCGAGGAGAGCGCCATTGCGAGCGCCGCCAGCGCCGGCGAGAGAAGCCAGCCGAAGACGGGATAGAGCAGGCCGGCCGCCACGGGGATGCCAAGGGCGTTGTAGCCGAAGGCGAAAACGAGGTTCTGGCGGATGTTGCCCATCACCGCGCGGGACAGACGCCGTGCGCGCACGATCCCTTGGAGATCGCCGCCCAGCAGGGTGACGCCGGCGCTTTCGATGGCGACGTCCGAACCCGCCCCCATGGCGACGCCGACATCGGCAGCGGCGAGGGCAGGGGCGTCGTTGACGCCGTCTCCCGCCATGGCGACGATTCGACCCTGCGAACGAAGCTGTTGAACGACCGACGCCTTGTCCTGCGGCAGGACCTCCGCCTGGACTTCGTCGATGCCGAGCCGTCGCGCCACGGCTTCAGCCGTCGTCCGGTTGTCTCCCGTCATCATCACCAGCCGCAGACCGGCTGCCTTCAGCGCGCGGATCGCCTCCGGCGTGGTGGCCTTGATGGGATCGGCGATGCCGATGACCCCGGCCGCCTTTCCGTCGATCGCGACGAAGATCGCTGTGGCGCCGTCGTGGCGGAGGGCTTCCGCCTTCGGCTCCAGCGCGGAGACGTCGATCGAAAGCTCGCCGAGATAACGGGTGTTGCCCAAGGCGATCTGGCGGCCGTCAATCGTCCCGCGGACTCCGCGACCGACGGGGCTGTCGAAGTCCACGGCCTCCGAAAGGGGAATGTCCTGGTCGTTGGCGGCTCGGACGATCGCGTCGGCCAACGGATGTTCGCTGCCACGCTCAAGGCTTGCCGAAAGACGCAGGATGTCCGCTTCGTCGAAGCCTTGGGCGGGCAGGATCGCCGTCACCGAAGGACGGCCCTCGGTCAGGGTGCCGGTCTTGTCCAGAACGAGGGTGTCGACCTTCTCGAAGCGTTCGAGGGCCTCGGCGTTCTTGATCAGGACGCCGGCGTGCGCCCCACGTCCGACCCCGACCATGATCGAGATCGGCGTGGCCAGACCTAACGCACAGGGACACGCGATGATGAGCACCGAAACGGCGGCGACCAGGGCGTAGGACAGGCGGGGTTCGGGACCGACCAGGCCCCAGACGACGGCGGCGAGCAGGGCGATCGCGATCACTGTGGGAACGAACCATCCGGAGACCGTATCGGCCAACCTCTGGATCGGAGCGCGACTGCGCTGGGCCTGGGCCACCATCTGGACGATCTGCGCCAGAAGGGTGTCGGCGCCCACCTTGTCGGCGCGCATGATGAAGGATCCGGTCTTGTTGAGCGCGCCGGCCACGACGCGGTCGCCGACGTCCTTGGTCACCGGCATGGACTCGCCGGTCACCATGGATTCATCGACAGCGACCCGACCCTCCAGGAGTTCGCCATCGACCGGGATCTTCTCTCCGGGCCGGACCCGCAGGCGGTCGCCGACGGCGATCTGGTCAAGCGAGACGTCTTCATCGACGCCGTCCGCCCGTATCCGGCGCGCGGTCTTGGGCGCGAGGTCAAGCAGGGCGCGGATCGCGCCCGACGTCTGTTCGCGGGCGCGCAGTTCCAGGATCTGCCCGACGAGGACCAGCACGGTGATGACCGCCGCCGCCTCGAAATACACCGGCGCGCTTCCGTCGGCCTTCAGGAAGGCGGGCGGGAACAGGGTTGGCGCGACGACGGCCACGACGCTGTAAAGCCATGCCACGCCGACCCCCATGGCGATCAGGGTGAACATATTCAGCCGACGGGTGCGCAGCGATGTCCAGCCGCGCTCGAAGAAGGGCCAGCCGCACCAGAGAACCACGGGGGTCGCCAAAGCGAACTGGATCCAGTTCGACATCTGGCCCGGGATGAACATGTGGAGATTGGCCAGGTGTCCGCCCATTTCCAGGGCGAAGACCGGCAGGGTCAGGACCAGACCGACCCAGAAGCGTCTCGTGAAGTCGATCAGCTCGTGGTTGGGCGGGGCTTCCGCGGTGACCGTCTCCGGCTCGAGCGCCATGCCGCAGATCGGGCAGGAGCCTGGGCCTTCCTGCCGGATCTCGGGGTGCATCGGGCAGGTGTAGATGGCGCCGGGAATTACCGGCTCGGCTTCCGCACGAGGAGTCAGGTAACGCGCCGGATCGGCGACGAATTTGGTCCGGCACCCCGCCGAGCAGAAGAAATAGTCCTGACCATCATGACTGGCTCGATGAGCGGTAGTCGTCGGATCGACCGACATGCCGCAGACGGGATCCTTGACCGCAGCCGCTCCATCCGAGGCCTTCGCCGCGCAGCAGGCGTGACCCGAGTCATGATTGTGAGGATGCGTAGACATGTCGCTCTCTCCGGATGATCGAAGGGCTCACATATACCCACGGGGGGTATATCGCAAGATACCCTTGTGGGGTATATGGGAGGCTCAGGAGGACAGGCCGCATGCAAACCGACACGAAACCCAAAGTCCTCAACAGGCTCAGCCGGATCGAAGGCCAGGTGCGGGGAATCGCCCGCATGGTCGAAGACGACCGGTACTGCGTCGATCTGCTGACCCAGTTGCAGGCTGTCCGGGCCGCGCTCCATCGCGTTGAGACCGAAGTGCTGAGGGATCACCTCGACCACTGCGTCATGGGAGCCATGACCGGCGACGATCTCGAGGATCGAAAAGCCAAGGCCAGCGAGCTGATCGAACTCCTGGCGCGGGCCAGTCGGTAGGGCCTTACGGAACGAACGAGACGGTCCGGTCGCTAATGTCGGGATCCCAAGGAGCCTTCATGAAACGCATCAGCCTCGTCCTCGCCGCCTGCGCCCTGTCAGCGGCCTGTTCCCCGCAAGCCGACGAGCCAGCAGTGGCCGCGCCGGAGGTCGTCGCAACGGCGGGCGCCCACGGCGCGATGGAGGGCGGCATGGCCGCGGCCGCGGCCGGCGACTCCATCGCCACCCAAGGCTACAAGGCCTCGATGAACACCATGATGGAGGCGATGCCGGCCTTCACCGGAGACGCGGACATCGATTTCATGAAGCAGATGCGGGGTCACCACGTCGCCGCCATCTCGATGGCCCGTGTGGAACTTGCGCAAGGCAAGGACGCTCAGGCGCGGAGTCTGGCCCAAGAAGTGATCACGGCGCAGGAGCGCGAAATCACCCTGATCGACGCCTGGCTCGCCCAGAAGGGAGCGTCGGCGACTCCCCCCGCCTGATCGCGAGATCAGCGCACCGCGTCCGAGGACCAACGGATGTGCGTAATCCGCCATCTGTCGTCCTCGTGGCAAAAGACCGATCGGCCAGTCCCGCCGTCGTCGAAAGTCAGGACGCCGTCGGCCCCAAAGCCAGTGCGGCGTTTGTCTTCCGGTGTTCGAGCGCGACATGAAAGGCACCGACGAGTCTTGTCGCTATCGCCATACGATCGACCCGGTAAGCTCGACGACGGACGTGCGGATGAGATACAGTGTACGTCCAAGTGATGGTGCAAGGTGGCAAGGCGAATCGAACTCGTTGCATTGCATCTCAGTGCTCAGAAAGTCCGATAGACCGCAAAAGATGACGAATTCACGCAAATGTTATTGCTTAGAATTTTCTGAATGTTTTCAGAATACTTCTCGTCTGTCGGTTGTTCAATCGGTCCGGCGGCCGATGAGCGAGAAAAAACCCCAAGCCGATCAGGGGCTTGGGGTAATTTGTGTAATCGAGTGGGAATAATCCCGCCCGGGGGGCTCCCTGATTTCCCCGGCCAGGCCTAGGGTTCACTCGTCAGGTGGCCCGCGCGCGGGCGGAGGGGAGGGGACCCGCTTGGAAACGATCGGCCGCGACCTTGAAGAGATGCAGCGCACGCCGCTGGCGGCGGCGCATGTCGATGCGATGCGGTCTGTCGGAACGGTCGTGACCTATGACGGCGGCGTCTTCCTGGTGCAGCCGGGCGATCCGGTGGACCGGTTCGTCTATCTTCTCGATGGCGAGATCGAGGTCGTAAACCCGTTCTCTGACGCGCGTGCGACGGGGTCCACCTTGGGTCCGGCCCAATTCATGGGCGAGATCTCCTTTCTCAACGGGGGAAACTGGTCGATGCCCCTGCGCGCCGTGCGCACGACAAGCGTTCTGGAAGTCCCACGGCCCGCGATGTTGCGATTGATGTCCGAGATTCCGGAGATGTCGGACATCATCATCACTGTTCTGGCTGCGCGGCGACGCAAACAGCTCGAGACACGGTTCAGTCCGCTGGTCCTGATCGGCGAGGACCGGGACAGAAACGTCCGCCGGATCGCGGACTTCGTCAGCCGTAACCGTCTGCCCTATGCCTCGTACGAGGTCGGAAGCCCCGAGGCGCTGGAGGTTGCGACCAGTTGCGACCTCTCCGCCGACACGCCTGCAGTGATCTTCGGTCGCGGGCATGTGGTGGAGGATCCGACCCCGGAGACGGTCGCCCGCCTTCTGGGCGTAAACTATGATCTCGACGACGACGCGCCGTTCGACGTGTTGATCGTCGGCGGCGGTCCGGCGGGGGTCGCTGCCGCCGTCTACGCCGGTGCGGAGGGGCTGAGCGCCCTGGTGGTCGAGGATACCGCCATCGGCGGCCAGGCGGGCACATCGAGCCGGATTGAAAACTACATGGGCTTCCCGACCGGGATTTCGGGCGCGGACCTGGTCTGGCGTGGCGAGGTCCAGGCCATGAAGTTCGGGGCACGCTTCCTGATGCCGCGTCGCGTCGTCTCTCTGGAGCACCAGGACACCGGGCGCTTCTGCGCCGTCTTCGACAATGGTCGCCGGATTTCGGCCGGGGCCGTCGTTGTGGCGACCGGCGTCCAGTACAAGCGACTGCCGATCGACCGTCTCGCGGACTACGAGGGCGCCGGGGTCTACTACGCCGCAACCGAAAACGAGGCGCGATACTGCCGCGATACGGCCGCCGTGATCATTGGCGGCGGCAACTCCGCCGGTCAGGCCGCCATGTATCTGAGCCGGTCGGCCAGCCGCGTCCATTTGATCGTCAGGGGCCGGTCGCTGGCCGCCTCGATGTCGAGCTATCTTTCCAGCCGTCTGGAGGCCGATCCCCGGATCACGATCGAATACGAGACGGAGGTCACAGCTGTCGGTGGATCGGCCAGGCTCGAGACCGTCGTCCTCCGCAACCGGGTGGATGGAACGGACCGTGTGGTCTCGACCTGCGCCCTGTTCATAATGGTCGGAGCCGAACCGAACACCGCGTGGCTCTCTGGGCTTGTGGCGCTCGACGACAAGGGTTTCGTCCTGACCGGTGACGCCGCGTCGGCCGCCTCGCCCTATGCGACGTCAGAACCGGGAATCTTCGCCGTGGGCGATGTCCGCGCCGGTTCGGTCAAACGGGTCGCATCGTCGGTGGGCGAAGGCTCGGTGGTCATTTCCAGGGTCTGGAGCCATCTCAACGACTGACGGCGGCCGGTCTTCGGGGCGCCCTGCCGGGGGGCCGCAAAACGACGGCATGCCGGCCTAGCCGATCAGGGCAATCGCCTTCGCCTGGGCCGTCAGGTCCTCGCGGAACTGCGGCGCGGCGAGGGCGATCAGGGCGCGGGCGCGCTCCGAGGTGCTGAGTCCCTTCAGGTCGGCGACGCCGTATTCCGTGACGACCTTGTGCACGTCATTGCGCGGCGTGGTCACCGGCCCGCTGAGCTTCGGCACGATGCGCGACAGGGTCCCGGACTTCGCCGTGGCATGGCAGGCGATGATCGACTGGCCGCCGGCCGAGGCATAGGCCCCCCGGACGAAGTCGAGCTGGCCGCCTGAGCCTGTGAACTGCAGGCCGTTCAGATGCTCTGAACAACAGGCGCCGTTGAGGTCGATCTCCAGCGTCGCATTGACCGACACCATCCGTTCGTTCCGCGCGATGACGGATACGTCGTTGATGTACGAGACCGGATAGGCCTCGATTGCCGGGTTCTCGTGCAGATAGGCATAGGTCGAACGGTCGCCCATGCAGAAGGCGAAGGCGGTAACGCCTGGATGCAGGGTCTTGCGGGCGTTGGTCACGACCCCGGCCTTCATCAGCTCGACCAGACCGGGTGTCAGCATTTCGGTGTGGATGCCGAGGTCCCGATGCCCCGTCAGGGCCGCGCAGACGGCGTCCGGCAAGGCGCCGATCCCCATCTGGAGCGTGGCGCCGTCCTCGACCTGGGCCGCGATCAGTCCGCCGATGACGGTGTCGGCCGGTTGCGGCGCGGCCTTGGGGATTTCCAGCAGCGGAACCGCATTCTCGACAAGGGCCGTGACCCGCGAGACGTGGACGGTCGACTGGCCGAAGACCCGCGGCATGTTGGGGTTGACCTCGAGGATCAGCCGCATCGCCGTCTTCGACACCGGCTCGGCATAGTCCGTATTGGTCCCGAAACTGAAGTGGCCGTCCGCGTCCATCGGCGAGACCGTGGCGACGAGGGTGTCGACGCCGATCTCCTCGCACAGGACGCGCGGGGTCTGCTGGAAGCCGGTCGGGATGAACTCGACCACGGGCGGGCGACCCTCGGCGCGGGCCTGGGCGTCAAGACGGCGTTCGATGGCGCTGTGGAAAAGGCTGCAGGGTCGGATCCGGTCCATCAGCTCGTAGCGCAGCACCGTCTCGCCCGCGATGGCGGTCGACAGCAGGTAGTAGAAGCGCAGGCCCTCCACCTGTCCCGCCTCGGCCCGGTCGGCGATGGCCTTGAGAATGGCGGGCGGCTGACCGACGCCGAGCGACATGACGATCTTCGCGCCGGACGGGATCAGGGCGGCGGCCTCGGCCGGCGGCATGAGCCGGGACGCATAGACAGAATGGAAGTCGGTCATGGCGTCTCGTATCCGCGGGTTCCGCCGGTTCTAGCGTCATCTCCGGCCGTGCGCTCACAAAACGTCGGGCCCAGGATCGCCGTCGCGCCCCATTTCGAGCACCTGGGCCATGCATGCACGCGGAAGACCAGACGACAGCACTCCGTTTTCTGCTAGGCTGACGACATGACATCGACGCCACTTCCGCCCCGGCATTATCCGACGCCTCGCGCCAAGTGCGCGGACCTCGTGGTCCACCTGTCTGGCCTGGCCTTCGCCCTGTTCGGCGGCGGTGTTCTGCTGGGTCTTTCGGTGGCGCGGGGCGATCTGGGGCTGGTGGTCGCGGTCGGGGTCTATGCGATCGGGATGCTGGCGATGCTCGGCTTTTCGACCGCCTATAATTTCGCAAAGCCCCAGTGGCGGCCCCTGCTGCGCCGTCTGGATCACGCCGGCATCTTCCTGATGATCGCGGGGTCCTACACGCCGTTCACGACCCACAATCTGGAAGGCGTCTGGGCCTGGGCGATGACGGGCGCGGTCTGGGGGCTGGCGACGCTCGGGGCCCTCGGCAAGCTGTTCCTGCCCGGTATCGGCAAGGGGTTCTGGGTCGGGGTCTATATCGCCCTGGGCTGGCTGGTGGTGATCGCCTTCCAGCCGATGGTCGCGCACGGGTCGTGGATCGCCCTGCTGCTGCTGGCGATCGGCGGGGTCCTCTATATGACCGGTGCGGTCTTCTATGTGCGCAAGAAGCTGAAGTGGTTCCGGGCCATCTGGCACGGCCACGTCGTCGCGGCCGCCAGCGTCCACTGGGCCGCCGTGCTCGTCGGCGTCGTCCTGACCACCAACCACTAGGTCGCGCTACGGCCGTCGATACCGCAGGGCGTCGATCAGGGCCGTGAACGCCGGCGTCGGCCAGGGTGTGGAAGGCGGCGAGGTCGCCGGGACCGCCGCGCTTCATTGATGATTGCCATTCACGGGTCGATGTCGACTATATCGCGCAATCGGATGCGGAATCGCGGCCTGTTCCGGATCGATCGACGGGATCGGTGCGTTCCGGATGTGCGGTGCCGGCTCCTGTCCGCCTTTTGAAGGACTACTCCATGAAGACCATCGGTTACGCCGCCCATTCGACCACGACGCCGCTGGCTCCCTGGGCGTTCGACCGGCGCGACCTGCGCGCGAACGATGTGGCCATGGAGATCCTGTACAGCGGCGTCTGCCACTCCGACCTGCACCAGGCGCGCAACGACTGGGGCTTCTCCTCCTATCCGGTCGTGCCGGGCCACGAGATCATCGGCGTCGTCACCGCTGTCGGCCCCGAGGTCACGAAGTTCAAGGAAGGCGACCGCGTCGGCGTCGGCTGCATGGTCGATTCCTGCCAGCACTGCGACCAGTGCGACAAGGGCGAGGAACAGCTCTGCCGGAACGGCAACACCCAGACCTATAACGGCCGGGACCGGGTCACGGGCGAGCCGACCTACGGCGGCTATTCCAAGCATCTGGTGGTGCGCGAGGAGTTCGTCCTGTCGGTGCCGGACGCGCTCGACATCACCAAGGCCGCGCCTCTGCTCTGCGCCGGCATCACGACCTGGTCGCCGCTGAAGACCTGGGGCGTCAAGGAAGGCACCCGCGTCGGCGTCATCGGCCTGGGCGGTCTCGGCCATATGGCGGTCAAGCTGGCCGTGGGTCTGGGCGCCCACGTCGTTGTGCTGAGCCGCACGGCCGACAAGGAGGCTGATGCGAAGGAACTGGGCGCGCACGAACTGCTGGTCTCGAGCGACCGGGCGGCGATGAAGGCGGCGGCGAACAGCCTGGACCTGATCATCGACACCGTGCCGGTCAAGCACGACCTCAACTCCTATATGCCCCTGCTCGACATCGACGGCACGCTCGTGATCGTCGGCCAGCTGGGTCCGATGGAGGAGATGTCGACCCTGCCGCTGCTGATGGCCCGTCGCCGTGTCTCGGGCTCGCCGATCGGCGGCATCCGGGAGACCCAGGAGATGCTCGACTTCTGCGCCGAGAAGAACATCCACCCCGACGTCGAGATGATCCGCATGGACGAGATCAACCACGCCTTCGACCGGATGGAGAAGTCGGACGTCCGCTACCGCTTCGTCATCGACATGGCGACGCTGGACGCCCCCGCAGCCTGATCGCGAACAGCAAGACCGGTCAGGACGAGGCGTTCTGACCGGTCCATATTCCGGCGCATGGAGATTGCGCCGACCACTGGAACCGATCGTCTGACCGCCACGGTCGACTGGATCGAGGCGCATCTGGACGCGCCGCTGACCCTGGCCGCGATCGCGGATCAGGCGGGCCTGTCGCCCTATCATTTCTCGCGCGTCTTCTCCGCCCGGATGGGACGGAGCGTGATGACCCATGTGCGCGCCCGGCGGCTGATCCGCGCGGCGCGCCGGATGGTCGACGACCCCGGCCTGCGCCTCATCGATCTGGCGCTCGATAGCGGGTTCGAGTCGCAAGAGGCCTTCACCCGCGCCTTCGTCCGCATCTTCGGCGTCTCGCCCGGCCGGTTCCGTCGACGCGTCGTCCCCGTCACCCCAATGCAAGGACACTCCCCCATGACCGCATCTGTCTCCGGCGAAGCCGCCGTCGCCCGGTTGCCCGGGCTCAAGACGATGGAGGCCTTCACCGTCGCGGGCCCTTCGCGCCGCTTCGATGACGCCACCAAGTCCAGCATTCCCCAGCTCTGGGCCCGGCTGGTCGGAGCCCTGCCGTTCGAGGGGCAGGTTCCAGGCTGGAACACCTATGGCGTCGTCTGGGGCGTCGACCGGGAGGAGGGGAGTTTCGCCTATATGGCCGGGGTGGGAATCGAACCCGGCGCGACGCCGCCCGAGGGATTCGAGGCCAAAGACGTGCCGGCCGCGACCTACCTTGTGTTCCGCATCACCCTCGACGGCGGTCCGGTCCATCCGCAGATCAAGGCTGCGATGCAGACGATCTGGGGCGAACTGGTTCCGGGTAGCGGTCTGACCCTGGCCGAAAGCCCGGACTTCGAACTGTACGACAGCCGGTTCGAGCCGACGACGCCGGGCGTGACCCTCGACTTTCACGTGCCCGTCGAGGCCTGACGGACGCCTGTCCAAAGCTTCATCTTCGTCGCCCCAATCCCGCCCTAATCCGCTACAAATGTAACGCTACAAATGTAGCGGACCAAGGCGGAGTGACGGCGATGATCGAGGGATTGCCGAGGCGGGAGCGAGAGGTGTTCGAACTCCTGTGCCGCCTGGAGGTCGCGACCGCCGCGGCCGTGCGCGCGGCCCTGCCTGACACATTGAGCGATTCCGCCGTCCGCACCCTGCTGAAGCGACTGGAAGATCGCGGGCTTGTGTCGCGGGCGGCGGGCGGGGACGGGTTCGACTATCGGCCCGTTCCCCGCACTGAAACCGTCGCTGCGGGCGCCCTGAAGCGGATGGTCGACACCTTCTTCGCCGGCTCGGCCGCCAGCGCCGCCACCGCTCTTCTGGGCATGGGCGAGCCGCTGAAGCCCGACGAGATCAAGGCCCTGGAAAAACTGCTCGACGCCGCCCGGGAGCGGGATCAATGAGCGCCGCCCTCCTGGTCGCCCTGCTCGCCAAGTCGTCGGTCGTCACGGCGCTCGGTCTGGCCCTGTCCGCCACCGTCGCCCGCAGCGCCTTCGACCGGGTCGACGTGCTGCGCGCCACCGTCTGCATCGTCCTGGCCCTGCCGGTGCTGATGACCTTCGGCCCGGCGCTCAGCCTCGCCCTCTTGCCTGCGGCTGTCCAGGCTGCGCCACCACCCGCCCTGTGGAGCGGCGACCTGCATCCGGTCGAGGGGGTGACCGTCTCCGGCTCCCTCCTGCTGCCGTCGCTGGGGCAGACCCTGGCGCTCGTCTGGACCGTCGGGGCCCTCGTCGTCGCCGGCCGGTTCGCGGCCGGCGTCTGGACCCTGTCGCGCTGGACCGAGGCCGGCAAGCCCGTGAAGGCCGGGGTCTGGAGCGAGGCCCTGTCAGGCCTCGCACCGGCGGCCCGCCCGCAGCTGAAGTCCAGCGACCGGATCACCGGTCCGCTGAGCTGGGGTCTGCCGCCCGGGGCTGTCCTGATCGACCCGGTCACCCTCTCCCGACCCGATACGGCCGCTGCCGTCATGGCTCACGAGATGGCCCACATCCGCCGTCGGGACTGGCTGTTCCTGGTCCTGTCGCGGCTGGCCCTCGCCCTGTTCTGGTTCAATCCCCTGGTCTGGATGCTTCATCGCAGCCTGATCGAACGCTCCGAGGAGGCGGCCGACGCCGTCGCCGTCGGACAGGTGGATCGTCACGCCTACGCCCGCGCCCTGATCGGCCTCGCCGCCGCTCCGGGCCCGCAAAACACGTCCCTGGCCGCGACCGCGATGGCGGGCGACGGCCGCTCCCTGAAACGAAGGATCGCCAACCTCATGACCGACAAGTCCCCCGCACGTCGTCCGGCCGTCATCCTGACCGCCGTCGCCGCCCTGGCCGCCGTGGCCACCCCGATCGCAGCGCTCGAACTGCATTCCCGGACGAACCTGATCTCCGACGGGGGTTCGGCGGTTCAGATCAACGACGACGGAGACATGCCGGCGCCGCCGGCTCCGCCCGCTCCCCCGGCGCCGCCGTCGGTCGTTCCCGCGGTGCCGGCTGCTCCGGCCAGGACCATGCTCTCGTGGGTGGGGCTCGCGCCTCCGGCTCCGCCGGCCCCTCCGGCCCCGCCCGCGCGTGGCGCCTGGCCGACACCGCCCTCGCCCCCTGCGCCGCCCGCGCCGCCTGCCGTGTCGCAGTCCGGCCATCACGTCTACACCTACAACGGCCGCCGCTGGGAGGATCTGACTCCCGCTGAGCAGGCCCGGGTCGAGGAGGCGCGCCAGGCCGCCGTCGAAGCCCGCCAGGCCGCCGTGGAGGCCCGGATTGAAGCCGACCAGCACCGCCGTGACGCTGACCTCGCCCGTCGTCAGGCGGACCGGGATCGCGATCAGGCCGACATGGCCCGCCATCAGGCGGACATCGCCCGCCTGCAGGCCGAATCCGCCCGGACCGCGGCCGAACACGGCCGTCTCGCCGGAGAGCGCGCGCGTCAGGTGGCTCTCTCCCATGCGGACCAAGGCCGCCGCGCCGCCGAACAGGCGAGGACCCAGGCCGAGGCCCAGTCTCGTGTCGCTATGGAAGGTGCGCGTCGCGCCCGGGCCGACGCCCGCGTCAACATGCGCGCCGGCGTGGTGAACATGCGTCGCGGCGCGGAGCAACTGCGGCAAGAGAGCCGCCGCCTTCAGGATCCGGCCTACCGCGCCCGGCAGATCCGCGAGAATGCCTCCCGCGGCAATACCGTCACCGACGCCGAACTGCAGGCCGCCGGCCGCAGAATGCCTGCCCAGGCCGCGGAGTTGGAACGGCGCGCCGATGAACTGGCCGCACGCGCCGACGACGTTTGAGTGACCGGCGGGCGGCCGGGCTGGACCCTGCCGCCTGCACTCGCTACGCCGGAAGCGGTGCTCTCGGGAGGGATGGATGCTGCTGATCGGTCAATACGACTCGCCATTCGTGCGTCGGGTCGCGGTGACGCTGAACCTCTACGACGTCCCTTACGAGAACGCCCCGCTCTCGACCTTCGGCGATGCGGAAGCGATCGCATCCTATAATCCGCTGCGACGGGTCCCGGTGCTGGTGATGGACGACGGCGTCGCCCTGACCGACAGTATGGTCATTCTTGAGGCTCTTGATCGGCTGGTCGGGCCGGCTGCCGCGACACTGGACCGGCCCTGGCCCGAGCGGCGCGAGATGTTGCGGCTGGCGGCCCTGACGGCGGGCGTTGCCGACAAGGGGGTCAGCCTGCTTTACGAACGGGCCTTCCGCGACACGGCCCTGGACATGTGGGTCGCGCGTTGCCGCAGCCAGGTCGGTGACACCCTGGCTGTGCTGGAGCGGGAGCGGGCGGCGCGGACCACGCCCTGGCTGTTCGGCGACAGCCTGAGCCACGCCGACGTCATCCTCGCCACGGTCTACCGGTTCATCACCGAGGCGCTGGAGGGGGCGTTCGACATGGCGGCCTATGCAGCCCTGACCGCCCATGCCGACGCCTGCGAAAGGCTGCCGGCCTTCGCCTCGGTCTACCGACCCTATACCTTGACCCGCCCCGGCGAGGGGTAGACCCGCCACGTCGGAGGGTGGGGTCGGACCGGCACCGTCAGAGTCAGGGGTGAGGCGAGAGAATTTATTCCGAAGAGCGTCTTGCAGGCCCGATACCCAGTCGCCACTTGCCGGAACCGGTCTTTGAAAGGTTGAGCCCTCGTCGCGCCGAGGTGGGGCCGCTCCGGACGCTTCGGTCTCTTCGGACGCTTCGGACTGTGTTTTCGGGTTCGGCGCGACGCTGAACGGGACTCTACGGACTATCTGGACTCTGAATTCCGGAGTCAGGCCGCTTAACCGACCAGCGCCGCCCGCTCCTCGGCGGTCAGCATCCGCCAGGCGCCTTCGGGCAGATTGTTCAGATGGATGGGTCCGATCCGTACACGGAGCAAATCCACCACTTCGAGATCCGCATGCTCGCACATGCGCCGGATCTGGCGATTGCGTCCCTCGGTCAGGATGAACTTCAGCCGTTGCTGCTCCATCCGCGAGACCCGCGCGTGCTTCAACTGACGCCCGTCCAGCATGATGCCGTGGCGCAGCAGGTTCAGCTTCTTTTCGGTCACGTCCCCTGCGACCCGGACCAGATATTCCTTGTCCAGCTTCGATTCCGGTCCGATCACCGCCTTGGCCACGACGCCGTCCGAAGACAGCATCAAAAGCCCCCGCGAATCCTCGTCCAGCCGGCCGATGGGCGGCAGGGAGGCGTCGGCGGCCGGGGTCGCGCCCTCGCCGATGCGGTTGGCGTCGGTCAGCAACCGCACCGCCGGGATCTTGTCCGGCTCAGGCTGGCCGGAGACATAGCCCACCGGCTTGTGCATCACGATGGTGACGCCCGCCGCCAGGGCCGTCGTCGCCCGGTCCGACAGGGTCAGGGTCTGGCCCGCCTCGATCTTGCGGCCGGCGTCCCTGACGACCTCTCCGTCGATGGAGACGAGACCGTCGGCGATCAGGGCGTCCGCCTCGCGCCTCGAGCAGACCCCCGACTGACCCAGCCATTTGTTGATCCGGCTCGGTTCGGCGCCGTCATAGGTGCGGGAAATCGCCAAGGCGGGCTCAGTCTGCCGCGAGCGCGGCGGTGGCGACAACGGCGTCTTCGGCGGCCGAGGCGCCCGACACGCCGATGGCCCCCACGATGAGGCCGTCGACGACGATCGGAATGCCGCCGGCAATCGGCAAGGAGTCGTCGTTGGCCAGGGTCACGGTCCGCCCGGCCAGCGTCCGCTCCTCCATCGTTGAGGTGGCCGTCCGATACCGGGCGGCCGTCCAGGCCTTGCGCTGGGCGACGCGGATCGAGCCGTACTGGGTGTCGTCCATGCGGGCGAAGGCGACCAGTTCGCCGTTCGGTTCGACGATGGCGACGGCCATGCGGTGGCCCGCGGCGCGCGCGGCCGTGACCGCGCGGTCGATCAGGTCCTCGGCGGCGGCCAGTGAGATCGGCGCGCCGTAGGAGGGCGGGTTGGCCTGTTTGGAGAGCCCGGGCGTCGTCTGCGCCGTTGCGACGGGCGCAAGCGCGGTGAGGGCCAGGGCGAGGATCAGGGCTTTCATGGTCGAAACTCCAGTCAGGCGCGGCGGAAGAGAAGCAACAGGTTGTTGGCGGGCATCTCGACCCGGCGGGTCAGGTGCAGGCGATGGGACCTTGCCAGGGCGACGACATCGTCCAGTTCGCGCAGGCCCCAGGCCGGGTCGCGCGCCTTCAGGCTCTCATCGAAGGCGACATTGGACGGGGCCAGGGGGATGTCGGTCTCGCGGTACGGACCATAGAGAACCAGAAGACCGCCGGGATCGGGCAGGACGCGCCCGGCTCCGGCCATCAGCCCCTCTGTCGCGGCCCAGGGGCTGATGTGGATCATGTTGGCGCAGAAGATCGCCTGGACATCGACCTCGGGCCATCGGTCGGGATCGGCGGCGTCCAGCGCCAGGGCCGGAGCGACATTGGCCAGGGCGGACTCTGTGGTCCAGGCGGCGATGCTGGCGCGGGCCTCCGGCGACGGGTCGCTGGGCGTCCAGGTCGTGGCGGGCAGGGCTCGGGCGAAGGCGATCGCGTGTTCGCCGGAGCCGGAAGCGATCTCAAGAACGCGGGCGCGGGCGGGCAGGTGAGCGCGCAGCACCTGAAGGATGGGCGCAGTGTTGCGGGCCACGGCCGGGGAGGCGAGGGCGCCCTGCGGAGCGGCGGTCTGGACGGAATCGAGCGTCTGCACAGAAGGCAGATACAGCCGCTGACGCCGTCGCGCGACCGGATTCGGCCCATGGGGGTGCGTGGGGGCGCAGTGCGGAGGCGAAATCTTGCGCCGGTTGACGTGGCGTCGCGTCGGGTGTCTTTGCGCCTGTTACAGCCCGTGAGGTCTTGTAACAATTGGGAGAGGCCACGGCGGCGACAGACCAGCCGGGCCGACGCATCAGGAGAGTTCGCGTGGATTCCAGCACCGCCGTACCGGGCCTTCGCCCGGCGCCGACCCGTCATCAGGGCCTGATCGCCTGGGTCGAACAGATCGCCGCCCTGACCAGGCCGTCACGGGTTCACTGGTGCGACGGGTCGGAGGCGGAGAAGGCGGCGATTATCGCCGACCTGATCGACAAGGGCACGCTGAAGGTCCTGGACCAGACCAAACGGCCCGGCAGCTACTATGCCGCCTCCGACCCCCGCGACGTCGCTCGGGTCGAGAGCCGCACCTTCATCTGTTCCACGGACGAACAGGACGCCGGCCCGACCAACAACTGGGCCGATCCGGCCGAGATGCGCGAACGGATGGCTGGCCTGTTCGACGGCTGCATGGCCGGCCGGACCATGTATGTCGTGCCCTTCTCCATGGGGCCCCTGGGCTCCGAGCTCAGCGCCCTCGGTGTCGAAATCACCGACAGCGGCTATGTCGCCGTCTCGATGGGCATCATGACCCGCATGGGCCAGCCGGTGCTGGACCTGATGGGAGACGAGGGTGTCTTCGTGCCGGCCGTCCATACGCTGGGCGCGCCGCTGGCCGAGGGCGAGGCCGACGTGCCGTGGCCCTGCAATGCCGACAAGTGGATCGTCCACTATCCCGAGACGCGCGAAATCTGGTCCTACGGCTCCGGCTACGGCGGCAACGCCCTGCTGGGCAAGAAATGCTACGCACTGCGCATCGCCTCGGTCATGGCCCGCGACGAGGGCTGGCTGGCCGAGCACATGCTGATCCTCAAGCTGACCAATCCCGAGGGTCAGGCCAAGTATATGGCCGCCGCCTTCCCGTCGGCGTGCGGCAAGACCAATCTCGCCATGCTGCAGCCGTCGATCCCGGGCTGGAAGGCCGAGACGATCGGCGACGACATCGCCTGGATGCGCTTCGGCGATGACGGGCGTCTGTACGCCGTGAACCCGGAAGCCGGCTTCTTCGGCGTCGCGCCGGGCACGAGCCGCAACACCAATCAGAACGCCCTGGCGACCCTGGCGACCAATACGGTTTTCACCAACACGGCCCTGACGGCCGATGGCGACGTCTGGTGGGAGGGCCTCACGAAGGAGGCGCCAGAGGGCATGACCAACTGGAAGGGTCAGCCGCACGATCCGGTGTCCGGAGAACCGGCGGCTCACCCGAACGCCCGCTTCGCCGCGCCCGCGTCCCAGTGCCCGACGATTGCGCCGGAGTGGGAGGACCCGAGGGGCGTGCCGATCGACGCCATCCTGTTCGGCGGCCGCCGCGCCAGCGCCGTGCCTCTGGTGACCGAGGCCTTCGACTGGGAGCATGGGGTGTTCATGGGCTCGACCGTTGCCTCTGAAGGCACGGCGGCGGCGGAAAACGCCATCGGAACCCTCCGCCGCGACCCGTTCGCGATGCTGCCCTTCTGCGGTTACAACATGGGCGACTATTTCGCTCACTGGCTGAGCCTCGGCGAGAAGGCCGATCCGGCGAAACTGCCGGGCGTCTATTTCGTCAACTGGTTCCGCAAGGACGAGGACGGCCGTTTTGTCTGGCCGGGCTTCGGCGACAACGCCCGCGTCCTGAAGTGGATTTCCGAGCGGCTGGACGGCAAGGCTGAGGCGCTGGACACGGCCGTCGGCCGCGTGCCGACGCGGGCCGCTCTGGATCTCGAAGGCCTGTCCCTGTCGGATCATGGCCTGGCGACCCTGCTGGATGTCGACGTCGACGTCTGGTCCGAGGAAGCCGCCCTGATTCCCGAGTTCTACGCCCAGTTCGCCGACCGTTTGCCTGCCGCCCTCTGGCGTCAGCACGACGCCCTGGTCGACCGGCTGGACGCTGCGAAGGACGAACGCGAGGCGGCGGAACTTGCGGCAGAATAGGTCAAGGGTTGCCTGAGGCTTGAAATCCCCGCCCGGTCGGTCGAAGGACCGGCCGTGGCGGACATCTCCTGTGACATCCTGGTGATCGGGGCCGGCGTGCTGGGCCTGTCGGTCGCCGCCGAACTGAGGGCACGCGGGCACGATGTCCGCGTCGTGGATCCCGGTGGGCCGAACGCCTCTTCGGTCGCTGCGGGCATGATCGCACCGGCCTTCGAAAGCGTGCTGGAAAGGGTCGATGCCGACAGGGCGGCCTTGCTGCGCGACGCGGCGGCCCTGTGGCCGGAGTTTGCTGCGCGGTCAGGACTGTCGCTGGACACAAGGCCGGCCGAGTGGCGTGGGCCGGATGCGGGCGAGGTCGCTGAAGCGCTCTGCCGTCTCGGCTTCCCGGCAAGTGCGGCGGGCGACAGGGTCACAGCCGGGAGCGACGGACGCATCGATGCGGTGATGGCGCTTGAAACCCTTCGGGGGGGACTGGGCGCCGGTCTGGTCGTCGCCGAGGCACGGAGTGTCGTCTCGACGCGCCGGGGCTGGTGTGTCGAGACAACGGCTGGCCCGATCGAAACTCGACAACTGGTTATTGCCACCGGGGTCGCTGCCGCCTTGCCGGGCCTGCCGCCGATGGTCAGGGACTTGATCAGCGGGATCGAGCCGATCGCCGGTCAGATCGGGCGGACCGAAGCGCCTCTGACCGACAGGGTGGTGCGCGGCGCCGGGGGCTATGTCGCGCCGGTATCGGCAGGATCTCTGATCGGGGCGACGATGGTCCGCCGCAGCCGGGATGCCGTGCCTGACCCGGCGGAGTCGGCGAGGTTGATCGAGGTCGCCATGCGGCTGTCCGCAGCGGCGGCTCCGGAGGCAGTCGAATGGCGAGGCGGCGTACGCGGAGCGACGGCCGACGGCCTTCCTCTGGCGGGCACGGTGGGCACAGGACTTCATCTCGCCCTGGCGCCGAGGCGGAACGGCTGGCTGCTGGGACCGCTCGTCGGCCGTATCGTGGCCGACGGGGTCGAAGGGCGGCCGCGCGGATCCCACGCGACCGCCCTCGACCCGCTTAGGTTCAGTCCTCAGGCAGGGTGAAGCGGATGCCGATGCTGACCTGGGCTCCGTCGATCGCCTGACCGTCGACCGTCCGGGGACTCATCCGGAAGTAACGGGCCAGCTGCTGGGCCGACCGGCCGAAGCCGTAACCTCCTGGTGTTTCCGATACGACGGTGCAGCCTGTTACCGTACCGGCCGCTTGGACGCGGCAGCTGAGCGTGGCCGAGCCCGCGACCTCGCCGGTGAGCGCACGCGAGGGATAGGCACGCGTCAACTGGTCCCCGGTGGGGCGGCTGATCCACTGCGGCGAGCGGATGACCGGAGGGCTGCGCGGCGCTTCTACGGCTGGTTCGGCAGCCGCACCGGTCGCCGCTGCAGGATCGACCAGAACCGTCGTGTTGATGACCGGGCCGGTCGCGGCGGTCGGGACGTCGGGAATGACCGTGGCCAGAGTCTCGACATTTGCGGGCGGCGTCTCCGGACGATGCACCGGCGGATTCGGCGCCGGCGGGTCTATTGCGATGACCGGGGGCGGCGGCTTGCGTTCGAGCACGATGACGCTGCCGTCGATGACCCGCGGCTCGCTGCGGTCCGGCGGCATTTTGAGTTCGAACCGCTGGTAGTACAGCGCCGTCCCGACCCCGATATGGGCGAGAGCGACCACGCTGATCGCGATCCATGTCGCACGGGGCAGGGGCTTTCGCCGCTCGCCGAAGTCGATGGGGCTGACCAGTCCGGGGCCGCCTGCGGTTTGTATCATCATGGCCGTCACTTCCCTCTCAGTGCCGCTCCCCAGCAACCCATGGGAGAATGACGCGCGCGGCTCATGGCGGGATTGGGGCGTCCGAAATCACCGTTTCTGACTGAACGACGATCAGGAAACCATCTGGAGCGAGAGCGACGTCGTTAACCGACATTAACGCTCGATTAACCATGATCTCCGAGCCTGCGCCGCATGAGCGTCGGAGCGATTCCAGCGTCGGGAGGAGTGGAGGCCGCGATTCGACGCGCCTCGAACTCGACCGGCGTGGACTACGATTTCCTGATGCGCACGGCGCGGCGGGAAAGTTCGTTCAATCCCAATGCCAAGGCGCCGACGTCCTCGGCCTCGGGCCTGTTCCAGTTCATCGAGCAGACTTGGCTGGCAACGGTGAAGCAGCATGGGGCCAAGCACGGATACGGCCAGTATGCCGACCTGATCCATCGCGGATCGGATGGTCGCTGGCGCGTCGAGGGCTCGGCGCGGAACGTGGTGCTGGACCTTCGCTTCGATCCCCAGGCCGCATCGATCATGGCGGGCGAGCTGACGGCGTCGAACGCCGCCTATCTCCGTGGCCGGACGGGGCGGGAGCCGGGCGCGGGCGACCTCTATGCCGCCCACTTCCTCGGACCTGCGGGCGCCGCCCAGATCATGGAAGCCATGCAGACCCGGCCGGGATCCAGCGCCGTGGCCATGTTCCCGCAGGCGGCGGCGGCCAACCGTTCGATCTTCTATCGCGACGGGCGGGCGGCGACGGTGGCCGAGGTTCACGCCAATCTCCAGCGCACGGCCGGGGAGGGCGGGGCGGTGACGCCGGTCGGTCCTTCGGCGCCGCCGCTGAGCGAACAGGATCAGGCCCTGGCGGCCCGGCTTGACCGGCTGAAGCAGGACCAGAGCCTGCTGGCCTTGCTTCTGGGTCAGGACGGCGACGGGAAGGGCGGGGGTTTCGGCGGGGCATTCTCGCCTGAGGCCAAATCGGGCGCGTGAGGCCATAGTAAACCGGGCGTTAAGCCTGCAGGTTCACCCTGACGTCGTCCGACCGCGACTCGCCAGAAGAACCCCATGACCGCCCATCGCGCCCGCCTGACCGAGTTCGACATCCGCCGCCTGATCAAGGCGACCGATGACGACGAACGCGCCTCGGCCGCCCACAAACTGTGTCGCAGCATCGACCGGGCCGATCTGACAGACGAGGATCGCGATGCGGCGCAGAAGATCCTGCGGGTCCTGGCCAACGACGCCGCCGAACTGGTGCGCCGGGCCCTGGCCGTGACGCTGAAAAGCTCTGATCTCCTGCCGCGGGACGTGGCCCGGATTCTGGCCGCCGATGTGGATTCCATCGCCCTGCCGATCATCGGCTCGTCGCCCGTGTTCAGCGACGAGGACCTGATCGAGATCGTGCGCGCCGGCTCGGCAGTGCGGCAGGTCGCGATCGCCGCCCGTCCGACTGTCTCGCGCGACGTGGCCGATGTTCTGAGCACCGACGGCTGCGAGACCGCAGTTCGAACCCTGGCCTCGAACGACAACGCCGACCTTTCGGAAGGCGCGATGGGCAAGGTGGTGGACCGGTTCGGCGACAAGCCCGAGGTCGTCGCGGCTCTGGCCTATCGCCAGGTCCTGCCGCTGGACATCACTGAACGGCTGGTCGCGCTTGCGTCAGATGCCGTGCGTGAACACCTGATCACCCGCCACGCCGTGGCGCCGGAGACCGCGATCCGCCTGTCGGGCTTCGCCCGCGAGCGGGCGACCGTGGATCTGATCGACCAGGCAGGGGCCAGCGCCGATCTGACGACCTTTGTTTCGCAATTGAATGCGCGGAAGGCCCTGACGGCGTCCCTGCTTCTGCGGGCCCTGGCGCGCGGCAAGATGACCCTGTTCGAGCATGGGCTCGCCGAGTTGTCGTCTACGCCGCATCAACGCGCCTGGCTGATGGTGCACGATGCGGGGCCGTTGGGGCTGAAGGCGATCTACGACCGGGCCGGTCTGCCGCCGCGTCTGTTCCAGGCCTTCCGGGCCGGGGTCGACACCTGGCGTCAGCTTTCGGCCGAGGGCGCGGATACATCCGGCGAGGCCTTCCGCGAGCGGATGCTGGAACGGTTCCTGACCCAGCGGCCGAACGCGCCGAGGGATGACCTGGCCTATCTGATGGAGCGGCTGGATCAGCCGGCCGTCGCGCCCGGCAGAATGACGGCCGCGAACGCAGCCTAGGACGTTCGTCCGCGCAGTCCGGACGAAAATACCCTGACGAAACGGACGAAACGGTTAGTCGCCCGAGCAATTTCAGGGGTTTGCCTGGCGAGTAAATGTCCGCCGGACAGGATTATGCGAAATTGCCTGTTGGTCGGCGCACCTGGATTGTCAAAGACCGGACAACGGCAGTGTACGTGCGTTTAACCGGGCGCCTCAGATAAAGGCTCTCGTCAGGGCCGAGCATTGATTTCAAAAGCGGATTCGGACGATCCGTTGATGGGTATCAAAGACGAACCGTCTCCAGCCGGGAGAGGGAGCGCTTACCCGGCCCGGTGCGCGGCGACCTTGGCTTCGAGCGTTTCCGACAGGACGCGGCCCGTGGGATGGTCGTCGGTCTGGATCTGGTCGCGGACGACGGCGCGGATGGCGTCGATGTGGGCGTCGATCAGCATCATCGGGGCGTCGAGGCGCTTGATGGGATCGTCCATCAGCTTGCACAGCGAACCGGCGAGACGGGTGACCAGGGGATACTGGTAGGTGGCGCCAAGACCCTTCAGGTCGTGGGCGCGGTAGTACAGGCCCTCGGCCGTAGCGGCGTTGTAGCCTTCCGCGCGGATCGCGGCCTGGGCGGCGTCGAGTTTGGTGATTTCGTCCTGAAGCCACTGGCCGAATTGGCCGGACATCGCCTTCAGGGCCTCTTCGGCCTTGGCGATGGCGTCGGCATTGATGCCTCCGAAGCCGCCGCCGACCTTGGCGCGCAGCATGTTGGGCGGACGGATGACCTGGGCCGGATTGCTCACGACGACTCCTGAGAACGAACCCGCACAAGATGCACGCGGGGCCTTAAGAACCCGTGACTTGCAATCAGCCCGTAAATTGCTCCGCCAGAACGCGTTCCTCGAAGGACCGGCCGGCGTCGAACAGCATCGTCAGGCCGACGTCGCGGCGTTCCTTGACGGCGACCTTCACGACGTGGCGGATCTCCAGTCCGTCGGCCACGGCGCTGACGGGGCGTTTGTCGGCTTCCAGCACCTCGAACTCCACTCTGGCGCGGTGGGAGAGCAGGGCGCCGCGCCAGCGTCGGGGCCGGAAGGCGCTGATCGGCGTGAGCGCCAGCATCCGTGCATTGATCGGGATGATCGGTCCATGGGCCGAAAGATTGTAGGCGGTGGACCCGGCGGGGGTCGCCACCAGGCAGCCGTCGCAAGTCAGCTCCTCCAGCCGGACCTTGCCGTCGACGCTGATCCTGAGCTTGGCTGACTGGCGGGTCTGGCGCAGCAGGGAGACCTCGTTGATGGCCAGCCCCGTGTGGGTCTCGCCGGTCCCGGTCACGGCGTCCATCTGCAGCGGGTGGATGACGGCGCGGCCTGCGGCGGCGATCCGTTCGGGCAGGCCTTCCTCGTCATAGTCGTTCAACAGGAACCCGACCGAGCCCCTGTTCATGCCGTAGACCGGAATCTTGCGCATCAGATTGGCGTGCATCGTCTCAAGCATGAAGCCGTCGCCGCCCAGGGCCACGATAACATCGGCCTGGGCCTCCGGAACTCCGCCGTAGCGTTCGGACAGCCGTTCGCGAGCCTGCGCGGCCTCCGGCCGGTCGCTGGCGCAAAAAGCGATTCTGAGAGAGGACGGGTCTACGCTCACCCGGTCACGAGAAGCCGAGCCTGCGAGGGAAGTCAAACGCCTCGCGGTCGTTCAGGACCCGATGTGACCCATCAGAGCGCGGAATTCGCGCATGGCTGCTGACGGCGGCAGGGTCAGCCGCCCCGCATAGCCTTCGTCGCCGTCGCCGGGCCAGCCGCCGTTCAACTTCCGGATTTCATCGAGGACGGCCGGGAAGACGGCCCGGTCGATGCCGACGGCGGCGCAGGCCAGGAACAGGGCGTCCGGGCTGGGGCGCACGATCGCGGCGCGGATATGGGTGATCGGGAAGCCGCCGAGGGCCGCGATACCATGTTCGAACAGGCTCAGGCGTTGTTCGCGCACGGCCCGGATCAGGAAACCGGCCCGCAACTGGCCCGAGCTCTGCAGCTTGGCGACGAGCCGCCGTTCCATCTCCTCGGGATCGGTGACATCAGCAGCCGCGATGCCGAGCGGCTCGGCTCCTCCTGAAGGAGTGGGCCGGACGACGGTGTCGATGGCCTCTACGAGCTTGCTTTCATCGACGCGGAACCGCTCGCCGATCGCCTCGCGCAGGGATTGACCCACCCACTGATAGAGTTGCGTCGCGAGGGCGTCGTTCAGGCGCGGGTGTCGGGTCAGGGGCGCGCGCAGGGCGGCGATGCGCCGCGACTGTTCGACCAGCCGGCCGAGCGCGTCATCGCTGACCTCGGCGGTCTTGTTGCCGGCCAGGGCCGTGAGGCTGGCCGGTTCGCCGCGGTCGATGATGGCGTCGGCGACGCGACCGCTGATGTGCGGACGACGGGCGACTTCGATCTGATGTTCGATGGTGGCCTCGACCAGGACGCGCAGAAGGTCCTGATCCTTGAGCAGCGGGCTCCGTGCGATGACGGGCCGCGCGATCTCGATCTCGTCCAGCGCCAGCATGGCGATCAGCGCGGGCGGGGCCCATTCGGCGGCGGCGAGGCTGTCGGACAGGGCCTTGCGGATTTCGCGTTCGGCCTGACGGGCGATGACCATGAAGATCTCGCCGAGGATGGGGGAGGCCTCGGCGCCGGGCGGGGTCGCGTCGCAAAGGGCGGCGATGCCGAGCAGCAGCCGGCGGCGGTCGTCCACGTGTTTGCTTCGCGCCAGCTCAAGCAGATGTTGTGCAGACGACAGGGTCTCCGTGTCCGAAGAGCGATGGGACTGAAGCTTGACGACTGCGGTCACGGCGAACTCCGGCCGGATTTGAATATCCGACGGGGCCACCTTGGCCGTGGGTGGTGAAAACTCGGTTAATCAAGGCTGAATGCCGTTTGCCTTGACCCGATCGGAGGTTGGCGCGACGGTAGGCGTCGCCCGCAAAGAGGCGATGGAGGAGTCAGTATGGCCGACGGCGCCGCCCAGTCCATGAAATCGCGAGTGTCCGCCGAGGAATGGCAGGCGCGGGTCGATCTGGCCGCCCTGTACCGGCTGGTCGCCCTGCACGGTTGGGACGACATGATCTTCACCCATATTTCCGCGCGGGTGCCCGGTCCGGAACACCACTTCCTGATCAACCCCTACGGCTACTATTTCGAGGAGATCACGGCCTCGTCTCTCGTGAAGGTCGATCTGGACGGGAACATCGTCCAGGAGACACAGAACTTCATCAATCCGGCCGGTTTCACCATTCATTCGGCCATCCATGGGGCGCGCGAGGATGCGCACTACGTCATCCATCTGCACACCGTGGCCGGCGTCGGGGTGGCGGCGCAGCAGGAGGGCCTTCTGCCGATCGGCCAGAACGCCTGTCTGTTGCAGCACCAGGTCGCCTATCACGGCTATGAGGGGCTGGCGCTGAACCACGACGAGCGCGAACGGCTGGTGGCCGATCTGGGCGACAAGCCGCTGATGCTGCTGCGGAATCATGGGACGCTGGCGGTCGGTCAGACCGCGGCGGCGGCCTGGGTCGGAATGTTCTTCCTGGAGCGGGCCTGCGCTCAGCAGATTGCGGCCCTGTCCGGCGGACGCGAGCATGTGCTGATGGCGCCGGACGCGGCCCAGGCCGAGACGAAGGAGCAGGGGCGCGGGATCGGGTTCGTTTCCGCCCTCGCCTGGCCCGGCGCGCTGCGTCTGCTGGATCGCAAATCTCCAGGCTACGACGCCTGATGCTGCATCGCTGCCTCGCGGGCCTGCTGCTCGCGACGGCGGCCACCTCGGCCTCGGCCAACGCCTGGACCCAGCAAAGGGGAAAGGGCCAGGTGATCGTCAAGGCAGAGGCGATGCGGGCGAAGGAGGGGTACGACCCTACGGGCGCCGTCCTGACCTTGCCGGCGGAGCGGGAGGATCGCTCGCTGGGGCTGTTCGTCGAGTACGGGCTGACCGAGACCTTGACGTTGCAGTTCAAGGGTGACTGGCAGTCGGGGGAGGACGCTTTCGTCGACTATGTCGGGCGGGGACCCGTCGAACTCGGCCTGACCTGGCAGGCGTATCGCGACGATCGCAATGCCGTCAGCCTCTATGCCGGCTATGCGATGGCGGGCGACGGGCGCAACGCCGGCTATGCCGCGCCGGGCGTAGGCGACCAGGACTGGGAGGTCCGCGTGTCCGCAGGCCGGTCACTGGGCGGGCCGGGCCGGGGGCTTGCGGGCGGATGGGGGCCGGACCGGTCTTTCGTGGAAGTCCAGGCGGCTCGAAGGATGCGCGACGGCCTGCCGGACGAGACGCGGGCGGATGTCACGTTCGGGAGCCACTTCGGCGAAGGCTGGATGGTCCTGGGTCAGGCGTTCGGCGGAATGACCGACGGTGACGGCGCGCGCTGGCTGTCGGTCGAGACTTCAGTGGTGCGCAATCTCGGCCAGTGGAGTCTGCAGGCCGGGTGGCGACGCACCGTCGCGGGACGGGAGACGCCGCTCGCGGAGGGCGCGGTCATCGCCCTGTGGCGACGGTTCTGATCCGCGACCGAATGGCGCGACGGAAACCGGAACGGCAGGCGTTACATACTCTTTAGGTTGCCTCTGGGGTCGGAATGGTTATTCCGGGCCCCGCCCGCTTGCTTTCAGAGACTGTGCCGCGTGATCAGACGTCATTCGTTCCTCGTCATCGCCGCCGCCGTGCTCGGTCTGATGATCGTCGCCGCCGTGCTGCGCGTCGCCTTCGCGGGCGATGGA
The DNA here is from genome assembly GCF_027484365.1 of Brevundimonas sp. Taxonomy (GTDB): domain Bacteria; phylum Pseudomonadota; class Alphaproteobacteria; order Caulobacterales; family Caulobacteraceae; genus Brevundimonas. Next base: position 68,178 of record NZ_JAIXTC010000019.1, on the reverse strand, counting down.
GGCAGCGCGGGTGGCCCGGGCGGCGGCCGGGGCGGTCCGGGCGGCGGGCGCGGTCAGACGGTGTCGGAAGCGGTGGTGACGCTCCGTCCCTTCAGCGACCAGATCAATGTGCTCGGCGTCGCGCGCGGGCGACGTTCCGTGAACATCACCTCCAGCACGTCCGAACTGATCACGGCGGTCCTGTTCTCGGACGGCCAGCGGGTGGCGGCGGGGACGCCTCTGGTGCAGCTTCAGGCGCGCGAGGAGGACGCCAGCATCATCCAGGCCCGCGCCCAGGTGGCGCAGGCCCAGCGCGAGTACGATCGGTTCCGGGAACTGGCCGAGCGGGGAGTCGCGCCCCGGGTCTCCGCCGAGGACGCCGAGACCGCGCTGGAAACGGCCCAGGCCGCCCTGTCCGCCGCCGAGGCGCGTCGCGGGGACCGGATGATCCGGGCGCCGTTCGCCGGCACACTCGGGCTTTCCACGGTGACGGCAGGGACGCTGATCAGCCCGGGGGCGGTGATCGCCACCCTGGACGACACGTCTGTGATCCGGGTCGATTTCCCGGTGCCCGAACGGTATCTCGGCGTGCTGCGTCAGGGCTTGCCGATCGTGGCCACGGCCGACGCCTACGGGGCCGAACAGTTCTCGGGCCGGATCGCCCTGATCGACACCCGGATCAATGAGACGACCCGCGCGGTGACCGCGCGCGCCGAGTTCCCCAATCCCGGCGGGCGTATCCGGCCGGGCATGCTGATGCGGGTCGGTATCCAGCAGGGCCAGCGGCAGACGCCGTCCGTCCCTGAATCCGCGATCCAGTACGAAGGCGACGGGGCGTTCGTCTATCGTATCGCCGCCGGCGAGCGGGGATCGACCGCCCAGCGGGTGACCGTCGAGACCGGCGCGGTCGAGAACGGCTTTGTCGAGATCGTCTCCGGTCTGTCGGCCAGCGACCGGGTCGTCGGCTCCGGCCTGAACCGGATACAGCCCAATGCCCCTGTGACCGTTGCGGGCGCGGGCGGTGGTCCAGGCGGCGGCGCACGCCAGGGCAATGCGCAAGTCCCGGCGGCCACGCGATGATGCTGTCTGACGTCTCCGTCCGGAGGCCGGTGTTCGCGGCCGTGGCCGCGATCGTCCTTTGCGTGATCGGGGCGGCGGCCTTCTTCTTCCTGCCGGTGAGGGAACTGCCGGACGTGGATCCGCCGATCGTCTCGGTGTCGACCGCCTATGCAGGGGCCTCGGCCGAGGTCATCGAGAACCGGATCACCGAGCCGATCGAACAGCAGGTCGCCGGCATCCAGGGCGTCGAGCGGATCACCTCGTCCAGCCGCGACGGCCGATCCAACGTCACCATCGAGTTCGCCCTTGATCGCGACATCGACGTCGCCGCCTCGGACGTGCGCGACCGGGTCAGCCGGGTGCAGGGCCGCCTGCCGGATCAGGCCCAGCCGCCTGAAGTGTCCAAGGCCGATTCCGACAGCGCCCCCATCATGATCCTGTTCCTGCGGTCGTCGTCGATGAACCGGCTGGAACTGACCGACTACGCCGACCGCAACCTGCTGGACCGTCTGGCGACCGTGCCCGGCGTTGCCCAGGCCCAGATCTACGGCGAGCAGCGCTACGCCATGCGGATCTGGCTCGACGCCGCCGCCATGGGGGCGCGCGGCCTGACGGTCTCGGATGTCGAACAGGCCCTGACCAGCCAGAACGTCGAACTGCCGGCCGGTGCCCTGGAGTCAACGGACAAGGACTACACCGTCCGCGTGGCGCGGACCTATGCCCGGCCCCAGGACTTCGCCCAGCTGCCGATCGGCACGGCCGGGTCCGCCTCGATCGGATCCAGCGGCGCCTCCGGCGCGGTCTCGACCGGCTCCATCCCCAACGGTTCGGGCGCGACCGGCGCCCTGCAGGCGCGCGCCACCTATGTGACGCGGCTGGGCGACATCGCCCGCGTCGAGGAAGGGCCCGCCGAGGTGCGGCGCCTGTTCCGCGGCAACGGTCTCGATCAGATCGGTCTGGCCGTCACCCGTCAGGCCCAGTCCAACGACCTTGAAATCTCCAAGGGCGTCACGGCTCTCGTCGGCGAGTTGCAGGGCACCCTGCCGCCGGGCACCGAACTGGTTGTGGGCTCGGACAACTCGGTCTTCACCTCCCATGCGATCGACGAGGTCTGGATCACCATCGGCATCTCCATGGTGCTGGTGGCCCTCGTGAATTTCATCTTCCTCGGCAGTTTCCGGGCGGCGCTGATCCCGTCGATCGTGGCCCCGATCTGCCTTCTGGCGACCTTCATCGTCCTGGCGCCGCTGGGCTTCTCGCTGAACCTGCTGACGCTGCTGGCCCTCGTTCTGGCCATCGGCCTCGTCGTCGACGACGCCATCGTCGTGACCGAGAACATCCAGCGCCGCCTCGACCACGGCGAGCCGCCGCTGGTGGCCGCCGAGCGCGGCACGCGTCAGGTCTTCTTCGCTGTCATCGCCACGACTGTGACTCTGCTGGCCGTCTTCGCCCCCCTGCTGTTCCTGCCCGGATATGTCGGGCGGCTGTTCGTCGAATTGGCGGCGGCGATCGCCGCGGCCGTGGCCTTCTCGGCCTTCCTGGCGCTGAGCCTGTCGCCGATGCTGGCCTCAAAGATCCTCAGGCCCGCCGCCGGCTCCGGCTGGCTGGCGCGGAATGTCGACCGGGCGATGGAGGGGCTGAAAACCTCCTACGCTCATTCGCTGGACGCCATGGTCGGCCAGCGGTTCGCCGTCATCGGAGTCTCCCTGCTGATCCTGCTGGTCGGGGCCGGGGCCGCGGGCATGTTCCTGACGTTGCCCGATGAGCTGGTGCCGCCGGAGGATCGGGGCCGCGTTCAGGTGCGGGTCGCCGGGCCTGAAGGCGCGGGTTTCGACTATACCCGCAACATCATGATGGGCCTCGAACCGATCCTGGCCGAGTACAAGAACGCCGGCGAGGTCGAGAGCTTCCTCATCTCATCTCCCGGCTTCGGCGGGGGCAGTTTCAACTCCGGCAATGCGTCGCTGATCCTCAAGGACTGGTCCGAGCGCGACCGGTCCGCCGACGAGATCGCCCAGGAGCTGAACGGCAAGCTGCGCGGTCAGACGGGGGCCCAGGTCAATGCCTCGGTGCCGGGGGCCTTCCAGCGTGGCGGGGGCGGTGGCGGTGGCGGCGGTGGCGGAAACTCGATCGAGGTGATCGCGACCGGTCAGGAATACGAGGAGATCTACAACTGGCTGCAGCCCATCCTCGCGGCGGCTCAGGAGAATCCGGGCTTCTCGCGTCCGCGTCTGAACTATGAGCCGAACGCGCCCCGCCTGCTGGTCGATGTCGATCCGGAGAAGGCCGCCGCCCTCGGCGTGTCGTCCCAGGAGATCGGGCGGACGCTGGAGACGATGTTCGGATCGCGCCGGGCCACGACCTATATCCGTGGCGGGCAGGAGTACGATGTCATCCTGCAGACGGATCGTGCCGACCGGACGTCGATCGCCGACCTTGAACGGCTCTATGTTGGCGCGGGCTCGGGAGCGCTGGTCCCTCTGTCTTCGGTTGTCACGACCCAGACCTCCGGCGATACGCCGGACCGGCGACGTCTGGATCGGCAGCGGGCCATCACGATCAGCGCCGACCTCAATCCCGGTACGACCATCGCCGACGCCGTCGCCTTCATGGAGGCGGAGATCGCCAAACAGCCGCAGGGCGTGGTGAGCATCCAGTACGGCGGCGCGGCGCGGGACCAGCAGGAGGCCGGCGGCGCCGTGGCCTGGGCCTTCGGCCTGGCTCTGCTGCTCGTCTTCCTGGTGCTGGCGGCCCAGTTCGAAAGCTGGATCACTCCGGCGGTGATCATGCTGACCGTGCCGCTCGCGGCGGCCGGGGGTCTGTTCGGCCTGCTCATGGCCGGGTCGAGCCTGAACATCTATTCGCAGATCGGACTGATCATCCTGATCGGGATCGCGGCCAAGAACGGCATCCTGATCGTGGAGTTCGCCAACCAGCTGCGGGATCAGGGTCGCTCCATCAAGGAGGCCATCGTCGAGAGCTCGGCGCTGCGCCTTCGCCCGATCATCATGACCTCGATCGCCACGGCGTTCGGCGCGCTCCCGCTGGTCCTGTGGCAAGGCGCGGGGGCGGGGAGCCGCCAGACCATCGGCGTGGTCATCTTCGCCGGAGCGATGTTCTCTACGCTGCTGACCCTGTTCGTGGTGCCGGTGATCTATGGCGCCCTGGCTCGCTTCACGCGGTCGCCCGAATACACGGCCCGCAAGATCGAGGAGTGGGAGGCCCGGGAAGCGACCGCCAACGATCCGATCCCGGCCGCGGCGGAATAGGCCTCACCACGTCCCGGATCCCTCGAGAGAGGCGGGGTGCGTCGTGTCGCCGCTGGACTTTCCCGTCGCTCCTGATAAGCGTTCGCAATGAGCAACGTCATATCCCTGAGCGACGCACGGCTGGGCGACCGGGGCGTCATCACCCGGGTCGGATCAGTCGGCGGCGACGAGCACGGCGCAGAACTGGAGCGCCGCCTGCTGGAACTGGGCTTCGTCGAGGGCGCGCGCATCCAGCTGCTTCATCAGGGCGTGTTCGGCCGTGATCCCATGGCCCTGAAAGTCGACGATATGCGTGTCGCCCTGCGTCGGCATGAGGCGCGGGGCCTGACCGTCGAACTGTTCGCGGAAGCCGCTGAATAGATGGACGTCGCTGTTCGGCCCGTCCGGGTCGCCCTGGTCGGCAATCCCAACTCGGGAAAGACCGCCCTGTTCAATGCCCTGACCGGCGCCCACCAGAAGGTGGCCAACTACGCCGGCGTCACCGTCGAACGGAAGGAGGGCCGCATCCAGTCCCCCTCAGGGCGGTCGATGTCGGTGCTGGACCTGCCCGGCACCTATTCCCTGCGGGCCCGCAGCCCTGACGAGGAAGTCACCCGGGACGCGGTCCTTGGACGGCTTCAGGGCGAGGCCGCGCCCGATGTGATCGTGGCCGTAGCCGACGCGACCAACCTGCGGCTTGTATTGCGGCTGATCCTGGAGCTGAAGGCCGTGGGCCGGCCGATGGTTCTGGCCCTCAACATGTACGACATCGCCCAGCGGCAGGGTCTTCGAATCGATCTGGAGACGCTGCGGGCTGAATTGGGGGTGCCGATCGTGACCACGGTGGCGACGCGCAAGCGCGGCATTGATGACCTGGTCGCCGAGATCGAGACTGCGGCCGGACCCGGGTGGATTTCCGGGGGCGAAACCTGGACCGCGCCGGACGCCGACGCCATTCGCGGCGCGCACCGGCGGGCAGAACAGATCATGCGGGCCACGGTGCGTCCGCCCGAGCGGCCCGACACCCTGACCGGGAAGATCGACGGGGTCCTGCTGCATCCCGTCATCGGCCTCGTCATCCTCATGACCCTGTTGTTCGTGATGTTCCAGGCGGTGTTCGCCTGGGCGACCCCGGCGATGGATGCGATCGAGGCGGGCTTCGGCCTGCTGGGCGCGGGCGTCGGCGCCGTCGTTCCGGACTCGGGGCCGGTCTGGCCCCTGGTGCAGAGCCTGATCGTCGACGGGGTGATCGCGGGCGTGGGGGGCGTGCTGGTCTTCCTGCCGCAGATCGTGATCCTGTTCGCCTTCATCATCCTGCTGGAAGACTTCGGCTATATGGCCCGGGCGGCCTTCCTCATGGACCGCATCATGGGCGGGGCAGGGCTGCACGGGCGCGCCTTCATTCCCCTGTTGTCCAGTTTCGCCTGCGCCATTCCGGGCGTGATGGCCGCGCGGGTGATCGACGCCAGGCGCGACCGGCTGACCACCATCATGGTGGCGCCCCTGATGACCTGTTCGGCGCGGATTCCGGTCTACACCCTGATCATCGGCGCCTTCATTCCCCAGCAGACAGTCTGGGGCTTCGCCAATCTGCAGGGTCTGGTGATGTTCGGCCTCTATGCGGCGGGCATCGTGTCGGCGCTGCTGGTCTCCTTCGTGATCCGCAAGATCTTCTGGCGGGGCGCGGTCGAGCCCTTCATGATGGAACTGCCGGCCTACAAGCTGCCCGACGCGAAGAATATTCTTTTCAATCTGTGGCTTCGCGCCCGGATATTCATGGAGCGCGCGGCGCGGATCATCCTGCCGCTGATGATTGTCGTCTGGGCCGCCTCGACCTTCCCCTATCCGCCCGAGGGCGCGACACAGCCGGCCATCGACTATTCCTTCGCCGGGATGATCGGCCACGCGCTGGAGCCGATCTTCGCACCCATCGGCTTCAACTGGCAGATGGTCGTGGCCCTGGTGCCGGGAATGGCGGCGCGCGAGGTCGCGGTCGCGGCGCTCGGAACCGTCTATTCCGTCGCCGACGTGGAGAGCGCGGGCAGTCTGCTGGGCGCGACCCTGGCGGCGCAATGGTCGCTGGCGACGGGGCTGAGCTTCCTGGCCTGGTATGTCTTCGCGCCGCAATGCGTGGCGACCCTGGGTGTGGTCAAGCGGGAGCTGAACAGCTGGAAATGGATGTGGGTCATGGTCGTCTACATGTTCGCCCTGGCCTATCTGGCGTCCCTCGTCACCTATCGGATCGCGGTGGCGCTCGGAGGGGGCTGACGGGTAAGGGTGGACCATGTCACCCGTCGTCTTCGCCATCGTCATGGGCCTGCTGGGCCTGATCTTCGGCAGCTTCATCGCTGCGGTGACCGTGCGCATGCCGAGGGACGAGGAGATCGTCCTGACGCCGTCCCACTGCATGAGCTGCGGCGCAACGCTGAAGCCGTGGCAGCTGGTTCCCGTGATCAGCTGGCTGGTCCAGCGCGGCCGATGCGCTGTGTGCGGTGCGGCCGTGTCGCCGCGCTATATCCTGATCGAAAGTGGGGCCGCGGCCATCGGCGTCTGGGCCGCGCTGTGGGGCCATGAAGGCGGCTGGCTTCTGGTCGGGGCGACGGCGGCCCTGGGGTGGCAGCTTCTGCTCATCGCCCTGATCGATGCCGAGAATTTCTGGCTGCCGGACGAGCTGACCCTGCCGCTGATCGCGACGGGACTGGTCGCAGCGGGATGGCTGGCCCGGGGCTGGCCGATCCCGCAACTGGTCGGGGCCGCCATCGGGTTCGGCATTCTGTGGCTCCTGGCCGAGGTCTACCGCCGCGTGCGCGGGAGGGAAGGGCTCGGCGGCGGCGACCCCATCCTGTTCGCAGGCGCCGGGGCCTGGGTCGGGTGGACCGGCCTTCCGACGGTGCTGCTCTGGGCCTGTGCAGCGGGCTTCAGCATCGTCCTGACCCTGCTCATCACCCGGCGGAAGGTCGAGATGACGCAGAAGCTGCCGTTCGGCACTTTTCTGGCCATCGGAATCTGGCTGACCTGGCTCTATGGGCCGCTCGGCCTTTAGCGCCCCGTCACCAGCTTCACGACGATATGGGCCGTGGTGTCGATGATGGCGTCAGGGGGGGTATCGCCGCGTCGCATCAGGTCGAAGCCTGCGGCGACCGATTCCACCAGATTGGCGACCTCATAGGAGGTCAGGCGCGGATCGAGGCCCGGGGCGTGGTAGCCGGTCGCGTGGGCCACCGCGATGCGCCGCTCGAGCGACAGGTGAACCCGGCGTAGCCGGCGGATGCGCGCCTCCACGAATCCGGCCTCGCCCTTGTCGGCCAGCATATGCTCGATCCGCAGCACCGGGCCGTGGTCGCGCCAGATCAGCAGCACGTCCATGACGTAGGCGCGGGCGGCGCCGAAGGCCTGATCGGCGGACCAGTCGCCCTCAAGATGGCGCGACAGGGGGGCGAAATCGACGGCCGCCGCTTCGCAAAGCGCCAGAACCGGCTCCTCCACCGTCTTGAAATAGGTGTAGAAATTCGAGGGCGATACCCCGGCCTCAAGGGCCACGTCGGCGACCCGGATCTCGCCCAGATGCCGGCGATCCAGCAAACGACGGGTGGCGTCGAGGATTGCGGCGCGCGTCTTTCCGCCCCGCGCGCCGATGCGGTGACCCAATTTGTTGATCGCGCGTTCGGCCATGGGGAGAAGGCCCGGAAGGAGGTGGCGCCGGTTGCGGGCGACGAACCCGCGACATCCCGCCCGGACGCCAGCGTCGCAGGGTTTCGCATGGTTGATCCGGGCCGTCAAAGCCGCGCCTGGACGACCCCCGCGGGCAGGCAGGGGCGGCCCCTTGGCGCCCGGTGCTAGTAGGCGTTCACCCGGGCGAGCAGCAGGGGCAGGGTTCGGACCATGATGGCCAGGTCGCCGGGGAAGCTCCAGTGACTGGCGTACAGGACGTCGGCGTCGACCCGGCGGGCCATGCTGCTGATGTCATGGATCTCTCCGCGCAGACCCTGGATCTGGGCCAGCCCTGTCAATCCGGGGCGGACGGCGAAGCGCCGGTCATAGTGGGGCAGGATGGCGGCATAGTGCCGGTCGTGTTCCACCGCATGCGGACGAGGACCGACGAGAGCCATTTCGCCCCGGAGCACGTTGAGGAGTTGCGGAACCTCATCCAGGCTCGTTTCGCGCAGGACTCTGCCGACGCGCGTCACACGGGCATCGTCGCGGGTCGCATGGTTCACGGACACGCCGGGCTCCGCCACCGTCATCGAGCGAAACTTGTAGATGTTGAAGATGCGTCCGTGCTGGCCGGTGCGTTGCTGGCGGAACAGGATCGGTCCCCGGCTGTCCAGTGCGATCGCCGCAGAGATCACAGCCCAGGCGGGCAGCAGGAAAAGCAGCAGGAATGACGCCGCCAGAAGGTCGAAGGCGCGTTTGAGCGACCGGCAGAGTCCAGAGCGACCGAACCGGGGTCGCCAGTGCGCGCCGTCGGCCCGGTAGACGACAGCCGAACGAGACCTGTGCGAGACAACGCCGTCAAACATGTCGAGAGAGCCCCCTGAGGGTGTGCTTAATGCGGAGTTAAGCTTCGTCTCGTGTTGCGGCGCAATAGATGTGGGCGGCTTTCGTTCACGGAACGGCGATTCGTGACCTTCAGAACACACAACCGGAGGAATGAATCGCGCTTAACCTCATGCGTTACGGCCATCGCAACCCGGCCCGTTGCAAGCCGCGCCCGAGACTGATCGCCGGAGCTCACCCATGTCCCGTCATTCCGCCGGCTGGAACGGCCTGGTGAGGGCCCGAGAAACCCGTCGCTGGACGCCGCAGTCCGGCTACGGACTGATGATCGGCGGCGCGGCCCTGTTCTGGGGTTTGGCGGGCCTTGTGATGTCGGTCCTCGTCTGAAAGACGCTCGCAGCCTGTGCGAAGCTGCTCTTTGGGCTCTTCCCACAAACGCCCGGAATAATCCTCGGGTTGTATGTTCGATAGGGCAGGCAAGCCGGCCGGGAGCCTTCGATCGACCCGGAAAAGATCTGCCGCAACGAAACTCTGGAAACCGATGAAATGTGAGTGGCCCTGGGCCCACGGTGCGGGCTCATGCCAAGGCAAGGTTAAGAAGCAGAAACTATAAGTCTAAACACTGTCTGTACCAAGTCCATAATCCGAACCTTATAAGTCATCATGCAGTAATCGCCCCCGACAATGGGGTCTCGCATGATCTTACACATCCATGGCCGTCTCGCTCTTCTGAGCCTTGTTCTGCTCTGCCTGACGAGCGGATCGGCCTGGGCCGCGGACGGCGTACCGGATCCCATGGCTCTGGGGCCGACGGCCTCCGCGCCGACGGGCTTCATTGAGATGTGTGAGCGCACGCCGTCGGAATGCCTCGCCGTGACACGGCCCACCGACTCTCTTCTGTCCGAGGTCCGCACCTGGGCGGCGCGCGCCCGCTGGAACGCGGTCTTCGAGACTGCAGGCCTCGCGAGCGCAACTGCGGCGGGCCCGGCATCGACGGTTGCGCCCCCGGTCGGCCCGGTCACCGGGATGGATCCCGTTGTCGTGGCCGGCCCCGGGCGATCGACCGCCGGATGGGGGCAACTGAAGCCGACGCCGCAGGATATCCGCAGGCTCAAGGACGACCGCCGCAAATACCGGCGCGGCCCGCTATCGAAAACGCTGCCGCGCGACACGCCTGCGGCCGTGCCGATGGCTCCGTCCCTGCCGGTCGCCGACGTGACGGTCCAGCGCCTCGAGACGGTCACCCGTCGCGTCAACCGGGCGATCCGCCGGGCCCCGGACGCCGTCGCCTATGGGCAGGCGGACGTCTGGGTCTCCCCACGGGGCCACGGAGCGGTCGGCGACTGCGAGGACTATGTCCTGGCGAAGCGACGGTTGCTGATCGAAGAGGGTGTTGATCCTGCCGCCCTGTCGATCGCGATCGTCCTCACGCGGGCCGGCGAACGTCACGCTGTGCTTCTGGTGGCCACGCCCGAGGGCGAACGGGTTCTCGACAACCTGAGCCCCTGGGTTCTGAGGTGGAACGAGGCGCCCTACGAATGGCTGGAACGCCAGGCGCCGGGCCAGCCTCTGGTCTGGGTTCAGGCGGCGACCCGGGCGTCCTGATCCGGGCGTCGTGTGTTGCGATCGGGACGGGAAGGGCCCGGCCCTGCTACCAGCCCGACGGCGTCGCAATCCGCTGGCGTTGCCGGGGCTGCGCCGTGCCGGTATTGGCGAGAGGATCGGCCATGATGGGCGCGTCGCGCTGAAGGACCACGGTCGGGCTCGCCGGCGCCAGCGGTGTCTGGAGCGGCGTCTCCGGAGACTCCGGGGCGACCGGGGAGGGCGATGGGGCTCCGGCATCCTGGAGCGACAGCCGCGACGTCAGCTGTATCCTTCCGGACGCGGGGCCGGCGTCCAGATCCAGAGGCGCCGGGACCGAGACATCCAGCACTTCCGCCGGGGTCTCGAACCGGATCGTGGACAGGGCGGCCATCTTGCTCACGACCGGTTCCGCCCCGGCATAGACGCCGCGGAAGGCGGCCGGCAGGCCCCAGGCGCCCTTCCAGCGGTAGAAGACATGGGTTCCGATCTGGACGATCTTGGACAACCGGGCCGCCCAGTAGGGGGCGACCCAGTCGGTGTGATAGTGGGTCGCCGTCCCGACGGCGGTCGCCACATGGCCGTTCAGGGCGGCTGCGGCCACGGCCCTGGCCCTCTGCCAGCCCGCGATCGACGGCGGTCGGCTCATGGCTCCATCGCAGGTGAAGCTGAACTGGCAGCCGGTGGTCCGCTCCGAGCCCTGGAAGACGACGCCACAGACGGTCCGCGGATAGGCGGGATGTCGGGCGCGATTGAGCACGACCTGGGCCACGGCGGCCTGACCCGCAGCGCTTTCCGACGCCGCCTCATAGTAGATGGCCGTCGTCAGGCAATCGAGCGCCCGGCTATAGCTTTCGGTGTCGGCCGCAGGGGCGAAAAACGGGGCCGACGGCCTGACCGGATCGGTGGAGAAGGGCAGGGCGGCGTTCCAGGCGCGAGCGGCGTCCCGGCTGATATCCTGCACCGCCTCCGGAGCCAGGGTGAAGTCCTCGATGATCCTGGCCTCGGCAGATGCGGAGGCCCCATCCAGAGGCGTCGGGGTGGTGGGGATCGGCCTGGCGGCATTGATCTTCGGCAGGATGATGGAGGCGGCGGCGGCCGCAAGCGCACAAACCAGCAGTACGCCGACGATGGTCCAGCCTCCCGCCTCGGTCGAGGCCCAGCCACGGATCCGCATCCCCAGCGCCTTGACCCGCGCCTTCAGGGACCTCGGCGCGTCTGGATCGGAGGTCAGCCTTGAAGCCGTCATCGGCGCGACCCGGTACCCGGATGACGCAAGGCACGCCGGACCTGGGCGGCCTGGCGGTCAAGGGAGGCTGAAAACGGGACTGTGGCGGGCATGCTCATGGCGGGGGCACCAGGTGACGAGCGCCGAAGGATCGCGTGCTGAAGGACCGGGGTTGCGCCTGGGACAGGGCAAAGCCGAGGCCGAGCAACAGGCACCAGAAGGCTTCGAACGACGGAGTGTTGAGCGGGACGTCCACAGCGGCATGAAGGAGAACGACCAGCGAAGCGCTCAGCAGACCGGCGACCAGCGTGCGGTTCCGGGGACGGCGAATCGCCCGCCAGGCGGTCACCCCGAGGATGACGCCTATGAGGGCGAACATGGGCGTCGCGCCCAGAAGGCCGGCCTCTTCCAGCCACTGCAGATAGGCGTTGTGCTGGATCACGCTGACGGACAGGGCCGGGGCGTTGGCGGCGGTCATGATCTGGTTGTTGACCTGCGGGTAGCTCCCGAGCCCGTAGCCCAGTAGCGGAGCGTCGAGGAAGGCGCGCCAATGGGCCGCCGCAACGATCGAACGGGTGCCGTCGGCCTGCGCCAGCAGGCCGAAGCGGTCGGCAAACAGGGTGTTTCCCTGAGCCAGAAAGAGGACCGCCACCAGGATCGAGAGCCCGCCGAGCGCCAGGAGGGGCCAGCGGGACCGGCGATCATCCAGAGCCGACCCCCCGAGGAATATCAGCGCCGCCACAAGGGTGGCCGTAATCGCGGCCCGCGATGCCGTCAGGAGCAGGCACGCGAGGAAAAGGATGAGCAGGGCCGCAACGGGAGCCAGCACAGTGATGCGGTCGGTGGGCGTCTGACCTGACGACCGGCGCCACTGTCGCACCATCCAGGCCGAGGACAGGATGAGAAGGACGCCGAACTGGGCGCCGGCGACATTGGGGGTGTAGAAGCCGCCGGCCAGACGTCCGCCGCCGGATGCGATCTGACTCCCGCTGACGAACAGCCCGAGGGACACCAGGGCATAGAGGCCTCCGAGAGCCAGGATGAGGCCGATCGTGGCCCGGCCTCGCTCAGATGTCGCCCCCAGCAGACAGCCCAGGACGAAGACGCTGCCGAGGCCCAGCAGCTTGAGGATCTCGATGACGGTCGCTGACCTGTTCATGGTGGCGGCCGGCGGCAGTCCCGCCCAGTCCCAGATCGGATGGGGGCCTCCGGGCACGGCCGGCGTCAGGGTCCAGGCGGCTACGAGAACCACGGCCGCAAACAGCGCCAGGATGGTCCCCGTCGGCGTAAGGCGCGCCAGTTCCGCCCGCTCCCGCCCGAACATGAGGGCGATCGACGCCATGGCCGACAAGCCCGCGAACAGGACCAGGGCCGGCAGATCAAGCGCAGCCCCGTAGAAGAAATGGGCCAGGAAAATGGTTGCCGGAACGAGGCCGGGCGCGGCCCTGCGCAAGGCCGATGAAAGCGCCGGCGACGTCCAGTCGGGGAAGTCCGATCCCGCCGGTCGCGCGCGCGGACCCATCCTCATCAGGCCGTATAGTAGGCCTTGTAGGCCCCGTAGTAGTAGCCGGCGTCGCCGTAGCCGTAGCGGGCCTGGCTCTTCATATCGACCTGGACGAGGGCGACGCCTGCGACATGGGCGCCCGCCTGGTCCAGAAGCTTGAGCGAGGCTCCGACCGCCTTCCGGGGCGTGGCGCGCCAGCGGGTCAGGAACACGACGGCATCGGTCCTGGCCGCCAGGATGCGGGTGTCAGCGACCGCAAGCACCGGCGCCGTGTCGATGATTACAAGGTCAAAATTCTCGCCGAGGCGCGTGAGCAGGGCGTCCATGGCCGGGGAGTTGAAGACGTCCCTGGGCGTGAAACTGGCCGGGGTCAGGGGCAGCACCCAGGCGCCCGAAGCGTCGTCGGAATACAGGGCGGTCTCGAGCGTCGCCGTACCGTTCAGCACCTCGAGCAATCCGACCTCGGGATCGATTCCCAGGAGCTTGTTGACCGCGCGTCGACGCAGATCGCAGTCGATGATCACCACCTTCTGACCGGCCTGGGCGGCCGAACGCGCGAGACAGACGGCCGTCGTCGTCTTGCCCTCGCCGGGCAGGGTCGAGGTCACCGCGATCAGGCGTACCGGGTGTCCGACGCGAGAGAAAAGGATGGAGGTCCGGAGCGCCCGGATGGCTTCCGCGAAGGCCGAGAGGGGCTTGTCCAGCAAATAGTCGGCGGGGCTGAGGTGGCGATCCCGGGCATCGGCCACGGAGGACACCAGCGGGACTGAACCGATGTGAGGCATGCCGAGCCGGGTCTCGACATCCTCTCCGGTGGCGAGGCCCGCATCGAGCATCTCGGCCAGAACCACCACGGCCAGACCCGCGCCCATGGCCAGAACAAGGCCGAGGCCGAGGTTCAGCGGCACATTGGGTGAACTGGGGCTGCCCGGGATGATCGCCCTGGACACGATCCGGGCGTCCGATTCCTCCAGACCCTCCTGGCTGGTCGTTTCCTTGAAGCGGTCCAGGAGCCCTTGATAGAGGGTCCGCGACGCCTCTGCATTGCGCTGGAGTTCGTTCAACCGGACGCCCGCGTTGTTGTTGGCGGCGAGGGTGCCCCGTGCGCCCGAAAGGCTGCCCTGCATGGAGGCTGTGCGCTGCCGTGCGACCTGGACGCGGGCCTCCAGGTTGGACACGATCCGTTCGATCTCGGCCTGGATCTGGCTGTCGATGTCGGCGAGCTCCCGGTTCGCGCGCACCATGTCCGGGTGGCGGGGACCGTAACGGCTGGACAGGTCCGCCACGCGACCGCTGACCTCGGCGCGCCGTGCCCGGAGCTGTTGAACGACGGTCGAACCGAGGGCCTCTCCGACATCGTCGCCGGTCGATCCGCGCGCCATCTGGGCGCGAGCGGTCGAAAGGCGGGCCTCGTCCTCGGCCTGCTGCGCCCGCACGGTCGCCAGCTGGGTGTTGTAGGTCGAGATTTCCTGCTCGGTGAGGGTCGCCCCCGAGGCGCTGAGCAGGTTGTTGGCGTTGCGGTACTGTTCGACGGCCGCTTCGGCCTGGATGACCTCGCCCCGCAGATCGTCCAGCCGGGTGTTGAGCCAGGCATTGGCCTGGCGCGTGGCCTCGAACTTGGCCTGAAGCTGTTCGAGGAGATAATTCTGGGCGAAGGCGTTGGCGATCCGGGCCGCCTTGGCCGGGTCTGGCGAGGTGAAGCTGACACCCATGACGTAGGTCAGGCCCACGCGCCGGATGACGAGACGCTCGCGAACCGTGTCCACGACCCGCTCGCGCTGTCTCTGGGTTTCGATCCCGGTCAGTCGCGATCTGGCCTTGTCGGGCGCCGAGGCCGCGAACATCGCGTCGATGCTGTTGCTGATCCGGTCCGCAAGTCCCGGAGCGGCCAGGGCGCTGTTGAACTCGGGGTCTTCATCCAGCGCGAGCGCCTCGACGACACGTTCCGCCAGTTGTCGGGACCTGAGCACCTCCACCTCGGTATCGACCGTCGCTGTGTCGGCCGGCAGCCCGGAGAGGACGGCCTGGGAATCGACGACCTGCTCGGTTCGGTTGTCGATCATCACACTGGCGGTCGCGGTGTAGAGCGGCGTCGCCTTCAGGGTGACCACCAGGGCGATGATGAACACCAGCAGGGCAACGGCGAGGAACAGCTTCAGCCGACGCCGGAAGGTGGCCAGCAGGTGGTGGAGGTCGACGATCCGGGCGCCGGCGGCGCCTGACCAACCCTGGCCATCGTCAAATCCGGGCGCTTCCGCGACAGGCCGGGCGTTCAGGCCGCGGAACTCGAAAGGCTGGTTCATCTGACGCGTTTCACTGTGGCGGCCGGACCGTGTCCGGGATCAGAACTGGGCGACCAGGGCGATGGCCAGCTTGTTGACCCTGAAGTCCTGGTCACGCGCGGCGCCTGTGGATTCGCTGTCCAGGGTCGAGACGCTCGCGTTCACACCCAGATTGCGATTGATCAGATAGGTGCCGCCGATATTGGCCCCGAGGCGTGTGTCTTCCCGATCCACGCCTTCGTACTCGTCCCGGCTCCACGTGAGCCTGGCGTTGAGGATGACGTTCCGCAGCAGTTCGTGATCCAGTCCGACGCTCGCGCTGCTGGACACAAAAGCGCCGACACCGGTTATGGGGGTGTCCTCGACCGTCCGGCCCGCGGCGACATTGATCGTAGTGAGCTCGGACGGGAACCACTCGAGCCGGGCGCGCGCGCCGAATCCCTGGACGTCATCGAAGGCGGCCTCGTCGAAATCCTGCTGGAGATAGCCTGCGGCCATCTCGCCGCGCACGACGGCGCTGAGTTCGAAATTGGCGCCGAACAGAAACTCGGAACCGCTGGAATCGCGATTGGGCGCGGCCGCCGTTGAGGCCGTGTCATAGGTCCGCGTATTGCCTGTGGCCTGGAAGAAGAAGGCGGTGTCCGGGCTGATCGCGAAATCGACACGACCGGACAGACTGGCCACGTCACGGTCCCGGTTGTCCTGGTCGATGACGGCGCCGAGGCCGTCGCGCCCGTCGGCGTAGTCGTAGGCGCGCCAGTCCGCGCGACCGGTGAGTTTGACATTGCCGGCCGACCGCGAGGCGCTGAGATAGGTCTGGACCGTGTCGAGTTCGGTCGGGGCGACGGCATTCCGCGGAGCGGTGGGCGCGGTGCGAGGCTCGAACGCGCTGAGGTAATCGGCGCCGAACCCGATGTTGGCCTGGCGTGTCACATCGACGCGGCCGGCGGTTCCGATCCCGAGTTCTTCAGTGTTCTCGTCCCCATTGTCAGCGTAGCGGTTGATCGAGCCACGGGCATAGGCGGACAGGAAATGCCGGGACCAGCCAGACTCCACGACCAGTTCCGGCCGAAGGTGCAGGATCGTGTCATCGACCTCGCCGGCGCCCGTCGCATAGATATTGCTGTTGGTCTCCGCCGACAGTTCGAGACGCGGATAGACGAGGAAGGCGCCGGCGCGAAGACCGAGCGCCTCGTAGTCAGGCCGCAGCCGCTGGGACACCGCCGTATTGCGGTTCCGCGAGAAATTATCGACCCCGGCGTCCTCGGTCTGGTCGAGTTGGCCGGCTGCGGTCGGAACGATCTGGGCGTTGACCGCGCCGGAGGCCAGCGCCAGCGATCCGGCGGAAACCGATGCGGCCAGGCTCTTCAGAACGTTGAACATTTTACCCTCGGTAGACTGGCGACAGGGTCGGGAGAGGCACTCGAAGTTCAGCCCGTCCACGCGACAAGAACCGGCGAATGAATTCAGGCGGTCTGTCCTAGCCGCGGTAGACCACCACGGTGACGACCGGAGGCGGGGTGCCGTTGGTCGCGGTATTCGTGGATGACGGCTGACTGGTCTGCTGCGCCGCAGCGTTCTGGACAGCGGTGGCGACCACCGTGACAGCAGCGGCAACAGCCGTGGCGGCGCCCGGCGCCACGGCCGCGATGACCGGAGACGCCGCCAGTGTGGCCGAGGCGCTGGCGACAGCGGCGGTCGCGACCGCCTGGGTCGCGCCCGAGGCGCTGATGGTGGTTGCGATGGCGTTCTGCACGGCCAGGGTCACCGCAGCATTGATGGCGTTCGCAATCGCCGACTGGACGAATGCGGCAGTGGCTTCCGGCGAGAGGCCCAGGGCCGCCGCCTCGGCGGTCGCGGCGTCGGCGACAGCTTCAGTATCGACGCCTGCGGCGGCCTCGGTCGCGGCGGCCTCTGAGGCGGTGACGATCTGGGCCGCGAGGGCCTCGGCAGTGATGTCGGATCCGGCGCCGTCCTGAACCACCCCTGCAACCTGGGGTGCGCCAAACGCGATCCCGGCGGACAGGGCCACCAGCCCGGCAGCCACCAGCGCTCTCGCCCTCAGAATGCTCTGCTTCATGCCGGCGCCCCTCTGCAGTCCCGGAGAACGCTATTATATATAGCGATGGTTTTAAACCATGAAGGGGCATTGCTTCGCGGTGCAACATCGGATCGGCAGGGGCTGTGGCCGAAAGGAGACTCTGTCTCAACTCATGGCGCGCCCGACGGTCCGGTCTCACCGTTCCGGCGGATCGTGTCGAGCGCCAGCGCCAGCGCGAGCCGGCCCGCGGGATCGGAGATGGCGTTCTGCAGATCGCCCGGGGAGTAGGGGAAGGGCGTCGCCCTGAGTTCATCGAGAACAAGCAACCGGTTGGAACGATCGACCTCGGCCCAGTGATTGAATGCAAAGACCAGCCGCCATCCGGTGTCGTCGGGACCGTAGGGCGCGACGGCGTAGGAGGCGGCCAGGGCGCGGTTTCCCGCCTCGCCAAGCCCTTGCGGCTGGAGACTGTCGAGGAATGCGAGGCGCAGCCAGGCGGTCGGGTTGGCGGGCGCCTGGCTCAATGACGTCATCGTTTCGACGCGGGCGATTCGGGCCAGGTTCGGGTGATCGGCCGCTCCGGCGGCGCTGCTGGACGCCCTCGCTTCAAACGAGGGCGCCAGTCCGAGCCACCCGGCGATCCGGGTCTCCGGCCAGGCGAGCGCGATCGCCGCTGCCGAACAGCCTGCTGCGGCGCACGCGCCCAGAAGGGCCGCCGCCGCTACGCGCCAGTCTGCTGTCTTGGCCAAGCGAGGATCCCTTTCCGCCTTTCGCAGATAACACTGTGATCCATCTGCAGCAAAGGTCGATGTTCAGCCTTGGGTGGTGGCGGGAGACGTCGGGCCGGGTTAGGCTTCGGATCTGCGGGAGGGATCAGATGTTTCGACTGGTGTGGGCGGCCACGGTGGGGCTGGTCCTGGCGATGGTCCTGTCATCCTGCGCCCAGGGGGTGATGGCGTCCGGCGTCACGGCAGGGTCCGAGAATGATCCCGAAGTGGCGAGGCTGCTTGAGGAGTATCGCCTCGGCGTGGCGGACAAGGTCCGGGTGACGGTGTTCGGGGAAGCCGCCCTGACCGGAGAATTTCTCGTCGGCGGCAACGGGAAGATCTCCCTGCCGCTGATCGGAGAGACCCGGGCGGGCGGCCTGACCATCTCGGAGTTTCAGGCCGAGGTCGCCGAGGCCCTGCGCAACGGCTTCATCACCGAGCCCAGGGTCAGCGCCGAGGTGCTGAACTATCGCCCATTCTACATCCTGGGCGAGGTCAACGCTCCGGGAGAATACCCCTACACCAACAGCCTGACGGTGCTGAACGCCGTGGCGACGGCGGGAGGCTTTACCTACCGCGCCGACAACAGACGGGTCTTCATCAAGCGCGCCGACGCCGACCGGGAGCAGGAGGTTCCCCTGACGACGTCGACCCGGGTCGCGCCTGGCGACACCATCCGGATTCGCGAGCGTCTGTTCTAGGCGGGTCAGGCCTCGGGCCCGAAGAGGCAGCCTGGCCGGTGCGTCGTTCCTGAATTGCATCCCTTGACGCATGACGCCCGATCGACGCGCCTGACCCGGACCTGGCTGCACGGAGTCCTGTGCATCGACATGACGCAACTGACGGCTTTGGGTTGGTTGTGCAGGGATATGGAAGGGGGCGGACGCGCCACTTTCTGCAATCACAGAAAGTGGCGCGAGTGACGGGACTCGAACCCGCGACCTCCGGCGTGACAGGCCGGCACTCTAACCAACTGAGCTACACCCGCGTTTCCCGCTGCGGCGTTTCCGTCGCGGCGAGGGGCGTCGTTTAGGCGGGGGGTCCCCCGGGTGTCAAGCGACGATCTGGCGGATTGCGACAGATTTCTCTGTTGCCTGAAACGGCCTGCAGAGCGCGGCCGCAGCCGCTGACTTCTGCGAACCGCTCGCAAGAAAAAACCTTTGGTCGCTTGGGTTTGAACCGGGCCAAGGTTGGGTCTAGAAAGCGCCGAATCCGCCGCCCTCCCTCGCGGCGTGGACGTATCCAATGAACGCATTTCTTCTTCAGTATCTGCCGATCGTGATCTTCGTGGGCATCGCCGCGATCATCGGCGTCGGCTTCATGGTCGCCTCGTGGGCGATGGCGCCGACCAGCCCCGACTCGGAGAAGCTCTCGGCCTATGAATGCGGGTTCAACGCCTTCGATGACGCCCGGATGAAGTTCGACGTGCGGTTCTATCTCGTGTCGATCCTGTTCATCATCTTCGACCTCGAAGTGGCCTTCCTGTTCCCCTGGGCGGTGTCGATCTTCGACCTGACCCGCGGCGGCATGATCTTCGCCTTCTGGTCGATGATGGCCTTCCTGGGCGTCCTGACCGTCGGCTTCATCTACGAATGGAAGAAGGGCGCGCTGGAATGGCAGTGATCTCTCCCCCCTCAGGCGGCCTGATCGCTCCCTCGTCCCCGCTGCCGACGGCCTTCGGCCAAGGCGCGCGGTCGACGGTCCAGGGCTATGACCCCAAGCTGCACGACAAGTTCTTCGAGGCGGTCAACACCGAGATTGCCGAGCAGGGCTTCCTGACCGCGTCGCTGGATGACGTCATCAACTGGGCCCGCACGGGTTCGCTGATGTGGATGACCTTCGGCCTCGCCTGCTGCGCCGTGGAGATGATCCAGGCCTCGATGCCGCGCTATGATCTGGAGCGGTTCGGCATGGCGCCGCGCGGCAGCCCGCGTCAGTCGGACCTGATGATCGTCGCCGGCACCCTGACCAACAAGATGGCTCCGGCGCTCCGCAAGGTCTACGACCAGATGCCGGACCCGCGCTATGTCCTGTCCATGGGCTCGTGCGCCAACGGCGGCGGCTACTACCACTACAGCTACAGTGTGGTTCGCGGCTGTGACCGGATCGTGCCGGTCGACGCCTATGTGCCCGGGTGTCCGCCGACGGCGGAGGCGCTGGTCTATGGGCTGCTGCAACTGCAGAAGAAGATCCGTCGCACCGGGACGATCGAACGATGAACGGGCACCTCGCGACGGTCGCGCGCAACACCGAGACCCTGACCCCCCTGGGTCAGGAAATGGTCGCAGAGCTGCAGGTCGATGCGACCGTGGCCTTTGGCGAGCTGACCATCACCTGCCACCGTGACCGGATCGTCGAGGTCATGACCGACCTGCGCGACCGGTTCGGCTTCCAGCAGTTGCTGGACGTCTGCGGCGTCGACTATCCGGATCGGGCCGAGCGGTTCGACGTGGTCTATCACCTGCTGTCCCTGACGCGGAACGCCCGCCTCCGGGTCAAGGTGGCGACCGACGAGGTCCAGCCCGTCCCCAGCGTGATCGGTGTCTATCCCTCGGCCGGCTGGTTCGAGCGCGAGGCGTTCGACATGTACGGCATGCTGTTCTCGAACCACCCGGACCTGCGCCGGCTCCTGACCGACTACGGTTTCCAGGGGCACCCGCTGCGCAAGGACTTCCCGATGACGGGTTATGTCGAGGTCCGCTACGACGAGGAGCAGAAGCGGGTGGTGTATGAACCCGTCAAGCTGACGCAGGAATTCCGCAACTTCGACTTCCTGTCCCCCTGGGAAGGCGCGGAGTATCCGGCCCCGGTCCTTCCGGGCGACGAGAAGGCCGTCGGCTCGGCCGGAACGCCTTCGGGAGGCAAGGCCTGATGGCTGACGGACACACCATCGCGAACGAGACGCCCGCCCGCGCCGACCTCGACCTCGTCACGGACGACCTGGGCCATATGTCCCACGACATGGGCGTCTTCGACGACGGTCTGACCGCGCACGCGCGCGAGATGGACGACCGCAAGTTCACCATCAACTTCGGCCCGCAACATCCGGCCGCCCACGGCGTGCTGCGTCTGGTGCTGGAGCTGGACGGCGAGGTGGTCGAGCGCGTCGATCCGCACATCGGCCTGCTGCACCGCGGCACCGAGAAGCTGATGGAGGCGCGCACCTACCTCCAGAACGTGCCTTATCTGGACCGGCTCGACTATGTCGCCCCGATGAACCAGGAGCACGCCTTCTGCCTGGCCATCGAGCGGCTGCTCGAGATCGAGGTCCCTTACCGCGCCCAGTTGATCCGGGTCCTGTATTCGGAAATCGGCCGCATCCTGTCGCACATGCTCAATGTGACGACCCAGGCCCTGGACGTCGGCGCCCTGACGCCCCCGCTGTGGGGCTTCGAGGAGCGCGAGAAGCTCATGGTCTTCTACGAGCGGGCCTGTGGCGCGCGTCTGCACGCCAACTATTTCCGGCCGGGCGGCGTCCACCAGGACCTGCCGATGGCCCTGATCGACGACATCGGACGCTGGTGCGCCGAATTCCCGGCGGCGCTGAAGGACATCGAGAGCCTCGTCACCGAGAACCGCATCTTCAAGCAGCGGAATGTCGACATCGGCGTGGTGACCAAGGCGCAGGCCCAGCAGTGGGGCTTCTCCGGGGTCATGCTGCGCGGGTCCGACATCGCCTGGGACCTGCGCAAGTCGCAGCCCTACGAATGCTATGCCGAGCTGGAGTTCGACATCGTCGTCGGCAAGAACGGCGACTGCTGGGACCGCTACCTCGTGCGCATCGAGGAGATGAAGCAGTCGGTGCACATCATGGAGCAGTGCATCCACAAGCTCCGGAACTGTCCCGGCGATCCGGTCATGGTCGAGGACAACAAGATCGTTCCGCCCAAGCGCGGCGAGATGAAGCGGTCGATGGAAGCCCTGATCCATCACTTCAAACTCTATACCGAAGGCTTCCACACCCCGGCCGGCGAGGTCTACGCCTCTGTCGAGGCGCCCAAGGGCGAGTTCGGCATCTATCTGGTGTCCGACGGCACCAACAAGCCGTACCGGGTGAAGATCTCGGCCCCCGGCTTCCGTCACCTGCAGGCGATGGACTGGATGAACCGCGGCCACATGCTGGCCGACGTCTCCGCCATCCTCGGCTCGCTCGACATCGTTTTCGGAGAAGTGGACCGATGAGCGTTCGCCGCCTCGCCAAGGAACAGCCAGCCTCATTCGCCTTCTCGAAGGAGACGATGAAGAAGGTCGACTGGTGGATCGCCAAATATCCGGCGGACCGCGCGCGCTCGGCCGTGATTCCGATGCTGTGGCTGGTGCAGAAGCAGGAGGGCTGGGTCTCCGAGCCCGCCATCCGCGCCATCGCCGACAAGCTCGACATGGCCTACATCCGGGTGCTGGAGGTCGCGACCTTCTACACGATGTTCATGCTGGAGCCGGTGGGTTCGGCCGCCCTGATCCAGGTGTGCGGCACGACGCCCTGCATGCTGCGCGGCTCGGGTGAGCTGATGAAGGTCTGCAAGAACCGGATCGGTCCGAAACAGACCCTGTCGGCCGACGGCAAATTCTACTGGGAAGAGGTCGAGTGCCTGGGCGCCTGCGTCAACGCGCCGATGGCCATGATCAACGACTACTATTTCGAGGACCTGACGGCCTCGGACATGAACCAGATCATCGACGACTTCGCGGCGGGCAAGACGCCGAAGCCGGGTCCGCGCGTCGATCGCGTCAACTCGGCGCCGGAGGGCGGGGCCCTGACCCTGACCGATCCGAAGCTGTATGACGGCTCGGCCGCCAAGAAGATCAAGAAACTCCCGAACTCCGAGCCGGTGACGGCGTGACCGAACCTGTCGATCCCAAGTCGGGCCAATCCCTGAAGAACACCGACGCCTTCTTCGCGATCGGGTTCGTGTTTTTCGTGCTCGGGCTGTCCGGGGACAACAACGCGGCCTTTCTCGCGATCGGTATTGCGTTCATCGCCATCGGGCTGGCCGGACGGGTGCGCAAGCCCAAGGGCGACAAGTGATATGGGCGCTCAACCAGCAATCTGCGGCTCGGGCGAGGTCAGGGCATGACCGACGAGAGGACCGACGAGAAGGTGGCAGCCTATCGTGCGGAAATCCGCGCCGTGGGCCGCAACCAGCGGCTGGCGGGCTTCGGCCTGGTGCTGCTCGGGGCCATTCTGGTCTGGGGCGCGACACGCGCTGGCGGGCTCTCCGAAATCGTGCAGATGGCAGGCTATGCGGCGCTGGCGGCCGGATGGGCCCTGATGCTGGCCGCCATCTTCCTGCGCACCCGCTATCACCGCCGTCGCATGGCCGAGCTGGACGGAGGCGCACAATGAGCGACTTGCGTCCCGCCTTTGGCGAACCGTCGCGTGATTGTCCGATGACCGGTGCAGTGTTCGTGATCTCAAGACGTTCGGGGGACCGTCGTGACATCGAAACAACCGAAGCGCGGCGTCGCCGGCCTGTTTATGGCCAATCTCATGGGCGCCGGCGCCCTGCCTCTGGGCGGGGTTCCGGCACAGCCTGCCCCTGCGTCGCCCGCCGCACCGTCACTTCCGTCTCCTCCCGCCGGTTCCCCGAATGCGCCTGATCAGACACCTACGAACTCAGGCGGCCAGCGTCCGCCTCCGCCCAGCGAGCGCCAGACGGGCGATCGCCGCAGCGAACTCTCGCGCCCGCGCGGCAAGGGCGTCGGCGGCTCAGGTCGTGGAGGGAACCCGCTGATGGCCGGCCTGCTGCAAGACAAGGATCGCATCTTCACCAACCTGTACGGGCTCCAGGACTGGGGCCTCGAGGGCGCGAAGACCCGCGGCTGCTGGAACGCGACCAAGGACATGCTGGACATGGGCCGCGACTGGCTCATCACTAACGTCAAGAACTCGGGCCTGCGCGGACGCGGCGGCGCCGGCTTCTCGACGGGTCTGAAGTGGTCCTTCATGCCGAAGGAGCTGAAGGATCGTCCCCACTATCTGGTCGTCAACGCCGACGAGTCCGAGCCGGGGACCTGCAAGGACCGGGAGATCATGCGCCATGATCCCCATCTGCTGATCGAAGGCTGTTTGATCGCCTCCTTCGCGATGCAGGCCCACGCCTGCTACATCTATCTGCGCGGCGAATATGTGCTCGAGCGCGAGCGCATGGAGGCGGCGGTCAAGCAGGCCTATGAGGCGAAGCTGATCGGCAAGAACAACATCCATGGCTGGGACTTCGACGTCTATATTCACCATGGCGCCGGCGCCTACATCTGCGGCGAAGAGACGGCCCTGCTGGAAAGCCTGGAGGGCAAGAAGGGCCAGCCGCGCCTGAAGCCGCCATTCCCGGCCGGCGCCGGCCTGTACGGCTGCCCGACCACGGTGAACAATGTCGAGTCGATCGCCGTCGTCGGCACAATCTTGCGTCGCGGGGCCGACTGGTTCGCCGGCTTCGGCCGGGCCAACAATACCGGCACCAAGCTGATGTCGATCTCGGGCCATGTGAACCGCCCGTGCAATGTCGAAGAGGCCATGTCGATCCCGCTGCGCCAGCTGCTGGAAGAGCATTGCGGCGGCGTTCGCGGCGGCTGGGGCAATCTGAAGGCCGTGATCCCGGGCGGGGTTTCCGTTCCGCTGATCACGCGCGAGATGTCCGAGACGGCGCTGATGGACTTCGACAGTCTGCGCGACATGAAGTCGGGCCTGGGCACCGCGGCCGTCATCGTCATGGACGAGTCGACCGACCTCGTGAAGGCGATCGCCCGGATCAGCTATTTCTACAAGCATGAGAGCTGCGGCCAGTGCACGCCCTGCCGCGAGGGCACGGGCTGGATGTGGCGCGTGCTGGAACGGATGGCCGTGGGCGAGGCCGATCCGTCGGAGATCGACCTGCTGCTCGACGTCGCCGGCCAGGTCGAGGGTCACACCATCTGCGCCCTCGGCGACGCCGCCGCCTGGCCGGTTCAGGGTCTGATCCGTCACTTCCGTCACGAGATCGAGGACCGTATCTCGGCCTACCGCTCGCGCCGCGCGAATTTCGCCGGCCATGCCATTGCGGCAGAGTAGGGGATGCGGCCTGTGCTCATCCTGTCCTTAGCGCTGACCACCCTGGCCGCCTGCAACCCGGCGCCGGAGACGGCCGGGCCGACGCCGACCGAGATCGTCGCCGCCGAGGCGCCGGTGTCCGACGCCGTGGCGCAGACGCCGGCGGTGCTGACGGCGGTCGACCTGCGCCGGGTCTGCAAGGCCGGCCTCGCCGCCATCCATGGACAGGAAATCACTGCGATCGAACTGACGGGGACCGAAGGCGACGTGCTGACTGCCCAGTGGCGCGCGCCGGTTGACGGCGGCCTGATGAAGGCCCAGTGCCGCGCGGCCGATGGTCTCGTCGTGTGGAAGCCGCTGGATCTGCCCGACCCCGCCTCCGTGCGGTGGATGAATGAGTCCGGCGATCCGGTCGTGCGCTACGCCATGCGCGGCGACGAGATCGAGATCACCCAAACGCTGCCTGACGGCACGACGCAGACGGCCGCCGAGGTCGTTCGCGCTGAAGAAGAGGTCCGCTGATGCCCGTCGCCAAGGTCAACGGCGTCGATGTCGAGTTCGAGCCCGGCATGACCGTGCTCCAGGTCGCCGAGCGCGCCGGGCACGAGATCCCGCGTTTCTGCTATCACGAGCGACTGTCGATCGCCGGCAACTGTCGCATGTGCCTGGTCGAGGTGAAGCCAGGACCGCCGAAGCCCCAGGCCTCGTGCGCGCTTCCGGCCGCCGAAGGCCAGATGATCTTCACCGACACGCCGATGGTGAAGAAGGCGCGTGAAGGGGTGATGGAGTTCCTGCTCATCAACCACCCGCTGGATTGCCCGATCTGCGACCAGGGCGGCGAGTGCGACCTGCAGGACCAGGCCATGGGCTATGGCCGCGACGGTTCCCGCTATGCGGAGAACAAGCGCGCGGTCGAAGAAAAGCACATGGGTCCGACCATCAAGACCTTCATGACGCGGTGCATCCAGTGCACCCGTTGCGTGCGCTTCATCAGTGAAGTCGCCGGCGTGCCGGACATCGGCATGATCTCGCGCGGCGAGGACGCCGAGATCACGACCTATCTCGAACAGGCCGTGAACTCCGAGCTGTCGGGCAACGTCAACGACCTTTGCCCCGTCGGCGCCCTGACCCACCGGCCGTGGCAGTTCCACTATCGTCCGTGGGAGCTGAAGAAGACCGAGACCATCGACGTCATGGACGCCCTGGGCTCCAACATCTCGGCCCAGTCCAAGGGTGCCGAGGTCATGCGGATCCTGCCGCGCGTGCACGAGGGCATCAACGAGGAGTGGCTGTCGGACAAGAGCCGCTACGTCGTCGACGGCCTGCAGGCGCGTCGCCTGGACCGCCCCTATGTCCGTGAGAACGGCAAGCTGCGCGCCGCCTCGTGGGACGAGGCGCTGAACGCCGTGGCATCGAAACTGACGGCGGCTTCGGCCGACAGGATCGGCGTCATCGCCGGCGATCTTCAGGACGCGGAATCGATGAAGGCGGCGCTGGACCTATTCCGCGCCCTGGGCTCGAACAACACCGACTGCCGCCAGGACGGCTCGGCCCTCGGCTATGGCCCGCGCGAGGGCTGGCTGTTCAACACCGGCCTGCAAGGGCTGGAAGAGGCCGACTCCATCCTGCTGGTGGGCGTCAATCCGCGCACCGAGGCGCCGCTGCTGAACCAGCGGATCCGCAAGAGCTGGCTGGCCGGCAAGACCCGTGTCGGCGTCATCGGCGACGCCGCGGACCTGACCTATGACTTCGACGTCGTCGGCCGGGGCGCCAAGACTCTGTCGAAGCTGCCGAAGGCCGCATCCGACGCCCTGTCGAACGCAGAGCGTCCGGCCATCGTTGTCGGCGCGGGCGCTCTCTCGGGCCCGGACGGCGCCCGGGTGCTGCAACAACTCGGCAAGCTCGCCGCCAAGCTCGGCGTCGTGAAGGACGGCTGGAACGGCTTCAACGTCCTGCATCACGCGGCCGCCCGCGTCGGTGGCCTGGACATGGGCTTCGTGCCTGCGACCGGCGGCATGTCGGCCCACGAGATGATGCAGCGGGACGCGGTGGATGTCCTGTTCCTGCTCGGCGCCGACGAAATCGAGACCGGTCCGTCGAAGGCCTTCAAGGTCTATCTGGGCAGCCACGGCGACCGCGGCGCGCATACCGCCGACGTCATCCTGCCGGGCGCGGCCTGGACCGAGAAGTCGGGCCTCTACGTCAACACCGAGGGCCGGGTTCAAATGGGCGAACGCGCCGTCTTCCCGAAGGGCGATGCGAAAGAGGACTGGGCCATCCTTCGCGCCCTGTCGGAACGTGTCGGCCATACCCTGCCGTATGACACCCTCGACCAGCTGCGCACGAAGTTGATGTCGGATCACCCGACCTTCGGCCGTATCGACTATCTGGCCCCGGCCGGGTCGTTCGACGTGGCGAGCCTGGGCCAGAAGGGCGAACTGGGCGATGTCGCCTTCGCCTCGGCCGTGGTCGACCCCTATCTGAACAACCCGATCGCGCGCGCCAGCGCGACCATGGCCGAGCTCAGCGCCCAGCGCATGGCTCCGGCCCTGCTGGCGGCGGAGTAGACGCATGGAATCGACTTCCTTCTGGACCACGCCGCTCGGCTGGACCCTGGCCACGACCGGGGCGGTCGCCCTGATCACGGTCGGGGTGCTGATCGCCGTCGCCTTCCTGCTGCTGGCCGACCGCAAGATCTGGGCGGGCGTCCAGATGAGAAAGGGCCCGAACGTCGTCGGCCCGTTCGGCCTGCTTCAGTCCTTCGCGGACATGATCAAATTCGTCCTGAAGGAGATCGTCGTCCCCGCCGGCGCGGACAAGTTCGTCTTCCTTCTGGCTCCGGTGATCACGGTGATCACGGCCTTCGCGGTCTGGGCCGTCATTCCGTTCGCGCCCGGCTGGGTCGTGTCGGACCTGAACGTCGGCATCCTCTATGTCTTCGCCATCTCCTCGATGGGCGTCTACGGCATCATCATGGGCGGCTGGGCTTCGAACTCGAAGTACCCGTTCCTCGGCTCGCTGCGGTCCGCTGCCCAGATGGTGTCCTATGAGGTCTCCATCGGCCTGATCATCATCAACGTCATCCTGCTGGCCGGGACGATGAACCTGTCGTCCATCGTGGAGTCGCAGGAGGGCTGGTTCTGGAACTGGTACGTCTTCGGGGGCGGCGAGGGGACCTGGCCGCTGTTCGTCGTCATGGTGCCGATGATGGTGATGTTCTTCGTCTCGGCCCTGGCCGAAACCAACCGTCCGCCGTTCGACCTGCCCGAGGCCGAGTCCGAGCTCGTGGCCGGCTATCAGGTCGAATACTCGTCGACGCCCTATCTGCTGTTCATGATGGGCGAGTACGTGAACATCATCTTCATGTGCGCGATGATGAGCATCCTGTTCTTCGGCGGCTGGAACCCCGGCTTCCCGATCGACTTCGCCGCCGGCTGGCCGCCGATCCTGCTGAACCTGCTGCTGTTCCTGATCTTCTTCGCCAAGATCGTCTTCTGGTTCTTCATGATCTCTCTGGTGAAGGCCTTCGTGCCCCGCTACCGCTACGACCAGCTGATGCGTCTGGGCTGGAAGATCTTCCTGCCGACCTCGCTGGTGGCGGTCGTCGTCACCTCGGCCTGGCGCGTGTTCGCGGTGGGAGGATGATCCGGATGGTCCTCATCGCCCTTACGGCCGCCACGCTCGCCGGCTGCGCCTTCCCGGCCCCGTATGAAGCCGAACCCACCTCGCCCTATCAGTGGCAACGCCGCCAGGAGGGCATCGAGCGCCAGGAGGCAGAACGCGTCCGCCTGTGCGCCATCATGAACAAGGACACGGATCGCTATCGCCGCGACTGCACGCGTCCGGGAGACCCTGTCCGATGATCACGCGTATCGCCCAGGCCGCCAAGGGCGCGATGATGCTGGACCTGTTCGGCGCCATCGGCCTGTCGCTGAAATACATGGCCCGGCCCAAGGCCACGGTGAACTATCCGTTCGAGCGCGGCCCGCAGTCGCCGCGCTTCCGGGGCGAGCACGCCCTGCGCCGCTATGCGAACGGCGAGGAACGCTGCATCGCCTGCAAGCTGTGCGAGGCCATCTGCCCGGCCCAGGCCATCACGATCGAGTCGGAACCCCGCTCGGACTGCAGCCGCCGCACGACCCGCTACGACATCGACATGGTCAAATGCATCTACTGCGGCCTGTGCCAGGAGGCCTGCCCGGTGGACGCCATCGTCGAGGGACCGAACTCCGAGTTCGCGACCGAGACGCGCGAGGAACTCTACTACGACAAGGCTCGATTGCTGGATAATGGCGACCGCTGGGAACGGCAGATCGCGAAGAATCTGGAACTCGACGCACCCTATCGCTAAACGAAGCGCGCGAATCCCTGCGGGTTCGCCGCCCAACCGACTGAAAGGGGCATCGTCCCTCCCATGCTGCAAGGCATAGCCTTCTATCTGCTGGCGGCGACAGCCGTGGCGTCCGGCCTTCTGGTCGTGACGGCGCGTAATCCCGTGCACTCGGTCCTGTGGCTGATCCTGGCCTTCTTCTCGTCGGCCGGGCTGTTCGTCCTGCTGGGCGCGGAGTTCCTCGCCATGCTTCTGGTGGTCGTCTACGTCGGCGCCGTCGCGGTGCTGTTCCTGTTCGTCGTGATGATGCTGGACGTCGACTTCGTCCGCCTGCGCGAGGGATATGCGACCTATCTGCCGCTGGCCGCGATCGTCGCGGGCATCCTGCTGGCCGAGATGATCATGATCTCGATCGTGGTGGTCCAGGGCGGCGCGACGGCCGACGCCCTGGCCCCGGCGGTCGCCGGCCCTGACGCCTCCAACGTCGAGACGATCGGGCGGGTGCTCTATACGGACTATGTCTACTTCTTCCAGGCGGCCGGGATCGTCCTGCTGATCGCCATGATCGGCGCCATCGTCCTGACCCTGCGCAAGCGGACCTCGGTCCGCCGCCAGGACCCGGGCGCCCAGACCAACCGCGACCGCAAGACCTCGGTCGAGATCAAGGGCGTCGTCACCGGCGTCGGCGTGACGGGCGAGGAACTGCGCTGATGGAAGTCACCCTGCAGCACTATCTGGCGGTGGCGGCGATGCTGTTCACCATCGGTGTCTTCGGCATCTTCGTGAACCGCAAGAACGTCATCATCATTCTGATGTCGGTCGAGCTGATCCTGCTGGCCGTGAACATCAATTTCGTCGCCTTCTCGGCCTATCTGCACGACGTGCAGGGGCAGATCATGGCGATGTTCGTCCTGACGGTCGCCGCCGCCGAGGCCGCGGTGGGCCTGGCCATCCTGGTGACCTTCTTCCGCAACCGCGGCGATATCGCGGTTGACGACGCCAGCGTGATGAAGGGCTGATCGTGTCTCTCGAACTGCTCGTTACCCTGGGCGTCTTCGCCCCCCTGCTCGGCGCCGCGATCGCCGGCTTCTTCGGACGCCGCATCGGCGACATTCCTTCGCAGATCGTCACGACCGGCCTGCTGTTCTTCTCGTGCGCCGTGGCCTGGACCGTGTTCAGCCAGTGGACCTGGGGTCACCTGGAGCCGTTCACGGTCGTCGTTTCACCCTTCATCACCGTGGGTGACTTCCAGTCGAACTGGTCGATCCGCATCGATGCCCTCTCGGCCGTCATGCTGGTCGTGGTCACGACCGTGTCGTCCCTCGTCCACCTGTATTCGTGGGGCTATATGGCCGAGGACGACTCCCGGCCGCGCTTCTTCGCCTATCTGTCGCTGTTCACCTTCGCCATGCTGGCCCTGGTCACCGCCGCCGACTTCATGCAGCTGTTCTTCGGCTGGGAAGGGGTGGGCCTGGCCTCGTACCTGCTGATCGGTTTCTGGTTCAAGAAGCCGACCGCCAGCGCCGCGGCCATCAAGGCCTTCGTCGTCAACCGCGTCGGCGACTTCGGCTTCGCCCTGGGCATCATCACCGTCTTCTGGATGTTCGGCACGATCCAGTTTGCCGAACTGTTCCCGCTGATCGCCTCCAAGGCCGGCACGGGCTGGGAGTTCCTCGGCTACACTTGGTCGGCGCTCGACCTGGCCGGCGTGCTGCTGTTCATCGGCGCCATGGGCAAGTCGGCCCAGTTCTTCCTGCACACCTGGCTGCCCGACGCCATGGAGGGCCCGACCCCGGTCTCGGCCCTGATCCACGCGGCGACCATGGTCACCGCCGGCGTCTATATGGTGTGCCTGCTGAGCCCGATCTACGAATACGCCCCGACGGCCTCCCTGCTCATCGCCATCACCGGCGCGGTCACGGCCCTGTTCGCCGCCACCGTCGGTCTGATGCAGAACGACATCAAGCGGGTCATCGCCTATTCGACCTGTTCGCAGCTGGGCTACATGTTCTTCGCGGCGGGCGTCGGCGTCTACGAATCCGCCATGTTCCACCTGTTCACCCACGCCTTCTTCAAGGCCCTGCTGTTCCTTGGCGCCGGCTCGGTGATCCACGGCATGCATCACGAGCAGGACATGCGGAAGATGGGCGGGCTGTGGAAGCTGCTGCCGGTCACCTATGCCGTGATGATGATCGGCACGATCGCCATCACCGGTCTGGGCATCCCCGAGATCGGCGGCTTCGCCGGCTTCTACTCCAAGGATTCGATCATCGAGAGCGCCTATGCGGCGGCGACCAGCGGTCACTCTGCGGCGGGGTATTTCGCCTTCATCGTCGGCATCTTCGCGGCGGCCCTGACCAGCTACTATTCGTGGCGGCTGATCTTCATGACCTTCCACAACAAGCCCCAGTGGACGGAAGAGGCGATGGCGGCCCACGCTCATGACCACGGCCACGACGACCACGCTGCGCACGCCCATTCGGCGCCGGACGCGCATGATGATCATGCCCACGACGACCATGGCCATCACGGCCCGCTGAAGCCCCACGAGAGCCCGTGGATCATGCTGGTGCCGCTGATCGCCCTGTCGGTCGGCGCCGTCGCGGCAGGTTTCGTCTTCGCCCCGAGCTTCATCGGCCACCACGAGGCCGAGTTCTGGCGCGGCGCCATCTTCTCGGGCGCGAACAACCACGTCCTGCACGACAGCCACGAGGTTCCGAAATGGGTGAAGTGGTCACCGCTGGTGGTGACCCTGCTCGGCGCCTTCATTGCCTTCTACTACTACGTCATGCGTGAGGGCCTGGCGAAGCGGATGGCGGCCAAGGAGGGCCCGCTGTGGAGCTTCCTCTACAACAAGTGGTATTTTGACGAGATCTACGACTTCATCTTCGTGCGCGGCGCCAAGGGCCTTGGCGACCTGTTCTGGAAGATCGGGGACGTGAAGATCATCGACGGCCTGGGGCCGAACGGTGTCGCATGGGCGTCGCTGAAATCCGCCGCGCGACTGGCGAAGATCCAGTCCGGCTATGTCTATCACTATGCGTTCGTGATGCTGCTCGGCGTGGCCGGTCTGCTCGCCTTCGCCATCTACACCTGGGGCGCCTGAGTTATGGGTACGATCCCCAACATCCTGAGCGTGGTGACGTTCCTGCCGCTGGTCGGCGCGGGCCTTATCCTGCTCGCCAAGCTGATGGCGAAGTCCAGCGAGGACACGATCGCCCGCTGGGTCGCCATGATCACCACCCTGGTGGTGCTGGCCGTCGCGACCGTTCTGGTGCTGCAGTTCGACAGCACGAACGCGGCCTATCAGTTCGTCGAGAACTATGTCTGGTTCGCCGGCGCCGGCTATCACCTGGGCGTCGACGGGGTCTCGATCCTGTTCGTCCTGCTGACCGCCTTCCTGATGCCGATCTGCATCCTGGCCAGCTGGAAATCCGTCGAGACGCGCGTCGGCGACTATATGATCGCCTTCCTGGTGCTGGAGACCCTGGTCATCGGCGTGTTCACGTCGCTGGACCTGTTCCTGTTCTACATCTTCTTCGAGGGCACCCTCGTTCCGATGTTCATCATCATCGGGGTGTGGGGCGGTCAGAACCGGATCTACGCCGCCTACAAATTCTTCCTCTACACCCTGCTCGGGTCCGTCCTGATGCTGCTGGCCATGCTGTGGATGGCCAACGAGGCCGGCACCACGTCGATCCCGGCGCTCAAGGAATACGCGTTCGGACCCGTCGCCCAGTCGCTGCTGTGGCTGGCCTTCTTCGCCTCCTTCGCGGTCAAGATGCCGATGTGGCCGGTGCACACCTGGTTGCCCGACGCCCACGTCCAGGCGCCGACGGCGGGCTCGGTCATCCTGGCCGGCATCCTGCTGAAGCTCGGCGGCTACGGCTTCATCCTGTTCAACGTGCCGATGTTCCCGGATGCGTCGGTGATGTACCGGCCCCTGGTCTTCACCCTGTCGGTGATCGCCATCGCCTACACCTCGCTGGTGGCCTTCCGTCAGACCGATATCAAGAAGCTGATCGCCTATTCCTCGGTCGCCCACATGGGCTTCGTGACCATGGGTATCTTCGCCGGCAACGCCCAAGGCATGCAGGGGGCCGTCTTCCAGATGCTGAGCCACGGGCTGATCTCGGGCGCGCTCTTCCTCTGCGTCGGCGTCGTCTATGACCGGATGCACACCCGCGAGATCGCCTTCTACGGCGGCCTGACGAACCGGATGCCCTGGTACGCCGCCATCTTCCTGATGTTCACCATGGCCAACGTCGGGCTGCCGGGAACTTCGGGCTTCATCGGCGAGATCCTGACGATGACCGGCGTCTACCAGGCCTCGACCTGGGCCGCCTTCGTGGCCGCGACCGGCGTGATCCTGTCGGCCGTCTACGCCCTGACCCTTTATCGCAACGTCATGTTCGGCGAGATCACCAACCCGGCCCTGGCCACGATCAAGGACATCGACCTGCGCGAGCTGGTCATCTTCGTTCCCCTGATCGTCGGAACCATCTGGCTGGGCGTGCAGCCGGACCTGGTCCTGAACTACACCGCAGCCTCCGTCGACGCCGTCGTCAACGGCTGGCAGCTCGCGACCGGCGGGTGAGAGAATAATGCCTGACCTGTCCTACGCCCTGAACCTCGCCGCCTCGGAGCTGACGCTCGCGATCGGCGCCCTCGTGCTGCTGCTGCTCGGCGCCTTCATCGGCGAGAAGTCGGCGCGGCTGATCTCCATCCTGTCGGTGGCCCTGCTGGTCGCCGCATCGGCCGTGGCCGCGACCGGTCCCCTGGGCGAGGCCTTCAACGGCGCCTATGTCGCCGATCCGCTGGCCATCTACGCGAAGGTCGCGATCTACATCGCCTCGGCCTTCGCCGTCGTGCTGGGCGGCGGCTGGATGCAGCGGATGAACATCGCCCGCTTCGAGTTTCCGATCCTGATCGTCCTGGCCGCCGTCGGCATGGGGATGATGGTGTCGTCGGGCGACCTGATTTCGCTCTACGTCGGGGTCGAACTGCACTCCCTGGCCCTCTACATCCTCGCCGCCTATCACCGTGACGACCTCAGGGCGTCGGAAGCCGGCCTCAAGTACTTCGTTCTCGGCGCCCTGTCGTCGGGCCTGCTGCTCTACGGCTCCAGCCTGATCTACGGCTTCGCCGGATCGATGCGGTTCGAGGACATCGCCGCCTATGCGGCCGCCAACCCGGGGCCGGGCCTGATCTTCGGCCTCGTCTTCCTGATCTGCGGCCTGGCCTTCAAGGTCTCGGCCGCGCCGTTCCACATGTGGACGCCGGACGTCTATGAGGGCGCGCCGACGCCGGTCGTGGCCCTGTTCGCCACGGCGCCGAAGATGGCGGCCATGGTCCTGTTCGCCCGCGCCCTGTCCGAAGGCTTCCTCGGCGCCCACGACCAGTGGGCCCAGGTCCTGATCCTGATCGCCCTGGCCAGCTTCGTGGTCGGCGCCTGGGGCGGTCTGGCCCAGAAGGACGTCCAGCGTCTCCTGGCCTATTCCTCGATCGCCAACATCGGCTACGCCATCCTCGGCATCGCCGCCGGCACCGAACAGGGCCTGCAGGCCATGGTCACCTTCATGACCCTGTACATGATCGACACCATGGGCTTCTTCGCCATCCTGCTGTCGCTGAGCCGCAATGGTCGTCCGATCCGCAAGATCGCCGATCTGGCGGGACTGAAGAAGGACCGGCCGCTGACCGCCCTGGCCATCACCATCCTGTCCCTGTCGGTTCTCGGCATGCCGCCGTTCTCGGGCTTCTGGGGCAAATACTATGTCTTCGGCGCCGCCGCCTCGGCCGGCTACTGGATGGTCGCCGCCGCGGGTCTGGTCGCGTCGGTCGTGGCCGCCTTCTACTATCTGCGCATCATCAAGCTGATGTGGTTCGACGCGGCACCCGAGGGCACGGCGCCGACCGACAAGGCCCCGGTGGAAGCCCAGTGGATCGGCTGGGCCTGCGCGGCCTTCTCCTTCCCGCTGGTCATTGTCGGTCTGACCTGGCTGGAGCCCCTGACCCGTATCGCCGCGACCGGTTTCGGAGCTGGGTAGGGCGGTGACGCCGCCCATTCACCTCCTCGACGAGATCGATTCCACCAACGCCGAGGCCCGTCGCCGGGCCGAGTCCGGCGACGCCGCGAGCCAGTGGATCGTGGCGCGCCGCCAGTCGGCAGGGCGAGGACGGCGCGGACGCGAGTGGAACAGCGACACGGGCAACCTGTTCGCCACCCTGTTGACCCTGACGGCGAAGCCTCCCGTTGAGGCGGCGCAGATCACCTTCGTCGCGGCGCTCGCCGTCGCCGACCTGTTCGACGCCTTCGCCGTTCCGGGCGTGGTCTCGATCAAATGGCCCAACGACGTGATGCTCGCGGGCGACAAGGCTTCAGGCATCCTGATCGAGTCCGGCCTCCATGCGAACGGTGCCCTGTGGCTGGCCGTCGGCATCGGCGTGAACCTGGCCCATGCCCCGGAGGGGACCGAGAGGCCCGCCACCAGCCTCGCCGCCCATCTGCGCACCGACATCGCCTATCCGCCCTCGATCGACGCCGCCGCGACCGTGCTCGCCGAGGCCTTCGCGGTCTGGCAGGCGCGCTGGGACAGCCTGGGTTTCGAGCCGATCCTCGACGCCTGGACCGCCCGAACGACCGGTCTGGACGGCCCCTGCGTCGCCCGGCTCGGGCATGAGACGGTGGAGGGAATCGCCGAGGGGGTGGCCCAGGACGGCGCGCTTCGCCTGCGCATCGCAGACGGGGCGCTGCGCCTCATCTCGGCGGGCGACGTCTTCTTCGGTTCGGACGCGCACGGAAGGGCCGCCTGATGCTTCTCGCCATCGAACAGGGCAACACCAATACGCTGTTCGCGGTCCATGACGGCGAAACCTGGATCGCCCAGTGGCGCACGGCCACCGAGGCCAGCCGCACGGCCGACGAATATGCGGTCTGGCTGACCCAGTTGCTGGCCATGCGGAAGATCGAACTGGCCTCGCTGACGGGCTGCATCATCTCCAGCGTCGTGCCGCAGTCGATCTTCAACCTGAGGAACCTCGCGCGCCGCTATCTGTCGGTCGAACCCCTGGTCATCGGCGACAATGTCGAGCTCGGCATCCCCGTGCGGATCAAGAAGCCGAGCGAGGCGGGCGCCGACCGGCTGGTCAACGCCATCGGGGCGCATCTGGTCTATCCCGGCGACCTGATCGTCATCGACTCGGGCACAGCCACGACATTCGACGTCATCGCCGCCGACGGGGCGTTCGAGGGCGGGGCGATCGCGCCCGGCATCAACCTGTCGCTCCAGGCCCTGCATGAGGCGGCGGCCATGCTGCCGCGCATCGCCATCCAGAAACCCGACACGGTAATCGGCAAGGACACCGTGTCCAACATGCAGTCCGGCGTCTTCTGGGGCTATGTCGGCCTCATCGAGGGCATGGTCTCACGCATCAAGGCGGAGTGGGGCGCGCCCATGACCGTCATTGGAACCGGAGGCGTCGCCTCCCTGTTCGAGGGGGCGACCCCGGCCATCGACCGGTTCGATCCGGACCTGACCATCCGCGGCCTGCTCGAAATCTGGCGCCGCAATACCCATCTGACGGACACATGACGAAAGCAAAACCCAACGACGAACTCGTCTTCCTGCCGCTCGGCGGCTCGGGCGAGGTCGGAATGAACCTGAACTGTTACGGCTACGGGCCGGAAGACGATCGCCAGTGGATGATCGTCGATGTCGGCGTGACCTTCGGCGACCTGTCGACGCCGGGCGTGGACATCATCGTGCCCGATCCCGCCTTCCTCGAGGGCGAGACTATCCGTGGCATCGTCCTGACCCACGCGCACGAGGATCACATCGGGGCCCTGCCGTGGCTTTGGAGCCGGATGAAGGCGCCGCTGTACGCCACGCCCTTCACCGCCTTCCTGATCCGCGAGAAGCTGCGCGACAACGGCGTCAAGGACGTCAAGATCATCGAGATCCCGATGGGCGGCCACGTCGATCTCGGCCCGTTCCAGGTCGACTTCGTCACCATGACCCACTCGATCGCCGAGCCGAACGGCCTGAAGATCACCACGCCGCTCGGCACCGTCTTCCACACCGGTGACTGGAAGCTGGATCCGGCCCCGGTCATCGGTCAGCCGACCGACATCGCCACGATCACGAAGATGGGCGACGACGGCCTTCTGGCCATGGTCTGCGACTCGACCAATGTCTTCGTCGAAGGCGAGGCCGGGTCGGAGACGGAGGCCCAGGACGGCCTGATCAAACTGATCGGCTCGCTGAAGACCGGGCGCATCGCCGTCGGCTGTTTCGCCTCCAACGTCGCCCGCATGGTCAGTGTCATCAAGGCCGCCGACAAGGCCGGGCGTCGCGTCGCCCTGGCCGGCCGGTCGATGCACCGCATCACCGCCGCGGCCCGTCACGTCGGCCTGTTCAATGACTCGCAGCGCATCCTGACCGAGGACGAGGCCCGCCACTGGCCGGCGGACGAGATCCTGTATCTGTGCACCGGCAGCCAGGGCGAGGACCGGGCGGCCCTGTCGCGCGTCGCCGACGGGTCGCACCCCTTCATCAAACTGGGTCTGGGCGACCACTGCATCTTCTCGTCGCGGGTCATCCCCGGCAACGAACTGGCCATCGCCAACCTGCAGGACCGGATGGCCGATCGCGGCGTCCGCCTTTACACCGAAAAGGACCACCCCGGCATCCACGTCTCCGGCCACCCGTGCCGCGACGAGATGAAACAGATGTACGAATGGGCCCGGCCGCGCATCTCGGTCCCGACCCACGGCATGCGTCGCCACCTGATGGAGCACGCCGCCTTCGCCCGCGATCTGGGCGTCGAGGAGACGGTGACGCCGCGCAACGGCGACCTCGTTCGCCTCGCCCCCGGAAAGGCCGTGATCATCGACGAGGTTCCGAACGGCCGCCTCTATGTCGACGGCGGCATGGTGGTGACCGAGAAGGGCGAGGCCCTGCGCGAGCGTCGCCACGCCTCGACCAACGGCGTACTGGTCGTCAGCTTCGCCATGGACCGGCGCGGCAAGATCGTCTCCGACATCGACGTGCGCGCCATCGGCCTGCCGGGCGACGAGGTCACGCCCCTGGGCGACGCCCTGGACGACCTGGCCGAGCGCGTCGAACAGGTCGTGGGCTCGCTGAAGGGCGAGGCCCGCGACGACGACGATGTGGTCGAACAGGCCGTGGCCCGTGTGCTGAAGAAGGCCTCGCAGCAGATCTGGGACCGCCGTCCGATCGTCGA
This sequence comes from Brevundimonas sp., assembly GCF_027484365.1. Lineage (GTDB taxonomy): Bacteria > Pseudomonadota > Alphaproteobacteria > Caulobacterales > Caulobacteraceae > Brevundimonas. The sequence continues at coordinate 29,392 of NZ_JAIXTC010000019.1, read as the reverse complement.
GACGGTGATCCTGAGACTGTAGGTCGATGGCGCGCCCTTCGTTCGAACGGGTTCAGGATCGGGCGCGCCGCCTCAAACACCGTATCCGTCACGCGCGCCATCCGCTCACCGGCTGGCGCAAATGGGGGGTGATCGCAGGGCAGGGGCTGGCGGGGATCGTCGCCCTGTTCCTGGCGATCAATCTGGTGCTCAGCCTGTCGACCTTCCGGGGCGAGGACCCGGCGTCGCGCACCGCGCACGAACTGGCCGTCCTGTGGTTCAGCACAACGGGCGACCGGCCGACCTCGGACGAGGCCTTTCGCATTCTTCACGGCGGGAATCTGGGGGACGACCCCACCGCCGGCCAGATCCGGGCCCATTTCGAGCAGGCGGCCGAAGGTGGCACCTTCCTGCTGGATCAGGTGATGATCGACCGGATCCAGGCCGTTAACGGCCGGGTCGACAGTCGTGTCCTGCCCCCCGGCGTCTACGTCGGTGCCCATGCCCTCGGGCCAGACGATGCGCCTCTCGTCTGGGTGACCAAATGGATGGCGCACTATCTGCTGTTCCCCCGCCACGCCTATATCCTGGTGGTCCCGGAGCAGGGCCAGGCCCTGGCCTTCTCCGCCAGTCAGGAGGGCAAGTTCCCCGACGCGGGCCAAGCCCGCGACCGCCTGTCCGCCCGGCTGACGCCCTATGATGACGCCGCCTACGACTTCCCGAGTTCGGGCGAGGCCCTGCACGAGATGACCATCGTCAGCCGGGACCCGGCTGTCGTGCGCGCCGCCCCTGCCACCCTGGACAGAGCCCGGCGCGAACTGGAGGCCAGGAACGCGACCTATGGCCTGCTGGCGCCCAACTCCAACACCGTGGTCGGCTGTATCCTTGAGGGCGCCGGGCTGATGTCGGCCGAGGTGCGACGATCCATCCTGCTGGCTTTGCGGGCTCCCGGCATGGGCGCGGCTTGCCCGCTTGCGGACGAGGGGCCATAGCGGGCGGATGATCGGCAGACTCAATCACATCGGCGTCGCCACGCCCTCGATCGAGGCCAGTGTCGCCCTGTACCGCGACATTCTCGGTGCGACCTCGGCGGGTGAGCCGTTCGACCTGCCGGCACAGGGGGTGCGGGTCTGTTTCATCGACCTGCCCAATTCTCAGATCGAACTGATCGAACCGCTGGGCGAGGACAGCCCGATCCACGGCTTCCTCGCGAAAAATCCGAAGGGCGGTCAGCACCACGTCTGTTTCGAGGTCGAGGACATCCTGATCGCCCGCGACAGCATGCGAGCGAAGGGGGCGACCCTTCTCGGGACGGGTGAACCCCGTATCGGCGCCCACGGCACGCCCATCCTGTTCCTGCATCCGAAGGACATGGGCGGGGTGCTGGTCGAGCTGATGGAAACCCCCAAGGAGACGCACTGACATGCCGATCGGCCCGATCACCATGTTCGCCATCTACGTCGTCGTCTGGTGGGTGGTGCTGTTCACTGTTCTTCCGATCGGCACCTCCAGCGAGACCCACGAGCCGCCGACCGACGGCAGCCAGTGGGGGGCGCCGAAGACGCCGAACCTGAAGCGCAAATTCATCACCACGACCTGGGTGGCCTTCCTGCTGTGGCTGTTCGTGATGTGGCTGGTCTTCATCGGCTGGATGCCGCTGCCGGATCTGGCACCGCCCGTTCCCTAGAGTTCACACGACCTGGGCGGCCGACAGGCGTGCGCGCCGCCGCCGGCGGAGAAGCGTCCGCACGATCTCGGCCGCGTTCCAGGCCAGCAGCAGGATCAGGAAGACCAGCAGGGTGACGCTGTGGGTCAGGCCGATGATCTGCCCGCCCTCGCGGCTGACGAGCTCCCGCATGGCGTCGATGCGCAGGAAGACCTCGTTCACCCCGCCGCCGATCAGCAGGTAGTAGCTGAGGATCATGCTCGACAGGTGGACGTGTTTCCAGATGCCGTGCCGGCGGATCAGCCGGGCGGATCCCCAGCCGGCCGCGATCAGGACCAGGGTCAGGATCGCCAGCACGTGCGGAAAGAAGAAGATGCCCAACTGATAGATGCCGAGCGCCGTCAGGTTGAGGATCACCTGCGAGGCGACGAAGACCTGACCCACCTGCCGGTGCCGGCGGGTGCCTTTGGGCGTCGCGAAGACATAGGCCCCGGTCGCAAGGGCGATGAGGCAGGCGAGGCTGTGCAACCAGCCGAGCGGGACGAGATCGAGGTTCATCGAACTCAGAGCCCCAGCGCGACAGGGATCACACCGCCCGCTGCGGGCACGTTGACGGCTGCGTCCCGGAAGGCCGGCGGCCCCATGACGGCCGGCGCGGCCCGGCTGTAGCCCCAGGGTTCGTTCGGCCGGCCCATCATGCCGAAGCCGAGGCGGCCGTTGGAATCCACATCCTGAAAGGCGGCGACGCCCCAGCGACCGGCCGGGACATTCTCGAACCGGGCCACGGCCGTACCGTTGCTGACGGTGACCCGGGCCGTCCTGGCGCAGCGCATGAGGCCCTCGGCCTCGGAACACAGCTGAACCATGACCGGACCGCCGGGGACGGCGCCGGTCAGGCGGACCTCGACCGTCCCCGCTGCGGCGACGGCGGGCAGGGCGAGGGCGGCGAACAGGGCGGTGGTGAACAGGCGGGTCATTGGTCTCTCCATGAAGAACTTTGCAAAACAAAGCATACTGCGATCATGGTGTCAAACGCGCCGCCATTGCGTTGCCAAGGTTCGCCCGCACGGGCTAGACGAGACGACCCCGAACAAGGACCGAACAATGCGCCTGTCGCGCTATTTCCTGCCCACGTTGAAAGAGGCGCCGTCGGACGCCCAGATCGTCTCGCACCAGCTGATGCTGCGGGCCGGGATGATCAAACAGGAGGCCGCCGGCATCTACGCCTGGTTGCCGCTGGGCCTGCGTGTCCTGAACCGCATCGAACAGATCGTGCGCGAGGAACAGGAGCGGGCAGGGGCCGTTGAACTCCTGATGCCGACCCTGCAACTGGCCGACCTGTGGCGCGAATCGGGCCGCTATGACGCCTATGGGCCGGAGATGCTGCGCATCACCGACCGGCACGAGCGCGAGCTGCTGTACGGCCCCACCAATGAGGAGATGATCACCGACATCTTCCGGGGCTTCGTGAAGAGCTACAAGGCCCTGCCGCTCAACCTCTTCCACATCCAGTGGAAGTTCCGCGACGAGCGCCGTCCGCGCTTCGGCGTGATGCGCGGCCGCGAATTCCTGATGAAGGACGCCTATTCCTTCGACATCGACGAAGCCTCGGCGCGTCGGGCCTATAACCGCATGTTCGTGGCCTATCTGAACACCTTCGCCCGCATGGGTCTGAAGGCCGTGCCGATGCGTGCCGACACCGGCCCGATCGGCGGCGACCTGTCCCACGAATTCATCGTCCTGGCCGACACGGGCGAGAGCCAGGTCTTCTGCGATAAGGCCCTGGTCGAGATGCCGGCGCCCGGTCCCGACGTCGACTGGAACGACCTTCAGGCCATCGTCGACGGCCGCACCTCGCTCTATGCCGCGACCGAGGAAATGCACGACGCCGCCCAGTTCGAAAGCCAGACGGCGGAGGGCGATCGCCTGACCGCGCGCGGCATCGAGGTCGGCCACATCTTCTATTTCGGCACCAAATACTCGGCCCCGATGAAGGCGAAGGTCGCGGGGCCGGACGGCGTGGACACCGAGGTCCACATGGGCTCCTACGGCGTCGGAGTCTCCCGCCTGCTGGGCGCCATCATCGAGGCCAGCCACGACGACGCCGGCATCATCTGGCCCGACGCCGTGGCCCCGTTCGACGTGGTCGTGATCAACCTGCGCGCCAGCGATCCGTCGGTCTGCGAGGCCTGCGAGGCGGCGGTCGAGGCCCTGGAAAAGGCCGGCAAGTCGGTCCTCTATGACGACACCGACGAGCGTCCGGGTGGCAAGTTCGCCACCGCCGACCTGATCGGAATTCCGTGGCAGCTGGTCATCGGTCCCAAGGGCGTGGCCGACGGCGTCGTCGAACTGAAGCGTCGCGCGACCGGCGAGAAGTCGACTGTGGCTCTCGCCGCTGCGCTGGAGGCCATCGGTTGAGCACGATCGTTTCCCTTCCCCCCTCGGGGGAGAAGGTGGCCGGCGAAGCCGGACGGATGAGGGGGACGGTTCAGCAGTTCCTCACTCCAACGAAGAGCCTCGTAGCCGACAGCCCCCTCATCCGTCGCGCGCCGCGCGCCACCTTCTCCCCCAAGGGGAGAAGGGAGATTTCGAGATGACCGACGCCCCAGTGAAACCCGCCGGCGCCTTCTCCGCCTGGGAGATCGGCCTGGCGCTCCGCTACCTGCGCGCCCGGCGCAAGGAGGGCGGGGTGGCCCTGATCGCCATCATCTCCTTCATCGGCATCACCCTGGCCGTCATGGCCCTGATCGTGGTGCTCAGCATCATGGCCGGGTTCCGGAACGAGCTCCTCGGCCGGATGCTCAGCTTCAACGGACACATGTATGTCCAGGGCGAGGTGCTCAGTGCCTTCAACCGCGACGCCATCGTCGACCGTCTCCGGGGGGTGGAGGGCGTCGTCAGCGTCACGCCCCTGACCGAGTCCCAGGCCATCATCCGGGCCGGCGGCCAGACGACCGGCGCCTTCGTGCGCGGCATCGCTCCGGCCGATCTCGACACCATGCAGTACGTCGACGCCAGTCTGTCGGACCAGGCGCGTGCCAGTTTCGGCCAGGGCGCCTACGGTGGTGACAATGTGCTGATCGGTCAGGCCCTGGCCGACAGTCTCGGCCTGCGCGTCGGCGATCCGATCGAGATCTATTCCCCGACGGGCGCCGATTCCGCATTCGGCAACCTCGGTGGTCTGAACAAGACCTACCGTGTCGGCGGCACCTATTCGTCCGGCACGGCCGATTACGACCGCGCCTTCATCTTCATGCCGCTGGAACAGGCCCAGTTGTTCTTCGGCAAGGAAGGCGTCTGGGACGTCATCGAGATGAAGGTCAAGGACCCGGATCGGGTCGGCGACTATCTCCCCGCCGTCCGCGAGGCCGCGGGGCCGGGTGGTTTCGTCGTCGACTGGCGCGACAAGCTGGCCGCCTTCTGGGGCGCGCTGAAGGTCGAGCGCGTGGCCATGTCGATCATTCTGGGCATGGTCGTCGCCATCGCGGCGCTGAACATCATCTCCGGCATCGTCATGCTGGTGAAGAACAAGACCCGGGACATTGCCATCCTGCGGACGATCGGGGCCAGCCCGTCGTCGATCCTGCGCATCTTCTTCATGGCCGGCGCTTCGATCGGTGTCGCCGGCACGATCACGGGCCTGATCCTGGGTCTGCTGTTCTGTCTCAACATCGGGTCGATCCAGCATTTCCTGGAGTGGGTGTTCCAGACCCGGCTGTTTCCAGCGGACGTCTATATGCTGAACGGCATTCCGGCCGAGGTCGACCCGACGGACGTGTTCTGGATTACCATGTGGGCCTTCTTCATGTCGTGTGTGGCCAGTCTGATCCCGTCGTGGAATGCGACCCGCATCGACCCGGTGGAGGCTCTGCGCTTTGAGTGATCCCGTCTTCTCTGCGCGCGGCCTGACCCGGACCTATGTCACGGGTAACGGCGAGCTGACCGTCCTCAAGGGCGTCGACCTCGACATCCATCCGGGCGAACTGGTCGGGCTGATCGGCCCGTCGGGGTCCGGCAAGTCGTCCCTGCTCCACGCCGCCGGCCTGCTGGAGCGTCCGACCTCGGGTCAGGTCTTCATCGACGGCGAGGACGTCGGTCAGCTGGACGAGCGGGCCCGCACCCGGATGCGGCTCAGCCGGGTCGGCTTCGTCTATCAGTTCCACCATCTGCTGCCGGAGTTCGACGCGCGCGACAACGTGGCCCTGCCGATGCGGATCGCCGGCTGGCCGGAGGCGGAGGCGCGTCGTCGCGCCGACGAGATCCTGACCACGCTCGGCCTCAGCGAACGGTTGACGCACCAGCCCGCCCAGTTGTCGGGCGGCGAACAGCAGCGCGTCGCCATCGGCCGCGCCCTCGCCAACGGGCCGCGCCTGCTGCTGGCCGACGAGCCGACCGGCAACCTCGACCCGACCACCAGCCACTCGGTGTTCGAATCCCTCCGCGACCTGACCAAGACCACCGGCGTCGCGGCACTGATCGCCACCCACAACATGGAACTGGCCGGCCATATGGACCGCGTCTTCGCCCTCAAGGACGGCCAGCTGGAAGAGCGGCAGGCCCAGAGCCGCGAATACTGAGCCGCAGAGGGCGCGATGGACGATCTGCAACGCGCCTTCGACCTTCGTCACAGCTCCGACCGTGAACGCCTCGCGGGCCGGGCCGCAGCCGCCCTGACGGACGCGACCGCGGCGGCCGACATCTATGCCGGTTTGCCCGATCGGGCGCTCGACCTCGCGAATGCGCTCCGGCTCAAGGCGCTCGCGCTGGACGCCCTCGACCGGCCCGGCGAGGCGGTCGTCGACTGGGCTGAGGCGCGGCGCATCTACGCTGAGCTGGGCGTCGCTGAGGGTGCGGCGGAATGCGACGCCCGTCTGTCACGCTGACGCTTCACCTGCGCTCCGGTTGGTCCTAAGACCGGCGCCATGAACACCGAAGACGTCCTGAACGAGTTCCGTGCCGCCGGCGCCCTGCGCGAAGGCCATTTCGTGCTGTCGTCCGGGCTGCACAGCCCGGTCTTCCTGCAGAAGAACCTCGTCTTCATGGACGGCGCCCGCTGCGAGCGGCTGTGCAAGGCCCTGGCGGAGAAGATCGTCGCCACGGTCGGACCCGTCGACGTCGCCATCTCCCCGGCCGTCGGCGGAATCATCCCGGGCTATGAGACCGCCAAACATCTGAAGGTCCGCTCCATGTATGTCGAGCGCGAGGGCGGGGCGTTCAAACTCCGTCGCGGCTTCCACGTCGAGCCGGGCGAGAAGGTCGTCATGGTCGAGGACATCGTCACCACCGGCCTGTCGAGCCGCGAATGCATCGCCGCCATCCAGGAGGCCGGAGGCACGGTGGTCGCCGCCGCCTGTATCGTCGACCGCTCCGGCGGCAAGGCGGATGTCGGCGTCCCCCTGATCGCCCTGGCGTCGCTTGAGGTGCCCGCATATCCCGCCGACGCCCTGCCGCCCGAACTGGCGGCCCTTCCGGTCGAGGATCCGGGCAGCCGGCGGCTGTCCAAGTGAGCCGCCCGCCCGTCCGGCTCGGCGTCAACATCGACCATGTCGCGACCGTGCGGAACGCGCGCGGCGGGGTGCATCCCGATCCTGTGCGCGCGGCCGAGGAAGCGATCCGCGCAGGCGCCGACGGCATCACCGCCCACCTGCGCGAGGATCGCCGGCACATCGGCGACGCCGACATCGAGGCCCTGACCGCCCTCTGCAAGACCGCGGGCAAACCGCTCAATTTCGAGATGGCCGTCACCGACGAGATGCTGGCCATCGCCCTGCGCCATCGTCCCCATGCCGCCTGTCTGGTGCCCGAGCGGCGCGAGGAGGTCACCACCGAGGGCGGGCTGGCCGTCGCCGGTCATGAGGCGACCATGGCACCCGTGGTCCGGGCCCTGTCGGACGCCGGTATCCGCGTCAGCCTGTTCATCGATCCCTCGGCCGACCAGGTCGAGGCTGCCGCCGCCGTCGGCGCCCAGGTCGTGGAGTTCCACACCGGCCGCTACTGCCATCTGCCGGCCGGAGAACGGGGCGTGGAGTTCGACCGCCTCGCCGCCGCCTGCGCCCAGGCCGACGGGCTGGGGCTGGAGGTCCACGCCGGCCACGGTCTGGACTACGACACCGCCGCCGAGGTGCTGGCCATCCCGGAGATCCGCGAGCTCAACATCGGCCATTTCCTGATCGGGGAGGCGGTCTTCGTCGGTCTTGCCGCCGCCATCCGGCGCATGCGCGGGGCGATGGAGGCGGCCCAGGCCGTAACGCGCGAGTGATCCTCGGCGTCGGCGCGGACCTGTCGGACATCCGGCGCATCCAGGCGTCGATCGATCGCTTTGGCGACCGCTTCAAGACCCGCTGCTTCACCGAGATCGAACGCGCCCGCTCGGAGCGCAAGCCGGACGTCGCCTGGAGCTATGCCAAACGGTTCGCGGCCAAGGAAGCCTGCGCCAAGGCGCTGGGCACCGGCATGCGTCGGGACGTCTACTGGAAGGACATGGGGGTGGTGAACCTGCGTTCGGGCCAGCCGACCCTGGCCCTGACGGGACCCGCGGCCGAGCACCTCAAACGCCTGACTCCGCCCGGCCATACGCCGCACATTCACCTGACCCTTTCCGACGAACACCCCTACGCACTCGCCTTCGTGGTGATCGAAGCCTTGCCCACGGCGTAATCGGGCTATACCGCTGCGCGGATACGAGCCGCGTTCGGCGGCCGGGGACGAGCTTTCACACGATGAGCGACAACAAGCCCGAAGACGGCGAGAAGCCTGTGATCGACACGACGGACAGCGAGTCGTCTGCGGTCGCCAGCCATGACGTCCCTTCCGACGATGCTGATCCGGCCCCGGCTGAGCCGGACGTCGCGGGCGCCGGTGACGTCGACGCCGCCGAAGCGGCCTTCGCCGCCTCTGAATCCGGCCTGCCGGTCGAGGCCGACAGCCCCGAGGTCACGGACTCTGCCCCCGCCGAGGCCGCGCCGATCGCCGCCGCGGCCGCCGCCGCCGCCCGCCCGATCTGGAGCGATGCCGGCGACGCCCCCTTCGATGACCGCAAGGTCAAGATTCCCGGTCCCGCCAAGGTTCGCGTCAAGGATGACGACGAGGGCGGATCGGCCGTCTCGGAGACGGTCGAGATCGTCAAGACGGTCGTCGTCGCCCTGGCCATCGCCTTCGTCCTGCGGGTCCTGCTGTTCCAGCCCTTCACCATCCCGTCGGCCTCGATGGAGCCCAACCTCTATGAGGGCGACTACATCGTCGTGTCCAAATGGGCCTACGGCTATTCCAAGTTCTCGTCGGGCCTGCCGATCAACCTGCCGCTCGGCGATGACCGGGTGTTCGGCCGGGCGCCGACCCGCGGCGACATCGTCGTCTTCAAACTGCCGCGCGACGACAAGACGGACTACATCAAGCGCGTGATCGGCCTGCCGGGCGACACGATCCAGATGATCCAGAACAAGCTCTACATCAACGGCCAGCCGGTTCAGGACGTCGTGGTCAGCGCCGGCGAGGTCAACGACATCTTCGGCCCGCGCCCTGTGACCGAGGTCCGCGAGACCCTGCCGGGCGGCAAGACCATCACCATCCAGGACTTCGGCCCCGGCGGCGATCTGGACGACACCCCGGTCTATTCGGTCCCGGCCGGCCACTACTTCATGATGGGCGACAACCGCGACAACTCGATCGACAGCCGCGTCGAGCAGTCGGCCGGCGTCGGCCTGGTGCCGGACGAGAACCTGGTCGGCAAGGCCGAGATCATCATGTTCTCGTGGGAGCCGGGCGCGTCGCTGTTCAATCCGGTCAGCTGGTTCGCCAACGTCCGGCCCAGCCGCTTCTTCCGCGTCCTCGACTGATGGCGAATGCACGGGCCGAGGCGGTGGCCGCGCTGGTCGACCGCATCGGCCACGCCTTCCGCGACCCCGCCCTTCTGGAGCGGGCCCTGACCCATTCCAGCGTGGGGGAGGGGGCCGACAAGGCCGCCGGCAAGCCCGCGCGTCACAACGAACGGCTCGAGTTCCTCGGCGACCGTGTCCTCGGCCTGCTGGTCGCGCAGCGACTGCACGTGGACTATCCGTCCGCCGACGAGGGTGAGCTGTCGTCCCGCCTCCATGCCCTGGTCGACAAGCACGCCTGCGGGCGGGTTGGCGACCGTCTCGGCATCGGCGAGGCCCTGCGCCTCTCGCCCGGCGAGACCAAATCGGGCGGCCGCCGCAAGGAGGGGGTCGTCGCCGACGCCGTGGAGGCCCTGCTGGCCGCCGTCTTCCTCGATGGCGGGCTGGACGCGGCCCGGACCGTGTTCGACCACGCCTGGGCCGAGGAACTGGCCACCCCGGCGCCGCGCGCCCTGAATAATCCCAAGTCCGCTCTGCAGGAGTGGGCGCAGGGGGCCGGCCGTCCCCTGCCGGCCTACCGCGTCGTCGGCCAGACCGGCTCCGACCACGCCCCGACCTTCAAGGTCGAGGTTTCCATCGAGGGTGTCGAACCCTTGACCGCTGCCGGACGTTCGCGTCAGGACGCGGAGAAGGCGGCCGCCATGGCCATGCTCCAACGTGAAGGCGTGATTTGACCGATACCAACCCCCAGCAGAACCGCGCAGGCTTTGCCGCCATCATCGGCGCGCCGAACGCCGGCAAGTCGACGCTGGTCAACCGGCTGACGGGGTCCAAGGTGTCCATCGTCACCCAGAAGGTCCAGACCACCCGCTTCCCCGTGCGCGGCATCGCCATCGAGGGCGACGCCCAGATCGTGCTCGTCGACACGCCCGGCATCTTCACCCCGAAACGCCGCCTCGACCGGGCCATGGTCGCCTCCGCCTGGGGCGGGGCCCAGGACGCCGACGTCGTCGTCCACCTGATCGACGCGGCCTCCCACATCGCCTCGGAAGGCAAGGACGGCACGGGCGCGGACCGCAAGTCCGCCGAGGACACCGAGACCATCATCGCCAACCTGAAGTCCACCGGGACCCAGGTCATCCTGGTGCTCAACAAGATCGACGGCATGCGCCGCGACACCCTGCTGGCCCTGTCCCACGGCCTGTTCGAAACCGGCGTCTATTCCGAGGTCTATATGATCTCGGCCCTGTCGGGCGACGGCGTCGACGACCTGAAGTCGCGGTTGGCCCTGGGGATGCCGGAGGGCCCCTGGCTCTATCCGGAAGACCAGTCCGCCGACGTGCCGATCCGGGTCCTGGCCGCCGAGATCACGCGCGAGAAGGTCTATCTGCGCGTCCACGAGGAACTGCCCTATTCGGCCGCCGTGGAAACCACCGCCTTCGACGAGAAGGCCGACGGCTCGGCCCGGATCGAACAGACCATCTATGTCGAGCGCGAGAGCCAGCGGCCCATCGTGCTGGGCAAGGGCGGCCAGACCCTGAAATGGATCGGCCAGAAGTCGCGCGAGGAGCTGACCGAACTGCTGGACCGTCCGGTCCACCTGTTCATCACGGTCAAGGTCGACCCCAAATGGCAGGACAGCCGCGCGCTCTACGCCCAGTTCGGGCTGGACTTCAACGCCTAGGGTTCCTTCCCTCCGTCATCTTCGGGGCGCGCCGCGAAGCCGGCACTCCGGCGCTGCGACGCGGATGCCGGCCCGGCGTAACCAGAGCAATGCGTCCGTGGCAGGTTGGTGCCGATGACCAGTGCGGCGCAGAGCGGACGTTCGGGACGTCTGACAGGGGTGGACAGCGGACATGCAAACGGCCCCGCCGTCGCCAGCGAGGCCGTTCGATGACATCAGCCTGCCAATATCAGGCCGGCAGGCGACGACGCTGGACGTAGAGCGCTGCGCCACCCGCGAGGATCGTTCCGAATAGGATCATCGCCCATTCAGACAGAGTGGGGATGGCCGCCGCGGCGACTGTTGTTACAGCACCTGGCCCATTGAATCCGGAACTGAAATTACCGAGGGCGCCGTTTGACCAAGCCATCTGCACTAAAGTGTAGTTACCTGAAGTCAGCGAGATGTTTATCGCACCGTCCGTCGACGCGACGCAGCCCACGGTCGGGTTCAATGGATCAAACGAGCCAGTGTAGAGCGCGAAGCCGATATCCCCGGGGCCTTGATCCGAGAGAGTATACGTCCCTGTTGCAGCCACATTAACGGTCTTGGTCTGATACGCGCGATTTCCCCCTAGTCCTGTGTGAACATTGCAGGGCTGACCTTCGTCAAAGTGATATCCCGCCGCTACGGGGTCCGCGCCGGTCAAAGTTACGGGAATGGTGGAGCTTACCTGCGCCATGGCCGGGGCTGCTACCCCGGTAAGTGCGAACGCGACAACGGCGGCGCAAATAATCTTGGTACACTGCATAATCTGTTTCCCCAGCAGCTCTCTAGCCGCCAATCGGCAGTATGCCAATGATCGACTGCCGATCATTTCCAAGACAATCGCCTGGGGAAAGGCTGACCATTTCGCCACTAAGAGGCGAATTATCTGCGCATCGAAGCATCAGCTCATCACATGGCGGGCATTCCGTTGTGCGGGCTCCCGCACGCCTAACGACGCTAAGAGATGCGGCCACGCCCAGAAACCCAATGTCCGACGACGGCAGCATTGGGTCGGGAGCGGACTGTTGGCAATGGGCGGTTAGCCGACGTTGCGACGGGGCGTGTTCAATGTTCAAAGTCTCAAATGCCGATCGTTGAACTTACATCTGACGACGCCTTGCTGGTTGAAAACTACGGGCTTCATTGGCTTGAAATGGGCATCGGTACCGACGACACTCGCGCTGACTGGCGTGCCGAAGCTCACCGGTTTTTGGTAGACGCCCGCAAGCATGCCGGGCTTGCATCCTTCATGGCGAAGGTCGATGGCGAACCTGTAGGCACTGCATGTTGTCACATCTTGCCGCGCGCATTTCCGGCTTTTCGAAAAGGGGATGCCGCTCGCATCGGTTACGTCTGGGGCGTGTATGTGCGGCCTGAGCACCGTGGTATTGGTGTCGGCGCTATGCTCGTGTCCGCTTGCATGTCGCATCTGAAGGTTAGCGGCTGCGGCCGGGTGCTGCTCCATGCGGGCGAGCGCTCGGCGTCACTCTACGGTCGCATGGGCTTCATGCCCACGGAAGAGTATTCAGCAGCGCTCTGAACCTCCGCTTTGGGTCGGTTTGCGACATCGGCGCCTTGCCCCGGAGCGGACATCGTCACCATTGCAGGTCCCCGGGCGCCTCAGGTGAACGCGACAGATCCCGTCAGCCATCGCGCCGCTTCGTCGCCACGAAGGCTGCTTCTGATCAAATCGGAGGATGACGCAAACGGGATCGGCCGATGGGGTGACGAATCGTCCGCAGGCGTTACCAAGCCTCGATGTTTGACGTTCCGCGTACCGCCGGGAACCACCCCCGGCTTTTCCTCGGCCTGATCGCCGTCGTCGTCCTGATCGGCGGCGCGGGCCTCGCCGCCGTCCTGACCAGTCATCCCCGGCCGACCGCCTCGTCGCGTCTCGCGCCCCTGCCGCCACGCCCGCCGCTCGAGGTCGTCGAGGCCCTGCCGCAACTGACCGCCCGCCTGCAGCGCGAGGCCGATGCCGGCCGGTTCATGGGCGCGGTCCTGGTCGCGCGCGGCGACGACATCCTGTTCCGCCAGGCCTACGGGACCGCCGACGTCGCCACCGGCGCGCCGCTGCGGATCGGCTCGCGCTTCCGCCTCGCCTCCATCTCCAAACAGTTCACGGCCGCGGCGATCCTGAAGCTGCAGGACGAGGGGAAACTGACGGTCGACGATCCGGTCTGCCGGTGGATCCAGCCTTGCCCCGCCGCCTGGGCGCCGTTGAAGATCCATCACCTGATCTCCCACACCTCGGGCATTCCCGACCTGATGGCCCGGCCCGGCTGGGGCAATCGTCGAGTCACGCCCGCCACGCTCGATGAACTCACAGAGGATTCAAAGGCTTTCCGTCTGTCCTTCGAACCGGGAACGAAGGTCCAATACAACAACGCCGGTTTCAACCTGGCCGCCGCCATCGTCGAGATCGCCAGCGGCCGGCGCTTCCCCGACTATCTCCGCACCACCTTCTTCGAACCTCTGGGCATGAAGGACACGGGCTTCGATGACGACACCGACCTCGGCATCGTCACCGGCCACGCGACCTTCCCCGAGGGACTGACGGCCCAGCGCCTTCCGAACGTCTCGATCGTCGCGGGCGCCGGCGCCCTCTATTCGACGCTCGACGATCTGCTGGTGTGGGAGCGGGCCCTGAACCAGGGCCATGTCCTGAGCGCCTCGAGCTACGCCATGATGATCACGGACCATTCCCCCGCCGATCAGCCGAACGAGCGGAGCGGGCGGCCGCACCGCGCCTGGGGCTATGGCCTGATGGCCAACCGGCTGGGCACGCGCGTCACGCCCGCCTTCCAGGAGTACGAAATCTACCACACCGGCAGCTGGTCGGGCTTCCGCAACATCGAGACCTGGCAGCCGGACAACCGCATCGCGGTGATCGTGCTGTCGAACAACTACCACCAGCAGAAGGAGGTCCTGCTGATCTCGCAGCAGGCCATGGCCGAGGCGCTCGGCCATGCCTTCCCGCAGGCGCTGGCGGACTGACCGCCAGCGCCGCTGGCCCGCAACTCAGCGCCGGAAGGGGAACAGGGCCTTCAGCCGCTCGTCCCGCAGCCACAGGCCACCCCACATGATCAGGCCGAGATAGAGGCTGAACAGCTGGTGGCTGAACAGGGGGCTGTCGACCCGCACCTGAGTCGCCATCGCCCCGCCGAGCAGGCCGGTCATCATCACCGCCCCCAGCACGCTGGTGCGCGGATAGAGGTAGAGGATCACGAATCCCAGCTCCATCAGCCCGATGGGCAGCGCCCATTCAGCCGACCAGCCCAGCGCCGTCAGGGTCTCGGCTGCGACGGGCATGCCCATTAGTTTCGGCGTGACCGAGGCGCCCAGCATGAACAGGGCGAACAGGCCGGTCAGCACGCGACCGGTCCAGACCATGGGCGAGGCCTTCATCACGCCGCGCCTCGCAGGTGGGCGGGGGCCCAGTCGGCCGACGGCACGACGTTGATCATCCACGGGATGCCGAACCTGTCGGTGAAGTTGCCGTAGCCCGGCGACCAGAAGGTTTCGCCGAACGCCATGACCACCGTGCCGCCTTCGGACAGGGCGTCGAAGATCCGTTGGCCTTCCTCGTAGCTGTCGGTGTGGAAGGTCACGTCGAACCCGTTCTTGGGTTCATTGATGTGGGTGGCCCAGTCCGAATGCATATCCGAGCCCATGAGCGCCTGATCGCCGACCTGCAACCAGCAATGCATGAGCCAGTCCTTCATCTCGACCGGCATCGGCATCTCCGGTGGTGCGTCGCCGTAGGGCATGGCGGCGGTGATCTCGCCGCCCAGAACCCTGGCGTAGAACTCGAAGGCTTCCCGGCAATTTCCGGCGAAGCTCAGACTCGTCACGATCTTCATGGTGGTCTCCTCCTTGAAAGCGTTCAGTCGGGATTGGCGGCCAGCCAGGCTTCCAGCCGGTCGGCGGTGGACGTCCAGCCATGTCTGTGGCCGGTCAGGCTCTGTTCGGACTTCAGACCCTCGTGGGTGAAGTCCATCCGGGTCCGGCCGTCCGCCGTTTCGGCGAAGCGGACGGTGACCAGGGTGTCGACCGGCGGTCCGTCCTCGTGGCTGTCGTCCCATTTGAAGGTGAAGACGATCCGTTCGGGGGCGACGATCTCGCGATAGACCCCGCCCTGCCACAGGTCCTCGCCGGTCGTCGGCGAGCGCAGGCAGATGCGCCAGGCGCCGCCGACCCGGAAGTCGACCGTCGCGCTGACCGCCGGCCATTCGACCGGTCCCATCCACAGGACCAGGATCTCCGGATTGGACCAGGCGCGCCAGACCAGGTCGCGTGGCGCATCGAAGACGCGCTGCAGGTTCAGGGTCGGACGGGCGGTCGCCTCGGCGACGATGCCGGAAACAGGAGTGGGCATCGGCTCAGAACGTCTTCACGATCTCGGCCAGCTGGTCGGCGACCGTGCCCCAGCCCTCGTGGAAGCCCATCTGTTCGTGCTGCTTCATCGTGTCTTCGTTCCAGTGGCGGGCGACGACGGTGTATTTGGTCCTGCCGTCGGCGGTCGGCTCCATGTCCACCTGGGCGACCATGAAGGGCTGGCCCGACGGCTTCCACTCGGAGGTGAAGGCGTCGGTGGTGATGATGCGGCGGTTCGGAATGACCTCCAGGAAGACGCCCGAGTTCGGGAACACCTCGCCGTCCGGTCCGTGCATGGTGAAGTTGAAGCGGCCGCCGACGCGGGGCTCGATGATCGGATCGACGACCTTCCACGGCTTCGGCGCGAACCACTGGCTCAGGATCACGGGGTCCGTATAGGCCTTGAAGACCTTCTCCGGCGAGGCGTCGATGAGGCGCTCGATCGTCAGCTCGAAGGCATGGGCGATGCCGTCCGTGTCGCAGGGATTGGTCTCAGTTTCTGTGGCCATCGTCGTTTCCTTTCTGAATCTTGCGCAGATAATCTTCCAGACGGTCGAAGCTCTTGTCCCAGTAGCGGCGGTAGTGCTCCAGCCACTCGGCAACGCCCTTCAGGCCCATCGGCTCCAGCCGGGCAGGGCGCCACTGGGCCTCCTTGCCGCGAGAGATCAGGCCCGCCTTCTCCAGCACCTTCAGATGTTTGGAGACCGCCGGCAGACTCATGTCGAACGGTTCCGCCAGGTCGCTGACCGAACATTCGCCCTCGGTCAGGCGCGCCAGGATGGCCCGACGGGTCGGGTCGGCCAGGGCGGCGAACTTGGCGGAGAGGGGGTCGGTCTGCATGGCGGGTTTCGTGTTGAACTGATCGGTTAAATGCCTCGACCCGACCGTGTTGTAAACCGATCGGTTAAATAACCGCGCAGAGCGGCGGCGCGGTTCCTCAGCGCGGCGATCAGGGTTAGGACGGGGGCTCATCCGCCGGAGGCCTCCATGTTCGCCGCTCTCGCCCTCGCCGCCGCGCTCCAGGCCACGCCAGAGACGTCCCCCGAGGCCGAGGTCGCCGCCGTCCTCGACCAGCTCAACGTCGCCTCGGCCGCCGCCGACGCCGACGCCTATTTCGCCCTCTACGCCCCCGACGCCCGCTTCGTCGGCACCGACGCGGGCGAGCACTGGACGCTGGAGGAACTGCGCGGCTACGTCGGCCCCTATTTCGCGCGCGGACAGGGCTGGTCCTATCCGGCGACGTCGCGGGTCATAACCCTCGCCCCGATCGAATGCCGCTGCATCGCCTGGTTCGAGGAACAGCTTACCAACGACAGCTACGGTCGCACGCGCGGCTCCGGCGTCATGCGGCTGACCGACGACGGCTGGAAGATCGAGCAATACGTCCTCAGCCTCGCCGTCCCGAACGATCTCGCCAGCCCCATCGCGCGGATCATCAGGACCTACGAAGCGGCCAAGGAAGACCCGGCCCCCTGATGGAATTCCACGAAGAGGCCTTCGTCCTGTCGGCGCGGGCCCATGGCGACACCGGGGTGGTCGTCGACCTGCTGACCGAGACCCACGGCCGCCACTCGGCCTATGTCGCCGGGGGCGCGTCGCGGCGCATGAAGCCCTTCCTGCAGCCGGGCGCACGCGTCATCGCCGACTATCGCGCCCGGACCAGCGACCACCTCGGCTCGGCCCGACTTGAACCGGTGGGGGAGGGGCCCAGCGCCCTGTTCGACGACGGTCTGGCCCTGACCGGCCTCGCCGCCGCCGCTGCGGTGGCCCAGGGCGCCTTGCCTGAACGCGAGCCCCACCCCGGCGCCTTCCTGGCCTTCGAGGCCCTGATGGCGGCCTTCCAGATCCCGGCCGTCTGGCCCGCCATCTTCGTCCGCTTCGAGGCGGGTCTGCTGGACGATCTCGGCTTCGGCCTGGATCTGTCGCGCTGCGCCGTCACCGGCACGATGGACGACCTGATCTGGGTCAGCCCCCGCACCGGCCGCGCCGTCAGTCGAGAGGCCGGCGCCCCCTATGCCGACAAGCTACTGACCCTGCCGCCCTTCATGCTGGGCGCCCAGGCCGGCCTGTCCGAGGGCGACGTCCGCGCCGGCCTCGACCTGACCGGCCATTTCCTCGAGCAGTTCGTCTTCCACCCCCAGAACAAACCCATCCCCTCGGCCCGCGTCTGGCTGGTCGACAAGCTGGCGGAGCAGGGGCGGCTGTAGGCTGGGCGCGGACCGTCACCTCCCCATGCGCCTCCGCGCATGGGGAGGAGACCTCGACAGCTTGCCACCCCGCGCCGCCGCTCCTAATCCTCCCTCCAAGGAGCACCCCCCATGAAAGCCATCCTCGACCAGCTCGAAGCCCGCCGCGAAGCCGCGCGTCAGGGGGGCGGCGCCGCCCGCATCGCCTCGCAGCACGCCAAGGGCAAGCTCACCGCCCGCGAGCGGATCGAGGTCCTGCTGGACGAGGGCTCGTTCGAAGAGACCGACATGTTCGTCGAGCATCGCTCGCACCAGTTCGGCATGGAAAACCAGCGCGTTCCCGGCGACGGGGTGGTCACCGGGCGGGGGACCATCGGCGGCCGTCTGGTCTATGTCTTCTCCAAGGATTTCACGGTCTTCGGCGGCTCTCTTAGCGGCGCGCATGCGGCCAAGATCGTCAAGCTCCAGACCATGGCCCTGACCAACGGCGCCCCGATCATCGGCCTGTTCGACGCCGGCGGCGCCCGCATCCAGGAAGGGGTCGAGAGCCTCGCCGGCTATGCCGACATCTTCCTGCAGAACACCCTGGCCTCGGGCGTCATCCCCCAGATCAGCGTCATCATGGGGCCGTGCGCGGGCGGCGACGTCTATTCGCCGGCCATCACCGACTTCATCTTCATGGTGAAGGACACCTCCTACATGTATGTGACCGGCCCCGACGTGGTCCGCACCGTCACCAACGAGGTGGTCAGCCACGAGGACCTGGGCGGCGCCCGCGTCCATGCCGGCAAGTCGGGCGTCGCCGACGGCGCCTTCGAGAACGATCTGGAGGCCCTGTCGGAGGTCCGCCGCCTGATCGGCTTCCTGCCTTTGTCGAACCGCGAGAAGCCCCCCGTCCGCGACAGCTACGATGATCCGGACCGCGACGAGGCCAGCCTCGACACCCTGGTCCCGGCCAATCCGAACCAGCCCTATGACATCAAGGAGCTGATCCTGAAGACGGTCGATGAGGCCGACTTCTTCGAGATCGGGGCCGATTTCGCCAGGAACATCGTCTGCGGCTTCGGCCGCCTCGACGGCCAGCCGATCGGCATTGTCGCCAACCAGCCCCAGGTCCTGGCCGGCGTCCTCGACATCGATTCCAGCCGCAAGGCCGCCCGCTTCGTCCGCTTCTGCGACGCCTTCGGCATCCCTCTGGTGACCTTCGTCGACGTCCCCGGCTTCATGCCCGGCACGCGCCAGGAGTACGGCGCCCTGATCAAGCATGGCGCCAAGCTGCTGTTCGCCTATGCCGAGGCCACGGTGCCCAAACTGACCGTGATCACGCGCAAGGCCTATGGCGGCGCCTATGACGTGATGAGCTCCAAACACCTGCGCGGCGACGTCAACTACGCCTGGCCCTCGGCCGAGATCGCCGTCATGGGCGCCAAGGGCGCGGTCGAGATCATCTTCCGCAAGGAGGCCGGCGACCCGGAGGCGCTGGCGGCGCGGGAAGCCGAGTACAAGGAAAGGTTCGCCAACCCCTTCGTGGCGGCGGGGCTGGGATACATCGACGATGTGATCATGCCGCATGGCACGCGGCGGCGGCTGATCCGGGCGCTACGGACGCTGAAGAACAAGTCGCAGACGAACCCGTGGAAGAAGCACGATAACATTCCGCTGTGAGTTCGATGAACGAGGCTCCGCTGTGTTCGAGATGTTTTGGCGATCAAGGACTGCGGCTTCTTGCAGAGTTCAATCGCGAAGCGACCGGAGCTAGGTGTCTTCAATGCGGAAGCGACGAGGGCCGCGCGCTCGACGTCAGTGCTATTCGCCAACTAGCGTATAGCTTCTTCGTACAAGGTAGCGTCATCCGAACGGATTTCGGCGGCGCACCAAGGCTTCAGATCAACGATCAGCGAGACGTTGAAGTGCGCTTCGGGGAGCCATTGGCATCCGATATGGACCTCATCACTAAGGCCGCCGGCATCGGCGTATTTCACTACGGCCCGCGCCTTTGGATGATTGGCGAGATTGAGCCCCTGCAAGCTCTCCAGAGTGGGGATAGGGATGCGATTATCCAACGCATCCTTGCGGAGTATCCATCTGTCTCGCTCGAGCCTGGAGAAAAGGTGTACCGGCTTCGAGTGAATCCGCACGAGCCAGAAAATGCGAGGGAATACGATGCACCTCCTCCGGCATTGGCCAAGGCGGCTCGCCTAAACCCGGAGGGTAGTCCCACACTCTATGCATCACCCGACCTGCAAGTATGCCTTCACGAGTGCCGAGTATCGGCGGAAGACGACATCTACGTTGGAACACTTGAGCCAACTGAGCAGCTCAAAATTTTAGATCTCACTGAAGTGCTGCCTGAAACCTGTACCGAGTTCGAGAGCTTGGACATGGCCGTTCACATGCTTTTCCTAGCGCGCTCCCATGCCTATCCAATTTCCCAAGCAATTGCGGCAGCCGCGCAAGACGCTGGCTTCGCAGGCGTACGGTTTCCCTCCTACTTTAGCCTTATGAGAACCGGCGGGATTCCGTTTGAAACGACCTTTGGCCTTGCGCATCGGTTGATACCGACGCTGCGTGATCAAGAGAGATCAAAGATCGTGGAAAACGTCGCGATTTTCGGTCAGCCGGTCGACGATGGTCGGTTGGCGGTGACGAGCATAAATCGATTTGTGCTCAATCAAGTTGTTTACGGCGGCTATTTTGGCCCGGTGCAGTTCGACTAACCTGACCGACCTCCTCTTCCTCTGCTCCCGCAACCGCCTCCGCTCGCCGACGGCCGAGCAGGTCTTCGCCGCCTGGCCGGGGGTGGAGACGGCGTCGGCCGGGCTGGCGCCCGATGCGGACGAGCCCTGCACCGATGAACTGGTCGAATGGGCCGACATCATCTTCGTCATGGAGCGCGCCCATCGCTCGCGGCTCCAGAAGCGGTTCCGCAAGAGCCTGAAGTCCGCCCGCGTCGTCTGCCTCGACATCCCCGACGACTACGGCTTCATGCAGCCGGAGCTGGTGGCCTTGCTGGAGAAGAAGGTGGGGCCGCATTTGCGCTGACGTCGCCCTTCTCCCCTTGCGGGAGAAGGTGGCAGCCGAAGGCTGACGGATGAGGGGTCGTGCCGGCGGCTCGAGTGAGGGCTGAACGCGCGCTGACGTTCGATGTCGGCACGACCCCTCATCCGCCCCTCCGGGGCACCTTCTCCCGCAAGGGGAGAAGGGTTAAGATAACCTATGGGTGAATGGCTCCGTGATCGCGCGAAGGAGATGCGGCGGGAGCCGGTTCTCTATGAGCGCCGTTTGTGGAAGCTGCTGCGGGATCGCCGGCTGGAGGGCCTGAAGTTCCGGCGACAGGTCGTGATCGGTCGCTACATCGCCGACTTCGTCTGCCTCCGTCATCGTCTGATCGTCGAAGCAGACGGCCCGACGCATGACGCCAGTCTTCCCGATATCGAACGCGATGCCGTCCTGCGTGAACAGAATTTCCGCGTGCTACGGTTCGCCAATGCGGACATCGAGAACCGGCGGCACGAGGTTGTCGCTGCCATTCTCGCTGCCGTGAGCGGCGATCCTGGTTGAAAGGGCCCTTCTCCCCCTGCGGGAGAAGGTGGCTGAGCGAAGCGAAGTCGGATGAGGGGTCGCGCTGACGTCGAAGGTCAGCGCCGGCTCAACTCACTTCAGCTGCCGGTACAACCCCTCATCCGTCAGCCTTCGGCTGCCACCTTGTCCCGCAAGGGGAGAAGGAAAATCAGGCCATACCCATCAACACATCGTCCAGTTCCGCCTTTGAAATCAAAGCCCGGCTCTGACGAGACGCCTTTTGTCCATCACGCCCTGAAACGCCCCCATACTGATCCCTTTCGTGCGGAGGGGATCATCATGGGCGGACGCATCGGACGCATCGGACGCTTCGGACGGTGTTTTCGCGTTCGGGCCGGCGGGACTCAGTGGACGACCTGCACTGAATTCTCCGGAGTCCCGAAGACCGGGACCCGCCGGCCGGAGCCGGCGGGGACCCTGAGGACTACTCCGCCGCCGTCTGCTTCGCGGCGGCCTTCTTCGTGGCCGGCTTCTTCGCGGCCGGCTTCTTGGCTGCGGGCTTCTTCGCCGCCGCGGCCTTTGGCGCCGCCTTCTTCGCCGGGGCCTTCTTGCCCTTGGACGGGGCGGCGAGGGCGCGGGCGGCCAGAAGGGGCACGGCCACCTCCATGGTCATGTCCTCGGGCGCCGTGCCCTTGGGGATGGTCGCGTTGATCTTGCCCGACTTCACATAGGGGCCGAAGCGGCCGGCCATGACGTGGACCGGTTCGCCCGTCTCCGGGTGGGCGCCCAGGTCCTTCAGGGGCGCGACGGCGGCGCCCCGGCCCTTGAACCCGCCGGCCCGCTTCTCGGCCAGCAGGACCACGGCGCGGTTCAGGCCGATCTCGAACACCTCGTCGATATCGGCGACATTGGCATAGGTGCCCGCGTGCAGGATGAACGGCCCGTAGCGACCCAGGCCCGCCGTGATCGGCTTGCCGTCCTCGGGGTGGTCGCCGACCGGACGCGGCAGGCCCAGCAGCCGCACCGCCTGGTCCAGCGTCAGGGACGCCGGGCTCCAGCCCTTGGGCAGGGAGGAGCGTTTCGGCTTCTCCTCGCCCTCGACGGCGGTTTCGACATAGGGGCCGAACCGCCCGATCTTGAGCTGCACCGGCAGGCCGGTCACCGGATCGACGCCCAGCTCCCGGTCACCGCCCTCGACCCCGCCGTCAGCCGCGTCCGGGGCCGCCACGGGCCGGGTGAATTTGCAGTCGGGATAGCGCGAGCAGCCGACGAAGGCACCGAACCGGCTGGTCTTGAGGCTCAGCTGGCCCTGTTTGCACAGGGGGCATTCGCGCGGGTCCGAGCCGTCTTCCTTCATCGGGAAGATGTGCGGGCCCAGGCTCTCGTTGAGGGCGTCGAGGATGGCCGTGGTACGCAGCTCGCCCGCCGCCTGGGTCGCGACATGGAAGTCGGTCCAGAACTCGCGCAGCAGCACCTTCCAGTTCAGCTCGCCGGCCGAAACCTCATCGAGGCGCGTCTCCAGGGCCGCGGTGAAATCGTATTCCACCCATTTCCGGAAGAACTGTTCCAGGAAGGCCGTGACCAGCCGTCCCTTGTCCTCGGGATAGAAGCGGTTCTTGTCCATGCGGACATATTCGCGGTCGCGCAGGGTCGTCAGGATCGAGGCATAGGTCGAGGGCCGGCCGATGCCGAGCTCTTCCAGCTTCTTGACCAGGGTGGCCTCGGAGAAGCGCGGCGGCGGCTCGGTGAAATGCTGTTCGGTGCGGATCGCCTCGACCCGGGCCTTCGCGCCTTCCTTGAGGGCCGGCAGCCGGGTGGAATCGTCGTCCTCCTCGGACTCGGCGCCCTTCTGCTTCTCGTCGCGGCCTTCCTCATAGACGGCGAGGAAGCCGTCGAAGGTCACGACCTGTCCGGTGGCGCGCAGGCCGGTCTGGCCGTCGGGCGTCTCGACCTCGACCGTGGTCCGGTCCAGACGCGCGGCCTCCATCTGGGAGGCGACCATCCGCTTCCAGATCAGCTCATAGAGGCGCTGCAGGTCGCTCTCGAGCCGCAGGCTGTCGGGGCGGCGGGCGATATTGGTCGGGCGGATCGCCTCGTGCGCCTCCTGGGCGTTCTTGGCCTTGGTCTTGTAGTAGCGGGCCTCGGCCGGGACGAAGGCGGGGCCGAAGGTCTCGCCGATGACCTCACGCGCCTGGGCGATGCCCTCCGGCGTCGTCTGGACGCCGTCGGTCCGCATATAGGTGATCAGGCCGCCGGTCTCGTCGACGCCCTCGTACAGTTTCTGCGCCGCGCGCATGGTGCGCTGGGCGTCGAAGCCGAGCTTGCGCGACGCCTCCTGCTGCAGGGTCGAGGTGGTGAAGGGCGGGGAGGGGAAGCGGCGGACCGGCTTCTTCTCGATCGATTTGATGGTGAAGTCGCCGGCGTTGATGGCGTCGCGGGCGGCGAAGGCCACCGCCTCCGACGGGATGTCCAGACGCTGGATCCGCTTGCCTTCATGCTTGACCAGACGCGTCGTGAAGGGCGGGCTGTCGGCGGCCAGATCGGCCTCGATCGACCAGTATTCCTGGGCCTTGAACCGCTCGATCTCCATCTCGCGATCGACCACGATCCGCAGGGCGACCGACTGCACCCGACCGGCCGACCGGGCGCCGGGCAGTTTGCGCCAAAGCACCGGGGACAGGGTGAAGCCCACCAGATAGTCCAGCGCGCGGCGGGCCAGATAGGCCTCGACCAGTTCCATGTCGAGCTGACGCGGATTGGCCATGGCCTCGAGCACGGCCGATTTGGTGATGGCGTTGAAGGTGACGCGCTGGACCTCGGTGTCCTTCAGCGCCTTCTTCTTGGTCAGGACGTCGAGCACGTGCCAGCTGATCGCCTCCCCCTCGCGGTCGGGGTCGGTCGCCAGGATGACGCGGTCGGCCCGTTTGGCGGCCTCGGCGATTTCGGACAGGCGCTTCGACGCCTTGGCGTCGACCTCCCATTCCATGGCGAAGTCCTCGTCAGGCTTCACCGACCCGTCCTTCGACGGCAGGTCGCGAACATGGCCGTACGACGCCAGAACCTCGAAGTCCGGGCCGAGGTACTTATTGATGGTCTTGGCCTTTGCGGGGCTCTCGACGATGACGAGATTCATTACGGCTCAGTCTGGGAGGAGGGGTGTGGAACGTGGTCAGGGTTGCGAACCCTGTCAACCGACCAATCTGCACGGGCCGTCTGCGGGGAGGCCTGTGTCCTGTCTAAAGGGAGGCCGATCCGCCCGGAAGCAGGGTCGCCCGACCAACGAGGCTCAGTTCCAGCAGGGCGGCGGCGACCTCACCGATCGGGGCCTTCAGCGCCCGCGCGATCTCGTCGCGCGGCGTCGGCGTCGGGGACAGGAGATCGGCGACCCGGTCGAGAAAGGCGGCATCGATCTCGTCCGGCGCGCCGTCGAAGGGATGGTCGGCCGGAGGCTCGCGGAGGGTTCTCAGGGTCTCGAAGGCGCGGCGCACGTCGTCGACGCCCTCGCACAGGATGGCCCCCTGACGCAGCAGCTCGTTCGGCCCCTTCGAGCGGGGATCCAGCGGCGACCCGGGCACGGCGAAGACGTCGCGCCCCTGTTCATTGGCCAGGCGGGCGGTGATCAGGGACCCCGACCTCAGTTCGGCCTCGACGACGATCACGCCGCGTGAGAGGCCCGAAATGATCCGGTTGCGCCTCGGGAAGTCCCGCGCCTGGGCCCGCGCGCCCATGGGGCTCTCGGACACCACGCAGCCCTGCTCGACGATCTGGTCGTAGAGGCCGGCGTTCTCGGACGGATAGACGTCGTCGACCCCGCCGCCCAGAACGGCGACGGTGCCTGTTTCCAGCGACCCGGCATGGGCGGCCGCGTCGATGCCCCGGGCCAGACCGGAGACGACGACGAAACCGGCCTGACCCAGCTGTTGGGCGAGGCCGCGGGCGATCCTCTGGCCGCCCGCCGAGGCGATCCGGGCGCCGACGACGCCGACGGCCTCTCTCGACAGCAGGGCCGTATCGCCGCGGGTCCAGAGCAGGGGCGGGGGCGGATCGACGGCGGCGAGCATCGGCGGATAGGCGGCGTCGCCGAGCACCAGAAGCACGGCTCCGGCGCGGTCACCGGCGGCCAGTTCCTGTTCGATCTGTTCGACCGGCGGCAGGCTGTAGCCGTGGCCGCCGCCTTTCCGGATCAGGTCGGGCAGGGCGTCCAGCGCCCGTTCCGCGCTGCCGAACCGGTCCAGAAGCTGGCGGAAGGAAACCGGGCCGACCCGCTCGGCGCGCGCGAGGCGCAGGCGGGCGAAGCGCTCGGTTTCCGGAAGGCTCACGTCTTCGCGGCGCCGATGCGCGGTTCGGCCCCCTTCAGCAGGCGGCTGATGTTCTCATGGTGACGGATGTAGATCAGGACGGCCGTGACGATCGCCAGCACGAAGATCGGCTGGGGCGCGGGCAGGCCGAGGGCGGGCAGGGGCAGCAGGGCGTAGACTGGTGCGACGGCGGCGGCCACGAGCGCCGCCAGGGAGGAGTAGCGCAGGGTGAAGGCGACGATCAGCCAAGTCGCTCCGGCCATGAGGCCCAGGGGCCAGCAGGCGGCGATCAGCAGGCCGAAGAAGGTCGCGACGCCCTTGCCGCCCTTGAAGCCCAGCCAGACCGGAAACAGGTGGCCGAGGAAGGCCGCGCCGCCCGCGATGGCGCCGGCGACCTCCGATCCGAACAGGTGGCGGGCGATCA
This sequence comes from Brevundimonas sp., assembly GCF_027484365.1. Lineage (GTDB taxonomy): Bacteria > Pseudomonadota > Alphaproteobacteria > Caulobacterales > Caulobacteraceae > Brevundimonas. The sequence goes on along the minus strand of NZ_JAIXTC010000019.1, from coordinate 3,415 downwards.
GCAGGGCGGCGGCGCCCTTGCCCGCATCGAGCAGGAGGGTGGCGAGGGCAAGGTCCTTACGGCCGGTGCGCAGGACATTGGTCGCGCCGATATTGCCCGAGCCGATGTTGCGCACGTCGCCGGCGCCGGCCGCGCGGGTGATCAGCACGCCGAACGGAATGGAGCCCAGCAGGTAGCCGCCGACGGCGACGGCCGCGAGCGTGCCCAAGGCTGGCACCACAAGATCCTGCACCCGATTCTCTCCCCGTGTCCGTTGGCGGTGAACATGCGTCGGCCCGCAGGCGCGGGCAAGGGATGGCCTGTCTTACGCCTGTCCATCTTGAAGGTTATGAGGGTGCTCCGATCGTACAGGTTGCCCATGACCCGCTTTCTCGCTCCCGCCCTGATGACCGCCCTCCTGGCTTCCGGATGTGCGGCAACGCCGATGCGGAGCGCGTCGGACACGCCGGCGCTCGCGGCCTATTTTGATTGCGTGAGACAGGGCGGCGGTGTGGCGATCTCGGCGCACCGGGCCCAGTCGGCCGATGACCAGCCGGAAAACTCCATCGCGGCCATCGAGGCGACCGGTCGGGCGATTCCAGGGGCGATCCTGGAGATCGATGCGGCCCTGACCCGCGACGGCAGGCTGGTGCTGATGCACGACGAGACGATGGAACGCACCTCGACGGGGACGGGTCGGGTCGCGGATCTGACCTTCGCCGAGGTGCGGACGGCGCGGCTTGAGGCGACCAACGGCGATGTCACCGATGCGCCGCCACCGACGCTGCAGGAGGCCCTGGACGCCGCCGGCCGGGTGGGGGCCATCGCCAGCATCGATCTGAAGCCCGCCGATGAAACGGCGACCATCGCCCTGGCGCGGGCCGTGATCGCCGAGGTACGGGCCGCGGGCGCCGGGGACCGTGTCATCCTGATCACCTATTCGCCGGAGACGGCGCGCGCCGTGGCGGCCCTGGCACCCGAGATGATGATCTCCGCCGGCCTGAACGACGTCGGCGATCTGCAAGGCCTGAGTGCGCCGCAAATCCTGGCCTGGACCGGCACGCGGGAAGCGCGGCCGGCGCTTTGGCGGTCCCTGGCCGAGGCGGGCGTCGAGGCCCAGTTCGGCACGCTCGGCGCGCCCGGTCGGCGGCTGGATGACCAGTATGCGGCGGACGGCAACCCGTCGGAATACCGCGACCTGTTCGACCAGGGCGCGGTGGTGATCGCCACCGACGCGCCCCTGGTGGTCAGGACCGTGCTGGCGGCGCAGGTCGCCGCCGCCGCCCGTTGTCCGCGCTGATTGCGGGCGGGCCCTGTCCCGTCAGAGCCCCAGCTTCGCCTTAAGGATCTCGTTGACCGAGGCCGGGTTGGCCTTGCCGCCCGTGGCCTTCATCACCTGGCCGACGAACCAGCCGAGGGCCTGAGGTTTCTCGGCGACGGCGGCGGCCTTGTCGGGGTTGGCGGCGATCAGTTCGTCGACGGCCTTCTCTATGGCGCCGGTGTCGTTGACCTGGACCAGGCCGCGCGCCTCCACGACGGCGCGGGGCGAGCCCTCGCCGTTCCAGACGTGGTCGAAGACTTCCTTGGCGATCTTCGACGAGATCACGCCTTCCTCGATCAGGGCGACCAGTTCTGCGACATAGGACGCGGGGAGGGGGCTTTCGGAGAAGTCCTTGGCAGCAGCGGCGAGGCGGGCGGACAGTTCGTTGGTGACCCAGTTGGCGACCAGTTTCGCGTCACGGCCTTTGGCGGCCTTCTCGAAATAGTCGGCCTTGGCCTGTTCCGAGATCAGGACGACGGCGTCGTACTGCGACAGGCCGTAGTCGGCCATCAGCCGGCGGCGCTTGGCGTCGGGCAGTTCGGGCAGGTGGGCCTTGATGTCGTCGATCCAGGCCTGTTCCAGCTCCAGCGGCAGCAGGTCGGGGTCGGGGAAGTAGCGGTAGTCATTGGCCTCTTCCTTGGACCGCATCGAACGGGTTTCGCCGGCCGTCGGATCGTAGAGGCGGGTCTCCTGGATGATCTTGCCGCCGTCCTCGAGGATCTCGATCTGGCGACGGGCCTCGTAGTTGATGGCCTGGGAGATGAATCGGAACGAGTTGACGTTCTTGATCTCGCAGCGGGTGCCGAGGAAGCTGAAGTCGCCGGTCGCCTTGAACTTCTCATAGTTCCCGGCGCGGCAGACCGAGACGTTGACGTCGGCGCGCAGGTTGCCCTTCTCCATGTCGCCGTCGCAGGTGCCGAGATAGATCAGGATGGTGCGGATCTTCTTGACATAGGCGACCGCCTCTTCCGGCGAACGGATGTCGGGGCGCGAGACGATCTCCATCAGTGCGGTGCCCGCACGATTGAGGTCGACATAGGATTCGGTCGGCGACAGGTCGTGGATCAGCTTGCCCGCGTCCTGTTCCAGGTGCAGGCGCTCGATGCCGACGTTGAAGAAGGAGCCGTCCTCGGCCTCGACCTCGACGACGCCTTCGCCGACGATGGGGAAATAGAGCTGCGAGATCTGATAGCCCTGCGGCAGGTCCGGATAGAAATAGTTCTTCCGGTCGAACTGGCTCTTCCTGTTGATCGCAGCGTTGAGGCCGAGGCCGGTCTTCACGGCCTGTACGACGCAATGTTTGTTCAGCGTCGGCAGCATGCCGGGGAAACCCGCATCGATCAGCGACACCTGCTCGTTCGGACCCGCGCCGAAGCCGACGGCTGCGCCGGAGAACAGCTTGGCCTTCGAGGCCACCTGGGCGTGGATTTCCAGGCCCATGACGATTTCCCAGTCGCCGGTGCGGCCCTGGATCAGTTTCGAGGAGGAGAGGGTGTCGGTCATCCGGCCTTCCTAGCGCCGCGTGCGACGCAGCGAAAGTTCCTGTCTTGAGCCTGTCGCGATTTGCAGGTCATCTGGTGAACCCATCCTTCCGGAGCGTTCCATGATCAAGTCCGTCCTCGCCGCCGCTGCCCTGGCCGCCGTGTCCACCGCCGCGGTCGCCCAGACTGCTCCCCCCACGAACCCACCCGCGCCGGCGGCCGCCGCCGCCCTGCCGACCATCAACAGCCCCATCAAGGACCTGCTGGCCAATCCGGCCACGGCCGCCGTGCTCGAGAAACACCTCCCGGGCGTCTCACAGCATCCGGCTCTGCCGCAATTCCAGGACTACACCCTGGCCGAGGTCGCTCCGATGTCGGGCGGCGCGGTGACCCCGACGATCATCGAAGCCATCGACGCCGATCTGAAGGCCCTGCCGACCCAGTGAGGTCGGGGCGTCTCCTCCCTGTTCGTTTTGCGACAGGGAGGAGATGTGCGTCATCGCTCCCTGCCCGTCGGGCGGAAGTTGCGGGGAAGTCGACGGAGCCCGGGCGGTCGCCCGGAACCGATGAGGCCCCCTGCTTTCGCGTTACGGGGACCGGATGAGAATTTTCGGCTCGCGCCGGGGCTCCGTCG
>NZ_JAIXTC010000030.1 GCF_027484365.1 Brevundimonas sp. | reverse complement strand
CGGGCCTCGTCGACCGGCGCCCCCTGGCCGCGCGCGGCGGCGATGTGGTCGGCCAGGACGTCGGAGGCGCGCAGCAGGGTCTTGACCGTGACGTCGTCGCACGGCTTCCGCTCCGAACGGATCTCGTCCAGCAGGGTCTCGAACACGTGGGCGAACCGCACCAGATCTTCCAGGCCGAAGGCCCCTGCCCCGCCCTTGACCGAATGCACGGCGCGGAAGACCGCGTTCACCGTCTCGCTGTCGGCGTCACCCTGTTCGATCGCGAGCAGGCCCGTCTCCAGGTCGCCGAGCAGCTCGTCGCACTCCTGGAAGAAGACGACCTTGATCGCCTCGAAGGGATCGACCGCGTCACTCATGGGTCAGGCCGCCACGCGACGCACGGCCTCGACCAGCCGGGCCGGGTCGAACGGCTTGACGATCCAGCCCGTGGCCCCGGCGTCGCGGGCGCGCTGCTTCTTGGCCGCGTCGCTCTCCGTGGTCAGGACCAGGACCGGCGTCGCCCGGTGGAGCGGATCGGCCCGCACGCCCTCGATCACCCCGAACCCGTCCATGCGCGGCATGTTGATGTCGGTGATGATGACGTCGGCGCCCTCGGCCGCCAGGGTCTCCAGCCCGTCCACGCCGTCCACGGCCTGGATCACGCGGTAGCCCGCGTCCACCAGGGCCATCAGCAGCATGTCGCGCATGGTGCGGCTGTCGTCGATGGTCAGAACAGTCTTGATCACGAGCGGGCTCCCAGCGGGCGATCGGCAGAGGCCGCCCCGAATGCGTTCCATTGGTCGGCGAACTCTCGCGAGACATCGTCGATGTTCAGCACATGGCCGTCACGGGCCCAGGTCTGCTGGGCCGAGATCAGGACCTGAAGACACAGGCCGCCCAGCCGCTCGACGCGCGAGGCGTCGAGGGTGACCGACTGGCCCCGCATCGGCAGCAGGGCCGCCTTCAGGGGTTCGGCCTGGGCCAGGTCGAGAACGGCCGGCAAGGACAGGGCGGCGGTCATCAGAACTCCTCCCAGCCGTCTTCCGAGACGACCGGCTGCGGCTTGCGGGCCGCCCCGCCGGAGCCCGTGGCGCGCATCTGGGTCACCGGACGGTTGGCCGGGCGGACCGGAGCCGGGGCGGACCGGGCCGGGGCGCGGACCGCCCGGGCCGGCGCAGCGCCTTCGCCGATCTCGAAGCGGGACACGGAGTTCGCCAGGGCCTCGGCCTCCTGCGACAACGAATGGCTGGCGGCGGTCGACTGTTCGACCATGGCCGCATTCTGCTGGGTCACCTGGTCCATCTGGTTGACGGCGGTGTTGACCTGCTGGAGGCCGGTGGCCTGTTCCTGGGCCGAGGCGGCGATCTCCGACACCAGGCCGTCGATCTCGGCGACACGGCTGACGATGCGCTGCAGGGCCTCGCCGGTCTGGCCGACCAGGGCGACCCCGGCATTGACCTGGGAGGTCGAGGCCGAGATCAGGGTCTTGATCTCCTTGGCCGCTTCGGCCGAGCGCTGGGCCAGGGCCCGGACCTCGGAGGCGACGACCGCGAAGCCCCGTCCGGCGTCGCCGGCGCGGGCCGCCTCGACGCCGGCGTTCAGGGCCAGGAGGTTGGTCTGGAAGGCGATCTCGTCGATCACCCCGATGATCTGGCTGATCTCCTGGGCCGACTTCTCGATCGCCCCCATGGCCGAGACCGCGTCGCGCACGACATTGCCCGAGGTCTCGGCGTCGCCCTTGGCGGCCTGGACCGTCTCCGAGGCCTGACGCGCACCCGAGGCCGTGCGGTTCACCGTGGCCGTGATCTCGTCCAGGGCGGCGGCGGTCTCCTCCAGAGAGGCGGCCTGCTGCTCGGTCCGACGCGACAGGTCGTCCGCCGCCTGGCTGATCTCGCCCGAGCCCGAACGGATGGCCGAGACATTGTTCACCACGACCGACATGGCCTCCTGGAGCTGGGCCAGAGCCGTGTTGAAATCGGCCTTGATCTGCGCGTAGCTGCCCTTGAACTCCGCAGTGATCTGCGCGGTGAGGTCACCGTCGGCCATGCGTTTCAGACTGGCGGCAAGATTTCCGACGATCTCGTCCTGCTCGTCAGCCAGACGCTTCCGCTCCACCTCCCCCTGCGTTCGCTCGTTTTCGACAGCGGTGACATCGGTGGCGAACTTGATCACCTTGTAGGGCTTGCCCTCTTCATCCAGCACCGGGTTGTAGGAGGCCTGAATCCAGCAGTCCGAACCCTGTTTGGTCACCCGCAAAAACTTTCGGGCGACAAAGCGACCCGCGCGAAGTTCATCCCAGAATGCTGTGTAGTCAGCACTCGACGCCTCGCCCGGCGGCACGAACATACGGTGATGCTGCCCTACGATTTCTTCGGACCGATAGCCGAGGGTGTTCAGGAAGTTCGTATTGGCGCGCAGGATTGTGCCGTCGAGCTTGAACTCGATCACCGCCTGGGACCTGTCCATCGCCGCGACCTGGGCCTTCAGCTCTCTGAGTTCATCCGCCGCTGCCTTCCGGGCATGTGCGGCTTTGGAGAACAGCATGGCGAGCAACCTCATGGTCAACGATTGTGTGGCTAAGCCTTGCCTTCAAGGATTCTAAATTTTCGTGAACTGCATGTTCGAAGAACGGCATGCGTTCGTCGCCGACTGGACGAATTCGCTCCAGGTTTGAGCGCCCGGCCCATTCCATTGTCCAAGGTCATGCACTTGGGGAGACAGCGGCCATTGCGTGCCTATCCGCCTCATTCCGTCAGCCATGTCGCCGCGGCGTTACCTGACGATGGCCTCAGCCGGAGCGATACATCCCCGGCCGTCGGCAAAGAGAGAGGCGACGGCATCGGCGCGCCGCCGCAGGACCATGCGGCGATTGATCGAGCCCTTGTCGGAGACCTCATGGGCCTCCGGATCGGGAGCGCCTTCCAGGAACAACAGTCTGGCGATGCGACCGGACTGGCCGGGATTGTCGCGGTTGTGTGCGGCCAGGGCCTCGGCGACGGCGGCGCGGATGACGGGATCGTCGGTCCCGGTCCCGCCGGTCCGTCGACCCACCCCCTCAGGGTCGGCCCAGGCGAGGACGGCGATCTCGGCCTGACCGTCGCCGCAGACGACGACGTCGCGCACGATCCCGGCCAGACGGCCCAGAAGCGAATCCCGCAGGCGACCGGCGGCGACGAAGGTGCCGTTCAACAGTTTGAACTGTTCGGCGCGGCGGCCGGCGAAAAACATTCCGCCCTCGGGCCGGTCCCGATCGTGAAAGTCGGCAAGGTCCTCCATACGCAGGAATCCCTCCTCGTCGAAGGCGGCGACGGTCTGGTCCGGATCGGCGAAGTATCCCGGCGTGACCGAGGCGGCCTTGACCCTCACCTCATAGACCCCGTCGCAAGGGACCAGTTTGAACGAGGCCCCCGGAACCGGCAGGCCTATGCCGACCCGGGTGTCTTCCCACCAGGTGTAGCTGATGGCCGAGCCGGTCTCGGTCGAGCCATAGCCGGAGACGAAGACGAACCTCTGGCCCGTGGCGCGGACCGCGATCCTCTGCAACCGGTCGTGCAGGGCCTGGGGCAGGCCGGCGCCGCCGAACAGCATGGCGCGCAGTTCCGTAAAGAAGCGCCGGGCGAAGTCGTCGTCGGCCTCCAGCGCATCCGCCAGCATCGCATAGCCGTTCGGCATGGTGCCGTAGTAGCGCAGCGGGATCTCCTTGAGGTTCCGGATGGTTTCGTCGAACCTGCCGGGCATGGGCCGGCCGTCGTCGATGTAGAGGGCGCCGCCGAGGCAGGTGATATTGGTCATCAGCGACGACCCGGCGATGTGGCTCCACGGCAGCCAGTCCAGGACCTGGCGATCCCAGGCGAAGGCGTCGCCCATGGCCTGAAAGCCGGAATGGGTGTTGCCCGTCGCCATGGCCATGGTGTGGATCACCGCCTTGGGACGTCCGGTCGAGCCGGAGGTCAGAAGGTAGCGGGCCGGCCTGGTCGGATCGAGGGCGGCGACACGGGCGGAGAGATCGGGGGCGGGAAAGCCTGCGGCCTCGGACCAGTCGACGGCGCCGGGCACGCCGGGTCCGTCGGTAAGCAGGATCGCATCCGCGGGCGCGACGGCGGCGATGGCGTCCGCGAACGGTGCCCCCTGTTCGGCGAAGATCAGGCCCGGCCGGATCAGGTCGACGACGTGACGGAGTCGCTCGAAGTCCATCGACAACAGCGAATAGTTGACGCTGACCGAGGTCGCCGGGATGCCCGCCACCATGCCGGCGAAGATCAGGACGGCGTGGTTCAGGGAGTTTTCCGACAGGATCAGAATCGGCCGCTCCGCCGTCATACCGCGATCCATGAGCCAGGCGGCGACGGACGCGACACGGGCCCTGCCCTCGCCATAGGTCACGCGTGTCCAGTCGCGCGCCGGGCCCTCCCGCCGCGCGAGCCACAACTTCTCCGGCGTCCCGTCGGCATGACGCCAGAGGGCAGCGGCGAGGTTCGGGTCGTAGGGTTTGAGCGGCGCCTTGCCGGAGACGATGATCACCCCGTCCGGGCGCCGTTCGATCTCCACCCCCACCTCCCCGAACCGGACGGGACGACACGGCGCAGCGGTCAGGTCGATCGTGGAAAGGGCCTCGGTCATGGCGCGATCCTAGGACCGGCGAGGTGACTTGCAAATCGAGATTTATCCACGCGGGCGACGCGCGGCTTGAACTGGTGCTAGGATCGACTCGACCCGGCGCAGATCGGGCCGAAGACAAAGACGATTCCGCGTGACGCCTCCCTCCACCCGCGATCTGATCATGGGCAATCCCGTGGCCCGCGCCTTCGCCGTGACCGGTGACGCCTGGACCCAGCTGATCCTGCGCGAGGCCTTCTACGGCGCGCGGCGCTTCTCCCAGTGGCGCGACCGCCTGGGCATGCCGAGGAGCGTCCTCACCGACCGGCTCAATCGTCTGGTCGCCGCTGGGTTGCTGGAACAGCGGGAAGCCCGGGGCTCGGCGACGCGGATGGAGTACCGGCTGACCGAGATGGGGCTCGACATGTTCGGGGTCGCGGTCATGCAGGGGCAATGGGAGCGGAAATGGGCGCGCTCACCGCTGCAGGAACGCTACGCCATGGCCTTCTACGACCGGGAGTCCGGCGCCCGGGTCGAGCCGGCGATCTTCGATCACGAGGGCGGTCGCCCCATCGAGATGCACAATGTGCGCTGGGAGGCGCGCGAGGGACTGACGCCGATCGCGCCACCGACCTCGCGCCGCCGTCGGACCCAGCCGATCGAGACCGACCGGGCGATCATCGACCGTTCGACCGACATCATGGGCGACTACTGGAGCTGGGCTGTTCTGGCCGCCGCCTTCTTCCGCCTGCGCCGGTTCGACGAGATCCACGAGGCGCTCGGGGTGGCGACGAACATCCTGGCCGACCGGCTCAAGACCATGGTCTTGCAGGGGGTGCTGGAGAAGCGGCTCTACCAGAAGGCGCCGCCCCGGTTCGAATATCGTCTGACGGAAGCCGGCCGCGATCTCTATCCGATGATCATGGCCATGCACGGCTGGTCGGAGCGCTGGCTGTGCGCGGACGGGTCACCGCTGCGTCTGATCGAGACCGGGACGAACGCGCCGATCTCGGCGGTGGTCTGCGATCTGGCGACGGGAAGGAAGATCGATCCGCGCGCCATCCGCTGGGAGGTCGAGGCGGCGGCGCCGGTCGAGACCAGCGCCGCCTGAACCGAATCAGAAGCTCCGGCTGAACGTGACGCCGTAAGAGCGCGGCGGGCCGAAGACGCTGAAGCCGACGCCCACATTCTTGATGATGTGCTGCTGGTATTCGGTGTCGCCCAGGTTCTTGCCGTAGACGGCGATCTTCACCCCGTTCGCGGCTTCCCACGAGGCGTAGGCGCTGACCAGGCTGTGTGCCGGCGAGCGGACCTCGGGGTTGTTGGACGGGTCGAAGAAGAAGTCGTCCGTCCATTGATAGTCGACACGCGCCGCCAGTTCGCCGCCCCACAGGTCCCACTCGCCGTCGGCATAGAGGGTGTACTGGCTGTCCGGAGACCGCGGAAGGGTCAGGCCGTTGTACGGGAGGATGGAGGCGCCCGACACGGCGTTCGACGTGTACTGGGCGTCAAGCGCTGTGTAGGAGCCCCCGATCGTCACGTTGTTCGTGACCGCGAAGGCGCTCTCGATCTCGTAGCCATTGACCTCGGCCTGGGCGTTGGACGTGACCAGGTTCAGACCCAGCAACTCATAGACCTGCAGGTCGTCGTACTCGAGCTTGAAGGCGGCGGCGTTGAAGCGCAGCCGGCCGTCCATCACGGTCGATTTGAGACCGAGTTCATAGTTGTCGAGCAGTTCCGAGCGCAGCGGCCTGCCGGCCTGGACGCCCGTCTGGGCGGTCGACGGGAAAGACCCGGCCTTGTAGCCCCGGTCATAGGAGGCATAGAGGCGCACATTGTCGAACGGTTCGACGGCCAGGGCCAGCTTCCAGGTCGGTTCCTCAAAACTGGCCTCGGCCCGAATGTTGTAGGGCGACCCGGTCGGCCCCAGCGGAATTCCGACCGGCGGGTTCAGCCCGAGATCATTGTCCAGCGCGACCTGATGGATCTCGCGCTCGTCATGCGTCCAGCGCGCGCCGAGGGTCAGTTCCCAGATGCTGGCGAACGGAATGGTCGCCTGGCCGAAGGCGGCATAGCTCGAGTTCGAAGCCGTCTGGTTGAAGGTGGTGTCGCCGCCGAACGACGGCGGGGCGATCGGCAGGGCGGCCTGAACGATGAAGCGCTCCGAGCGGTCCACGTCCTCGCTGAAGTAGTAGACGCCGGCGACCCAGCTGATGGCCGAATCCGGCTTGGAAACCAGCCGCAATTCCTGGCTGAACTGGCTGGCGTCTTCCGTCGCCCGGTCGTCGACCATCAGCGGGAAGTTGGGGAACGGCAAACCGCCCAGATTATCGCGCCAGCTGTATTCGTTGTTGCGATAGGAGGTGAGGGAGACGACGTCGAACGCCTCGGCCGCATACTCGGCCCGTACCGTGGCCCCCCAGTTGTCTCGGTCCTGGTAATTGTCCGCCGAGGAGTAGCTCTGGCGAACATCAAGCCCGGTGCGGAGGCTGTTGACGAGGGTGACGAAGGCCGGCGCCGTTCCGGACGCAGTGACCGGGATACGAGCGTGGCCGTCCATGCGGTCACGAGAGACATCGACCGATCCCGTCAGCGTCCAGGGTCCTGACTCTGTCATGACCGACACACGCGCCCCGAATTGGCTGCCGCCCTCCAGTCCCCGCCCCGAGGGCACGTTCTCGGCATATCCGTCGTTGGAGTTGACGCGGACCGCCAGGCGGGCCGCCGAACTCTCGCCCATCATGCGGTTGATCACCGCCTCGCCGCCCCATTCGTTGAAGCTCCCGTAGCGAAGCAGCGCCATGGTCGTGTCTTCAAGCTGCGGCTTGCGGGTATAGACGTTCAGAGCGCCGCCCGAGGCATTCCGGCCGTAGAGGGTCCCCTGGGGCCCGCGCAGGACCTCGACCCGCTCGACGTCGAGGAAGGCCAGAGCACTGGCGCCCGCTCGCCCGATCGACACTTCGTCGATGGAAACGCCGATGGACGGGTCACTGGCGGCTGAGTCGCTCGTGGTTCCGACGCCGCGGATGTAGAGCTGGGGCTCGCCGATGTTGAACTGGGTCAGAGTGACGCCCGGTGCCTTGGACGCGACGTCCTGGATGCCCGTTGCTGCCGTACGCTCGAGGGTTTCGGCGCTAAAGGCCGTAATAGCGATCGGCACGTCCTGCAGCGACTGTTCGCGACGCTGGGCGGTGACGATGATGTCGTCGAGCGAGGCGGCGTCGTCCTGGGGTGCAGCCGTCCCAGTGCTCTGGGCGAAGGCCGGCGCGGCCAGGCCGGCGGCCAGGATCAGCACGGCGGCGGACGCAGTTTTCCCGATGGTGGTCTTCATGTTGGCGGTCCCGTTCCCATGATTGGCTTCCTGTTTGCCGGAAGCTCTGCCGAGAGGCTTGCGCCAACAGACCATATTTGCAAGTCCTTTTACGCAAGTGATGTGCGAGGAGAGTTCATGGTCGACCGATCACTCGAGAACCGTGTTGTCGTCGTCACGGGCGCGGGGCGCGGTCTGGGCCTGGCCTATGCACTGGATCTGGCGGCGCGTGGCGCGAGCGTGGTCGTGAACACCCGCCCGAGGGCGCAGGGCCAACCGGCCTCAGCCGATGCGGTGGCCGGGCGGATTCGCGACGCGGGCGGCAGGGCCGTGGCCTGCGCCCTGGCGGTGGAGCAGGAGGGGGCCGGAGACCGGCTGCTGGCGGCAGCGCTCGAGGCGTTCGGCCGCATCGACGGGTTGATCAACAACGCCGGCGTGCCCGAGGCGATGAGCCTGCACAAGCAGAGTGTCGAACAGGTGCGCGGCGTCTTCGACATCAACTTCTTTGGCACATTGACCGCCACCCTGCCGATCTACCGGCACATGCGCGAGCAAGGATCGGGACGAATCGTGATGACCACTTCGGCGGCCGGCCTGCACGGAGTCCATGGCATGGCGGCCTATTCAGCATCGAAGGCGGCGGTGATCGGCCTGATGCGGGTTATCGCCCTGGAGGGGGCGTCCAGAGGCGTCCACGCCAATGCCGTCGCCCCCTATGCCCTGACCGGCATGACCGAGAAATACGTCGACGACGCCACCGCTGCGGCCATGCCGCCCGAGCTGGTCGCGCCGGTGGCCAGCTGGCTCGTCAGCGAGGGCTGCCGGCTGAATGGAGAAACGGTTGTTGCGGGCGCCGGGCGGGTTCGGCCGGCGTATAGAATTGAAGGGCCAGGACTGGATTTCGGGCCCGACACCGACGTCCCGCTGGATCGGTTTGACGCCGTCAGCGAAACCCTGATGTCGGCAGAGACCTGGACCCGCCCCCATGACGGCTCCGCGGCCTTCGAGGAGTTCCTGGCGGCGCGCCCCCCACTCGCCGCCACTAGCTGACTTGCGTTAAGATACCGCCTTGCGTAGCTTGCCTTTCTGGATGAATGGAGCTTGAGCCATGGCCGACGATGCCGCCGCTGCCCGCAGAATTTCGACCGGCGAACTGACCGGCCTGAATACCCTGAACCCCTATCTTCAGGGACTTTACGAGCCGGTCGCCGCTGAGACGACTGAGCTGGAGCTGACGGTCATCGGCGAGATTCCAAAGGACCTTCACGGCAGCTTTGTCCGCAACGGCCCGAATCCGCACGCGGCCCCCGAGGGGATGCACCACTGGTTCGACGGCGACGGCATGATCCACGCCGTCTATTTCGAAAACGGCAAGGCGGAGTACCGCAACCGTTATGTCGGCACCGACGACTATCGCGCAGAAAAGGCCGGCAAGGTGATCGGCGCCGGCGGGGTCCTGATGCCATCCGCGAAGTCCCGGGCGGAGTCGACGCGGGGCGAGCTCGTCTACAAGGACACGGCCAACACGGACCTCGTCTTCCACAACGGCTCGCTCATGGCCCTGTGGTACATCTCGGGCAAGCCGGTGCGGGTCGATGCGCGGACTCTGGAGACCTTGGGCAACGAGACGTTCGGCGGTGCCCTTCCCCGTCACGTCTCGGCCCACGGCAAGGTCGATCCGCGCACGGGCGAGTTCTGTTTCTTCGACTACTCCCTGACCGAGCCGTGGATGACATACGGTGTGGTGTCGAAGGACAATGTCCTGACCAACTTCCAGCGCGTCGAGCTTCCGGGGCCCCGCCTGCCGCACGACATGGGGCTGACCGAGAACTACGTCATCCTCCACGACCTGCCGGTGGTCTTCACCGAGGGCGGTCTGCGCAATCACATGTGGCAGATCAAGGTCGCCGATCAGCCCGCCCGGTTCGGAGTCGCGCCCCGCAATGGTCGGGGCGACCAGATCAAATGGTTCGAGACCGAGACCTGCTACATCTATCACGTCGTCAATGCATGGGAGGACGGGGACGAGGTGGTCATGACCGCCTGCATGATGCAGCCGAACGGCTTCCCGCCGAACCCGGCCTATGGCCCCTACGCCTCTATGGTCAATGTGCTGGCGCTGAACGCCGTGCCGGTCGAGTGGCGCATGAACATGGTCACGGGCGAGGTGAAGAAGCGCCGGCTCGACGACCGCATCGGCGAGTTCCCCGTCATCAACCTCGACTACACCGGCGCAAAGTCGAAATGGTCCTACCATGTGTCGATGGCGCCTGAGGAGCTGCAGCGCTTCGACGGCCTGCTGAAATACGACCTCGGCACGGGCGCAGCCCAGGAATACCGGTTCGCCGACGGCGTCGGAGGCTCCGAGCCCGCCTTCGCCCCGCGCATCGGTTCGACGTCCGAAGACGACGGCTATGTCGTGGTCTTCGCCACTGCGCCGGACGGGACCTCGGAGGTTCAGGTCCTGAATGCCCAGGACTTCGACAAGGGGCCGATCGCCCGCATCCCCCTGCCCGTCCGCGTACCCGCGGGCTTCCACGGAACCTGGGCGCCCGGCGACCAGATCGCGGCCTGAAACTGACCTCCGGGAGTCGCTTGTGACCGCCTATATTCTCGACGCTGTTCGCACCCCGCGCGCCAAGGCCCGCCCCGACGGCGGCCTCGCTTCGATGAAACCTCACGAACTGGTCGGGGGCCTGATCGACGCCCTGGACGCCCGCAACGGCGGTCAGGCCAGGACAGTCGACGCCCTGATCCTCGGGGCCGTGGGTCAGGTCGGGGCGCAGGGGGCGAACGTCGCCCTGGTCACCAAGATGTACGCCGGGCTTCCGGACGACGCCTATGCCTACTCGATCAACAACTACTGTGTCTCGGGCCTGACCGCGATCGGCCAGGCGGCCCAGATGATCGAGGCGGGCGGGGCGAAGACGGCCCTGGCGGGAGGCGTCGAGATGATGTCGCGCGTGCCCTTCATGGGCGACAAGGCCGACTACTACGAGGACGCCAGCTTCCCGCCGCGCACCCGCTACATCCCCGTCGTTGTCGCCGCCGACCGGCTGGCGGAGGACATCGGCGTGACCCGCGAGGAGATGGACGCCGCGGCCCTGACCTCCCAGCAGAAGACGGCGGCTGCCGAAGGAACGCCACTGGTCAGGTCGCGCATCCCCCTGAACGGCCTCGACAAGGAGGAACCGGCCCGCGCCTCGACCACAGCCGAAAGCCTGGCCGCCATGCCCGCCGCCTTCGGCGTCCTGGGCGTGCAGTATGCCGAGGCTCTGGAAGGGCGGGTCATCGACCACCGCCACACGGTCGCCCACGCCCCGCCGATGTGCGACGGTGCCGGTCTGGCTATCGTCACTGGCGAAGCGGCCGGCGCCCGGGCGAAGATCATCGCCTATGCCGAGGCCGGGGGCGATCCGGCGGCCTCCCTGACGGCCGGCTTCACCGCCATGGACCGGGCGCTGGCCAAGGCCGGCCTGAGCCTCGACGACATGGACCGGATCGAGTTCATGGAGGCCTTCGCCGTCACCATCGTCAAGTTCATGCGCGAACGGAAGGTCGATCCGGACAAGGTCAATGTCGGCGGCGGTCACATGGCCAAGGGCCACCCGATGGGTGCGACCGGCGCGATCCTGCTGTCGTCGCTGCTGGATGCGCTCGACGCCTGCGAAGGCCGCTACGGCATCGTCGTGGCCCATGGGGCGCAGGGCGTGGGCTCCGCCATGATCGTCGAGCGGATGGCCTGAGTATGGACGGGTCAGCGACCACTCTCGACGAGCGCCGCCGCGCCCTGGTCGCGCGCCACGCACCGACGCTGGCAGCCGCAATCGACGCGGTCCAGACCCGAAAGAGCTGGAGCCCTTACAGCGACAGTCCCTCCACGAAGATCCACGGTCCCGACAAGCCGGGCGCCGGCAAGGCGGCGTTCGAGGCGCGGCTCGGAACGACCTTCGATCTGGGCCAGCCCGGCGTCTTCGGCACGGTCGGCGAGGAGGTCTCGCCCTTCACACAGCGACCGCTGAACATCCTCTATCCGAAGAGCGATCCGGAGGCCCTGGTCACCGCCGCCGTCGGCGCCATGGGCGACTGGCGCGAGGCTGATTTCGAGCTGCGCATAGCCCTCTGCCTGGAGATGGCGGCGCGGCTCTACGACCGCAATTTCGAGATGGCCCATGCGGTGATGCATGTGGCGGGTCAGAGCTACACCCAGGCGTTCAGCGGCTCCGGCCCCAATGCCCTGGATCGCGGGGTCGAGGCCCTCGCCTACGCCGCCAAGGCCATGCGGGATGTCGCGCCGTCGGCCACGTATCACCGCACCTTCGCCGGCGAAGCCGTCGTGCTGGAAAAGACCTACGTTCTGGTCCCGCGCGGCGTCGGGCTGGTGATCTGTTGCGCCTCCTTCCCGACCTGGAACGCCTATCCGGCGATGTTCGCCAGCCTCGCCACCGGCAATCCGGTCGTCGTCAAGCCGCACCCCATCGCCATCCTGCCCATGGCCATCGTGGTCGAGACGAGCCGGGCGGTGCTGACCGAGTTCGGGTTCGACCCCAACCTTGTGACCCTCGCCGTCGACACCCTGGCCGAGCCTGTCGCCCAGCATCTGGTCGATCACCCGCAGGTCCAGATCATCGATTTCACCGGCAGCCCCCGCTACGGCGGCCATCTGGAACGGACCGTCGTCGGCAAACAGCTGTTCACCGAGACGGCGGGCGTGAACACGATCGTCATCGAAAGCGTGGCCGACGTCGACGCCGTCGCCCGCGCCGTGGCCCGCTCATCCAGCCTGTTCTCGGCCCAGATGTGCACCAGCCCCCAGGTCGTCTACATCGCCCCCGACCTGTTCGAGCCGATGTCCGCCGCCATCGTCGACCAGATCGACGCCATCGCCTCGGACCCGGCCCAGTCGGCCGGGATCATGGGGGCGATCCAGGGCGATGTCTCGCTGAAGGTCGTGGCCGAGGCCCGCGCTGCGGTCGCGGACCAGCCCG
The DNA here is from genome assembly GCF_027484365.1 of Brevundimonas sp. Lineage (GTDB taxonomy): Bacteria > Pseudomonadota > Alphaproteobacteria > Caulobacterales > Caulobacteraceae > Brevundimonas. The sequence goes on along the minus strand of NZ_JAIXTC010000030.1, from coordinate 188,065 downwards.
GCGTGCGGATGCTGCGTGACGCCGCCCCCTATGCCCATCCGCAATTCCCCGGGGCCCGCACCCTGACGCCGCTGGTCATCGCGGTGGACGGCGGCCGGCATGTCGATCTGTACGCAGAGGAACGTTTCGGTCCGGTCCTGTTCCTGGTGAAGAAGGACGCTGGCGAGGCGGTCATGGAGGCGACTTGGCTGGCCCGAACCAAGGGGTCGATCTCCTCCTATCTCTATTCGATCGACGAGACCTTCATCGACAGCGCGACTCCCGCCTACGAAGCCGCCGGGGCCAATCTGTCGATCAACCTGACCGGCGCGATGTGGATCAATTTCGCCGCCGCCTACAGCGACTATCACGTCACCGGGCTGAACCCGGCGGGCAACGCCTGTCTGGCGGACCTCGCCTTCGTCGCCTCCCGCTTCCGCATCGTTCAGCGACGCCGGCCCGCCACGTGACGTCGGACGTCTTCATCGCCGGGATCAGCATGACCCGCTTCGGCAAGCGGCTGGACGACAGCGTCAAGTCCCTGACCGCCGAGGCCGTGACCGCAGCCCTTGCAGATGCGGGCGCCGAGGTCGGCGACATCGAGGCGGCCTGGTTCTCCAACACCCGCCAGCCCATGCTGGAAGGCCAGAACACCGTGCGCGGCCAGATCGCCCTGCGCCCGCTCGGCCTGACCGGCATCCCCATCGTCAATGTCGAGAACGCCTGTGCCTCCGGATCCACGGCCCTGCTGTCCGCGATCCACTGGATCAGGGCCGGTGCGGGCGACATCGCCCTGATCGTCGGGGTCGAGAAGATGGTCTGGCCCGACCGGCTGGAGCGGGTCGCGGCGGCCTTCGCCGGCGGCACAGACATCCATGATCGCGAGGGCGTGGTCGCCTACATTCGATCGATGGGCGGGGAAGACCCTGGTCCCGACCGCAGTCTGTTCATGGACCTCTACGCTGCCCAGGCCCGCGCCCACATGGTGCGCCACGGCACCACCCTGGAAGACTTCGCCCGCATCGCCGCCAAGAACCACACGGCCGGCACCCTGAACGACCGCGCCCAGTACCGCACGCCGATGACCATGGAACAGGTCATGGCCGACAAGGCCGTGGTCTTCCCCTTCACCCGCGCCATGTGCGCTCCCGTCAGCGACGGGGCGGCGGCCGCGGTGATCTGTTCAGCGGCCGGTCTGGCGCGGCTCGGTGGAGCGTCGCGGCCGGTCCGGGTGCGCGGCTGCGCCCTGGTCAGCGCCAGCAACCGACCGGCGAACGATTTCGATAATCACATCGGCAAACGCGCTGCGACCCGGGCCTATGAACAGGCGGGCATCGGGCCGGACGCCGTCGATGTCGTCGAGGTCCATGACGCCACCAGCTACGCCGAGGTGCAGCAGATCGAGAACCTCGGCCTCGCAGAGCCCGGCACGGTCGGCGCACGGCTGAAGGCGGGCGACTTCGCCCTCGGCGGCCGGACGCCGGTCAATCCTTCTGGCGGCCTGGTGTCCAAGGGCCATCCGGTCGGGGCCACGGGCATCGCCCAGCTGTTCGAACTGACCACACAACTGCGCAACGAGGCCGGCCCCCGTCAGGTCGAGGGCGCGCGCATCGCCGTGGCCGAGAACGGCGGCGGCTTCCTCGGCGTCGAGGAGGCGGCGACCGTCGTCACCGTGCTGGAGCGGGCGGCATGAGCCATCCGATCCGGGCTCTATACGACAACCTGCCGGCCAAGGCCGACCGCCCCGCCCTGTTCGACGGCGACGTGACGCTGACCCACGGCGAACTGATCGCGATGGTCGAGGCGGCAGCAGGCGATCTGGCGGCGCGTGGCGTCGGCGCCGGGGACCGGGTCGGACTGTGCGCCCGCAACAGCTGGCGCCATGTCGTCGCCTATCTGGCGATCCTGCGCGCCGGCGCGGTCTGGACCCCGCTCAATCCCCGCAACGGCGCCCGGCTGAACGGCGACTTCCAGGCGCGGGCGAACCTCTCCCTGACCTTGATCGACACCGCCTCGGTCGAGGCCGCGGGCGTCTCGGCGCGGCGCCTGGCCCTCGAGACTTGGCTGGATGGCGTGGGCGAGGCGACGCCGTCTCCGATCACGGACGATGCCGACGCCCCCTTTGCGCTGAAGTTTACCGGGGGCTCAACCGGCGTGCCCAAGGGGGTCGTGCAGAGCCAGGCCAGCGGGGCTGCAGCGCTGCGATCGCTGCAGACATTCTACGACTTCATGGCTGACGACGTGAACCTGGCCGTCGCCCCGCTGACCCACGGCTCTTCCCACTACGTCCTGCCGGTCCTTGCCGCCGGCGGGGCGCATGTCCTGCTGGCCGAGCCCGACCGCGCTGCGATCCTGAGCGAGCTCAGGACGCGGGTCACGACTGTCTTCATGCCCCCGACCCTGATCGCCCTGTTGATGGGCGAAGCCGGGTTCCAGCCCGACGACTTCCCGCGTCTGCGACACCTGACCTATTCCGCCGCGCCGATGTCGCCGGACCGGATCGCCCAGGCCATTCAGCGCTTCGGCCCCGTCGTCTCGACCCTCTACGGCCAGACAGAGGCCCCCATGACCATCGCCGGACTGTCCCCGGAGGACATGGCGGTCCCCGACAGGCGCGCCAGCGTCGGCCGGCTCTTCGCCGACACGCCCGTCCGCCTGCTGACCGGCGACGGCGATCTGGTCGAACGCGGCGAGGGCGAGATCGTGGTCGGGGGCGACCTGACCCGGACCATCTATCTCGATGCACCCGGGCTGACGGCGGCGTCGCGTCACGACGACTGGCTGAAGACCGGCGACATCGGGCGGATCGGCGAGGACGGCCTGCTGCATCTGATCGGCCGGTCGAAGGACCTGATCATCACCGGCGGCTATAACGTCTATCCGGGCGAGGTCGAGGCGGCGCTGAACCTGCACCCGATGGTGCGCGAGGCCTGCGCCTTTTCCGAGCCCGACGACGTCTGGGGCGAGCGGCTGGAGGCGGCGGTGGCGGCCGCACCCGACGCAGACCCCGCCCATATCATGGCCTTCGTGCGGGAGCAGATCGGGCCCGTGCGCACACCCAAGCGTCTGCACCTGGTAGACGCCCTGCCCCGTAACCCCGTCGGCAAGGTGGTGCGCGACGACGTCCGCGCCCTGTGCCGCCAAATGCAAACCCGACCGCTGGAGCTGGCCCGATGATCGTGATCCCCAGGGACCGCATCAAGGAGATGAAATCAAAAGGCTGGTGGGGCGACCAGACGCTGGACGACCTGTTCCTGAAACACGTCGCCGCCCATCCGGATGCCGAGGCCCTGGTCGATCCGCTGAATGCGGCGGACGTCGTCGGCGGTCAGCCCGACCGCCTGACCTGGCGCGAGACCGCCCACGCCGTCGATCGGCTCGCAGCGGTCCTCGTCGCGCACGGAATCAGCAAGGACCAGGTCGTCGTCATCCAGCTGCCCAATATCGCTGAACTCAGCATCGCCTATCTGGCCTGTCTGCGGCTCGGCGTGATCGCCAGTCCCGCGCCCGTCCAGTATCGCGAGAACGAGCTGGCCTACATCATCGAGCGCACCGATGCGGTCGCGGCGATCACGGCGGACCGGATCGGCAAGCAGCAGCACGGTGAGATGATCGTCGCCCTGAAGGCGCGCTGCCCGACGCTGAAGACCGTCTTCGTCCTCGGCGAAACCTGCCCGGCCGGGGCGCTGGATCTCGAGCCCCTTATGGACGGGGCCACCGGAAAACAGCATCGCGCGGCCCTGAAGGCGGCGAAGGACGCGCGCGTGACCGCCGACGACATCTTCACCATCTGCTGGACCTCCGGAACGGAGGCCCAGCCCAAGGGCGTGCCCCGCAGCCACAACGAATGGATCATCATGGGGGCGGGGGTCGTCGACGCCGCGGACCTGGAGCCCGGCGCCAGGCTGCTCAACCCGTTCCCCATGGTGAACATGGCCGGCATCTCGACAGCCTTCGTCGGCTGGCTACTGCTCGGGGGCGTGCTGATCCAGCACCAGCCGTTCGACCTGCCCGTCCTGCTGCGCCAGATGCGCGAGGAGAAGATCGACTACACCGTGGCCCCGCCCGCCGTGCTGAACCTGCTGCTCCAGAACGAGGCCCTGCTGGAGGGCATCGACTTCGGACGGCTCAAGTCGATCGGTTCGGGCTCCGCGCCCCTGTCCGAATGGATGGTCCGCACCTTCCACGAGAAGCACGGCGTCCAGATCGTGAACTATTTCGGCTCCAATGAAGGCGCCTCCTTCCCCAGTGCGCTCAAGGACATTCCCGACCCGGCCGAGCGCGCCATCCTGTTCCCGCGCCTCGGCGACGGGTTCACATGGAACTGCATTCTCCACGACCGGATTTTCACCCGACTTGTCGATCCGGAGACGGAGCAGGCCATCACCGGGTCGGGCCAGCCGGGCGAGCTGCGGGTCAAGGGCGCCACAATCTTTTCGGGCTACTGGCGCGCGCCGGAGATCAACGCCCGGGCCTTCGATGCCGACGGCTGGTTCCGCACCGGCGACCTGTTCGAACTGGCCGGCGAGCGGCTTCAGTATCTGAAGTTCGTCGGGCGACTGAAGGACATCGTCATCCGGGGCGGAATGAACATCTCGTCCGAGGAGATCGAGAACCACCTCGTCGCCCATCCGGCTGTGGCCGAGGCCGCCGTGGTCGGGGCGCCCGATCCGAACCTCGGCGAACGGCTGGCGGCATTCATCGTCTACCGGCCGGGCCAGACCGCGACCCTGGAAGAGATCAACCGCTTCCTGATCAACGAGCGTCAGGTCGCCGTCTACAAGCAGATCGAACGGCTGGAGACGCTGGACGCCCTGCCCCGCAATCCGGTGGGCAAGGTGCTGAAACGCGACCTGCGCGCCGCCTTCAGAGAAAACGAGACCGCATGACCGCCGCCTTCGACAGCCTCCGCCTGCCCGTCTTCGCCGCGCCCATGTTCCTGGTCTCGGGGCCGGAGATGGTGATCGCCGCTTGCAAGGCCGGAATCGGGGGGGCCTTTCCAACCACCAACTGCCGCACGGTCGAGGATCTCGACGGCTGGATGGCCCGGATCACGGAAGCCCTGACGCCCGGCGACGCGCCCTGGATCGCTAACCTGATCACTCATTCGACCAATGCCCGTCTGGCCGAGGACCTGCGCCTCGTGGCGCAGTACAGGCCGCCGGTCGTGATCACGGCCCTCGGGTCGCCGAAACCGGTGATGGAGACGGTCAAGGCCTATGGCGGCCTGGTCTTCGCCGACGTGATCTCCATGACCCTGGCGAAGAAGGCGGCTGCTGCCGGCGTCGATGGTCTGGCCTGTGTCAGCGCCGGTGCTGGAGGTCACACCGGCCACCTGTCGCCCTTCGCCTTCATCTCGGCGGTGCGGGAGTTCTTCGACGGCTATATCGCGGTCGGCGGCGGCGTCGGGGACGGCGCCGGGATCGCGGGCGCGGTCGCGGCCGGAGCGGACTTCGTCTACATGGGCACCCGCTTCCTGGCGACGACCGAGAGCATGGCCCAGCCGGCCTACAAACAGATGGTCATCGACTCTGGGCCGGACGATCTGGTGGTATCAGACTCGGTGACCGGCACTGCCGCCTCGTGGCTCAAGCCATCGCTGGCGGCTGCCGGCCACGACCCGGACAATCTGGGCGGCCCGGCCGAGCGCAACTATGCCTCCGGCGGCGACAACAAGCGCTGGCGCGACATCTGGGCGGCAGGGCAGGGTATCGAGTCGGTCAAGGCGGTGGAGCCGATCGCCGACGTCGTGGCGCAGCTGGAACGGGAATACCTCGCGGCGCTGGACCGGTTCGAACGCAAGACCGCCAAGCGCCCGGCCCTGCGCGGGGCGGCGTGAGCGAACCCGTCCGGTTCAAGCTGGATCCGACCGTCGACGGGCTGGAGCTCGTGCGGCGCTGGATGGTGGCGGGCGACGGCGTGGGCGGCTTCCTCAGGCGGCTGGGTTCGCATCCGGTCGAGGCGCGCGAGGGATTCGTGCGAGTAGCGCTGGACATCGACCCGGGTCACGCCAACTTCATCGGCCTGGTCCATGGCGGGGTGACGGCGGCCCTGATCGACATGGCCGGCGGGGCGGCGACGATGAGCATCCTGAAGCCCGGCCAGACGCTGGTGACCACGGATCTGACGATGCGCTTCCTCAACGCCGCGCCCAGCGACACGGCGCGGCTGGAGGCGACCGGGACGGTCACATACAGCGATGATCGCAAGGCCGTGGTGGCGGCCGAAGTGGTCACCGACGCAGGCGTGGTCGTCGCCCAGGGCACCGTCGGGGTGGCGATCCGGGCGGCTCGATAACGCCGGGCGCTAGACCCCCACCACGAAACTGACCGTCGTCGTCGTCGACCCGCCGATGTTCAGAGTCTGCACGTTCCGCGCACCCTCGACCTGATAGTCCCCCGCCGTGCCGGTCGTCTGTTTGAACGCGTCCAGCGCCATCCGCACGCCGGTCGCACCGACCGGGTGACCGCAACCGATCAGGCCGCCCGAGGCATTGATCGGCAGCCTGCCCCCCATCTCGATATCGCCGGCCTCAACCGCCTTCCAGCTCTCGCCCGGCGCGGTCAGGCCCAGGTGATCGATGGCCATGTATTCGGTCATGGAGAAGCAGTCGTGGGTCTCCACCGCGTCGATCCCCGACAGGTCGAGACCGGCCCGGGCACGGGCGTCGTCGATGGCGCGCTTCACCTGGGGGAAGACATAGGGCTGGCCCTCGCTGGCCTTGATCTTGCGGCCGTAGTCGATGGGGGCGCAGCGGTGGCCCCAGCCCTTGATGCGGGGAAGGCTCTCCAGCGGAATGCCACACTTGCGGGCATAGTCGGCGGCGCGCTCGGGCGAGGCCAGGATGATGGCGGCGGCGCCGTCGGTGACCTGGCCGCAGTCGGTCTTGCGAACCCGGCCCTCGATGACCGGATTGGCCTCGTCGTCGTCGGTGAAGCTGGCGTTGGAGAAGCTGTAGTTGCGGGTCTGGGCGTTCGGATTGCGCTTGGCGTTGTCGAAGTTGATCTGCGAAATCCGACGCAGGTGAACCTCGTCGATACCGTAGCGGCGGTCGTATTCCTCGGTCAGGTCCGAGAAGGCGCGTGGCCAGGCGTAGGTCGCGTCCAGATACTCGTGCCCGGCCCAGGCCGCGGCGCCCAGATGCTCGGCCGCAGTGACGCCCGGGACGTTACGCATCATCTCCAGGCCCAGCACCATGGCCGTGCCGTATCGGCCGGACTCGATATCGGCCGCGGCGGCCATGATGGCGAGGCTGCCCGAGGCGCAGGCGGCCTCATGGCGCGAGGCCGGCATTCCTGTGAACCGCTCATCGGTCATGGCGAAGAAGCCGCCAAGCATCCCCTGCCCGGTGAACAGGTCGCCGACGAAATTGCCGACATGGCCCACGTCGATGTCCTCGGGCTCAAGCCCCGTCTCGGCGAGGGCGCCGTGGACGGCCTCAGCGAAGCCGTCGCCGATCTCCAGCCCCTCGCGCGCATAGTTGCGCGCGAAGTCCGACTGCCAGCCGCCGAGGATATAGGTCATGTCCGCCTGTCCTTACGCTGCAAGCGCCGCCTTTGACGCCCGGATGGTCTCGCCCTGCTCCCAGGTCGCATGGGTGCCGCTGGAGATCCGGCCCGGCAGAATGATACGCGCCACGGGACCATCCGCCAGCTTGCGCGCATCATAGATCACGCATTCCGACCGGTCCTCGATCATGTCGGTGACATAGGTAATCAGATAGCCGTCGTCCTCCTCCGTCGCCCCGACGCGCGGCGCGAACCCGGGCTCCGAGCCATAGCGTTCGGGCCCGAAATCGACGGCCCAGCTGTCCAGCGTCTCCATGTCGTGCTTGACCAGGCCGGTGAACAGGAACCAGCCGGGCTTGGACACTGCGGAGTAGGCCCAGCGATATTTCACGCCCGCGAACTGGTTGTTGATGATCCCGAATTCCAGCACCCGGTCGTCGAGCCGCTGTTCCGTGGTCTCGCCCGTCTTCAGGTTGAAGCGCCAGCGGTGCAGCTTGGGTTGCAGCATGTTCTGGTCGAGGAAGGTCATGATCCGCTCGTACTGCGGCCAGGCGTCCGGGCTGGTCTTGGGCACCGGATTGTCCTGGAAATAGCCGTCCAGAACGACGGTGTCGCCGTCCTCCCAGGCGTTCAGGAAGTGCAGCACATAGGTGGCGTCGCCCTCGAACCAGCGCACGTCGGCCTCGCCGCCGAAGCGCGGGATCAGGCCGAAGCGCGACTTCATGTCGGGATGGAACCGGGCCACGTGGAAGCCCTTGGGCAACAGGTCTTGCTCCCAGAACAGGGGGAAGTCGTTGAGGATCGACCAGTTCGTCGTGAAGGCCATGTCGTGCGGCAGACGCGGTCCAGGCAGGGGCACAGGCGTCAGATGCTTCAGCTGGTTGTCGGCCCCGACAACGCCGTAGTGCATGTAGGGCGCGGCCTTGGAGTAGTTGAAGAACAACAGCTCGCCCGTCTTCGGATCGACCTTGGGGTGGGCCGAGATTCCCTCCGGCGGGCACCAGCCGTCCGTCCCCATCGGCTCCAGCGTATAGGGATCCAGCCGATAGGCCTCGCCGCACTGGTAGAAGGTCGAGAGTATGGCCCCGGCGTGGATGATGACGTCCGTCGACGACGAATCCTTCAACCCGCCGTGCGCGCCCCAGCCCGGCTTTTCGGACAGCGACGGATGCTCGGCCAGACCAGCCCACAGGGCGCGTCCCGCCTCCTGCTCGGCCTCGAAGCCGGCCGTGCGGACGAAGCGGTTGCGATAGCTGGCCTTGCCGTCCTTGAACGAGATCGCGTGCAGCATGCCGTCGCCGTCGAACGGGTGATAGCGGCCCAAAGGCTGGTGGACGGGGTTCTCGGTGTTGCGCACATAGACGCCGTCGATATCGGTCGGGATCGTTCCGATCACCACCATGTCGTCGGCGGTGTGTTCCTCATGCTGGGGCGTCCAGGCACCCTGCATATAGGGGTGCGACCGGTCCGTGAGCGTCATCTTCAGCGGAGCCTGGGCCACGCCGCCCTCGAAGGCCGTGCGGGCCCTGCCTGTCTGTTCCAGTCCCATCGATCTCTCCTGCAACCGCTCGACCTCGAGAAGGCGACTTGCGTTAGCATACCATGCTTGCAGCGGATGGCGAGAGGGCTTTAGTATGAAAATGAAAGCGACGCCGGATCCGCCGGCGCATGAGGGAAACGACCATGGCCGAACACACCCCGCCCGCGCTCGATTTCGACGGTCTGAGGCCGCCCAGCCCGTTCATGACGCCCGAGCACGAGGCCTGGCGGGCCAGGCTGCGCCGTTTCGTGAACGGATACATCGCGCCGCATCTCGACGCCTGGGACGCCGTCTCGGACTTCCCCGACAGTCTCTACCAGGACGCCGCGCGTGAAGGCATCAGCGGCATGGGCTTCCGCGAGGATCTGGGCGGAACCGGCGAGAACGTCGACCTGTGGCACCGGATCATCTTCGCCGAGGAGTTCTTCCGCATGGGGTCCGGCGTGGTCTTCGCCGATCTGGCCACGCCGTGGATCGCCCTGCCGCCGATCATCAATGGCGGTACAGCCGAAATGCTGGATCGGGTCGCCCGCCCGGTGCTGGCCGGCGAGAAAAAGATCGCCTTCGCGGTGACCGAGCCCGGCGGCGGCTCTGACGTCTCCGGCTTCACCACGACGGCCGAACGCCGCGGAGACATGTTCGTCGTCTACGGCGGCAAGACCCTGATCTCGGGCGCCATGAAGGCCGACTATCTGCTCACGGCGGTGCGGACCGGCGGACCCGGCATGGGCGGCCTGTCGATGCTGCTGATCGAGACGGACCGCCCGGGCGTGACCCGCGGCCCCCTGCCCGGCCTGCAATGGTACAACCGGAACAACGGCTGGCTGAACTTCGACAATGTCGAGGTCCCCGTGACCAATCTGGTCGGGGTCGAGAACCGGGGCTTCGCCGGCCTTGCCAGCCAGTTCAACATCGAGCGGTTCTCCGGCATCGCCGCGACCCTGTCCATGACCCGCACCTGCGTGGCCGAGGCCATCGCCTTCGCACGCGAACGTCAGACATTCGGCAAGCGACTGATCGACCACCAGGTGATGCGTCACAAGATCGTGGACATGGTCCAGCGCATCAAGGTCGCCTACGCCATGCTGGACATCCTGGTCTGGCGCTTCGGCCGGGGCGAGGTCCCGGTCGCGGACCTGGCCCTGCTGAAGGTGCAGGCGACGACGACGCTGGAACATTGCGCCCGGGAAAGCCTGCAGGTCCTGGGCGGCCGCGCCTATACCGGCGGAAACCGCGTCGAACGCATCTACCGCGAAGCCCGCATCTTCGTCATCGGCGGCGGGTCGGAGGAGATTCTGCGCGATCTTGCGGCGAAGCAGATGGGGTTCTGAGCCGCACACCGAAAAAGGCCCCGCTGCTTTCGCAGCGGGGCCGAGGCATCTCAGGTCAGGAAAACCCGGAAGTAGCGGCTCAGAAATTGCGCCGCAGGGTGACCCCGTAGGTGCGGGGGTCGCCGAGGAAGGCCGAGTAGGATCCCGCCTGGAAGGTCGCGGGGATCACGCGGCGATAGTAGTCCTGGTCGAAGACGTTCCTTGCGAAGACGTCCAGCTGCCAGGCCTCGTTCGCGTCCCGCAGGGAGAAGCGAACATTGGCGGTCGTGAAGCTCTCCTGGACGCGTTTCGGATCGAACCCGCCCGTGAAGAACTCCGAGGAATAGCGGGCGTCGGCGTAGGCCACACCGGTCAGGCCGTCACCGATGGGGAACTCCCAGGTCACCGACGAGACATTGACCCAGTCCGGCGACTGCTCCAGCTCCAGGCCGGAATACTGGCGGTTCAGCACGTTCACCGGATAGTAGGCGTCGGTATAGCTGAGGCCGTTGGTCAGGGTCAGGCCGGGGGTCGGCTCCCAGGTGACCTCGAGCTCGGCACCCTTGGTGATCACCTCGGCCAGCGAGCGGACCACGAAGCTGACGCCCGTGAACTCGATCAGCTGGAAGCCCTCGAAGGCCTGGTGGTAGGCCGCGAAGTTGGCGCGCAGGGTGCGGTCGAAGAACTCGCCCTTGATGCCGACCTCATAGGCGTCGACCGTCTCCTCGACGAAGGCCAGATCGCGCGCGTTCGGCGTGGCGGGGGTGGTGAAGCCGGCACGATCGAAGTTGTAGCCGCCCGACTTGTAGCCCCGCGAATAGGACGCATAGGTGTTGAGCGACTGGTTGACCCGGTAGGCGATGTTCACTGTGCCGGTCGTCGCCGTTTCGGTCCGGGCGTCGCTGTCGCCCGCCGGGTTGAGCCGGGTATCCCAGAACGGCGCGCAGAACCGGGTGATCCCCGGGGCGTCGCTGGTCCGCACGGCGCTGTCGCAGGCCGGGTTGAAGTTCTCGCCCCGGTAGGTGATCTCCTTGTCGTTCTGCGTATAGCGCAGGCCGGCGGTGATGCTGAGAGCGTCCGTGACGTGGAACACGTTGTGGGTGAAGAAGGACAGATCCTGTCCGCTCTGCTCGCCGATGCCGCGCGCGCCGTCGCCGGGCCGGAAGGCCGCCAGGGTCGAGGCCTGGAAAGTCGCCGCCCCGCCGTAGATCAGCGGATAGTCGGCGCCCATGCGATAGGCGCTGTCGTTCAGCACCGTCTCGTCCGAGTAGAACAGACCGACCAGCCAGTCGAGGCGACCGTTCTCACCCTGAAGACGCAGTTCCTGGGTCAGGACGTCGAAGCCCTGGTGCAGACCGTCGGGTGCGAAGAAGCCCAGGTCGGCGCCCGAGTGATCGAAGTCCTGGGACCGGAAGGCCTCCCAGCTGCGGAAGGCGCTGACCGAGTTCAGGGTCGCCCAGCCCAGATCCCACTCGGCCGAGGCGGACACGCCCATATCCTCGATGTCCTCCTGATTCTGCCGGATGTTGTTCTTGGAAGCGCGGCGATCGAACGGATTGGTCGACGAATAGCCGATCCCGCCACGCGCGGCGGCCAGCTGGTTGACCAGGTTGTAGGTGGGGCCGGCGATGGCCAGAACCGCGACGCAGCAGTTCTCATTGCGGTTCGTATAGTCGGCCGTAAAGGTCCAGCTCAGGGTCTCGGACGGACGCCACAGCAGCTTGCCGCGAACGAACTGCCGGTCGAGGTTGTCGAGGCTCTCGCCCGAGTTGGCGTCGGAATGGAAGCCGTCACGCAGCTCGTAGCTGCCCTCGATGCGCAGGGCCAGTTCGTCATCGACCAGCGGGAAGTTCGCGGCGCCCGAGATCCGGCGGTCGTTGAAGCTCCCGTATGATCCGGTGATGTTGCCGCTGATCCCGTTGAAATCAGGCTGTTTCGTCGTGACGTTGATAATGCCCGAAGAGGTGTTGCGGCCGAAGAGCGTGCCCTGGGGCCCGCGCAGGACTTCGATTCCCTGCAGGTCGCCGAGTTCCGAGAGCGCCACCCCCGTGCGGGCCCGGATAACGCCGTCGATGATCACGCCGACGGACGATTCGAGTCCGGGGTTGGTCGAGGTCGTGCCCACGCCGCGGATGCGGATCGAGGAGTCCGAGCCGCCGCCGGGCGTCTGAAACTGAACGCTCGGCGCCAGGCTGGTCAGTTCTCGGATGTCGCTGACGCCGGAGTTCTCCAGCTGTTCGCCGCTGACCGCGGTGACGGCGACCGGCGCCTCGATCAATCGCTGCGCGCGACGGGTCGCCGTGACGATGATCTCATCCACGACCGTCGCCTCCTGCCCGGAGGGCGCGGTCTGGGCCAAGGTCGGTGTCGCGGAAAGCGTCGCGGCGATGACCAATGCGGATACGCTGACTGTGCCTCTGATGTTCACGCCCATTCCTCCCATGAGCCCTCGTTCACCGAGGTGCTTCTGCCCTCAATGTGTCACTGGCGAATTGAGACTGTCAAATGGCTTTTGTAATCAGACCGACATGTGTACTTCTGTGTGAGTGTGGCGACACGCTCCTGCCATGCCTGAGCCTGCCCAGGCTGGCCGAGCGCAGCCCGGACGACGTTTCTGGATCCTACGTCATTTGAATATAAGGCCTTTCCTGTTGCGATACTGCCGGTCAAGCCATCTCGAAGTTCGCCGGATGCCCGCTTCCGTTGATGCAGGTGCGAAGGAAGCCAGCCGCCATCTCGCAACTGCGAGAGTCGCTTTCATCTTGAGATTGAACAAGGTTACGGTATGAGTGCGATCAAGGATGTGACGGGCGAAAGCCATCCGGCTGAGCCGAGGATCTGGCCCGACTCCGGCTGGGCCTGGTTCGCGGTCGCCGCCCTGATGGTGGCCTATACGTCCAGCTTCATCGATCGCCAGATTCTGACCCTGCTGGTTCAGCCGATCCGCGCAGACCTGACGATCACCGACACCCAGTTCAGCCTTCTGGCCGGGATCGCCTTCTCCCTGTTCTACACCGTCATGGGCGTGCCGCTGGCGCGACTGGCGGACCGGGGCAGCCGGCGCTGGATCATCTTCTGGGGGATCGTGGTCTGGAGCGTGATGACCGTGGCCTGCGGCCTGGCCAACAGCTTCTGGGCCCTGTTCGCCGCGCGCATCGGCGTGGGCATCGGCGAGGCCGCCCTTTCGCCCGCCGCCTATTCGATGATCTCTGACTACTTCCCGCCGCGCCAGCGGGCCCGCGCCCTGGCCGTCTATTCGATGGCCCCCTACCTCGGAGCCGGTCTGGCCCTGATGATCGGCGGTGTGGTGATCGACATCATCGCCCAGGCCGGGGCGATGAAACTGCCCCTCGTCGGCGAGCTGGCGCCCTGGCAGCAGACCTTCGTCCTCGTCGGCGCCCCGGGCCTGCTGATCGCCGCCCTTTTCGTGATCGTGCGCGAACCCCCACGCCAGGGGGTGGTGAAGTCGGGTGTCCAGGCGGGCGTCCTGAAATACATGTGGTCGCGCAAATCGACCTTCTACATGCTGATCTTCGCCTTCTCGATCTTCGGCATGGCCGGGATCTCCTATCTGGCCTGGGCGCCGGCGGTGCTGATCCGTCAGCACGGGATGACCCCGGCCGAGGTCGGCTTCGCCTATGGGCTGGTTCTGCTGGCCGCCGCCACGCCGGGCGTCCTCGTCGGCGGCTGGCTGACAGATGCGTTTGCCGGAAAGGGGCGGACAGACGCACCCGTTCGGGTCGCTATCCTCGCCCTCGTTGCCAGCATACCCTTCGCTATCGCCATGCCCCTGATGCCCGGCCGTGACCTGGCCATCGCCGCCCTCGCCGGTTTCAGCTTTTTCGCGGGCGTCATGAACAGCCTGCCGGCCACAGCGCTTCAGGCCGTCGCGCCGAACCAGCTTCGGGCCCAGATCACCGCCATCTACTTCCTGATCGGCAACCTGATCTCACTCGGCCTCGGCCCCACCGTCGTGGCGGCCATCAGCGACAACTGGCTGGGCGGCGACCAGAACATCGGACTGTCTCTCGCTATTGTCAGCGGCGCGACCATCGCCGTCGCCGCCCTGATGCTCACCCGCGCGCTGAAGCCTTTCCGGGACAGTGTCGAGGAAGCCCGGGCGTGGCAGGAGCCCGCCCGATGAGCGATGCACGCCTGACCATCCCCTGGTTCGATCCTGCGCCGCCGACGGCCGCGGACTGCGTCATCCCTTTGCTGATCGACCGCTGGGCGGCTGAGACGCCGGACACTGTCTTCATCCGGTTCGAGACCGGCGAGACCTGGACCTGGGCCGAGACCCGCAGGCGTGCCGTGTCCACCGCCGCCGCGCTTCAGGCGCGCGGCGTCAAGGGCGGGGACATTGTCGCGGCCTGGGCGCCGAACGGTCCAGCCCTGCTTCGGGCCTGGTTCGGCGCCAACTATGCGGGCGCGGCGCTCGCCCCCATCAACACAAGCTTCCGCGGCAAGCTGCTGGAACACGCCATCGGAAAGACCGGCGCCAGGGTGATGATCGTCCATCCCGACCTGGCGCCGCGCCTCGAAGGTTTGTCGCTCGGCGTCACCGGGCGACTGATCCTGACCGGGCCGTCCGCGCCCCCGGCACTGCAGGTCGAGATCGAGGACGCCTCTGCGCTGGACGGCGATCCGACGGCCTTCCAGCCTGTGGAACAGCACCCCTGGGACCCGCCGGTGATCATCTTCACCTCCGGCACGACAGGCCCGTCAAAGGCGGTGGTCACCTCCTATGTGCAGGAATGGACGACGGCCAGGGTGACCTACGGCTACATGGTCCAGTCCGACCGGATGCTCGTGAATCTGCCCATGTTCCATGTGGGCGGCATCGCGGCGATCACGGCGGCGGTGGCCTGTGGCGGCTCGGTCGCCCTGTTCGAGGCTTTCGACACCCGTCGCTTCTGGGACACCGTGCGCGAGACCGGCTCGACGGTCTGCTCCGGCCTGATCGGAGCCCTGACCTCCTTCCTGATGAAGGAGCCGCCGAAGCCCGACGACGCCGACAACCCTCTGAGGATGGTGACCCTGTCGCCGATCAACGAGGACACCATCGCGCTCGCGAAGCGGTTCGGCTTCGACTACCTCTCGGGGTTCAACATGACCGAGGTCTCCGGGCCGTTGATCAGTGCGGTCAACGATCCGGTGATGCGCTCCTGCGGCCGGGTCCGCGTCGGCATGGAGTGCCGCATCGTCGACGATCACGACAACGAGGTCCCGCACGGCGAACCTGGCGAACTGGTCATCCGTTCCGACGCCCCCTGGACCCTGTTCAGCGGTTACCTCGGCGATCCGGAGGCGACGGCGAAGGCCTGGCGCAACGGCTGGTTCCACACCGGCGACCTGATGTGGCGCGACGCCCAGGGCTGCTTCTTCTTCGTCGACCGCAAGAAAGACGCGATCCGCCGGCGCGGCGAGAACATGTCCTCCCTGGAGATCGAGCTCGAGGTCGTCGCCCACCCCTCCGTCCGCGAATGCGCCGCCTACGGCGTCGACCTGCCCGGTGGCGAACAGGAGGTCATGGTGGCTGTGGCGCCGGTCGACGGCGCCGAGATCGATCCGCGCGAACTGCTGGAATGGCTGATCCCGCGCATGACCCATTTCATGGTGCCGCGCTACGTCCGGGTCGAGACCGCCCTGCCCAAGACCCCGACCAACAAGATCCAGAAGACCGGACTGAGGGACGAGGGTGTCACAGCCGCGACCTTCGACCGGGAGGCGGCCGGGCTGGTGGTGCGACGCCAGAAATTGACGGTTGCTTGATAAGACCTAACGGCGTCGCCTAAGAGGGGGGATGCCCCGCGTCGCCCCGAAAATTCGTCTCGTTCCAAAGAGCTCGGTTAACCGCGCGCTCAACGCCCTGGGCGATCGATGGAGCCTGCTGGTCGTCCAGGAGGCCTTTCTCGGCGCAACGCGGTTCGAGGAATTTCACGCCCGCCTGGGCGGAGCCCGATCCACCCTGTCCAGCCGTCTCGCGGCGCTGGAACGGCACGGCATCCTGGTCAAGAAGCCCCACAAGGACGAGGGCGCGCGCATGGCCTACCATCTGACGCCGCGCGGACTGGGTCTGTTCGATTCCATGATGCTGATGTGGGGCTGGGGCGTGCGCTGGGGCGTGACCGGCGGCCGGGCGCCGACCGTCTTTACCCACACCGACTGCGGCAAGGCCATGCTGCCGGAGCTGCGCTGCGGCGGCTGCGGCGAACCCCTGACGCTTCATACCTGCTCCTTCACGCCCGGCCCCGGTCAAGGGATGGAGAAGTTGCCGGTCCAGCGCATGCACCGTCGTCGTCAGCCCAATGACGAGGCCCCGACCATCGAGCTTGTTGACCTGCTCGGCGATCGCTGGACCGCCCTGGTGGTCAGTGTGCAGTATTTCGGCCTGCACAAGTTCGACGAGATCCAGAGCATGCTCGGAATCGCCTCCAACATTCTGACCGATCGGCTTCGGACGCTGGAGATGTCGGGCATTTTCGAGCGGCGCCTCTATGAGATGACGCCGCCCCGCTATCAGTACCGGCTGACGACCAAGGGGCGCGACCTCTATCCCCACGCCCTGACCATGATGACCTGGGCCGACACCCACCTGAAGGACCGCGCCGGACCGCCGGTGAAGATCAAGCACGTCTGCGGCGAACCGCTGAGCGCCCAGGTCTGCTGCAGCGCCTGCAAGGGTCGGCTGACGCTGGAGAACGTTCTGATGAAGGCCGGAAGAATCAAGCCGACGGCGTAGCGAAAGTTCGCATTTGAAAGCGTCTCCAACGCGCTTGCATTAGCAGACTCTTGGTCCTAGCGTTTGACGAACCAGAACACTAGGGAGACAGGCCGTGGGTCAGAACATGCAGGTCGTGGAGGCCATGATGGCCGCCTGGAAGAGGCGCGATGTGGAGGGTTTCATTGCCACCCTCGCCGACGACATCGAGTACCATTGGCACCCCACCAAACGTCCGGCCGTAGGCAAGGACAAGATGCGCAAATTCCTGTCCAACTACGAGGCCGGCTTCGATCAGCAGGAGTGGCGGGTTACCCATTCGGCCGAGAACGGCGAGGTCCTGTTCGTCGAAGGGATGGAGGTTCTGGTCGATCGTGCTTCGGGCGTGAAGATCGATAACCCCTTCGTTCAGGTCTTCCAGGTTCGCGACGGCCTGATCTACAGGATGCGCGACTACTACGACACGTCGCAGGTCCATGCGCCGGCGAAGCCCGAGACTGCAAAGGCCTCGGCATGAGTACGCCGATCGAACGCCTGCGTGCGCTGATGGCGGTGTCGGAGGCCCGGGATAAACCCGCCTTCCTCGACTTCTTCGCCGACGACGTCGAATACCACTACCATGTCGGCACCCGCCCCCTGATCGGGAAGGAGTGGGTCGACCGGTTCATCACGAAATACTGGGCCAACCATTCGGCGACGAAATGGACGCTCGTGAACTGGGCCGAAAACGGCGACAAGGTGCTGACCGAAGGTCAGGAGGACTACGTCAACGCCGACGGCGTCAGCGTCTCCCATCCGTACATGGGCATCATCGAATTCCGGGACGGAAAGATCGTCGCCTGGCGCGACTATTTCCAGATGAAGGACCCGGCGGCGTCCTGACGCTTGGCCAGACCGGTTTAACTTATTAAACCAATAGCTTGCGTCATTCAGATGCAAGATTGGGTTCAGAATTGCACTCACTGGACTCGGTGTCCTGCGAGTGCAATTCGCGCCTCTAGACTGCCTGCATCCGCTCGGCCCGCAAGGCCGAACGACGCACCTTGCCCGCATCATCACGCAGCCGTTCGGTCGTAACTTCCAGCGAGCGCGGCCGCTTGTAGGGCGCGATCCGCTCGGCGAGGAAGGCGTTCAGCGCCGCCTGGTCCAGAGTCCCGTCCGCCGTCTCAACGATGGCATGAACGCGCTGGCCGAAATCAGCGTCGGGCAGCCCCACCACCACGCTGCACTGGACCCCGGGGAAGCTGTCGATCGCCGCCTCGACCTCGGCCGGATAGACGTTGGCCCCGCCCGAAACGATCATGTCCACGCGCCGGTCGGCCAGATAAAGCCAGCCGTCCTCGTCGACATAGCCCATGTCGCCCAGGGTCTCGAACGTCCCGTTCGCCCGCGGCTCGGCCCCGAGGTATCTGTAGGTCGTTCCCTGCCCCCGCAGCGGCATGAAATAGATCTCGCCGACCTCGCCGGGCGCGCAGGCTTCACCGGCCTCGTTCAGCACCTTCATCTCATAGCCGGGGAGGACCTTCCCGACCGAGCCGGGATGGTCCAGCCATTCGACGCCGCGAATACCCGTACCGCCGAGGGCCTCGGTGCCGGTATAGATCTCCCAGACCGTCTCCGGGCCCACCCACTCGATCCACTTCTGCTTCAACCAGGGGGGACAGGCGGCGGCGATGTGCATGACGGCGTCCAGAGACGAGACATCGTATTTCGCTTTCACATCCTCTGGAAGGGACCAGATTCGATGCATCATCGTCGGCACCTGGAACAGCCAGCTGACCTTGTGCTGGTCGATCAGCCGCAGTGTTTCCTCCGCATCGAAACGCGGCATCAGGACGATGTGCAGCCCCCAGCCCATCGCGAAACAGGTCATGCCGAAGGGAGCCGCATGGTACAGCGGCCCGGGGTTCAGCAGCACATCCTCGGGGATCATGCCGAGCAGCAGGACGTCGGGGTCGACCATCGCCGGCGCCATGTCGACGATGACCTTGGGTCGGCCGGTCGAGCCGCCGCTGGCGATGGCCTTCAGATGTTTCGACACGATCTCCGGCAAGGGCGAAGGATCCGCCGACACGTCATACGTCTCCGCCTCGGAGAGGCGAGGCGTATCGCCCGCCCGGTCCCCATCCTCGATCACGATCAGGCGCGGCTTGAGCAGATCGAGGATGCCGGCCAGCTCGATCGCCGGCAGCTTGTGCGACAGGGGCGCCGGTGTCGCGCCGAGCGCCCAAACGGCGAAGGCCAACTCCAGAAACGCAGGGCAGTTCGGCAGGGCGATGGCGACGAAGTCGCCCTCGACCACCCCCGCTTTCGCCAGGGTCCGAGCCCGGCGATTGACCCGCTCCGCCAGCTCGCGCCGGGTCAGGGTCACGCCTTCAAAGGTCAGGGCCGGACGATCCGGATCCCTCTCGGCATGGACATTCAAAAGGGTCCCCACCGCCCGGGGCGCCGGCATGGCGACCCCCGGCGTGGACATCGTGCGCGGCCTGGCGGGACGGATCATGCGGCGGACTTCGTCTCCGAGGCGGTCGCCTTCTTGGGCGGCCAGGGAACCATCAGGCTGGTACGGGCCATATAGTCTTCATAGCCCGGACGCGTGTGCTTCAGCCGCTTTTCGTACGACACGCCGCCGCTGTACTTCAAGAACATCACGATCAGCAGAAGCGGCCCGACGATAGACACGGCGCCGAGCAGGCCGGTCTCCGCCGCGATCAGCCACAGGCCGAACCAGACGCACAGGTCGCCGAAATAGTTGGGATGCTGGGTATAGCGCCACAGGCCCTTGTCCATGACGGTTCCGGCCGTGCCGGGCGTCTTCTTGAACCGCACCATCTGCCAGTCGCCGAGGCTTTCGAAGATGATGCCGAAGACCGTCAGGCCGGCGCCGATCCAGCCGATCAGGCCCACGGCGACCGGCGTTCCGGACAACTGGCCCAGTTGTACCGGCAGGCTGACGACGAACAGGATGGGTGACTGCAGCTGGAACACCATGACCCAGGCGGCCTTCGGATAGCTCATGCCCTTGGCCTGGGCCCGCTCCAGCATCTTCACATAGCGTCTGTCCGGCCCGTGATCGCGCCAGCGCCACAGCATGTAGCCGCCCAGACGCAGGCCCCAGACACAGACCAGGACGAGGATCAGCTGCATCCGCTGGTCCGAGCCGTCGGCCATGAAGAAGGTAGTCACCCCCATGAAGGCCAGGCCCAGCGCCCACCAGGCGTCGACGAAGGTCACGTCCCGGATGGCGACGCCGATCCCCCACAGGATGACGAAGGACGCGACGCAGATCGCGAAGTTGATCCCGAGTATGGTCAGGATTTCGGTGATGGGCGGCATGATTCAGGTCTCCCCCTCGTTCGTCCGGCGCCTAGCGGCCCGTCGACAGTTCCTTGGCGTGCAGCATCTTGGCCATGCCCCGTTCCATCCCCTTGGGATCGCGGGCCAGGGCGGCGCGGCTCTCGATGGCGAACCGGTCGGTGTCGATCTCGTCGATACCGCGCGTGATGCCCTTCATGGCGGCGCGCGCGATGTCCTCAGGCTGCTCCTTGGCGCCCTTCACATGCGAGGCCATCCGGGTGTCCACCGATCCCACGATCAAGGAGGTGACGCTGGTCCCCTGCCCGGCCAGCTCGGCGCGCATACAGGTCCCGGCGGCACGCATGGCGAACTTCGACGGGCTGTAGCCGCCCATGTTCGGCACTGCGACAATGCCTCCCACCGAGAGCACGTTCAGGATCGCGCCACCCCCGTTCGCCTTCAGCACCGGCGCGAAGGCACGCGCCATCTGCAACGGTCCGAAATAGTTGACCTCCATCTCGTCGCGCGCGGCGGAGATGTCGTCGGCTCCGATCAGAAGCTTGTTGTGGAAGGCGCCGGCATTGTTCACCACGACCGACACGTCGGGACAGGCCGCGGCCGCGGCCTCGATCTCGTCCGGCCTGGACACGTCCAGCCGCACCGCCACGACCTTGCCGGGATACCGGTCCTCAAGATGTCTGGCGGAAGCCGGGTCGCGGGCGCCCGCATAGACCTTGGCGGCTCCCTCCTCGATAAGCACATGCACGAAGCCTTCGCCGATACCCCGATTAGCCCCGGTGACGATGGCCACTGAGCCCTGAATGTCCATGCGCTCGCCTCAGGCTGCAGTGTAGATAATGTCGTCGGGCCGCTTGGCCCCGCGCCGCAGCACCGAGGGGTCCCGGGTGATCGCCCCGCGCGCCCAGGTCTCGGAGAGCTCGCGCTCCTCGTTCCATTCCCAGCACAGGGTGCGGCGGAAGATGCGCCATTCGTCGCCGCGCTTCTCCATCTGGTCGACGCAGCGGGCCAGGGTGCGAGCATCGAATTCCCGCCCCTCAACGGTAGGGCGCGAGGCCGTGAGGATGTAGCATTCAGCGGTCGCTGTGGTCGCCGACTTCAGGTCGATGACCATGTTCATGGCCATGTGGTTCATCAGCCCGGCCTTGGGCAGCCGCTCCTTGACCACAGCCACCCATTCGGACGCCGGCCCGTCGAAGGTGCCGCCGTGATCCTCCCAACCGTCCGGCCAGTAGGCGCGTTCGACCAGGTCAGCATCGTTGCGATCGCAGCCGCGAAGGAATTTCAACAACACCTCCTCAATGGCCTTCTTGTCGAGCAGCGCCTGGACCTCGGGGTCGCGGTCGGCCATCCTGTCGTCCTCCGGTCGTCTATTTTAGTCTTTAAACGAAAGTGACATGGCTTGCGTTAACGGGCAAGTCAGTCAGCCGAAGTTCAGAGCCTCAGCAAGCCCGGCGGCGCGACGATCACGCGGGGAATGGCCTGCAGGACCATGGCCGCGACAGCGAACTGTTCCGGCTTGGTCCGCATGCCGTCCGGGGCGGTGTCGACAAGATCCATGGCGATCCTGACTCCGGGCAGGCCGTCGATCTCGATCTCCCAGTGAGGCTTGCCGGCGAACGGCGCCTGGGCCGGATCCATGATCCAGTTGACCTCGTGGGTGATGCGCCGCACCCCGTCGATCAGACCATGCACGCGCCAGGTCGTGGCCGACACCGTGCCCTCGCGAATGACGCCTGCGGCTATGGTCAGGTCACGCTCCGCCAGGCGGACCGCATGGTCCGGTTCGAACCGATCGAGCGACAGACCCAGCCGCACGGCCAGCCCCTCCACGCTCTGCGAGAACATGGCCGTGAAGGTGTCCGCCAGAGGACCGTTCGTCAGGTCGATCTGGCCCGGCCCTGAGCCGAAACCCAGGGCGCCGAAGACGTAGTCCGGATTTGGAACCGTTGCGCAGTCGATGATCTCGCGCGTCGAAATGTTCCGGTGCGACAGACACAGGGACGCGGCATTGGCCGCCATTCGCTCCGCCACCCAGCCCGGGTTGACTCCTGTCCCCGCCAGGGTCGCGCCGCCCTTCAGAGCGCTGTCAGCCAGGCCCTCGGCATAGGTGCGGCCGAGGGCGGCAGGCTCGAAATAATGGTTGATGCTGATGACATTCTTGCCGGATTCCAGCAGCCGCTTCACATCCGCATCGTGCCCGACGTAAGGGGCCGACAACATCGGCGCGTGGATCACCACATCCGCGTCCAACGACAGGATTTCGTCGATGGAGCGTGTCGCAAACACCCCCGTATCCGGCCGACGCGCGATCTCTCCGGCATCGCGCCCTGCCTTGGCCTCGCCGTAAACGAATAGGCCGACCAGCTGGAACCGGTCATCGTCCAGCACCGCTCGCAGGCAGGCCTTGCCCATGGAGCCGGTCGCCCACTGGATCACCCGGATGGGTCTTGTCATCACGCCTCCCGACGCTCTCGCCGCGCCTTCGAGGGTCAAGGCTGACCATATAAGTCCAGAAACGCAAGTTGCTTGCCAAGTGTCGCTGAACGTTTAGTGTGTTTACGCAAGCGACGGTGGGTCGCGTGGAGAGTCGCCCATGGCCGAGCCCCCCTTCTGGCAGGCTCTGATGAAGTCGGTCAATTTCTACGCCCGCTTCGCCCCGTCCTTCACCCGCGTCGGCTATGTCGCGCGCGGCCTGCCGTTCAAGCCGGTCAAGGCCGACTATTCAGATCAGACCTGGCTCGTCACCGGGGCGACCGGCGGACTGGGCAAGGCCACGGCCCTGCGGGCCGCCGCCAAGGGTGCCACCGTCTACGCCGTCGGCCGCAATGTGAAGGCGCTGGCCGACCTTGTCCGCGAGGCCGGGGGACCGGGATCGATCATGCCCGTCACCTGCGACCTGTCATCGATGGCCGCCGTCGCCGCCCTGTCGAAACGTCCCGGGATCGCGGCGCTGCAGTTCGACGTCCTCGTCAACAACGTCGGCCTGTTGATGCGCCACTTCGAGGCGACGCCCGAAGGGCTGGAGACCTCCTACGCCACCAACTTGCTGGGCCACTGGATCCTCACCGAGGATCTTCACGCAGCCGGCGCGCTGAAGCCGGGGGCGGCCGTCATCAACGTCGTATCCGGCGGCCTGTACAACCTTGGCCTCAACAAAAAGCTGCTGAACATTCCCGAGGCGCATTTCAACGGCTTCGCCGCCTACGCCGCCCACAAACGGGCGCAGCTGGCCCTGGCTGAGCACTGGCGGGCCGCCTGGGCCTCCGACAGGATCAGGACCTACGCTGTTCACCCCGGCTGGGCGGACACCGCCGGGGTCAAGACCAGCCTTCCCAAGTTCCGCAAGATCCTGGCCCCCATCCTCCGCAACGACCACGAGGGCGCCGATACGATCGACTGGCTGGCGGCGACCCGCCCGCCCGAGGTCGTCGATGAGATCTGGTTCGACCGCAAACCGCGAACCGCCCACGCCTATCCGCACACGCGAAACCCGCGCACATCGGTCGCCGAGGTGGTCGCCTTCCTCGAAGCAGATCGAAAGCGCCTGGCCGTTTGACGGCGGAGCCCGGAGCTTCACGGACAGGGACGGGTCACCCGATGCCCGGATGTCGCAACCGACGCCTGGCTTGATGCCAGTACCGGGCCCTCATTGCACCTCGGAGTCAAACATGAGTGACGACAAGGACATTCACGAATTCTCGGACCGCTTCTCGGCGGCTCTTGAGCGCGGCGACAGTGAGGCTGCGCGCGCCTTCTATGCCCCGGACGCGAGGATCTGGCACAATTTCGACGACTACGAACAGTCGGTCGACGAGAACCTCAGGACGCTGGCCTGGATGCATCGCAAGCTACCGGTCCGGACGTACAACATCCTCCGCCGTGAGATCCTCCACGATGGCTGGATTCAGCAGCATGTTCTGGAGGCCACCCTGCCTGACGGCCGCCCGTTCCGCATGGCCGCCTGCTGCGTCGTCCAGATGAAAGACGGTCTGATCACACGGCTGGACGAGTATCTTGATCCGGCCCAGGCCGCCGTGCTGAAGGACATCAAGGGCTAGGTTGCGATCGCGGCACCCGCCTTCAAAATGGATGGTGCCGCAAACCCCATCTCGGTCGGCCGGCTGACGGACAGTCACGCGACTCGCGAGCCCCTTCTCCGGCCCTGTCCTGCGGAAAAATGAGACTGTCGGGAAGCAGCGCCGAGGGCCCCGGCCAAGGGGCCTGGCCGGTGGCCGGCTCCGTCGATGATCGCACGACAAGGTCGCGAATTTCTCCCTCATCAACGACGACCAGGCCGGTCAGGTCCATGCGGATCCGGAGACCGGATTCGCGAGAGCGCGAGCGGCCGATCGGCCGCCTCCCAACACCCAGATCAGTCATTTTGCAGCGCACAACAGTCACAAGACATTGAGGAAACTTGGGAAAAGTCTGCTGACGCAAGTTGGGCCCGACCGCTCAATTCACAGACTTGCAATTATGGATTTATTGCCGGACTGTCGGCACCGTGAAGCTTGGTGGGATCTTCAAGGTCCCTCCTTTCTGCACCATCCGACGGACGTGCCACGTCGCGCCGGAATGGCCGATGACCGACGATCTCGTCGGTTTGGGGATCAACAAAAAGGGCGAAGCCCTGGGAGGGAAATCGAATGCGCAAACTTACCTTGGCTTGCCTTGCGTCCACTTCACTGACGGCCCTGTGTGCAGTCCCCTTGTCCGCGATGGCTCAGACGGGACCGCAGACCGGTCCGGCCGAAACCGCGACCGCAATCGAGGACGTCATCGTCACGGCGGACCGTCGCGAACGCCGGCTGCAGGACGTGCCCAGCGCGATTACGGCCGTGACCAGTGAAACCCTCGACCGGCAACGGATTGTCGACCTCAGCAGCCTGTCAGGCAGTGTGCCGTCCTTCAGCATGACCGAGGGAACCCCGCTCGGAAAGGAACTGAATATTCGCGGCATCACCAGCGTCCGGATCATCGACGCCAGCGCCGAGCCATCGGTCGGGGTGTTCGTGGACGAAGTCTACATCTCGCGCATGGGGTCGGCCTTTACCGACTTTTACGACCTCGAACGCATCGAGGTTATCCGCGGCCCCCAGGGGGTGCTTCTGGGCAAGAACGTGGTCGGGGGCGCCATCAGCGTCGTCACCAACAAGCCAAGCTTCGACCCGTCCGGGCGGATAACGGCTGGGCTCGGCAACTACAACGCCTTCAACGCTGACGGCTATATGACCGGCCCGCTGACCAGCGAACTGGCCGGCCGTTTCGCTTTCCAGGTCCGCAACCGTGACGGCTATGGTCGCAATGCCCTGCTCAACTACGACATGGACGATCTGACGGCGCATCAGGCCCGGGCCGAGTTTCTGTACCGGCCGGATGACAGTCCGCTCCGGGCCCTGCTGACCGTGGACTACGGCTCGTCCAAGGCGACCCCCGGCGCCCGGACCATGACAGACGATCCCTTCACCGCAGGCATCGGCGCGGTGACCGCCTTCCGAAACGCGCGAGGCCTGGGTCCACGCGAAAGCCTGAGCCCCCAGCGCGACTATTCCAACCGCACGACCTTCGGCGCCAGCTTTAGGATCGACTACGACTTCGACTGGGCGCGCCTGACCGCGATCACGGGCTACCGCAACTCGTCCGGCGAAATGGGCTTCAACCAGCTGGGAGTGGGTTCACCCCCGGGCCTGGCTGACACCTTCTACTTCGCCGAGGATGAGCCCGAGACGCTGGCCCAGGAAGTTCGTCTGGTGTCAAACAATCCTGACAGCCGCTTCAGCTGGATTCTCGGCGCCTTCATCCAGCACGACAATGTCGAGCGCTTCGATGCCAACAAGGCCACCACCAACACGACCATTGCAGCGCTGAGCGGCGAGTATCTCTACACCAACGCGGCTGAACTCGACACGATGGCTGTCTTCGGCCAGGTCAGTTACGAGCTGACCGATCAGTTGACCGCCACGATCGGGGCGCGGTTCACACGGGACGAAAAGGGCGGACACCGGGTTGCCCGCTGCCTCAGTGATGGCGGCGACGGCCTGTGCGTCGCAGCGCTGATCCTCGCCGCAGGGCAGAGCTTTACCGTCGACTACAGCGACGAATGGGACGCCTTCACACCGCAGGGCATCATCGAGTACCGGCCCAACGACGACATCATGATCTATGCCAGCGCCGGCAAGGGCTTCAAGGGAGGCGGCTGGGACCACATCCCCGGCACAAGGGCCGGGGCCCTCATCGGTTACGATCCCGAAGAGGTGATCAACTACGAAATCGGCGCCAAGACCGACCTGTTCGACAACCGCGTCCGTCTGAACGTCGCGGCCTTCCAGATGGACTACACCAACCTCCAGTCCCAGCAGTTGATCCTCGAATGCCTGTGCACCGTCACCAGCAACGCCGGCGCGGCTGATATCAGGGGGTTTGAGGCCGAGCTGACCTGGGCCGTAACCGATGACCTGCTGATCAACGCCTCCGGCTCGCTGATCGACTCTGAATATGTTGACTTCGTCAGCTCCGCCGGCGTGGTCTTCAGCGGAAATCGCATCCAGCGCTCGCCCGAGAACAAGTTCAACGTCGGCTTCTCCTACGATTTTGGACAGGGCGCTTTGACGCGGGCCTTCAGCCTGAAGGCGAACTACACCCAGACGGGCGAGAGCTTCTGGACGCCCAACAATACCATCCGCCAGGAGCCGTTCGGCCTGCTTGACGCGTCGCTGCGGTTCCAGCCGCCCAATGCCGACTGGAACGTAACGGTCTGGGGCAAGAACCTGACGGACGAGCTCTATGCCGTCGCTGCCCAGACCTTCTTCGGCGACCTGATGAACTACTACGGCGCCCCCCGAACCTATGGCGTCGATCTGAGCTACGCCTTCTGATCAGAAGTCCTTCCGTCCCGACCGACTTCGCCCGCGATCCTCCGACAGGAGCATCGCGGGCGTTTTTCTTTGGTCGCAGGAACGTCTGCGCGACTGTCGACAAGGTCGCTTCCCTGCCGCCGCCCGGAACCGTCGGAGCCGCCGGTCAGGCCGGCGCGCAGAGCCCCTGCAGCGGCCCATGCAGGGCATCCGGCGGACGTTACAGTGACTGACCGGCGGCCTGACAGGCGCCGGGGACGGACCGTCCCGAGGTGGTCCGCCGGGACGAAGGCGTCAGCCCTCGCCGGACTCGAACGCCGATGCCTCGATGAAACTCTTGC
This sequence comes from Brevundimonas sp., assembly GCF_027484365.1. Classification (GTDB taxonomy): domain Bacteria; phylum Pseudomonadota; class Alphaproteobacteria; order Caulobacterales; family Caulobacteraceae; genus Brevundimonas. Next base: position 160,494 of record NZ_JAIXTC010000030.1, on the reverse strand, counting down.
GGGCCGCGAGCAGGGACAGCAATCCAAGTGGCACCACCACGGCGGACATGATCGCCACGGCGACGCCGATCCGTGCGGAGTCCTTCAGCCAATAGTCGCTGATCAGCGCCACGCCGGTCGGACCGACCGTGAAGGCGACGATGTTGCCAATGAGCAGGTAGAGGGCCATGACCCTCGCCCGCAGGCGGTTCGGTGCAATGGCCTGGAGGCTCGGCGCCGGCAGCCCCTGGGTCAGGCCGAATGCAAACGACATGGCCGCGATCATCGACATCGCCAGCGTCCCGTTCGGGGCAAATGGTGCGCCCAGTGCGAAAGGCAGGGCGAGAGCGGCGCCCGCCATGGCGGCTCTCAGAACGGCATCCGGGGCCCCTCGCGCCGCCATCCGGTCAGACCACCATCCGCCGACGAGTATCCCGCCGGTTCCGAAGATCAGAAGAACGGTTCCGTAGGCTGCGCCGACCTGACTCATCTCCCAGCCGAAGCGCCGGGCCATGAAGGCGGGGGTCCAGGTCAGATAGGCGGCCACCGAGACGCCGATCAGGGAATAGCCAAGAGACAGCAGGGTGAAGGGTTGCCAGCGACGACGCAGGAAGGCGACGAACGACGGCCGCGTCTCGCCGTCCGCCAGCGCCTTCTCCTGTCGCTTCGGCTCGTGCAGAGGCAGCATGGCCAGCATCAGGATCGGCCCCGGGACACTGACGATCAGGAACGCCAGCTGCCAGCTCTTCAACTCACCCAGCAGGGGCAGGCTGACCGGCGGCGCGGTCATGGCCCACTGAATGACGGCCCCGCCGATGATCAGGGCGAGCCCTACCCCGCAGATCGAGCCGATGGCATAGACTCCGAGCGGCCGCGCGCGGCGGGCGGGCGGAAAATTGTCCGCGATCATGGAATAGGCCGCCGGTGAAAGCCCGGCTTCGCCCACGCCGACCCCGATACGCGCCAGGAACAGCGTCAGAAAGCTGCTGGCCATGCCACACGCCGCGGTCATGAGAGACCAGAATCCGATGCTGGCGATGATCAGGTTGCGGCGCGAACTCCGATCCGCCAGCCATGCGAACGGCAACCCCATGACGGTATAGAACAGCGTGAAGGCGAGACCGCTCAGGAGGCTGAACTGGGTGTCGTTGATGTTGAGGTCCCGGCGTACCGGCTCGACCAGCAACGTCAGGATCTGACGGTCAACGAAGGCCAGCGCATAGGCGGCCATCAGGACGAAAACCGTGGCCCACGCCCGCGAGGGGTTCGGCCAGCCGGCCTCACCCGGATTCGCCCCTGGCCGGTACGTTCGAGCAGCCTGATCCATGACGTTTCCAGATTTGTTTTGCAGAATGATTTTGCTTTTGGTCCAAGATTGCAAGTCATTTCGCCGACGGCGCGCGAGGGACATGACATAGTCTGATGTCATGCAAGTCTGTTTACGCAAGCAGACCGTTCCGATAGCCTTCGACCAGCAACAATCGGGAAGCCGCGATGAAGCACTGGCCGATCATGATGGCAGCGGCCCTCCTGACCCCCACGCTCGCCAGCGCCCAGTCTATGTCGGGAATTCCGGACGCCGCGGCCACGGATCCGGTCACCCTCGGCTGGATGGTCGGCTCGCCCCCGTCACCCGACCGGTTGATCCGGTTCGAGGATCAGAGCCTCCTGCGCTTTCCCCAGATCCGCTGGAGCTTCTCGCACTGGCGCGAACTGATGCCGACAGCCGAGATCTCGCGCGGCGACGGTCCGGTCAGCGTCCTGCCCGTGGCGCTGCGCGCTGACCTCGACGCCGTCACCTTCACCCCGATGGGGGCCGCGACGCCCATGACCTGGGAACAGTCCCTGGCCGCCAACTACACCGACGGCATCCTGGTCATGCACAGGGGCGAGATCGTCTATGAGCGCTATTTCGGGGCCCTGACGGCGCAGGGACAGCACCTCGCCCACTCGGTGACCAAGTCGTTTGTTGGAACCCTGGCGGCGATGCTGATCGCTGAGGACCGGCTCGATCGCGACGCCCTGGTCACGCAGTACCTGCCCGAACTGGCTGACAGCGCCTTTGCCGACGCCACGGTGGGTCAGGTGCTCGATATGACCACCGGCCTCGCCTACACCGAGGTCTATACCGATCCGGACTCCGACGCCTTCCACTTTGTCCGTGCGGTCGGGATGCTGCCCCGACCTCCGGGATACTCGGGACCAACCACCGGCTATGACTACCTGAAGACCCTGAAAAAGGCCGGCGAGCACGGACGGGAGTTCCACTACAAGTCCGTCAACACAGAGGTCGCAGGCTGGCTGGTCTCACGCGTCAGCCGCATGACCCTCGCCGAGGTCATGAGCGAACGCTTCTGGCGACCGATGGGAATGGAGCGCGACGCCTATATCCAGGTCGGTTCGAACGGAGCCGGCTACGCAGCCGGGGGGCTCAACCTGCAGCTTCGGGACTTCGGCCGGTTCTGCGAAATGATGAGAAATCGCGGCCGCTTCAACGGTCGCCAGATTGTACCCGAGACCGTCGTTGCCGACATTCAGTCGGGGGGCGATCCCGCCGCCTTCGTCTTTGGCGGTTACGAGACCCTGCCCGGTTGGAGCTATCACGACCAGTGGTGGGTCTCGCACAATCCGAACGGCGCCTTCATGGCGCGCGGCGTCTTCGGCCAAGCCTGCTACGTAGATCCGAAAGCCGAAATGACCATTGTGCGCTTCGCGTCCGGCCCCAATGCCGGGAACGCCCTTATCGATCCGACCTCTCTACCGGCCTACCAGGCGATCAGCGACCACCTTATAGCGACGGCCGCGGCCCGCTGACCGACCGGCCGTGAACGCCTGCCATCAGGGAATACGGCCCGACCACGGAACCGTCGCTGTGGCTGGATGAGAAACGGGGGGCCCGTCTAGACGCTCCTGGTCGCCGGCTGGGCAAGCGCAGCTCCCGACCGTCAACCCGGGCCCGCAGGTTCGGGCGACGTCGGGTCGGATTCGCCTCTGCTTCAGTCCGTCCCGGCCGCAGGGGTTGAGGCGGGCCCCGGATCAAACCGGCGAGGGCGCTTGTCCGGCCGCATCCGATCGTTTCGCACCCGCGTATATCACCAAGCTCAACCAAAGACGGCGCGACAGGCTCCACCGCATGCTCCTGCATGATATGGGGTCGTCGCCGGCGCTTCGGCGATCGAACAGGATGAATGATGACCGACACTCCGGGCGTGATCGAGACCGCTTCATATGGCGAGGCCAGGCCGCCCTGGGCCGGTCCGCTCATGCGGGCCCTCTCGTCGCTATGGCGGGTCGGCCGGCTGATGATTGTCGATCCGGCGGGACGCACGATGGAGGTCGGCCCAGCGTCCCCGCAGACGATTGTCTGGCGCATCCGGCACTGGCGGGCTTTCTCGCGGATGGTCCGGCGCGGGGATATCGGGTTTGCCGAAGGCTATGTCGCCGGAGACTGGGACACGCCCGACCTGCCCGCCCTCCTTCTCGCCTTCGCCGACAATTACGACCATCTCGGCCGGCTTGTAGGTGGCAATCCCGTTGCGCGTGCGATCGATGCGGTCCGCCATGCCTTCTCGTCGAACACCCGCAAGGGGTCGCGGCGGAACATCGTCGCCCACTATGACCTCGGCAACGACTTCTACGCCCAGTGGCTGGACCGGGGGATGACCTACTCCTCCGCCCTCTTCGACGCGCCGGACCAGACCCTCGAAGCCGCCCAGCACGCCAAATACGCCGCCCTGGCGGACGCCGCCGACATCCAGCCGGGCCAGTCGGTGCTGGAGATCGGCTGCGGCTGGGGCGGATTCGCAGAGTATCTGGCGAGAGAACGCGGAGTGCGCGTCACCGCCATCACCCTGTCGCCCTCCCAGAAGGCCTTCGCCGAGCAGCGCATCGCCGGGACCGGGCTCGACGATCGGGTCTCGATCCAGCTGATCGACTACCGCGACGTCCAGGGGACCTTCGATCGCGTCGTCTCCGTCGAAATGTTCGAGGCGGTGGGCGAGGCCTACTGGCCGACCTTCTTCGAAACCGTCCGCGCCCGGCTTGCGCCCGGCGGCCGGGCGGGTCTGCAGATCATCACGATCCGGGACGACCTGCTCGCGACCTACCGGCGGCGTCCCGACTTCATCCAGATGTATGTCTTCCCGGGCGGGATGCTGCCGTCCGAACCGCGGCTGGCGCGTGCGATCGGTGCCGCCGGACTGGAGGGTGAGGTGGTACGCCGCTTCGGGGCGGACTATGCGGAAACCCTGCGCCGCTGGCGGATCGCCTTCGACACCGGCGCCGCCGCCACAAAGGACGAACGGTTCCGCCACCTCTGGCGCTACTACCTCGCCTACTGCGAGGCCGGCTTCCGCTCGGGCCGCACGGACGTCGTCCACATGACCTTGTCCCGCGACGGATCGGCATCCAGTGCGACCGTTCAAGCGTAGCTGTTGATATCCCGGGCTTGATGACAGGCAGTTCCATGTTCGACCGTACACTCGACCCGACCACCGGCCCCGGGCGGCGCATTGCAGTGGTCGGCGCGGGGATCTCGGGACTTTCGGCGGCCTGGCTGTTGTCACGCGGTCACGACGTGGTTCTGTTCGAGGCGGAGGATCGTCTCGGCGGTCACTCCTGCACGGTCGACGCCCCGTCGCTGGACGGCCCCGTCGCTGTAGACACCGGCTTCATCGTCTACAACGAACCGAACTATCCGAACTTCACCGCCCTGCTCGACAACCTCGGCGTCGAGAGCAAGGCGGCCCACATGTCCTTCGCCGTCTCGATGAGCTCGGGCGGCTTCGAATACTCCAGCCACGGCGCGCGCGGCCTGTTCGCCCAGAAGCGCAACCTGGCCAGCCCCCGGTTCCTGGGCATGCTCCTGGATCTGATGCGGTTCCACCGCACCGCCGCAGGCGACCTGGCCGAACTGGACCGGTCCCTGTGCTCCCTGGGCAGCTACCTTGACGACCGCAAATACAGCCAGGCCTTCCGCGACCTGCACCTTTTGCCCCAGGCTGCGGCGATCTGGTCGTCCACGCCGCAGCAGATGGCCGACTACCCGGCCGCCGCCTTCATCCGCTTCTATCGCAACCACCGCCTGCTCGAGGTCGACATGAAGCCGACCTGGCGCACGGTGGCCGGAGGAAGCCGTCGGTATGTCGAGGCGCTCGCCGCGGACTTCCGGGGACAGGTGCGCCTGAACACGCCGGTCACGCGCATCGAACGCGACCAGGACGGGGCGACCCTTCATACCCGCGACGGGGCGGAGCGATTCGACGCGGTCGTCCTGGCCGTCCATTCGGATCAGGCCCTGGCCCTGCTGGCGAACCCGGGCGCGGACGAGCGTCGCCTGCTCCAGCCCATGGCCTACGGTCGCAACCGCGTCGTCCTGCACCGCGACCGCAGCTTCATGCCGCGGCGGCCCGGTGCCTGGGCCGCCTGGAACTATGTCGGCGCCGGCCATGCCGGTTCGGACGGCGCCGCCAGCGTCACCTACTGGATGAACCTGTTGCAGGAGCTGCCGGGGCCGGATCTGTTCGTGACCCTGAACCCGGAGCGTGACCCCGATCCCGCTCTGGTCCTGGCCGACCGCGAATTCGACCATCCGATCTTCAACGCCGCGGCGATGGAGGCCCAGCGGTCCCTGGGCGCGCTTCAGGGACGGAACAACACCTGGTTCTGCGGGGCCTGGTTCGGCTCCGGCTTCCACGAGGATGGACTCCAGGCCGGACTGGCCGTCGCCGAAGACATCGGCGGCGTCCGCAGACCCTGGACCGTCGAGAACGAGAGCGGCCGCATCCCCCTGCCCGTCCCCGGCGTCCAGACCCTGGCCGCCTGATGTCGGCGGGCCTGCGATCCGGGATCTACACGGGGCCGGTGTTCCATCGCCGCCTGCGCCCGAAAGTCCACGCCCTGCGCTACCGCCTCTTCATGCTGCTGGTCGATCTGGATGAATGGGACGATCTCATCGGCCGATTGCGCTGGCTCGGCGCCGGCCGTTTCGGACTGATGACCCTGCGCCAGGCCGACCATGGCGACGGCTCCGAAACCCCTCTCAAGGTGCAGATCGAACAGAGACTGCGTGACGCCGGCATCCCCGCCGGCGGCCGGGTCCAGCTTCTGACCCTGCCCCGTATCCTGGGCTACGGCTTCAACCCGATCAGCGTCTATTTCTGCCACGCCGAAGACGACCGGCTGACCGCCATCCTCTACGAGGTGTCCAACACCTTCGGCGGCCGTCATTCCTACCTGATGCCGGTCGGTGCCGCCTCAGGGCCGGTGCGTCAGGCGGTCGACAAGGCCTTCCACGTCTCGCCCTTCATGGACATGGACCTGACCTACCGGTTCGAGGTCGATCCCCCCGAAGGCGTGGCAGATGAAATCACCCGCGTCTCCATCACCGTGGACGACGCCGAGGGCCCGATGCTTCTGACCGGGTTTTCGGGCGTACGGACCCCACTGACCGACGCCAATCTGCGTCGCGCCTGGCTGAGCCATCCCCTGCTGACGCTGAAGGTCATCGCCGGCATCCACTGGGAGGCGATCCGCCTTGCGCTCAAGGGTCTGCGTCTGCGGGGCGGGATCACGCCCGCCTATCCCGTCACGGTCGGGGGACCGTCTGAACCCTCCGCCGGAGCCCGACATGCCTAGATTCACCCTGCCGCTCGCGGCCGCCCTCATGCTGATGATCGCGACGACCGCATCCGCCCAGGCGCCGGAACCCCGACGCACGATTGACCTCGACCGCTTCATGGGCCGTTGGCACGAGATCCTGCGCACCCCGAATGATCACCAGCGCGACTGCTGGGCCGCGAGCCAGGTCTGGAGCCGCCGCGCGCCGAACGACTTCTCGATCAGCCAGACCTGTCGACAAGGAACCCGAGACGGTCGCGTCACCACCATCAACACCCGCGCCCGCGTCACCGACACCACGACCAACGCCAAGTTCGAGGCCAGCTTCTTCGCGGGCCTGATCCGCCAGCGCTACTGGGTGATCGATGTCGCTCCCGACTACAGCTGGATGATCGCCACCACGGCCGACGGCCGGTTCCCGGCCCTGCTGTCGCGCAGCCCGACGATCAGTGCGGCCGAACAGACCCGACTGCGCAACCGGATGGCCGAGCTCGGCCTGCCGACCCGCCAACTGATCCAGCGCTGACTCTGAAGGACCACAGCCATGAGCCTCCTCGCCCAACGCGTGAACAAGCTTCAGGACGCGCCCTTCCCCGACTTCATCACCCGCCCGGCCATCGCGCTGCTGGTCGCGACAGCGCGCAAGACCTACGCCTCCGCCCCCGAAGATGAGGCCGGGTTCGCCCGCGAGATGGCCGAACGGCCCGTCGCCGAGCACACGGACGCCGCCAACCAGCAGCATTACGAACTGCCGGCCCGCTTCTTCCAGCTCTGCCTCGGCGCGCACCGGAAATACTCGAGCTGCTTCTACGAGACCCCGAACGCCTCGCTCGACGACGCGGAGGCGTCAGCCCTGCGCCTGACCTGCGAACATGCGGACCTGAAGGACGGTCAGGCGATCCTCGAGCTCGGGTGCGGCTGGGGCTCGCTGTCGCTGTGGATGGCGGAGCGCTATCCGAACGCGACCATCACGGCTGTGTCGAACTCCCGCAGCCAGAAGGCTTTCATCGACGGCGAGGCTGCGGCGCGCGGCCTGACCAACCTGACCATCGTCACCGCCGACATGAATGTCTTCGACATTGATCGGACCTTCGACCGGATCGTCTCGGTCGAGATGTTCGAGCATATGGCCAACTGGCGCGCCCTCCTGACCCGTGCCCGGACCTGGCTGAAGGCCGACGGGCGGATGTTCCTTCACGTCTTCAGCCACATCGACGCCCCCTACCGGTTCGAGGTCTCCGACGACGCCGACTTCATCGCCCAGCATTTCTTCACCGGCGGCGTCATGCCCAGCCACAACCTGATCCGCCAGTATGCCGATCTGTTCGAGGTCGAGCAGGACTGGCGCTGGAGCGGGACCCACTACCGGCGCACCGCCGATGACTGGCTGGAGAATTTCGACGACAACGTCGAGGAGATCCGGGGCCTGATGAAGGAGGTCTACGGTGCCGACCACGCCCTGTGGATGCGACGCTGGCGCCGGTTCTTCATGGCCACGGCCGGCCTGTTCGGCGACAGCGATGGAACGGTGTGGGGCGTCAGCCATTACCGCCTGAAGGGGATCTGAAGACATGCGCTATCTCGCTGCTTTCGGCATATCGGCCGTCGTCATGCTGGCGCTCGACGCCGTCTGGCTGACGGTCATGGGCGACCGCCTCTATCGCCCCGTGCTGGGCGACTGGATGAGGGAATCCTTCCTCCTGCCGCCGGCGATCGCCTTTTACGTCCTGTTCCTGTCCGGCGTGACCTTCCTGGCGACCGTTCCGGCGCTCCAGCAAGGCTCATGGCAACGCGCGGCGATCAACGGCGCCGTCTTCGGCCTCGTCGCCTATGCCACCTATGACCTGACCAACCAGGCGACCCTGACCCGCTGGTCTATGACGATCACCCTGGTCGACATGACCTGGGGCACCTTCCTGGCGGCCACAGCGGCCCTGGCGGGGTATTTCGGGTCGCGCCTGATGGTGCGCTGAGCCGGGCGATCCAGCCCGGGCGGAGCCGCCCGGGCGCAGACGTCCGGCTCCTGTGCCGAGACGCCGGGACTCAGGCCCCGGCCTTCTCGGTCAGCATCGCCTTGAGGTCGGTCTTCAGCACCTTGCCGGCGGCGTTTCTCGGCATGGGCTGGTCGAGCAGATAGATGTCCACCGGCCTCTTGAAGGCCGCGAGGCGCCCCACCGTCATACCCCGCAGCGCCTCGACGTCAACCGTCTGACCGGGCGCAACCGACACGAAGGCCACGGGCTCCTCGCCCAGAACCGGATGGGGCCGCGCGACCAGGGCGACCTCGGCCACGCCCGGATATTCGAACAGGATCGCCTCGACCTCCTGGCAGTAGATGTTCTCCCCGCCCCGGATGATGATGTCCTTCTTCCGATCGACGATGAAACAGAAACCCTCGTCATCGACGCGCGCCAGATCTCCCGTCCTCACCCATCCGTCGACGAAGGTCTGGGCCGTCTCTTCCGGCCGGTTCCAGTAGCCACGCACGATGTTGGGTCCATAGGCCAGCAGTTCTCCGACCTCGCCCGTCGGAACTTCCCGCCCATCCGCGTCGACGACCCTGATCTCTCCGACCGGAATGGCCGGTCCGCAGCTGTCGGGGCGGTTCAGATAGTCCTCGCCCAGATGATGGGTATGGGTCGCCGAGGTCTCGGTCATGCCCCAGCCGGATCCGGGACGGCCGGTGGTCTTCTTCGCGATCTCCCCGACCAGGGCGCTCGGCGCGGCCGCGCCGCCATAGGCGACCAGCTCCAGCGACGACAGGTCGTACTTGTCCCGGTCCGGATGCTGCAGCAACTGAATCGCCACCGTGGGCACGCCGCCGATCGAACTGATCCGCTCGCGCTCGATCAGCATCAAAGCCTCGCCTGCATCGAACCGGCGCTGGCAGACCAGCCTCTGGCCGATGACCAGGCCGGGCAGGAGGACGGCGTTGCAGCCCGTCGTGTGGAAGAAGGGAATCGAGACCAGGCCCACCTTCTGCGGCGCATCGGGATCGATCTGCGGCGGGGCCTCACCCCTTCGCACATAGCTTCGGCTCAGGGAGAACAGGCCGGCGACCAGACTGCAGGCCGCATTGCGATGCGTGCCCAGTGCGCCCTTGGGAAGCCCGGTGGTGCCCGAGGTGTAGAAGATGGTCGCCGCATCCTCCGGCCCGATCGCGACGCCCGGCATTGCGCCCTCGGGCAGGTCCGCCCAGGTGCCGGAACCGCCGATCACGGATTCCAGCGCGGTCACGCGCGCGTCGCCCGGCGATGCCGGCATCCGGCAGGCGAAAACCCGGGTAATGTCGGGCAGGTCATCGAGCGCGGGACGGATCAGCGCCAGCCGTTCGGCATCGACCACCGCGACCTTGCTGCCCGAGTCCTTCAACCCGAACGCCAGCTCCTCGGCGCTCCACCAGGCGTTCAGCGGCGTCACGACGGCACCCAGCAGGGCCGCGCCGAAGAAGGCGACCGGCCATTCCGGCAGGTTCCTCATGATCACAGCCACCCGATCTCCGGCGACCACGCCCGAGGCGCTCAGCTCGGCGGCGAAGGCCAGGGTCGCCCGGGCGAAGGCTTCGAAGGTGACCCGCTCCTCCCCATAGACAATGAAGGTCTTCGCCCCGTGCGCACGGCCGGCGAGGAAGGTGTGCATCAGCGTCGGCGGCGCGTTCTTCCAGACCTTAACCGGACGTCCTTCGATCTCGACCGTCTCGATCTCGAACAGCGTTCCCGGCTGGGTCAGCAGGGCCGTCGCCTCTGCGAGACCCATGGCGGGCCAGCCGGCGAAGATGGGCGGGGCCGGATCGACCGCGTCATTCATGGGTGTTTCCTCGTATGGCCGCTTGTGCGGCTCTCAACTGTGACGCTGGATCAAAGACCACGGCCAAGGCGAAGATGCGGCGATCGGGGTTGATACACAACGCATCTGACCAACGTTCACCGGGTCCATACAGGATCCTTGAGCAAGCACGCCCGCCGCTTCAACGGGTGCCAGACGGCGGTCTGCCGATGAAGGCCACGAGGCGCCGGGACCACGTGGGGCAGTGACGCGCGTCGCGTTAACGTGACATCCACGGGGCCTGTGCAGACTGGCGTTATGACAAGCGCCATCGATATCGGCCGCGCGACGGCGTTTTCCGACGCGGGTGAGACCGCAGCGCGGCTCGACGCGCCGGGTTTGCAGGCGCTCGCCGCCCGGACCGTAGCCCCATCGAAGGCCGACGGCGCCGCGCGTCGCGGCCCCTTCCGTCCCGAGGTCTGGCTGAATGCGCGCCAGCGTCACGCCTCGCGCCTCGCCGTCCACTGGTTCCGCAGCGCCGACGTCGCCGCGGTGTCGATCATCACCGTCGCCATGGTCTGGGCCATGACGCCCGGCGGCCTGTTTGCAGCGCCTCTGTCGGCCGCCCTGCCGCTGGTCGTCGGCGCCGTGGTCGTGCTCGGCCTGATGCGGTCACTTGGCCTCTACCGGTTCACGCGGGATCAGAAGGTGCCCCTGCATCTGGCCGCCGTCGCCGCACTGTCCCTGAGCGGCGGCGCTACGGCTGTCCTGCTGGATGCCGTCCTCGCCGGTGGAGCGACCCTGTCCGCCTACATTATCTGGACCGCCCTGGTGACCGTCAGCCTCTATGCCCTGCACATGGGCTGGAGCGACCTCGTCGCCGGCTGGCGCGGCAAGGGCGCACTGACGCCGAACATCGTCCTGGTCGGCGCCACCCGTCACGCCGAAACCCTGATCAGGGATGCGCTCCAGCGGCGCGACATCAATGTGCTCGGCGTCTTCGACGACCGTCTGGCCCGCTCGCCGGACAGCCTGGTCGGCGTCCCGGTCCTGGGCGATGCCGAAGCCCTGATGACCCACCGGATGACGCCCTATGTCGACCGCATCGTCCTCGCCATCGACCCGAAGGCCGAAAAGCGCGTCCGCGAACTGACTGCCCGCCTGTCCGCCCTTCCGAACGAAGTCACCCTGCTGGTCGATCCGGTGGACGAGCGTGAACGGAGCGCCGCCCTGGACCGTCTGGCGAGCGCGCCCCTGGCCTCGCTCGACGGCCGCGTCGACGACGACCGCCGCGCCTTCAACAAGCGGATCCAGGACCTCGTCATCGGTACAGTCGCCCTGATCCTGCTGGCGCCGATCATGGCCCTGACCGCGCTCGCCATCCGCCTCGACAGTCCCGGTCCCGTCTTCTTCCGCCAGCGTCGCCACGGCTTCATCCACGAGGAGATCGTGGTCTGGAAATTCCGGTCGATGCGCCAGGAGGCCGCCGACGCCACCGCCAGCCGTCAGGTCACGACCGACGACGACCGCGTCACCCGCGTGGGACGTTTCATTCGTTCCACCAGCCTCGACGAACTGCCCCAGATCTTCAACGTCCTGAAGGGCGAGATGTCCCTGGTCGGCCCCCGCCCCCACGCCATCGGCATGAAGACCGGCGCGGTCGAGAGCGCCCGTCTCGTGGCCGAATACGCCCACCGTCACCGCATGAAGCCCGGCATGACCGGCTGGGCCGCCATCAAGGGCTCGCGCGGTCCGCTCCACTCGGCCCAGGACGTGCGCCGTCGGGTCCAGCTCGACATCGACTACATCGAGCGTCAGTCCCTGTGGCTCGACCTCTGGATCATGCTCGTCACCATCCCCGTCCTGCTCGGCGACCGCGCGGCGGTTCGCTGATGTTCTGGCGCGGCGTCTGGGGCTACCTGCCCGCCAACATCATCCAGGGTCTGGTCGGGTTCGGGGCTATCGTCGTCTTCACCCGCCTGTTGTCGGCCGAGGATTTCGGCCGGTACGCCATCGCCTTCTCGATCATGACCCTCGTCCATGTCGGCACCTTCAGCTGGCTGGAAGCCGCCATGGCGCGCTTCTGGGCCGCCGAGCAGGGCCAGGCCCTGGCCGACCATTTCCTGACCCTGTACCGCACGGCTGCGGTGATGAGCGTCGCCGTCCTGCCGTTCGCCGCCTTGCTGCTCTGGGTCTCGCCCATCGGCGACGGGCTGAAGCTGGCGATCGCCGCGGGTCTGGTCGGCATCCCGATCCGCTGTCTCGCCAAACTGGCCCAGGAGCGGTTCCGGGCCTCGGGCGAGGTCACGAAATCGGCCGGCATGGACATCGCCGTCACCCTCGGAGGCTTCGCCATCGGCGCCTTCTGCGCCTTCCACGGCGTCGGCGCGGCCTCGCCCCTGATTGGCCTGGCCGTCGGCCCCCTGCTGGTCCTGCCCTTCGTCCTGCCCAACGAGCTGAAACAGGCGCGCGGCGGGGTCCTTTATCGCGACCGCCTCGGGTCCTATGCCCGCTACGGCTACCCGATCGCGGCCGGTCTCGGCCTGTCGCTGATCATGGCCTCAACCGACCGGTTCCTGCTCGAGATCTACATGGGTCCGGCAGCGGTCGGCGCCTATCACGCGGGCTACAGTCTCGCGAACCGCACCCTCGACGTCCTGTTCATCTGGCTGGGCGCCGCCGGAACGCCCGCCCTCATCATGGCCTGGGAGCGCGGCAGCCGCGAGGCCTTTATGAAGGCCGCACGCGAACAGGCCTCGACCTTCATCCTGATCGGCCTGCCCGCGGCCGTCGGCGTGGCCCTCGTCGCCCGTCCGCTCGCCGACTTCATGATCGGCGAGGACCTGCGCTCCGTCGCCGCCTCGGTCACGCCGTGGATCGCCCTGTCGGCCCTGCTCTCGGGCTCGACGGCCTACTACCTCAGCCAGTCCTTCGTGCTGGGCCGCCGCACCGATCGCCTGCTCCTGACCCTCTGCATCCCGGCGGGAGCGAACGTGATCCTGAACCTGATCCTCGTCCCGAGCATGGGCGTGCACGGCGCGGCCATCGCTACGGCGACCAGCTTCGGCATCGGCGTCCTGGCCTCGATCGGCATGGGCCGCTCGATCGTCGCCATGCCCATCCCCTGGGACACCCTGATCCGCTGCGGCGTCGCCTCCGCCGCCATGGCCGCCGCCGTCCTGCCCCTGCCCGCCATCGGGGGCGTGGCCGAACTGATCCTCAAGGCCGGGGTCGGTGCGATCGTCTACGGCGGCGTCGTCATGATCCTGAACGCCGCCGGGGTCCGCGACCTCGCCACACGCCTGATCGGCGCCCGCCTGAACCGGAGCGCGACCGCATGAGCCGTCCCGTCATCACCGACAATGCGAAGCGACGCGGCGCTAATCCGGCCGTCTCCGTCCTGATCCCCTTCCTGCGCGACGACCCGTCCGACCTGCTCCAGCTGCTCGACGAGGAGGCCGGCGCGGTCGACCGCGCGGTCGAGATCATCGTCATGGACGACGGCACCAACGACCCCGAACTGACCGCCCGTCTGCAGGCGCAGATCAAGGCCATGGCCCTCCCCGCCCGCCTGATCACCCTCAAGGCCAACGAAGGCCGTTCCAAGGGCCGCAACCGCCTCGCCGACGCCGCGCGCGGCGGATCGCTGCTGTTCCTCGACAGCGACATGCGTCCCGACCATCGCCGCTTCCTGTGGACCTGGGCCGACCTCGTCGCCCGCGAGGATCCGGCCGTGGCCTTCGGCGGCTTCTCCCTGCTCCAGGCTCCGACCGACGCCCGCTTCCAGGTCCACCGCTCCATGGCCGCGAAGAGCGACTGCGTCCCGTATCAGGAGCGCGCCCGCACGCCGGAGAAATACGTCTTCACCTCCAACCTGCTGGTCCGCCGCGACGTCTTCGAGGCCGAGACCTTCGACGCCGAATTCTCCGGCTGGGGCTGGGAGGACGTCGAATGGGCCATGCGGGTCTCGCGTCGCTTCACCGTCGTCCACGTCGACAACCCGGCCACCCACATGGGTCTGGACACGGTCGAGGCCCTCGCCGGGAAATACGAACAGTCCGCCGGCAACTTCGCCCGGGTCGTCGCCCGCCACCCCGACATCGTCGGGACCTACCCCAGCTACAAGGCCGCCCGCCTGCTGAAGAAGGTCCCCGCCATCGGCGTCATCCGCCCCTGGATCAAACGGGTCGCCACCACGACCTGGATGCCGACCCGGGCCCGCGCCTTCTCTCTGCGCCTCTACCGCGCCGCCCTCTACGCCGGAGCCGTGTGATGCAGCCGGTGTCGGTCCTCGTGCCGACCATGCGCCGTCCGGAGAGTCTGGAGCGGGCGCTGCGGTCCCTGTTCGCCCAGACCGCGCCGATGGCCTCCATCGTCGTCGTCGACAACGACCCGGCCGCCACGGCGCGGGAGACGGTCGCCCGCCTGACGCCCGAGTGCCCGTGCCCCCTGATCTATGGCCACGAGCCGCGTCCCGGCGTCGCCACGGCCCGGAACGCCGGCCTGTCGCTGACCGACGCGCCCCTGATCGCCTTCCTTGACGACGACGAGGCCGCCTCGCCCGGCTGGCTGGCCGCTCTCCTCACCGCCCTCGACCAGACCCGGACCGATGTCATCTTCGGCCCCATCGCCGGCCGCGTCCCCGCCGACACAGGCTGGGCCACCCCCTACCTCGAGGCCTTCTTCGGCCGCGCGGGTCCGACCACCACACAGCGGATCGACAAGCCCTGGGGCTGCGGCAACTCCCTGATGATCCGCGCCACGGCCCTGCCCGGCACCGCCCCGTTCGACGCCTCGGCCGACCAGTCGGGCGGCGAGGACGACGCCCTGTTCGCGGCACTCGAGGCGCGCGGCGGGACCTTCGGCTGGGCCGCCGACGCCTGGGTCGACGAGTTCGCCCCGTCCCACCGGGCCACGATGCGCTACGCCCTGTCCCGCGCCTTCGCCTATGGTCAGGGGCCCAGCCAGACCGCAGCAAAGGCCGGCGACTGGCCCGGTGTCGCCCGCTGGATGATCGTGGGCGCCGTTCAGGCCCTCGTCTGGGGCCTCGCCGCCATCATGGTGACCATCATGGCCCATCCCTCCCGCGCCCACCTGATGGACAGGGCCGCGCGCGGTCTCGGAAAGATCTTCTGGATGAAGGGTTTCGAACCCCGGTTCTACGGCGCGCGCGAACTCGCCCGCCTCGACAGGGTCAGCCCGTCAGCCGCCTGAGGAAGGCCGGGGGCGAGTAGGTCGAGCGATTGACCACCACCCCCGCGATCCGGCCGCCGACCGCCTCGATCTCGTCCCTCAGGATGACCGGCTCGTTCGCCGCCGTGCTCTCGGCCGCCACGATCAGAACCGTCGCATCCACAAAGGGGGCCAGGGTGATCGCCAGATCGCTGCGGTCCGCCGCCGGGGCGTCGATCACCACCGTATCGGCATGTTTCCGCATCGCGTCCCAGTAGCGCGGGTCCGACAGGGGTTCGGCCCTCTGCCCCGACCGCAGCACCTCCGCCCGGAACCGCGTGATCCACAGCCGTCCGCCGAGGCAGGGCCGCGCCGTCATCAGCCGCGCCGGCGCGATCGGCTTGCGATCCCGGCCCATGACCGGCGGCGTCACGGCGAAGAAGCTCGATCCGTTCGGCGATGAGGCTGCAGCCGCTCCCAGTCGTCCGAACCGCTCCGGCTCTGCGGCCACGGCCTCCTGCTGCGAGGGCTGGGCCATGTCGGCGTCGATCAACCAGACGGGTTTCCTCGCCCGCACCGCCGCCAGCCTGGCGAACTCACGCGCCACCGTCGAGGCGCCCTCGCCTGTATTGGCGCATGCGAACTGGATGACCCGTCCACGATGGGCGGGGGCCGATCCCAGCGCGGCCCAGAGGCCCGCCATTTCTGATGTCAGATCGACCATGCGAATCGACTACGCGTTGCAACTTGGCCCGAAGGCTAACACGACGATCTCAGTGGGCCTTCATCGGGGCCACAGCCAGGACCGGCATCTCCAGGGTCCGCCCGGCGATGGCCGGGGTCGCATAGCCCCGCCGCGTGAACACCCGCAGCAGGCCGACACACAGGGCCGTAAAGCCGGCGAACAGGATGACCAGCGCCAGCAAGGGCAGCTTCATGCTGGTCCCCCGCGTCGGCGCTGCCGCCCGCTCGATGACCCGCACATTGTCGGCCCCGGCGGCCACCAGCCCGTTGTCGGCCCGGCTCTGGGTTTCGCGCTGCTGGAACTCGCGGATCGAAGCATTCAGCACGTCGCGGTTGGAGACGAAGGTCGAGTTCTGGGACTCTTCGCGCGTCATGGTCGCCTGGCGATCCAGAATGTCCGCAAGTTGCCGGTTCACCGACGACAGCCGGGCCGCAAGGGAATCCCGCTCCGCCTGGGTCGTGATCCGCGTCGTCTCCAGCTCGGTCCAGACCGGGTTCGGTCCCAGACGGACCTCCTTGGCGCCGACGGTCGTGCCGGTGTTGACGTATTCCTGCAGCCCCGCGATCCGCGCCTCGATGTCGAGGATCGGCTGGCTGTCGGGTTGATAGCGCGCCAGCAACTGCTCGCGCTCGGTCCGCAGTTGCAGGATCTGGTCGGAGGCCGACACATTGAGGTCTTGCTGCAGGGTCACCTCGGCGGGCGTCCGCTCCTGCTGGGCCTCCAGCGTCTGTAGCCGCCGCGCGGCCTGGTTCAGCTGGTTCTCGACCGAGAATTTCTCGGTCAGCGTCGTCTGATAGAGGGTCGCCAGCGCCGTCTTGGTCGCAGCGAAGTCGCCGATGTCATTGGTCGCCAGGAACTGCTCATAGGCGCGGTCCACCTCGGCCAGTTCGTCCTCGAACACCCGGCGTTGCGTCTGGATGGCCGGGGTGGAGCGGTCCTGGAACACCTCGCGACGATAGATCAGATACTGGTCGATGATGGCGTTGAGCACCCGGGCCGATTTTTCGGCGCTGTCGCTCTCGAAGCCCAGTCCGATGGTCGCGCCCTGCGGCGTCGTGCCGATGCTCAGCCCGTCATTGATGAACTTGATCGCATCGCCTTCCTGCTTGGCGACGGGATCGGTCGAGACCTTGCCCGGCTTCTGGAAGAACGGCAGTCCCAGCGCCCGCACGGCCCGCAGCTTCACTTCCCGCGTGCCGATGATGCCGGCCTCCGCCTGGGCTACCTCGCCCACGGCCGGCGGTTGCGACTGGCGATCCGCCAGTCCGCCGACGCGCGGCTGATAGACATATTCCTGACCGGCGTTGACCAGAAGGCTCGCTCCGGCCGTGTAGGTCTTCTTCAGGGTCATCACCGCCGCGGCGCCGATGGCCGCCACCAGCACGAACACCAGGACCATCACCAGCAGTTCGCGGAACAGCAGGCCGATCACATCGAACAGCCCGTAGCGCGGTCGCGCCGGGACATAGGCTGTCGTTGAGGCCGAACGCATGGGAACTGGCGAATCCGTGGGAGAGTGAACCGTCTTCGATCCTTCGCCTGTCCGCGTTAACCGTCCATTACCCATAACTGGCGAGGGTCACCCAATGTTCGATCGGCGTCAGATTCTTTGGACCATGGGGGCCGCCCTGCTGGCCTCGTCAGCGGCCGGTTGCGCCACGGGTCAGTCTGCGCCCCGAAGCCAGAGGGTCGAACGCGGCGATTTCAACGACATCGCTTTCGCCGACTGGACCGAGGCGGAACCGGAATATCTCCTCTATCCCGGCGACGAGATCGAGGTGGCGACGCCGACGGCGACCGAGCTGACGCGGACCCTGAGGGTCGGACCGGACGGGCGGATCGCCCTGCCCCTGATCGGTCAGGCCATGGCTGCGGACCGGACACTGGCGGAACTCGAATACGAACTGTCTTTGGCCTATGCCTCGCAGCTGGTGCGGCCTGTGGTCGAGGTGACCCTGAAGACGGCAGGTCCAATGAAGGTCTGGGTCGCGGGCGAGGTTCGTACCCCCGGCGTCTATGACCTGATCGGCGACAGCGACGCCTACCAGGCGGTCGTCCAGGCGGGCGACTTCCTGCCCAGCGCACGGTCTCAGCAGGTGGCCCTGATCCGCCGCGGCCCGGGTGGCGTGCGCATGATGCGGGTGGTGGATCTGCGGCCTCGCCGCGGAGAGGTCGTGGCCCT
Organism: Brevundimonas sp.; assembly: GCF_027484365.1. GTDB lineage: Bacteria > Pseudomonadota > Alphaproteobacteria > Caulobacterales > Caulobacteraceae > Brevundimonas. Next base: position 142,033 of record NZ_JAIXTC010000030.1, on the reverse strand, counting down.
GCGGCGCGGCGACATACTGTTCGTGCCGCGCTCGACGCTCGGCGAACTGGCCAACTTCTTCACCCAGGTGAAGGCGGCCTTGCCCGTCGGCTTCAACTACACGATCAACGGCCAGTACCAGCAGTTCTAGGCGGCCGGGAACGCCTCCGGATGTCGACGATAAAAATCCATTCGACGCTCTAAAACACGACAGCGCCTGGGTTTGACGCCCGTTTCGGCCCTTGAATGCGCCCTGGTATCCGGCGGGTGTAGACTGCTGGTCACGGTTCGCGGAGAGAGCGGGCACCGGCGGTTTCGTCCGTTTCGTCCGTTTCGTCCGTTTCGTCAGGGTGTTTTTCGTCCGGACAGACAGACGAAACCCACACCCCACGCTCGGTCTCCGGATCAAATCCGGAGATGACGAACTTCGGGACTAGGCTGCCAGCTTGACCACGCCGGCGTCGATGTAGCGACGGGCGGCGCGCTGGGCTTCGGCGATCTCGTCGCGTTCCATCTCTTCGGACATCTCGCGGCGATAGACCCGGGCTTCGATCGAGCCCTTCATGGCCGCCAGGTTGAAGATCATGTGGGCCGAGACCCGGTCCATCGGGCAGCCGCCCGATCCCGACGAGTACATCATGCCCAGCCGGAACAGGGCGTCGCCGTCCATGTCGGCGGTGGGCAGGGGCAACGGGGCCGCTTCGACCTCGTTGTGCAGTTCCGGCGCGGTTTCTTGCGCGTTCATCACGGTCGTCCTTTGCGATGGCGGACGTCCGTTCTGGACCCGCCCTTCGACCGTGATCAAATACCCCCGGCTTGAAGTTAAAGTTAACAGCGCCGGGAACCGCAAAGTCTTTTCAGTAAAGGGAAAATGAATACTCCACAGTCGATTCAGACCTGCGAAATATACCGTCAAGACGGCGTTTACCGACCTTCTTGAAAGCCTAACGGGCGCGCTGTCCGAACAGGACCTTGCGGGCCTCTTCCGCCGCCTTGCCGGAGGCGGCCAGGTTCCTCCTCAGCGCCTCTCCGAGCGCCCGACCCGCCTTCACCGCGGGCCGCGATCCAACCCGCTCCATCCACGCCGCCAGGTGCGGGAAATGCGCGAGGTCCTGCCCCTGATGTTCGGGCAGCACCCAGGGCCAGGCCGCCATGTCGGCGATCGAATAGTCGCCCGCGAGGTAGTCCCGGTCCGACAGCCGCTTGTCCATAACGCCGTACAGCCGGTGGGTCTCGTCGGTGTAGCGGCGGACCCCATAGGCGATCTGCCTCTGATCCTTGATGATGGCCGGCGCATACTGGCGGAAATGGTGGGTCTGGCCCGCCATCGGCCCCAGGCCCCCGACCTGCCAGAACAGCCACTGGTCGATCTCGACCCGGGCCCGGACGTCGGTCGGATAGAACTGGCCGGACTTGTTTCCGAGATACTGCAGGATCGCCCCGCTCTCGAAGATCGACAGCGGCGCCCCGCCCGGCCCCTCGGGATCGACGATCGCCGGCATCCGGCCGTTCGGGCTGATCGCCTGGAACTCCGGGGTGAACTGCTCGCCGATGCCGATGTTCACCGGCTTCAGCTCATAGGGCAGGCCCATCTCCTCGAGAGCGATGGAGATCTTCCAGCCATTGGGCGTCGGCCAGTACCAGAGCTCGATCGGGGCGGTCATGGCGGCGTCTCCGGCGGTGGGATCAGGCCTCTGATCTGGGCCGACCGAACCCTGGCCGCAAGCCCGTCACGAACCGTCAGACGCGCCTGAACCGTCGTTCAGCCACCGTTCATGGACAAGAGACGACCGTGATCGCGAGCCGCCGGGGAACCGGCGTGCGGGGAAGAAACGAAATGAAATCGATGCTGACGGCCTTCGCCGCACTGGCCGCCCTGGCCATCCCGGCGGGCCTGCCCACACTGGCCCTGGCCCAGGAAGACGTGGCCACGGTGAACGAGGAGTCCTCTCCGCCTCCGCCTCCGCCGTTCAACGATGCCGGCGGCCGCTTCCAGCCGGACGAGAACACGCCCCCTCCGACACCGGCGCCGCGCTTCGACCAGCCGCGCCCGCAGGTCCAGGACGTCCAGGACCGTCGCGGCGGCGGGGGCGGAGATCGCGGCGGGCGTGGCGGTGGCGACCGCGGCGGTGATCGTGGCGGAAACAACGGCGGCGGTGATCGTGGCGGTCAGGGCGGCGGCAATGGCGGCTGGAACGGCGGCGGCGACCGCGGCGGTGATCGCGGGGGTCAGGGCGGCGGCAATGGCGGCTGGAACGGCGGCGGCGACCGTGGCGGTGATCGCGGCGGCGGCAACGGCGGCGGCTGGAACCGCGGCGGCGACACCGAGACCGGCAACGGCCCCGGCCGCTGGAACCGGGAGAATCCGCCGGTCGTGACGCCTCCCGTCCCCACGCCGGGCCAGGATCGCGGCGGACGCGGACGCGGCAACGACGGCCAGGACTGGAACCGCGGCAACGACGGACGCGGCCGGGACAACAACGGCGGCTGGAACCGCGACAACCAGGGTCGCGACGGACGCGGCCAGGACTGGAACCGCGGCAATGACCGCCGGGATCGCGGCAACGATGGGCGGGGCAACGGCGGCTGGAACGACAACAACGGCCGGAACAACGGCGGCTGGGATCGCGACCGCAACAACGGCGGCCGCAACTGGCAGAGCGACCGCAACGGTCGCCGCGACTACAACGGCTGGGGCAACCGCTGGAACCAGAACGACTGGCGCCGCGACTGGAACCGCGGCCGCTCGAACGACTGGTGGCGCAACGATCGCGGCTTCCGGGGCTACACCGGCTACCGGTTCGGCTTCTATTTCGCGCCGAACTACGGCTACTACTCGGTGCCGCGGAACTACTGGGGCCAGCGCTGGTACCAGGGCGACTACCTGCCCTCGATTTTCTGGCGCTACACCCTCAATGATTACCGTACCTACGGCCTCGGCTACCCGCCTCCGGGGACCCGGTGGGTGGCGGTCGACACGACGATCTATCTGATCGACGAGTACGACGGCTACATCCTCGAGGTCATCCACGACGCCTGGCGCTGGTAGGCTCCAGGCGGGCCGGGGTCAGCCGCAGTCAACGCTGCGGATGATCCCGGTGGCCTCCTCGAAGCGGATGTTCAGCCGGTTGGGGCGATAGTCCTCGGTCGCCGAGCAGGTCGTGCAGACGAAGCGCACATCGGCCCCGGCGGCGAAATCAACCGCGCCGCGATGGCTCCCGATCAGGGACCGAGCCGCCGCCGCGTCGCAACGCTGTGGCCCGGGGGGTTCGGGCACCGGGGTAGGCGCACAGCCCGCCAGCAGCGCTCCGCCCAGCAGCAGTCCGGCGACTACCCGCATCGGACCTGCTCCACCAGACCGGTTTGGGCATTGTAGAAGATGTTCAGCCGATGGGGCGAGAAGTCCATCGTCACGGGGCAGGTCGTGCAGACCACCCGGCGGTTGACCACCTCGACCGGCACCGGGATCTCGTTCCGGTGCTTGCCGACCAGATACTGGAAGTCGGCCGCCTTGCAGAGGTCGGCCTCTCCGTCCGGCATATGCGATCCGACCGGCTGGTTCGCCTCGGCCTCGGCGACCACCGACGCCGCAGGGACCTCGGCGACCGGCGCCGGCGTCGACGAACAGGCCGCCAGGAACAAGGCCCCGATCAGGCCGCCTTTTCCCAGCGCCCCTCGTCCGACTGTTTCCAGTAGGCGAGGTTGGCCCCCTGCCCCTTCAGAGCCTTCCAGCGTTCCCGTGCCCGATGCAGCGCGGTCTCGTCGCGACCGTCGAAGATGATGAAGCACCGCTCGAACTCCTCTGTGAGGCTCATGTCAGAGCCGTCGACGATGAAGAGCGCCTGAGACCCGTTCGGGTTCTCGTCGCCCGCCGTCAGCAGGATCGGCTGGCGCTCCGGATGGGGTTGGTCGGAAAGGCCGTGGGCCAGGAAGCTGTCGTCCCGCCAGGTCCAGAGCCGTTCGTCGATGGCCTCGCGCGCATCGGGGTCCGCGACCCTGACGCGCGCCTTCCACCCCCGCTGAAGGGTGCGGTCCAGCAGTTCGGGCAGGACCTGATCCAGGGTGGATCGCTCCAGGTGATAGAACCAGATCTCGCCCGAACCTTCGGCCACGGTCAGCCTTCGTAGGTGTCGGCCACCATGCGATCCAGCAGACGGACGCCCCAGCCCACCGGGCCGTCGGGCACCGTCGTCCGCGTCGACTTCGAGACCCAGGCGACGGGCGCGATGTCGATGTGGGCCCACGGCACGCCGTTGGTGAAGCGCTGCAGGAACAGGCCGGCGGTGATCGACCCGCCGTCGCGACCGGCCGAGTTCTTCACATCGGCGTTCACGCTGTCCATGATCTTGTCGTACTGCGGCGGCAGCGGCATGCGCCAGACGTTCTCGTTGACCTTGGGGCCGGCGGCCAGGATGGCGTCGGCCAGTTCGTCGGAGTTCGAGAACACCCCGGCGTAATCCAGGCCCAGAGCGATGATCATGGCGCCGGTGAGCGTCGCCAGGTCGACCATGAACTTCGGCTTGAACCGGTCCTGCGTGTACCAGAGGGCGTCGGCGAGGACGAGGCGACCCTCGGCGTCGGTGTTGATCACCTCGACTGTCTGACCCGACATCGACGTGACGATGTCGCCCGGACGCTGGGCGTTGCCGTCCGGCATGTTCTCGACCAGACCGAGAACGCCGACCGCGTTGACCTTCGCCTTGCGGCCGGCCAGCGCGTGCATCAATCCGGCCACGGCGGCCGCGCCGCCCATGTCCCAGATCATGTCTTCCATGCCGGCGGCCGGCTTGATCGAGATGCCGCCGGTGTCGAAGCAGACGCCCTTGCCGACGAAGGCGATCGGCGCGTCTCCGGCCGTGCCGCCGTTCCACTGGATGACGGCCAGCTGGCTCTCGCGAACTGACCCCTGCCCCACGCCCAGCAGGACATGCATGCCCAGGGCCTCCATCTCCTTTTCGCCGAGGATCTCGACCTTCAGGCCCAGACGCTCCAGCTCCTTGACCCGACGGGCGAACTCGGCCGGGTAGAGGATGTTGGCGGGCTCGGCGACCAGATCGCGCGAGAAATAGACCGCGTCGGCGACGGCGTTCAGAGGCTCCAGCGCGGCCTGGGCGCCGGCGACGTCCCCGGTGAGGATCTGGACGGTCTGGATCGACGGAATCTTGTCCGGCTTTTCCCTGGTCCGGTATTTGTCGAACCGGTAGGCGGCCAGACGCACGGCGAAGGCGGCGCGCGCGGCCTCGGCGGCGGACAGGTGGCCGAGATCGATCGTCAGGGTCTCTGCGCCCGACAGCTTCACGGCGTTATAGGCGGCGCCGGCGGCGGTCTCGAGCGCCAGTTCGTCAAACTTGCCGGCCTCGCCCGCACCGACCAGCACGATGCTGTCGGCCTTCACACCCGAGGGCGCGGCGACGATCAGGCTGGAATTGGCTCCGCCGGTGAAGCGGCTCGTGGACATCGCCCGCGTCAGCGCGCCACCGGCCGCGGCGTCGTGATCGCCGCCCGCACCGGCCAGGCTGCGACCGTCATGGACGAGGATGGCGAGAACGCCTGCTGCGCCGGCTTCGGCGACAAAATCGATCTTCATGGACAAAGCATACTCCAGCCGGGATGGACTCCCGGTCGTTGAACTGTGGGTGGTCACACCTGCCATTGTCGGCGGTGCGCCCGGATGTGTATTAGATGCGCCGCAACGTCCGCGCCCGCAACCGGGTGATTTCATCGCCCGCATGACCCTGATCCAACGCTACCTTTTCCGACAGATCAGTTTGCCCGTCCTGGCGGCGTGCGGATCGCTGGTCGGAATCGGGCTGCTGAGCCAGAGTCTGGACCAGCTCGAGGTCATCGTTGAACGCGGCCAGAGCGTCTGGGTCATGCTGAAGCTGACCCTGCTGGCCGTGCCTCAGTTGTTCAGCGTCATCCTCCCGATCGGCCTTTTCGTCGGTGCCCTGATCGCCCTGACCCGGCTGCAGCGCGAACAGGAACTGACCGCCGCCTATGCCAGCGGCATGTCGCGCTGGCAGATGATCGCCCCCTCGGCCCGACTGGCCCTTGCGGTGGCTCTCACGGCCTTGGCGACCAACGTCCTGATCCAGCCCTGGGCCCAGCGCACCGCCCGGGAACAGGCGTTCGAGATCCGCACCGACCTTGCCGCCCTGCTGGTCGAGGAGGGGCGCTTCGTTCAGGGTCCCAACGGCCTGACCGTCTATGTCCAGCAGATCGAACAGAACGGCCTGCTCAAGAACCTCTTCATCTACGTCCAGGACGGCGACAAGGTCACGACCTTGGATGCCACCGAGGCGCGTTTCGGCCGCGTCGATGGCCAGCCGGTCCTGACCATGAAACAGGGTTCCTGGCAGGAGTACGATTCCAAAGGCGTGCTGAACCAGCTGTCGTTCGATGGCTGGGTCTTCCAGCTCGCGCCCTATGTCAGCAACGACGAGCATATCCGCTACAAGCCTGCCGATCTCTGGATCACCCAGTTGTTCAACCCTACGCCGGCGCTGATTCGTGACACCGCGCCCCGCGGCGAACTCCTGGCCGAGGCGCACAGCCGCCTGTCCTCGCCCCTCTATGCCCTGACCGCCATGGCCATGGCCCTGGCCGCCATCATGGGCGGCGCTTTCAACCGCACCGGCTACGGTTCGCGGATCGCCAAGGCGTCCGCCGCCTTCCTTCTGGTTCGCATCTTCGGCTACGTCGTCGTCGCCGCCAGCGCCTGGAACAGCTGGCTGAACGTCTTCCAGTATCTGCTGCCCGTCGTGGCCACCGCCCTCGCCCTGCGTCTCCTGTTCCGGGCGCTGAAGCCCCGCCGGTCGAAAGTCTGGTCGCCTCTGGCCCGATTGAAGGCGCGGTTCGCATGAGCGGCTTCGGATCCATCGCCGACGCCCCCCGGCACGTGCTGAGCGCCCTGCGTCTCGGACGGATCGAGCGCTATGTCCTGATCCAGCTGACCCGCTCGCTTGGGGTCGCGCTCGCGGTCATTGCCGCCCTCGTGATGCTGATCGACTTCGTGGAGATCTCGCGGGGCCTGGGCTCCGACACCGACCTCTCGGGCCTTCGGATCTTCGGCCTGATGCTGCTGAAGTCGCCGGCGGTGATCGTACAGTTGCTGCCCTTCGTCTTCCTGTTCGGCACCCTGGCGGCCTTCGTCGGATTGAACCGCCGGTCCGAGCTTGTCGCCATGCGGGCGGCCGGCGTCTCCGCCTGGCGGTTCGTTCTGCCGGCGGCGGGGGCGGCGCTCGTGCTCGGCGTGCTCACAGTGACGGTGATCGGCCCGGTCGCTGCTTCGGGCGATGGCCTGTTCCAGCGTGAGCGCGCCCGCATCTCCGGCTCGGTCCTGGGCGCCGAGGAACAGCAGGCGATCTGGCTGCGCGAGGGCGAGGGCCCACGTCAGATGGTCATCCGCGCAGGCCGTCAGGACCGCGCCAACGCCCGCCTGCTGGACGTGACCTTCTTCATCTACGCCACCGACCCGCAGGGCCGTCGCCAGTTCACCGAACGGATCGATGCTCCCTCTGCCAGCCTCAGCGCCGGGCGCTGGCGGCTGTTCGACGCCGTCGGGGCCCAGACCGGTCAACGCGCGGTCCGCTACGCCACCCTCGACCTGCCGTCCGCCCTGGCCGACGAAGAAGCGTTCGAGCGTTTCGCACGGCCCCAGTCGACGCCCTTCTGGTCGCTGCCCGGCCAGATCCGGCGGATCGAGGCCGCAGGCTTCTCCTCGACCGCCTATCGGCTCCGGCTTCAGTCGCTACTGTCCACGCCCCTGGCCTTCGCCGCCATGACGATCCTGGCCGCGGCCTTCTCGTTGCGACTGATGCGGCTGGGCGATCTGGCCCGCATGGCCGTGGCCGCCGTGGTGCTGGGCTTCGCCTTTTTCTTCCTGAACCAGTTCTCGGCCGCCATGGGCTCGGCCGAGGTGGTGCCGCCGTTCGTCGCGGCCTGGTTGCCGGCGATCCTCACGGCGCTCGCCGCCTTCACCTTGCTGTTCTATACCGAAGACGGCTAAGCGGACCCTGGCGGGGGCCTAAAGGAACAGTTGGAATTCATGCGGGCTGAAGGCGCCGTTTCTCGCAAGACCCTGCTGCGGAACCGGCTTCTGGCCGGTGCGGCCGCGCTCGCCTGCGCGCCCCTGCCCGCCCTCGCTCAGACAGCGCCCGCTCCCGCTCAAACCACGGCCCCTGCCGTTCAGACCGACGGCCTGCCGCCGGACGCCATCTATATCGAGGCCGACACTGCGGGACGTCAGGGCGACGTGATCAGCGCGACGGGCGAACAGGACCGCGTCTACGCCCGTTTCCAGGGCCACAGCCTGCGTGGCCGCGCCGTCACCTTCGACATCGCCCAAGGGATCGGCACGGCGGACGGCGAGGTCGAACTGGTCGATCCCGACCGCAACACCGTCTTCGCCAGCCACCTGGAGCTCGATTCGGATCTGCGGGCCGGGGTCGCCGTCGACTTCGCCACCCGCACGACCAGCGGGGCCAGCCTGATGGCTGCCACCGCCGTGCGGCGGTCCGAGAACGTCAACGAGCTGAACTACGCCCTCTTCACCCCCTGCCCGATCTGCGACGCCGAAGGCAATCCGAAGACGCCCAGCATCTCGATCCAGGCCGAGAAGGTGGTGCAGGACGAGGAGCTGCGAGCGATCCTGTACCGCAACGCCGTGTTCAAGGTCGGCGGCGTTCCGGTTCTGTGGACGCCATTCTTCGCCCATCCCGATCCCACGGTGGACCGGGCGTCGGGCTTTCTGATCCCGATCTTCAATTACGACGACGGGCGCGGGGTGTCGGTGGAGACGCCCTATCTGAATATCATCTCCGCGTCCGAGGACTGGCTGATCAGCCCCCAGTTCAACACCCGGGTCCTGCCCTTCCTGAACCTGCAATGGCGTCGCCGCTTCGCCGAGGGGACCATCGTGGCCCGGGGTGGCTATACCTATGCCCAGAATTTCGGCGACTTCGATATGAACGGCGACGGACGCGCCGAGTCGAACGTCGACTTCGGCGACCGCACCAGCCGCAGCTATTTCCTCGGTTACGGCCGGTTCGATCCGGCCGGTCCGTGGCGCTGGGGCTTCACGGCCGAGCGAACGTCGGACAAGACCCTGTTCGACCGATACGACGTCATCGACCCCTATCAGGACAACGGCCTCTACTACGGCGACCAGCGCCGCCTCATCAGCCAGGTCTATGCAGAACGGCAGACGGCCCGCTCCTACCTGTCGATCGCCGCCTTCTCGATCCAGAGCCTGCGCGTCGCCGTCTTCAACGATGTGACACCGGCTCTGAACATCTTCGAGTCCGACGGCACGCTTCCGGTCGTCGCCCCCCTGATCGACGCCCGGTGGGAGCCGTCGGGCCCGGTTCTGGGCGGTCGCCTGCGTCTTCGCGGCTCGGCCGTCTCCCTCTATCGCGACGAGTATTTCGGCAGCCCGGTGCTGCGACCCGAGATCATTCCGACGTCGGCGACGACCTTCGGCCTGCCCGGCGTCGACAGCCGACGCGTGACCGGCCAGCTGGACTGGCGTCGCAGCTTCACCTCCCCGGCCGGTATCCGCTACGAGCCGTTCGTCGACGGGCGGGTCGACATGTATTCCGTCGCCGACCTGCCGCCGGTCCTGGGCCTGGCCGACGAGACGATCACACGCGGTCGCGCCACCCTCGGCCTCGACGTCAGCTATCCTCTGATCCGACGCCTCAGTGACGGGGCGGACGTCATCGTCGAGCCGCTCGGCCAGATTTCGATCTCGACGGATCCCGATCTGGATTTCCGCATCCCGGTCGAGGACGCCCAGACGCTGGAGCTCGACGAATCGTCCCTGTTCCGGATCGACCGTTTCCCCGGATATGACCTGCTCGAAGGCGGCATTCGCCTGACTGCCGGCGTACGGACCACCCTGCGCTGGAGCGAGGGACGCACCGCCAGCCTGTTTGTCGGCCGGAGTATGCGAGACGCCGAGCAGGACGCCTTCCGCATCCCCATCCCGGACGCGCCGAACAACCTCTACGACCCGTCCGGCCTGGCGGCCCAGACCTCCGACTGGGTGGTCCAGGGCAGCTTCCAGCCGTCCGATCGCATCCGCGGCTGGGGCCATGCGACAGTCGACGGTTCCGGCGATATCCGCCGTGCCGAGATGGCCGTGGATGGGCGCTGGGGTCGCCGCAACCTCGCCACCGCCAGCTATATCGTCGACCGGTCCAATCCGCTGGATGGACCGCTCAACCGAAACTATGAATTCGTTCAGCTGGCGGCCCAGCAGTTCGTCGCCGGAAACTGGGGCGTGGCCGTCGCCGGCATCGCCGATCTGGAGCGCGACCTGATCACGCGCTCCGAAGTCGGCGTCGTGTTCGACGACGACTGTTTCCGCATTGAGGTGGGCTATCGGCGCGACAACACACGGGTCAGCCCCACCGGCCCGTCCGATGGCGTCTACTTCCGTCTAAACCTCGCCACTTTTGGAGGGTCAGGCTATGGATCAAACGGCTTGCGTTAGGCATGACGCGTAGAGGCGTGCGCCATCCCGGTGGAGAATCGGGGCAGCAGGCTCGAAGGAATCAGGACTGACCATGCGTTTGATGCGTTTTACGGCCGGGGTCGCGATGGCCGCGCTGGTCGCGGGTTCGGCGATTGCCCAGACCGCCCCTGCGGGTCAGGCGGCCGGCACTCTCGATCCGGCCGCCGAACAGGCGCCCGCCGTCGCTGCGGCCGCGGAGCCGGAGTTCACCCTCGCCGACGGCATCGTCGCCACGGTGAATGATCAGGTCATCACCGGCTTCGACCTGCGCCAGCGCATGCTGTCGGTCATCGCCATGAGCCAGGTGCAGCCGACCGAGGAGAATATCCCCGCGATCCAGCAGCAGGCCCTTCAGGCCCTGATCGAGGAACGCCTGCAGGCCCAGGAGATCGCCAACTACGAGACCCTGAAGATCTCCGACGAGGAAGTGGATCGGGAAATCGCGGCCATGGCGCAGGAAGCCGGCACGACGCCCGAGAACTATATGGCCTTCCTGGCCCAGGGCGGCATCCGCCCCAACGCCATGCGCGAACAGCTGCGCACCGAGATTGGCTGGCGGGAACTGGTCGGCGGCCGCTTTAACAGCCGCGCCCGCGTCAGCCGCGCCCAGGTCGAACAGGCCCTGCGTCAGATGACGGAGGCTGCGTCCAAGCCCCAGTATCTGATCGGCGAGATCTACCTCGAAGCCAACCGCGTCGGCGGCCAGCAGGCGGCTGTCAGCGGCGCCGAGCAACTTGTCGCCCAGATGGTCCAGGGCGCGCCCTTCCAGGCCGTTGCCCGTCAGTTCTCGGCCGCCCCGTCGGCCGCGCGCGGCGGCGATGCCGGCTGGGTCGTCCAGGGCACCGTTCAGCCCGCCCTGCAGACGGCGCTCGACGCCCTGCAGGTCGGTCAGCTGTCGCGACCCATCCCGGTGGAGGGCGGCGTCTACATTATCTACATGCGCGACAAGCGTTCGGGCGCGGCCACCAGTCTGGTCACCCTGAAACAGGCCATGATCGAATTGCCGGAGACGGCCAGCGACGCGGATGTCGCCGCCGCCACGCAGCGTCTGGAGGCCCTGCGCCCCAGCCTGACCTGCGACAACATCCTGCAGCGCACGACCTCGGAAGCGGGTCTGCTCGGCTCCGACCTCGGCGAGAGCGATGTGGCCAACCTCGCGCCCCAGTTCCAGCAGGTCGCCCGCTCGGCAGAGTTGAACACGGTGTCGAACCCGGTTCGCACGCCCCTGGGCGTCCACCTGCTGGCCGTCTGCGGTCGTCGAGTCGGCGGCGTCGACGTTCCGGCCTATCGTGAGGTTGAAGGCCGGCTGCAGAACCAGAACCTGGCCATGCTGGCGCGCCGCTACATCCGCGACCTGCGTGCGGACGCCCTCATCGAAATGAAGTGACCGGGTGATCCCCGGTCTGACCAGGACGGGGCCCCTGATCCTGACGCTCGGCGAGCCCGCCGGCGTCGGCGCGGAGATCATCGCCAAGGCCTGGACGGCCCTGTCTGACCAGGCGCCGTTCGCCGTCATCGGCGACATGGGACTGCTCGAAGCCCAGGGCGTCCCGGTCCGCGAGATCGGCAATCTGTCAGACGCCGGAACTGTCTTCGCGCGCGCCCTCCCCGTTCTCGATCACCCGGCCCCGGCCCCGATCTCGGCCGGCACGCCGGATCCGCGGAACGCCGGCGTCGTCGCCGACTGGATCGAACGCGCCGTCGCCCTGGCCCTGTCGGGAGAGGCTTCCGGGGTCGTCACGGCCCCGATCGCCAAGGCACCCCTCTATGCCGCCGGCTTCCGCTTCCCCGGCCACACCGAGTTCATCGCCGAGCTGACGGCCGACGCCCCCTATGCCGGGACGCGGGGCCCGGTGATGATGCTGACCGCGAAGGACCTGCGCGCCTGTCTGGTCACCATCCACGTCGCCTTGGATCAGGTGCCCGAACTGGTCACCGGGGAGCGGGTCGCCCGCACCGCCCGGGTCGTCCACGAGGTCCTGCGTCGCGATTTCGGCATTGACCGCCCCCGTCTGGCCCTGGCTGCGCTCAACCCCCATGCCGGAGAAGGCGGGGCCCTGGGCCTGCAGGAAATCACCGTCCTGAGACCGACGGCGGAGGCGCTGCGCGCCGAGGGCATCGCCATCACCGACCCCCTGCCCGCCGACACGATGTTCCACGACGACGCGCGCGCCACCTATGACGCGGCCATCTGCCTGTATCACGACCAGGCCCTGATCCCGGTCAAGACCCTGGACTTCTGGGGCGGGGTCAACGCGACCCTGGGCCTGCCGGTCATCCGCACCTCGCCCGACCATGGCACCGGGTTCGACATCGCCGGCAAGGGCATCGCCCGCCCCGACAGCCTGATCGCCGCCATCCGTCTGGCCTCCGAGATGGCGGCCCGGCGCAGTTCCCACTGATTTCCGCTCATCCCCGCGAAAGCGGGGACCCAGACCTTTGGGCGCAACGCCGGTCAGTGCTAGGTCTGGCCTTCGATCCCGGCCATTGAGCCTCACAAAAGAACTGGGTCCCCGCTTTCGCGGGGATGAGCGGAATCTCTTTGAATCCCACCGACCTGCCCCCCCTCCGCGAATCCCTCGAAGCCCATGGCCTGCTGGCCAAGAAGAGCTTCGGTCAGCATTTCCTGCTGGACCTCAACATCACCCGCAAGATCGTCCGCCTCGCCGGTCCGTTCGAGGGCCGGGCGGTCATCGAGGTTGGACCGGGCCCCGGCGGCCTGACGCGCGCGATCCTCGAAAGCGACGCCGGCAAGGTGGTCCTGATCGAGAAGGACCCGCGTTTCCTGCCCCTGCTGGCCGAGCTGGACACGGGCGACGGCCGGCTGACCGTCGTCGAGGCCGACGCTCTCAAGGTCAATCAGGGGACGCTGGTCGAGGGGCCCGCACACGTCGTCTCCAACCTGCCCTACAATGTCGGCACGCCCCTGCTGGTCGACTGGCTGACCGGGTCCTGGACGCCCGTGTCCATGACACTGATGTTCCAGAAGGAGGTCGCCGAGCGGATCGTGGCCGCGCCGGGCGACGACGCCTATGGCCGCCTCGCGGTCATCTCCCAGGCCGTGGCCGAGGTGAAGATCGTGATGCACCTGCCGGCTGCAGCCTTCACCCCGCCGCCCAAGGTGGCCTCGGCCGTGGTCCATGTCGTCCCCCGCCCCGACCGTCCCGACGCCGCGACCCTGAAGCGGCTGGAACGGGTCACAGCCGCCGCCTTCGGCCAGCGCCGCAAGATGCTGCGGTCCAGCCTGAAACAGCTCGGCGGCAGGGACCTGTGCGAGGCCGCCGGCATCGACCCGGATGCGCGGGCGGAAACCATCGACATCGCCGGTTTCCTGCGGCTGGCCTCTGCCTGCGGCTCCTGAGCCGGTAGCGTCGGCGCGCGCCTTGATCCAGACTGCGGGCCTCTCCGGTCCGGAGAGAAGAAACGGGAGGCCGACGTGGGCGACGACCAAAGGAAGATTCCGGCCGGGGCTGTGGAACTCTACACCCGCTTCATCCACGGAGAGATCGACCGGCGCGCCTTCGTCCGAGGCGTCAGCCGCTATGCCGTCGCGGGCCTGACCGCCTCGGTGATCGTCGAGGCCCTGATGCCCAACTATGCGCTGGGCCAGCAGATCGCCAAGGACGATGAACGCATCCGCGCCGACTATGTGACCGTGCCATCCCCGGAAGGGCACGGGTCCATCCGGGGCTATCTGGTCCGCCCGTTCAGCGCGGATTCGCGCAGCGCCGAGCCGGCACTCCTGCCCGGCGTGATCGTGATCCACGAGAACCGGGGCCTGAACCCGCACACCGAGGACGTGGCGCGCCGTTTCGCCCTTGCGAACTTCATGGCCTTCGCGCCCGACACCCTGACCAGCGTCGGCGGCTACCCGGGCGATGATTACAGGGGCGGCCAGCTGTTCGCCTCTCTGGACCGGGAGAAGATGACGCGGGATCTCGTCGCCGCGGCCCGCTGGCTCAAGACCCGGCCGGACTGCAACGGGCGGATCGCGGCGACCGGCTTCTGCTTCGGCGGGGGCCAGTCGAATCTGCTGGCCGGGCTGATGGGTCCCGATCTCGCTGCCGCCGCCCCCTTCTACGGCGGGGCCACGCCAGCAGAGCTCGTGCCCGCGATCGAGGCGGCCATCCTGATCCACCACGGGGCGCTGGATACTCGGCTGGCCGAGGCCTATCCGGCCCAGATCGCCGAACTGGAGCGTCACGGCGTTCGCCATGAAGGCCATCTCTGGCCGGACTCGGTCCACGGCTTCTTCAACGACGCGACGCCGGAACGCTACAACCGCACCACGGCCGCCCAGGCCTGGGACCGGACGCTGGAGTGGTTCAATGAACACACGCGAACGCCCGTCGCGGGTTGATGCGGGCGACGGCGCAGAACATCGCCCTGTCGATAGGCAAGCGAAGGCCCTAGACAACCCACCATGACCGCCGACATCGAACCCTTCCGCGCCATCACCATCAGCCGCCTGGCCCATGCCCTGAAGGCGGAGGGGCGGTCGGTGATCCATATGGAGTTCGGCCAGCCCTCGACCGGGGCACCGCCCGCCGCCATCGCCGAGGCCCATCGGGTGCTCGACGCCGACAGTATGGGCTATTGGGAGAGCGCCCCGCTCAAGGCCCGGATCGCCCGGCTGTACGACGAGCGCTACGGCGTCACGGTCTCGCCGGATCAGCTGCTGCTGACCAACGGGGCGTCACCCGCCCTGGTGCTGGGCCTGTCGTCGCGGTTCGCGCCGGGCGACCGGATCGCCATGGCGCGGCCGGGCTACGTCGCCTACCGCAACACGGTGAAGGCGCTGCGGATGATCCCGGTGGAGATCGCCTGCGGCCCCGACGAACACTACCAGCTGACCGCCGCCGCTCTCGAGGCGCTGGATCCGGTCCCGGCCGGGGTCATCATCGCCAGCCCGGCCAACCCGACGGGGTCGATCATCGCGGCCGATGAACTGGCCGCCATCGCCGGGGTCTGCGCCAGGAAGGGGATCCAGATCCTGTCGGACGAGATCTACCACGGCCTCTCCTACGTCGGGCCCCAGCCGTCTCTGCTGCAGTTCGCGCCGGATGCCATGGTGATCAACAGCTTCTCCAAATACTGGAGCATGGCCGGCTGGCGGCTGGGCTGGCTGCTGGTCCCGCCCGACCAGATCGAGACGGCCCGGGCCTATATCGGCAACCTGTTCCTGACCCCGCCGTCGCTGAGCCAGCACGCGGGTCTTGTGGCCATGGACCAGCACGAGGTGCTGGAAGGCCATATCGAGACCTATGCCCGCAACCGCGCCCTGATGCTGGAGGCCCTGCCGTCCCTGGGCCTGAAGTCGATCGCCCCGCCCGACGGCGCCTTCTACATCTGGGCCGACATCGGCCACCTGACCGACGACAGCGTCGCCTTCTGCGAGCGGCTTCTGAGAGACACGGGTGTCGCCACGGCGCCCGGTGTGGACTTCGATCCCGTCGACGGCCACCGCTTCATGCGCTTCAGCTTCGCCGTCTCGACGCCGGAGATCGAGGAGGCCCTGCGGCGGATCACGCCCTGGTTCGGGGCCCGATCCACCTGACCCGGAATTGCACTCCGAAAAAACACAGTGCAATAGTGCAAATCGTTACATTACAGTTAGTTGTTGGCAACACCTTCCATATAAAGTGCAAAAACTCTGGACTCAGCAGCCGCTGGGGGCGCTCCGAACCTGTCATAAACCAAGGCCTGAGGTAGGGACGTCTGGACAGGAGGCAAGTCCACGATCCGACTATTTTCCTAGATCGCCGTTTGGCCCGTAAAACGGGAGAGGCCCTAGACGTCCTCGGCCAGCAGGGCCGACTGGTAGTCGCGGACCCAGATGTTGCGGAACCGGCGGCTGCGTTCGGCGTGGTAGATATGGGCCAGCTCCGCATAGGAGCGGTCGAAGTCGTCATTGACGAAGACGTAGTCGAACTCCGTGCAGTGCTCGATCTCGCCCTTGGCGTTGGCGATGCGGCGCTCGATGACGTCGTCTGCGTCCTGGGACCGGGTCACCAGACGGCGCTTCAGCTCTTCAAGGCTGGGGGGCAGGATGAAGACCCGCACGGCGTCTTCCGGGCATTTCGCTGCGATATCGCGCGCGCCCTGCCAGTCGATGTCGAACAGGACGTCGCGGCCCTCGGCCAGGGCCCTGTCGACCGGGGCGCGGGGCGAGCCATAGCGGTTGCCGTGGACGTCGGCCCATTCAAGGAAGGCGTCCGCGTCGATTCCCTTCTGGAACTCTTCCGGCGAGACGAAATGATAGTCGCGGTCCGCCACCTCGCCCGGCCGGATGCCGCGCGTGGTCATGGAGACCGACAGCTCCAGCCCGCCATGGTCGGCCATCAGGCGACGGCACAGCGACGTCTTGCCGGCCCCCGAGGGGCTGGCGACGATCAGGAGGACGCCCCGGCGGGGCGTGCGTTCATTCGACATTCTGGACCTGTTCTCGAAGCTGCTCGATGACCGCCTTCAGGTCTAGGCCCGTGGCGGTCAGCGCGGTCGTAGCCGATTTCGAGCAGAGGGTGTTCGCCTCGCGCATGAACTCCTGCATCAGGAAGTCCAGCTTGCGGCCGGCGGGCGGCTGATCCAGCAGGGCGCGGGCGGAGGCGACATGGGCCGTCAGCCGGTCCAGTTCCTCGCGCACATCGGCCCTGGTGGCGAGCGCCGCCGCTTCCAGCACGATCCGGTCCTGAAGTCCCGGTGCGTCGGGCGCCAGTTCGGCCATGCGGCGGGCGAAGCGGTCGCGCACGGCCTCGGTCTGGGCGGCGGCCTCGGTTTCGGCCGCGGCGACGAGGCCTTCGATGCGGGAGACGAAGTCCTCGATCACGGGGCGCAGCTGGGCACCCTCGCGCTCGCGGGAGATTTTCAGGGCGTCCAGCGCCTGTTCCACCGTGGCGGCCATGGCGGCCTCGATCGGCGCACGGGCTTCAGGGTCCTCGGCCTCTTCATCCGCGTCCAGCACGCCGCGCAGGGCCAGAAGACCGTCGGCGGACGGCGGCGTCGCCCCCTCCTCCGCCAGCTGGTTGGCGAGGTGGAGATAGCGGGCGAGAACGGCCTCGTTGACCTTCAGGGCCGAGGCGTCGCCCGGGGCTCTGCGTGCCTGGATGCCGATCGTGACCTGACCCCGGCTGAGGCGGGCCTGGCCGGCGGACTTGGCCAGCCGTTCCAGATTGTCGAACCCGTTCGGTCCCCGGAAGCGGACTTCCAGATTGCGGCCGTTGACCGACCGCGCCTCGACCGACCAGGTCCAGCCGTCGAGCGCGCCATCGGCCCGGCCGAAGCCGGTCATGCCGGAGAGTATGGTCACTGACCCGCCGCCGGGGTCGCGGGCGTCGCGGGACGCAGGGTGCGCGACGGGGTCACCGTTCCCGGTGCCTGCATGGTGATCACGGCCTCACCGGTCACGGTCGGCGGGACCACGACCGCGCCTTCCGGCGTGCCCTGTCCGGGCGGCGGCGCGCCGGGGACCGTACCGGGCGGCAGGGTCTCGGCCGGCGGGGCCTTGCCCGCCTCGATCGCGCGCCAGCGCGACACGTTCATCAGATGCTCTTCATAGGTCCGGGCGAAGGCGTGGCCGCCCGTGCCGTCCGCAACGAAGAACAGGTCCTGGGTCGCCGGCGGATTGAGCACCGCCTCCAGCGCCTGACGGCCCGGATTGGCGATCGGCGTCGGCGGCAGGCCGTCGATCAGATAGGTGTTCCAGCCGGTGTCGCGTTGCAGCTCCGACAGGCGGATGCCACGGCCGAGCGGTCGCCCCTTGGTGATGCCGTAGATGATGGTCGGATCGCTCTCCAGCCGCATGCCGATCCGCAACCGGTTGGTGAAGACGGCCGCCACGCGGGGCCGTTCGCGGGCCAGGCCGGTCTCCTTCTCGACGATGGAGGCCAGGATCACGGCCTCCTCGGGCGTGCGGACCACGGTGTTGGGGCTGCGTTTGGCCCAGAGCTCGGCGAGGTTGTCGGCCGCGTCGCGCTGCATGCGGGCGATCACCGAGGCCCGCGTCTCTCCCCGTGAAATCTCATAGGTGTCGGCCCACAGGGAGCCTTCCTCGGGGACTTCGTCGATGGTCCCGGTCAGGATCGCCTCGGCGTTGAGGATGTCCACCGCCTGGGCCGAAGACCAGCCCTCGGGGATAGTCACGAAATGGCGCACCACCCGTCCGTCGGTCAGCAGGCCAATGACCGCCTTCAGCGAGGCGCGTGTCGGCACCTCGTATTCTCCGGCCCGCAGACGACGGTCGGCGCCGGTCAGGGTGGCGGCGGCCTTGAACATGTCGACCGACCGGATCACGCCCGCGTTCTTCAGGGTCGCAGCGATGGCCGAAACGCCCGAACCGGACGGCAGGGTGACCACCGTCGCGTCGCCTTCGCGCGCCGACGGACCCGGCGAATAGTAGACGCTCCAGCCCCAGGCCAGGGCGGCAATCAGGAACAGGCTGAAGGTCGCCGACGCCGCCAGCAGCGCCACGACCAGACCCGGCCGCTTCCGTTTCAGCGGCCCCCCGGCGCTCGCCACGATCAGCCGACCTTGCGGAAGATGATGGAGGCGTTGGTGCCGCCGAACCCGAAGCTGTTGGACATGGCCACATCGATCTCCATCGGCTTGCCCCTGTGTGGCACGAGATCGATGGCGGTTTCGTGTTCAGGATCGTCCAGGTTGATCGTCGGCGGGGCGATCTGGTCGCGGATGGCCAGGACGCTGAACACCGCCTCGATGGCCCCGGCAGCGCCCAGCAGGTGGCCGGTCATCGACTTGGTCGAGGACATGGCCATGTTCTTCGCGTGGTCGCCGACCAGCCGCTCGACCGCGCGCAGCTCGATCCAGTCGGCCATGGTCGAGGTGCCGTGAGCATTGACGTAGTCGATGTCCTCGATCGCGATCCCGGCCCGTTTCACCGCCGCCTTCATGGCGCGATAGGCTCCGTCGCCGTCCTCGGACGGGGCGGTGATGTGATAGGCGTCGCCGCTCATGCCGTAGCCGATGACCTCGGCGTAGATCTTCGCTCCACGCGCCTTGGCGTGCTCGTACTCTTCGAGGATCACGACGCCCGCGCCCTCGCCCATGACGAAGCCGGCGTGGCCGCGGTCATAGGGACGCGAGGCCTTCTCCGGCGTGTCGTTGTAGGCGGTGCACAGGGCCTTGCAGGCCAGGAAGCCGGCGATGCCGATGGGAACGATGGAGCTTTCCGCACCGCCCGCGACCATGACGTCGGCGTCGTCGAAGGCGATCATCCGGGCCGCATCGCCGATGGCATGGACGCCGGAGGCGCAGGCCGTGACCACGGCGTGGTTCGGCCCCTTGAGGCCGTGACGAATCGAAATCTGACCCGAGGCCAGGTTGATCAGGGCCGAGGGGATGAAGAAGGGGCTGATGCGGCGCGGGCCGCTGGTGGCCAGGATCTGGGCGCTTTCGGCGATGGGACCCAGGCCGCCGATGCCGGCGCCCATCATCACCCCGGTGCGTTCCTTGTCCTCGTCGGTCTCGGGATGCCAGTTCGCGTCGTTCAGGGCCTCGTCGGCCGCGGCGATGCCGAACAGGATGAAGTCGTCGACGCGCTTCCGGTCCTTGGCGGACATGATGGCGTCGGGATCGAAACTGCCAGGGACGTCAGGACCGCCGCCGCCGCGCCCGTCCACGCTCGGAACCTCGCCCGCGATCGTGCAGCCGTAGCCCTCGGTATCGAAGGCGGTGATCGGCCGAATGCCCGAACGGCCCTCGACGATGCCCTTCCAGCTGTGCTCGACCCCGTTGCCGAGGGGCGTGACGAGACCGAGACCAGTGACGACGACGCGACGCATGATTTCGAACTCCGCTCCGGAACACCTGAATCAGAAACAATAATGGCCGCCGGGCCTCTCCGCTAGGAGGGCCGGGCGGCCACTGAATGCCGTTGGGACCTTGGCTTAGGCCGCGGTCTTCTCGTCGATGAACTTCACGGCGTCGCCGACGGTCTGGATGTGCTCGGCGGCGTCGTCGGGGATTTCGATGTCGAACTCTTCCTCGAAGGCCATGACCAGTTCGACGTTGTCGAGCGAGTCAGCGCCCAGGTCGTCGATGAAGCTGGCCTTTTCGGTGACCTTGTCCGGATCGGCGTCCAGGTGGTCGATGACGATCTTGCGGACGCGTTCCAGGGTATCGGACATGGGTGTCTCTGCCTTCTAGAGCCGCCGGGGCGGCGTATGGTGGTCTTGCCGTCTCACGACGGCTCCGCTTGCGCAAGAGGCAACGCCTCATTGACCCAACCGGTTGCCGGGCCTTTAGCACACCCCTCGGTGAGGGAAATAGGGCGTAACTCTCCTTGATCGGCAATCGCGCGGCCGGGCGACGTGGGTCCGGAGCCCCTGATCAACGCCGGCGGTTGACCCACCAGGCCATCGCGCCGCCCGCCAGAGCCATGGGCGCGCCGTAGACGGCCCAGATGATCTGGCCCGTCATGAAGCTGCCCGGCAGGATGTTCAGGCCCTGCAGAACCCAGATGACGCCGACCAGCAGCAGGGGACCGGCGAGGACGGTGGCGAGGTAGCGCAGGACGATCATCGAAGGACTCCTTCGGCGATCAGATCATCGCCATGCCGCCGTTCACGTGGAGCGTCTGGCCCGTCAGGTAAGCCGCTTCATCGGAGGAAAGATAGACGGCGGCGGCGGCGATCTCCTCGCCGGTTCCCAGACGGCCGGCCGGAATGTTCCGCAGGATGCCCTCGCGCTGCTGCTCGTTGAGCACGTCGGTCATGGGCGAGGTGATGAAGCCCGGGGCGATGCAGTTCACGGTGATTCCCCGTGAGCCGACTTCCTGGGCCAGGGACTTGGAGAAACCGATCATGCCCGCCTTGGAGGCCGCATAGTTGGTCTGGCCGGCGTTGCCGGTGACGCCGACCACCGAGGTCACGCCGATGATCCGGCCGGAACGACGCTTCATCATCCCCTTCATCGCCGCGCGCGACAGACGGAAATAGCTCTCCAGATTGACGGTCAGGACGGACTGGAAGTCCTCGTCCTTCATCCGCATCAGCAGGCCGTCCTTGGTGATGCCGGCGTTGGCCACGAGGATGTCGAGCCCCGCGCCCGCGACTTCTTCAGCGACGCCGACGAGGGCGTCGACCGAGGCCGGGTCGGACAGGTTGGCGGTGGCGAAATGGGCCCGCTCGCCCAGTTCCTTCGCCAGTTCGGCCAGCACGGCCTCGCGGGTGCCGGACAGGACGACGGTGGCGCCTTGCGCATGCAGGGCGCGGGCGACGGCCCCGCCGATACCACCCGTGGCGCCGGTGACGAGGGCGGTCTTGCCGGTCAGGTTGAACATTCTTTTCTCCGCTCATCCCCGCGAAAGCGGGGAGCCAGTTCTTGTGTGAGGCACGATGGCCTGGATCGCCATCACCACCAATGTCTCAGCCCGCTCACCCAAAGCCCTGGGTCCCCGCTTTCGCGGGGATGAGCGGAAACGCTCAAAGCGACTTCGCGAACGCCTCGATGTCTTCCGGCGTGTTCAGCGCCAGGCTCTCGGCGTCGGGCGCGATGCGTTTGGCCATGCCGGTCAGGACCTTGCCCGAGCCGATCTCGACGAAGCGGGTGACGCGGCCTGCGGTGGCCATCCAGTCCATCGACTCGCGCCAACGCACGCGGCCCGTCACCTGTTCGACCAGCAGGCGGCGGATCGTGTCGGCGTCGCGCTCGGGACGGGCGGTCACGTTGGCGACCACAGGCACGGCCGGAGCCAACAGCGCGGCCGAGGCGAGCGCGGCGGCCATCTCGTCGGCGGCGGGCTGCATCAGGGGGCAGTGGAAGGGGGCCGAGACGTTCAGCGGGATGGCCCGCGCGCCCAGTTCCTTGGCCTTCTCGATGGCGCGGTCGACGGCGGCCTTCTCGCCGGAAATGACGACATTGCCGTTGTTGTTGTCGTTGGCGACCACGCAGACGCCGACCTCGGCACCCGCCGCCGCGGCGGCCTCGGCCAGGGCCAGATCCGTCTTCGGCCCGATCAGGGAGGCCATCGCCCCCTGCCCGACCGGCACGGCGCGCTGCATGGCCTGACCGCGGAGCTTGAGCAGCTGGGCGGTGTCGGCGATCGACAGGGCGCCCGCCGCCGCCAGGGCGGAATATTCACCCAGCGAATGGCCGGCGACGAAGGCGGCCTTGTCCACCGCGACGCCGAACTCCTTGTCCAGCACCCGCATAACCGCCAGCGACACAGCCATCAGGGCCGGCTGGGCGTTCTCGGTCAGGGTCAGCTGATCCTCAGGTCCGTTCCGCATCAGGCCGGACAGATCCTGTCCCAGGGCCTGGTCGATCTCGGCGAACACATCGCGCGCCGATCCGAAGGCGTCGGCCAGCGCCGCCCCCATGCCGACCGCCTGGCTGCCTTGTCCGGGGAACAGGAGGGCGAGGGTCATGAGGAGGGTCCGTGGTTGCCTGAGAAGCGCGGAGGGGTAATCCTGTTGCCTCACGCGGGCAAGCCGGGCGCTTTGGCAGTTGCCCACAGCCCCCTTTTCCCCTATACGCGCCCGCTTTCCAGGGCTTCGGTCCTGATGCGGAACACCAAAGGGTTCGGGAAGTCATCCCGGCCGCCGCTTCAGGATCCATCGTGGTTCGGACTCTACCCGGTCCGTCTGCGCCGACGCCCTACAAGGGAGACTACCGAATGGCTCTTTACGAGCACACGGTCATGTCGCGCCAGGATATCAGCGCGCAACAGGCCGAAGCCCTCAACGACACCATCAAGGACCTCATCGTGGCCGGCGGCGGTTCCGTCGCCAAGATCGAGTACTGGGGCCTGCGCAACCTGACCTACCGGGTCAAGAAGAACCGCAAGGCTCACTATTCCCTGCTGGCGATCGATTGCCCGCCCCCGGCCATGGCCGAAGTCGAGCGTCAGCTCGGCATCAACGAAGACGTCCTGCGCTGGCTGACCGTCAAGGTCGAGGAACTGGACCTGGAGCTGTCGCCGCTGCTGGCCCGTCGTGAGCGCGAGCGTGAACGCGACCGCGAACGTGGTCCGCGTGAAGACGCCGATGTGGTCGCGTAAGGAGATCTGGAACCATGACTGACACCACCTCCTCCGCCAACGTCCCCGGCACCCCCGCCGGTTCGGGCTCGGCCGGCCGCCGTCCCTTCTATCGTCGCCGCAAGGTCTGCCCGTTCTCGGGCGAAGGCGCGCCGAAGATCGACTACAAGGACGTCAAGCTGCTGCAGCGCTACATTTCCGAACGCGGCAAGATCGTGCCCTCGCGCATCACCGCCGTGTCCCAGATCAAGCAACGCGAACTGGCCAAGGCCATCAAGCGCGCCCGCTATCTGGCCCTCCTGCCCTATGTGGTGAAGTAAGATGAAGGTCGTTCTGCTCGAACGCGTCGAGAACCTCGGCGCCATCGGCGACGTCGTCACCGTCAAGGATGGCTTCGCCCGTAACTTCCTGCTGCCCCGTGAAAAGGCGCTGCGGGCCACCTCCAAGAACCTCGAGAAGTTCGAACTCGACCGCGCCGCCATCGAGGCTCGCAACGAGAAGAACAAGTCCGAGTCGCAGAAGATCGCCGACAAGATCGACGGTCAGTCCTACGTCATGATCCGCCAGGCCGGCGAAACCGGTCAGCTGTACGGATCGGTCGCCGGACGCGACATCGCCGAAGCCATCCAGGCTGAAGGCGGCAAGGTCGAGCGTTCGCAAATCGCCCTCAACACGGCGATCAAGACCTTGGGCGTCCATGACGTTGTCGTGCGCCTGCACGCCGAGGTCACGGCCACGGTCAAGATCAACATCGCCCGCTCGGCCGACGAAGCCGAACGCCAGGCGAAGGGCGAGGACGTGATCAAGTCGGCCTACGACGAAGACCGTAACGCGGCCGCCGAACAGGCCCGCGACATGGTCGAAGGCGGCGCAGGCCAACAGGACGGTCTCGGCTCCGAGGCCTGATCCTGCAGATCGGTTCGACGAACCGGTAGAGAACCTAAAGGGCGTGTCCTCCGGACACGCCCTTTTTGCTGCGCCGCGCGATCGGCTCGCAGAAACTATGTCAAAATTGCAACGAGCCTGGTCGCTTGCGTTAACCCTGGCTTGACCGGGCCATCGGACGCACCCAGCTTGCAGGACAGGGAGCGTCCGCGCCGGTCCGCGCAATAATCTTGCGCGGCCGCTCGGCCGATAACCACGCGGCGGACAACGCCGGACTTTCGGACCTTCTCTCGCGCCGCGCGTCCCGCGCAGGCCACATCTCGTCAGGCTCGTCATGAACTTCAGACTTTCCCGCTCCGTCCTTCTCGGCTTCTCCTCTGCGGCGACCCTGCTCGCCTGCCCGATCGCGGCCCTGGCCCAGACCGCGCCGCAGGAAGAGGCGACCGCCGTCGATGAAGTGATCGTCACCGGCACGCGCACCGTCGGCCGCACCCGTCTCGACTCGGTCGCCCCGGTCGACGTGATCTCGGGCGAGGTCCTGACCCGCCAGGGCGCAGGCACCGAACTGGCCGCCGCCCTGGCCGCCAACGCCCCCGCCATCAACTTCCCCCGCCCGGCCATCTCGGACGGTTCCGACCACGTCCGCCCGGCGACCCTGCGCGGCCTCGCCCCCGACCAGACCCTGGTCCTGATCAACGGCCAGCGCGGTCACGTCGCCGCCCTGGTGAACGTCAACGGCAACCTCGGTCGCGGCTCGACCGCGTTCGACCTGAACACCATCCCTGCGGTCACCCTCGGCAACGTCGAGGTCCTGCGCGACGGCGCCTCGGCCCAGTACGGCGCCGACGCCATCGCGGGCGTGATCAACCTGCGCCTTCGCGAAGCCAGCTCCGGCGGCGGCCTGACCGCAACCTACGGCGTCTATGACACCGAGTTCGACACCGCCCGCGGCTCGCACGAGCGCAAGGACGGCGAGCAGGTCTCCCTCGCCGGCTGGATCGGCCTGCCCCTGTTCGGCGACGGCTTCCTGACCGTTTCGGGCGAGGTGCAGGACCGCGATCCGACCAACCGTTCCGACTATGCCGCGCCGGGCAGCGTCCTGGGTGGATCGTCCACCACCGTCCTCGGTCGCTTCGGAGATCCGAAAACCAGCGCCCAGTCGGTCTGGTTCAATGCCGGCAAGCCCCTGCAGGACGGCTGGGAAGCCTACGCCTTCGGCGGGTATCAACACCGCGACTCGGAATCCGCCGCCACGGCGCGCGCCTTCAATAACGCCAACAACGTCACGGCCATCTATCCGGGCGGCTTCCTGCCCGTGATCACCGCCGCGATCGACGACTACAACCTGTTCGGCGGCCTCAAGGGCGAAGCCGCCGGCATCGACTGGGACGTCTCGGTCGGGTACGGCCGCAACGAACTCGACTACGGCGTCATCAACAGCCTCAACGCCTCCTACGGCGCGGCGTCGAAGACGTCGTTCGACGCCGGCGGCCTCGCCTACGACCAGCTCACTGTCGCGATCGACGGCGTCAAACAGATCGACGCCAATCTGTTCGAGCCGCTGAACCTCGCCTTCGGCCTTGAGTATCGGCGCGAGGCGTTCGAGGTCACCGCCGGCGAGCCCACCTCCTACAACAAGGGGCCGCTCAACGCCGGCGCCGGCGCCCAGGGCTTCCCGGGCTTCCAGCCGTCCAACGTGGTCGATGAGGATCGCAGCAACGTCAGCGCCTATATCGATCTGGAAGGCCGCTTCTCCGAGTCGGTCACCATCGGTCTGGCCGCACGGTACGAAGACTATTCCGACTTCGGCGACACCCTGACCGGCAAGCTGTCGGGACGCTGGGACGCCAACGAGCATTTCGCCCTGCGCGGCGCGATCTCGACCGGCTTCAAGGCCCCGGCCCTGCAGCAGCAGTACTTCAGCTATGTCGCGACCAACCTGGTGACGACCGTGGTCGGCGGCGTGCCGGTGACCTCGCTGGTCCAGGCCGGGTCGTTCCGTGTCAACGACCCGGTCGCCATCGCCCTGGGATCGCGCCCGCTGGAGCCGGAGCACTCGACCAACTTCTCGGGCGGCTTCATCCTGCGCAACGGCGGGTTCGAGCTGACGGTCGACGCCTACCGCATCGATATCGAGGACCGGATCATCTACTCCGAGACCCTCGGCCTGACGCGGCCCAGCCAGACGGCCGCCACCACCAATGCGACCCTGGCCCTTCTGGCGCCGTTCGGCGTGACCGGCGCCCGTTTCTTCCTGAACGGTGTCGGCACCTCGACCAACGGCGTGGACGTCGTGGCGCGCTACCGCACCCAGCAGGACTTCGGCCAGTTCACCTTCACGGGCGCCGCGAACTTCAACGCGACCGAGATCACGGAACTGCCGGAGGTGCCTTCCACCGTCGCCATCCCGACCTCGCCGGGCTATCTGTTCGACCGCGCCAACCAGCTCTCGTTCTCGGACGGCACGCCCAAGCGCAAGGTCGTCGGCAGCGTCGACTGGACCCTCGGCGACTTCTCCGCCACGGCCCGCGCGACCTATTACGGAAGCGTCCTGATCGCCAACAACAACTCGACCTTGGACTACCAGTCCGGCGATGCGACCCTGATCGATCTGGAGGGCCGTTACACCTTCCCGATCGGCGTCACGGCCGCGGTCGGCGTCAACAACCTCACGGACGAGTATCCGAACTTCACGCCGTCCACGATCAACGGCGGCACGGGTTCGGTCGGCTTCCCCAGCTTCTCACCCTACGGCTTCAACGGACGCTTCCTGTTCGCCCGGGTCAGCTACAACTTCTAGGCTCCTCTCAACCTTGAGGGCTGGAACGGCGCGGAGAGAAATCTCCGCGCCGTTTTGCGATCATCGCCTTGGTTCCGTCACGGACTATGGCTCATCTGGACGTCTGTCAGGGAGGTCGGGATGAACAGGAAAACACTGGGAACCGCAGTGGCGCTCGTCGTCATGCTGGCTGCGACGGCGGTTGAGGCCATGACCGTTCGCGAGTTTCTGGCGACAGCGGCGGGGATTCCACGCAATCCCACGGCCCTGCTGCGCTCGGATACGCGTCGATTGATGGCCGAAGTCCGGGGCGCAGGTGCGACACTGCGATCAGAACATGAAGCGGCTCTCGCAGCCGGTCGGCGCCCGGTCTACTGTTCGCCGGAGGGGCGGATCAGCGTCAGCGCCGACGCCCTGCTCGCCCGCTTCAACGCCATTCCGGAAAGCCGCCGGAACATCAGCGTCACCCAGGCCATGCGCGAATGGATGGCCGAACGCTATCCCTGCCCGGCCTGACCCGTCGCTCGAACTGATCCGTCTAGGGATTTTGGAGGAGTCCACAGACGGGCCGATTCGATCCCCCGCCAAGGCCACGTCCAAACGTGTCGCAGGGGCGTGCGAGGGGTAAGCGTTAACCCGATGAACGCTTTCTCTCCCTTCAACGACGCCGTCGCCGTGCCGTCGCTTCCGCATAACCTCGAGGCCGAACAGGCGCTGCTGGGCGCCCTGATGTTCGACAACGCCATCTTCGAGCGCCTGTCAGATCGGCTGCGCGGATCCCACTTCTACGAGCCCTTCCACCAGCGGCTCTACGACGCCATCGAGGATCACATCCGCCAGGGCATGCTGGCCGAGCCGACCATCCTGATGGAGCGGTTCAAACAGGATCCGGCCTTCGCCGAGTTCGGCGGCCTGCGCTACCTCGCCGACCTGATGGACCGCGCGCCCCCTGGGGCCAACGCCCCCGACTATGCGCGGGTCGTGTACGACCTGGCCCTGCGCCGCGACCTGATCCGCATCGGCGGCGACATCATCAAGGAGGCCCCCGATCCCGAGCGCGCCGCGCTGGAACAGATCGAACAGGCCGAACTGACCCTCTATTCCCTGGCCGAGACCGGCGCGCCCTCGTCCGGCTTCGTCAGCTTCTCGACGGCCCTGGCCGGCGCCGTGCAGATGGCCGGAGAGGCCTATCAGCGGGACGGCAAGCTGGCCGGTCTGGCCACCCACCTGGACGACCTCGACTCCAAGCTCGGCGGCATGCACCCGTCCGACCTTCTGATCCTTGCGGGCCGTCCGTCGATGGGCAAGACGGCCCTGGCGACCAACATCGCCTTCAACGTCGCCCGCAACTACCGCTGGGAGCCGAGCCCGGACGGCCGCAAGACCGTCTCGGGCGGGGTGGTCGCCTTCTTCTCTCTGGAAATGAGCGCCGAACAGCTGGCCATGCGGATCCTGGCCGATGCCTCGGGCGTCTCGTCCGACCGCCTGCGCAAGGGCGAGATCGACGCCTCCGACTTCGGCAAGGTCCGCGACGCGGCCATCGAGATCGGCGAGAGCCCCCTCTACATCGACGCCACCGGCGGCCTGGCCATCTCCAAGCTCGCAGCCCGCGCCCGCCGCCTGAAGCGTATGGAACAGGGGCTCGACCTGATCATCGTCGACTACCTCCAGCTGATCACCGTGGGCGAAGGCAATGCCCAGAAGAACCGGGTGCAGGAGGTGTCCGAGATCACCGGCGGCCTCAAGGCCCTGGCCAAGGAGCTGAACGTCCCGATCATCGCCCTGTCGCAGCTGTCGCGTCAGGTCGAGACCCGCGAGGACAAGCGGCCCCAGCTCTCCGACCTGCGGGAATCCGGCTCGATCGAGCAGGACGCCGACTGCGTGATGTTCGTCTATCGCGAAAGCTACTACCTGGGTCGCACCGAGCCCCGCGAAGGCACGGAAGAACACCTGAAGTGGCAGGAGGATATGGACCTGCTGGAACACCAGGCCGAGGTCGTGATCGGCAAACAGCGCCACGGCCCCATCGGTATCGTGAAACTGAGCTTCGACGCGGATACGACGCGCTTCGGCAACCTGGCGCGCTCGGGCTACGGCAACTTCAGCGATATCCCGGAATGAGTTGCGCCCCTCTCCCCTTGCGGGAGAGGGAGATCGCGCACGGCGGCGAAGCCGTCGTTCTGGCGCGATCGGGTGAGGGGTGACACCGGCGGCCGGGTGTGTCGGCAGAGACGACCGTTGAGGCCAGCGCGACCCCTCATCCGACTTCGCTTCGCTCAGCCACCTTCTCCCGCAAGGGGAGAAGGAAGACGGTTTCAGTCGTCCCTGTGAACACGTTCGCGGCGCTCGTGGCGTTCCTGGGCTTCCACCGACATGGTCGCGGTCGGACGGGCTTCCAGCCGGCCGAGGCCGATCGGTTCACCGGTGTCCTCGCAATAGCCGTAGGAACCGTCCTCGATCCGGCGCAGGGCGTCCTCGATCTTGGAGATAAGCTTGCGCTGGCGGTCGCGTGTGCGGAGTTCCAGCGCGCGATCCGATTCCGACGAGGCCCGGTCGACCAGGTCCGGATGGTTCTCCGTCTCCGCCTTCAGATTGACGACGGTGCCCTTGGATTCGCGCAGGATGTCATCCCGCCACGCCATCAGCTTGTGTTTGAAATAGGCGAGCTGACGTTCATTCATGAACGGCTCGTCGTCAGAGGGTCGATAGGCGACCGGTTCGTCAGACACGATCGAGGCCAATGCGGTCATCGCACTCACACTCTACAACAGCGCCCCCCATGGCGCACGTCGGCGTATAGGCAGGCCTGAGAGTCGCGGCAACCGGGTTCGCGCGTCCGTGATCGCGATAGAGCTTCGTTGCAACCGGAACCGTGACATTTCGTCCTCACTTCAGTCCCCGAACGGGGAATGAAGCCGGTTTTCCGGGACTTATGCTGCGTTGCGGCGAACTTCGGCCTTGGCGAGCTCGACGGCCGCGCGCAGGTCGATCTGTTCCAGCAATCCGGTCAGGCCCGTGTCTTCGTCCTCGGGGCGTTCCTCGCGCAGGGTTCTGCCCAGACGTTCCAGCGCGCCCTCACCGGCCTCGCCCGACAGCATGGCGATCTTCAGTTCGTCCAGACGGTCCAGCAGGGTGCCCCCGCGACGGATGGCGCGCCGCCTGCGCTCCGTCGCCGTTTCGACGCCCTGCAACGCCATCAGGGCCGAAACGTCGGCGACGGCGGACGTCGGAGCCGTGGCTGCGGCCGCCGAGGACGGAGCGGCACCGGACGTTTGTGGCATGGAGAAGCCGCCGGCTGAACGCACCGGGCGCTGGCCGCCTGCGGGGGCGGCGCCCGACGGGCCGTTGACCTTCATGAGCGGAGACTCCGGGACATTCCGCACCATCGCCGGACGACCGTCACCGTTTGGTTAACGGCAGGGCAGGATTTGCCGGGTCAGACGGGTGCATCCGCAGTATCATCCCTGATTTTGCTTGTCTTTCTATCCGGCACGATCTTCGCAACCCCGGCCCCTGAACCCTCGTGGAAAGACGGCCCAGTGCAAAAGTTTCTCACCGCCTTCCTGATCCCCGTCGCCCTCGGCGCCCTGATGGCCGCCCCGGCCTCGGCCCAGTCGCGCATCAAGGACATCGCCTCGATCGAGGGCGTCCGCACCAACCAGCTGGTCGGCTATGGCCTCGTGGTCGGTCTGAACGGCACGGGCGACAGCCTGCGCAACTGCCCCTTCACACGCCAGTCGCTGGAGGGGATGACCGAACGTCTGGGCGTCAACATCCGCGGGACCAACGCCAACTCCAAGAACCTGGCGGCCGTCATGGTGACCGCCGAACTCCCGCCCTTCGCGACCCCGGGTTCGCGCGTCGACATCTCGGTCTCCAGCCTGTGCGACGCCAAGAGCCTGCTGGGCGGCACGCTTCTGGTCACCAGTCTCCAGGGCGCCGACAGCCAGGTCTATGCCGTGGGCCAGGGCTCGGTGCAGACCGGTTCGGTCTCGGGCTCGGGCGGGTCAGGGTCTTCCGTGACGCGCGGCGTGCCGACGGCCGGACGCATCGCCTCGGGCGCCACGGTCGAGCGTGAGACAGGGTTCCAGCTCGACAGCCTCACGGAAGTCCGCCTGACCCTGCGCAACCCGGACTTCACCACGGCCCAGCGCGTCGCCGCCGCCATCAACGCCACCTACCCCGCGACCGCCCTGGCCGAGAACGGCTCGGTCATCGCCCTGCGCGCCCCGGCCCAGCTGGGCATGGCCGCCTTCATCAGCCGGGTCGAGAACATGCCGGTCGCGGTCGACACCCCGGCCCGCGTCATCATCGACGAGGTCAACGGCGTCATCGTCATGGGAGAGAACGTCCGCATCTCCACCGTCGCGATCGCCCAGGGCAACCTGACCATCTCGGTCCAGGAAAGCCCGCAGGTCAGCCAGCCCGCTCCCTTCAGTCAGGGTCAGACCGCAGTGGTCCCCCAATCCGACGTCACGGTCGAGGAGGAGCTGGGCCGCGAGATCCGGCTGGTCAACGGCGCGACGTCCCTGTCGACCCTCGTCAACGGTCTGAACGCCCTCGGCGTCTCGCCCCGGGACATGATCTCCATTCTCCAGGCCATCAAGGCGGCAGGTGCCCTGCAGGCCGATATCGAGGTGCTGTGATGAGCGACCTGGCCGTCTCTCCCGCCCTGCTGACCTCGGTCCCGGCCCCGAATGCCGAGACGCCGCGCATGCGCGAGACAGCGGAGAAGTTCGAGGCCTCCTTCCTGTCGCAGATGCTCAAGCCCATGTTCGAGGGCCTCTCGACCGACGGGCCGTTCGGCGGCGGCGAGGCCGAAGGCACCTGGCGCAGTTTCATGATCGACGAAATGGCCAAACAGACCGTCCGCGCCGGCGGCATCGGCCTGGCCGACACCGTCGTCTCCGAGATGATCCGCATGCAGGCTGAACAGACGCAGGGTCTGGCCCAGCCCCTGACGGGAACGACCGCATGAGCCACGACCCGACCACCGCCACGGCCTATCTGCGCAATCTTACGGCCCTAACCGACAGGCTGACCGCCCGGCTGGAGGTGGAGACGGACGCCTTCGCCACGCGTCGCGCCGCCGACGTCGCCGCAGGCCTGGCCGCGACCCAGGAACTGGCCAACCAGTACCGTCGCGAGTCCGCCCATCTGAAGGCCAACAGGGCTATCCTGCTGGCAGCCCCGGCCAGCGAGCGCATGGCTTTGGTCAAGGCGACCGAGGCGTTCGAGGCGGTGCTGGCCGTCCACGGCCGCACGGTCGAGGCCGCGCGCACCATCTCGGAAGGCCTGGTCCGCACCATCGCGCAGGAAGTCGCCGCCGCTCGGGCTATGGGGACCGGCTATGGCGCCTCCGGCCAGGCGAACGGCGGCGACAGCCGCGCCGTCACCCTCAACCGCACGGCCTGATCGCTAGACGGCCATCGCAAGTTCCAGCGGCCCATCGGCCTCGGACACCACAGCCCGTTGGCGATAGACATGCCGGCCGACGACCGGCCAGAGCTGCTCCGCCACCGAGGCCCACAGGCTGTTGATCTCGAAGGCGGCCTGACTGTCCGGCTGATCTTCCTGGGCGCCCAGCCCCTTCCACATCGCGTTCTGATAGGCCGCACGTTGGCGCAGGCCGACCTCGGCCAGAGGGATGCGGAATTCGGACAGGTAGTCGACGGCGTCGCGAATGACGCGCGGCTCCGCCCCATTCCGCCGCACCGGGGCCTGGTTGAGCACGAACAGTCCGGGGCGGCGCAGGTTCTCGACCAGTTGCACCGTCCGGCCGACCGCCTGGAGGTCAAAGAAGTTCGGTCGGACGACGATCAGACACAGGTCCGCCAGACGCGCCGCCTCGGACGCCTCCGTGTCCGCCGACGGGCGGGTGTCGACAAGCATGAGGTCGATGCCCTCGCGCTCGGCCGCGCGGTGGGTCGTGAACAGGGCGCCGGCCCGGCCTTCCATGACCAGCGGCCAATCTGCGGTGCGTTCGCGAGCCCATTCCAGGGACGATCGCTGCGGGTCCATATCGACCAGCATCACGCGTTTTCCGGCCGCGACCGCCGCTGCGGCCATGTGCACGGCCAGGGTCGACTTGCCGGCCCCTCCCTTGCGCGACATCACCGCGATCGTCTTCATGGGCCCCCGCCTGTTCTGGATGATCGGCCCCGCGCTCCCGGAACGTCGTTACCGTTTGTTCACCATAGATGCCGCGCAGACTGCGTCAACGAATCACCCGTCTCACCGCGTGCTGCAGGGCTTTTTCGCGTCATTAAGGACGACTGTGCGGCGAAGTTTAACGGGGAGGGCACAGGATCGACGCATGACGATCCGTACGAGCCTTCTGGGATTCGCCTTCGCCTCTGCCGACCTTTTGCTCGAGCTCGACAAGCGGGGCTCGACGGTGCTCGGCCTCGGCTCCGGCCCGACGACCGGGCTGTCGGCCGAGAGCTTCAATGGCGTGGCCCTGTGGAACCGCGTGGCCCCGGCCAGCGTGGACACGCTGAACGGCGTGCTCAAAAGCCTGCGTCCGGGGGCGCGGTCCGCCCCCGTCGAACTCCTTTTCAACGCGGGCGAGGGACGGATGCGACGGGCGACAGCGCGCTTCTTCCTGCTGCCCGACCTGGCGCCGAATATCTCCTGCTCCGTCACCTGGGAGGGTCCGGCCTATCGCCTGCACGATCCGGAAGCCGCTCCGGCTCTCGAG
Source organism: Brevundimonas sp. (assembly GCF_027484365.1). Lineage (GTDB taxonomy): Bacteria > Pseudomonadota > Alphaproteobacteria > Caulobacterales > Caulobacteraceae > Brevundimonas. The sequence continues at coordinate 108,180 of NZ_JAIXTC010000030.1, read as the reverse complement.
CCGGAAGCCTTCCTTGCCCGTGCCCAGCAGATGATGGCGCCCCCCGCCGAACCGCGCGACCTGGCCATCGCCTTCGTCAACGTCGAGGGACTGGCCGCCGCCCAGGGCATGGGCGAGGCCGGCGAGCGCCTGAACGCCCGCGTCGAGGCCGCCCTGCAGGCCGCCTCGGTCGACGGCGCCACGGCCGGAAAGCTCGGCCCTGAAAAGTTCGCGCTGCTCCGGGATCGCAGCGAGGCGACTGATCTGGCCGGCGAGATGGAAGAGATCGGCCGCGACGAAGGCTTCGAACTCTTTGCCGACTCGACGGAGTCGGATCTGACCGCAGGCGGTGAGTCGCTCAGCGCCCTGCGCGCCCTGCGGGTCGCCGTCGAAGGATGCCTGAGGGACGGCGGTTCCGGCCGACCGGATCTCAGCTTCACCGCCGCCCTGTCGCAGACCCTGAAAGACGCCCACGCTTTCCAGACCATGGTCAAGGGCCGCCGGTTCGAGCTGCATTACCAGCCGATCGTCGACCTGAAGACCGGCGCCGTGCACCATTTCGAGGCCCTGGCCCGGTTCAGGGGTTCGGACAGCCCGGCCGACGCCATACACATGGCCGAGGAAATGGCCCTGATCGACAGCTTCGACGTCGCCGTGGCCGAGAAGGCCCTGAGCCGACTGCGCCAGCCGGGCGCGGGCCTGCTGAAGTTCGCCGTCAATGTTTCGGGGGCCTCGCTTGCCGACGACCGCTATGTCCAGGCCCTGTTGCGGATGACCTCAGCCCGTCCCGACGAGCGCAAGCGACTGATCGTCGAGGTCACGGAGTCCGCCGCCCTCTCGGATGTCGAGGCAGCCAACCGTCGCCTCGGCGGCCTTCGCTCCGCCGGCATCAAGGTCTGTATCGACGACTTCGGGGCGGGTGCCGCCTCCTACGACTACCTGCGCCGCCTGTCGGTCGACACGGTCAAGATCGACGGGACCTTCATCCAGGGACTGGAAACGGATCCCCGCGCCCGCACCCTGATCGGCCATCTCGTCGAGCTTTGCCGCTCGCTGAAGATCGAGACCATCGCCGAGATGATCGAGACCGAGGCCGATGCCGAGGTTCTGCGCGAGCTCGGCGTCGACCTGGGCCAGGGCTGGCTGTTCGGCAAGGCGGAGGCCGAGCCCCGCACCCAGTTGGCCTACAATGAACCCGTCATGTCCCGCCGGGTCGGCGCGGTGGCCAGCTGGGGCTGACCGGACGCAGACCGTGCGATCGGCGGCGGGAGTGATTTCACCCGCCTCATCACGCTGAACGACGGGCCGGTCCTGCGCGACTGACAGCATCTGGCGGCAGCGCCTTGATGTTCTCACATTGTTCTTGCTGAATCAGCGCGATCAGTCCCCATATAGCGTTGTCGCACCGGACCCCGTCCGGCGCTCCCGCGTTCCCGGCCCCCCGTTTCCTGGCAGCATGACCGAAAAGCACAACTTCATTCGCGTGCGTGGCGCCCGCGAGCACAATCTCAAGGGCGTGGACGTCGACATCCCGCGCGAGAAGCTGGTCGTCATGACCGGCCTGTCGGGGTCGGGCAAATCCTCGCTCGCCTTCGACACCATCTATGCCGAGGGCCAGCGCCGCTATGTCGAGAGCCTGAGCGCCTACGCCCGCCAGTTTCTGGAACTGATGGGCAAGCCGGACGTCGACCTGATCGAGGGCCTGTCGCCGGCCATCTCGATCGAACAGAAGACGACGTCGAAGAACCCGCGCTCCACCGTCGGCACGGTGACCGAGATCCACGACTATATGCGCCTGCTCTGGGCGCGGGTGGGCGTGCCCTATTCGCCCGCCACCGGCCTGCCGATCGAGAGCCAGACCATCTCCATGATGGTCGACAAGCTGACCGCCCTGCCCGAGGGCGAACGTCTGTTGCTGCTGGCCCCGGTCGTTCGCGGTCGGAAGGGCGAGTACAGGAAGGAGATCGCCGAGTGGCAGCGCTCCGGCTTCCAGCGTCTCAAGATCGACGGCCAGTTCTACGCCATCGAGGACGCGCCCCCGCTCGACAAGAAGTTCAAACACGACATCGACATCGTCGTGGACCGGATCGTCACCAAGACGGGCCTGGAGGCGCGCTACGCCGACAGTCTGCAGACCGCTCTCGGCCTCGCCGACGGCATCGCCGTGGCCGAATGGGCCAATGCGGAAGAGGGCCGGGAGCCGCGCCGGCTGACCTTCTCCGAGAAGTTCGCCTGCCCGGTCTCCGGCTTCACGATCGCCGAGATCGAGCCCCGGCTGTTCTCGTTCAACAACCCGTTCGGCGCCTGTCCGGTGTGCGACGGCCTGGGGGTCAAGCTGGCCTTCGACGCCGATCTGGTGATCCCGGACCGCGACAAGACCCTGCACAAGGGCGCTGTCGCGCCATGGTCGCGCGGTCCCTCGCCGCTCTACACCCAGACCCTCCAGGCCCTGGCGCTCCACTACGGCTTCTCGATGGACAAGCCGTGGCGCGAATTGCCCGAGAAGGCCCAGAAGGTCATCCTGAACGGCACGGGCTCCGAGAAGATCAAGTTCGTCTATGACGACAACGCCCGGAAATACGAGGTCTCCAAGCCGTTCGAGGGGGTCGTGCCGAACCTCGACCGCCGCTGGCGCGAGACCGACAGCGCCTGGGTGCGCGAGGAACTGGGCCGCTTCCAGTCGGAAACCCCCTGCGAAGCCTGCGGCGGCAAGCGACTGAAGCCCGAGGCCCTGGCGGTGAAGATCGCCGGCAACGACATCGCCGAGATTTCGATGCTGTCGATCAAAAAGGCCTTCGACTGGGTCAGCGCCCTGCCCGATCAGCTGACCGAGAAGCAGATGGAGATCGGTCGCCGCATCCTGAAAGAGATCAGCGACCGCCTGAGGTTCCTGAACAACGTCGGGCTCGACTACCTCAGCCTGTCGCGCGCCTCCGGCACACTGTCCGGCGGCGAAAGCCAGCGCATCCGGCTGGCGTCGCAGATCGGCTCGGGCCTGACCGGGGTGCTGTATGTTCTGGACGAACCGTCGATCGGCCTGCACCAGCGCGACAACACCCGGCTGCTGGAAAGCCTTCGCGGTCTCCGCGATCTCGGCAACTCCGTCCTCGTCGTCGAACATGACGAGGAGGCGATCATGACTGCGGACTATGTCATCGACATGGGCCCGGCCGCCGGCGTTCACGGCGGCGAGATCTGCGCCGAGGGCACCCCCGCCGAGGTCATGGCGAACCCGAAATCCCTGACCGGCAAATTTCTCACCGGCGAGCGCGAGATCGAACTGCCGCCCGAGGGCCGCCGGCCGGTCAACCGCAAGAAGATGCTGAAGGTCTCGGGGGCCACCGGCAACAATCTGAAGACCGTCACCGGCGAAATCCCCGTCGGGGTCTTCACCTGCATCACCGGCGTGTCGGGCGGCGGCAAGTCGACCTTCACGATCGAGACCCTGTACAAGGCGGCCGCGCGTCGCCTGAACAACGCCTCGGACGCTCCGGCCCCGTTCGACCGGATCGAGGGGCTGGAACATTTCGACAAGGTGATCGACATCGACCAGTCGCCGATCGGCCGCACCCCGCGCTCGAACCCGGCGACCTACACCGGCGCCTTCGGACCGATCCGCGACTGGTACGCCGGCCTGCCGGAGTCCAAGGCCCGCGGCTATGGGCCGGGACGGTTCAGTTTCAACGTCAAGGGCGGGCGCTGCGAGGCCTGTCAGGGCGACGGCCTGATCAAGATCGAGATGCATTTCCTGCCCGACGTCTACGTCACCTGCGACGTCTGCAAGGGCAGGCGTTACAATCGCGAGACCCTGGAAATCGTGTTCAAGGGCAAGTCGATCAGCGACGTGCTGGACATGACGGTCGAGGAGGCTGCGCGCTTCTTTAACGCGGTGCCGCCGATCCGGGACAAGATGAAGACGCTGGAGCGCGTCGGCCTCGGATATGTCCAGGTCGGCCAGTCGGCGACCACCCTGTCGGGCGGCGAAGCCCAGCGGGTCAAGCTGTCCAAGGAACTGTCGAAACGGGCGACGGGCAAGACCCTCTACATTCTCGATGAGCCCACCACCGGCCTGCATTTCGAGGACACGAGGAAGCTGCTGGAGGTGCTCCAGGAACTGGTCGAAAGCGGCAACACCATCGTCGTGATCGAGCACAACCTGGATGTCATCAAGGTCGCCGACTATCTGCTGGACTTCGGTCCCGAGGGCGGCGACGGCGGCGGAGAGATCGTCGCGGTCGGCACGCCGGAACAGGTCGCGGCCAACGACAAATCGTGGACCGGCAAATACCTCAAGGAGGTGCTGGACCGGCACGAGACGCGTCGCAAGGCGCGGGTCGCGGCCCTGACGTCCGAGGCTCCGGTGAAGAAGCCGCGGGCGAAGGCCAGCGCCTGAGCGAAATCAGGTCGCGGGCGCTTCGGGGGTCTCGGCGGACCGGGGCGCGACCGCTTCGGGTATGGCGTGGCCCTTGAATGGCCCGCGCAGGACGACCCAGACACTGCCGCCGAGCAGGATGGCGGTCGTGACCACGCTGGCCTCCGGGCCGAAGGTCGCACCGGTCAGCCACCAGGGTGAACCCGTCGTGGTCGTCAGGTCGACGAACAGCGGGGTGACGTCGAGGACGTGACCCGACACCTCCAGGCCGAAGCCCAGGCCCAGCAGCCAGTTCCACGCCGCATGCCAGCCGCACACGCCCCACAGCGAGCCTTCGCGCGCCGCGTAGAGGCCGATGAAGGTGCCGAACAGGACGATATTGACGACGCCCAGCGCCAGCTCCTTCGTCGGCTCGGTGTTGCCGGCATGGACCAGGCCGAACAGGATGGCGTTAACGATCAGGGCGACGACCAGCCCGTGGCGCGAGGCGATCAACTGCATCAGCCATCCCCGGAACACGATCTCCTCGGTCGAGCCCTGGACTATGAAACCCAGCAGCAGGGCGCCGATGGGAACGAGCGCTGCGACGGCCCCGGCCTTGGCGAAGGCGCCGCCGCTTTCGATGCGATAGCCGCCTGCGACCCAGATCACGCCGATCGTCGCCAGCAGGAACCCCAACCCGATCGCATAGCCGCGCAGGAAGCGCTTCAGGCCGTGCCCGTTGAAACCGATCGTCGGCAGCGGCCGCCGCTCGAACAGGACGACCCAGGCGATCAGCAACACCGCTGTCAGGCCGAAGAAGACGACGAGCTGGTAGAGCTCGCTGAACCACCCCATCCGGGAATTCAGCCCGGTGACCTGGGCGATCATGACCGCGATCAGCGGCCCGGCAATCAGGAAGACGGCCGCGAGGACCACCGCCGCAACGCTCCAGGTGCGCCGATGACGCGCCAGTCTCGGTGCGTAGAGTTCAATTCCGGCCATCTGGGGTTCCCCGCCCTGTTTCCGTGACGCTATCCGCCCGGTCGTACCGCGCCAAGTTACCCTTGCGACAGAAAGCCTAGTCCTGCGGCAGACCCTTCAGCTCGCGATAGGCGGCCGAGAAGGGTGCGTAGATCACCGCGAGCTGCAGCGCCGAGAAGATCGCGTTGATGGCTCCCCAGGCGAGCAGACCCACGCCAGCCGTCTGAAGGATCTGGGCAGTGGACTGGCCGTCGAGCGCGGCCAGCTGGTCCAGTCCTCCAGTCGCCATGGTCACGGGGAGGGCCACTATGGTGGCGAGAATACTGACCAGCATCGACATGATGAAGGCGATCACCGCCATGCCCAGCAAGGGAAGGGTGTGTCCCTTGGTCAGGGCGAAGGTGGCGAAGGGCGAGATGCGCTTCTCATGGAATGTGGCCGGAACGGCCAGGCTGAGTCGAACCGACAGCCAGATCAACACAGCGACGGCTGCGAGACCAAGCACCACGCCGACAAGAATGCCGACGCCCGTATTGACCTGGCCCGCGACGCCGACCGCCACGCCGACGACGGAGAACAGGAGCACGGTCACGGCGAAGAAGACGATGCCCAGAATCACGGTGACCGCCAGCACGCGCAGCTCGTCTCCGCCCAGCCGCATAAAGCCGAACGCCTTTTCGGCGGGCCTCAGCACGGAGCGCGCGACCGCAGCGTTGAGGACCGCCCCAAGCACCAGACTGAGGGGAAGGCCCAGCACCATGAAGCTCGACCAGCTCGCCATCAGCGCCTGGATCTCCTGCGGGCTGGGCTGGGTCCCTTCCAGGCTCTCGGTCGTCGCCATCACCGTGGCCAGAGGCCCGGCGAACAGGCCGAAGAAGGCAGCGAAGCAAATCACATAGGCCAGGGCCCAGAACACGATCGCCACCGGGTTGCGACGCACCACGCGGAAGCCCTCGAAGGCGGCCTCTGTCGCTGAAAAGGTCATAGAATCCCTCCCTGAATCCTCATTTACGAGGACTGTAGCGTATCGATGGGCGGCGCGTCTTCGACGATCGGCCCGACCGGGGGTGTCGGTACCCCGTCGAGCAGTTGCCGCGCCGCGACGACGCCGGGCGCTGCGTACAGGGCCATGATCCAGCCGAACACGATCGAGAACGGGATCAGGGTCGCCAGCGCCGGAACGATCATCGCCTGGACCAGGGGCTGCACATCCGCATAACCCTCGACCTGGGCCGGCCACTCCAGGCCCTGGCCGAAGAAGCTTCCCACCAGGATCGCGCCCGCGAGGGCGTACATGAGGATCAGGCTGACCATGTAGATCAGCCAGACCACCAGATTCAGCCCAAACAGCTTCCACATCTGCCCCCTGGCGAGCGCCCAACCCTCGACGAAGGCGAACCGTTTCAGGATCAGACTGGCCGGCGCGATCAGCGACACCCGCAGCCAGCCCCAGATCGACAGGGCGAGCACCAGCAGGCCGTATAAGACCAGAACGACGATCGCCGTCGCTTCACTGGAACTCCACAACGCCGCAATGATCCCGACGCCGATCAGGATCAACACCAGAAGGGCGATGTACCAGGCGACGAAGACCGCCACGACGGTCACCGCGACCCGCACCTCATCCATTCCCAGGCGCAGAAACAGGAACCGGTCTCCGCGTCCCGGCGACAGGGTCGCCCGCGCCGCCGCCGTCCAGGTCAGCAACATGATGAGATACATCACGAGGTTCATGCCGTTCAGCGCGGCCTGTAACCGCACCGCCTCCAGCATGTAGATGTCGAAAGCCTCCTGGCGATCGGCCGCGCCGATCATCGACCCCATGGCCGGGATCAGCAGGCTGTACATGGCCGCGACCAGGGCCATCATGATCAGGCCCCAGACGAACAGGTAGAGGGGCCGCCGCCTCAACAGGACGAAAGGCGCGCCAATCGCGTCGTTGAAGGAAAAGCCCGGCTTCATCGCTTCGTCTCCTCGGGGAACCAGTATTCCAGTTGGCGGTAGGCGGCACCGAGGAAGCCGATCGTCAGCGGCAGTTGCAGCCCGATCAGCCCCAGCGCCCAGACCACGCTGACGGCCTGCCCTGCCGCCACGCCCGTCCCGATCAGCATCGGCAGAACGAGGTTCGGCACGGCCGTCACGATCAGACCGGCCAGCAGCGGCCAGAAACTGCCGTAGGCGATGCCCATCGAGTTCAGCGACACCATCTGCCGCCGACCCAGGGTCGCGGGCGCGAACAGGGACAGGCGCACGATGAGCAGCAGGGGAATGGCGACGGCGCCGAGCCCGATCACGGCCAGGATGGCAAGCTTCCACGGCTCGCCCACGGCGGCCCAGTTGCGCGCCTGGATGGCCTCAACGTTGAGCTCCGCCATGCCGAAGATCGCGAGGACGACCAGGGCCAGGATGCTCACGATCATCGCCAGGAACAGCAGGCACAGAAGGGCGGCGCCGAGCAGCCGGGCCTCGGGGAGCTTTGCCTGCAATCCCATCGGTCCGAGACCCAGAGCCCGGGCTTCCGCCACGTCGTCGCTGACCGACAGGCGGGCGAGCGCGCCGATGGCGACAAGGGTCGAGGCCCCGACCGCAAGGGCCCAGGCCCATCCCGTCCAGCCTTCGACCGTCACGATCAAGGGCAGCAGCCACAGGCTCCCGCACAGAATCAGGGCACCTGCCGCCCCTCGCCACAGCAAGGGCAGCACACGCAGCGTCCGGCCCAGCGCGACCCGAAGGTTCAGACGCCGGCCTCCTACATCCTTGTGGCTCATCAAGCCCCCTCGCTGAGCAATGCGACATCATAGCCGTCGAAGCCACGGGCTGACAGACACCTGCTGACGAACACCGCCCGCGTGTCTAAGAAGCCGCATGACCGACCTCTCCCCTATCCACGTCATCGGCGGCGGCCTCGCCGGATCCGAAGCCGCCTGGCAGATCGCCTCCGCCGGCGTCCCCGTCGTCCTGCACGAGATGCGTGGCGTGCCCGGCGTCAGGACCGACGCCCACCACACCGACGGCCTGGCCGAACTGGTATGCTCGAACTCCTTCCGCTCCGACGACTGGGAGCACAACGCCGTGGGCCTGCTGCACGCCGAGATGCGGGCGCTCGGCTCGATCATCATGGCCAGCGCCCACGACCATCAGGTGCCCGCCGGCGGGGCCCTGGCCGTCGACCGCGACGGCTTTTCGCAGAAGGTGACGGCGAAGCTGGAGGCCCATCCCCTGGTCACCATCCAGCGCGAGGAGATCGCCGGCCTGCCGCCCGAAGACTGGGACAGCGTCATCGTCGCGACCGGCCCCCTGACCTCCCCCGCCCTCGCCGAGGCGATCCTGTCACTGACCGGCGAGGAGAGCCTGAGCTTCTTCGACGCCATCGCCCCCATCGTCCATGCGGACTCGATCGACTTCGACATCGCCTGGCGTCAGTCGCGCTACGACAAGGAAGGTCCGGGCGGCGACGCCGCCGCCTACGTCAACTGCCCGATGAACAAGGCCGAGTACGAGGCCTTCGTCGACGCTCTGATCGACGGGCCCAAGGCCGAGTTCAAGGAATGGGAGAACGTCCCCTATTTCGACGGCTGCCTGCCGATCGAGGTCATGGCCGAACGCGGCCGCGAGACCCTGCGCCACGGCCCGATGAAGCCGGTCGGCCTGACCAATCCGCGCGATCCCCTGGTCAAGGCCCACGCCATCGTCCAGCTGCGTCAGGACAACGCCCTGGGGACGCTGTTCAACATCGTCGGCTTCCAGACCAAGCTGAAACACGGCGCCCAGGCCGAGACCTTCCGCATGATCCCGGGCCTGCAGAAGGCCCAGTTCGCGCGCCTCGGCGGCCTGCACCGCAACACCTATCTGAACTCCCCCCGGCTGCTGGACCGCCAGCTGCGCCTGAAGTCGATGCCGCGCCTGCGTTTCGCCGGTCAGGTCACCGGGGTCGAGGGCTATGTCGAGAGCGCCGCGACGGGCCTTCTGGCCGGCCGCCTCGCCGCCGCCGAACGGCTCGGCAAAAGCCTGGACGCGCCCGAGGCCCACACCGCCATCGGCGCCCTGGTCGAACACATCACCGGCGGCCATCTGGAAGGCGCCAAGTTCCAGCCGATGAACATCAACTATGGACTTCTGCCCCCGCTCGAAGCGCCCAAGGTCGACGAGGCCGGGGTCAAGATCCCGCTGAAGGAACGCGGACGGGCCAAGAAGCGGCTCATGAGCATCCGGGCCCTGCGCGCGCTGGAAGCCTGGCGGGACGCGGCCTGATCGATGCTTGATCCGGTCAAGGTCACGATCCGTCGCCGGATCAACGAGCTGTTCAACGACTATGAGCGGGGCGAGCGGCCGGCGCTGCGTCGCGCCGACGCCCTGTTCCCGACCGATGCCGTCGCCTGGCGGGTCAATGGCGACATCGTCACCATGATGATCGGCGGGGTGTCGGGTCTGCTGCTGCAGATGCTGCACCCGGCGGTCCTGGCCGGTGTCTGGGACCATTCCGACTTCCGCGCCGATATGCATGGGCGGCTGCGGCGGACGGCCAAGTTCATCGCGGTCACCACCTACGATCACGCCGCCAATGGACAGGCCGCCATCGACCGGGTGAAGGGCATCCACAGGAAACTCGGCGGAACCCTGCCCGACGGCACGTCCTACAAGGTCGACGACCCGACCCTGCTGGCCTGGGTCCATGTGACGGAGATCAAGAGCTTCCTCGACGCCTGGGTCCGTTATGGCGAGCCGGCCATGTCGGCGGCGGATCAGGACGCCTATTTCGACGAGATGGCCCGCATCGGCCTGGCGCTCGGCGCCGACCCCGTGCCGCGCGATCGGGCATCGGCCGAGGCCCTGATCCAGTCGATGCGGACCCAGCTCAAGGCCGACGCCCGCACGCGCGAGGTCGCGGCCCTGGTCATGGCCCAGAGGATCGGCGGCCCGGCCGAGGGCGTCGCGGCCGGGCTGGTCATGGCGGCGGGGGCCGACCTTCTGCCGGACTGGGCCCGCGCCATGCATGGCCTGTCCGCCGCGTCGGCCGCCCAGCGGTTCGGGGCGAGGTCGCTGGCCCGCACCCTCGACTGGGTCTACCAGGGCTCGCCCAACCGCAAGGTCTGGCCCGATCCGGTCAGCGTCTGGCCGGAATAGCCGTCAGGCCAGCCAGAACCAGGCGCAGAGGCCGAACTGGGCCGCGGTCGCCAGCACCAGTCCAGCGACGAGGATCAACTCGACTCGATCCGGTCGCCGAGGGCGTGCGGCCTTGGCCGAAGGCCGGCAGACCGGGGCGGGAAAAGGGTGAACGCTCAACGGCTCGTCTCCAGCGACCGGCAGACGGTACACGATTCGAACAACAACTTGAGCGTGGCAACACAGGCTATTCACCCGCCCTGCGCGGGGTTGGCCCCGCTCCTATTGAAGCGGAGCCCGCCTCAGGTCCTGCAGACTGGCTGAGCCGGTGCAGAAACAGGCTGTGCGCAGCTGGCGGATGACCACCTGGAAATGCTCGACCACCGCCTCGGTCGAGACCGTCGCGGCCTTGAGGACGCCGGCCGCCTGACCCACGAGGTCGGCGCCCAGCCGGATGGCCCTGGCGGCGTCGACGCCGTCCCGGACGCCGCCCGATCCGATCAGGACGATGTCCGGACAGGCAGCCCGCACCTTTGCGATGGCCTCTGCGGTCGGAATGCCCCAGTCGGCGAAGGCCAGGGCGTGGGCCTTGTCGGCGGGGTCGGTGGCGCGTTCGCCCTCGATCAGCCCCCAATTCGCCCCGCCCGCCCCGGCGACGTCGAGCGCCGCGACGCCCATGTCGGCCAGACGCCGTGCTGTCGCCGCAGACAGGCCGGCGCCCGTCTCCTTGACCACCACCGGAGCCTCAAGCCGTCGCACCAAGGCCTCCAGCGCCGCGCCGACGCCCCACCAGTCGCGGTCGCCCTCAGGCTGACAGGCTTCCTGCAGCGGGTTCAGATGCACAATCAGGGCGTCGGCACCGATCATCTCGATGACCCGCCGCGCCTCATCGACGCCGAAGCCCCGGGTCAGCTGGGCCGCGCCGATATTGGCCAGGATCGGAGCGTCCGGCGCCCGCCGCCGCAGCGACGGGTCCAGTCCGCTGGCCCCGCCTTCAAGCGCCGCCCGCTGCGATCCGACCGCCATGGCGATGCCCAGGGCCTGGGCCGCCTCGGCCAGGTGGGCGTTGATCGCCTCCGCGCGGGCGGGCCCGCCCGTCATCGAGCTGATCAACAGCGGAGCCTTGAGCCTGCGGCCCAGAAAATCGGCCCCGAGATCGATCTTTGCAGGATCAAGATCCGGCAGGGCCTCATGGACGAACCGGACGGCGTCGAACCCGGCGTCGCGCGCATGCCGTCCGCCGCCCGACAGGACGACGTCCAGATGCTGGTCCTTGCGGTCGCGGATCGCGTCGTCGGTCATGCTGACTGCTTAGCGGCACGACGCCACGGTTGGAACAGCGGCCGCGCAGGCGTAGTCTGTCGCCATGCTTCCCCTGTGGTTCACACTGCTGACCCTGGCCGTCTTCTTTCTCATGGAGGGCGTCGCCTGGTGGACCCATCGCTATGTCATGCACGGCCCGCTGGGCTGGGGGTGGCACCGCGACCACCACGAGCCCCATGACAAGATGTTCGAGACCAACGACCTCTACGGCGTGGTCGGCGCAGTCGTTGGAACGAGCCTGTTTGTCATCGCCTGGCTGACGGGTCTGTGGTGGGTGCGGGCCATCGCCCTGGGGGTGACCCTGTACGGGGCGGTCTACGCCTTTGTGCACGACGGTCTGGTGCATCAGCGCTGGCCGTTTCACTGGATGCCGAAGAACGGCTACGCCCGCCGCCTGGTCCAGGCGCACAAACTCCACCATGCCGTCCAGACCCGGGAAGGCGCGGTCTCGTTCGGCTTCGTGTTCGCCCCCGACCCGCAACGCCTCAGCGCCATTCTGAAGGCCCGCCGCGCCGGGCGCCAAACCCCGGATCGCCCGGTGGTCACGGAGTGACGGCCGCCCGCCAGACCGCCATCGGCCTGACCCTGGCGGCCCTGATCGTCGCAGGCTGGATCACGCTGCACGTCTGGGGCGTCTTCTTCCAGCCGCTGACCGGGTCGAACCTGGCCGTCGCGCCCCTGATCATCCTGACCCAGAGCTGGCTCGGCGCGGGCATGTTCATCGTCGCCCATGACGCCATGCATGGGTCGCTGGCCCCGGGCCGTCCGCGCCTGAACGCCGTGGTCGGCCAGATCTGCGTCGGCGCCTATGCCGCCTTCTCCTACCGCAAGCTCAACGGCAGCCACCATCAGCATCATCGGACGCCCGGCCAGGCCGCAGACCCCGACTTCCATGCCGCTCGACCCGAGGCCTTCGTCCCGTGGTTCTACCGCTTCTTCACCCGCCATTTCGGCTGGCGCGAGTTCGCCATCGTGACGGCCGTGCTGGTCGCCTATCTGCTGATCGGCGCCCGGGTCGCCAACCTGATCCTGTTCTGGGCGCTCCCCGCGATCATCAGCGCGGCCCAACTGTTCTTCTTCGGCACCTGGCTGCCGCACAGGCATGACCGGACGGCCGAACCGTTCGCCGACCATCACAATGCCCGGACCATCCCCATGCCCTGGATCGCGTCACTGCTGACCAGTTTCCACTTCGGTCTGCACCACGAGCATCACCTGTCCCCGATGACCCCTTGGTGGCGGCTACCGGAGCTCCGGCGGCGGCCGGACGCCTGACGCTTGCCATTTTTTGCCATCGTCATACCTTGGCTGCATGGCCACGATGAACATCTCTCTCCCCGACAGCCTCAAGGCCGATGTCGACAGCCGGATTTCAGAGGGCGGATACGGCACTGGCAGCGAATATGTTCGCGATCTGATCCGTCGTGACCTGGATCGGCAGACGCTCCGGCGCTTGCTGCTGGACGGCGCGTCATCGCCGCCGGACGAACAGCCCTACGAAGACTGGATCGAGTCACTGAGAGAACGGATCAGGACTCACCCATCTTGAAGGCGCGCAGGATCGAACGTCAGACCCGGGCTCGGGAAGACGTCCGGGCCGCACTGGAATTCTACCTTGCCGAAGCGGGGACGACGGTCGCGGAGAGCTTCCTCCAGGCGATCGACGATGCATTTCAACATGTCGCTCGGATGCCGACGGCCGGATCGTCCAGACTGGGACAGGAAGTGGGTCTCCCCGACCTGCGATCGTGGCGGCTCAAGCGCTTTCCATATCTCGTCTTCTACTATGACAAGGGCGACAGCATCGTCGTCTGGCGGGTGCTCCACATGCAGCGCGACCTGCCGAAAACCTTGTCCGAGCTTGGCTAGACGCGCGTCCAGAGCGCGGGTCGAGGCGGCGGCGCCTTGCCGCGATCCAGCGCCTGGGTCCACACGGCGATCAGGGCGCCGCGCCCGAACAGCCAGAGCTTCATCGGCCGACCGACCGAGACGCGCCTGACCCACACGCCCGGCCCGCGCCGGCGGACCTTCCTGCCGATCTCGCGATAGATGCCGCGCGCCGCCGCGATCGCCATGGAGGACCGGAACGGCAGACCGCGCAGCCCGTCGCGTGCACTGTCGTAATAGGGCTCTGCGACCGCCAGCAGGCGAACGGTCACGGCATGAACCACGGCCCGGTTCGCCGGATCCGCCACGGCCGCGGCCGTCGGCTCCAGGCCGGCCTCGACCAGCCAGTCGGCAGGCAGATAGACCCGACCGTCCTCGGCGTCCTCGATCACATCGCGCGAGATATTGGTCAGCTGGAAGGCCAGTCCCAGATCCTGGGCCCGACGCAGCACCTCGGGATCCGTCACCCCCATGACCCGCGCCATCATCACCCCGACGACCCCGGCGACATGCCAGCAATAGGCCATGACATCATCGAGGGTCCGATAGTCCCGATGCTCCACATCCATGGCGAAGCCGTCGATCATATCCATCGCCCAGCGCTCTGGCAGGCGGTGGCGGAGAGCGACCCGCTGGAAGGCGGCGAAGGTCGGGTCGGGCATGGGCTCGCCCGTCATCGCGCGCCGGGTCATGTCGTAGAGCCGGGCCAGACGTCGCTGCTGCTCCTCGACGGACAAGACTTCGTGGCCGAAGCCGTGATCCTGCCCGTCGATCTCGTCGTCGCAGGCCCGGCACCAGGCATAGAGCAGCCAGGCGTCCTCGCGCACGGCCGGATCGAACAGCCGAGAGGCGGAGCGGAAGCTCTTTGACCCCTTGGTGATCGAGGCCTTGGAGGCGGCGAGGACGGCGTCTGTCATGTGGTTCGGACGGCCTGTTCCAGCATCAGCCCCGCCGTCGCCTTGGCCGAACCGACCACGCCGGGGATGCCTGCCCCCGGATGGGTGCCGGCCCCGACAACATACAGGTTGGAGATGACGTCGTCGCGATTGTGCGGCCGGAACCAGGCGCTCTGCGTCAGGATGGGCTCGAGCGAGAAGGCCGAGCCCAGGTGGGCGTTCAGGTCTTCCTTGAAGTCCGCGGGCGTCCAGATGCGCGTCGTGACCAGATCCCGTCGCAGGTTAGGGATGTACCGTTCTTCCAGGTAGTCGATGATCTTCTCCCGGTACTCCGGCCCCTTGGTCTCCCAGTCGATGTCGGCGGCGCCCAGGTGGGGCACGGGCGACAGGACATAGTGGCTGCTCATGCCCTCCGGGGCCATCGACGGGTCGGTGGCGCAGGGGGCGTGCAGATAGAGGGAGAAGTCCTCGGGCAGGGTCGGACCGGAGAAGATCTCCGAGATCAGTTCGCGATAGCGCGGGCCGAAACAGATGGTGTGGTGGGCCAGCTGGGGCTGGGGCTGGGACGTGCCGAAGTGAAGCACGAACAGGGACATTGAAAACCGCTTGGACTTCAGCGACTTCGCCTTGGCCTTGCCGCGCGGGGTACGGCCCAGAAGCCTGTCGTAGGTGTGGACCACGTCGGCGTTGGACGCGACCATGTCCGCGGCAATGGTCTCGCCGGTATCGAGCGTCACGCCCGTCGCCCGGTCGCCTTCCGTTTCGATCCGCTCGACGGAGGTGTTCAGGCGGACGGTACCACCCAGATCCTCGAACCCCTTCACCAGGCCGGCGATCAGGGCGCCGGTTCCGCCCCGCGCGAACCAGACGCCGCCGCGCCGTTCCAGGGCATGGATCAGGGCGTAAACCGAACTGGTCTTGAAGGGATCACCGCCGACCAGAAGCGTGTGGAAGCTGAAGGCCTGCTGCAGATGCGGGTCCTTGACGTAGCGGGCGACCATGGCGTGGACGCTGTTCCAGCTTTCCAGCCGCGCCAGCGCGGGCGCCGCCTTTATCATCGACCAGAAGGACTGGAACGGCACAGCCCCCAGCTTGAGGTAGCCCTCCTGGTACAACTCCTCGGAATAGGCGTGGAACCGGTTGTAGCCCTCGACGTCGGCCGGGTTGAAGGCTGCGATCTGGCGCTCCATCGCGGCCTGGTCGTCGTTGTAATCGAACGACGCCCCATCCTCCCAGCACAGGCGGTAGAAGGGATCGACGGGCAGCAGTTCGGCATAGTCAGACAGCGACCGGCCGGTGCCCTCGAACAGTTCGATGAGGCAGTCGGGGTCGGTGATGACCGTAGGGCCGGCGTCGAAAGTGAAGCCCTGCTCCTTCCAGACATAGGCACGGCCGCCCGGCTTGTCGCGCTTTTCGACCAGGGTCGTCTGGATACCCGCGCGCTGAAGCCGGATCGCCAGGGCGATGCCGCCGAAGCCCGCGCCGATCACCACCGCACGCCGGGCCGTCACGTCTCTCATGCCGCTCTTCCTCGCCCGGTTTCCCGGAGTTGCCTCAGCGCCCGACCGACGGGCACGGGGGGTTTTCCCGCCAGGATGCGGACCTTGTCCAGCGCCGTGCTGGTCCCTGCGTAGAAACGCCTCACCAGGGGTTCCGGCAAGCCGTAGAAGCGCCTGAGCACCTTCCACCGTTCCCCCGGCACCGCGGCCCGGAACAGCATCCGGTCGAGCAGGCGATAGTAGGCCCGATCGGCCCAAAGCGCTTTGGAGTGCGTCTCCAGCAGCATCCGCAGGCCGGCCGAGGACAAATCACTGGCGCGGGCGACCAGACGGGCGACGGCGACCGCATCCGGCAGGGAATAACCCGTCGTCGGATGGAACAGCGCGCCCGCCAGCCCGGCGCGCCCCACGGCCGGCCCCTCGGCCCAGAAGGCGTCGACGTCGCCATCGAGCGCAATGGGCAGCACGCCCTGTTCCTCGTCGACCACCGCCTCGACGCTCCAGCCGCGCGAACGGATATAGGCGTCGATGCGGCGGCCCAGCAGCGCCCGGTCCAGATCGGGCCCATCCGCATAGTAGGTGTCCTCGACCAGCACGGTCCGCTCGTCGAACGGCAGCAGATAGACGAAGCGATAGGCGTCGCCCTGCCCCACCGTGGCGTCCATGATCGTCGGGCGCGTCAGGCCGTGGGGCTCGGTCAGTCGAACCGTGCGACCGACGAACACCTGCCAGCCGAGGTCGAGATGAGGTGTCGGGGCGGGGCCTCTGGCGTCGATGACGCCGGCGGCGCGCAGAACGGTCTGATCACTCAGTGTCACAGCATCGGGTGAAACCGCCACTGCGTCCCCCCGGATCAGGCGATCACCGAGCAGCGGCGCGACCGCTTCATGCAGCCGCGCGGAGGTCAGGCTGTTGTAGGGCGTCTGCAGCACCCGGCTGAGGCCCGGGAAATAGACCTCATACCCGTCCGGCCAGCGGTGCGGGGTCGCGGGCGCCAGCCAGGCGCGGTCCTCGTCCGACACATCGCCATCGAAGAAGGACCAGGTGTGCTTTCCACCCAGCCGCCCTTCGCGCTCGACCACGGCGACCCGCACCTCCGGCCGGTCGATCGCCAACCGCCAGGCGATCAGGCTGGACGCCAGCCCGCCGCCGACGAGGATCAGATCATGGTCGGGGGAGCCCATGTCCGACTCATAAAGCGAAAGAGGCCCCGACGCGAATGCATCGGGGCCTCCTCGAAGATTGCAGACTCTGTGCGATCTGCAGAAATCTGCATAGCCGTCGTCACCGAAATCACCGGCCGACAGCCGTCATTGCGTCGTCGAAATCACCGCGAACTCACCGGTTGGCCAGCAACGGCAATCGACTACTCCTTGGGCTCGACCGTCAGGGCGTAGGCGCCCGACTGACCCGAGGAGAAGCTGCGGGCGCGGATGACGTAGTCGCCCTCTTCCTCAACCGCCCAGTCGATCTTGGCGTGGGTGTCGGACAGGCTGTCGTCATCAGAGACCACCGAGGTGAAGACCCCGGCCTCGTCTTCGCGGCCGATGTCGATGAAGGCGTCGAACTCATTGGAAACCATGGTCAGACGCAGCTTGTCGCCGGCCTTCACCGAAATCTTGTAGGCATCGTAGAAGCTGCCGTCCTCGGCCAGGGCGTCATCCTCTCCGAGCGTGCCGCGCGCCGTGGCGCCGACCAGGATGCTGCCCGGCAGGGGCTGCGGACCGCGATCCAGCAGTTCCAGTGAATACAGGCCGTTCGCATCCGAAGAGAGCGGCGAGGCGCGGACGATGAACTCCCCGTCGTTCGGCAGGACGTAGTTCAGGCGTGAGTCCGTCCCTTCGCCGAGGCCGTCGTCGTCCGAAGCCATGGCGTAGAAGTCGCCTTCGGGGCTGCCGATCTGAAGATAGGTGTCGAAGTCGCCCGAGCGCATGATCAGCTGGATCCGGTTCCCGGCCGTTCCGCTGAAGCTGTAGGCGTCGAAGCCACGGCTCTCGTCGTCGAGCGGATCGCCGGCGACGATCTCGCCCTGCACCGTCGTACCGTAGCCCAGGGCCACCGGAGCCGGCAGGGGCGCCGCCTCCTCGAACGTCAGGGTATAGTCGCCTTCGCCTTCACCGGTGAAGGCGCGCGCCTCGATCGTGTACTGGCCGTCGGACGGGATGGTGTAGGTCAGGCGCGAGTTGGTGCCTTCGCCCGCGCCGTCGTCGTCCGAGTCCAGCGCATACCGGCCGCCGTTCTCATCAGAGTTCTCCGAGAACAGCTCGAGATAGGTGTCGAACGCGTCCGAGCTCATGGTCGCAACGATCCGCTGGCCGGCGGTCCCGGTGAAGCTGTAGGCGTCGGCGCGCTGGCCGAATGCGTTGCCGCCGTCGCCGGCGTCGAGGGAAGCCTCGACCGTCTCGCCCACGGCGATCGAACGCGCCACCAGCGGCGGCGGACCTTCGGCCAGACCCAGTTCGTAGTCGCCGTCGGTCGACCCATCCAGGGGCGCGGCGCGGATCACGAATTCGCCGTTCGCGGGGGCAGTGAAGACCAGATAGGAATTCAGGCCGCCGGCGCCTGAGTCATCGTTCTGGGCCAGTTCCTCAAACGCGCCGTTGCGGCCCATACGGCCGACGCGCACGATCGGATCGAAGTCCTCGCTCTCCAGAGTGATAGCGAGCCGTTCGCCCTGGCGCGCCCGGAAGCTGTATCCGTTGTACGTGTACTCCCCGTACTGCCCGTCTTCCTCGACCGGGCTGCGGTCGCTGATCGCGCCGTTGACATTGTCGCCCAGGCGGATAGCGGTCGGGCGGGGCGCGCGCGGGGCCTGACCGCGGTCGATGACCTCAAGTGTGTAGTCGCCGCCCTCAAGGCCGGCCAGAGTACGGGCGCGGATGATGTAGGTCCCGCGCTCGGCGGTGAAGCGGGCGCGCGCGTTGGTTCCCTCTCTCAGGCCGTCGTCGTCCATGGCGATCGCTTCGCCCGTGTCGGTGTCCTTGTAGACTTCCAGATAGGCATCGAAGGCGTCCGAACGCATCGCGACCTGCAGGCGCTGACCGTCGCGGGCCTGAACCGACCAGGTATCGTAGACAAACTGGCCGAAGTTCTCGTTGTCGACGCTGGGGTCCTCGGCGGTCAGCTGACCGCTGACCGTCTGGCCGATGCGCAGCGGCGTGGCGTCCTGCGCGGCGGCGTGGCCGGCGGCGAACAGCGCCATGGCGCTGACGGTCATGATGAAAGCGGAGCGGCGCATTGGATTTCCCTGTTCTGAGAGGCCAACATAGACGCTGAACCGTGACGCCTGTAAATCGCCCGCACCTTATCGAATCCTGACGAAAGAGGGCCTCCCATGGCCGAATCCAACGCGCGCGCGGCGATCATCGACGGCAAGGCCTTCGCTGCCGGTCTGGTCGAGCGGGTGGCGGCCGCCTCGGCGCGGCTCGAGGCGGCCCACGGTCTCAAGCCGGGACTGGCCGTGGTGATCGTCGGCGAGGATCCCGCCAGCCAGATCTACGTCCGCAACAAGGGCGAAACGACCGCTCGCGCCGGGATGAGGTCCGACACCCATCGCCTGCCTGACACAACCAGCCAGGCCGAGCTGCTGGCCCTGGTCGAGACGCTGAACGCTGACGCGGGAATCCACGGCATCCTCGTACAGTTGCCCCTGCCCGCTCAGATCGATTCCTCGGCGGTGCTGGGCGCGATCGATCCGGACAAGGACGTGGACGGGTTCCACGTCGTCAATGCGGGCCGCCTCGCGGTCGGCCTCCCGGGCCTCGTGCCCTGCACGCCGCTGGGGTCGACCATGCTGCTGAAGGACAGGCTCGGCGATCTCTCGGGGCTGAACGCGGTCATCGTCGGCCGCTCCAACATCGTCGGCAAGCCGATGGCCCAGCTGCTTCTGGCCGAGAACTGCACGGTCACCATCGCCCATTCGCGCAGCCGGGACCTGCCCGCACTGTGCCGCGCCGCCGACATCCTGGTCGCCGCCGTGGGCAGGCCAGAGATGATCAGGGGCGACTGGATCAAGCCCGGCGCGACCGTGATCGACGTCGGCATCAACCGCGTCCCGTCCGCCGATCCGGTCAAGGCGGCCGAAGGCAAGACACGCGTCGTGGGCGATGTCGCCTTCGCCGAGGCGGTGACCGTCGCCGGCGCGATCACGCCCGTGCCCGGCGGGGTGGGCCCGATGACCATCGCCTGCCTGCTCGCCAACACCTATACCGCCGCCTGTCGCGCTGCCGGGGTCGCGCCGGAACCACTGGACGCTTGAAGCGGCGTCACGAACGCCTGATAGTCCCCCATCGACAGACGGCGCTTCGCCGTTGGATGGAGAGATTCATGGCTCGCAGCGCATCTCGTCTCGCCGGTTCGGTCGCCATCCTTCTCGCCGCCCAGAGCCTGGCGGCCTGCGGCTACAACACCATCCCGGAGAAACAGGAGCGGGCCGAGGCGGCCTGGGCCGACGTCCAGAGCCAGTACCAGCGCCGCGCCGACCTGATCCCCAACCTCGTCGCCACCGTCCAGGGCGCAGCGATCCAGGAGCGCACCACCCTGACCCAGGTGATCGAGGCCCGGGCCCGCG
This sequence comes from Brevundimonas sp., assembly GCF_027484365.1. Lineage (GTDB taxonomy): Bacteria > Pseudomonadota > Alphaproteobacteria > Caulobacterales > Caulobacteraceae > Brevundimonas. Next base: position 87,588 of record NZ_JAIXTC010000030.1, on the reverse strand, counting down.
CCACGGCCGTCCAGATCACGCCAGAGACGCTCAGCGACCCGGCCGCCTTCCAGCAGTTCCAGGCCGCGCAGGGCCAGCTGACCAGCGCCCTGTCGCGCCTGCTGGTCACGGTCGAAGCCTATCCCCAGCTTCAGGCCAACCAGGGCTTTCTGCAGCTCCAGTCCCAGCTGGAAGGCACCGAGAACCGGATCACCATCGCGCGGCGCGACTACAATGAGGCGGTCCGCGACTACAATACGAGCCTGCGCACCTTCCCGACCGTGATCTGGGCCAGGACGGCCTTCTCGGGCGAGGAGCCGATGCAACTGTTCACCGCAACAGCCGAGGCGCAGACCGCGCCCCAGGTGTCGTTCAACCTTGACGGTCAGGCCGCCGCCGCGCCGGGCGGTTCCGCCCCTGCCGTCGCACCGGGCTCGACGCCACCCGCCCAGTGAACCCGTTCCGGGCACCCAGTTTGACCAGGGATTTTCGGGTCGTCGTCCTCGCCGGTCTGGCGGCGCTGCTTTCGTTCGTTCCCCAGGCCTTCGCGGCTGACCCGGCCTTCCCCGCCCTGTCAGGTCGTGTCGTCGATCAGGCGGAGTTGCTGACGCCGGCCGTCGAGGCCGCAGTTACCGCGAAACTGGCCCAGCTGGAGACGGACACGGGCGACCAGTTCGTTGTTGTCACCCTCGACAGCCTCCAGGACTATGAGATCGAGGACTACGGCAACCGGCTCGGCCGCGCCTGGGGCATCGGAAATGCGGAAAATGACAGCGGCGTCCTGCTGATCGTCGCACCGAACGAACGCAAGGTGCGGCTTGAGGTCGGCTACGGCCTCGAGCCGGTCCTGACAGACGCCTTGTCCAACCAGATCATCCAGACTGACATCCTGCCGCCCTTCCGCGACGGCGAGTATTCGCGCGGCATAGAGAGCGGGGTCGATGCCGTCATCGCCCAGTTGCGTCTGGACCCAGCAGAAGCTGCGGCCCGCGCCGCAGAGGCCGCGCCCAGCGAGGCGGGGGCGCCGGTCTTCGCGGGTCTCGTCATCGCCCTGATCTTCATCTTCCTCTTCCTGAGCCTGCTGCGAGGCATCGGCAGGAGGGGACGCAAGCGCGGCGCTCGCCGGAGCGGGATCGATCCCATCCTGATCTGGGGGGCGTCGGAAATCCTGTCGAACGCCGCGCGTGGATCGTCGCGCGGTTCGTCGAGCCGTTCCTGGGGAGGTTCGGACAGCGGCTTCGGCGGTTTCTCGGGCGGCGGCGGCAGCTTCGGCGGCGGGGGAGCCTCGGGCGGATGGTGATGCGACTGAACTCCAGCGAACATGCACGCGTCGCCGGCGCCATCGCGACGGCGGAAGCCGCCACCTCCGGCGAGATCTTCTGCGTCCTCGCGGGACGCGTTTCGAGCTATCGCGACATCAGCCTCGCCTGGGCGGCGGCGGCGGCGCTGATCCTGCCGCTCCTCATGATCCCGTTAGGGTTCGAGCCCGCCTGGTTCCCGGGGCTGGGGGACGGCTGGGAGGCCGGCCATCTGTCCGCCCTGGACCTCAACCTCGGCCGTGCGCTCGGCGTCTATGCCGTGGTGCAGGCCGCAGTGTTCGTGACGGTCTATACACTGCTCAGGATTCCCCTGCTGACACGGCTGGCGACGCCGCGTGGCGTGCGGCGCGACCGGACGCGGCAGGCGGCCATGCATCAGTTCCTGGCCCACGGCCTTCATGTCACCGAGCACCGCACCGGCGTCCTGATCTTCGCCGCCATGGCCGATCGGCAGGTGGAGGTCATCGCCGACCAGGGCATTCATTCGCGGGTCGATCAGGCGGTCTGGGCCGACGCGGTGCAGGCTCTGACCGAGGGGTTGCGCGACCGACGCGCCGCCGAGGGTTTCGAACGGGCGATCGCCCTGGTCGGCGGCGTGTTGGCCGAACATTTCCCGCCCCGGCCGCGCAATCCGAACGAAGTGCCCGATCGACTGGTCGAAATCTGACGCTCCGGACGGTCTCGCTTTTGACAGGGAATTGGCCTAGCCCGTGGCACCATGCGGCTAGTCACCTATAACGTCCATCGCTGTGTCGGAATGGACAGACGACTGGACGTCGAACGCATCGCCGGCGTGATCGCCGAGCTCGAACCCGACATCGTCTGCCTGCAGGAACTCGACGTCGGCCGCGCCCGGACCGGCGGGGTCGATCAGGCCCGCGCCATCGGGGACCGTCTGTCGATGGCCGTCCGCTTCCACCCCGCCATGCGGATCGAAGCCGAAGAATACGGCGATGCGATCCTGACCCCGCACCCGGAGACTCTCGTTCGCGTCGGCGCCCTCCCGACCGTGCGCGGCGTGCCCGGACTGGAACCGCGCGGCGCCCTTTGGGTGCGCGTCAACATCCAGGGCTTCGATATCAATGTCCTCACGACCCACCTGGGCCTGGTTCCGCGCGAGCAGCGGCTCCAGGCAGCGGCCCTGGTCGGCAAGGACTGGCTGGGTCACCCGGACTGCAAGGGACCCACGCTTCTGGCCGGCGATTTCAACGCGACCTCGATCACCCGCCCGTACCAGACCCTGGCGAAAAGCCACGCGGACTGTCAGCGCCAGCTCGGGCTCAAGCCTACCCTGAAGACCTTCCCGTCCGGCTTCCCGGCGATCCGCATCGACCACGTGTTCGTCAGCCCGGACATCAAGGTGACCGGCGTGCGCGCGCCGTTCTCACCGCTGTCACGGATGGCGTCCGACCATCTGCCCCTGGTGGTAGATTTCGAGATTCAACCCGGCGACTGAAGCCGCTGCGAGCGGTTGCGGCGCTTCCAGGGTCGCCAGGCGTCCCGCGGCGAGGTCGGATCGCCCAGCTGGAACTCGGCGACGGTCCGCTGGATCATGGACGGAGGCGTGGCACCGAGCGCAGACATGCGACCATTGCCGAATTTCTGGATCGCTCCGCCGATGGAGCCGCAGACGGCTTCGGCGGCCGAGAATTCCTCCGCCGTCACACCGATGAAGTGACCGATCGTGTGATGGCGGAAATGCCGGATGGCCGCATGCCCGGCCTCGTCCTCCGGAGCGATCGCCACGTCACATTCGGTGTCGAACCCCAGCGACCGGTTGTTCAGATTCGTCGAGCCGATGCGCAACAGGACATCGTCCACCACCGTCACCTTGGCGTGGACGATGATGCGCTCGCCATTCTTCGTATTCGGGCTGAAGGCGAAGAAGCGGTTGTGCCGGTCGGCGCTCTCCAGCCGGAACAGGACCTCGGCCCGCGCGGTGTCCATAGTCATACTGTCGAACCAGCTGGGACTGCGGCCCGTCGAGACCAGGACGATCTCCGGTCCATCCGTTTCGTCCAGGCGCTGCGCCAGGGCGTTGGCGATGATCGGCGACGTGAAATACTGGTTCTCCATGTAGATCAGCTTCCGCGCGCCCCGGATCGCCTCGAGGTGCAATCGCTCGTTCTCCCGGACCTCATGACGGCCGCCGAACCCCGGCTCCGTCCGCGCTATGCCGACCGGCGTGTTGCTGAAGTCCACCGCCAGATCATCGGGCCAGGGGTCTCCCTCGACCGTCTCCGGCACAGTCCGCTCCCAGGTGGCCTTGAACCACCGCTCCCGAGCCAGATCGCCCAGGGCCCGCGCCGCCGCTCCGCTCATCACGCACATGGTCTCATGCCGGGGCGCCGAGATGATCCCCGACGGCTGACAGCGCAGCGGATCGTCGTCCAGGTGGGCCTCGGAATCCCAGCGATCGACCGAAATGTCCCCGCCGCCGCAGAAGGCCACGGCATCGTCGATGATGATCGCCTTCTGGTGATGACAGGCGCCGATCGGGCCCGGCGTGTCCAGGCGGAACTCCACCATCCGCTTGCGGAACCAGGCCTGGGCCTTGTGCGGATAGAAGCCTTGCGACGCGGCGATCAGCAGAGGCGACTTCCAGATCAGTAGCCTGACGTCGAGCTCGGGGCGGGTCTTGACCAGCATCCGCAGCAGATGGCCGATCTCGGCCTGCCGGTCCCCGTGGCGGGTCGCCGGGTCCAGCCGCGTGCGCGGGTCGAACTGCCAGCCCAGGACCACCACCGATCGTCGTGCCTTCGACAGGGCGGACGCCAGGGCCGCGAAATAGGCGCTGTTCTCCATCAGGATCGACAGGCGGTCGGCCTGTTCGACCCGCCAGCACGTATCGCCGGGCGCCAGGAGGGCGCCAGTGTCCAGCTGCGGGCCTTGGGCGGCGTCCATGTCGGGTGTCCCTGCCGGCGTCGAAGATCGGGGCGCCCGGTTTGCAAAGACGCCCGGACCTATCTTCCGTTCCACGCCCATGGCTCGCCGGTCAATGTGGTTCCGCGGCCGGATTGCCCGGTTCGTCGAAATCAGGCATAAGACGGGTCGGAACGGGGAGTATCGCACGTGCAGGCGCTGATCGAGTTGCTGGCCGGATTCATAGCCCTGCTCGCCACGGCCGCGCTGGCCCAGTTCGGCGTTGACCTCAACAGTGCGCCCCGCCCGGATCGGGAGATCCATCGTGTCAGCGAATGCCCGGACGTTCCGGCCCAGGCTCGATTGACGACGCAACCGACGAACGACTGCTAGGTTACGGCGCTTCAAATTGACCATCGACGCCTGCCGGGCGCTTTTTTGACCCAACGGCGAGTCGATACCCGCGCAAAATGGTCTAGGGTTGAGACCGCGCGTGAATTCTGCGTCACGCGCCAGCCCACCTGAGATCCGCCCCCCATGAAGTCCCGCTCCCGGCCGCCTTTGACCCTGTCTGACCCCGAACCGGCGCCTTTGGGCGACGCGACGGCCGGACTTGAAGACGCCGCCACAGCCGCGCCCGCCCCGCAACCCGAGAGCCCACCCGAACGGCCGATGTCGGAACGCCGCCGTCGTCGCCTGCTGGAACAGCAGCGTAACGCCGCCGATCTTGAACTGCCCTCGCCTGCCGAGCTTGAACCCGCAGCCCCCGTCGCGCCTCCACCCCAGACTGCTGAACCCGCGCCTGCGGTCGAGCCCATCGCCTTTTCGATCAGCGCAGACGCCCCTCCCGCGACCTATGCGCCGCCGCCTGCGCCTGCCACGGAAACCGCGACCCTCAGACCCGCGCCGGTGCAGTCCGGCCCCTCCTACCTGATCGCCGGCGTCGCCGCCGCCCTGTGGATTGCCGGCGTCGCCTCCTGGGCCGCCTATGAGGTCGGCTCCGGCGCTGTCTCCTCCGATCCCCTGCGGCTGGCGATCTACGCCCTGATCGCCCTCGCCCCCGCCGGTCTTGCCATCATGCTGGCCCACGCCGTGCGTCAGGGCGCCGGTCTGGCGTCCGAGACCCGTCGCGCCCGTGAGCTTGCCGAGGCGCTCGTCGCCCCGACGGCCCTCGCCGCCCAGCAGACCGGCCATGTGCTCTCGGCTCTGCGCAACGACATCGACCAGGCCGCGCTGGCCGCCGAGCGCGCGCGCAACGACATGGCCCTTTTGCGCGAAGCCCTGTCGATGGAGACGAACCGCCTGAACGAGGCCGCCGAGGCGGCCGGTCGCACCGCGCGTCGCCTGACCGAGTCCCTTGGTCGCGAGCGCGACGAGATGACCGCCCTCGGCGGCCGCCTTGATGGACAGGCCTCCGGCGTGCTCGACGCCGTGGAGCGCCAGTCGCGCCTCATTGTCGACGCGTCGGACCTCGCACAGACCCAGCTTCGCGAAGCCGAAGCCGCCCTCGCCGCCCGCGCTGCCGATCTCGCGGCCGCCGCCGGGGAGGCCCAGGACGCCGCCAGAATGGCGGCCGACGACCTGGCGCGCCAGACCCTGCGCCTCGAGAACGCCGGCACGGGCGTCGCCGAACAGATCCAGTCCGTCGAAGAGGGTCTGGGACAGCAGCGCGCCGCCCTGGTCACCGCCGCCTATGCGCTGCGCACCGACCAGGAGGACTTCTCGGCCCAGGTCGAAAGCCAGCGCGCCCAGCTGACTGAACAGCTGTCGGCGGCCCGCAGCGCGACCGGCGATCTCAGCGAGACCTCGGTCAAGGCGACCGAAGGCCTGCGCGACCTGGTCGAGGCCGCAACGGACCAGTTCCGCGCCCTCGTGGACCTGTCCCAGCGCGAGGCAGACAGCTTCGATGCGGCCACCAAACTGTCTCTCGACCGCTTCGAGGCCCTGGCCGCCGAGGCCCGTGACACCCTGGTCGAGGAAACGCGCCGCACCCTCGCTGTGCTTAAGGCTACCGCTGAAGAGAGCCGGGCCGCCGCCGACGGTGCCGCAAGTCAGGCCCAGATCCGCGCCGACCGCCTCGGAGAGGCGCTGTTCGACGCCGCCCAGAAGGCGGACATGGCGGCCGACGCCCGTGTCGAGGGCGCCCGCCGGATCGTGGGCGAGACCGTTCACCTGGTGGACCAGGCCGGCGAGCGGGCGATCGAGAAGCTGGAAACCACCCTGTCCCGCATGACCCAGGCCCTCGCCGAGGTCGACGCCGCCATCGGCGATCTGGATGACCGCGCCTCGCGCCTGCCGGAAGAAGCCCGCGCGCGCGCCGAGGCGGTCCGCGTGACGGTCGAGGAAGGCCTCGCCGCCCTCGGCGCCGCCTCTCGCAAGGCCGCCGAGGACACCGAGGCGCTGGACGCCGGTTTCCAGGAACGGGTCCGCCGCAACTACGACATGCTGACCGAGGCCGTTCGTTTGATGGGGGTCGTCTCCGGCGACGGCGGCGCGCCGATCCGTCGACGCGAGCCCCTGGCCGAACCCGCACCGGCCACCGAGCGTCGTTCGCCGCCGGCGGACACGGATCGCGTCTTCGGCCTGCGCGGCCGCATGCAGCTGGCGACCGCCGAAGACGATCCCGGCGCCCGTCCCACACCTCCCGCCAGGGACCGGCTTGACTGGAGCGATCTCGTCGATGACGGTCCGGGCGATCCGCCGCTTGACCTCGATACGCCGGTCATGCCTGCCGACGACGGCGCGCTGACCGACCGGATCACCGCCGCAATTCGGCGCATGGGGGTTGATCCTAACGCCCTGCTGCCGCGCTCGCGTGTCGAGGAGGCGGCGTCCGCTTTCGCCGGCCGCGACCCGGACCGGGCCCGTCAGATCGTCCGCCGCGTCGCCCCGGCCGCGGTCCGCAGCGTCTCGCGCCGGGTCATGAGCGACCCCGAGTTGCGCGCAGACGCCGAACGCTATGTGCGCGCTTTCGCCGGTCGCCTGAGCAACGAAGCCCGGGCCGGCGCAGCGGCGGTTCTGGCCGTGCTCGCGACCGACGCGGGACGGGCCTTCATGCTGCTCGATGCGGCGGTAGGTGATCTCGCCTGATGGGTGAAATCACCCTCTCAAACCGTCCGGCGCGCGGTTTTGACTTGACGAGATCGTCCGCTTGCGGACACCGTCCGGCCGCTGTCACAACGTTGTCACGCGCCTAGCAGGGTTCATGCTCGACACCATCGCCGAGAACCAACCGGACCGTAGGCCCGCGATCCTGGTCTGTGTCTATGAGACGGCCGATCCCCTCTGGAACGCCCTCGACAGTGATACCGACTGGGCCCCTCCCGGCGCGCGTCTGCGCCCGTTGGGCCCTGGCGAACCCGCCGTTCTCGCCGACCGGATCAACTGCGAACTCGATGAGGCGGATTGCAGCGCCGTCCTGCTCGTCGGCCGGACCCGCAAGAGCGACGGCTTCCGCGTCCAGATGCGGGCTGAAAATCGCGCCCTGACCGGCGGAAAGAAACTCTCGGAGACAGGCCCCAGCCTCGCGCGCGCCACCGCACCCGTGGCCGAAATGGTTCGCGCACTGAACGATGCCGGCCTCAGCGCCGATGCGACCTCGGACAGTGAAGACGATGCAGGCTCCTATCTGCTCTATCGCGTTCTGACGTCCCTGCAGGATGACGTCGATGCGCCGGCCGTGGGTCTGCTGCGGGCTCCCTCGACGGTAGACGAAGCCCAGCTTCGGCTAGGCATCCAGACCGCCGCAACGGCCATGGCACGACACCTGTCGCCCTTGCCGCGCACCCGCCTCGGCTAGATCCCGCCAATCCGGCGCAGACGCCAGCCCAGCAGCAGGCCGATCACGGCCAGTCCGCTCATGGCCAGATAGCCCAACACCCCCACGCGGTCATACAGCGGCCCGGCCGCCAGGGTCGCCAAACCGATAAGGATGCCGGCCGCCATAACGGAGTTCAGGGTCTGGGCGGCGGTATGCCCGCCGGGCGGGGCCAGTTTTTCGATGATCTGCACCCCCGCCAGATAGGTAGCCGCGAAGGTCAGGGCGTGGAGCGCCTGCAGCGGCCAGAGCATCCACAGGGCCGGGGCGAAGGCCATCGCGGTCCAGCGTACCACGGCCGCGATACCGCCGAGGGTCAGGATCGTCCATGGTCCGATCCCGCGCCGCTTCCGCCACGGCTCGACCCACCACATGAAGGCGATCTCGACCACGACCGAGACGGCCCACAGCAGGCCGGTCATCGTCTCGCTGATACCCTGAGCTTTCCAGGCGATGGCTGAGAAGCCGTAGTAGAAGCCGTGGGTGGCCTGGACCGCGCCGATGGCCAGGACGGCGGTCATGAAGACCGGATCGACGGCCAACCGGGTCAATCCGGCCAACCGTTCGCGTCCCGCAAGCTTCGGCCCCTCGGTAACCGGATCGGCGGGCAGCAGGGTCGCGGCCGTCAATGCGACCAGGGCCCCGGCGACGGCGATCCAGACGATCACCCAATCCGCCGATCCCCGCGTCAGGATCGCGCCCATGATCACATTGGCGGCGACGAAGGCCGCAGAGCCGCACCCTCGCGGCCAGGCGAAATCGAACCCGTGACGTCGCGCGACCTGGAGCGACAGAACGTCGCTGAGCGGGATCAATCCGGCCATGGCGGTGGCGGCGACGAACCACACGAATCCCTGCAGCCAGACTCCCTCCGTCAGGCCGGCCCCCGCATAGGCCAGACCGAGGACCAGTCCCAGGATGGCGATCGGCGAGCGACGCCGCCGGAAGCCGTCCGCCCACACCGCGATGGCCGGTCCAGTGATCAGGCGGGCCAGCATCGGGGCCGCCAGAAGCACACCGATCTCGGCGCCCGAGAATCCCTGGGCGCGAAACCACAATCCCGCGAACGGCAGGCTCACGCCGTTGGCGCCGAAGAGCAACACATACTGCAGGGCCATGCGCCGTGACGGATTCATGGACCATCCGATAGCAGACGGCGACGGATGCGTGGGCTACGGTCAGCGAATGACTCGGAATCGTCACCTTGCCGTCTTCGCAGCGTTCAACGGCGCGATGGCGGTGGCTGTGGGCGCCTTCGCGGCGCACGGGGCGGGGCCGGAGATCAAGACCCTGCTGACTACCGGCGCCTCCTACCAGCTGGCCCATGCCCTGTTGGCCCTGATCTGCGCCGTTTCCCCGATCGATCGTCCGGCGGCCGCGGCCGGCTGGCTGGCTTCGTCGGGGGGTCTGATCTTTTGTCTCGCCCTGGCCTTGCTCGGCTTGCTCAGCCTGCCCGTGCTGGGCGCGGTCGCTCCGATCGGCGGGGTGCTGATGATCGCCGGCTGGCTGATGTTTGCCTTCGCCGCTTTCCGGTCACAATCCGTAAACGCTTGATCCCTTAGCTGAAAGCTCCGACCACCGAATGGCTTTTCCCGTGACCGAGACGCCCCGACGCGAGCTTTATCCCGAGCTCGAGCCCTTTGCGTCCGGCTGGATGCAGACCGGAAGCGCCCACGAGATCTACTACGAGGAATGTGGAAATCCGCAGGGAAAGCCCGCGCTCGTTCTGCACGGCGGCCCTGGCGGGGCGGTGAACCCCGGAATGCGGCGCTATTTCGATCCCGCCATCTACCGCATCGTCATGTTCGACCAACGTGGCTGCGGAAAGTCGCGGCCGAACGCCTCTCTCGAAGACAACACGACCTGGACCCTGATCGATGACATCGAGCGGCTGCGCGAACGCTGCGGCATCGACAAATGGACGGTCTTCGGCGGCTCCTGGGGTTCAACCCTGTCGATGGCCTACGCCATCACCCACCCGGAACGGGTCGACGCCCTGATCCTGCGCGGCATCTTCCTGCTGACGAAGAAGGAGCTGCACTGGTTCTACCAGGACGGCGCCTCGATGATCTTCCCCGATGCCTGGGAGCGGTTCGTCGCCCCGATCCCCGAAGATGAGCGCCACGACCTGATGGGCGCGTATTACAAGCGCCTGACCGGTGACGACCGGGCCGAGCGCGAGCGCTGCGCCATCGCCTGGTCCAGCTGGGAGGGCGAGACGGTCAGCGTGGAGGGCCCGGCCGCCCGCCCGGACAAGTTCGCCGAACCCGACTTCGCCGTCGCCTTCGCCCGCATCGAGTGCTGGTATTTCGTCAACGGCGGTTTCTTCCCCGAAGAAGGCTGGCTGCTGAAGAACATCGGCCGGATCCGCCATATCCCGACCTGGATCGCCCAGGGCCGGTTCGACGTGGTCACCCCGATCGCCAGCGCGTGGGCCCTGCACCGCGCCTTCCCGGACGCGAAGCTGGATGTCGTCCCCGACGCCGGTCACGCCTCGACGGAGCCGGGCATCGTCGACAGTCTGGTCCGGGCGACAGACTGGGCCGCCACACTCTAGGCACTGGACCGGATCCGGGCGGAGGGCCCGGATCAGCCGAAGCTGAAGGCCGCGTGCACGGCTGTCCGGGTCCGGACGGAAAACACCCTGACGAAGCGGACGAAACGGACGAGCCCGGGACCGGGGTCGGCTGAACTTTTGAAAGATCGGCGCGGGGCAACGGAATCCTCGCCGCAAGGCGCAAGCCTGGCTGCGGAATACCTTCTCCAGAAGGCGCCGATCAGATCAGGCCGTGGCCCTTGGGCAGCTCGGTGTACCGATGCACCCGCACGGCCATGACCAGGCCGAAGCCGATCATCACCGTCAACATGACGGTCCCGCCATAGCTGAGCAGCGGCATCGGCACGCCCACCACCGGCGCCAGCCCCATGACCATGGCTCCGTTGATCAGGACATACAGGGCGAAGGTCGCAGTCACGCCGGCCGCCCCCATCCGCCCGAAATGGCTATGCGACAGGGAGGCGATGCGGAAGGCGATCAGGATGATGGCCAGATAGCAGAGCAGGATCGAGAAAGAGCCGACGAAGCCGAACTCTTCGGACAGGGCCGCGAAGGCGAAGTCGGTGTGTTTCTCCGGCAGGAACTCCAGCTGGCTCTGGCTGCCGAGGCCATAGCCTTTGCCCAGAAGGCCTCCGGATCCGAGGGCGATCTTGGACTGGGTGATGTGATAGCCGGTTCCGGACGGGTCACTCTCGGGCGACAGGAAGGTCAGGACCCGGTTGCGCTGATAGCCGTGCATGCCGAACAGGACATAGAAGGGCACCGCGATGGCGGTCGGGATGGTCACTGCGGCGATGACCTTCCAGTCCAGGCCGGCGATGAACATCATGGCCGCTCCCGTCAGACCGATCAGCATGGCGGTGCCCAGATCCGGCTGGTGCGCCACCAACAGGAAGGGCGCGGCTATGATCGCGACCGGATAGATGAGCTTCCAGCTGAGCCGCGCATCCTTGGCCGAAGCGCCGTGGTAGTAACGGGCGAGCGCCAGCACCACGCCGATCTTCATGATTTCAGACGGCTGGAAGCTGATCGGCCCGATCTCAAGCCAGCGGGTCGCCCCCATCCGCGTATCCCCGGCCACCTCGACCGCGACGAGCAAAAGAAGGGCGACTGCATAGACCGGATAGGCCGCCCCGAACCACAGGCGCAGGGGAACCAGCGACAGGCCGAGCATCATGACCAGACAGAAGCCGAAGCGGATCACATGGTTCGTCGCCCACGGCTCCCACGACCCTCCGGCGACCGAATACATCATGGCGCCGCCCGTGCCCCCGACGATGCACAGCAAGGCGGCGAAGCGCCAGTCGATCTGGCCGAACTTGACCGACAGACGGTCGCGCTCGCCCGGGCGGGTCAGGGCCGAGGATGTCATTGCGGCTCCGACAGATAGGGTTGCGGGCCAGTGGTGGCGCGAGGCGCGGCGGGAGCGGTCTGTGTCGGCGGCGCGACCGCAGGTTCCGGCGCGGCCCCGATCTCGCCTTCGTCCAGTTGCGGGCCGGTGGCCTCGGGCGGCGGCGGGCGGGTGATCCGCTCGCGCATCTCCGGATCCTTCAGAAGGACGGTCCGCATGACCTCGCGGGCGCGGGGAGCGCCGGCCGTGCCCCCGCCCCGCCCGCCATGTTCGATAATGACGACGACGGCGTAGCGCGGCGCATCGACCGGCGCGAAGGCGATGAACAGGTTATGGTCCTTCTGCGACCAGATGTTCGAGCGACGGCTGCCGGACCCATAGTTCCGCGTCTGGGCTGTACCGGTCTTGCCGGCCATCTGGATGTCGCCGAGGCCGAGCTGGGACTGGCGATAGGCAGTGCCCGACCGGTCGTTGGCCACAGCGATCATGCCGCCCCGGACGATGTCCAGATGCTCGACACTGAACGGCAGGTCGGGGACCTCGGCGCCCGAGGGTCGATCGACGCCGCCGACAGACTTGATCAGACGGGGCTGGATCGCCTTGCGGCCATTGGCCAGTCGGGACGTATAGACCGCCAGCTGAAGGGCGTTGACGGTGACCGCCCCCTGTCCGATCGCGACCGAGGTCGTCTCGCCGGGGTGCCAGACTGGATCGCGCGGGAAGGTCCGGCGCTTCCATTCCGTGGACGGCAGCATGCCCTTGCGCTGGTTGTCGACGCCGATGTCGAACTCGTGCTCGAAGCCCAGTTTCATCGCAGTGTCGCGGATCAGGTCGACGCCCGCGCGATTGCACATCGTGTAGAAATAGATGTCGCAGGAGTTCTTGATCGCATTGTGCATGTCCTGTGAGCCATGACGGCCCCAGCAACGTTGGCCGGTGCGAAAGACGCCGCTGCAGTTCACGCGATCGGCCGGATTCACGCCGGCCGCCAGCAGGGCCAGGGCGGTGGCCGGTTTGAAGGTCGAGCCCGGCGGGAAGGTGCCGTTGATCGTCTTGTCCAGCAGCGGCTTGCGCTCATAGTCCGCGAGCGCTCGATAGGTGCGGGTCGGCACGCCCGAAACGAACAGGTTCGGATCGAACGACGGCGCCGACATCATGCACAGGATGTCGCCGTTGCGGACGTCCATGACCACGCAGGCGCCGCTTTCGTCGCCGAACACTTCCAGCGCACGGTTCTGGACGTCGGCATCGAGGGTCAGGACCACATCCTTGCCGGGGACGGCAGGACGCGAGCCGCCGATGTCCTCGGCCACGACGCGACCCCGCGCATCGACCTCGACACGGTTGCCGCCGGCCTCCCCGCGCAGGTCCGCGTCCAGGGCCTTCTCGACCCCGGAACGGCCGATGCGGAAGCCCGGGTTGAACAGGATCTGCGGCGGCTCCTCGCCCCGGTCGCGGATGGCCTGGATGTCGCGGTCCGAGACCTTGGCGACATAGCCGATCACATGGGCGAAGGCGCCGGTGTACGGGTAGAAGCGCGCCTCGTTCATGTCCGCCATGACGCCCGGAAGCTCGGGCGAATAAAGGTTGACCCTGGCGAATTCCTCCCAGGTCAGGTCGCTCTTGATCGGGACGGGGCTGAACCGGGGGGCGGCGTTGACGTCGCGGATGATGGCCCGGCGACGGTCGAGCGTGTCGGGCAGCAGGCGGCCGAGCAGATCCAGCGTCTGGTCCAGATCCCGGGTCTCGTCGCGCACGACGAGCACGCGGAAACTGGGCCGGTTGCCGGCGATGGTCACGCCGTTGCGGTCGAGGATGCGCCCGCGCGGCGGCGGGACGAGGCGGAAGTTGAACTGGTTCTGGCTGGCGAGGGTCGAGTATTCCTGGGCCTGAACCACCTGCAACTGGGCCAGACGTATGGTCAGGGCGGTGGCGCCCAGCGCCGTCAGCCCGCCGACCACGAACGTCCGGCGCAGGAACGAACCCTGACGTTCGTTCACGTCCGAGAAGAAGATCGAAGGTTCGCCGCTCATCCTGCTTCGCTCCTCGAAGGAGCTTCGCAGGACTGGATCAATCCTTCGTAGCCTTGGCGGAGTAGGATCATCGGAACCGCACGTCGCCATCATCGAACCGCTGGATCATCCAGTCGGCCGCCGGGAAAAGAAGCAGGGTCGGTACGACCTGTCCGAGGAGAGACAGCAGGCTGGGCGCCCGGCCCGCATCCAGTGTGACCACAAGATAGGCCACGATGAAGGCGGCCAGAACGCAGAGGGCATACCAGACGAAAAGAACCTGGGTTTCCTGACCGGCCAGCAAGTTCCGCGAAGCGAGGACGACGCCGTAGACGCTCAACAGGCACAGCGGCCAGAGGCCCAGGGTTCCTCCCCAGAACATGTCCAGGAACAGGCCGAGGCCGAACAGAACGGCAGGGGCGACCATCGAGGGACGGATCAACGGCCAGGCGAAGGCCAGGGTCAGCGGCAGGACAGGCTCGGGCAGCTTCAGGCCGAACAGTTCGACCGGCGTCGCCAGAAGTACGGTCAGAGCGATAGCGACGAACGCGGGATAGAGGACCCACTGGGTCGGCCCGACCACGCGCATGGCGACGGCCCGTCTCACTCGGCGGGTCCAGGTTGCACGCCGGGCGTTGCGGCGGAAGCCGCGCGGTCACGCCGGGCAGCGGCGTCGCCGATGGCCGCGGCGGCCTCGGCAGTCGGAGCGGGCGCTGCGCCCAGACCGGCGAGCGGCGGAGCGTTCAGGGCGTCGGGCGTCACGAGCTGACCAAAGTCCTGGAACAGCATGACCCGGACGTAGTCGATCGCGCCCCGGTCGCTGAACAGCTTGACCCGCCAGGACCCGTCGATGCCGCGCGCGGCCACGCCGATGGGAAGGCCGCGCGGGAAGCCGCCGCCGTCGCCGGAGCTCAGAATACGGTCGCCGGCCTGAACCGCGTCCTGGCCGCGCACGAACTCAAGCCGCGGATTGCCCGATCCGTCGCCTGTCAGCATGGCGCGGGCGTCGGTGCGGTCGATCAGGACCGGGGTGCGCGAAGCCACGTCTGTCAGAAGCAGCATCCGGCTGACCCCGCCGGTCGCGCCGACGATCCGCCCGACCAGACCGTCCTCGTTGATCACCGGATTGCCGATGCGGACGCCCCTGGACGTTCCTGCGTCGAGCAGCCGGGCGTTGATGAAGGGGCCCCGCGATTCCGAGATCGAGCGCGCCGTGGCCATGGCCACGGGTGGCTCCGTCCGCAGGCCGAGCATGGCCTCGTATCGACCGTTGACGTTCTTGAGGGCGATGGCCTGGTCGCGCCAGGGCCGCAGCTCTTCCAGCTCGGCGCGCAGGCGGCGGTTCTCCGAAACGGCGAAGAAATAGCCCTTCACATAGTCGGTCGCGTTGCCGGCCCAGCGCACGGGCCAGGCCAGAAGGCCGTTCACGGGACCGGCGCCGGCGTCGAAGCCAGCGCGAACGGGGCCATAGCTGTCGCCCTCGGCATCATGACGGCGGT
This sequence comes from Brevundimonas sp., assembly GCF_027484365.1. Taxonomy (GTDB): domain Bacteria; phylum Pseudomonadota; class Alphaproteobacteria; order Caulobacterales; family Caulobacteraceae; genus Brevundimonas. The sequence continues at coordinate 72,192 of NZ_JAIXTC010000030.1, read as the reverse complement.
CGGCCAGGATCATGACGATCGAGGCGATGATGGCGACCACAGTCACAACCGCGGCGGTCCACGCCAGCGGCACTTTCAGTGACTCAAACGGTCCGTCGCGAAACGCCACGGCCTAGCCTTCCAATAGAGGTCAGAATCGGCGGGACGCCACCCGCCGCTGTATGCAGCCTATCGCAAAAACCGGGCCAGTTTGAAACCGGCGATTACGCCGGAATCACAAGGATTTGCGGTAACGCCCGAACCCGGGCCTAGAGGGCCGAGTCAAGGACGCCCTTCATCCAGCGCGGATGCTCGAGAACGCGGCCGCAACCGATGGCGACGCAGGACAGCGGATCGTCGGCGACCGAGACCGGCAGGCCCGTGTGATCGCGGATCTCGGCGTCCAGGCCCCGCAACAGGGCGCCGCCGCCCGTCAGCATGATGCCCTTGTCAGCGATGTCGGCGGCCAGTTCCGGAGGCGTGGCCTCCAGGGCGACCTTCACCGCGTCGATGATCTGCGAGACGGGTTCTGCGAGAGCTTCAGCAGCCTGGCGTTCCGAGATACGGACCTCGCGGGGCACGCCCTGCATCAGGTCGCGGCCCTTGACCTCGATCGACAGGCCTTCACCGTCGGCCGGGATGCGGGCGGTGCCGATGTCCTTCTTGATGCGCTCGGCGGTCGTCTCGCCGATCAGCAGGTTATGGTTGCGGCGCATGTAGCTGATGATGGAGTCGTCCATCTTGTCGCCGCCGACGCGGACGGACCGCGAATAGACGATGCCCGACAGGGACAGAACGGCGACCTCGGTCGTGCCGCCGCCGATGTCGACGACCATGGAGCCGGTCGGCTCGTGGATCGGCAGGCCGGCGCCGATCGCGGCGGCCATAGGCTCGTCGATCAGGCCCACGCGGCGGGCCGAGGCGTTCAGGCAGGAATCGTTGATCGCGCGACGCTCGACCGCCGTGGCGCCCGAGGGCACGCAGACGATGATCTTGGGGTTCACGAAGCCCTTGCGATTATGAACCTTGCGAATGAAGTGTTTGATCATCTCCTCGGCGACTTCGAAGTCGGCGATGACCCCGTCCCGCATCGGGCGAATGGCTTCCATGTGACCGGGGGTGCGGCCCAGCATCTGCTTGGCCTCGATGCCCACGGCGTGCACGATCTTCCGGCCACCGACGTTGCGCAGGGCGACCACGGACGGTTCGTTCAGAACGATGCCCTTGCCCTTCATATAGATGAGGGTGTTGGCGGTCCCGAGGTCCATCGCGATGTCGTTCGAGATGGCGCCGAAGAGGGAGAAGCTCATGGGGGTCGAATACCGTTCGGTTGGGGCCTTCAAGGCGCTGCAGTTCGACCGGTTTCGGCGACGCCCCATCCGGCGCGTATCCCCATACGCCTCGGATTTCCTGATCGTCCTCGCCTGACCGGCCGTGGCCCGTTTGCCCGCATGGGCAGGCGAATACAAGCCCCGTCGCCTCCCGAACGACCGCTTCCGATCACGACCCGGTGACGGCCCCGCCTGGGTTTCCGCGATGTCCGACCTCTGAAGGTTAGTCGGCCGCCCCGCCCGCCCGTTCGCGACGCCTGACGAGCTCGCGCACGCCCAGCATCAGACCCATCCAGACCACAGCGACACCGGCCAGAATGAGCGAGGTCCAGACGCCGTCGCCGCTGACCGCCGCGACAACCGCCCCGCCGAAGAAGGCGACCAGCGCCGTCTTCGGCAGGACGCCCAGGGCGCATCCGGCCAGAAACGCCGGGAAGGACGCGCGGGTCGCGCCAAAGGCCATGTTGACGACGATGAAGGGTGCCGACGGAACGTTGCGGATCATGAAGCTGGCGTAGAAGGCGTTCTTGCCGACGAACCGCTTCAGCCGGTCCATCGTGGCTCCGCCGAACCGGTCCAGCATCCGCGCCGTCGGTCCCCGGCCCAGCCAGTAGGTCACGCCCGCCGAGGCCACCGTCGCCGCCCAGCTGTAGATGAAGCCCAGCGAGGGCCCGAAGGCCACGACACAGGCCGCGATCAGGATGAATTGCGGCGCGCCGATGAAGGCCGCGACCACGAACAGGACCACCGTCGCGGCGAAGGCCCAGGGACTGCCGCGATAGCCCTGCAGCCAGCCCTCGAGGTTTTCCTCTGCCGCCAGCCCGAACTGGCTCTTGCCCAGCGCCAACAGGCCCACGGTCGCGCCCAGCAACAGCGCCGCCGCCAGCGCCGTGCGCCACCGCCGGCCCTCCATGTTGAGGATGAAGTCGAGGATGGGTTTCATGGCTTCAGGGCCGTGGCGCGAAGGGCTGGACCGTCCATTCGGAGACCATCCATTCGCTAAGGGATGGGTCCCAGATCCAAGTCTGACTGAAGTCGGCCGAGAAGCCCTGCTCCTGTCCCTCCGCATTCGCTTCGGAATAGCGAGCTTGGCCGGTCACCACCACGCGCCGAGCGTCAAGCGCGTCGTAGGTCGCGGGGTAGAAGCGAAGGCTCGGATGCTCCCGCAGACGGGCGATCACGAATTCAGCGACGTTCATGTCACGCCCCTGCTGCGTCGCGACGACCTCGCCGCCCCAGTTGAGCCGGGGCGAGCCGTTAGACCCGAGGTAATTTTGCCAGGCGTAGCGATCCAGCGGATCCAGATCAGGCCTCGGCCGCCCGTCGCGGATCTGGTCGAAGACCGTCGCAGCCGCGACCCGGTCGCCTTTCAGCGCCATGCAGGTCGCGATGAGGGTGACGACGTTTCTCTGCCGATCCAGGTCGAGACCCTGGCAATGCGGCTGAGCCTTCAACGTTTGCTCCGCCGCGAAGAAGGCGAAGCGCGTGGTCAGGGCCCCGTCGCAGGCGCTCTCGGTCCGACGCCTGACCGGTTCGGATTGCCATCGGGTGACTGGGCTGTTGGTCATCTCCACCGTCGAATTCCATGCATGCAGGCAGATGGCCGGCGCACTGTTGGGCGTCGAGGCAGACGTGGGTTCAACCAGCCGGCGGTCGGCGAATTCGGCCCGGGCTATCACCTCGTCCCAGATGGCGGGGCTGACCGGTGCTTCCAGACGCGCGCCGCCGGAGCCGTAGACCACCGACATAGGCCCACCGCCGGGTCTGCGCTCGAACACCAGGGCAGGCATGTCCCGGCCGTAGCCGTCGACGAAAAAGACCCGATACGATTCAACGCCCGCTGCGGCGTCTTCCTCCGCCGTTACCATGCCAAGGTTCGCCAACAATTCGGCGCGCATCGCAGGTGCGCAGATGTCGCGGTTGTTGTCGTCCAGACAGGTCCGGTCCGACACGGTCTGGGCAGCGAGAAGAGTGGCGCTCAGCAAGGCGATCAGCATGACGCAACTCCATAGAAGATTTTGCCGACGGCTCCATTTGCACGCGTGACGCCCCGCCCGTAAACAGCCTGTCTCCCCCCGAACGAGACTCGCCCATGTCGCAACTGCAATCCGCCGCCCTCGCCCGCGTCCAGCCGTCCGCCACCCTCGCGGTCACCGCCAAGGCCCGTGAGCTCAAGCGCGCCGGTCGCGACATCATCGGCCTGGGCGCCGGCGAGCCGGACTTCGACACCCCTGACAACATCAAGGCCGCCGCCATCGCCGCCATCCAGCGCGGCGAGACCAAATACACCGACGTCGACGGCACGCCTGAGCTTAAGGCGGCGATCGTCGCCAAGTTCGCGCGCGAGAACGGCCTGACCTACACGGCGGCCCAGATCCACGTCGCCTCGGGCGGCAAGCCGGTGATCTACAACGCCTTCGTCGCCACCCTGAACGCCGGCGACGAGGTCATCGTGCCGGCCCCCTACTGGGTCTCCTATCCCGACATGGTCCTTCTGGCAGGCGGCGAGCCCGTGTTCGTCACGGGCGAGGAGTCGGACGGCTTCAAGCTGCGGCCCGAGGTGCTGGAGGCCGCGATCACGCCCCGGACCAAGTGGCTGATCCTCAACTCGCCGTCCAACCCGACCGGCGCCGCCTACACCCGGGCCGAGCTGAGCGCCCTGGCCGACGTTCTGCGTCGCCATCCGCACGTCTGGGTCCTGACCGACGACATGTACGAGCACCTGACCTACGGCGAGTTCGAATACACGACGATCGCCCAGATCGCTCCGGACCTCTACGACCGCACCCTGACGGTCAACGGCGTGTCCAAGGCCTATGCCATGACCGGCTGGCGGATCGGCTATGCGGGCGGTCCCAAGCCCCTGATCGACCTGATGCGCAAGGTGGCCAGCCAGACGACGTCCAACCCCTCCTCCATCAGCCAGGCGGCCGCTGTCGAGGCCCTGAACGGGCCGCAGGACTTCATCGCCGAGCGCGGTCAGGCGTTCGAACGCCGCCGCGACCTGGTCGTGTCGATGCTGAACCAGGCGACCGGAATTCGCTGCCCCAACCCGGAGGGCGCCTTCTATGTCTATCCCTCGATCGAGGGCCTGATCGGCAAGGCGACCGAGGGCGGCGTGATCATCGACAGCGACGAAACCTTCGCCTCGGCCCTGCTGGAAGCCGAGGGCGTGGCCGTGGTGCACGGCGAGGCCTTCGGCCTAAGCCCCTATTTCCGCATCAGCTACGCCACGTCGGAGTCGGTGCTGGAAGAGGCCTGCAGCCGCATTCAGAGGTTCACCGCCTCGCTGCGCTAGGCCGCGCGGCTCACCGCGAAGTCCGCCAGGCCTTCCAGCGCGTCGCGCCAGAGGCCGGCGGGCAGGACGGCCAGCGCCGCCTTGGCCGCGTCGGCGTATTCGTCGGCGGCGTCCAGCGTCGAGGCCAAGGCGCCCGTGCCGATGACCAATTCACGGGCCCGGCGGAAGTCGTCTTCCGTCCGCTCGCCCTTGTTGATGGTCCGCTCCCAGAAGGCGTCCTCGCGTCCGCGCGTGCGGGCCACGGCCAGCAGCAACGGCAGGGTCGCCTTGCCCTCGCGGAAATCATCGCCGGCGTTCTTGCCGAGGGCCTCGGACGAGCCGCCGTAGTCGAGGGCGTCGTCGGCCAGCTGGAAGGCCAGGCCCAGATTGAGGCCGAAGGACCGTACGGCGGACGTGGTCTTCTCATCCGCCCCGATGCCGACCGCACCGGCCTCGGCGGCGGCGGCGAACAGTTCTGCGGTCTTGGCCGAGATGATCCGCAGATAGGTTTCCTGATCCAGGTTCAGGTCATGGGCGCGGGTCAGCTGCAGCACCTCGCCCTGGGCGATCACGCTGGAGGCCTGGGCCAGGATGCCGAGCGCACGGAGCTGTCCGGTCTCGACCATCAGTTCGAAGGCGCGGGCGAACAGGAAGTCGCCGACCAGGACGCTGGTGGCGGATCCCCAGATCAGGTGGGCCGCAACCTTGCCCCGCCGACGCTCCGACCCGTCCACGACATCGTCGTGCAACAGGGTGGCGGTGTGGATGAACTCGACCGAGGCGGCCAGCTTCACCGGGTTGGCCAGATCGACGTCCGGCATGGCGGCCGTCGCGGCGCGGGCGGCTGCGATGGTCAGCAGCGGACGCAGCCGCTTTCCGCCCGCCGCGATAATGTGTTCGGCCAGCAGGGGAATGACCGGCACGGGGGACTGCATGCGGTTGATAATCAGCGCATCGACCGCAGCCATATCGACCCGGGCCAGTGCGGCCAGGGCCTCCACGTCGCCCTGGGCCCGGGGGGCCTTGGCGCGGGGAGCGGTCAGAGTGACGGCATCCAACGGAAAACTCTCTCAAAAACCACGATGCGCGGGGGAGATCGCATCGCACAGGCGTCGCGGCGGCTTGCGGCGTCGCGCTCGGGCGGACAATGGTGACCGCGCCATGAAGGGTCAAGCCGCGTGACCGTCGCAACCTTGCCACCGCCCGGGACCAATTCACTGTTAAGTGGAAAGGTTACGCTCATTCAGCCTTCGGACGGCTATCGCGCGGGCATGGATGCCGCCCTGCTGGCTGCGGCCGTGCCGGCCAAACCGGACGAACGCGTGCTGGAGGCGGGGTGCGGCGTCGGGGGCGTGCTGACCCAGATCGCGGCGCGGCGGTCCGGCGTTTCCCTCCTGGGCATTGAGCGCGATGCGGTCGCCTCCGGACTCGCCGTCAAGAACGCCGCCCTTAACGGTCTGACAGACCGAATGGAGGTGATCCACGGAGACATCGCGGGGGGATTCGCCGCCCTGGATCGACCCCGCTTCGACTGGGCCGTCTCCAATCCGCCCTTCTTCGACGACGAGTCCGCGCTGCGGGCGCCGGCGCCGGCCAAGCGCGGCGCCTGGATCGCCGACGACGGCCTGGCCGTCTGGGTGAAGTTCCTGAGCGACGGCGTTCGCGACGGCGGGCGGATCGTCATCATCCATCGCGCCGACCGGCTGGCGGACCTGCTGGGGTTGCTGGCCGGGAAGTGCGGATCGTTCGCGATACGGCCGGTCCAGCCCTATGCCGACCAACCGGCCAGGCGGGTTCTGGTTCATGCGATCCGGTCGGGAAAGGCGCCGCTTCGACTGTTGCCGGCGCTGGTTCTGCATGACCGGTCGGGAGCGAAGCACACGCCCGAAGCCGAAGCGATCCTGAGGGGCGAAGTCGATCTCGGCTGGTGATCGGCTTGCCGCCAGGCCTCGCTCGCGATTGAGTGCGGCATGCGCCTGATCCTCATCCTCGCCTCCCTGTTGTTCGTCCTGCCCGCCCAGGCCCAGGAGGCGTTGCTGCTCCGCCCCGACCGGGTCTTCGACGGCGTCGATCCGCAGCCTCACACGGGCTGGTCGGTGCTGGTGCGCGGAAACCGGATCGAGGCAGCCGGTCCGGACATCCAGGCGCCCGCCGACGCCCGCGTTATCGACCTGCCCGGCCAGACCCTGATGCCCGGCATGATCGAGGGCCATTCGCACCTGTTCCTGCACCCTTACAACGAGACCAGCTGGGACGATCAGGTCCTGCACGAGCCACTGGCCCTGCGCACCGCCCGTGCCGTCAACCACGCCCGCGCCACCCTTATGGCGGGCTTCACCACCGTCCGGGATCTCGGCACGGAGGGGGCCGGGTATGCCGACGCAGGTCTGCGTCGGGCCATCAATGAAGGCATCGTCCCCGGCCCGCGCATGCTGATCGCCAGCCGCGCCATCGTGGCGACGGGCGCCTACGGTCCGAAAGGCTTCGAACCCGGCGTCGAGGTTCCCCTGGGCGCCGAGGAGGCGGATGGCGACGACCTGGTCCGCGTCGTGCGCAGCCAGATCGGAGCCGGCGCCGATCTGGTGAAACTCTATGCCGACTACCGCTGGGGTCCCGGCGAACCGAGCCGTCCGACCTTCTCCCAGGCCGAACTGACCGAGGCCGTCGAAGCTGCCCATTCTGCCGGACGCCAGGTCGCCGTCCACGCCGGCACGATCGAGGGCATGCGCCGCGCCATCCTGGCGGGGGCGGATACGCTCGAGCACGGGGACGCCGGAACCCCGGAAATCTTCCGCCTGATGGCGGAACATGGCGTGGCCCTGTGCCCCACCCTCGCCGCCACCGACCAGATCACGCGCTACCGCGGCTGGAGCGGGTCCGAGCCGGCGCCGCAGAACGTCCTGACCAAGCGCGCCGCCTTCGCCGCCGCCCGCGCGGCCGGGGTCGAAATCTGCATGGGCGGCGATGTCGGGGTCTATGCCCACGGGAACAATGCCCTGGAGATGGAGCTGATGGCCGGTCAGGGCATGCCGGCCGCCGAGGTCCTGATCGCCGCCACCTCGGGCAATGCCGCCATCTTCGACCTGGCCGACCGGGGCGCTGTCCGGGCGGGCCTGCTGGCCGACCTCGTGGCCGTCGCGGGCGACCCGACGGCGGACATCTCGGCCGTGCGCGCGGTACGTCTGGTGATCAAGGACGGCCAGATCGCGCGCGACGAGACGGTCCCGGCGCGCTAGAGGCCTGCCCCATGTCCCTGCGCCCCCTCTTCGTCACCCAGGTCTATGAGGCCTCGCTCGCCGCCGTCACCGGCTTCGACGGCTTCAACGCCGAACTGGCCGAGGCCTGCCGCATGCTCGCGGTCGAAGACGGCGCCGGGCGCGCCTGGTGCAAGGCTCACGGCTATCGCGGCTACACCTCCTACGGCTCACTGAACGACCTGCCCCAGCGCCTGCCGGAGTTCGCAGAACTCAAGAAGCATCTGGACCGCCATGCCCTCGCCTACGCCCGCGCGCTCAACTTCGACCTCGCGAGAAAGCCCCGCCTCGACACCATGTGGGTCAACATCCTCAAGCCCGGCGGGGCCCATTCCGGCCACATCCACCCGCACGCCTTCCTGTCGGGCACCGTCTATGTCGAGGTTCCGGACGGCGCCTCCGCCCTGAAGCTCGAGGACCCTCGCCTGCCGATGATGATGGCCAGGCCCTCGGTCGATCCCGACGCCCCGGAATCCGAACAGCCGTTCGTCTATCTGGCGCCACAGGCCGGGACGGTGCTGATGTGGGAAAGCTGGCTGCGGCACGAGGTGCCGATGAACGCCGCGAAATCCGACCGCATCTCGATCAGCTTCAACTATGCCTGACGCCGATCCCGCCCCGCGCGCGACCTATCCCGGTGTCTGCCTCGTCACCGGAGCCGCCTCCGGCATCGGGGCCGCAACGGCCAGACGCCTCGCCACGGACGGCGCCAAGGCATTGGTGCTCGTCGATCGCAACGGCGGCGCGCTTCGCGCGCTTGGCGACGAACTTGAGCAGGCCTATGGCGTCGCCCTCTACCTCTGCCACCAGGACATTCTCAGCGAAGAGGGCTGGGATGGCATCGAGCACGGCGTCACTCATCACTGGGGCGGGCTGGACACCGTGGTGATCAACGCCGGCGTTTCTGACGCGGGATCGATCGCCGGCCTTTCGCTTGAGGCCTGGCGATCGGTCGTGTCCGTCAACCTCGACGGCACGTTTCTGACCCTGAGAACCGCCATGCGCCTGCTTCGGGATGGCGGAGCGGCCGTGGTGGTCTCGTCGGCCTCTGCCGTGAAGGCGGAGCCCGGCACGGCCGCCTATGGCGCGTCCAAGGCCGCTGGTCTGCAACTGGCCCGCGTCGCGGCCAAAGAGGGTGCAGCCCGCGGAATCCGGATCAATGCCATCCTGCCCGGCGGCGTCGAAACGCCGATCTGGCAGGGCGTTCCGGCATTCAACGAGTTGGTCACTGAAGCCGGCTCGGAGCAGGCCGCCTTCGACCGGATGGCCGGTTTCGCGACACCGCTCGGCCACTATGCGAAGCCCGACGAGATCGCAGGTCAGATCGCCTTCCTGCTCTCGCCGGCCGCCCGTTCGATGACCGGCTCTGCGCTTGTCGTGGACGGCGGTTACATGCTCTGAGGTCGATGTAACCTTCCCCGCGTCCCGCACGAACCCCCGGGAGACCGTGACCGACCGCGAAGCGCATCTTCAGTCTCTCATGCTTCGTGGCCTCGAGGGCGACGCAGGGGCTTGGCGCGTGCTGCTGACCGATCTGGGCGCGCATCTGCGACCGTTCTTCGCCCGTCGGCTGTTCGACGGGGGGGCGGATGCCGAGGACCTGGTGCAGGAAACCCTGATCGCCATCCATGCCAAGCGGACCACCTGGGACCGACATCAGCCTTTCACGGGCTGGGCGTACGCGATCGCGCGCCACAAGCTGATCGACCATCTGCGCCGTCGCGGCCGCCGTCCGACCCACCCCCTGGAGGAGGCCGCCGAGTTGTTCGCCGACCACACGGTGGAAGACGGGGCCACGAGCGCCGACCTCTCCCGCTGTCTCGCCCTGTTGCCCGCCCGCCAGCGCCGCCTGATCGAGGACGTCCGCCTGAAGGGCCTGACCGTCGCCGAGGCAGCCGCCAATCACGGCTATACGCTGACCGCCGCCAAGGTCTCCATCCACCGCTCCCTGAAATCGCTGAACGCCCGCTACGCCCCCAATGCCGGCATGGCTGAGACAGCCGGGACCCCCACCGATGAAGACTGAAGACCTGATCGACGCCCTGGCCGTCGACCTGCCACCCTCCGGCAGCCGCCAGATCGAGCGCCACATCCTGCTGTGGATGGTGCCCGCCGCCCTGGCCGTGCTGGCCGGCGTCGGTCTGTGGCTGGGTTTCCGCAGCGACCTGGCCACGGCCATGATCGGCCCGACCTTCTGGGCCAAGGCGGCCTATACAGGGTCTCTTGCCGTCACCGCCTTCTGGCTGCTGGCGCGCCTGGGCCGCCCGGGCGCCAGTGCCAAGGCCCCCCTGCTGGTTCTTGCCGCCCTGCTGATGGCTGCCGGGGCTCTGGCGGTCTACGAGCTGGTCACCATGCCCATGCCGGAGCGGATGCCCGCCCTGATGGGCGACAGCGCCAGGGCCTGCGCCCCCAACATCCTGCTGCTCAGCGCCCTTGCCGCGCCGTTCGTCTTCTGGGCTGGCCGCGCCTTCGCGCCGACGCGGCCCGGGATGGCGGGTGCCGCCGCAGGGCTTCTCACCGCCGGGCTGGCCACGACCCTGTACGGACTGCACTGCCCTGAACACACCGCGCCGTTCGTCGCCGTCTGGTATTCGCTCGGCATGGGGCTGGCGACCGGCCTTGGTGCAGTCGCTGGACGGTTCGTGTTCCGCTGGTAGGACCGCCGGTCCGCCATCAATCCGCCCCGCCCGACCGCTAGTCGTTTGCCCTTCGGCGCGGCGGTCGCTACATCCCGCGCCTACCTCCCCATTCGATTGAACGACAGGGCGCACCGCACCTCATGGCGCAGCAATATATTTTCCAGATGCAGGGCCTGACCAAGGCCTTTCCCGGCGGCAAGAAGATCTTCGAGAACATCTGGCTGAGCTTCTACAACGACGCCAAGATCGGCGTCGTCGGCGTCAACGGCTCGGGCAAGTCGACCCTGCTGAAGATCATGGCGGGCATCGACCCGGAGTTCACCGGGGAAGCCAAGGCCGCCGACGGGGTCAAGCGCGGCTACCTGGAACAGGAGCCCCACCTCGATGACAGCCTGAACGTTCGCGAGAACGTCGAGGCCTGGTGCGAGGAGAAGCAGTGGGTCAACCGCTTCAACGCCATCGCCATGGAGATGGCCGAGAACTACTCCGACGAGCTGATGGAGGAGATGACCGCCCTCCAGGAGAAGATCGACGCCGGCGACGTCTGGGACATCGACAGCCGCATCGAGATGGCCATGGACGCCCTGCGCTGCCCGCCCGACGACTGGGCGGTGACCAACCTGTCCGGCGGTGAGAAGCGGCGCGTGGCCCTGGCCCGGCTGCTGCTGTCAAAACCGGACATGCTGCTGCTCGACGAACCGACCAACCACCTCGATGCCGAGTCTGTCGCCTGGCTGCAGCACCACCTCGAAGCCTTCCCCGGCTGCGTCATTCTGGTGACCCACGACCGCTACTTCCTCGACCTCGTGACCAAGTGGACGCTGGAGCTCGATCGCGGCAAGGGCATCCCCTACGAGGGCAACTACTCCAGCTGGCTGGAGCAGAAGCAGAAGCGGGTGGTGCAGGAGAACTCGGAATCCGAGGCTCGCCAGCGTGCCCTGACCCGCGAACTGGAATGGGTGCGCTCCGGCGCCAAGGCCCGTCAGGCCAAGTCCAAGGCCCGTCTGGCCGCCTATGAGCGGATGGTCACCGAGCAGGAGAACCTGCGCGGCGCCCAGACCCACGCCCACATCCAGATCCCGCCCGGGCCGCGTCTCGGCAATGTCGTACTGGAGGTCGAGGGGCTGCAGAAGTCCTATGGCGACAAGCTGCTGTTCGACAACCTGACCTTCAAGCTGCCGCCCAACGGCATCGTCGGCGTCATCGGCCCGAACGGCGCCGGCAAGTCGACCATGTTCAAGCTGATCACCGGCCAGGAGACGCCCGACGGCGGCACGATCAAGGTCGGGGAGACGGTCAAGCTGGCCTATGTCGACCAGTCGCGCGACGCCCTCGACCCCAACAAGACCATCTGGGAAGAAATCTCGGGCGGCACCGACGTGATGATGGTCGGCAAGCGCGAGATCAACACCCGCGCCTATGTCGGCTCCTTCAACTTCAAGGGCGGCGACCAGCAGAAGAAGGTCGGACAGCTGTCGGGCGGTGAGCGCAACCGCGTCCACCTGGCCAAGACCCTGGCCACCGGCGGCAACCTGATCCTGCTCGACGAACCGACCAACGACCTGGACATCGAGACGCTGCAGAACCTCGAGGAGGCCCTGGAGGAGTTCGCGGGCTGCGCCGTGGTCATCTCCCACGACCGCTGGTTCCTGGACCGTCTGGCGACCCACATCCTGGCCTTCGAGGGCGACAGCCACGTCGAATGGTTCGAGGGCAATTTCGAAGCCTACGAAGAGGACAAGAAGCGCCGCCTCGGCACCGACGCCCTGATCCCGCACCGGATCAAGTTCCAGAAGTTCGGACGCTGATATTGGTGGCGGGACATGAGCGATGAACTCCTGTCCTGCATCACTATCGAACCCGGCAGCGCATCGGAAAACCTTGCTTGCGCGGTGTCCGAATGAACGTGGCCGATGTGCTGGGTTGGCTGGCGCAGGCCAGCGCGAGAAGTCCATCCTCGGCTTTCATCGCGTTCTGGAGCCGGATCGGGTTCGGGAGACTCGGGGCGCGATGACCTCGCCAAAGGATAGGCACATGGCACATACTGTTGCGACGGACTGACCGGTCGGCGGCGTTGAACGCTGAGTCCAGAGGAGCAAAGCCGTGCCCGTCTCCAGAACCATCACGCTCCGCGACAACGACCATTTCGTCACCTATGTGAACGCCGGGGGTGCCACGGTCACCGCGCCGCGCGATCTGGTGCTGACGGTCTTTGCGCCCGACCGGCCCGGGACCTGGCCGGTCATTGTCTACAGCCACGGACATGGGGGCAGCAGTTCGCCGAACGGCGGCACAGGGCTGACCGCCCAGGCCCTGGCGGATCTGGGCTATATCGTCATTGTCCCCAACCATCTGGACAGCGGGGCCAACTATCCCGCCTGGCTGACCTCCCAGTTTTCGCCCAACAACGACGCCTCGGGCCTGCACCGCGCTGCCGACATCCAGTTCGCCCTGGATCAGGCCGCGACCCTGACGGCCGGGTTTCCTGGCTATACGGCGGACCTGACCGCGCCTGCTGTCGCGGGCCACAGCCATGGGGCCTTTACCGCCGGATTGATCGCCGGTCTGCGGCCCGACCGACCCGGCTATGACGCCCCGCCCGGCAATCCCTATGGCCTGACCAGCGTGGCCGATCCGCGCTTCAGGGCCGCCATCCTGTTATCCCCCCAGGGCGAGGACAGCAGTTGGGCGGATCTGACGCCCACATCCTGGGACAGAATCGCCATTCCCCTGTTGACGATCACCGGGACCGAGGATGAAGAGCCCGGTGGCTTCGTCGACTGGCATGGGCGGCTGGATCCGTTCCGCAATGGCGATGGCCGCGGCAACTATGCCGTGGTCTATCGGGACGCCTCACACGGTGACATCGGTGGCAACACCTCCATTCCCGGCATCACGGCCTCGATCACCCGTCTGATCGACCGATTTCTGGATGGTGAATTGCAGGGTGATGCTGCCGCCCGTGCCATGTTGGGCGATCCCGCTGGCCTGCTCGCGTCCGAACCCCTCCTGTCGCAGGCCTTCGCACGCGCGGACCCCGGCACGCCAGGCATCGGTGCGCTAACCGGAACCACGGGCGGGGACACCCTCGATGGACTGACAAGTGACGACTGGATCACCGGTGGCGCGGGTGCCGACATTCTGTCCGGCGGCAGCGGGAATGACACGATCCTGGGCGGTGACGGCAATGACCAGATTCGTGGCGGCCCCGGTAATGACTTCATCGACGGTGGCCACGGCGATGATGTCTTTCTGGTTCAGGGCACCCCCGGCAACTATCGGCTTCTGGTGTCCGGCAACTCTTTCATTCTGAAAGGTCTGGACGGGGTCGACTTCCTGACCGGTATCGAGACCATCCGTTTTTCTGACGGACGCATCATCGAACTCAACCGCCTGTACGCTCCGGAAGGCGAACCTGCTGAATCGTGGCCGTCTGTCGACGATCACCCCGACGTCGCCCTTGCCGGGCTGGAAGACACCGGCTGCCGCCTATCCCTGGACTGGGTCTTCAGCTAGATCGACGCTGGTGACGACCTGGACATCGAGACGCTCCAGAACCTGGAAGAGGCGCAGGAAGAGTTCGCGGGCTGCGCCGTGGTCATCTCCCACGACCGCTGGTTCCTTGACCGTCTGGCCGCCCACATCCTGGCCTTCGAGGGCGACAGCCACGTCGAATGGTTAGAGGGCAATTTCGAAGCCTGCGAAGAGGACAGGAAGCGCCTCCTCGGCACTGACGCCCTGATCCCGCACCGGATCAAATTCCAGAAGTTCGGGCGCTAGGAAAAGGTCCGCCCCCCCCCGGGGCCGGCTTCAGCGCACGACGATCGTATAGGTCGCGGTCTCGGCGGGGCGGGTATTCGTCTCCCAGGCCCGGCGGTAGGCCAAGGAAAGACGGACCGTGCCCGGCTGCCCGGCGAGGAAGCGCCATAAGGTGTTTCCGCCGACTCCGACCATGCCCGGTGCATGCGCGTCGATGACCTCCTGGCCGAACGGCGTGCCGGGTTTCAGGACCTCGCTGTTCGATCCCGACAGGGTCCAGGCGTAGCCGGTGGTGGCGTTGCTCGGCAGGCTGATCAGCAAGGTCTGTCCGACCGCCAGGGTCGTGCGCCCGTCGCGTAGGCCCTGCACCTCCCCGCCCGCCGCCTCGCCGCTCGCAGGCGAGGGCGTTTGGTCAGCCGGGGCCGCGCAGGCGCAAAGAACAATCAGCGAGGCGATGGAAACGATCCGTGCGGCGATCATGGGCGTGTCTCGGCGCGGAAGCGCGCACAGCCATCACACCGTCGGGGATCGATAAGTCAACCAGACGACACCTGACTGACGGGCGCCGTGGCTGTCTCCAGGCGCGACCGTCCTAGCGGCGCGCCCAGACCGGAGCGGCGCCTTCGACCACGGGGCGACCGGCCGGGAAGAGCACCGCCGGCGACACGGCGACGCCATCCTCGTCCGGCGTGACCAGCCAGCCTTTGCGGGCGAAGGCTTCACCGGTGCGACGACGCGAGGTGAAGACAGCGATCGGGGCGGCGAACAGCAGGGGCAGGACGATCGGAGCGAACCAGGTCGCCAGGTCGGGCCGGATGAACAGGCCGAGGGCGAACATCACGCCCGTAGCCATCTGCCAGCGCATGGCGGCGAAGGCGTCCTTCCAGCTCAGGCCGTCCGCGCTGCGCTGCTGGGTGGCCCAGCCGGCGTCATGGCCGCTGAAGATCTGGATGACGGCCCGGGTGTTGGCGACCATCAGGATGGGGGCCAGGGCGGCGGACAGGGCGATCTCGAGGGTCATGCCCTTGATGATCTGACGCGCGCCGCCGAAGGCCCGGCGCTCACCCGGACGGGTCAGGACCAGGACGAAGCCCATCAGCTTGGGACCCATCAGCATCACGCCGCCCAGCAGGGAAGCCAGCATGAAGGGCGAAAGCTTGGGGTTCAGGATGTAGAAGAAGGAGGTCCAGTCGACCGGGCTCTGCAGTTGCATGGCCATGCCGACCATCAGGGAGGCCAGCCACAGCGGCGACGACAGATAGGCCATGCAGCCCATCGCCAGCTGCAGGCGGCTGATCGGGTTCAGGCCCTTGGCGCCGATCAGGGCGAGATGCTGCAGGTTGCCCTGGCACCAGCGGTGATCGCGGCGGATGAAGTCGGTCAGGGTCGGCGGCGTCTCTTCACAGCTGCCGTCCAGGGCGGCGGTGACGTGGACCGCCCAGCCGGCGCGACGCATCAGGGCGGCCTCGACGACGTCGTGGCTCATGATATGGCCGCCGAACGGCTTGCGGCCCTCGAGTTCCGGCAGGCCCGCGCAGTCGGCGAAGGCGCGGGTGCGCAGGATGGCGTTGTGGCCCCAGTAGCTGGCTTCCGAACCGGCCCACCAGGCCAGGCCGGCGGCGGCGACGCGGCCGTACAGGCGCACGCCGAACTGCGACAGGCGGGCGAACAGGGTCTGGGACTTGATGATGGTCGGGGCGGTCTGGATCAGGCCGACGCCCGGATTGCGCTCCATGGCGTCGACGAGGCGCAGAACCGTCTCGCCGGCCATGGTCGAGTCAGCGTCCAGCACGATCATGAATTCGTAGGTGCCACCGAACGTGCGGGTCCAGTCGGCGATGTTTCCGGCCTTGCGCTCGATGTTCTCGCTACGGCGGCGGTAGTAGAGCTTGCTGCCCGCGTGGGCCCGGAGCGCCGCGCAGGCCGACACTTCGGCGGCGGCGGCCTCGTCCTTCGTCGAGTCGCTGAGCACGAACAGGTCGAAGGCGTCCGAGGCGCCGAGACGCGCGAGCGAGGCGTCGATCGCAGCCAGACGGCCCAGGGCCTCGCCGGCGTCCTCGTTGTAGAGCGGCATCAGGAGTGCGGTGCGGCGGGTCGGCAGCGGCGGATAGGGGGCGAAGTCCATGTCGTCCTGCTCGCGGCCTGTCAGCAGCACGATCAGGCCGGCGAAGGTCGAGCAGAACCAGCAGGCGATCGCCGAGATCAGGACCGCGAACAGGGTCAGGGCGACGATCTCGAGCGGCTGGAAGCCTTCGCGGGCGCACAGGATCACCGGCGCGATCATGGCCAGCAGAGCGACCGCCAGGGTCGCGCCGAACACGATGAAACGACGGGTCAGCAGGCCATCGGGACGCGACGCCAGCCGGTCCGTGACCTGGCGGGAGGCGTCGTTGAAGGTCTGGCGCGGCATGGCCAGCGGGGATTGTTCCGGCAGCCAGGGGGTGGCGCCGGCATAGGCCGAAACGATCTGGACTTGACCGTCGAGGTCATAGACCCGTGCGGTCGAGGCGTGGCCGCTCATGCATTATTCCCCTTGGCGCGCGCGGTCAGAGTTCGGACGCTGTTGTTGCGCCGCACCATTCCGGCACTCTCGTTCACTCTTCCGCGATTTTCAATCACGGAATGGTGATAACGGCACTTTTTGTTGCAAATGCGTTGTCGCGGCGCGCCCGGTCTCAGCGGACGAGGGCGCGTCTCAGGAGATGGGCCGCCACGCCCACCCAGCCGACCAGAACGATCGCAAAGGCGCGCTCCCAGTAGCCGACGTTGAAATCGTTCACCGTTCCGGGAAACACGAGATGTTTGGTCAGGACGGTCAGCACCGCCATCATCACGAAAACCCCGACCAGGAAGCGCTTCAGACGGGTCAGCTCAAGGCTCTGCCGCAGTCCGACCAGCAGGAAGACCGGCGCCAGCTGAATCCCCAGCCCGAGATTGATCGCCATGTGTCTGGGGTCAGGCCAGGGATAGAGGCTCGACATCACCAGCCCGATCCCGGCCAGAATGAACAACAGGCCGACCAGCACGGCTGACACCGGCGAGCGGGTCAGGATCACCACCGCCAGCCCGAATCCGATCCCCGCCACTCCGGTCATGACGCCGGCGGTCAGCACCCCGAAATTGAAGATCCAGGGATGGGCCGCCGTCTCGCCGCCCAGTTCGCTCAGGTACTGACGCGCGTGGTCGAACCCGGCATAGGACACGGCCGCGATCAGCACAGCCACGAGGGCGAGGATCGGCGCGGCGACCCCGACGAGCAGCAGCCCGCGCGCCGCCTGTCGCAGTTCGGGCCGGGCCAAATTCATGCGGGGTCTCCGCGCTCCGCGGCCGGCAGGCCCGGGGGCGCGGCCGGCCTGGCCTTCAACGGTTTCAGGCCCCAGATCGGCCGGATCAACGGGATGCGCCGCACGATCTCATAGATCAGCAGACTGCCGCCGATGGTGATGACGGTCAGGACCGGGGCCTCGACGAGCGCGGGCCAACCCCGGTCCTGGATCAGCCAGACCGCCACCACCAGGATGGTCTGGTGGGCGAGATAGCAGGTGAAGACCGCGTCGCTGAGGTAGTGCAGCACCCGACTGTCGGCCCGTCGCAGATACAGGCTGCCGAAGCCGAGAATGGCCGTGATCACGGCCCACTGGTCGATCGCGAACACGACTCCCCGGGGGATGCCCCAGAAGGCGCCGCCGCCCGGGTGGGCGGTCTGCATCATCATGATCGGCAGGGCGATGACCGCCAGGATCACGCCAACCCAGCGGTAGCGCTCCAGATCGCGCCAGATGCTCTCCTGGCGCACGATCAGGAAGCC
Source organism: Brevundimonas sp. (assembly GCF_027484365.1). Lineage (GTDB taxonomy): Bacteria > Pseudomonadota > Alphaproteobacteria > Caulobacterales > Caulobacteraceae > Brevundimonas. The sequence continues at coordinate 54,145 of NZ_JAIXTC010000030.1, read as the reverse complement.
GAACAGGAAGGCGCCCAGCGACAGGGCGTGGTTGTACCAGTCGTGGGTCAGCCGGTTGGTCAGGCCGAACATCGGAAACAGGGTCAGACGGATCAGGATCAGATAGACGATCGGGACCGCGATCACCCTCCAGCCCGACAACAGCCGCGTCAGCCCCGCCTCGGCCCGGTCGAGATCCGCCGGTCGCAGCATCAGCAGCACCGCCACAGCACTGTAGACCGCGATGTAGATGATGAACCACAGGTGGTTGACCGGCACCCCGTTCGAGAGGCCCGAGAGGCTGAACTCGTGCCACCACCAGCCGGGCAGCCCGCCGCTCCAGCCGCCCTTGTCCATCGCCTCGATCCACGACTGGATCGGCACCAGCACCAGGGTCCCGAAGATCAGCGGCGGAATCAGACGCTCCGCCCGCGCCCTGGCCACCTGACCGGCGGTCCGGCGCGCGGTCATGAAGCGCAGCGCGGCGCCCGAGACCAGGAACAGCAAGGTCAGCCGCCAGGGATTGGTGACCAGCACCCCCTCGCGCATCCATTCGAAGGTGTGGGTGCTGTGCATGTGCCAGTCGTAAGGCGCATAGACCAGGCCCACATGGTACAGGATCAGCAGGCCGAACGCCGACAGCCGGATCCAGTCCAGATCGAGGCGACGAACGGGACCGGAAGCGGTTTGCACGGCGCGTCTATGATCGACAGAGAGTTGTCTGTCCACGCCTCTTCCCCACCGCCGCGAGAGGGTTAGGATCAGGCCATGCCCCATCGCCCGCACGTTCTGATCATGCCCTCCCTGCTCGGGCCGCTCACGGGGTTTCTGGAGAGCGCCTACAACGTCCACCGGCTTTGGGAGCATCCGCCTGTCGCGGCGCAGGACCTGATCGAGGCGGTGGTGGTGGCAGGCGAGGATCCGCTGGACATCGCGGTGCTGGAGCGCTTGCCGAACCTCAAGCTGATCGCCTGTTTCACCTCGGGCTATGACGGCATCGATCTGGACTGGTGCGAGGCGCGCGGCCTGCCGGTGACCCATGCCCCGGCGGTGAACCACGAGGATGTGGCCGACCATGCCCTGGGACTGCTCCTGGCGGCGTCGCGCCGGATCGTGGATGGCGACCGGACCCTTAAGGCCGGCCAGTGGTCCATGGACGCGCGGCTGATGACGCCGTCGATGAAGGGGCGCCGCGTCGGGATTGTCGGCCTCGGCCTGATCGGCGAGGCCGTGGCGAAACGGGTCGAGGCCATGGGCTGTCCGATCGCCTGGTGGGGGCCTCGGGCGAAGGACTCGCCCTGGCCGCGCGCCGGATCGCTGCTGGAACTGGCCCGGGATTCGGACGTGCTGGTGGTGGCCTGCCGGGCGGACGGGAGCAATCGTGGACTGATCTCGGCCGAGGTGATCGAGGCGCTCGGGCCGACCGGCCTGCTGGTCAATGTGGCGCGCGGGTCGCTCGTGGACGAGGACGCCCTGATCGAAGCCCTGAAGGCCGGTCGGCTGGGTCAGGCGGCGCTCGACGTGTTCGAGACCGAGCCGACGCCGGCGGCGCGCTGGGCTGACGTGCCCAATGTCGTCCTGACGCCGCACACTGGCGGCGCGACCTCCGAGGCGGTGCAGGGCATGCTGATCCTGCTGATGAGGAACCTGGCCGCCGCCGTGTCGGGAGAGCCTCTGGTCACGCCGGTCGTGCAGAGCGCCTGAAACCGGCCTTGCGAAGGCCGTGGTCGTCGCGGCAGGGTGCGGCCGCCCCACACGAGACCCGCTCTTGACCGATATCGCCGCCCGGACTGAATCCTCCGCCCTGACGCTGGAATGCTATCCGATGCGGGACGACCCGCCGCGCATGGTTCCGGGCCGGCCCGAGCGCGACTGGATGGACGAATTCGCGGGCCGCCATCCCTATCGCTGCCTGCCCCTGACCATGGCCAACACCACGGGGTGGGAATTGCTGTGCCCCTTCGGGTTCGAGGCCGAGTGGGACGGACGGATGGGGGCGGATTCCATCGCGTTCCGGCCCGATGACGACGCCACCTTCTTCGAGCATTTCGCCGCCTCTCACTTCACCGAGGGGGTGCTGACCTTCCACACCGGCTGGCTGTTCCGGACCCCGCCCGGCTGGGCCATGCGGGCCTCGGGCGTGCCGAACCGGTTCAAGCACGGGATCCAGGCTCTGGAGGGTCTGACCGAGACCGACTGGCTGCCCTACCCCTTCACGATGAACTGGCGTTTCACCGCGCCCGGCGTGATCCGGTTCGAGAAGGACGAGCCCTTCTGCTTCCTGCAGCCGGTTCAGCATCACCGGGTCGAGGCCTTCGTCCCGGTGCGGGCCTCGATGGACCCGGACGGCGACCTGGCCCTGCAGTACCGGAAATGGTCGGAGGTGCGGACCGACTTCAACACCCGCATGGCCGCTGGAGACCCCGAGGCGATCAAACAGGCGTGGCAACGGTTCTATTTCCGCGGCGAATTCCCCGACAGGATCGCTGAGGCCCCGGCCGAACACGTCAACAAGCGCCGTCTCGCCCCCCTGCCCGATGCCCCTTCGCCGGAGCCTGCGCCGCCGTCGAAGGCCCATGTCGGCTTCCGGACATGGACCGCTCAGACAAAGGCCTGACCGGCCGTTTCCTTCTTCACATCATATAAGGATATCCTTATATGATTATATCATGTCGCTGACCGCCGATCAGACAGTCGAAGCCCTGCGCGCCGCGGGCGAGCCGACGCGCCTGCGCATCCTGTCGCTGCTGGCCGGCGAGGAGCTTTCGGTGATGGAACTGAGCCGTGTGCTGGAACAGAGCCAGCCGCGCGTCTCGCGCCATCTGAAGCTGATGGCCGATGCTGGTCTGATCGAGCGCTTCCCTGACGGCGCACGCGTCTTCTACCGTGTGTCGCACGAACCTCTGGCGCGGCGGCTGATCGACACCGTTCTGGACCTGCTCGACGACGCCGAAGGCGAGGCGGATCACCGTCGGCTGGACGCCGTGCGCGACGAACGCGCCACTGCGGCCGCCGCCTATTTCGAACAGGTCGCCCCGAGCTGGGACCACATCCGGTCCCTCTATGTTTCCGAGACGGCGGTCGAGAGCGCCATCGAACGCGCCGCCGGACCGGGTCCGTTCGAGCGCGTCGTCGATCTGGGCACCGGATCGGGGCGGATGCTGACCCTTCTGGGGAAGAAGGCGAAGATGTCGATCGGCCTCGACCTGTCCCAGAACATGCTCAACATCGCCCGGGCCAATGTCGCCAGGGCCGGGCTGGAAAAGGTCGAGCTGCGCCACGGCGACATCTTCGCCACTCGCCTGCCCGCCCAGTCGGCCGATCTGGTGCTGGTGCACCAGGTGCTGCACTACCTCGCCGATCCCGGCGCCGCCCTGGCCGAAGCCGCCCGCGTCGTCAGCCCCGGCGGCAAGCTGCTGATCGTCGATTTCGCGCCGCACGACCTCGAGCGTCTGCGCGAGGAGCACCAGCACCGCAGGCTGGGCTTCGCCGACGACGAGATCGGGCGCTGGCTCGTCGAAGCCGGTCTCGACGCCTCCGCCTCCATCGCCCTGCCCCCCGACCAGGCAGGGCTGACTGTCACCATCTGGACCGCGACCCGCCCGCAGACGCTGGCCCCTGTCGCATCAAGGAGCGTCGCCTGATGGCCGCCAACGCCACCTCTCTCGCTGAAGCCCGCGCCCTGCTGCTGTCGCCGTTGGGGCCGGTGGCTCGTGCGGGCCAGAACGCCAATCCGGTCCGTGTTTCGTTCGAGTTCTTCCCGCCCAAGACCGACAAGGCCGAAGAGACCCTGTGGGAGGCCGTGCGTCGGCTGGAGCCGCTGAACCCCGAGTTCGTCTCGGTGACCTATGGCGCCGGCGGATCGACCCGTGAGCGGACCCACCGGACCGTGCAGCGGATGCTGACCGAGACCACGCTGAAGCCCGCCGCCCACCTGACCTGCGTCGACGCCAGCCGTGACGAGGTCGACGAGGTCATCCGCGACTACAAGTCGATCGGCGTGAACCACATCGTGGCCTTGCGCGGCGACCCGCCCGGCGCCGCCGGGATCGGCGGCGTCTATCAACCCCGCGCCGACGGCTACGCCAACGCCACGGAACTGACCCGGGCCATCAGCCGCGTCGGCGGCTTCGACGTCACGGTCGGCGTCTATCCGGAACAGCATCCGGAGAGCCCGTCGATCGACCACGACATAGACGTGCTCAAGGCCAAGATCGACGCCGGCGCCACCCGCGCGGTCAGCCAGTTCTTCTTCGACATCGACGCCTTCCTGCGCTTCCGCGACCGGGTGCGGGCTGCGGGTGTGACTATCCCCCTGATCCCCGGGATCATGCCCGTGTCGAACTTTGCCGGTCTGCAGCGCATGTGCGGATCGTGCGGCGCCTCTGTGCCCGACTGGCTGGCGGCCCATTTCGAAGGCCTCGACGACGACCCGGAGACGCGCAAGCTGCTGGCCGCCTCCGTCGCTGCCGAGACCTGCGCCCGACTGCAGGAAGAGGGTTTCTCCGACTTCCACTTCTACACCCTGAACCGCGCCGACCTGGTCTATGCGATCTGCCGCGTCCTTGGTGTCCGCGAACAGAAGGCTGACTGATGACCCGCGCCGAACGCATCGCCGCCCTGCACAGGGCCGCCGCCGAACGCATCCTGGTTCTCGACGGATCCTGGGGCGTGATGATCCAGCGCGTCGGGCTGGAGGAGGCCGACTTCCGTGGCGACCGCTTCGTCGAAGCCAATGGCTACAACGAAAAAGACCAGATGAAGGGCAACAACGACATCCTGTGCATCACCCGCCCGGACGTCATCTCTGACCTTCACGACCAGTATTTCGGCGCCGGCGCGGACATCTCCGAAACCAACACCTTCTCCGGCACGGTCATCGCCCAGGACGACTACAAGCTCGACGAACAGGCGGTCTGGGACATTAATCTGGAAGGGGCGAAACTGGCCCGCGCCGCCGCCGACCGCTGGACCGAGAAGGAGCCGCACAAGCCGCGCTTCGCCGCCGGTTCGATCGGGCCGCTGAACAAGATGCTGTCCATGTCGTCGGACGTGAACGATCCCGGCGCGCGTCTGGTCACCTTCGACCAGGTCTATGAGGCCTATCGCCATCAAATCCGCGCCCTGAACGAGGGCGGGGTCGACCTCTATCTGATCGAGACCATCACCGACACGCTGAACTGCAAGGCGGCGATCAAGGCGATCAAGGACCTCGAGGACGAGGGCATGGAAGCCCTGCCGATCTGGATTTCCGGCACCATCACCGACCGTTCGGGCCGGACCCTGTCGGGCCAGACGGCGGAAGCCTTCTGGAACTCCGTGCGCCACGCCAAGCCGTTCGCCGTCGGCTTCAACTGCGCGCTTGGAGCGGACCTTATGCGGCCCTTCATCGCCGAACTGAGCCGCGTCGCCGACACCCTGGTCGCCGCCTATCCCAACGCCGGCCTGCCCAACGCCATGGGCCAGTATGACGAGGAACCGCACCAGACGGCCCACTTCATCGAGGAATGGGCGGCTTCGGGCCTGGTCAACATCGTCGGCGGCTGCTGCGGCACGACGCCCGACCACATCAAACACACGGCCGAGGCCGTCGCGAAACTGCCGACGCGGGAAATCCCCGAGCGTCCGGTGGCGATGCGGCTGTCCGGGCTGGAACCATTCGAACTGGTAGCCTGATGCGTCCCACTTTCATCAACGTCGGCGAACGAACCAACGTCACCGGCTCGGCCAAATTCAAGAAACTGGTCGTCGAGGGCGACTACTCCGCCGCCCTGACCGTCGCGCGCCAGCAGGTCGAGGCCGGCGCCCAGATCATCGACATCAACATGGACGAGGGCCTGCTGGATTCGAAGCAGGCCATGATCACCTTCCTCAACCTGATCGCCGCCGAGCCCGACATCGCCCGCGTGCCGGTGATGATCGACTCCTCCAAATGGGAGGTGATCGAGGCGGGCCTGAAATGCGTCCAGGGCAAGCCGATCGTCAACTCGATCTCGATGAAGGCGGGCGAGGCCGAGTTCCGCGAACAGGCCGTGAAATGCCTGCGCTACGGCGCTGCCGTCGTCGTCATGGCTTTCGACGAGGTCGGCCAGGCCGACACCGCCGCCCGCAAGATCGAGATCTGCACCCGCGCCTATCGCATCCTGGTGGACGAGGTCGGGTTCCCGCCCGAGGACATCATCTTCGACCCGAACATCTTCGCCGTGGCGACGGGGATCGAGGAACACGACAACTACGCTGTCGACTTCATCGAGGCGGTCAAGGTCATCAAGGCCACCCTGCCCTACGCCCGCATCTCGGGCGGGGTGTCGAACGTCTCGTTCAGCTTCCGCGGCAACGAGCCCGTGCGCCGGGCGATCCACTCGGTCTTCCTTTACCACGCCATCGCGGCGGGCATGGACATGGGCATCGTCAACGCCGGCGACCTGCCGGTCTATACGGACATCGACCCGACGCTGCGCGAGGCCGTCGAGGACGTGATCCTCAACCGGCCCCAGCGGACCAATGTCTCCAACACCGAACGCCTCGTCGACATCGCCCCCAACTACAAGGGCGACAAGGGGGTGGCGCGCGTCGTCGACCTGAAGTGGCGCGACCAGCCCGTCGGCAAGCGGATTGAACACGCCCTGGTCAACGGCATCACCGAGTTCATTGACGCCGACACCGAAGAGGCCCGACTGTCGTTCGACCGGCCGCTGCACGTCATCGAGGGCCCGCTCATGGACGGGATGAACGTGGTCGGCGACCTGTTCGGCTCGGGCAAGATGTTCCTGCCCCAGGTGGTCAAGTCCGCCCGGGTGATGAAACAGGCCGTGGCCTGGCTGGAGCCCTTCATGGAGGCCGAGAAGGCCGGCAAGCCGCGCGAACAGGCCGGCCGGATCCTGATGGCGACCGTGAAAGGCGACGTCCACGACATCGGCAAGAACATCGTCGGCGTCGTGCTGCAATGTAACAACTACGAGGTCATCGACCTCGGCGTCATGGTCCCGGCCGACCGGATCCTTGACGCCGCCGTCGAGCACAAGGTGGACATCATCGGCCTGTCTGGCCTGATCACCCCTTCGCTCGACGAGATGGTCTTCGTCGCCCGCGAGATGCAGCGGCGCGGGTTCGACATCCCCCTTCTGATCGGCGGGGCGACCACCAGCCGGACCCATACGGCCGTGAAGATCGAGCCCGGCTATTCGGCCGGGTCGACCACCTATGTCGTCGACGCTTCGCGCGCCGTGGGCGTGGTCTCCGGCCTGCTGTCAAAGACCGAACGGGCAAAGAACGAGGCCATCACCCGCGACGAATACATCCGCATCCGCGAGCAGTATGCGCGCGGACAGGAGGTCAAGGCGCGCGCCACCCTGCCCCAGGCGCGAGAGAACCGGTTCCGGATCGACCCGGCCCAGCCCATGCCCGGCAAGCCGTCCTTCCTCGGGGTCAGGGCGTTCGACAGCTGGGACCTTCAGGACCTGGCCGACCACATCGACTGGACGCCGTTCTTCGCCAGCTGGGAGCTGATCGGTCGCTATCCCCTGATCCTCGAGGACGAGATCGTCGGCGAGGCGGCCAAAGACCTGTTCGCCGACGCCCAGGTCATGCTGAAGCAGATCATCGACGAGAAGTGGTTCACGGCCAAAGGCGTGGTCGGCTTCTGGCCCGCCAACGCCGTCGGCGACGACGTGGCCGTCTATGCCGACGAAAGCCGCACCGAAGAGATCGCCCGCTTCCACACCCTGCGCCAGCAGATCCGGAAGTCGAACGGCAAGCCGAACCTGGCCCTATCCGACTTCGTGGCCGAGACGGGCCAAGACCATATCGGCGCCTTTGCGGTCACCACGGGCCACGGCGAGCTGGAAGCCTCGAAGCGGTTCAAGGACGCCGGCGACGACTACTCCGCCATCATGGCGGCGGCCCTGGCCGACCGTCTGGCCGAGGCCTTCGCCGAGCGGCTGCACAAGGAGGTCCGGACGCAGTTGTGGGGCTATGCGGCCGACGAGGTGTCGACACCCGATGAGCTGATCGCCGAACAGTACCAGGGCATCCGCCCGGCTCCCGGCTATCCGGCCCAGCCCGACCACACGGAAAAGGCCACCCTGTTCCGCCTGCTGCAGGCCGAACAGAACGCGGGCATGGCCCTGACCGAAAGCTTCGCCATGACCCCGCCGGCCTCGGTCTCGGGCCTCTATTTCGGCCACCCGGGCAGCCACTATTTCGGTGTCGGCAAGATCGATCTGGACCAGATCGAGGACTACGCCGCTCGCAAGGGCTGGGACGTGGCGACCGCCGAACGCTGGCTCGCGCCGATCCTCAACTACGAGCCGGGCGCAGCGGAGCGCGTGGCGGCGGCCTGATCGGGTCTCCTCCCTGCGCCGCAGGCGTGGGGAGGTGGCTCGGAGCGCAGCGGAGAGACGGAGGGGTTCTTGCCGCCGTCAGAGCCCCTCCGTCTGCTCGCGAAGAGCTCGCACCCACCTCCCCATCGCTAAGCGACAGGGAGGAGACTGCAAAACCTACTCCGCCTTCGGTACGCCGACCTCGTCCAGACCGGCCTGATCGAGCGTCACCGGCGGGGTCGTGATATTCTCGCGGACCCGGCGGGCGGCGTGTTCGCAGCGGCCGGGCAGGCCGAAGAACAGGCCGAAAGCCTCACTGCGGGCCCGTTCGTCTTCCTGGGCCTGCAAGGGCAGCCATCTGGCGGCGGCGTCCGCCTCTGCGGCGCGGGCGGCGGCGAGGGTCGCAGGCGTCTGGCGGCCCTGACCGGCGCGGAGCGCATCGCGGAAATCCGCCGCCTCAAGACCACCCAGACGGATGATGTCGCGATCCAGATCGTCGGCGGTCGTCAGGCTGCGGCCGAGCGCGATATGGCCCTCCACGAGAGCGGCGCACCAGGCCACCAGCGGATAGTCCTGTTCCGGCGCACCGCGCGGCAGCGGTGTCTCATAGGCGATGGCCTCGCGCGCCCGCAGCGAGTCTGTGCTTTCGCCGGCGTCCCGGGCCGTGACGACCGGGCCGTCGTCCTGGCGAGCGAGGGCCGGGGACTGGGCGGCGAGGGCCAGGACGAAAAGAGAGGCGGCGAGACGAAGGCGCATGGACAGTCCGTGATCTGTTTCGGGGAGTTCACCCCACCCAACGCCTGAAGCGTCCCAATGGTTTTTCTGCGGCGCCGATTGCCCAAAGAAAAGGGCGGCGGATCCGGAGATCCGCCGCCCAGTTATGCTCATGTCGTCGTCAGTAAAGGTCTAGAACTTGATCGAGGCGCTCAGACGGACGAAGCGGGGTGTCTGATAGGAGCTGACCTTGCCATAGTTCGGGTCAATATCGCCCGGACCGGGGTAGCGTTGAACGTCGATCTCACCGAACTCGTTGAAGTCGAGCTCGTTTTCGGAGTTGAAGACGTTGAACACGTCGGCCCGAAGGGTCACGCCTTCACCGGGGATGCCCCAGCGATCGGAGATCGTATAGGCGAACGTCAGGTCGACCTGGGTCAGCCAATCGCTTTCGAACACCGTGCCGCGCGGGGTGGGCAATGAGTTGAGCACACCGTCATTCGTCCGATCACAGTACCACGATGCCGCGCCGTAGAAGGCGGCGAAATCGTCGTCCAGCGAGTTCGGATCCGTCTGCGGGTGGACGCCCTGGCAGCCGAACTGGCGGGGGGACTGCACGATGATGTTCGTCCCGATGTTGAAGGCTGGAGTGACCTGCCAGTTGCCATAGGCCTTGAACGAGTGTTCGCGGTGGTTCGGCAGCTTGCCGGAGGCACCGTCGGCCAGACCGGGAACGTCATAGTCCTGGGTCAGGCCGGGGTCGGCCTGGCCGTTGTCGGACTTCAGAGCGCCTTCGTAGTTGCCCTCGTTATCCGACCAGACGTAGCTGACGCGTCCGCCCCAGACGCCGTCGAAGGCGCGTTCGAGGGTGAATTCGGCCGCCGTGTACTCGCGGACGGGTTTCGGGAAGCGCAGGGCATCGGCCGACAGGGTGACCTGACGGTCCTGGGTGATGCGTCCGCCCGAAGCCGCCGCCAGGTCGGAACCGGCCAGGGTCACGGTCACGTCCTCACCGGGGTTGGCCAGAACGTACTGGTGGAAGCCCGACCAGACCGAGTAGCAGCTCGCCGCCGTCAGACCGCCGCCGGCAGCGGCGCAGTAGGCCTGCAGGGCGCTGTCGATGGCGATGTCGTCGATCGCGCGACCCAGGTCACGATAGGTGCCCGTGACGCTGGCGGTGAAGTCACCCCAGCTGTTCGAGAACTCCTGCGAGTAGCCGAGGATGAACTCGTCCACGTACATCGGCTTCAGCTCGGCATCCACCTGGGTGTTGGTGGGGCGGGTAGTTCCGTCGGCAAACGTCGTGGCGCTCCCCGGCCGCGGCGTGCCAAGGATCGGCTGATCGTTGTCGTCGCGAATGCCGTCCTGGTTGGCGTCGATCGTCAGGTTACCGTTCGTACGGTTCAGATCGTACAGGTCGCGGAAATACAGTTCACGGCCGGCCAGACGCTGGTTCGTGTTGACCGCGACGGGCAGGAAGTAGCGGCCATATGAGCCAAACAACTTGGCGGTGCGATCGCCGAACACATCGTAGGTCGCACCCAGACGCGGAGCGATCTGGTCCTGGATGTCGACGAAGACGTCACCGGTGATGTTCGAGTTCTCGAAGCTTTCCGAACGCACGCCCAGGTTCAGGGTCAGACGGTCGGTGACCTGCCAGCTGTCCTGGATGTAGTAGGCGTTCTGGGTCGATTCCCAGGCCCCGTCGTTGTTGTAGACCTCGACGCGAACGCGGGTCGGACGGCCGAAGGCATCCGGCGTCTGGTAGCGATAGGCGACCCCGCCGGTCCGCGTTCCCGAGCACAGCAGGGCGTCAGCCCCGACCGCGCGGTTGATCGGCTGGCCGCTGTTACGGCAGATGTTGAAGCCTGAACCCGAACGCGACAGCGTCTGCGCGCCCGTAAGGTTCTCGTTGTCGATGCCGGCGCGGATATGGTGAGCGCCGAACAGGTTGAAGTACATGTCGACGTCGAAGCGCAGCATTTCGCGCTTGTCGTCATTAGTGCCCGGCGAGCCGACCAGCCAGTTGCCCCGCTGGGCACCCAACGGTGCAACAACATCCAGGGTGCCGTCGTTGTTGTAATCGAAGCCGGTGATGTCCGTGATGACCGGGTTGCCGTCTTCCGAGGAGGACGACTCAGAGTTGTTGTTCGTCTCTCCATAGGCCAGCGAGGTCGTCAGCCAGTCGGTCCACTGACCGGTGTAGCGCATGACCCAGTTATCGCCGCCGTTCTTGACCTGATAGGTGCCGTCGTCGCGCGATCCACCCGTCGTGCCGGCGAAGAAGGTGCGCTGGTTGATGTCGGTTTCGGTGGCGTCCGAGAAGTAGGTGCCTTCCAGGCGGTGGCCATCGGCGATAATGAAGTCGACCTTGCCGCCGTAGATCGGGCTGTCGTCCTCGTTACGGAACCCGAGGTTCGAGGCGCTCTGGTTATAGGTTTCGCGGTAGCGCTGGTTGTACAGGCCGTACACGAACAGGCGATCCTCAATGATCGGGCCGCCGGCTTCCAGGATGACGTCCCAGCTTTCGACGCTGTCGAACTCGTTCAGCGCCAGATAGGTGTTCGGCGAATAGTTGCGGAGCGATTCCGGCTCCCAATAGGTGGTCAGGCCGAATTCCCACTCGTTGCCGCCGGACTTGGTCGTGGCGTTGACCACGCCGCCGGTGCCACGGCCGAACTCCGCAGAATAGCCACCAGTCTTGGTCTCGAAGGTCTCGTAGAACTCGAACGGGACGGTCGCGCCGCCCAGGAAGCTGACGAAGTCAGTGGTGTTCAGGCCGTTGACGAAGAAGGTGTTTTCACCCGCCGACGAACCCGAAATCGACGGGATGCCGCCGAAGGCCGCGTCGCCCGCGGTCACGCCGGGGGCCAGCAGGGCCAGGGCCGTGCCGTTGCGGGCCAGAGGCACGCTGGCGGACAGGGTCTCGACGTCGACGCTCAGGCCGGTCGTGGTCGTGTCGAAGTCCGACACGGCGGTACGGACACCCACGACAACGATTTCGTCGACGTTGGTGGCCGACGAGTCACCTGCGCGTCCAACGGTGAAGACGGCCGAGGTCGTGCCGCCCACGCCGACGGTCACGGAGTCGGAGAAGGCGTCGTAGCCGCTCGCAGTGATGGCGACAGTGTAGCTGCCGGGAGGCAGGGCGACAGCGCGGAAGTTGCCGGACGAGTCCGAGGTCAGAGTGCGGCTGAAGCCCTGGGCGTTCGAGGTGACGGTGACCGACGCGCCGCTTACCGGAGCACCGCTCTGGCTGCTGACAGTCCCCGACAGGGCGCCCTGGGTCGCCGAGGCCTGGGCCATCGCTACGCCAGGAACGGCCATCAGGGCCAGGGAAGGAACCATGGCTGCAGCGAACAGCGCGGCTCCACCGATCATGGTCGACGCCAGCAGGCGCCCACGGACGGTTTCAACTTTCAAGGTATAGTCTCCAGCTGCGCAAACGGGCCCTCCCGCGAGGTCCACCCATTGCTCCGTCGCAATGCAACATCGCGACTCCCTGACAGAACTGTAATCTTCACATCGATTACGTCCACGTAAATGCTTCGGCAGGGCCACATTCCGGCCTCACCTGTCACCATAGCGCCACATCCTTGATACGCGGGCGTAAAGGTAAGATGGGTGCTGACCATCACCGGATTCCCGCGCGGGACAGGAAACGCTCCTTGTTGAACATTCGCCCCACCCTGTCGCTGACCCCGGCTGATCACGTGAATGCGGCCCTGGCGGCCTTCCAGCGGAGAGATCGGGACGCAGCGGCCGCCCATCTCGCACATGCGGTAAAAACCGACGGCGATTTCGGGGCCAAGTGGGGCGCAGTCTCGCGGCTGGCATCGACCATCGGCGCCATCTCCGTCGCCCTGACCGCGGCCGAGCGCTATGCGAGGGTCAACCCGGCAGACCCCGGCCCTCGGCTGGCGTTTGGGCAGATGCTGGCGCTGCACGGACGGGTCCAGGCCGCCTGCGACGTGGGGCGCGCCCTGACCATCGAACAGCCAAAAAACTCTGCAGGGTGGCATTTCCTCGGGACCTGTCTTGCCCAGATCGGCGATACCGAGGCGTCGAACGCCGCGCTCCGTCATGCCATGTCGCTGCACACCGATGCCTCGGCCATGGCCTGGTCGTGGCAAGCCCTGGCCGAGTCCAAGAGCTTCGCGGAAGGCGACCCCGATCTGCAGTCGATGCTCGACCTGCTGCGGCAGCTCCCGAGCGGGCCGGCGGGCGAGGAAGCGCGCAGCGTTCTGAAGTATGCACTGGGCAAGGCCTGGGATGATCTTGGCGATATCGACCGAGCCTTCGCGGCCTATTCCGAAGGCGCTGCGGTCATGCAGAGACTTCGTGGCTACAAGGCCGCAGATACGGATGCCTTTGTTGAGCAGGTGATCCAGGGCTGGACCCCTGATTTCGCGTCCCGTCTGCCCGCCGTGGAGGCCCGGTCGAAGAGGCCGATCTTCGTGTTCGGCCTGCCCCGCTCGGGCACCACCCTGATCGAACAGATTCTGGTCAGCCACGCAGACGTGGCCGACGGCGCCGAAATCAATTATTTCAGCACGGCGGCAATGCCGATCCAGGGTTTCACCCCGGCGGCAGTGGCGACCTTCGCGGCCTCACAGGGCGCCGCAGGCTTCGAGGCCATCGGCCGCGCCTATCTGACGATGCTTGACGAACGGTTCGGTTCCGCAGGCCGTATCGTGGACAAGACACTGAACCACAGCCGCTACCTGGGGCTGATCCGACACGTCCTGCCCGATGCGCGCTTCATCTGGCTGAAACGATCTCCCGGCGCGGTGGCCTGGTCCTGCTTCCGAACGCGTTTCTCGCAGGGCGTGGACTGGAGCTGGTCGCAGGAGGATATGGGTCGTTACTTCCGGGGCGAGGACCGCCTGCGGGAACACTGGGCGGACCAGTTGGGCGACTCCGTTCTGACGGTCCCCTACGATGAGTTGGTGGGCGACATAGAGCCGTGGATTGACCGGATCATCCATCATGTCGGCCTGCCTCCCCAGGCCGGCCTCAGCGACTTCCACAAGACGAAGCGCGCAGTCACGACCGCCAGTTTCGCCCAGGTGCGAAAACCGCTCTACACCAGTTCGCGGGAAGCATGGCGGCGCTATGAGAGCCACCTGGAGCCCTTCTTCAAGGCCTATCAGGGCTGAACGCCTTCGCAGGAACGCTCGCATGACCACTCCCTACCGGACCCTCGACGACAGGACGCTTGTCGCGCCCCAGATCACCCTCGACAGCCTCGCGGGGTTCGCCGACGCCGGTGTCGTTATCGTGATCAGCCATCGTCCGGACGACGAGGAACCCGGTCAGCCCTCGGCCAATGAGATGGCCGCAGCCGCGGAGGCTGCGGGCATGCGGTTCGTCCATGCCCCCGTGACGGGCCTTCCGGATGCGACGGCGGTGACAGCGACGGCAAAGGTCCTGGCGGACCTCGCACCTGAGGACCGGGTCCTGATGTTCTGCCGCTCGGGCACACGGTCGACGGTGACCTGGGCGCTGGCGATGCGGGCTCTGGATCGGGCCGCTCCCGACGAACTGCGCGAGGCGGCGGCGAACGCCGGCTACGACCTCAGCCGGTTGCCGCTCTGAGGTTGGCCCGGCCTAGCGCTGGATCGCGACACGCGTGGCATAGGGTATGGGTTCGGGATCACCGCAGGACGCAAGGACGAGTTGCGCCGCCATGAGACACAGGATGGCCGCCGCGATGGGCTGGAGCCGATTTGAGACACTGAAGGCGATGCTGCGGGCCACGAGGTACGCTCCGGACGGGATTTACCTTTCGTTAAGGCAAGGATCGCGCCGGATTTCGGGGACGCGCGCATGATTCCCTTCGTCCGTGCGTTCGATTTTGCCTACGGCCGCCGCGACCAGGTCTCGCCCCTGATCCAGCGCGTGATCTGCGACAATCCCGGCCCCTTCACCTTCACCGGCACGGGGACCTATATCGTCGGGCGTCCAGACAACGGCGCGGCGGTCGCCGTGATCGATCCGGGCCCCCTCGATGACGCGCACCTGCAGGCGCTGCTAGCGGCGGTGAACGGACGAACGGTCAGCCATGTGCTGGTGACCCACACCCACCGCGACCACTCTCCCCTCGCCCGCCCGTTCGCGGACCGGGTCGGGGCTCCCGTCCTGGCCATGCGCCCGCCCACCCGCCAGACCCACGCTTCGGGACCGCTCGATGAGGAGGAGGACGAGGTGTTCGCGCCGGACACGATCCTGTCCGGCGGGGAGCGGATCGAGGGCGACGGCTGGACGTTCACGGCCATGGCCACGCCGGGCCATGCCTCCAACCACATGGTTTTCGCGCTGGAGGAGGAGAATGCCCTGTTCTGCGGCGACCACGTCATGGGCTGGTCGACCACCGTGGTCGCGCCACCGGACGGGAATATGTCGGACTATATGCGCAGCCTCGACGCGGTGATCGCCGCCGGGTTCTCGACCCTGTGGCCGACCCACGGGGCGCCCGTGACCGAGCCCGAACCCTTCCTCACCGCCTATCGGGCCCACCGGCTGGAACGGGAGGCGCAGATCCTGTCACGGATCCTGACGGGCGACCGGACGATCGCCGAGATTGTCCCGGTCCTCTATGCTGCGGTCGATCAACGCCTCTGGCCGGCCGCCGGCCTGTCGGTGCTGGCGCACCTGATCAAGCTGGTCGACGAAGGCCGCGTGACCGCGAACGAACCACCCGGCCTCGCCTCTTCCTACGGCCCCGTCTGAAGCGCGGCGACCAGTCGGGCGGCGATCTTGCAGGTGGCGCCGCCGTCGGTGTGGTCATAGCGCGCTACGACCCGGACGTCGGTGCGGTCCGGACGGATGCGAACCACGGCCTCATGGCCCATGCCGAACCAGAAGCCGTCCCGAACGCCGCGTGAGCGGAACAGCTGCGACTCTGTGACGGAAAAGCCCGCTGCCTGCAGCGCCTCTGTGGCTTTGGCCGGCGCGACCTGGGTCAGGACGGCCGGCACGCCCTCACAGGCGACGGGCGCACCCGTAGCGCCGGGCACTGCCGGCGGCTCCGTCAGGTCGGTCGAGACGTCCATCGGCCCCGCGAGCGCGATCGTGCGGGACTGAACGAAAAAGGCGCCCGCAACGGCGGCGCAGATCACGACGATGGCGATACTGACGAGGCCCAGCCGACCGAACTGCGGCAAGGCCAGCACCAGTGACAGCAGGGCGAATCCCAGCGCCACCCAGGACACGATCTGGGCGATCTGGATCGTCAGCAGGTCCAGTCCGGTGTCCAGCGACACGATCCCGTTCCGCGTCAGGAGGACCGCGATGAAGGTCATCAGCGGCGCCAGGACGGCCAGACCTGCGGCGATCCGCACCTTGCCCATGCCGGTCTTCACCCGCGAGCGCGGACCGCTGGCCATGCCTCAGCCCCGCTCGGGCGAAACGGCCGTCGGCAAGGTGTAGTCCTTGAGCCGCTCGCGCAGCAGCTTTTTGTCGATCTTGCCCGTCGCGCCGAGCGGAATGTCGTCCACGAAGACCACATCGTCGGGCATCCACCATTTCGCGATCTTGCCGACCAGGAAGTCTAGGTGCTCCTGCTTGTTCTCCGTCTCGCCGGGCTTCAACTTGATGACCAGCACCGGCCGCTCGTCCCACTTGGGATGCGCGGCACCGATGACGGCGGCCAGCTCGACCCTGGGATGGCCCACGGCGATGTTCTCGATCTCGATCGAGGAGATCCACTCGCCGCCGGACTTGATCACATCCTTGGCGCGGTCGGTGATCTGCATGAAGCCGTGTTCGTCGATGGTCGAGACGTCGCCGGTGTCGAAGAAGCCTTCGTGGTCGAGGATGTCACCACCCTCGTCCTTGAAATAGCCCTTGGCGATGGTCGGGCCCTTGATCATCAGCCGGCCGTAGGTCGTCCCGTCGTGCGGCATCTCCTGACCGGCGTAGTTCTTCAGCTTCAGCTCGACGCCCAGGGGCGGAATGCCCTGTTTGATCCGCCACTTCATGCCCTCGTCATAGGGCAAGGCCGCCAGTTCCGGCGTCAGATTGCTGAGCGTGCCGATCGGCGAGGTCTCGGTCATGCCCCAGCCCTGGAGGACCTCGATGTCGAACTCGTCGTGGAAGGCCCGGATCAGGCTCTCCGGCACGGCCGAGCCGCCGATCAGGACTTTCTTGACCGTCGGGATCTTGAGGTTGTTCTCGCGCAGGTGCGTGAGCAGGCCCTGCCACACCGTTGGCACGGCGGCCGAGAAGGTCACGCCTTCGGACTCGATCAGTTCGTAGATGGCCGCCCCGTCCATCCGGGCGCCCGGCATGACCAGGCGCGCGCCCGAAGCCGGGCCGGCGAAGGCGATACCCCAGGCGTTGGCGTGGAACATCGGCACCACCGGCAGGATCACTTCGGCAGGCGACGGAGCCAGCACCGTGGCCTGCATGCCCAGCAGGGTGTGGATGAAGTTCGAGCGGTGGGAATACAGGACCCCCTTGGGGTTCCCGGTCGTGCCCGAGGTGTAGCAGAGGCCGCACGCCGTCTGTTCGTCGAACCCGCCCCAGACGACATCGTCCGACACGCCCGACAGGACCTGTTCGTAGCATTCCGCCTTGGGCAGCTTGGTCGCCGGCATATGCCATTCGTCGGTCATGACGACGACGCGCTCCACCGACGGGCAGTGCGGCAACACCGCTTCCAGCAGAGGCACGAAGGTCAGATCGACGAAGATGATCCGGTCTTCGGCGTGGTTGATGATGTAGATCAACTGCTCGGGGAACAGGCGCGGGTTCAGGGTATGGCACACAGCGCCCATGCCCATGATGCCGTACCAGACTTCCATATGGTTGCCGGTGTTCCAGGCCAGGGTCGCGATCCGGTCGCCCGACTTCACGCCCCAGTCCTTGAGCGCGTTGGTGACCTTGCGGGCCCGACTGTGAATTTCGCCATAGGTTGTGCGGACGATCGGTCCCTCGACCGAGCGTGTCACGACTTCGCGATGACCGTGCCAGTTTCTGGCGTGGTCCAGGATCCGATCGACCGTCAGCGGCCAGTCCTGCATCAAACCGAGCATTGCATTCCCTCATTGCCCCGGCTGGATGCGGAGCTTGGCGTCAGGCTAGCCGAGGTGACCGCTGATAAGCAACGTGACGCTAGGTCACTGTAGGGCCGTTTCAGGCTTTGCCGTTGCGTCCCCATGGCTTTTGCCGTCTGTTCCGCTGCCTGAGACATCGAAAAGGACGCCCGGTCATGCGTATCGCCATCCGCACCGCCCTCGCCTTCGCCGCCCTGACGGTGCTCGCCTCCTGCGATCGAACCGCGACGCCGCCGGTCCCCGCCGAACCCGCAGCGCCGGCTGCCGCGCCCGCGGAAAGCGCACCGGCCCAGTCAGCCGGCGGACTTGCGATCGAGGGCGAAGGTCTGAGGCTGTTCGACGCGACGGGTGCGGCCCGCGCCATCCCGTTCGGCACCCCCCAGGCCACGGCCATCGCTGCAGTCGCCGCCTCGGTCGGCGGCGCCGCGCCGCAGGTCACCACCAACGAGGAATGCGGGGCCGGCCCCATTCAGTTCGCCGAGTTTTCGAACGGCCTGCAGCTGCTGTTCCAGAACGAAACCTTCCAGGGCTGGTTCATCGACAAGGCAGGCCTGACCACGGCGGACGGCATGGGCGTGGGATCGACACGGGCCTCGGTCGAGGACTCCCGCACGATCGAGATGGTCGCGGATTCGACGCTGGACGGCGAGTTCAGCTCGGGCGACATCGGCGGCTTCCTGACGGCTGCGACCCCGCAAGGGACGGTCTCCGCCCTCTACGCCGGTCTGACCTGCTTCTTCCGCTAATCGATATGGGTCTCAGACCTTGATCGGCTGAAGAGAGATCGCTTCGCGATCTCGCTGATGCCGTGAATCAAGGCACGACATGACTCTGGGACCTGATCCGACCGGAAAACCGCTCACACTTTTCCGGATCAGGTCCTAGAAGGCCCGCCATGACCATTCTGATCGCGATCACCGGCGGCTCCGGCTCGGGCAAGTCCACCCTGGCCGAGGCCCTGGTCAGCGCCCTTCCGCCCGGCGCCGCCGCCTTGATGCGCGAGGACTCCTACTACCGGGATGCGGCCTCCCTGCCCGGGTTCGACGCTTCGACCTTCGACTTTGACGACGTGGCGGCGCGCGACCATGAGCTTCTGTTCGACGACCTGACCCGTCTGAAGGCGGGCAAGCCTGTCACCGCGCCCGTCTATTCCTTCATCCACCACGGCCGCGAGCCGGAGGGCGAAACGATACCCGCCGCCTCGGTCGTGATCGTGGAAGGCACCCACGTGCTGTGCACGCCGCCGGTCGCCGACCTGTTCGACATCCGCGTGTTCGTCGATACCCCGGCCGACATCCGCTTCATCCGTCGACTGCTGCGCGACCAGGCGGAGCGGGGACGGACAGCCCAGTCAGTCATCGACCAGTATCTGAAGACTGTGCGCCCCGGACACGAACGCCTGACCGAGCCGTCGCGGACCCGTGCGGACTTCATCATCGCCGACGCCACGGCCGCCGTGCGCCTCGACGACCCCCAGGCCGTCGTCCGTCTGGCGGCTCCAGTTCTGGCCCATCCGCTGCTGGCGGCCCTCCGGCCTGTCGAAACCTGACGATTCCTGACGGGGTATCGCCAGCTTGGGCATATGGGCTATCGGTGGCGTTCCGATGCAAGCGAACGCCACTATGCAAAAAGACGGAGCCCACTCCGCGCGCCCGGCAAGCGACCCCAGACGCGACAACATCGTTCGCGAGGCGCGACGACATTTCATGTCAGAGGGGTATGCGGCGACCCGCATCGAGCCCATCGCCCGCGCGACCTCCGTCTCTACGGCGACCCTCTATGGCTATTTCCCGTCAAAGGCCGACCTGTTCGCGGCGGTAATCGCCAATGCGTCGGACGACTTCTCTGAACAGATGAAGAGCGTTCGCTGTGACGAGGGCGACGCGCGGACCCGCCTGACCCGGTTCGCCCTCGCCTATGCCGGCTTCATGGGCGATCCGTTCGTGCGGTCGGTGTTCCGGCTGGTCATGGCCGAGCGCCCGCGCTTCCGCGACGTGGCCATGGGGTTCTTCGAGAAGGGCCGGCAGGATTTCGGCCTGCCGTTGATCGAGGCTCTGACCGCCCTGGCGACGAGCGGTGATCTGCGCTTCGACAAGGCCTCCTGGGCGGCCGGTCAGCTGATGGGGATGATCGAGCATCCCGTCTTCTTCATGCCCCTGGTCACCGGCGACGAGGTCCAGGCGGCGCGCACGCCCGAGTCGATCGCCGCCGACGCCGTCGAGACCTTCCTGGCCCGCTACGGAACCGGCTAGGGCTGGAGCCGGGTCCGACTCCAGCCGTCCCCGTCCCGGGCGAAGAGCAGCCTGTCATGCAGGCGGAACGGCCGGTCGCGCCAGAACTCCACCGTCTCCGGCAGCACACGCCAGCCCGTCCAGCGTTCGGGGCGAGGCACGTCCTGGCCCTCGAACCGCTCCATCTCGCGCGCCACGGCCGCCTCGAGCTCGGCACGGCTCGCCAGCGGCCGGGACTGATCCGATGCCCAGGCCCCGATGCGGCTCTCCCGCGCCCGGCTGGCGAAATAGGCGTCGGCCTCGTCCGCGCCGACCGGCTCAACCGTCCCTCGGACCCGCACCTGACGACGCAGCGACTTCCAGTGGAACAACAGGGCCGCGCGCGGCGTGGCCTCCAGCGCGACACCCTTGGCGCTCTCCCGGTTCGAGTAGAAGGTGAAGCCGCGCCGATCGACGTCCTTCAGCAGCACCATCCGGCTGTCCGGCGCGCCGTCGGCGTCCACGGTCGACAGGGCCATGGCGTTGGCGTCGTTCGGCTCATGGCCCCGGGCGTCGCCCAACCAGTCGACGAACAGGCCGATCGGCTCGACGCGATCGAAGATCGTCTCGTCTCCGTTGGCGGCCAGGGCGGCGGCATAGTCGCGGGCGTACTCTTCGCGGGTCGGGCTGGGCGGAATGGCGGCGTTGGTCATGGAGGGGGCTATAGCAAGCCGGTCGCCCGTCCGCACGGTTAACCCGACATTGACCATGGTCGCGGCCTATGGGCCGGATGATCGCGCCCGGCCCCAGCCTGAACGAAGCCTTCGCCGTCCTCGGCCTGCACGGTCCGGCCGAACAGGTCGCGGTGACCCGCGCCTTCCGTCTGGCGGTCAAGAGCGCGCGACCGGACCAGCCCGGCGGCGACGCCGAACGCTTTCGCCGCGTCATCGCCGCCTATCGGCTGATCCAGAACACAGGCGCCGCCCGTCCCGCCCTCGCGGCGCCGGTGTGCCGCCCCGCCGCACTGCCGGTCGTCGGCCTGACGCCCGTTCAGGCTGTGTCGGGAGGCCAGACGACGGTGCGCCTCGATAACCGGACACTGCGTGTCCGCGCCCCGGCCGGGATGCGGACGGGCGAGCATCTGCGCCTCAGGGGCGGCGCCGTCGATGGCTCCGATCTCTATCTGCCGGTCCTGATCCGTCCCGCCGACGGCCTCGTGGCGCTCGGCGACGACCTCTTCATGAGCTGGCCGGTGCCAACCCGCCTTCTGAGCGACGGCGGCCGCGTCGAGATCGAGACCCACGCCGGGGTTCGCGGCGCCTGGGTCACGCCGGGCCTGACGGACCCGGTCCGCCTGCGCCTGCGCGGCCTGGGGCTTCCCGCCCGAGGGGCCCGGCCGGAGGGGCATCTTTTCGTGTCGCTGAAACCGTCCGAGGACGCCCCTTCCGCCGCCGAGGACCTGCTGGCCCGATTCACCCGCGTCTGGACGCCGGACCGCCTCGCGGCCTAAGCGGGAGCCGCGATGTCTCACAACACCTTCGGCCATCTCTTCCGCGTGACCACCTGGGGTGAAAGCCACGGCCCGGCGATCGGCTGCGTCGTGGACGGATGTCCGCCGTTGATTCCGCTCACAGAGGCCGATCTCCAGCCCTGGCTCGACCGTCGCAAGCCCGGCGGCAGCCGCTTCGTGACCCAGCGTCAGGAAACCGACGTCGCCCGTATCCTGTCGGGCGTCTTCGATGACGGCGCGGGGCCGGTCACGACCGGCGCCCCGATCGCCATCCACATCGACAACGTCGACGCCCGCTCGAAGGACTACGGCGAGATCGCCCGCGCCTATCGTCCCGGTCACGCCGACATGACCTACCAGGCCAAGTATGGCGTGCGGGACCATCGCGGCGGCGGTCGCTCTTCGGCGCGGGAAACCGCCGGCCGCGTCGCCGCCGGGGCCGTGGCCCGCCGGGTGCTCGGCGAAGACGTCATTATCCGCGCCGGCGTCGTCCAGCTCGGTCCGCACAGGATCGCGCCCGAGGCCGTGGACTTCTCCGCCGTCTACGACAACCCGCTGTTTGCAGCCTCGGCCGAGGTCGTTCCCGCATGGGAGTCCTATCTGGACGGCGTGCGCAAGGCCGGGTCCTCCATCGGCGCCGTCGTGGCGCTGGAGGTCACGGGCGTACCCGCCGGCTGGGGCGCGCCCCTCTATGGCAAGCTCGACGCCGAACTGGCCGCCGCGATGATGTCGATCAATGCAGTGAAGGGTGTGGAAATCGGCGCGGGCTTCGGCTCGGCCGAATTGTCGGGCGAGGAGAACGCCGACGAAATGCGTTTGGGTCCGGACGGGGAGATCATCTTCGGATCGAACAACGCAGGCGGCGTTCTCGGCGGCATATCGACCGGCCAGCCCCTGACGGCGCGGGTTGTCTTCAAACCCACCTCCTCCATCCTTACGCCGCGCCAGACGGTGACCCGCGACGGGACCGAGACCGACGTCCGCACCAAGGGGCGTCACGACCCCTGCGTCGCCCTGCGCGGCGTTCCCGTGGTCGAGGCCATGGCCGCCTGCGTCCTCGCCGACGCGATGCTGAGGCATCGCGCCCAGATCGGCTGACACGGCTCAGGTCATCTTCCGTTCACCCTGTTCGGACTAGATTCTCGCCATGACCCAGACCTTGTCCCGCACCGCCGCCCTCGTCGCCGTCCTGGCCGGTTCGCTGATGCTCCAGGGCTGTCTGGTCGGCGCCGTGGTCGGCACGGCCGGCGCGGTCGTGGGCGGCGCCGCCAAGGTCACCGGAGCCGTCGTCGGCGCCGGGGTCGACTCCGTCACGACCTCCGACGAGGAAACCCGCGCTCGTCGCGAGCGCGAGCAGCGCGACTACGACCGCCAGCAAAGGCGCTGCGAACAGCTGCGCTCCCAGGGCCGGACCTGCTGACTATCGCACCCCGATATACTTGTGGGTCTGGACGCTGAGCCGCCATTTGGGGTGGCGCAGGCAGTAGTCCATGGCCGCCGCCGTATTCGCCGCCTGATCCGGTCCGTCCATCGGCTGCAGCCAGAACCGCTCGAAATCGAGGTCATCGAACCGGTCGGGCATGGCCAGCGCCTGCGGATAGACCAGTTTAAGTTCCTGCCCTGAGGTCTGCACCACCGGAGCGGCGGCCTTCGGACTGACGCAGATCCAGTCTATGCCGTCGGGCGCGGCAAGCGTTCCGTTGGTCTCCACGGCGATGTCGAAACCGCGATCGTGCAGGGCCTCGATCAGCGGCGCGTCCAGCTGCAGAAGCGGCTCTCCGCCGGTGCAGACGACCAGTTTGGGATCGCCGTCGCGCCCGATCCAGAACGACGCGACATGGTCCGCCAGCGCCGGGGCGTCCCGAAACTTGCCGCCGCCTTCTCCGTCCGTGCCGACGAATTCGGTGTCGCAGAAGGTGCAGATCGCTGCGGCCCGGTCCTGTTCCCGCCCGCTCCACAGATTGCATCCGGCAAAGCGCAGGAAGACCGCCGGACGCCCCGCCTGACCGCCCTCCCCCTGCACCGTCAGGAAGGCTTCCTTGACCGAATAGGTCATCGCGAGGCCAGCCACTCGCGCCAACCGGCGGCGCGCAGTTCGCAGGCCGGGCAGTCGCCGCAGCCATAGCCCCAGTCATGCCGGTGGACGCGATCGCCACGGTAGCAGGTGTGGCTCTCCTCGATGATCAGATCGACCAGGGCGTCTCCGCCGATCCCGTGCGCCAAGTCCCAGGTCTGGGCCTTGGTCAGGTACATCAGCGGCGTCTCGATCGGCGACGGCTTGTCGAGGCCAAGCTGAAGCGCCCGCTCCATGGCGTTGATCGTGTCGCGCCGACAGTCGGGATAGCCGGAGAAGTCCGTCTCGCACATTCCGCCCACCAGCACCGCGAGACCGCGCCGGTCCGCCAGCGCCGCCGCACAGGTCAGGAAGACCAGGTTCCGCCCCGGCACGAATGTGTTGGGGAGGCCCCGCACCCCGACCTCGATGGCCCGGTCCGTGGTCATGGCCGTCTCGCCGATGGCCCCGAACCCGGTCAGGTCGATCACATGGTCGGGCCCCAGCCGGTCTGCGAACTGCGGCAGGACCTTCGCCATCCCGTCGCGCACCCGCAGACGGGCCGCCATCTCCACCGCATGGCGCTGGCCATAGTCGAAGCCGACGGTCTCGACCCGTGCATAGCGTTCCAGTGCCCAGGCCAGGCAGGTCGCGCTGTCCTGCCCGCCCGAAAACAGGACGAGGGCGTCGTGGGCGATGTCGTCTCGGGCTTCGGTCATGGCGGGCCTGCGGTCGGCCGGTCGGCCGCGCGCATCGGGTTCAGTACAAGGATGAATAGTGTTTCCGGTCCCTACACCAGACCGTCTCACACCGCAAAAGAGACCGGCGTCTTGCGAGTGGCGAAAACAGACCTTTTTGGGACTTAACGCTTTTGCAAACGGTTATCCCCCATTGTCCACTGGTATCACGGGAGTTTCGGCCAGTATGCCGACGATCGAAGTTCTGACGGAACGCGCCGAACCGGTCCTGCCGACAGCCTCGGCCGCCGATGTGTTCGCACGCTTTCAGCGCGAGCCGGACACGCTGGTCATCCCCGTTGTGGAAGACGACAGGCCGGTGGGTCTGGTTGAACGCAACGCCTTCCTTCTCAAGATCGCCGGCCCCTTCGGCCACGCCCTTTACGGCAATCGCGCCGTAACCCACGTGATGGATCCCGAACCGGCCGTGGTCGACGCCGGGGTCCGCATCGACACCTTCTGCGACATTCTGATCAAGGGCGGCGCGGGCTCGCTGATGCGTGGCTTCATCGTTACGCGTGGCGGCCGCTATCGCGGCGTCGGCACCGCCGTCTCCCTGCTCCAGGCCGTCAACGAACAGCAGCGCAGCAAGAACACCGAGCTGGCCGAACAGTCGCGCGCCCTGACCGACAGCCGCACCCAGGCCCTCGCCTCGGCCCGGGCCAAGAGCCAATTCCTGGCCATCATGAGCCATGAGCTGCGCACCCCCATGAACGGCGTGCTCGCCGTCGCCGAACTGCTGCGTCGCCAGCCCCTGACCGATGCGGCCCAGGCCCACGTCCAGACCATCGTGGATTCTTCCGAGACCCTGCTACGCATCCTTCAGGACGCGCTGGACCTGTCGCGCGCCGAGGCCGGCGAACTGGAGATGAACCCGGTCCCGACGCCGCTCCGCGCCATGGTCGACGACATCGAAGCCATGTGGGGCCCGCGCGCGTCCCAGGACGCCGTCCGCCTGATGGTGGGCTATGAGGGCGACACCGAACTGACCGCCGACATCGACGGCGTGCGCCTGAAACAGGTGTTCAACAATCTGATCGGCAACGCCCTCAAATTCGCCCGCAACGGCGTCGTCGAGGCCAGCCTCAAGGCCTGGTCCGAGAACGGCCGTGTCCACATGGAGGCCCGCGTCCGCGACGACGGGCCGGGCGTGGACGGCGACCGTGTGGACGCCATCTTCGAGCCCTTCGTGCACGGCTCGGGTCCAGACGGAGCGGGTCTCGGCCTGTCGATCTGCCGCCAGATCGTGGACCGCATGGACGGTCACATCTGGGCCGAGAACAACGCCGGGCGCGGCGCGACCTTCGCCTTCGACGTCTCCGCCCCCCTGTCCGAGCCGGTAGAGCACAACGCCTCCAACGTCTCGGCCCTCGCCGAGCTGGAGCTTCAGTCCAATCCCCACATCCTGATCGTCGACGACAACGCCACCAACCGCGTCGTCGCCCAGGCCCTGTGCGAGATGTTCGGCTGTTCGTCCGAGACCGCCGAAGACGGCCTGGAGGCGCTCGAGGCCGTTCAGGCCCGTCCGTTCGATCTGATCCTGATGGACATCAAGATGCCGCGCATGGACGGCGTCCAGGCGACCCAGGCCATTCGCGCCCTGTCCGGCCCGGAGCGCGACATTCCCATCGTCGCCCTGACCGCCAACGCCGATCCGGACGATGCGAAACACTATCTGTCGATCGGCATGGCCGCTGTGGTCGAAAAGCCCATCAAGCCGGAACGCCTGCGCATGGCCATGAACGCCGCCCTGGCCGCGCCGGCCGAGGTCGCCGTGGCCGAGCCTGTCCGCAAGGGTCGAGCGGCCTAAGCCTTCCCCGCCGCCCGCTCGTCCAGCGCGCTGAGGATGGTGATCTTCTGCCAGATCTTGCGGCCGAGGTCGGTGCACAGACCCTCGACGTCGTTGACGGCGGCGACGATCTGCGGGTCCTGGGTCCTCGCAGCATACAGGGCCGCCAGCTTGCCGATCAGGGCCAGCATCTCTGCGCAATAGTCGAGGTATCGGGTCAGCTGGAACTGGTCCATCGACCGCGTCGGCGACGCCGCCGTGGTCGATCCTGCCGACAGGATGAGAGTCGGATCCTTGGTCAGCTGATGCATGTCGATGACGTGGGCCAGCGAACGCAGACCATGCAGCGCCTGAAGCGTCCGCTTCCGCTTGGCCCGCGCCTCGGAGTTGATCAGGAACCACAGGGCCAGCGACCCCAGGATGGCCAGGTTGACGAGGGCCTCCAGGCCCGCCGCCAGGCCCAGAGGATCGAAGGCCGCACGCTGCAGGCCGCGCGGCCCCATGCCCGCCAGCCAGTCCAGCCCGGGCCCGCCGCCCAGCCACCACAGTTCCAGCGCCGTCGCGGCGATCGCCAGAATCACGAGGCCGGTGAAGATCCGCGTCACAGGGAAAGGGCGGGCGATGGCCTCGGCCTGATCCGCCGTCCGCCGCGCCTCGACCACCAGTCCGGTCGCCACCCCCTCCAGGCCCGAGCCCGGAAACCGCGCGCCGACGCGCGCCTTCAAACGCTAAAGGGTCTGCACGACCTGTTCGGGATCCAGTCTGGCCATGGCTCACCCTACCGCGCCAGGGCGACAGGGAGAACTCCATCAAAGGTCAGAACCCGCCGACCCGCCGGATTTCGCCCGTAGCGACCCGGCAGGAGCGTTGCCCCCAACCTCGTGATCGCCGGAATCCGGCGGCGACGCCGGGAGACGTCCACCCGGCCGCCTCGCGTGCGGGCCGGGAGGCCTTGCCCGCGATTTTGTCGCAGACCCGCTGCATTGCCTCGCCCCCCACCCTCCCGGCTATTCGGGGGCGAACAAGGGGAGCGAGACGGATGAACACAGGCTCTGGTTTTCTGGGCGTGGTCGAGCGCATCGGCAATCGGCTGCCCGATCCGGTGTTCCTGTTTCTCTGGCTGATCGGGGGACTGGTGGTGCTCAGCCTGGTCGGTTCGGGTCTGGGCTGGTCCGCGGTCAATCCGGTCACCGGCGAGACCCTGCAGGCCCAGAGCCTGCTCTCGCGCGAGAACCTCGAGAACCTGATCATCGGCATGCCGCGCACCCTGGCGGACTTTCCGCCGCTCGCCATCGTGGTGACCATCATCTACGGGGCGGCCGTCGCCGAGCGGACCGGACTGTTCGACTCCGCCATTCGGGGCGCCCTGCTCAACGCGCCCAGGGCCGTGCTCACGCCCGTCGTCGTCGTGGTCGGTATGATGTCCCACCACGCGTCGGACGCCGCCTATGTCGTGGTCATTCCCCTGGCCGCCGTGATCTTCGCCGCGGCCGGACGGCACCCGCTGGCCGGCCTGGCGGCCGGGTTCGCCGCGGTGTCCGGAGGCTATGCCGGAAACCTGTTCCCGGGATCGCAGGACGCCCTGATCCTCGGCATCACCGAGCCGGCGGCCCGGCTCATCGATCCGACCTATTCCGTGAACATCGCAGGCAACTGGTTCTTCATCATCGGCGTCGTTCTGGTCTTCACACCCATCGTCTGGTTCCTGACCGACCGGGTGATCGAGCCGCGCCTGGGTCGCTGGACGCCGGCCGACGGCACCCGCCCGCCTTCCACGCCCGAAGAACAGGCCCTGACGCCCGCGCAGAAGAAGGGGCTGGCGTGGGCCGGGCTGGCGATCCTGGCCATGCTGGCCCTCTGGACCACCCTGACCCTCATGCCGGACTCGCCTTTTGTCGATCCCGAGGCCGAGCCGGGGCAGGAGTTCAACCCCCTGTATCGTTCTCTGGTCGCCTTCTTTGCGATCACCTTCTTCGTGGCCGGCGGCGCCTTTGGTGCAGGAGCAGGCACGGTGAAATCCCACCGGGACATGGTTCGGATGATGGGCGAAGGCATCGCCCAACTGGCCCCCTATATCGTGCTCGCCTTCTTCGCAGCCCACTTCGTGGCCATGATCAACTGGTCGGGTCTCGGCCCGATCCTGGCCGTCAACGCAGCGGCGGAGCTTCAGCGGATCGCCCTGCCGGCCCCGGTGCTGCTGATCGCGGTCGTCCTGGTCTCATGCGTATTCGACCTGTTCATCGGCTCGGCCTCGGCCAAGTGGTCCGCCCTGGCCCCGATCGTGGTGCCGATGTTCATGCTCCTGGGCATCAGTCCGGAGATGACGACCGCCGCCTATCGCATGGGGGATTCGGTCACCAACATCGCCACGCCCCTGATGAGCTACTTCCCGCTGATCCTGACCTTCGCCCAGCGCTGGGACCCGCGCTTCGGCCTGGGATCACTGCTGGCGACCATGTTGCCCTATGCGGGGTCCTTCCTGGTGGCTGGCCTGCTGATGGTGGCCGCCTGGGTCGCGCTGGACCTGCCGCTAGGGCCGGGGGTAGGCGTCCACTACGAGCCCCCGGCCGCCGTGGGACCCGCCGCCTCGTCGTCCTCCTCATCGTAGCCGACCAGCCGCAGCGCCCTCGCCTTCATCCCGTTGAGTTCGGCCCAACGCAGCAGGCCTTCCTCGCGGCCGTGAGTGATCCAGACCTCCTCGGACCGGATCTCCTCGAAGGTCGCGATCAGTTCCGGCCAGTCGGCGTGGTCGGAGATGACGAGAGGCAACTCCACGCCGCGCTGCCGCGCCCGCGCCTTGACCAGCATCCAGCCCGAGGCGAAGGCGGTCACCGGATCGGCGAACCGCCTCGCCCAGCGGTCCTGGATGGCACTGGGCGGGGCGATCGCGACCTCTCCACCGAGGGCGTCCTTCTTCAGCCCCGTCGCCGGCAGGATCGCGCCGAGGTCGACGCCCTCGCGCTCGTAAAGCCGGTTCAGCCGCTCCAGCGCCCCGTGGACATAGATGGGCCGCTCCCAGCCGGCCTCCCGGAGCAGCCGGATCACCCGTTGCGCCTTGCCCAGGGCATAGGCCCCGACCAGATGCGCCCGTTCCGGGAACTGGCCCAGCGACTGGATCAGACGGGCAATTTCCTCGGAATCCGGCGGATGGGTGAAGACCGGCAGGCCGAAGGTCGCCTCCGAGATGAAGACGTGGCACGGCACCGGCTCGAACGGGACGCAGGTCGGGTCGCGTCGGCGCTTGTAGTCGCCGGAGACCACCATGGTCAGGCCCTGATACGTCACCACCGCCTGGGCCGAACCCAGGACATGCCCGGCCGGGACCAGCTTCACCTCGACGCCGCTGTGCGAAACCGTCTCGCCATAGGCCCCAGCCTGACGGCGCCCGGTGAAATCCTCACCATAGCGCTCGGCCATGATCGCGAGGGTCTGGTCCGTGGCCAGCACCGCGCCGTGACCGGATCGCGCATGGTCGGAGTGGCCGTGGGTCACCACCGCCCGGTCCACAGGACGCACCGGGTCGATGTAGAAATCCCCTGGAGGGCAATACAGGCCGGCCGCGGTGGGCCTCAACAGGTCTTCGGGGCGGATCATGGGTCGGATATGGGCCTGCGTCGGGACTTGCGAATAGGCGCCCGCCGGATAAGGACGGTTTCATGAGCGAGATGTTCCTGACCACCCTGATGCCGCAGCTGGCCTCCGGCGCCGCCCACACCCATGCGCTGGGCTTCGTATACGAGGGGGTGAACGGCGATCGCGTCCGGCTGCGCACGCCGTGGCGACCCGATCTGGTCGGCGATCCGGAGACGGACGTCTTCGCGGGCGGCCTGGTCACCGCCATGCTGGACCACGTCGGCGGCCTTGCGGTCTGGACCAGGCTCGGGCGGTACGAGCCCATCGCCACCCTCGACCTGCGCATCGACTACATGCGGCCGGCCCGTCCCCGCGTGGACCTGCTGTCCGAGGCCCGCTGCTATCGGGCCACCCGCACCATCGGATTCGTGCGGGCCTGGGCGTTCGAGGACGATCCCGCCGACCCTGTGGCGGCGGCCCAGGCCACCTATGTCATCTCCTCCGACGGAGGCCGAAAGCCCGGCGCCAATCTCAAGCCACGGGGTGACGGCGCATGACCCCTCTTCTCGACACCATCCCCTATGCCCGCTTCCTCGGCCTGCGCACCGAGATGGACGGCGATGTTCTGACCGTCGTCATGCCGTTCGCCGATCACCTTGTCGGCAATCCCATGCTGCCGGCCCTGCACGGCGGCTCGACGGCAGCGATGCTGGAGCTGACCGCCGTGGCCCAGGTGGCCCACACATGGCCGCGCCTGCGTTTGCCCCGGCCGATCACGGTGACCACGGCCTATCTCCGATCCGGAAAGCCGATGGACGTCTATGCCCGCGCCCGAATCTCCCGCGCCGGCCGCAGGGTGGCGCACGTCCTGGCCGAAGCCTGGCAGGAGGATCCCGCCCAGCCGATCGCCAGCCTGACCGCCCACTTCTCGATGGATGAGCAGGACTCCTAGCCTCCGCTGCCTGGCGGCCGGCCACCATCGTTCAACCGATCTCTCTCCAGCCGGACAGGCTGATCCTCGTCGTCGAATGATGGCGAGACGACCTCTGGCCGCTCCCGTCAATGGTTAAAGAAGCCCTACCCAACTCGCTCCTGACGTGTTAACCATCTCTTTACCACTGTAACTTTTTGGAAGGGGCTAACATGGATCGGACTGAAGTCGTCGCCAGCGTTGCTGGAGACCTTTACGCGACCGAGAAGGCGGTTGACGCTGCGATCACCTCGGCAACCACCCTCGTTCAATCCATGATCGGCGCCCGGGCCCTGCTCAATGCTTCGCCGGTCGCCGGCGCGGTGTCCCAGGCCAGGGCCATTGAGGCGATCACCGCCCTGTCGGCTGCGCGCGACGCCATCGTCGCCTGCCACGCCGAACTGGCCAAGGATCACCGTCGCATGGGCTATGGCGTCTACAGCGTCGGCCCGATGGACAAGCCCGATGACGACTGGGGCACCCCGCCGCCCCCGCCGCAGGTCGAGAACGAACTCGTCACCATGCGACCTGCACGGCCTGTCCGGGTCGCGTGAATTCGGGTTAATGTCGAGGACTTCGGTTTTCGACAGACCAGACTCGAAGCAGTATCGCCCTCGCGTCCTTCGACGCGGGGGCGATTTCATGCTGGACACCCTGTATTCGCAGATCGGCCTCCTGCCGATGGTGCTGGTCGGGATCTTCGCCTTCACCAAGGGCGACGAGCCCGAGCGCCTGGCCATGGGCGCCTATCTGCTGGGCTGGATGGCCGCCCTGCTGCTGCAGGACGACCAGGGCCTGCGGTCAAGCTGGCAGCCTGGAATGTTCGCCCTGGACGTCGTCATGCTGCTCGTTCTGGGAGGGCTCGCATGGAAATTCCATCGCAGTTGGCCGATCTGGGCGGCATCGTTGCAACTCATCATCGTGATGAGCCACATGGTCACCCTGTTTGACCTGCGGCCCGGGATGACCGCTTTCTACACAATCGTGAATCTCGCGGGTTACGGTATTCTGGCCGCCATCGGCCTGGGCACATTCTGGGCCTGGCAGGAGCGACGAGCCGCAGGGCTGGAATAGGCCATTATTCCTAGATAAGGTCGCCGCTCAACTCTTTCGGCGGATCCCATGTCCCTCACCCATGCCAATGTCTGGGCCGCGCTCGACGCCATCGCGGGGCGCGAGGGTCTTTCCGTATCGGGCCTGGCCCGGCGCGCCGGTCTCGACGCCACCTCCTTCAATGTGTCCAAACGGTTCGGTCCGGGCGAGGCCCGTCGTCCCCGCTGGCCCTCGACCGAGAGCCTGACCCGCGTGCTGGAAATCGCAGGCCTGTCTCTGGCAGACTTCGCGGCCCTGGCCGAGGACGGCGACCGTCGCGCCCCGACCATTCCCCTCATCGGCTTGGCCCAGGCGGGAGCCGACGGCTTCTTCGACGATTCGGGGCTGCCGACCGGCGAAGGCTGGGATCAGACGGACCTGCCCCTGCCCCACCCGGGCCTGTTCAGCCTGGAGATCTCCGGCGATTCCATGGCCCCCCTCTACCGTCAGGGCGACCGCGTCCTGGTCGATCGGGACCGCACCGACGTCCGCAAGGGCGATCGCGTCGTCGTTCGCACCACGACCGGCGAGACCATGGCCAAGGAAGTCGCCTCCCTCACCGCCAGATCGGTGACCCTGGTCTCGGTCAATCCGGCCTACGAACCGCGTGTCATCGCGCGCAAGGACGTCGACTGGATCGCGCGCATCCTCTGGGTCAGTCAGTAGGGCACGCGAAAAGGGCCGCCCCCAAGGGCGGCCCTCTCATCCGTTCAGGTGATGGCGGCGTTCAGGCAGCGAGACTACCCGAGCGGGCGACACCGCCCCTTCAGCCCTCAATAGGGCTGGACGTAGTTCGCATTGACCCAGCCGCCGCCGGCGATCTGGACCCATTCGCCCTGCGAGCCGATGGCCGTGAAGGGCTGGCCGGCCGACAGGCTGCCGGCCTGGCGATAGCTGGTGCCCGGGCCCGAGCGGATGCGCAGGTTCGACGAGGCGCGATACTGGGCTCCCGACGAATTGGCTTGCGAGTTGGCGCGGGCGCGTTGCTGGTTGCAGCCGATGTAGGAACCGGCTGCAGCGCCGGCGGCGCCGCCGGCTACCGCGCCGAGGGCGCGTTCGTTGCTGGAAATCCGGCTGCCGGCCAAGGCCCCGAGCACGCCGCCGATCACGGCGCCGGTCGTCTGACGGCCGCCGGGGGCGTCACAGCTGGTGATGCCATTGGACTGCTGGGCCTGGGCGGCCATGGGCGCGGCGGTGATCAGGGCGGCCAGGGCGGCCGCCGTGGCCAGGGTGGTGTTCAATGTCTTCGACATGGCTCTCTCCGTTTCATCGAGGTTGGTCGATGTCACGGATAATGCGCGATGCCGTATGAAGGCTCCCGGAGCTTCACCGTTATTTTCGGTTCATCTTTGCTGGGCGCTACCGCTTGCGGCGCCCCCCGGTCCGATCTTCGATCGGCCGGAGGACAGGCTCTGGCTCGCTGCCTGAGCGCCGCGCTTGGTGTGTAGGCCTTTACCCCGCCAGATCCCCATTCGCCCCGGCCTCGATAAGCTGGATCGTGTGGGCCAGGCCGTAGATCGCCGCGAACGAGCCGAACCGCGGCCCCTGGGACGCGCCCAGCAGCACCTCGTACAAGGCCCCGAACCACCCGCGCAGGGGCTCGAACGCGTGTTCCTTGCCCACGGCATAGACCTCGCCCTGGATCAGCTCGCCGTCGGTCGTGTCCGCCGGCAAGGCCTTCAACCGCCCCGCCAGATCCAGCAGCGCGGCCTTCTCTCTCTCATCAGGCAGGCGATAGGACTTCGTCGGCTTCACGAAGTCCTCGTAGTAGTTCAGCGCCCGGTCCATCAGCCCGTCCAGCACGGGCTCGTTCTCCGGCGTCGCCTCCGGCAGGTACTTGGCGAAATAGGCCCACAGCTGCGCCTTGGACGAGGCATTGGCCACGCCGACCAGGTTCAGCAGCAAGGCAAACGACACCGGCGAGGCGACCTTGGGCGGCGCGCCTGCGTGGATCGACCAGACGGCGTTGTCGATCTGTTTGGCCGGTTCCTGCGTCCCGTAGGCGTCGATCGCCCCCAGATAGTCGTCGATGGCGCGCGGAATGACGTTGAAGTGCAGGCTCTTGGCCGACTTCGGCGACTGGAACATGTACCAGCTGAGGCTTTCGGGCGTCCCGTAGCGCAGCCACTGCTCCATGGTCAGGCCATTGCCTTTCGACTTGGAGATCTTCTTGCCCTCGACGTCCAGGAAGAGCTCGTAGTTGAACCCCTCCGGCGGCACCCCTCCCAGAGCCCGACAGACCTTGGACGACTCGCGCACGCTCTCGATCAGGTCCTTGCCCGACATCTCGTAATCGACATCCAGCGCGGTCCAGCGCATGGCCCAGTCGGGCTTCCACTGCAGCTTCACATGGCCGCCGGTGACCGGCAGCTCGGTGCGCCCGCCGGCCGGGTCGTCGAAGACGATCGTCCCCTTCTCGATGTTCCGCTCCAGGGTCGGCACCTGCAGCACGTGACCGGTGATCGGGCTGACCGGCAGGAAGGGCGAATAGGTCTCGCGCCGCTCCGGCCCCAGGGTCGGCAGCATGATTGCCTGAACCGCGTCGAACCGCTCCAGCAGCCGCAGCAGCGTCTCGTCGAACCGACCGCTCCTGTAGGTCTCGGTCGAGGACATGAACTCGTAGTCGAAGCCGAACCCGTCGAGGAAGGCCCTCAGCCGCGCATTGTTGTGCGCGCCGAAGCTGTCGTGCGTCCCGAACGGATCACGCACCCGCGTCAGCGACAGGTGCAGGTCCTCGCGCAGCATCTCCGGATTGGGCACCCCCTCCGGCACCTTCCGCAGCCCGTCCATGTCGTCCGAAAACGCAATCAGTCGCGTCTGCCAGTGGTCGCCGGTCAGGGCCCGGAAGGCGTTGCGCACCATCGTCGTGCGCGCCACCTCGCCGAAGGTCCCCATGTGCGGCAGGCCGGACGGGCCATAGCCGGTCTCCAGCACCACCGGCTTCACCAGGGCCTCGAATGTCGCCACCGCCTCGTCCGCCTTGCCGGCGTCGATCAGCAGTTTCGCCGAGTCCCGCTCCGCGTCCGACAGACGCTTCTTCAGGACGTGGTCCAGCAAGGCGCGGGCCTGTTCAAAGGGCCAGGACCTGGCGTCGCGGGCGAGGGTTTCGAGGTTCTGCAACATGGGCGCGGGTTTGGCCGCTCGCGCCCCCATCGTCAACGTCGGCTCAGTACCCCAGGCCGTTCCGGACCTGCTGTTCGCGACCGTTGGTGAACAGGTCAGCGGCCTTCAGCTTGGCATCGTAGGGGTCCGAAAAGCCCCAGGTCTCGGCCAGGATCTGGGCGTCCGAATAGGACAGGCCGGTGTCTTCCCAGTCGCAGGCGTTGCCGTAGCCCCGGCTCTCCCGAATCACGACCGGCACATTGGTGCCGATGCCGTTGAGGATCTTCTGGCCGATGATGACCTTGCCGCCGTCGGGGTCCTGGCCATAGAGGGCGCCCACCAGCTTGGCGTCGCAGTAGTTGTAGCGTGACGAGAAGAAGGCGTCGTACTCGCGCTGCTGTGGCATGGCCTGGGCCGGCTGGCCGAACAGGACCAGGGCGACGGCGCTGGACATCAGCAGTCCGGCCGACAGACGACGCACGCGCGCCTTGAAAGTGCTGGTCATGATGGGTCTCCGACAGGGATCACGGCCGCCCCCCGGCCGAAGCGGACTATAGCCGGTTGGCGCTCAGGCGATAGCTGCGTTCTCTCGCCGCACGACTTGCAGCCAGTGGGTCCGCGCCGTTTCGTCCATCGGCGACTGGATCAGCAGATCGACGAGACTGTGCGGCGCCGCCTCGCCCGGTTCCCGATCCCGGCACCAGCCCAGCACGCCTTCGAACAGGGCTGCGGCGGCCATCAACGGCTCGACCTCCTGCAGGGCCGGCAGCACCCGCAACTCGATCGTGTGTTTCTCCGGCCGTCCGGTCAGCAGGTTGGCCAGATTCAGGTCGCAGTATTTGGACAGGCCCACAGCACCCAGCGCCGCCTTCGCCTCGGCCCAGGCCATCGCCTGAAACGCCTCGCTCCCGGTCAGTTCGGCCAGACCCGCCGGCCAGTCGCCGAGCCGCACGCAGCGCGGATTGACCCCGACCAGCCGCTTCAGCGCCGCCCCATGCTGTGTCCACACCTCGACCAGACCGGTGATCGCCCGCGCCGAACACAGGGCCTCCCCGTCGAAATGCACATGGGTCGCACCCTCGATCGGGACGGTGAAGCCGAGCGCCCGCGCCTCGCCCAACAACCGTTCCAGCACGGCCGCATGATCCGTCTCGATCGGTGCCGTCACGATCTCGCAGGGCCGTTCCCGCTCTCCGGGCAGGGGCGCATCGATGGCCACCGAACGCCCGTTCGCATCCACCACCCGCACCATCCCGGCCTCATGGCGCTGCGCCTCCGTCCCGAACAGGGTCGCCAGCGGCTCCAGCGTCCGGTCACTCTCTGCATCCGGATCGCAGTGCCGTTCGACCAGCCGCAGCAGCCTCCCGTCGTCCGCCACGATCCGCCGCCAGCCCGCCAGCGGCACCCGCTCCCGATCCAGGTCGCGTTGCAGGGTCAGGTCGTCGACGAAGGAGGCGATCCAGGCGCCCTCCCCGTCCCGCACGCGAAATCCGGGCGTCAGATTCTCGAACACCGGACGTCCCTCGACGGCGCTGGGCTCCGACTGCGGATGGAAGAAGCGTTCGACCGTCCCGCCGACGCGTGTGGCCACGGCCTGCGCCAGATCGCGCCGCGACAGGCCCGGCGGCGCCATCAGCTCGATCTCGAAGCCGGTCTTCCAGTCCAGAGTCACGGCCAAGGCGAGGTCCCCAATCGGGTCCAGCCTAGCAGCAAGCGCCCGCCTGTCAGCCCTCGGCTTCGGCCTCGGCCTCCGCGGCGACCGGTCGCGCTACGCCCGGAATTGCGACGCAGCGTTGTTGCGTACCGCCGCCCGGGGCGGCTTCCACACGCGGCGCGATCGAGGTGACGGTGGTCCCGTCAGGTCCATAGGTGCCCAGGAACTGACACCCGGTCTGCAGGTCCGTCAGCACATAGACGCCCGGCTGGTCCGTCGCCGTCTTCGTGAAGGTCGCCCCGACGGCCGCCAGCAGGGCCCCGCCCGGATTGTCGATCGCCTGCTGTACCTGCGCCGTGCGCGTGTTGACGGTTTCCAGCGTCGCCTCGGCCTGGGCGGCGGTGTCCTGGATGTCCTGCAGGGCGGAGGCGCCGTCCTCGCAGGCGGCGACGGACATGGCGAGGGCGGAGGCGGCGATCAGGGTCAGGAGTTTCATTCGCCCACTATGACGTGAGGGCCACGCCGCGTCGCCCGGACACATGGTCGCCCTTGGCCTTGACCCGGCCTTCTCTGCGTGGCCATTCGCGCCGACCATGAAGACCGCCGATTTCGATTTCGACCTGCCCGAAGACCGCATCGCCCTGCGGCCCGCCGAACCGCGCGATTCCGCCCGTCTGCTTGTAGTCCGGGACGGCGATCTCGCCGATCACATCATCTCCGACCTGCCGGGCTTGCTGCGCCCCGGCGACGCCCTTGTCTTCAACGACACCCGCGTCATCCCCGCCCGGCTGTCCGGCGTGCGTCAGCGCCCCAACCCTGTGATCGGAGGTCCCGAGGGCGAGACCCTGACCGTCGAGGTCGAGGCCACCCTGCATCACCGTGACGCCCCTGACACCTGGTCCGCCTTCATGAAGCCGGGCAAGCGGTTGAAGGTCGGAGACCGCGTGATCTTCCTTCTCCACTCGGGGGAGAAGGTGGGCCCGAAGGGCTCGGATGAGGGGGCTCTTTCCGCCCGCCCGGTGGATGCCGGTTCGGACTCCGCCAGCCCCCTCATCCGTCAGCCTGCGGCTGCCACCTTCTCCCCCGAGGGGAGAAGGGCGCTTGAGGCGACCATCACGGGAAAGCACGACGACGGCCTGATCGTCCTAAGGTTCGACCTGTCCGGGCCCGCTCTGGACGACGCCATCCGCGACGTCGGGGTCATGCCCCTGCCGCCGTACATTGCGGCAAAGCGCCCCGAGGACGACCGCGACCGTTCGGACTACCAGACCGTCTTCGCCGAACACGACGGCTCCGTCGCCGCGCCCACGGCGGGCCTGCACTTCACTCCATCCCTGCTCGACGCCATCCGGGCGAAGGGCGTCACGACCCACGCCGTGACCCTGCACGTCGGGGCCGGCACCTTCCTGCCGGTCAAGGCCGACGACACCGCCGATCACAAAATGCACTCTGAATGGGGCACGGTCCCGGCGGAGACCGCCGCCGCCCTCAACGCCGTCCACGCCGCCGGCGGCCGCATCGTCTGCGTTGGCACCACCTCGCTGCGCCTGCTCGAATCCGCCACGACGCCGGAAGGCGAGATCCGGCCCTTCCACGGCGACACGGCCATCTTCATCACCCCCGGCTATCGTTTCCGCGCCGTCGACGTCCTGATGACCAACTTCCACCTGCCGAAGTCGACCCTGTTCATGTTGGTCTCGGCCTTCGCGGGCCTCGAGACGATGAAGGCCGCCTACGCCCACGCCGTGGCCGACGGCTACCGGTTCTATTCCTACGGCGACGGCTCCCTGCTTCACAGGGAAGCATAAGGAGGGGCGACCCTTGACCTGACGGCGCCCGCGTCGTGATCTGCGGCTCCCCCGCCGTCAGTCCCGGATCGTCTTCATGTCGCGTCTCGCCGCCTCCGCCTGCCTCGCCGCCCTTCTGATCGCGAGCGCCTCGCCCGGAGCGGCCCAGACCGTCAGCCCGCGTGGCCCGACCACCCCCGACATCGGCGGCTTCCCCGACAGCCCCCTGATCCCGGCCCCGACCCAGGAGACCTATCCCGGCGTCATCAAATACGAGGTCGACGCCACAGACCTCGACCACCGCGTCATCTCGGTGCGCCAGACCATCCCGGTCGCCAGCCGCAGCCTGACGCTCCTCTATCCGAAGTACCTGCCGGGCAACCACGCCGACTCCGGGCCGATCCAGCTGTTCGCCGGCCTGACCCTGACCGCGAACGGCCAGCGCGTCGAATGGCGCCGCGATGCCGTCGACCCCTACGCCTTCCACATCGACGTGCCCGAAGGCGCGACCGAGATCGTCGCCGAGTTCCAGTGGCTGACCCAGCCCGACAACGCCGTCTGGCGCGTGGTCATGACCCCGTCGATCGTCAACATGGAGTGGGAGAAGGCCCTGCTCTATCCGGCCGGCTACCGCTCGACCGGCATCACCTTCGCCCCCAGCATCAAACTGCCCGAGGGCTGGCAGTACGGCGTGGCCCTGGAGACGACCTCGTTCGAGAACGGCGTCGCCACCTTCGCCCCCGTCGATCTCTACACCCTCGTCGACAGTCCGATGTTCGCGGGCGAGCACTATCGCCGCATCGACATCGACGCCGACGGCGAGGACGTCCACCTGAACATCGTCGCCGACACGGCCGCCAACCTGGCCCCCACCGACGAGCAGATCGGCTTCTACACCGACATGGTGACCCAGGCCGACCGCCTGTTCGGGTCGCGCCACTTCGACAAATACGAGTTCCTGCTGGCCCTGACCGACCAGCTCGGCGGCATCGGCCTGGAGCACCATCGCAGCTCGGAGAACACCGCCGGTCCCAACTTCTTCACCAGCTGGGGCGCCTCGGCGGGCAACCGCGCCCTGCTGCCGCACGAATACACCCACTCCTGGAACGGCAAGTTCATGCGGCCTGCCGACGAGCTGACCGCCAACTACAACGTCCCGACCGAGAACAGCCTGCTGTGGGTCTATGAGGGCCAGACGGAATACTGGGGCGATGTCCTGTCGGCCCGCTCGGGCCTGCACACGAAGGAACAGGCCCTGATCGGTCTCGCCGACCGCGCCGCCTTCTACCAGAACCAGCCGGGCCGCGAATGGCGGAACCTGCAGGACACCAACAACCACAATCTGCTCGGCTATCGCGTCCCCGGCCAGTGGGCCTCGTGGATGCGCGGAACCGTCGACTACTATGACGAAGCCGCCCTGATCTGGCTGGACGCCGACACATTGATCCGCGAGCTCAGCCGCGACCGGAAGTCGCTCGACGACTTCGCCCGTACCTTCTTCTCTCCCGAAGGCACGGACGGATCGTGGACGCCGCAGGGCTATACCTTCGCCGACGTCGTCGCGGCCCTGAACGCGGTCCAGCCCTACGACTGGGCCACCTTCCTGCGCACCCGCCTCGACGCCGCCGGCCCGGACGCCCGCGCGCCGCTCGA
The DNA here is from genome assembly GCF_027484365.1 of Brevundimonas sp. GTDB lineage: Bacteria > Pseudomonadota > Alphaproteobacteria > Caulobacterales > Caulobacteraceae > Brevundimonas. The sequence continues at coordinate 13,942 of NZ_JAIXTC010000030.1, read as the reverse complement.
CGGGCTGGAGCGGGGCGGCTATCGCCTGATCTATGTCGAGGAGCCGAACGCCGACGAGAAGGCGATGAACGGCAATTGGGGCTCGGACTTCCGCTATTCCCTGGGCTTCAGCCTGACCGGCCCGACCCAGCGCATCAGCGCCATCCAGTGGGGCGGTCCGGCCTTCGAAGCCGGCATCGGCGTCGGCTGGGACCTGATCGCCGTCGGCGACCGCGTCGCCACGCCTGAGGTCCTGCGCGAGGCCGTCACCGCCGCCAAATCCGGCGAGGCCCCCATCCGCCTGATCCTGAAGAACGGCCAGCGCATCCGCACCCTCGAGCTCAGCTACACCGGCGGCCTGCGCTACCCGCGCCTCGAGCGGATCGAGGGCACGCGCGACCGGATCGGCGACATCATGACGGCGCGGGGGCGGTAGGGCCTCTCCCTTTCGTCATCCTCCGGCCGAGCGAAGCGGAGACCGGGGGACAAGGAAGTTCGCCGCCTCGGTATTGCGGTCGGCGCAAGGCTGGCGGGCGGACGTAGCCAACGTCCGTCAGGGCTGGCTACCAGACACGAAAACGGCCCCGTCTGTCGCCAGACGGAGCCGTTCCTCAGACTACCGGTATGCCGATCAGGCCGTGAGCTGACGACGCTGGATATAGAGGGCCGCACCGCCCGCGAGAAGAAGGCCGAACAGGATCATTGCCCATTCCGACAGGGTGGGGATGGCCGACAGGTAGGTATAGTTGTCGGCCGCCGTATTGGCCGACGTCCCGTCCGGCGTGGTGACCCGCACATCAACCACACCCGCGAAACTGCTGATCGGAGTCGTGGCCGTGATCTGGGTGGCGCTATTGACAGTGAAGCTGCTGGCAGCTCTTCCGCCGAAGACGACGGCGGTGGCGCCCGTCAGGTTGGTACCGGTGATCACGACCGTCTGGCCGCCCGAGCCCTCGCCGGAGGCCGGTGCCAGGCTGGTCACGGTCGGCGTGGGAGTGCTCGAAACCACCACCGTGCTTGCGACGAAGGCGTTCAGCTCGGCGTCCGTGGCACAGGCCCCGGCCGGGCCGGTCGGGGTATAGGTCAGGCTGCCGCCCAGCGGATAGGCCGCCCCGTTCGAGATCCATGTGCCACGGTTTCCCACCGTGGACACATAGAGGAAGCCTTGGGTGCTGATGCCGCTGATGCACCCGCCCGCCGAAATCGTTTCGACCAGAACATCACCCGAAGTGTATCGCCGAATGCCGACCGAGCCTTCGGCTGGGCCGCCGTTGTCGAAGAACTGGATATAGTCGGTGCCGAGCGTGTAGCGGGTGAAACCCGTGTCCGGCAACGGACGGGCGAAGCTGGACACCGTGAAGGTGTTGCCCGTGACCGGATTGGCGGGGCTGCGCTGGACGTCATAGACTTGATCTTGGCCGTATTTGCCGGTGATCAGACCGCCCGTGACCTGGGCAACACCCGCCGTCGCATACAGCGAGATCGCCATGCCGAAACACATGGCAATGGCGTGACGGAGTCGCCGCCCGAAACTCGTCTTGAACATGAAACCATCCCCCTGAGGCCCATAGCGCGGCCATTAATCATTGGTCAGCCATACATTGCGGGCCGTCGAGCGCAATCCTCGGCTTCCGGCAAAGGGACAAATCCGGTAGCTTGACCTTAATGCGCCGGCACGCTGTTCACCGGACCTTGGACGACCGACTTCGGGGCTGTGGGTTCGAATGACCTGAAACAAGGCCGAGCCCGAGCGACCGCCACGGCCCGGGCTACAATCGCACCCCGAGGGCCTTCAGGTCACGGATCATGCGATAGAAGGCCGAGACGATCGCCGCCGCTCCGGCCCGGATTTCAGGTCCATTCATGTAGTCGATACTGACAAGGAAGCCGCCTCGCAGACGCGTGAGGCGGCCCGCATCCACCAGATCATGGGCTTTACGGCGCACCAGCTTTTCGCCCAAGCCGGTCAGTCGGGCGACCTGAGCGATGGAGGCCGGTGCCTGAAGGGAATCAGGCATCGGGCTTTTCGCTTTCGAGAAAAGCCAGGCCTGCTCCGGATCGAGCCTCCAGGCCGCGCTGTTGGCCATGATGAATCCGGTAGAGACCTGGCCCATCACCCAGTCGTCGCCATGCTGCGCATTCGCCTCGACCGCACTGCCCAGGTAAAACTCGGATATAACGCGCGAGACCAGCCGCCGCGGTGACCGGGTCGAAAGCGAGGGCATGAAATGGTCCTGGATCACGACCGCGCTGGATTCAACGGCCTCACCAAGGACTACGCTGAAATCGAAATTCAGTGATTTGAGGCTGGCGATCATCTCGCAAAAACTGCGCCAGAGCCTGTCGTCCATGGCCACCACTAAGTCGGACAGGAGCACCTCCGTCGGCACGATCACGCCGCCTTCTTTTTTCACCACAAGGCCTTCGCCTATCAGCGCGTTGACATTCTCCCGGGTGGTCTCGAACGGCCTGTGCAAGGACTGGGCGAGGCCGAGAATGCTGACCGGACGCCGCTCGCTCTCCGGCGCAATCTGGTCCAGCCGTGCGTAGCGCCAGGTCCGAACGGCCGACCGGGTGATGTGCTGGACATTGGCCGTAACGATGGCCTTGAAGAAGATCGCACGCGGGAGGCTGCCGAACGTCCGGATGCCTTCCGCCGAAATCGCCAGCAGAAATTCGCACCCGGCCCGGGAGATCACGCGGGACGGCGCCTCGGGAGAGTCCGGATCGATCCGGCCGGCCGGCCAGGACCTCTCTACCCCTCGGTCGATCATGCGCCTGCCCTCCGGGCGACAAGCTTGACAGTAAATTTTCCATCTGGAAACGCCGGGTCTGGTTCTGGACGACACCGGCGAACGGGCCTTGCCGGCCAATGTCCGGGAGGACGCCTGTCCTCGGCTACCGGGCCGATCCCCACCTTCCTTCAGGGCCCGGTTCAGACAGCCCGGACCACCAAAACAAAAAGGGCCGAGGTTTCCCCCGGCCCTTCCCAGAATAACCCGTGAGGGGTCTTCTTACTTGATCTGCACCTTGGCGCCGGCTTCCGTCAGCTTCTTGGCGACTTCGTCGGCGTTCTGCTTGGAGACGTTCTCGACGACGTTCTGCGGAGCGCCTTCGACCAGGTCCTTGGCTTCCTTCAGACCCAGGTCCGAACGCACGCCACGGACTTCCTTGATGACGTTGATCTTCTTGTCGCCACCGTCCAGCAGGACGACGGTGAACTCGGTTTGCTCTTCGGCGGCTTCAGCCGGAGCGGCGGCGCCGCCACCGGCGGCGACGGCCATGGCGACCGGAGCGGCGGCGCTGACGCCCCACTTTTCTTCCAGCAGCTTGGACAGTTCGGCGGCTTCGAGGACGGTCAGCGAGGACAGGTCTTCGACGATCTTGGACAGGTCGGCCATATCAGTAGTTCCTTCGGAGGATGGGGTTGGTTTGGATGTTTGCAGAGATGGAAGAGGCTTGGCTCGTAAGCGCGGGGCTTACGCGGCGTCCTTCGTGGCGTACGCGTTGAACACGCGGGCCAGTTGGGCGGCCGGGGCTTGCGTGATGCCGGCGATACGGGTCGCAGGCGTATTGAGCAGGCCCAGGAACGAAGCGCGGATCTGATCCAGCGACGGCAGCTTGGAGAGAGTCTCCACGCCCTTCGCGTCCAGAACCTTGTCACCCATGAAGCCGCCCAGAACGACGAACTTGTCGTTGCCCTTGGCGTATTCGGCGGTGACCTTGGCGGCGGTCACGGCGTCGGGTGCGAAGGCGATGCCCACCGGACCCTTGAACAGGGCGTGGTGTTCGGAACCTTCAGCGGCGTCGAGAGCCTTCAGCGCCAGGCGGTTCTTGACCACCTTGAACGCTCCGCCGGCGGTGCGCAGACGGCCCCGCAGGTCTTCCATTTCCGCAACGGTCAGACCCAGGTTGTGGGTCACGACCACGGCGCCGGCGTCGGTGAAAACGCCCTTCAGCGTTTCGATCGACTCGGCCTTTTGTGCGCGGTCCATTGCGGTCTCCAGTCTTGAGGTTCGACGTCGGGCTTATTCCCGACGGCGAGTGGCCAAAGCCCAATGCGTCGCCGCATTGCGTTCAGGCCGGTAGCGATGTCCGAAAGGATGCTCTGACGGGGGTCCGTCCCGGAAACCGGGCCGACCGTTCGTCGTCTGCGTCGCTATCTCCCCACGGCGTCAGAGGGCTCTCTGACATTTATGGCCCGGGTGACCCCCAGACCCCGAAGTTCTCGGACAGGACCGTCAGGGCCGAAGCTCCGACGGGAAGGCGCGCTCTATACAGGACGGGGCGCGGAAAGCAACCGGGGCCGGTTCATGCGACGAAGGCCCCTGCTATTCGCGGGCTCCGGGTACGGCGGGCATTTGAAAGAAGATGATGTCCAGAACGTTCCGCGTGGACCACGCCAGCGCACGGCGCGTGTCGGCGGAGTCCATGTCCGTGGTCGTCACGACGCAAACATGACGAAGGTAGGGGGTCACGTCTCCAGAAACGGACAGAAGCAATACCGTCCTGTCCTCGACGGTGAATTTCCGGACGCGCAGAGGCTTTCCTGCGTGATCCTCCGCAAACTCCCCTTCGGGCGGAGCCTCCGGCGTCAGGGACGCCAGAAGACCGTCCTGGGCGAGGCCGGCAGGCACAGGGGTGCAGCGCGCATCAACGCCTGGCCCCAGGCCAGCCAACACAAGAGGCTCCCACAGCAGGACCGAGACGACGCTCGCAATCATGTAAAGCATGACAAAACTCCCGCCTCTCTTTGCGGAAAGCAACCTCAGTGGGCGCCCTTGCCCATCTCGGCCGCCGATGTCGGCCCGGGACAGTCGAACGCGGCGCAGTATTTGGCGAGGTAGTCCGCGACATAGGCCTGCATGAATGCAATCAACCCCTCGCCTTGGCGCGCGCCGACATCGGTCTGCTTGGCGGCGATGACACGGCCCTCGGGCGTCTCATAGAATTCTACGAGCGCCCGCAATTCGGCGGTCGTGAACGTCTCCGCATACTGTCGCTCCATATCGTCGATCATGACGGTGATGTGTCGCTCCATAATCGTGGGCACGTTCGCGACGTTCCAGGCCCGCTGCTCCTCCGTCAGGTTGGGCATCGCTTCCAGCTGACGGGCAACCACCTCATCCATCATCTTGTCCAGACCGTCGCGCGCCGTCGCATCGATCAGCCGTTCGGCGAGCGCCGCGCGGACCTCGATGTCGGCATCCTGGGCAAGGGCGCCCGGAGCGAGGGCGCACAAGCCGGCGGCCATAAGGGCGATCAGGATGGTGCGCACGGGGCTACTCCAGCAACGCGACAATGACGGCCGACACAATGCCACCCTGCCCGGCGGTGCAACAGTGGGTTGTGGCCACACTCAGGAAGAATGACTCGCCGCTCACGACCGGTGGGCCAGCCGGCTCGCGCGCATCGAACGCGCCCCGCCTGAGTGGGTCTCCGGCCGGACGCCTCTGTGCGTCGTCAGCCCGGGTCGCCGGTTAACGACTCCTGAAGGGGCTTGACTGAACGCGGAGTTCTGATCGATTAGCCGGCAATCGTTTGTATTTGGACAAGATCATGACAGTTCGCTTGAGGATGCCCACGGTTCGAGAGTGGGCTGCGAGAAGCATCGCCGTTTTGATGGCGCTTGGATTGCTGCTTTGCGCACCCGCATTGGCGTCGGCCCAGTCGATTACCCTGGCCACGCCGCAGCCGGGAAACAACGGTAACACTGGCGTCATGTTCGACGTGACAGCCGTGAACGACGTGACTGTCACCTCTCTTGCAACGAACATTTCGTCGGGTGCCTCGACCATAGAAATCTACGGCCGAAGCGGCACACATGTCGGATTCGAAAACAGCAACGTCGGCTGGACACTCCTGGGCACCGCGGGAGCTCTTGCGGTCGGGGCTAACCAGACCATTCCCGTCACCCTGAACGTCGCAGTTCCCGCCGGCCAGACCTATGCATTCTATATCCATACCGCTGGGACTGTCGGGTACCGGAACGGAACCAGCGTGGGCGCCGTCGACGCTTCGGACGCCAATCTGCAAATCAGGCAAGGGCGAGGCGTGGGTGCGGCCTTCGGCAATCTCATTGGCTCTCCCCGGATCTTCACCGGCAGCATTACCTATGTGACCGGTCTGGCGCCGCCGCCGGCGCCGGTGGCTGTGCCGACGATGTCGGAGTGGGCGATGATCCTGTTCGGATTGATGCTTGCCGGGGGTGCGGCTCTGTACATTCAACGTCGCCGTCTCGCCGCCTGAAGACAGGCCGGCCGGCAAGACAGAAGGGCTCCGACCGGTAACGGTTGGAGCCCTTTTCATGTCTGACCCGACTGTCCGCTCCCCCAACCAGAGGACCCTGTCAGTGTCCGTTTCGAGGAACGGCACCCGGGCTCCTGGACCCGCTCACGCCCAGCCGGCCGGCTCCCGCGCATCGAACGCCGCCCGCGCCGCCGTCACCTCTCCGATCCGCCCCTCGGACCAGGCGATCAGCGGCGTCAGCGCCCCGACCAGGGTCAGGCCCAGCGGCGTCAGGGCATACTCCACCGTCACCGGCGTCGTCGCGAACACATGGCGCGACACAAGGCCGTCGCGCTCCAGATGCCTCAGGGTCTGGGCCAGCATCTTCTGCGACACCCCGCCGATCCGCCGCTTCAGGCCGTTGAACCGCATCGGCGCCTGGGCCAGCACCTGCACCACCAGCACCGTCCACTTGTCCCCGATCCGGTCCAGCATCTGGCGGGTCGGACAGTCGGGGGCGAAGACGTCGGGCAGGCGCAGGTCGGGCGGCGGTATCTCTGCGGTGACCTGCTGACCGGAAAGTGCGTTCTTGTGCATCCGGTATGAATAGCACACCTGGTATCCATTGGATACCATAGGAGCCTTCCATGAAAGTCACCGTCCTCGGCGCCAGCGGCCGCGCCGGATCAGAGATCACCCGTGAACTCGCCACGCGCGGCCACACGGTCACCGCCGTGGCCCGCAAACCCGAAGCCATCCCGACCGGCGCCGGCATCACTGCGGTCAAGGGCGACGCCTCGGACGCGTCCGCCCTCGCCGACCTGATCAGGGGTTCGGACGCGGTCATCAGCGCCCTGCACTTCGACGTGCCGGCCGCGACCCTGCTGTCCGCGCTGAAGTCCGCGGGCGTGCCGCGCCTGCTGGTCACCGGGGGTGCCGCCAGCCTCGAGGTCGCGCCGGGCGTCCGCCTGATCGACACGCCGGAGTTCCCCGAGGAATGGAAGGTCTTCGCCATGGGCGGCATCGCCTTCCTCGACGCCCTGCGTGCCGAGACCGACATCGACTGGACCTTCTTCTCTCCCGCCGCCGTCATCGAGGAGACGCCGCGCCTCGGCACGTTCCGGACCGGGACGGATCAGCTGATCGTCGACGACAAGGGCGAAAGCCACATCGGCTTCTCCGACTACGCCATCGCCATGGTCGATGAACTCGAACAGCCGAAACACAGCCGCGCCCGGTTCACCGCCGCCTACTAGGCCGGGTTTGCGGTCACGGCGCTCGTGATTGCGGTGTCGGCGGTTCAGGTCGGCCGAAGATTGCCGTTCACGGTTACGCCCCGCGCACCGCAAAGACCGCAGTCCGCAACGAAAACGGCCCCGGAGATCGCTCTCCGGGGCCGCCTTGCGTTCAATCGTTCAATCGTAGTCTGGCGATCAGGCCGTCAGCGAGGCCGGATCGACCTTCACGCCCGGTCCCATCGTCGAGGACAGGGTGATGCGCTTGACGTAGGTGCCCTTGGCGCCGGCCGGCTTGGCGCGTTGCAGCGCGTCCACATAGGCCTTCACGTTGGCTTCGAGGGCTTCCTGGGTGAAGGAGGCCTTGCCGATGCCGCCGTGGGCGATACCGGCCTTCTCGACGCGGAACTCGACGGCGCCGCCCTTGGCGTCCTTGACGGCCTGTCCGATGTTCGGGGTCACGGTGCCGACCTTGGGGTTCGGCATCATGCCGCGCGGGCCCAGGACCTTACCCAGACGACCGACCAGGGCCATCATGTCCGGCGACGCGATGACGCGGTCGAAGTCCATGAAGCCGCCGTTGATCTTCTCGTACAGATCCTCGGCACCGACGTGTTCGGCGCCGGCCGCACGGGCTTCATCAGCCTTGGCGTCCTTGGCGAACACGGCGACGCGAACGTCCCGGCCCGTGCCCGACGGCAGGTTGACGACGCCACGGACCTGCTGGTCGGCGTGACGGGGGTCGACGCCCAGGTTGACGGCGATCTCGATCGACTCGTCGAACTTGGCGGTGGCGTGTTCCTTGACCGTCTTGATGGCGTCGGCGAACGACACCAGGGTTTCGCGGTCGACGGTGCGCGCCTGGATGCGCTTGGATGGCTTGCTCATGTTCAGCGCTCCACGATGTTGAGGCCGATGGCCTTGGCGGAACCTTCGATGATGCGCGCGGCGGCATCCAGATCGTTGGCGTTCAGGTCCTTCATCTTCTTCTCGGCGATCTCACGCAGCTGGGTGCGGGTGATCGAACCGACCGTCTCGCGGCCCGTCAGCTTGGAGCCCGAGGTGATGCCCACGGCCTGCTTGATGTAGTGGGTGGCCGGCGGGGTCTTGGTGACGAAGGTGAAGCTCTTGTCCTGATAGACCGTGATCACGGTCGGCAGGGGCGTGCCTTTGACTTCCTTCTCGGTGCGCGCGTTGAACTCCTTGACGAAGCCCATGATGTTCACGCCGCGTTGACCCAGTGCGGGCCCGATCGGCGGCGAAGGCGTGGCCGAACCGGCCGGCACCTGCAGCTTGATATAGCCCAGAATCTTCTTGGCCATTGGTCTCTCCTGTGAATGACCCCGACGGTGGTCGGGGCCGGTGAGCCGTGGTCGGGCATGGCTGCCTCCCACGGATTTACCGCATCGTCCGGCGGGCCGGGCGAAGCGAAGGCGCGCGTATAGCGGAGGCGGTGGCTCGAGTCACCTCCCTATCGCCGAAGGGCGATGGGGAGGACAGGTCGACGTCTTCGTCGACCAGGAGGGGGCGACCGGGTCTCGAAGCAGAGAATTGAAAAAGGGGCCACTCGGCATCACCGAGTCGCCCCCCTCCTGATCGCTTCGCGATCGGTCCTCCCCATCCGCCTTCGCGGATAGGGAGGTGATGACTTACGCTGCGCTCTTCTCGACCTGGCTGTATTCCAGATCCACCGGCGTCGGGCGGCCGAAGATCGACACGGCGACGCGCAGACGGGCGGCGTCCTCGTCGACGCTCTCCACCTGGCCGTCGAAGCTGGCGAACGGACCGTCGATGACCTTGACGGTCTCGCCGATGTCGAAACGGATCGTGGGCTTCGGACGTTCGACGCCCTCTTCCACCTGACCGATGATGGCCTGGACTTCACGTTCCGAGACCGGCAGGGGCTTGGTGCCGCCCGCGGCGCCAAGGAAGCCCGTGACCTTGGGCGTGTCCTTGACCAGGTGATAGGCGTCGTCGGTCAGCTCCATCTTCACCAGGACATAGCCCGGGAAGAATTTGCGTTCCGAGTTGACCTTGCGGCCCCGGCGGATCTCGACGACGTCCTCGGTCGGCACCAGGATCTCGGAGAAGCAGTCCTCCAGATCGCGCTGCTTGGCCTGGTCGCGGATATGCTGGGCGACCTTCTTCTCGAAGTTCGAATAGGCGTGGACGATGTACCACTTGTGGCGCGGGTTGGAGGCCACTTTGGTTTCGGGCGCTGCATCCGTCATGGGCGCGTCTCCTTCTTTCTTATTGGCCGAGGGCGAGGATGTAGCGCGAGGCGAAGCCCAGGCCCGTATCCACGACCCAGAAGAACAGCGCGGCGATGAACACCATGATGAAGACCATCACCGAGGTGATCCAGGTCTCCTTGCGGCTCGGCCAGATGATCTTGCGACCCTCCGCGCGCACCTGGCTGAAGAACTGGGCCGGCGAGGTGCGCGGCTTGGCCACAGGCGCGTCGACGGTGACCGTGGAGGCCGATGCCGAGGAGCCGGCCATCTGCGGCTTGGCGCCGGCGGCAGGATTGCCGGTGCGGCGTCCGCCGGGGAACTTGGACTTGGCCATGGGCTCTAGGGGTCTCTTCGTAAACGCTTGATCCTGTCCCCGCAGATGGGGATGCCCAGTCTGCGGGAACAGGGGGAAGTGGCAGGAGCTGGGGGATTCGAACCCACGACCCCCGGTTTTGGAGACCGGTGCTCTACCAGCTGAGCTAAGCTCCTAGACAATACAGAAGCGCGCCGTGGGAGAACCCAACGGCGCGTCTGCTCGCCAGACCGGGGGCTATGCCTCACACGGCGGCCTATTTCAAGGCTATTCCTCCCCCATCGGGGGAGGATCGGTTCAGTGATCCAGATGGGCCGCGACCGCTTCGGCCTCGTCTTCCTTGTTGATGACCTGTTTGAACAGCAGCTTGTCGATGCGGCGGTCGTCCATGTCGATGACCTCGACCTCGAACCGGCCCAGCTGCAGGATCTCGCCCTCGTCCGGCACGCGCGACAGCTGGTGCAGCACCAGTCCGGCCACGGTGTGGAAACCGTCCTGGTCGCCGAAGTCCTCGCCCAGCACGTCCGCCAGTTCCTCGAGATCGGTCTGGCCGTCCACCAGCCAGGATCCGTCCTCGCGCTGGCGAATCCAGGCCTCCTGGTCGTCGTGACCCTCGTCGAAATCGCCGGCGATCATTTCCAGCAGGTCGGTCGCCGTCACCACGCCTTCGAAGGCGCCGTACTCGTCGACCAGGAAGGCCATGTGGACCTTGGACGACTTCAGGATTTCCAGCGCCTTCAGCACCGAGGTCGACTGCGGGATGAAGGCCGGGGTCTGGACCAGGGCCTCGATGTCGAACGTGCCGTTGGTCAGCAGGCTGTCGAGCAGGTCCTTCTTGTGAACGACGCCCAGCGGATTATCGACGTCGTTCTCGCGCGCCACCACAATCCGCGAATAGGGGCAGTTGCGGATCTCCTCGCGCAACTCGGTCTCGGTGTCGTCCAGGGCGATCCAGAACACGTCGTGCCGCGGCGTCATCGCCACCCGGATCGGACGGTCCCCGAGCGTCAGGATCTCCTCGATCATCGTCTGTTCTTCGGGCTCGATCAGACCGGCCGAGGTGCCCTCGGCGATCATGGTCTCGACCTCTTCCTGGGTGACGTCGGACCCGTCGCGATCCTTGACCCCCATGATCTTCAGGATGCCGGAGGTGGAGGCCGTCAGCAGCGAGACGAACGGATGCAGCACGATCGCGACGGTCGAGATCGGCCCCGCCGTCTTCGACGCGATCGCCTCGGGGAAGATCAAGGCCAGCCGCTTGGGCACCAGCTCGCCCACGATCAGCGAAACATAGGTGATGCAGATGACGACCAGAGCCGTCGAGAAGATCTCGGTATAGGCGTCCAGAGCCGGGAAGGCGGCGGTCAGGATCCTGTCCAGTTCGCCCGCGATCGTCGCCTGGCCGTAGGCACCCGCCAGAATGCCGATCAGGGTGATGCCGACCTGGACCGCGGACAGGAAATGAGTCGGGTCTTCGGACAGCTTCAGCGCCACCCGGGCGCCGCGATCTCCCCGCTCGGCCCGGCTCTGCAGCTTGGATTTGCGTGACGAAACGACCGCCATCTCGGTCATGGCGAACAGGCCGTTGAGCACCACAAGGAGCAGAACGACGACAATGGCGATGAGTAACATCTAGGGGGGAGTAGACCAGCGCGGCGCAACAGTCGGCGTCCGCTGTTCCGTCCTAGCCGAACGCGTCGGATTTCGCCACGATTTCCTTGAGTCTGCCGGTCAGTGTGTCCGGCCGGCCTCGATCGAACCGTAGGCACCGCTCTGGCCATTATCCATCGACGCGCAGGCGGAGACCCCGATCAGGGTGCCGATGAACAGACCGATCCGAAGCGCGCGCCGCATAATGGTTACCAAAGTCCTAACGTCCTGAACCGAACCTAGGCCCCGCTTCGGGGTTCCGCGCAAGCCTCCGCCCCAACCGGTTGTGCGGAATGGTGAAGGTGTGGGTCGGCAGGCGACCTTCAGCCGGGCTCCACGGCGCCCAGGGCGGTCCCGCCCCAGAAGCCGCACTGGTGCCGGTCGTGGAAGGTCGCATCGACCCGATCCCCCGATGGATCGAACACGACGACCGGTCCCCCGCCCTCGCTCACACGGGGCCAGTCGGCTTCGAAGCCCGGATCATGCCCGAACCCGGCCCAGAGCCGCATCATCCGCTCCGACAGCGCCCGCTGGCTGTCCGTCCACCGGCCGGTGTCTGCGAACAGCCAGGTCGTGCCGAACACATAGGCCAGCTCGCTGGCGTGATAGGCCCCCATGTCCAGCCCGGTGATCCAGTCCGGCAGGATGAACGGCGCCTCTTCGTCAGCGAACTCGTAGCCGTAGACCGGCACGGTCCTCGCCAGCAGCCGCCTCAGGGCGTCGGCGGGACATGAGAACCGGCTGTCTGTGAAACTGCGGGCGATCGCGACCGCGGGCCCCTCTGCCCCGACCGGATAGCGCTCGAGCGCCCGCTCACCGTCTGCGCCGTAGAGCCAGACAGTCTGTCGCTGGTAGCGATCCGTGTCCCTGACCTGGACGGCGAACAGCCGGCCCTCGTCGGTGTTGGTTCCCACGATCACGGGGACCCGGGTGAAGCGACCGCTGGCGAAGGCCTCGGGCGGGCTGAGCGGCACGGTTGCGTCCGTATGCACCGGCCCCCACGACCCCGGCCCGTTGATCCCGGAGCGCAGCGACGGCGCCCGCGCGATCCGCCACGCCGGCAGCCCCCGCAAACAGGCGACCTGCCCCTGCCGGGTACACCCCAGATCGTCGGCAAACGGCGGCCCAGCCGGGACCTGGTCCTTGGCCGCGTTCAGGGATTGCGGCTCAAGGCAGGGTCCGCTCTGCAGGATGACGCGGTGGAACAGCCCCTCCGATCCCGGCGACGCCATCAGATAACAGGCGCTCCACGCCCCCGAACTCTCGGCGAACAGGGTGACGTCCCCCGGATCACCTCCGAACGCCTCGATATTCCCCTGCACCCAGCGCAGCGCCGCCTGCTGGTCCATCAGCCCCCAGTTGCCGCCGACGCCCTCCCCTTCGGCATCGAACCCCGGATGCGCCAGCCAGCCGAGCGCGCCCAACCGGAAGTTCACCGTCACCACGACCCGGTCCTGTTCAGCCGCCAGCCGCGACGGATCGTAGTTGGCCCCCGACCCGATCGTGAAGGCGCCGCCGTGCAGCCAGACCATCACCGGCCGCAGCCGTCCGGGCTCGCCGGCAGGGCCGTAGACATTGACCAACAGACAGTCCTCGGAGCCGACCACCAGCCCGCCGCCTCCGCCGAGGATGGCCTTGCGCCCCAGCGCCTGGGTGCAATCCGACCCCGGCCGGGTCGCATCCCTGACGCCGTTCCAGGCCTGGACGGGGCGCGGCCCGCGCCAGCGCAGATCGCCGAGTGGCGGCTTTGCATAGGGCACGCCGAGGAAGGCGCGGACCCCCGCGCCCTGAACCCCTCGCACGAGGCCCGCCGCCGTCCGCGCCTGCACGAACTCACGATCCGACGCGAACCGCACCCGATCGACCCCTCCCGGGTGGGTCGGCACGCAGCCGCCGAGCGCCAGTGCCATCACGGCGATCACCGCAGACCAGAATCCCGATCTAGTCATTCCGTCCGTCGGCCTCAGAAGTTGCCCTAGCTGCCGCGCTCCGGCTCGCGATCATAGACGTAGCGAGCGGCCCGATTATAGCCGCCGAAGTCTTCGCCAAAGGGGTCGTCCCGCTCAAAGTCGCGGGGGCCGTCGTCGGTGGCGGCGCAGCTGCCCACGGAACGACGCCATAAAGAAAAGGCCCCCCGGTTCGCACCGGGGGGCCTGTTCAGATCGATCCGCAGACCGGTCTTCTTTACTCGACGATCTTGGCGACGACGCCGGCGCCGACGGTGCGGCCGCCTTCACGGATGGCGAAGCGGAGCTTCTCTTCCATGGCGATCGGGGTGATCAGTTCGACGTTCAGCTCGGCGT
>NZ_JAIXTC010000009.1 GCF_027484365.1 Brevundimonas sp. | reverse complement strand
TGATGCCCTTGTATTTCATGCGCTTGTACTTGCCGCACAGGCATTCGTAGTCCTTGGTCGGGCCAAAGATACGGGCGCAGAACAGGCCGTCACGCTCGGGCTTGAACGTGCGGTAGTTGATGGTCTCGGGCTTCTTGATCTCGCCGAACGACCACGAACGGATCTTTTCGGGAGACGCGAGAGCGATCTTGATCTGGTCGAAGGTCGGGGTGACCGGGACCGCGTTGAAGATGTTCAGGACTTCCTGGTTCATCTTGGATTCCTTGCTGCGGACAGAGCCGCGATAAATCTAGTGGCGAGTGGCGAGTGGCTGGTGGCGAGAAGGGCGGCGGTGGCGAGTGACGCGGCGAAATCTCGCCACTCGTCACTCGCCACTCGCCACTCGCGTCAGCTGTTCTCCAGCTCCACGTTCAGACCCAGCGAACGCATTTCCTTGATGAGAACGTTGAAGCTCTCGGGAATGCCGGCCTCGAAGCTGTCGTCGCCGCGGACGATGGCCTCGTAGACCTTGGTCCGGCCGGCCACGTCGTCGGACTTCACCGTCAGCATCTCCTGCAGGGTGTAGGCGGCGCCGTAGGCTTCCAGCGCCCAGACCTCCATCTCCCCGAAGCGCTGACCGCCGAACTGCGCCTTGCCGCCCAGCGGTTGCTGGGTGACCAGCGAGTACGGGCCGATGGAGCGGGCGTGGATCTTGTCGTCGACCAGGTGGTGCAGCTTCAGCATGTAGATGTAGCCGACCGTGACCGGACGCTTGAACTGCTCGCCGGTCTGACCGTCATAGACGATCGACTGACCGGAGCGCTCCAGGCCCGCCTTCTCCAGCAGGTCCTCGATGTCCGAGATGTGGGCGCCGTCGAACACCGGGGTGGCGAACGGAACGCCCTTGGACAGGTTCTGCGCCAGCTCGACCAGCTCGTGCTCTTCCTGCGGCAGAGGGGTGTCCTCGCCGTAGATGCCGGTCAGGTGATCGATCAGGGCCTGCTTCTGGCCGCCGCCCTGCCAGGCTTCGAGCAGACCCTGGATCTGCTTGCCCAGGCCCGCGGAGGCCCAACCCAGGTGGGTTTCGAAGATCTGGCCGATGTTCATGCGCGACGGCACGCCCAGCGGGTTCAGAACGACGTCGACCGAGGTCCCGTCCTCGAGGTGCGGCATGTCCTCGATCGGCAGGATCTTGGAGATGACGCCCTTGTTGCCGTGACGGCCGGCCATCTTGTCGCCGGGCTGAAGCTTGCGCTTCACGGCTACGAAGACCTTGACCATCTTCATCACGCCCGGGGGCAGTTCGTCGCCGCGTTGCAGCTTCTCGACCTTGTCCTCGAAGCGACGGTCCAGAGCCTTGCGCTGGTCCTCGAAGGCCTTCTTCATGGCCTCGAGTTCGCCCATGGCCTTCTCGTCGTCGAGGGCGATCTGCCACCACAGACCGCGCGAAAGCTCGCCCAGCTTGGCTTCGGTGACTTCTCCGCGACCCAGGCCCTTCGGACCCGAGACGGCGTTCTTGCCGGTCAGCAGCGGACGCAGGCGGCCGTAGACGTTGCGTTCCAGGATCGCGAGCTCGTCGTCGCGGTCCTTGCCCAGGCGTTCGATCTCGTCGCGTTCGATCGACATGGCGCGCTCGTCCTTGTCGACGCCGTGGCGGTTGAACACGCGCACGTCGACGATCGTGCCGGCGACGCCGGGCGGCAGGCGCAGGGAGGTGTCACGGACGTCCGAAGCCTTCTCGCCGAAGATGGCGCGCAGCAGCTTCTCTTCCGGCGTCATCGGGCTTTCGCCCTTCGGCGTCACCTTGCCGACCAGGATGTCGCCCGGCTGGACCTCGGCGCCGATGGCCACGATGCCGGCCTCGTCGAGGTTGCGCAGGGCTTCCTCGCCGACGTTCGGGATGTCGCGGGTGATTTCTTCCGGCCCGAGCTTCGTATCACGCGCCATCACCTCGAATTCCTCGAGGTGGATCGAGGTGAAGACGTCGTCGCGCACGATGCGCTCCGAGATCAGGATCGAGTCCTCGAAGTTGTAGCCGTTCCACGGCATGAAGGCGACGAGGGCGTTCCGGCCCAGGGCTAGTTCGCCCAGGTCCGTCGACGGGCCGTCGGCGATCACGTCGCCGACCTTCACCTCATCGCCCACGCGCACGATCGGGCGCTGGTTGATGCAGGTCGACTGGTTGGAACGCTGGAACTTCGACAGGCGATAGATGTCGACGCCCGAACGGCCGGCGTCCTGTTCGTTCGTGGCGCGAACCACGATCCGGGTGCCGTCAATCTGCTCGACCACGCCGTCGCGGCGGGCCACGACCACGGCGCCCGAGTCACGGGCCACCACGGCTTCCATGCCCGTGCCGACCAGCGGCGCATCGGACTGGACCAGGGGCACGGCCTGACGCTGCATGTTCGCGCCCATCAGCGCGCGGTTGGCGTCGTCGTTTTCCAGGAAGGGGATCAGGGCGGCGGCGACCGAAACGACCTGTTTCGGCGACACGTCCATCATGTCGACGTCGGCCTTGATCAGCAGCTGCGATTCACCGTTGATCCGGCCGGGGACCAGATCGTCGACGATCTCGCCGTTGTTCAGCTGAATGTTGGCCTGGGCGATCGTGTACTTGGATTCCTCCATGGCCGAAATGTAGACCACCTCGTTCTGGGCCATGCCGTCCTTCACGCGACGGTAAGGGCTCTCGATGAAGCCGTACTTGTTCACGCGGGCGTGGGTGGCCAGCGAGTTGATCAGGCCGATGTTCGGGCCTTCCGGCGTTTCGATCGGGCAGATGCGGCCGTAGTGGGTCGGGTGAACGTCGCGGACCTCGAAGCCGGCGCGCTCGCGCGTCAGACCGCCCGGGCCAAGCGCCGAAAGGCGACGCTTGTGGGTGATCTCGGACAGCGGGTTCGTCTGGTCCATGAACTGCGACAGCTGCGACGAGCCGAAGAATTCACGCACCGAGGCGGCGGCCGGCTTGGCGTTGATCAGGTCGTGCGGCATCACCGTGTCGATATCGACCGACGACATACGCTCCTTGATCGCGCGTTCCATGCGCAGCAGGCCGACGCGGTACTGGTTTTCCAGCAGTTCGCCGACCGAACGGACCCGGCGGTTGCCCAGGTTGTCGATGTCGTCGATCTCGCCGCGGCCGTCCTTCAGGCCGACGAGGATCTGCAGGACCTTCAGCACGTCATCCTTCTGCAGGACGCGGATTTCGTCGGACACTTCCGGCGTTTCCAGACGCATGTTCATCTTGACCCGGCCCACGGCGGACAGGTCGTAACGCTCGCTGTCGAAGAACAGGGAGTTGAACATGGCTTCGGCGGCTTCCGGGGTCGGCGGCTCGCCCGGACGCATCACGCGATAGACGTCGAACAGGGCGTCCTCGCGGCCGGTGTTCTTGTCGACGCGCAGGGTGTTGCGCATGTAGGCGCCGACCGTGACGTGGTCGATGTCCAGCACGTCGATGGTGGTGAAGCCCTTGCCTTCCAGCAGTTCGATGGTCGGCGCGTCCAGCTCGTCGCCGGCCTCGGCGTAGATCTCGCCGGTCTCGTAGTTGACGGCGTCGGCAGCCAGATAGCGGGTCACCAGGGCGTCGGCCGCCAGCGACAGGGACTTGGTGGTGTCGCCCAGCTTCTTGGCGGCGCGTGCCGAGATCTTCTGCCCGGCCGAGGCGACGACTTCACCGGTGTCGGCGTCGACCAGATCGAACTCGGGTTTCACGCCCTTCCAGCGATCGGCCTTGTAGGGGGTGACCCAGCCTTCGCCGCGCTTCTCGTAGGGCACGGTTTCGTAGAAGGTGCGCAGGATCTCCTCGCCGTCCATGCCGAGGGCATAGAGGAAGGTGGTCGCCGGCAGCTTGCGGCGACGGTCGATACGCACGAACACCACGTCCTTGGCGTCGAACTCGAAGTCGAGCCACGAGCCGCGGTACGGGATCACGCGGGCGGCGAACAGCAGCTTGCCCGACGAGTGGGTCTTGCCCTTGTCGTGGTCGAAGAAGACGCCCGGCGAACGGTGCATCTGCGAAACGATCACCCGCTCGGTGCCGTTGACGATGAAGGTCCCCTTGTCCGTCATCAGGGGGATGTCCCCCATGTAGACGTCCTGTTCCTTGATGTCCTTGACCGAGCGCGCGCCCGTTTCCTCGTCCGCTTCAAAGACGATCAGGCGCAGCTTGACCTTCAGCGGCGCGGCATAGGTCATGTCGCGCTGGATGCATTCCTCGACGTCGTACTTCGGGTCCTCGAACTCGTAGGACACGTATTCCAGCACGGCGCGTTCGTTGAAGTCCTTGATCGGGAAGACCGACTTGAAGACGGCCTCGATGCCCTGTTCCTTGCGGACGCCCGGACGCACCTCGCGCTGCAGGAACTGTTCGTAGGAGGCGCGTTGAACCTCGATCAGGTTCGGCATCGCCACCGCCTCGGGGATACGCCCGAAGGATTTGCGGATGCGCTTCTTGCCGGTAAAGGTCGTGGCCGATGCGATCTGACCGTTGATGGTGAGACCGTTCAGGACGTCAGTCATTCTGTTTTCCCATTCGCGGATCCGGGGGAGACCACGCGCAAAATGCAGTAGCCACGGCGATGCGAGCGGGCATGCCGTGACAATCGGTTTCGGCCTCCACCCTCGATCCCTGCGGGATCAGGAGGCCTGAAATCTGAGAAGCTCCCTGGGGGAAGGAGCCACGCCTTCGCTCGGTCGGAGGGCGACGGACCGGGCCTCGGCGCTTTCGCGCAGACTCATGGGGAGTGGTGCGGAACGCGGACATATACGCGCTTCGCGGGCGAAATAAAGGCCTTCTTGACTTTTTCGCAGCGGCCCTGTCGATCCGCGCCACCCTCGCGCGTCTTCCTCTTGTCGTGCAGGATCGGAGTGTCCGATCAGGCGACCGCAAAACCGGAGGCTGACCCCATGCAATACGCCCTTCTCATTCACGAGCCCCAGGCCGAGTCCTATCCCGACGGCGACAGCGGCCAGGCCTGGCTCGACATCGTCGCCGCCCATAACGCCTACGGCCAGGAGATGGGCGCCGCCGGCGTCATCGTCGGCGGGGCGGGCCTGAAGAGCCCCGACACCGCCACCACGGTCCGTGTCACACCCCAGGGCCGCACCGTCCACGACGGCCCGTTCGCCGAGACGCGCGAACAGCTCGGCGGCCTCTACATGATCGACGTGCCGGACCTCGACGCCGCCATCGAATGGGCGAAAAAGCTGCCGATCGCCAAGACGGGCTCGATCGAGATCCGCCCCATGCTGTCCCCGCCGTCGCAGGACTGATCCGTCCCGGTGAGCCGTCTCCTCGACCAGACGTTCCGGGACGCCGGCGGCCGGGTGGTCTCCGCCCTCGCCGCCGCCTTCCGCGATCTCGATCTGGCCGAGGAGGCCTTCGCCGAGGCCTGCGCCCGCGCGGCGGAGAAATGGGGAGACGCCCCCCCGGCCGACCCTGCCGCATGGCTCTATGCGGTCGCCCGCCGCTGGGCGCTCGACCGTTTCCGCCGCCGCGCCACCGCCGCCGCCTGGCGCCCCGACGACGCCCCGCCGGAACCCACGCCCGAGGACCATGTCATGGCGCTCGACGAGCCCATACCCGACGAGCGGCTGCGGCTGATCTTCGTCTGCTGCCATCCGGCGGTCAGTCCCGACGCCCGCGCGGCCCTGACGCTGCGCACGGTCTGCGGCCTGTCGACAGCCGAGGTCGCGGCCGCCTTCCTGACGCCCGAGCCCACCCTGGCCCAAAGGCTGGTCCGCGCCAAACGCAAGATCGCCGACGCCGGCGTCCCCTTCGACGTCCCTTCCTCCGATCGCTGGCCGGAGCGGATGGACGCGGTCCTGTCCACGCTCGAAATCGCCTACGCCCAGGCCCATGCCGACGCGGCGGGCGCCGGTCCCCACGCCGACTTCGCGTCGGAAGTGGTCAAGCTGACCGCCCTTCTCGCCCGTCTCGCGCCCGGGGACGCCGAGGTCCAGGCGCTGGCCGCCACGACACGCTATGCCGAAGCCCGCCGACCGGCCCGTCTCGACAGCGAAGGCGCCATGTTTCCTCTCACCGATCAGGACCCGGCCGATTGGGACGCCGCCCTGCTGGCAGAGGCCGAGCGCTTTCTCCGCGCATCGGCGGCGGCCTCCAGGGCCCGCCGGACCCTGCCGGGTCCGCGCGCCCTCCAGGCCGCCATTCACGGGGCCCATGCCGATCGGGCCCGGACCGGCAGGAGCGACTGGGCCGCCATCCTCGGCCTTTACAGCCTGCTGCTGTTGCAACGCGACGACCCGGTGGTCCGCACCAATCGCGCCGTCGCCCTCGCGGAGGTCGAGGGTCCGGCCGTGGCCCTGGAGGCCCTGCTGTCCATTGAGGTGGACGGGTGGCTTCCGCTCCACGCCGCTCGCGCCGAAATGTTCACCCGACTGGGCCGGGCGGCCGATGCCCGGCAGGAGTATGCGGCTGCCCTGGCCCTGTCGCCGTCGCCGGCCGAGGCCCTGTTCCTCCGGCGGCGGCACGACAGTCTGTCCGGATAGCCGAGCGCCCGGACGCCTGCTAAGCCTGACGTCATGAAACGTATCGTCGCGACCGTCCTTGCCCCGATCCTCGGAGCCACCGCCCTCGCCGCCTGCGCCACAGCGCCCGACGAGATCGTCGTCACCACCAACGACCGGCCTGTCTACTCGACGCCCGAGCAGTACGAGGCCGGCCAGGCCGCCTACCTCGCCTGGAACGGCGCCCGTCGCGGCTGGACCACCACGGCCTCGGGCCTCCAGTACCGCCGCGAAGGCGCCGCCCACCCCGAGGGCGCGCAGCCGACCGCGACCTCGACCGTTCGCGTCCACTACGAAGGAACCTTCATCGACGGCCGGAAGTTCGACAGCTCGTATGACCGGGGCGAGCCGGCCGAGTTCCCGCTGAATCGCGTCATCAAGGGCTGGACCGAAGGCGTCGCCCTGATGCGCGCCGGCGAGACCTTCTATTTCGCCATCCCCGCGTCGCTCGGATACGGCGACCGCTGGGTCGGCGGCGACGAACTCCCGCCCAACTCGACCCTCCTGTTCAAGGTCGAACTGCTGGAAGTGAAGTAGGCAATGCTCCCTCTCCCGGAGGGAGAGGGAAACCGTTTCGCTTGACGGATTGTCGCACCCGGCGCTCATGTGCGCGCCTGTTTACCCTCGCCGGACTTCCAGCATCATGAAGCGTCTCGCCGTCTCCGCCTGTCTGGCGGCCCTACTGCTCGCCTCGGCCGCCCCGGCTTTCGCCCAGACGCCGCCCACGCCCCAGTCCATCCCCGCCGTCGTCGACCGCGCCTGGCCCGGCGTCGTCCGCCTCGATGTCGACGCGACCGATCTGAACCGCCGCATCTATCGCGTGCGCGAGACCATCCCGGTCGAGGCCGCCGGTTCGATGACCCTGTTCTTCCCCGAATGGCTGCCCGGCAACCACGGCCCCGTCGGACCGATCACCCAGCTGGCCGGCCTCACCTTCACGGCGAACGGCCAGCGAGTGGAGTGGGTCCGTGATGCCCTCAGTCCGTTCGCCTTCCACATCGTCGTTCCGGCCGGTGCGACCGAGCTGGTGGCCGAGTTCCAGCATCTGTCGCCGACGACGGACGCCCAGGGCCGGATCACGATGACGGCCGAGATGCTGAACATCCAGTGGGAGAAGATGCTGCTCTACCCCGCCGGCCGCTTCCACCGGAACGTCACCGTCCAGGCCAGCGTGACCCTGCCCGACGGGTGGGAATACGGCACGGCGCTGCGCCCCGAAGGCAAGGCCGGCGACATGACAACCTTCCAGCCGGTTCCGCTGGATGTCCTCGTCGACAGCCCGATGTTCGCCGGTGAGCACTATCGCCAGATCGATCTCGATCCGGGCGGCCGTTCGCCCGTCCTCCTCAACATCGTCGCCGACGCCGAGGCGAATATCGCCCCGACCGACGACCAAGTCGGCATTCTCCGCAGCCTCGTCCAGCAGGCCGACCGCCTGTTCGGCGCACGCCACTACGACCATTATGACTTCCTGCTCGCCATGACGGAGCGGATGGGCGGCATCGGTCTGGAGCATCACCGCTCATCGGAGAACAGCGTCGATCCGGGCTTCTTCACCGACTGGGAATCGAAGCTCGGCGACCGTGACCTGCTGGCCCACGAATACACCCACTCCTGGGACGGCAAGTACCGCCGTCCGGCGGGCCAGGATGTCGCCAACTTCAACCTGCCCATGCAGAATGAACTTCTGTGGGTCTACGAGGGCCAGACCCAGTTCTGGGGCAAGGTCCTGGCCGCCCGCTCGGGCCTGCACAGCCGCCAGCAGGCGCTGGACGCCCTGGCCATGGACGCCGCCACCTATGACACGACCGTCGGCCGCGAATGGCGGGCGATGCAGGACACGGTCAACGATCCGATCATCTCCCAGCGCCGCCCGATCGGCTGGCGCTCCTGGCAGCGCAGCGAGGACTACTATGTCGAGGGCCAGCTGATCTGGCTCGACGCCGACACCCTGATCCGCGAGGGCACCGATGGTCGCAAGTCGCTCGACGACTTCGCGCGCGCCTTCTTCGGCGTCGAGGACGGCGCCTTCGACGAGAACCCCTATACCTTCGAGACCGTGGTCGAGACGCTGAACGGCGTCATGGAGCATGACTGGGCGACCTTCCTGCGCACCCGTCTGGACGGCCACGGCCCGGGCGCCCCGTTGGACGGTCTGGCGCGCGGCGGCTATCGCCTCGTCTACACCGACACGATGAGCGACTATCAGAAGACGCTCTGGGGCGAGTACGGCCGCAACGACTTCATCTATTCGCTCGGCTTCATGACCGGCACGGACAACACGATCTCGAGCGTCATGTGGAACGGCCTTGCCTTCCAACAGGGCCTGGCGATCGGCATGCAGGTCATCGCCGTCAACGGCGAGGCCACCACCTCGGGAAACCTCGCAGCTGCGGTCACGACTGCGAAGGGCACGGCCGAAAAAATCGAACTCATCGTCCGCGACGGTACCCACTACCGGACGGTGATCTTCGACTACCACGACGGGCTGAAGTACCCGCACCTGGAGCGGATCGAAGGCACGCCGGATCGGCTGGGCGACCTGTTCACGGCAAGGCGGCGCTAGGCCTATCCCTCTCCCGGAGGGAGAGGGAACTCCCTCTTGCCCCCCGCCCCAAACCGCCGTTAATCCAGTCCCACCGACCGGCCTGGTCCGGCCGCCAGCCACGGCGACGATACCCGCATGAGCACATCCCGCCACGACAATCTCGAAGCGGCGCTGGCGCGGGTTTTCGAGGACCAGAACACCCGGGCCAGCTGGTTCGCCCTGACCGGCGGAGAGCTGCTGTTCTCGGCCGGAGACGAGCCCGACAGTCTCTATCTCGTTCGTTCGGGCCGGCTCGGCGTCTTCCGCCAGGACGACGACCAGCCGCCCCAGTTCCTCGGCGTCATCAAGCCGGGCGAGCCCGTCGGCGAGATGGCCCTGATCGCCGGCACCCCCCATTCGGCCAGCGTCGTGGCCCTGCGCGACTCCGAGATCCTCGCCCTGCCGCGCGAGGTCTTCTTCGAAGCCGTTCGCACCCAGCCCGAGGTGATGATCGAGTTGTCGCGGCTGATGCTGCATCGGGCCCGCGAGCGCGCGCCGGGCGTCACCGAACCCAGCGTCTTCGGCTTCATCTCCGTGCGCGGCCGCCCCATCCGCCCCTTTGTCGACCGCGTCGCCGCGGCTGTGGAGGCGCAGGGCAAGACCTGTCAGGTCATCGACCATTCGGCCCTGTCCTCGGTCTCCGAATGGTTCTCGCGCATGGAGGACACCCATGACTTCGTCCTCTATGTCGCCGAGCTGGACGAGCCGTCCTGGGCCAACCTCTGCGCCCGCCAGGTGGACCGACTGTTCCTGGTCGGCGACGCCCTGACCGCTCCCCCATCCAACATTCCGATCCGAACGGCGCACGGCCTGCAGCAGTTCACCGATCTGATCCTGCTGCGCGATCCGCGCATGCGCCGTCCGGCAAATACCGCCGTCTGGCTGGACAAGATCAACCCGGGTCGCTGGTTCCACGCCATCGAGGGCGACGCCGCCGATGCGGCCCGGATCGCCCGGATCGTCACCGGCACGGCCGTCGGCCTCGTCCTCTCCGGCGGCGGCGCCCGCGCCTACGCCCATATCGGCGCTGTGCGGGCCCTCCACGAAGCCGGGGTGCGGTTCGACTTCCTCGGCGGCTCTTCGATGGGCGCCGTCATCGCCGCCGGTCCGGCCCTGGGCTGGACCGATGATGAGCTCGACGCCCGCATCCGCACCGCCTTCGTCCGCTCGGACCCCCTGTCGGATCTCGCCTTCCCGATGATCGCCATGACCCACGCCGGCAAGGTCGCCGGGCTGCTCCAGGACGCCTATGGCGAGATCGACATCGCCGACATGCCCCTGCCCTTCTTCGCCGTCTCCTCGAACCTGACCAGCGGCCGGATCGAAGTGCACCGTCGGGGTCTGCTGCGGCGGGCCATGCGCGCCTCCATCTCCATCCCCGGCGTCATGCCGCCGGTCGTGATCGACGGCCAGGTGCTGGTGGACGGCGCGGTGATCAAGAACTTCCCGACCGACGTCATGCGCCAGCTGAACGCCGGCCCCATCGTCGGCGTCGACATGTCCCAGATGCGCGGCGTGGATCCTGCGACCCTGGCCAATCCGCCGTCCTGGTGGCGCTGGATCGTCTCGGGCGCGTGGAAGAAGGGTCCGCCGATCGTCTCGGTGCTGATGCGCTCGGCCACCATCACCACGGACGCTGACATGATCAGTTCGCGGGCAGAGGCCGACCTCCTGATCCTGCCGGAACCCGAGGGCTCCGACATCCGCGACTGGAAGGTCTACGAACCTGTGGTCGCGACCGGCCATGCCGCGGCGATCAGCGCACTGTCGAAGCTGGAGGGGCCGATCGAAACCCTTCGCCAGCGGCCCGACGTCACCGCATCACCGCTGGATCAGGACGAGCCCGAACCCGTCGTGGCCTGACGATCGAAGGGTGAGAATGGTACCGCCTCTCAGGCTTGAACTGAGGACCTCCGGTTCCACAAACCGGCGCTCTAACCAACTGAGCTAAGGCGGCACAGCGCGCCCCGATTGTCGGCCGATCGGAGGATCGAACCGGGGAAGGGCGACGCGAGGGGCGTTGTCTAGCGGCGCCACGAGCGGCGATCAAGGCCGCTTTGACACCTGCAAGCCATCCGGCAACGAAAAACGCCCCGAGGTTTCCCTCGGGGCGTCTTCCCTGGTCCGTTTCCGGGCCATGTCCTAGTCCGGCAGGTTGAACCTGACGGTGAAGCGAACCGTACCCCCGGTGGCCACGCCGTCGACCGAACGGGGCGACAGACGGGCGCTGCGGGCGGCAGCCAGGGCGGCGCGACCGAAGCCGGCGCCCGACGGCGTTTCCGAGACGACCGAGCATCCGGAGACGCTGCCGTTCGGGTTGACCGTGCAGCTCAGATCCGCGCTGCCCGACAGGCCGCGCTCGAGAGCGCGATCGGGGTATTGCGGGCGAGGCTGCGAGGCCCAGCTCGGGTTGGTGATCACCGGCGGGCGAACCGGAGCCGGCGGGGCCGGCGGCGGCGGCGGTCCGGGGACGATGACGGGGGGACCCCGATACTCGACCCGGTCTTCCTTCTTCGTCGGCTCGATCGGAAGGGTGATCGGCGGCGGAGGCGCTTGGGTGTTGATCACCGGCGGACGGACCTGCAGCTTGGGCGGCGGCGGGGTGTCCGGCGGAGGCGGAGGCGGCGGCGGCGGCGGGGGCGGCGGGATCGGTTCAACGATCTCGACGTCCACGGCGTCGTCCGAATACTCCTGGATGCGGAGTTCGAACTTGGTCTTCTGAAGGTAGAAGATCATGATCGCGAACAGAACGGTGACCGTTCCGAGGGCGATCAGCCAAACGCCGGGGGAGACCCCCATGAAGCCCTTCTTGCGAGGGGCGTCATAGCGGCTGCGATGATACTCAACGGGTGCGTCTGTCATGTCCGGACCTACTGCGGCGAGTTGTCTTCGCCGACCAGGGCGACGGAATAGAAGCCGTTGTCCTGCAGGGCGTTCATGACCTGCATGAAGTCACCGTAGCGGGTCTGCTGGTCGCCGCGGATGAAGATGCGCTCTTCCTCCGGGTTACGGGTCCGGATCAGGCGCCGCAGGTCGTCCCCGAGCTGTTCAGGGCTGCTGCGTCCGTCACCGATGAAGACGTCGCCATCGTTCTGGATGGAGATGAACACCGGCTTCGGCGGATTCTCCTGGGGCGGTGCGACCGCGGTCGGAAGTTTCACCTCCACCGACACGGTGGCGAGCGGGGCTGCCACCATGAAGATGATGAGGAGGACCAGCATGATATCAACGAAAGGCGTAACGTTGATATCGCTGTTCTGCTCGACGTGATACTTCCCGCCGCCGCCGCCTGAAAGTTTGGCGGCCATCCGTCTTACGCTCCCTTGTCGAGTTGACGCGAGATGGCGTTGATCAGCTCAGCGTTGAAGCCGTCCGAACGGGTGCCGTAAGCCGAGATGCGGGTGTTGAAGTAGTTGTAGAAGATAACGGCCGGGATAGCGGCGAACAGGCCGATACCGGTGGCGAGCAGGGCTTCAGCGATACCCGGGGCGACGACGGCCAGGTTGGTCGTGTTCGACTGGGCGATACCGATGAAGGAGTTCATGATGCCGTAAACGGTGCCGAACAGACCCACGAACGGGCCGGTCGAACCGGTCGAGGCGAGGAACTGCTGACCGCCCGAGAGGCGAGCGGCAAGGCCGGCCTGGACAGCGGCGACGGCTTGCTGAGCGCGCAGCAGGGCCGAGTCGCTGTGGTCGCCATGGATGTTCAGGCCTGCCTGGCGGGACAGTTCGATTTCTTCGGTGGCCGCGGCGGCCATGTCGGCCAGCGGGTTGCCGTCGAACTCGTCGGACGTCGACACGCGACGCATGTCAGCGATCGTCCGGGCGCCGCGGAAGGCTTCCAGGAACTGGTCGGTCTTGCGGTTCAGGCCGCCGAACTCGATCAGTTTGATGAGCAGCAGGGTCCAGGAGAAGATCGAGGCCAGCAGCAGGCCGATCATGACGATCTTAACGACGATGCCGGCTTCCAGGAACATCGAGATCGGCGTGATGCCGCCCGAACCGTGGCCGCCGGAGACGGCGTCGCCGACCGATTCCGGATCGGCTTCGGCAGCGGGAGCGGCCGGAGCCGGGGCGGCGGTGGCCGGAGCGGCGGCGGCAGGAGCCGCGGTCGCGTCAGGGGCTGCCGGGGCTTGCGCCAGAGCCGGCGAGCCCGCCATCAGGACGGCGGCGCCGGCCAGGGCGAGAAGGGTGTTGGTCTTAATCATGTGTCGCCAGTTCCTGCTTTTTTGGTCTGACTCGTGGAACCCAAGGAACGGAGCGCGTCAGGGGCGCTCCGCCCTCTATGAAAACGGTTTTGTCCCGCCGGCCGGCCAGGATGGCCAACGACGGAACGCCTTCTGTCGCATCCGGTTGCCCGAGGGCGCCCATCGGCGGGTTGGTCGAAGCCTTTGAGCACGATGCTCACGGGGCGTTCGGCCGCTCACGCAAAGAAAGCGGTCAAGCTCCTTTGGCGAACCGATAACAGAGCGTCAAGGCTTCAGAGGTGCTTTTCGCCCCGCAAGCGAGCCCCCGACCCAAAACCCCGCAATGTCTTACCACTGCTGCATTTCGGCGTTAGGTTAATCGACCCCGCCGATGCCAAACAGGCATGACAGGCTTACGTTTGGGAATGGCCTGTCAAACACGCGGATTCCGGCGGTCCAGCAGCCGGGATCGGGAGTCTATGCGGTCCCGTGCATCACGGAGCCCACCGGGCGGACGAAGAGTCTGATTTGGGGGAAAAGGGAATGGTGCCTGGAGGCGGGTTCGAACCACCGACACATGGATTTTCAATCCATTGCTCTACCAGCTGAGCTATCCAGGCGCCCGCGCGGAAACGCGAGAGGCGGGTCTATAGGCGAGCCGAAACGGGGTGTCCAGAGCAGGATCAGTCTTCGTTTTCAGGATCGGCGTCGGGGACGCCCTCGTCGGTGTCAGGCAGGACATAGGCCCCCACCAGCCAGCGCTGCAGATCCACATCGGCGCACCGCTTCGAACAGAAGGGCCTGTAGGCCTCGACGGTCGGATTCCTGCGACAGATTGGACAGGTCGCCATTCGTTCAGCCCTCCTCGACGGTGAAACGCCCGGGTGCGACCGCCGGGTCCGCCTTAACCCCTGCGCGCGGACCGAGGCGTGCGACCAGCGATGCCGAGGCTGCGGCGTCCTCGGGCGCGCACCGGGCCGTGAACCGCGGGGCGGTCGTGTCCGACAGCATCCTGTGCCTCAGAGACCGCGCGACATCGATCGCCCGCGTCGCCGGCGCGCGTCGCCGGCCGGCGTCCAGCAGAATCTCCTCCACCGGCCGGGACCGCCACGGCAGGGCCAGCTGCAACAGGCCGAACCGGCTCAGCGGCCCGAGGGTCGCGTCGTCGCCGGCAAAGGCCGCCCTGGCCATCTCCGTGATCTGGGCCGGGTCCAGAGCGGTCCCGACGAGGTCGACGGCGACCAGCCCGCCCCACCCCCTCAGCCGGATCATCCGGGCGGCGTGCATAAGGCCGAGACGATTGGCCTGGGCCCTGCCCTTGCGCGCGTCCCGCCCCGGAAGGTGCGTATAGTCGATGTCCACGGCGATCAGTGCCCGCGTCCGCTGCACCGCCAGGTCCAGCGCCCGGTCGGCGAACACTTCGCCTGGATTGAGGGCGTCTTCCTCGGCCTCCCGGCTCGCCTGAATCGCCTCGACGCCGGTGATCGGCGACAAGCCCGGCGCGAGGAGTCGCAGGCGTTCGGCGACATCGGGCCCGGCAGCGAGCAGACGGGGCCTGCCCTCCCCTGCCCCCAGTCGTTTCAGCGCCGGCCCCTTGGCCTCGCGCCGTTCGGCCGTCACCTCGACCTCGATAATCTCGCCCGCCCGCAGGCTCTCGCCCTTGCCCAGCGGCAGGAAGCCCGAGGGCCCGTCGCACCCCAGATCGACGAAGACGGCCCGGAAGGCGGCGTCGGCCTCGATCACCCGTCCGACGACCCGGGCGCCCAGCCGGTGCTGCGGCGGATCGTCCTCCCTGTGGATGATCAGCCGTTCGAACCGTCCGTCCCGCGCCACGATTCCCCGGATCTCGCCCGGCGTGTCGTCCAGGAAGACCTCGACCCCGCTCATTTGCGCCAGCCGGCGCCCGCCAGCAGGTTGACCGTCTCGGGCAGGGGCAGGCCCATCACGGCCGGATGGCTGCCGATGATCTTCAGCACGAAGGCCGCCGCCGGCCCCTGGATGCCATAGCCCCCGGCCTTGCCCTTCCAGTCACCGCCGGCGACGTAGTCGGAGATCTCGGCGTCCGACAGGCGTTTAATGGCCACGCGGGTGTCCACGACCCGATGCCGCACCGTCTCGCCGGTCGCCACGGCCACACCGGTGAAGACCCGATGGTTCCGGCCCGACAGCAGACGCAGGAATTTCTCCGCCTCCGCCGCATCGACGGGTTTTTCCAGCAGGCGACGTCCCACGGCCACCACCGTATCCGCGGCCAGCACGACGGCGTCCGGCGTCCGCGCGGCGATCGTCAGCGCCTTGGTCCGGGCCAGCCGGACGGCAAGCCGCGAAGGCGTCTCGTCCTTCAGCGGGGTCTCGTCGATGTCGGCGGGATCGATACGATCGGGGATGATCCCGATCAGCGCCAGCAGTTCGATGCGGCGCGGGCTGGCCGAGGCCAGCACCAGTTCCGGCTTGGGGTTCACCCCAGGCCCTTACTTGAAGCGATAGGTGATGCGGCCCTTGGTCAGGTCATAGGGCGTCATCTCGACCAGGACCTTGTCCCCGGCCAGCACGCGGATGCGGTTCTTGCGCATCTTGCCGGCGGTGTGGGCGATGATCTCGTGATCGTTCTCGAGCGTCACGCGGAACGTGGCGTTCGGCAGCAGTTCGCTGACCGTACCGGGAAACTCGAGCAGTTCTTCCTTAGCCATGCGGCCTCTCGCGCCCTTGAATACGAATCAAGGCCCGCGCCGGACGAAAGCGCGAGCCGTAAGAAGTCGGCGCTAATGCACGAAATCCGCGCGTTAGTCGAGTTCTCCTCCCCATCGCTTCGCGACAGGGAGGAGAAAACTACCCGCGGCGATAAAGTGCGCAGACCAGCGTAAACAGCCGCCGCGCCGTCTCGTGGTCGATCTGGACCTTGCCGTCCAGCCGCGCCTTCAGCAGTTCGGCCCCCTCGTTGTGGAGGCCCCGCCGGCCCATGTCGACAGCCTCGATCTGGCTGGCCGACGATCCACGCAGCGCCTCATAGTAGCTGTCGCAGATCATCAGATAGTCCTTCAGCACGCTCTTCAGCGGCGTCAGGCTCAGGGCATAGGTGCGGGTGTAATCGACGCCGGTGATGTCGAAGACCAGCCGGTTGTCCTGCAGCGACAGTTTCAGTCCGTAGGGGCCGCCCTCGGAACCTTCGGGTTCGAAGAGGTTCTTCTCGATCAGGTCGAAGATGGCGACGCGACGCTCGTGCTCGATCTCCGCCGTCGCCGACGGCAGGGTCGCCTCATCCAGGTCGACCGAGGCCAGTCGATGATCGCTCACGCTTCAGCCCCATTGGGAGGAGTGTCCAGATGGGTCGGCGCGACCCGGGCGGGCCAGCGTTCCGACAGGTCCGTCACCACCGCGTCCAGGCATTCGACGTCGACCCTCAGGTCCCCGCCCCCGGCGAACATCAGGATCGCCCGCCCGCCCGGGGCCTCGCCTTCGAAGAAATGGATCGCCAGCAGTTCCAACGGCGCGTCCGGCAGCCTCGGCAGGCCCCGGCTCTTGACCGAGATCACGTCGCCGAACTGCATCGCGGCGCGGACGCGGGTCCCGCCGCATTCCCAGCAGAACCGGCTCAATTCGATGGTCAGACGCCGCGCGCCCTTCTCCCAAACGATGTCCGCGGGCCTCAGGATCGCGTCCTGAAGGGCCGCCGAGATGATGGCCAGGTCCTCGCCGTCCTCGGCCAGCAGGCGCAGGGGCTCGTTCGCTCCGCCGCTGCTCGCAGCCCGGATCGCCTCCTGTTCGTCTCTTTCGACGGCCTCAGTGGTCATCACCCGGTCCTTCGACGGGCGGGCCCTTGACCCGCCGGATATCCGCTCCGCATGCGCCGAGCTTCTCTTCCAGACGCTCGAACCCACGATCCAGATGATAGACGCGACCGATATTGGTTTCACCCTCGGCGACCAGACCCGCGATCACCAGGCTGACGGAGGCCCGCAGGTCCGTGGCCATGACCGGGGCACCCTTGAGCTTCTCGACGCCCGTGACATGGGCCTCGCCCGCATGGACCGAGATCTCGGCCCCGAGCCGCGCCAGCTCCGGCGCATGCATGAACCGGTTCTCGAAGATGTTCTCGTGGATGACGCTGAGGCCGTCGGCCGTGGTCATCAGGGTCATGAACTGGGCCTGCAGGTCGGTCGGGAACCCCGGATAGACCTCGGTCGCCACATTGACGGCTTTCAGACGCTGCGACGGATCGCGCTTCACGATCACCCCGTCGTCGGTCGGGACGATCTCGACCCCCGCCTCGACCATCCGGTCGGTCAGGGCGGTGATCAGCCCGGCCCGACTGTTGGTCAGTCGGACCTCGCCTCCCGCCATGGCGGCGGCGCAGGCATAGGAGCCCATCTCGATCCGGTCCGGGATCACCGACCACTCGCCGCCGTTCAGCGAGGTCACGCCTTCAATGACCAGGGTGTCGGTGTCGATCCCCTCGATCTTCGCGCCCATCATCACCAGACAGCGGGCCAGGTCGCCGATCTCAGGCTCCCGCGCGGCGCGCTTCAGCACCGTCGTTCCCTGCGCCAGGGTCGCGGCCATCAATGTGTGTTCGGTCGCCCCGACCGAGACGAAGGGAAACTCGATCTCGGCCCCGATCAGACCCTTCGGCGCTGTAGCGGAGACATAGCCTTCCTCCAGCTCGATCACCGCCCCGAGGCGCGTCAGGGCGTCGATGTGCAGGTCGACCGGTCGCGCCCCGATCGTGCAGCCGCCCGGCAGCGACACCTTGGCCTGCCCGGTGCGCGCGAGCAGCGGCCCCAGGACGTTGAAGCTGGCCCGCATCTGGCGGACCAGATCATAGGGAGCGAAGGTCGAAGTGATTTCGCGGGCGTCGAACAGGGTCTCCTGTTCCGCGCCATAACCGTTCTCGGTCACCGCGATGCCGAACTGCTGCAGCAGCCGGCCGAGGAACTTTGTATCGGCGAGGCGCGGCATGTTGGTCAGCAGAAGCTTCTGGTCGGTCAGAATCGACGCCGCCATCAGCTTGATGGCCGAGTTCTTGGCCCCGCTGACCGGAATCGATCCGTGAAGCGGGCCGTTGCCGTGAACCGTGATGCTGTCCATGTCGTCCTTGAAGCCGCAAGGATCGACTGTCCCGGCGAGCCGGCTATCTAGCGCGCTCCCCCCGTGTCGCGAAAGGGCCGCCTCCCGCCGATTCGATGACTTTCAGTTGCCGCGCCCTAGTTCCCCGGCCTGTCCCGCTTCGGCTGAACCGCCTTGCGACGCCTGAGATTGTCCCGCAGCGCCCTGGCCAGCCGCGCGGTGCGTTCCGCCCGTTCGATATCCGCCGATGTCCGGGCCGCGGGCGGCGTTGCTTCGGCGGGCGCGGGCGTGGAGGACTCGGGCGGTTCGGTCATGCATCCACTCAGCCTCGGGAAAAGTTTCGGGGCAAGGGAAAATGGGCTTCCCCCCCGGCAGTGGAGTGGCTATACGGCCGCTTCCTCGGAACAGGCCGCCGTAGCTCAGTGGTAGAGCGCATCCTTGGTAAGGCTGAGGTCGTGGGTTCGATTCCCCCCGGCGGCACCACTCCGAAACGATAAGGCCCGGTCGCGAGACCGGGCCTTTTTGGTTTCCAGGCTCAAGCGGCCGGCTCGCCGTGTGGCGAGCGCCAGCCCACAGGGATGTTCTCAGTCCTCGGCGCTGATGATGGGTGTCCGATCGCGCCGGCCCTTGTCCTCGTCCCAGCTGAAGCCGATCGACATCGACCGGGACCGGCCCGGCGCGCCGTACAGCGAATCATAGACGCCGAAGGGCCGGATCCGCGCACC
The DNA here is from genome assembly GCF_027484365.1 of Brevundimonas sp. Lineage (GTDB taxonomy): Bacteria > Pseudomonadota > Alphaproteobacteria > Caulobacterales > Caulobacteraceae > Brevundimonas. The sequence goes on along the minus strand of NZ_JAIXTC010000009.1, from coordinate 45,052 downwards.
ATAGCCGACCTGGTCATAGCCATACTCGCCCGGATAACCCCAGGCCCCATAGCCGTAGCCCGGGTAGCCATAGCCGTTCTTCGTCTGGCTGTAGGCCAGGTCCAGCCGGCCGTTCTCGCCGATCGGCAGGGAGACGCCCACGGACACGGAGGAATAGTCGTTGGTCCCGATCGAACCGCTGACGAAGCCGTGCATCTGGCGATCGTCCTGCGGACCGGCGGTCTCGGCGAACGGCTCAGATTCGGGCGCACGGGCCGCGACCCAGCGGTCGATCTGTTGGCGGGTGGTCAGGTTGTGCGGCGTCACGGCGACGACCTGGGCCGCGTCGGGGCGCGCATCAGTGGTCGGGGCCTCGGCCCCCACCATCACCGCGCCGGCCCCATGCCGCGCAGTCGTGACGACGCCGTCCGGGTCTTCCGAACCCAGGAGGGCGGTCAGGGCGAGGGCGATCAGCATGGGCGGGACTCCGGACTGGCGACCATCCTAACCCGGATTGAGGCCGGACCGTGATGGCTTAGTTTCAGGGGCGTCACGCCACCCCGTCGCCGCGCCCCAGCGGGTCGGGCAGAGGCCGCCCCTCCTCCACGAATTGCAGCGCCACGGAGTTGATGCAGTAACGCAGGCCGGTCGGCGGCGGACCGTCGGGGAAGACATGGCCCTGGTGGCTGCCGCAGCGGGCGCAGGTCGTCTCGGTCCGCACCATGCCGTAGGCGCGGTCCTCGATGGCCGTGACGTGATCCTCCGAGACCGGCTGGGTGAAGCTCGGCCAGCCCGTGCCGCTCTCGAACTTGGTCGTCGCCCGGAACAGCGGCAGGCCGCATTCGCGACAGCAGAACACGCCGGCCCTCTTCTCGCCCAGCAGCACGCCGCAGAACGGCGCCTCGGTGCCGTGGGAGAGCAGGACCCGCTTCTCCTCGGCGTTCAGATCCGCCTCCAGCGCCACGCGCTGCCCTTCGGACGGCGGCGTCAGGTCGTATCCGGCGGCGGACAGGTTCGGGCGGGCGTCGGTGATGTCGGTCATGGACGGGACATGGGGGCAACGCGGCGCGGTTCCAAGTGTCGCGATGCGCACCTCGTATCGTGGGTCTGAGAGGCTGCAAAGTGGACGAGTGAAGCTGTCCGCTTTCGACCCATTGCGGACCTCGGTCGGCATCTTGTCGCGGCCGGCATGCGCCTTTAGGTTTCGAGTGCCCACGGGCAGGAGGTTTTTTGTCAGCTTTCAACCACACCGCCTGATCTAGGCGCGCTCTCGAAGGAGAGCGCCCGAGCAGAGCGCCGACGCTGGAGAACAGCGGGCGCTTCTTCATGCCTGATCACAGCGAGAAAACCGTTGAACAACATCACCATTCGCCAGCTTACAGCGGGCGACCTGACTTCTGCGAAAGACGTTATCGACACCACGGGCCTTTTCCCTGGAGAGATGCTCGACGAAATGGCCGCGCCGTTTCTGACCGGCATCGCACCGGATGATCTCTGGTTCGTCGCCATGGATGCCGAGGTCGTTCTGGGGCTCGTCTACTGCACCCCGGAACGTATGACGGACGGAACCTGGAACCTGCTCCTGATCGCGGTTCGCGAAAGCCAACAAGGCCAGGGCGTTGGGTCCCGGCTGACACGTCACCTCGAACAGACGTTGTCCCAGCGAAACGGGCGCGTGCTTATCGTGGAGACGTCCGGGCTCCCGGACTTCGACCGCACCCGCGCTGTCTACAAGACGCTGGATTACGTCGAGGTGGCTCGGATTCCCGAGTTCTATGCAGCGGGAGAAGACAAGGTCGTCTTCTGGAAGCTACTCCACTAGCGTTCGGGAGGGACGGGGCTTCGGCTCCGTCCTGACCTCCCGGGAAGGAATTTCCGCTTCCCACCCATAGCGAACATCTGCGACGACCGCTCACCGTCGCAGGCCGTGCTGCCTGAAGCGCCCGGCCCAAACGAAAAAGGCCGGGCAAGGTCTCCCCCGCCCGGCCCCATCTCACTCAGACCGCGCTCAAGCCGCGGGCAACCACGTCGCCCGCGTTAGCGCACCAGAATGTATCAGCCGCCGAACAGGGTCGCGACCCAGGTACGCACGGCGTTCTCGTCCGCCGGGTTGCCCGTGTAGGCCAGGCCCTGCGCCGGGGTGAAGGGCGCGTTGTTCGGGCGTTCGCGGCTGGTCCAGGCCTTGTGGCCGTAGCTCAGGTCCGAATAGTTCGACGGCAGGCGGGCCTGGGTCGGCTCGATGAAGATGGTGTCCGTCGCCGTCACCGAACCGGCGATACGGACGTTCGGCAGTTTGGACAGCAGGTCGAGGGTGTCGAGGCAGCCGCCCGAGCAGCCCGCGTCGACCAGAACCACGACCGGACCCTGAACCGGGTTGGCCGCGCCCGTGTCGGCGACGGCGGCGCGTCCCGGCAGGGTGAAGGTCTGCTGACCGGCGGCGAGGGCCGCGTCGAAGGCCGCGACGATTTCCTGCGTCTGGGCAATGACCGGCGCGGCTTCCTGGACGAAGCGCGGGTCGGCCTGCATCCGGCCCAGGGTGTCGGCGTACCAGGTGCGGTTGCCCGGGGTGGCGCGATAGGTGATGGCGCCGGCGGCCGGCTGGCGGCTGACGGTGAACTCCGGGGTCCAGATACGGTTGGCCAGGCCATAGCCGCGCGCGGTCGAGGTGTAGGCCGAGGCGCCCGAGGCGGCGCGCAGGTCCAGCACGAAGCCTTGCGGGCCGCGCAGGGCTGCCGCCTGGCCTTCGACCAGGGAGTTGAAGGCGTCCCAGCCGGCTGAATCGGCGAACGAGTGGACATGCACCCACGGACGGCCGTTGACGGTCTCGACGTTCAGCGGCGTCGCCGGCGGCATATAGACAGTGGCGCGATAGGCGGCCTCGAGGTCACCGGCGACCAGCGGCACGGGGCGCAGTTCGACCGCGCGGGGCCGGGCGCGGGCGTCGCGCTTGAACTCGCAGGTCGAAGGCGTGCCGGCGGCGAACGGGTTGTTGCGGTTCCACAGAAGGTAAGGGGCCGAGGTGACGCGGCCGGCCTCGGTGTCGAGATTGCCCTCCCACTTGTCGAGCTTGGCGCGGGCGTACTCTTCGATCGGCGTCAGGTTGCAGCTGACCACGATCTCGCCGATGCGCGGCGCGTTGCGCGTGCCCGGCTTCACATAGGTCACGACGTACTGGCCGTTGCGCCAGCCGGTCGTGATCCCGGGCCAGCTGATGCCGAAATACGGGCCGAGGCCTTCGAACGACGGGGTGATGGCGATGTTCGAATCGCGGAAGCCGCCGGCGTAGTAGCGCATCAGATAGGCGTGGGCGTCGCCCGAATTGACCTGGCCGATGCGGCCGTTGGCGTCCGCCAGACCGGCATCGAGCCAGCTCCGGAAGGTGTCGCCCGGCGCGCCGGGAATGACGGCTGCGGGGTGGTTGTCACGGAGCGCGTCATGCGCGGCCTGCAGGTCCGTGCGCGCCAGGGCGCGGAAATCCTGCGCGACCGCGGCGGTCGCCGTCAGCATGCAGGCGGCCGCCGAAACGGCGGTCAGAAAGCGGATCATAACGAACTCCAGGCGGGGGATGCGAATGGCTCGGCCGCGAGTTAAAGCCGATGAACCCTGATCTTGCCAAGCGAGAACGGCGCCCGTGTGACGGTTCGCCTCTCGCGCGAGGGAGTGCAGCCCCCGTTTACAGGCTCGCGAGGCCCGCCTACGGATCGCCGCATGTTCTCAAAGATCCTGATCGCGAACCGGGGCGAGATCGCCGTCCGTATCATCAAGACGGCCCGCCGCATGGGCATCGGGACTGTCGTGGTCCACTCCGACGCCGACGCCGGCTCCATGGCCGTCGAGATGGCCGACGAGGCGATCCACATCGGCCCCTCGCCCGCGGCGGAGAGCTATCTGCTGCAGGACAAGATCGTGGACGCGGTCCGCCGCTCGGGGGCCGAGGCGGTCCACCCGGGCTTCGGCTTCCTGTCGGAGAACCCCGTCTTCGCCCGACGGCTAGAGGCCGAGGGCATCGCCTTCATCGGTCCCAACCCCCATGCCATCGAGGCCATGGGCGACAAGATCACGTCCAAGAAGTTCGCCGCCCAGGCCGGGGTCTCCACCGTCCCCGGCTATATGGGGCTGATCGAGTCCGACGAACACGCCCTCCAGATCGCCAACGAGATCGGCTATCCGGTCATGATCAAGGCCTCGGCCGGCGGCGGCGGCAAGGGCATCCGCGTCGCCCACTCCGACGCCGACATGGCCGACGGCTTCTCCGCCGTGAAGGCCGAGGCCCTGACTGCGTTTGGAGACGACCGCGTCTTCCTCGAGAAATTCATCATCGACCCGCGCCACATCGAGATCCAGGTCCTGGGCGACAAGCACGGCAACATCGTCTCCCTGTTCGACCGCGAGTGCTCGATCCAGCGCCGGAACCAGAAGGTCATCGAGGAGGCCCCCTCCCCCCTGCTGGACGACGCCACCCGCAAGGCCATGTCCGAACAAGCTGTCGCCCTCGCCCGCGCCGTGAACTACGACTCGGCCGGCACGGTCGAATTCGTCGCCGGCCAGGACCGCAGCTTCTTCTTCCTCGAGATGAACACCCGGCTCCAGGTCGAGCACCCGGTTACCGAATTGATCACCGGCGTCGATCTGGTCGAACAGATGATCCGCTCGGCCGCCGGAGAGACCATGGCCTTCGGTCAGGACGACCTGAAGATCAACGGCTGGGCCATCGAGAGCCGGATCTACGCCGAGGACCCCTATCGCGGCTTCCTGCCCTCGATCGGCCGCCTCGTCCGCTACGACCAGCCCGAGGAGGGCGAAAAGGACGGCTATACGGTCAGGAACGATTCCGGGGTCCGCGAGGGCGACGAGATCTCCATGTTCTACGATCCCATGATCGCCAAGCTGAACACCTGGGCCCCGACCCGCATCGGCGCGATCGACGGCATGAAGCGGGCGCTCGAAGACACCCATCTTCAGGGCGTCGGCCACAACGTGCCCTTCCTCGCCGCCGTCATGGACCAGGAGCGGTTCCGCTCGGGCGCCCTGTCGACCAGCTACATCAAGGACGAGTTCCCCGAGGGCTTCAAAGGCGCCGCGCCCGACCGTCGCCGCACCGACATCCTGATCGCCACGGCCGCGGCCATGAACGAGATCCTCTCCGAACAGTCCGGCGACCCGTCCGACCGCACCGACTGGATCGTCCTGATCGACCGGGACGCCCACGGCGTCTCACTCGGCTACGACGAGGATGAGGCCCTGACCCTCGACCTCGCCGGCGAGGATCGCGCCCTCCAGCTCTCCGACATCGACTGGCGCCCGGGCCTGGCCCAGTTCCGCGCCGTCCTCGACCACGAGCCCTTCACCGCCGAGGTCGCCCGCATCGCCGACGGCTTCTCGATCCGCACCGGCGCGACCCGCGCCCGCGTCCGCGTCCTCACCCCCCGCATGGCCGAGCTGTTCGCCCGCCTGCCCGAGAAACAGGCCGCCGACACCTCGAAACTGATCCAGTCCCCCATGCCGGGCCTCGTCGTCTCCATCGCCGTGACCGTCGGCCAGGAGGTCAAGGCCGGCGAGACCGTCGCCGTCATCGAGGCCATGAAGATGCAGAACATCCTCAAGGCGGAGCGGGATGGGGTCGTGAAGGCCGTCGGCGCCAAGGCCGGCGATCCGGTGGCTGCGGATGATGTGCTGGTGGAGTTCGCCTAGAACCTTCCTTCCTTTCGTCATTCCGGGCGGAGAGGCGAAGCCTCGCAGACCCGGAACCCAGCGGCGCGCGAGAGCGCGAAACTGTCGCGTTCGCTGAGCCATCGCCTTCGCTGCGCTACGGCGCCGCCCTGTTCCGGGTCTCCGCTACGCTGCGCCCGGAATGACGAAAGGATATGGCCGTCGGAGCGCTCGCCGCTTGATCATCGGCGGATGTGGAACGGGGTTTGGGTGGCCGCTAGCGGTTGCTAGCTAAAATGAGTTTGGCGGTAAGCTAGGTGCCTTCGGCGGGGGAAGCAGCAACGGCCAAGACGGGTTGGTGATGAAATTCCAAGTGTCTGCATCTGCACGCCCTTGCGCTCGCCTACCGTCTATTGCGGCGATGACGAACAGAGCCTCGGGGGGAAGTCGGGGTGCCAGAAGTTCAGCCAACACGTTCGACGTTATGGTCTCATCCGTGACGATAAAGATTGCTCCGACCGCCGCTCGCCAGTTTATCACCGAAGGTATCACACCAATGGCGTTTATGACGGCCTGTCGTTCGACGTATTGAAACGTCATCATATGACAATGCAAGATCACGATGGGCGCTCCAAATCCCGCGCAACCTCATTCGAAATTGCCTGCAGAGATGTCGGATTGATCGGTATATTACTACCTTTTTCCTGAATTAGATCGAGCGCTTGCTTCTTGATCAAATATTCTTCGGATTGCAGTCTGTTCGGACTTGCGATCATAAAGTAGAGATAGCCAATCGCTGCCACAACTACAGGCATCGACCCTATCATGAACAGAAATGTTTGGAGATGTGGCGGTACATATCTCAGCATCACGAAGCAGGGTATTGTGACCAACGCGCACAGAAAGAGGGCGGGATTCAGCGCGTTCCGGACGCGAATACGCCCGGTCGCGGTCGCGCTGCTAGAAACCAAGCGATTGACGATCTGTGATGGATCCATGATCGGATAATGCACGATTCCCGTCGAACATGGTTCCAAGATCGGCAGGCCTCGATCTACTGAATGATGGCAAGCTTGATGGACTAACCTCCCTTAGTCCACTACAATCCTTTCCATGGACACCCTCAACATCCACGCCGCCAAGACCCACTTCTCCGGCCTCGTCGAACGCGCCGAGAAAGGCGAGACGATCATCATCGCCCGCGCCGGCAAGCCGGTCGCCAAGCTCACCCCGCTCGAAACCGGGGTGACCGACCGCGTCGCCATGGCCGCGCGCCGGATCGGCTTCATGAAGGGCGAGTTCTCGATCCCCGACGACTTCAATGAAATGGGTCGTGAGGAAATCGAGCGGATGTTCAACGGCGACGACAAGGGTTGAGATTCCTCCTCGACACCCAGATAGTCCTGTGGACAGCTGCGGAGCCGGACAAGTTGCCCGCCGCAGCCCGCAACTTTCTGTCTGACCCCGACAACGACATCGCCTTCAGCGTCGTCAACCTGTGGGAGACCGCGATCAAGCGTGCGCTGAATCGACCCGGTTTTCAGATCAACCCTCGTCGCCTGCGTGAACGGCTGATCGCCACCGGCTTCATCGAGCTGGCGGTCACCGGCGAACATGCCTTGGCCGTCGAGCACCTGCCGCCGATCCACCGCGACCCGTTCGACCGCATCCTCGTCGCCCAGGCCATGGCCGAAGGCCTCGTCCTGCTGACCAGCGACCGCCTGCTGGACGGTTACCCCGGCGACATCCGCTGCGTCTGATCGCCATCTAACCCCAAGACTACACCGCCCAGACTCGCCCCCTCCAGCGCATCCCGCACCGCCGGCAGGCGGTTGCGGCTGATCGGCAGGGGCGGCCCCTCCTCCACCAGCAGCCGCCCCCGGCCTCCGTCTCGCTCATACCCCTGCACATGCGCCATGTTGGCGATCACCGACCGGTGCACCCGCAGGAAGCCTCCCGGCAACTCGGTCTCCAGCCGGTCCAGCCGCGCCGCGTGCAACAGCCTGCGCCCGTCGGCCAGCCTCAGCTCGACATAGTCGTCGGCCCCCACCACCGCGATGATCTGCGCCAGCGGCACCCGCAGCAGACCCCGCGCCGAGGCCACTGTCAGACAGTCGGGCCGCGCCGCCGCCTCGGTCAGCACCGCCTCCCGCGCCCGGTCGTCCCGGCCCAGCCGGATCATCTCGGCCATCAGCAACGGCAGCACCAGCCCGGCCGCGAACACGAAATAGGACAGGTCGACCAGCCACCTCGGCATCGCCACCCCCACCATCACGAACGCCACCAGATAGGCCAGGGTCAGCCGCGCCCCCGTCTCTCCGCGCCGCACGGCCACCGCCGCCGCGACCGCCGACAGCCCCAGCCCCACCATCAGGGCGATCCCCGTCTTGAAATCGAACCCGGGCACCAGCAGGCTGGCGGCGAGGCCTGCGACCGTCACCCCGATCAGGCCTCGTCGCGCCCCCGGCCAGAACCGGCCCGCCACATAGCCGACCAGCAGCACGGCGAACGCCGCCGTCAGCCCCCAGATCCCGACCAGTCGCCAGACGTGCAGCGGATAGGGATAGTTCACCAGCGCCCTCAGGGTCTCCAGCACCGCCTGAAGCCCCGCCACCCCCGCCATCCCCGTCAGGATCAGGCTGGACCCGGTCCGCCGCAGCGCGTGGATCACCCCGAAGCCGAAGGCCGCCGCCAACAGGGCCCCGGCCGCCAGAAACGTCGCGGCCAGAGGCAGGGCCTGCGACGGCGGCGGGAACCCCGCGACCCCCATCCTCCCGATCGGCCCGTCCAGCCGCAATCCGCCGTGGAACGACGACATCCGCACCACCAGAACATTGCCGGTCGGCCGCCATGCCGACGACTCGATCGGAAACGCCGCCCCATGGAGCCCCGGGACCTCCGTCGCCGCCGAGATGCCCGGCCGTCCGTTGGCCCCCAGTCTCACCCCGTTCAGCCAGACCTCGGAGGATGCGATCCCGCCGACATAGAATGCCTGTGGCTCCGCTCCCGCCGGCCGGTCGATCACCGCCCTCAGCCAGAGCTCGCGCCCCTGCGGATCGATCACTCCCTCTATCGGGCGACAAGCCCCGACCACGGGCCCGGCCGCCTCCAGCGCCCCGCGGCACACGGTCCAGTCCTGCGCCCCTGCTACACAGGGCAAGGCGATCAGGATCAGGCTCATCAGAATCGTACGGATCATTCGCGGACCCTATCGCGCTGTTCGCCGGAAGGCGTCACCGCTGACCGATCCAGCGTCACCATTCACCGAAGCGGGGCTGCACACCGCCCCGGGCCGGGGCAGTCAGACCCCATGACCCACATCTCCCTGAACCGCCGCACCCTCCTCGCCGCCGGCCTCGCCGTCCCGGCCCTCGGACTCGCCGGTCGCGCCCTGGCCCAGACCCCGCCCTCGCCCCTGACCGGTCCCTTTACCTTCACCGCCCGCAGCGGCGAGACCGCCCCGGCCGAGCGCGGCTTCTTCGACGTGCCCGAGGATCGCAACGATCCCCGCTCGCGCCGCATCCGTCTGGGCTATATCCGCTTCCCCACCACCGCACCCAACCCGGGTCCGCCGATCGTCTATTTGGCCGGAGGCCCGGGCGGCAGCGGCGCCGATGCCGCCACTGGCCCGCGCTTTCCCATCTTCACGGCCCTGACCGCCGTCGCAGACGTCATCGCCTTCGACCAGCGCGGCACCGGACTGTCGGCCCACATCCCCGCGCGCCCCGACCCGACCGGCCCCTTCCCCGACCTGACCCGCGCGGGCCTGACCGGCTACTACCGCGAAGACATCCAGAAAGCCTGGATCGACTGGACCCGGTCCGGGGTCGCCATGGCCGGCTACACCACCGAACAGAACGCCGACGACATCGAGGATCTGCGTCGCCATCTGGGCGTCGACCGGATCAATCTGTGGGGCATCAGCTACGGCACCCATCTGGCCCTGTCGGTGCTCAAGCGCCATCCGGACTCGATCGGCCGCGTCGTTCTGGCCAGCCTCGAGGGCCAGGACCAGACGGTCAAACGCCCGGCCCATATCGACGCCTTCCTCGACCGGGTCGACGCTGTACTGGGTCAGGACCCGGTCGCCCGCGCCGCCATCCCGGACCTGCCCGCCCTGATGCGCCGCGTCCACGCCCGGCTGGACGCCGACCCCGCCCCGATCACCCTCGCCTCCCCCACCGGCCCTGTCACGCTGAAGCTCGGAGGCTTCGGAGTTCAGTTGATCACCGCCGCCATGGTCGCCAATCCCCCGACCCTCGCCCGCCTCCCCGGCCTGTATCTGGCGCTCGACGCCGGCCAGACGGACGGCGCCGCAGGCTACTTCGGCGGCGTCACGCGCGTGTTCGGGGTTTCGGGCATGAACGAGGCGATGGACATGGCTTCGGGCATCTCGCCTGCCCGCCTGGCCCTGGTCGAACAGGAAGCCCGGACAGCCGTCATGGGCGACGCCCACAACTACCCCATGCCCCATCTGCTGGGCTCCATTCCCGGACTCGATCTGGGTGAGGACTTCCGCCGTCCGATCACCATCGACACTCCGGCCCTGCTGCTCACCGGCTTGCTGGACGGCCGCACCCCACTGGAGGAACAGGCCGAGGTCATCGACCAGTTCCGCGCGAGGTCACAGATCCACGTCGAGAACGCCGGCCACAACGTGTTCGAATCCCACCCCGAAATCGCCCCCCTGCTGGTCCGGTTCTTCGCGGGCGAGGCCGTGCCCGACACCCACCTCTCCCTCCCGTCCCCGACGTTCGTCATGTCGTAGATTGACCCGGCCGGGCGGGCGCGCATCATCGCCGCATGATCCGCACCGTGCTCACAGCCGGCCTCACCCTGGCCCTGGGCGCCTTCGCCCTGGCCTGGCTCGACCTTCAGCAGGCGACGCGCCGGATCACGCCCGAGCTCTACGCCGCCGTGATCGCCATCGTCTTCGCGGCCGGGGGACTTTGGCTGGGCTGGAAGATCGCAACACGCAGGCACGGTCCCGACTTCGTCCGCAACGACGCCGCCGTCCGCTCGCTGGGCCTGACGGGTCAGGAGATGAAGGTGCTCGACGCCCTCGCCTCGGGCCGCGCCAACAAGGAGATCGCCCGGTCGATGGGCCTGTCGCCCAACACGGTGAAGACCCACCTCGCCAACCTGTTCTCCAAGCTCGAGGTCGCGACCCGGACCGCCGCAGTGACCCGTGCCCGCGACCTCGGACTGATCCCCTGAACGGTCCGGACTGTCGAATTCACCCGTTCGGGCGATAGGATCGGCGCGCCGCCGGGGTCAGCCTCCCCGCATCACAAACGCAAGGGAGGCCGCCATGGCCCGCATCATCCTCGTCTACGGCCTGATCTCGGGACTGATCATCATCGCCGGCGTCATCGGCACGGTCGTCATCGGCGGCGACCAGCCCCACGGCAACGTCTGGCTCGGCTATCTGATCATGCTGCTGGGCATGGCCGCCGTCTTCATGGGGGTGAAACAGCACCGCGATCACAACCGGGGCGGCGTCATCAAATTCCTGCCTGCGCTCGGCGTCGGCCTGGGCATCGCCCTGTTCGCCTCCCTCGCCTATGTCCTGGTCTGGGAGGGCTATCTGGCCGCCACCGACTATGCCTTCATGGACCAGTATATCGCTGCGACGCTCGAGGCCCGCCGCGCCGAGGGCATGCCGGCCGCCGCCTACGCCCGGCTCGAGGCCCAGATGCGTGAGATGGCCGAGGCCTATGAATCCCCCCTGTTCCGCCTGCCGTTGACCTTCGCCGAGATCTTCCCGGTCGGCCTTCTGGTCTCGGTCGTCAGCGCCGTCTTGCTGCGCAACAGCCGCTTTCTGCCGGCGCGGGCGAGGGGGTAGCCGGGAACCGGGCCCGGAGTCGGTTAACAGACACTGCGGCTCCCCGGACTGGACTTCCCGCAGTTCAGCTTCGATAGGTGGAGCCAGCAGCCTCGCATCATGCGCCTGCCGGGGACCGCATGCCTCAGGATTTCTTCCGACGCGCCGCGTGGCGCGGCTATCTGCTGGCGATCTTCGCCTGGGCTGTCGCCTTCGGCGTGCGCTACGGGCTGGCGCACTGGTTTCCGCCCGGCTTCCCCTATCTGACCTTCTTCCCGGCCGTGGTGCTGGTGGCCTATTACGCGGGCCTGCGTCCGGCTGTCCTGACAGCGACGCTGTCCGGCCTGACCGCCTGGTGGTTCTGGATCGGCCCTCCGGGCTTCGACCTCGCCGTCGCGACCCTGGTCGCCCTGGGCTTCTACATCTTCGTCGCGGCGGTCGACATCTTCTTCATCGTCGGCATGGACGGCGCATCACGCCGGCTGGCCCGCGAGGTCGAGCGCAATGCCGCCCTTGCGGAGAGCCGCGACATCCTCCTGCGGGAGGTCCAGCACCGGGTTTCCAACAACATCCAGGTGGTCAGCGCCCTGCTGAGTCTGGAAGCCCGCGCCGCTGCCGATCCGGGGGCCCGCAAGGCCCTGGCCGATGCTTCCACCCGCACCGCCCTCGTCGCCAGCATCCAGAGAAGCCTCGCGGACGCCGAGCAGCAGGCCACCGCCTTCGAGGATCTTGCACGCACCATCGTCGATGACGCACTCGCGGCCGCCGCCCGCGACGATGTCGTCGTCTCCATCTCCAGCGGCGAGGTGGCGCTGTCGGCCGAAGAGGCCACGCCGGTCGTCCTGATCATGCTGGAATGCGTCAACAACGCCCTTGAGCACGCCTTTCCGGATCGTCCCGGCCGGATCACGATCGAACTGTGCGACCACGGCGAGATTCGAACTCTGGTCATCGCCGACGACGGCGTGGGCGTTTCTGAAGCGGCGAGCGCCGAACCGGGGAGTCTGGGGCTCAGGATCATCAAGGCCCTGGCCCGGCAGCTGGGGGGCCAGTGGTCGCTTCGCTCTGCCGACACCGGCGCATGCGCCCGGCTGTCCTGGCCGAGCGCCGCCGCGTCGCGCCGGACCTGACACAGCCCTCCCAGGAAGGCGCGCCGTCCGGAGCCTCTCCTTCGCTGTCCTACTCCACGACCGCCTGGGCGATTCCGGCCAGCAGGCTCGCCGCCGTCACAGGCTTGGCCACGTGCAGATCCGCCCCCGCCGCCAGGGCCTCGTAGCGGTGCTCGGCCATGGCGTTGGCGCTCAGCATGATGATCGGGGTGCGCGTCCCGCCCGGCTCGATCCGGCGGATTTCACGGGTGGCGGTCAGGCCGTCCATGACCGGCATCTGCATGTCCATCAGGATGACGTCGAAGCGTGACCGGCCCACGGCCTCGACAGCCAGGGCCCCATTCTCCACGGTCACGACCTCTGCACCCGCAGACCCCAGGATCAACTGCACCACGCGCTGATTGGTCGGATGATCCTCGGCCAGCAGGACGCGCAGGCTGCGCTCGGGCATGAAGAGCGGGACCGGCCCGAACTCCGCCGGGGCGGCCAGGCCGTCGTATTCCTCGAGCGCCACCACCCGCTGCAAGGGCAGGGTCAGGGTGAAGGTCGAGCCCTCGCCGGGGCAGGACCGCGCCTCGACCACACCGCCCATAAGCTCGGCGAGGGACCGGCAGATCGACAGGCCCAGGCCCGTGCCCCCGAACCGGCGGGTGATCGACGTGTCGGCCTGGTTGAACCGCTGGAACAGGGTCGCGCCCGTGGCCGCATCGAAGCCCACCCCCGTGTCGGACACGGTGAAGGTCAGAACGCCCTCGCCGACCTCGTCGCCGCTGACGTCCCAGTCGACCGTGATCTTGCCCTCGGAGGTGAACTTGACCGCATTGGACAGCAGATTGCCGACGATCTGGCCGATCCGGGTGCTGTCGCCCATGAAGACGCCGCGCGCGCCCGAGCCCTGGCGTTCCTCGAACTGGAGGCCTTTTTCGGCGGCGCGGCTGTGGGACAGGTCTATGATGCCGGCGAGGGCCTCGCCGAGATCGAACTGGCGCGACTCGAAGTCCAGTCGTCCCGCCTCGATCTTCGACACGTCGAGGATGTCGGAGACCAGCCGCTCCAGTGTGATCCCCGCGCCCTGAATCAGGTCGACCATCTCGCGCTGTTCGGGGTCCAGGTCGGTGCGACGCAGGGAATCGACGATGCCGATGACGCCGTTCAGAGGGGTGCGAATCTCATGGCTCATATTGGCCAGGAAGTCGGTCTTGGCCCGGCTGGCCGCCTCGGCCGCCGCCTTGGCGTCGCTGAGAGCCTGTTCCGCCGCGACCCGGTCGGTGACGTCGCGCGCCACCCCGTAGATGCGGTCGCCGAACCGGTGGGCCCGCCATTCCAGGGTGCGGTAGGAGCCGTCGCGGTGTCGATAACGGTTGATGTGCCCCGGGACCGGATCGCCGGGCCGACGCGTCTCGACCGCGACCACGCCAGCCCGGGTCGAAGCCAGGTCTTCGGGATGGACGAGACGCAGCAACTGCGTCCCCTCCAGCTCGTCTGTCCTCCAGCCCAGCTGGGTCTCCCACGATCGGCTGACCTTCAGGATCATGCCGTCGAGATCACGGATGACGAGCATATCGAGGGTGACGTCGAAAAAGGTCGACAGGTCGGCGGAAGCGAACAAGGCGGGGGCCTCGATCCTCTGTGCCGTCGCCGCTCCGTCCATCTGACGCACCCTTCAGTCAACCCTGACGTGCGAAAGCTTACACTTGAGCCGTTAAGCCCGTGTTTCGTCGGGCGAAGAATCTCGCGCCGCGCCAAAAACGCCCACGAAACTGGTCTTCAGGGCCGCATCCGCCTCATCCATCGTCGCCAGAACGCCGAGATCGAGCAGACTGGTGACGCCGTGCTCGGCGATGCCGCAGGGCACGATGCCGCTGAAATGATCCAGGTCGGGTTCCACATTCAGACTGATCCCGTGAAAGCTGACCCATTTCCGGACCTTGACGCCGATGGCGGCGATCTTGTCCTCGCGCGACCAGCCGGGGCCCTTCCGCTCGACCCAGACCCCGACCCGGCCCTCACGCACATCAGCCTCGACCCCGAACCCGGCCAGCGCGCCGATCAGCCATCGCTCCAGCCCGCGCACGAAGCCGCGCACGTCCTTGCCCCTGTGGTTCAGGTCCAGCATCACATAGGCCACCCGCTGGCCCGGCCCGTGATAGGTGAACTGCCCGCCCCGCCCCGTCCGGTGGACCGGGAACCGCCCGGCGTCGATCAGGTCTTCGTCCTTCGCCGAAACCCCGGCGGTGTAGAGCGGCGGATGCTCCAGCAACCAGACCCGTTCCGGCGCCTCTCCGGCCGCGATCAGGGCCACACGCGCCTCCATTTCGGCGACCGCCCGCTCATAGGGAACATAGCCGGGCGCGACGACCCATTCGACGGCGCGGCCATCGGGGCGAATCAGCGATGAAACGGCGGCGCTTAACGGCTCGGCAAGCATGATGGCCCCAATGTGAGGTCGAGGGCCGCCAATGCAAGTTTCGTCGCCAGTACCCTCCAGCGTATCCGGAGATTCCTTGAGCCAGATCGAAGCCGTCGACGTTGAGCTGTCCGTCGTACTGGGCCGCTCCGTGCTGCCCATGTCCCAGCTGCTGAAAATGGGCCGCGGGGCGGTGATTCCGCTTGATGCGTCCGAACACGACGAGGTCTGGATCCTCGCCAACAACCACCCTGTCGCCCGTGGCCAGATCGAAATCCGCGACGACCGGATCGCCATCACGGTCACCCGTCCCGCCGACGTCTACGACTTCATGGCCGGATCGGCCTAGACGCCGCTATCTCTCTCCGCTATCAGCCCCCCTCCGATGCGAGCGGTCGTGGCGGAATTGGTAGACGCGCAGCGTTGAGGTCGCTGTGGGGCAACCCGTGGAAGTTCGAGTCTTCTCGACCGCACCATCAGACTAGGGAATAAGAATCCGGCACCTACCAGGCTGATTCACATCGAGAGAGGGAGGCCCCCGCGTGAGCGAACGACCCGCCACTCTCGATCCCGACGTCAACGAAGACCACGAGGCGCTGGACGAGGACTATGTCCTGACCGCCGCCTTCGTCGAGAAGGTGGTCGATGCCGCCGACGACGGCGACGGGATGCGGCTGCGCTCCCTGCTCGAAGACCTGCACCCGGCCGACGTCGCCGACCTGATGGGCTTCCTGACGGCCGAGCACCGTGGGGTGGTGGTCCTGTGGCTGCCGCCCGAACTGCTCGCCGAGACCCTGCCCGAGCTGGACGACGGCATCCGCGAGGAGGTGCTGGAGCGCGTCGCCCCCGGCACCCTCGCCGAAGCGCTTCAGGAACTGGATTCCGACGACGCCGCCGCCGTTGTCGAGGATCTTGAGGACGACCAGCGCGAGAAGGTGCTGGCCGCCATGCCGGCGACCGACCGGGCCGCGATCGAGAACTCGCTGGGCTATGCCGAGGATACCGCCGGCCGTCTGATGCAGCGCGAGGTGATGGCCGCGCCCCTGTTCTGGAGCGTAGGCGACACCATCGACCACGTCCGGGCCCAGGGCGAGGACCTGCCCGAGCTGTTCTTCGACATCTATGTCGTCGACCCTCACAACAAGCCGGTGGGCGGCATCCCGATCAGCGGCCTGCTGCGGGCGGCGCGGACGGTGAAACTGTCCGATCTGATGGAGCCGGTGAACGCCATCGCCGCCGACACGGATCAGGAAGAGGTCGCCTACATCTTCGAGAAATATCACCTGATCTCGGCGCCGGTCGTCGATGCGTCCGGGCGTCTGGTGGGTCAGATCACCGTCGATGACATCGTCAACATCATCCAGGAGGAGAACCGCGAGGACATCCTCCGCCTGGCCGGCGTGTCGGACGAGAGCCGGGGTGCGGGCGTGTTCGGCGTCGTCCGGTCCCGCATCCCGTGGCTGGTTGTGAATCTGGGTACGGCACTGTTCGCCTCGTCGGTGATTGGAGCCTTCACCAAGGAGATCGAGGCGCTGGTCCAGCTTGCGATCCTGATGCCGGTCGTGGCGTCCATCGGCGGTAACTCGGGAACGCAGGCCCTGACCGTCGCAGTGAGGGCCCTGGCCTCGCGCGAGTTGAACTCCGCCAACGCCATGCGGATTCTAAGCCGCGAAGTCCTGGTCGGACTGTTCAACGGTGCGGCGATCGCCCTTCTGCTCGGCGCCGTTTCGCTGCTTTGGTTCCGCATTCCGCTGTTGTCGCTGACGATCGGCCTGGCGGTGATGATCAATCTGGTGGCGGCCTCCCTGGCCGGCACCCTGATCCCCCTTATCCTTGATCGCCTCGACCGCGACCCGGCGGTGGCCTCGCCCGTATTCGTCACCTGGATCACCGACACAGTGGGTTTCCTGTCCTTCCTCGGACTCGCCGGCGTGATCCTGTTGTAAGGACGACACCGAACGGCGCGACCCTTGCTCACTCCCCTGCAGGGCGATCGCGCCCTGTCTCGATTTGGGTCAAATCCGGTGTCCGACGCGTCCAGGCAAGAACTGAAGGTCTCCCGCGAGGGGATCGTGCTGATCAAGAGCTTCGAGGGCTTCAGGCCCCGCGCGATCCGTCGCGAGGACGGCGGCTGGGTCATCGGCTATGGCCACACCCTGTCCGCCCGCGAAGGCGCCTCGGTGTCGGAAGCCGACGCCGAATTGCTCCTGCGCTACGACCTCCTTCCCGTGGAGAAGACGGTCAATGAAACCGTCCCCGGAGATCTGAACCAGCACCAATTTGACGCCCTCGTCAGCTTCGCCTTCTCGGTCGGCGTCGATCGCTTTGCCGACTCCGACGTCCGCCAGCGCCTGAACGCCGGTTCGCCGGGCGAGGCCGCCGACGCCATGATGGGCTGGCCCGAGCCGGCCCTGCCCGAGACCGCCCTTCGCCGCCGCGCCGCCGAGCGCGCCCTGTTCGTGGCCAACCCCCTGGCCCCGGTCGCCCTGTCCGACCTGCTGTCCGCTCCCCTGCCCCCGCCTGCCGTGGCTGCGCCGCCGGCAGAGACCGAAGTCGAAATCGAGACCGGGAGCGATGCCGCGCCCGACACGGTGCCCGCCACCGTCCCGGAGGTCGCCGCCCCGATCGACCCGCGAAGCGCCGCCGTCGCCGCCCTGCTCGGTGAATCGACCGTCCGTCTCGTCCAGGTCGATGCGCCGCCGGCGCCCTCCAACGACAATCCGCCGGCCGACAGCCCGTCCGAAGCCGAAGCCGTCTCGCCAGATCCGGTGCAGGTACAGCCGGCGAACGACGAGCCATCCGTACCTGAAGCAGAGGTCGAGGCCCCGAACGAGGTCGAACCCGCCCAGGAGCCGACTGCCGTTCCGACCCCGGTTCTCGATCCCGTCGTCCTGACAGCGGCCCGCTACGCGCCCTATGCCGCGGTGATGGTCGGCCCGTTGCCCTTCCTTCAGCCGGCGACGCCGCGCCAGGCGGCCGGCGAGGTCGAGGTTCGCACGATCGATCGTTCGGTCGTCGAGATCACCCCGGATGAAGGGGGCGAGAGCTCGCCCGACGACAATCAGCCTGCGCCCGTGGTCATCGAGGCGCCGTCGGACCCTGCGGACACGGTTGACGACGAGTCCGCGCAGGCCTCCGACCCCGTTCTGACGGTTCCGGACGACGCCTCCGGGCCCGTCGTGACGCCGTCCTTCCCGGTTGTGACCGCCACCATCGATCTCTCACCGGCCGCCGAACCGGTCCTGACCGTTTTTGGGGACGTCCCTGAGTCCGTCCCTACGCCGTCATTCCTGGTCGAGACGGTCACCGTCGATGAGGGGCCAGCCGCCGAACCGGGTCTGAACGTCCTCGATAAGGCCCCGGAGCCGGTCCAGACGCCGTCGTTACCGGTCGAGACGGTCACCGTCGATCAGGCGCCGGTTTCGGAACTGATCCTGACGCCGCTGGAGGAGTCGCCGGACCCCGCCATCGAACGCCCGTTGTGGACGTCCGAGGAACGCGACGCGCCGGACGCCTCGGAGACCAATCTGTTCGGAGAGGACCTGGCCCTGACACAGGGCGGCTCCATCATGCGCAACGACATCGAGTTCGAGCCGACCGCCCGCTTCGACTGGAGCGAGACCGGCCCCTTCATCTTCATGGGCGGCGTGGGCCTCGTGTCTTTCGGCGCCTCGATGGCGGCCTTCCGGCGGGCTGCGGAGCAGTCCGGCGGCAATGAACTGACGCTCATCGGCTGGGTCCTGGCCCTGATCGGCCTCGCTTGCGTCGGTGTGTCTTCGATCAACCTCTACCGTCGCTTCGGTCTGCCCGGCGGAGACTGATCTCCCTCTCCCCTCGGCTGTGGGGATCGTGCTACCCCGCTCTCATGAGCATTCCGAACGCACCCCAATCGATGGAATTTGGCCTCGGCGAGAACGCCGACATGATCCGCGAGACCACCGCCCGCTGGGCCGCCGACCGCCTGGCGCCGCGCGCGGCCGAGATCGACGAGACCAACACCTTTGCCCGTGACCTCTGGCCCGAGATGGGCGAACTGGGCCTGCACGGCATCACTGTCCCGGAAGAGGACGGCGGCCTCGGCATGGGCTACCTCGAACACGTCGTGGCGATGGAGGAGGTCTCCCGTGCCTCCGCCTCGATCGGTCTCAGCTACGGCGCGCACTCCAACCTTTGCGTCAACCAGATCCGCCGCTGGGGCAATGCGGAGCAGAAGGCGAGATACCTGCCCGGGCTGATTTCCGGCGAACACCTGGGCTCTCTGGCCATGTCCGAGGCCGGCTCCGGCTCCGACGTCATGTCGATGCGGACCCGTGCCGAGAAGAAGGGCGACCGATACGTCCTGAACGGCACAAAATTCTGGATCACCAACTCCCCGACCGCCGACACCCTGGTGGTCTACGCCCGCACGGGCGAGGGCAACGGCGGCGTCACCACCTTCCTGATCGAGAAGGGCATGAAGGGCTTCAGCGTCTCGAAGAAGCTGGACAAGATGGGCATGCGTGGCTCCGACACCGCCGAACTGGTGTTCGAGGACTGCGAGGTCCCGGAAGAGAACGTCATGGGCCCGATCGGCGGCGGCGCCGGCATCCTGATGAGCGGTCTGGACTATGAGCGCGCCGTCCTGGCCGGCGGCCCCCTCGGCATCATGCAGGCCGCTCTGGATGTCGTCCTGCCCTACGTCCGCGAGCGCAAACAGTTCGGCAAGGCCATCGGCTCCTTCCAGCTGATGCAGGCCAAGGTCGCCGACATGTACGTCGCCCTGAACTCGGCCCGCACCTATGTCTATGCGGTGGCCAAGGCCTGCGACGCCGGCAAGACCACCCGCTACGACGCCGCCGGCGCCATCCTGCTGGCCTCGGAGAATGCGGTGAAGGTCTCGCTGGAGGCGGTCCAGGCCCTGGGCGGCGCCGGCTACACGAAGGAATGGCCGGTCGAACGCCTCGTCCGCGACGCCAAACTCTACGACATCGGCGCCGGCACCAACGAGATCCGGCGGTTCCTGATCGGGCGGGAACTGCTGGGCGGCTAGAGGCCGGAGCCTCAGGGTTCGACGGGTTCGGTCAGGTTTCTCCGTTCTGTCGGAATGTTAAGTGGCGACGGTGCAAGGTCGCGCCTAGATCGTTCTCATCCCTCGCCGAGCCGGTTCCTGATGCCCGACTACGACTTTCAGAGCGACCACCGGCCCTTCTCCCGGGTGCTCGACGACATCGGCGCCAAGGACGATCCGAAACTCTATCTCGGCGAGCTGGTGAATGCGTTCGGAGAGCGCGGTTTCGGCGCCCTGATGGTGTTCTTCGGCCTGATCAACGCCATCGCCTCCCCCATCCCCGGCTCGACGACGATCCTGGGCGCCCCCATGCTGCTGATCTGCCTGCAGCTGCTGATCCGCCGCGACCAGCTGTGGATGCCGAAATGGGCTCTCAAATCCAGCCTGCCGCGCGAAAACTACCGCGCCACCATCGACAAGGTGCGCAAGCCCCTGCTGTTCGTCGAGAAACTGTCCAGGCCACGCCTCAGCATCCTGAGCAGCGAGGTGGCCGAGGTCCTGATCGGCCTGGTCACGACCCTGCTGACCCTGATCGTCATGCTGCCGATCTTCGGCGGCAACCTGTTTCCGTCCCTGTTCGTCGCCCTGTTCGGGTTCGGCCTGATGCAGAGGGACGGCGTCCTGATCGGCGTGGCCTGGTTCGGCGTCGCGGGCTTCTGCATCTTCGTCTGGGCGGCCTGGGCCCTGATCTCCAGCCTGTTCCTCGCCAGCGCCGGCTGGTTCCTCGAGGCCTGGCAATGGGTCCAGGGATTGTTCGCCTGATCACCAGCCAAAAGGCCCGCCGGATCGCTCCGGCGGGCCTCATTGTCTGACCGCATGACGGCCTGACCGATACTCAGCCTGACTCTGCGCTCAAGCAGCCCGAACGGGCGTTAGCGCGCAAAGGAAGTAATCAGGCCCGGACCTCGCGAGAGGACCAAGCTTCGGTCACCGTACGGGTTTGGGACAATGAGATCACTTGATCACCTCCTTTCGACTGTTGAACAGGACCCTGAAGGTGGGATGTGTTCGGCCGCGCGTCAATCGTCCTCAGCCAGCGGCTTCAGGGTGACCGTCAGGCCTTCGAACATGACGCCGTCGGGACCTTCCTGACCGATGACGATGCTGGCGTCTCCGCCGCGTTTCAGGATCAGGTTCGGTTCGAAGGGCTGGGCCTCCCCGTCGATGATCGAAACCGTCAGGGCCAGGGTGTCGTCGTCTCCGTCGCCCTGCACCGGCGTGAGCTGGGCGTTCATCTCGAACAGGCCGTCGACGTCCTGGACGGTGATCTGGGCGGAACTGTCCTCGACGAGGACGGCGCGAGCCCCCACCGTCTGCACGCCTGCATGGATCACAGTCAGCTCGAGCGAATAGCGATCGGGTGCTTCACCGGTCTGGAGAGGTCCTGCGACTGCGAGGGCGAAGGCGGCGGCGAGGGCGCTCAGCATGGGGCATCTCCGGGTTGAATAATCCCAGGGTTCGCGGATTCACTTGCCGAAAGGTTAGCGAGCCCCGGCGTTCTCGCTCAAGCCGCCAGATCCCCCGCACCGAGCGACAGCGCCACCTGAACGAAAGACGCCCGGAGCGAACCCCGGGCGTCCTGCACTCAGTTAGCCGCGGAACAGCGACAGAAGGATCTGCGGACCCTGGTTGGCGATGCCCAGCGCCTGGACGCCCAGCTGCTGCTTCGTCTGCAGCGACTGGAGCTTGGCGCTTTCCTTCGCCAGGTCGGCGTCCACCAGATTGCCGACACCGGATTCCAGCGAGTCCGTCAGCTTCCCGACGAAGGTGCGATGGGTCTCCAGCGCCCTCGACTTGGTACCGAGACGGCCGAGGGCCGCTCCGACCTTGTCGATCGAGGCATTCACCAGACCCAGGGCCGTGGTGGCCAGGGTCGCGGTGCCGATGGTCGTGGTCGCCGTCACGGTGACGTTCGTCGACCCCAGCGACAGCACCTCGGCGCCGACCGTGAGGGTCGCGGTGCCTGCCGCATTGGCCAGAGCCTGGAAGCCGGTTGCGCCGGTCTTCAGCAGGTTGATCCCGTTGAAGTCGGCGTTGTTGGCAATCGTCGTGATCTGGTCGCGGATAGCCTTGAAGTCCTCGTTCAGTGCGGCCCTCGATGCCGTCTGCAGCGACTTGTCCGTCGCCGAAAGTGCCTTCTCCTTCAGTTGCAGCAAGAGATCCGAAATGCTCTCGCCTGCCGCCAGACCCACGTCCACCGCCGATACGCCGCGGTCGAGTGAGCCCTTCACCGCCCCCAGGGCGCCGATGTCGGCTCGTTGACCCTGGGCGATCGCCCAGATGGCCCCGTTGTCCTTGGCGCTGGCGACCTTTTTCCCGGTGTTGATCCGGGTCTGGGTCGACGCCAGTTCGGCGTTGGTGGCGTTCAGGTTTTGCAGCGCGATCATCGCGCCGAGGTTGGTGTTGACCGAGTTAGCCATGGGTAGAGTCCTTCCATTCTGGTCGGGGGAGCGGCCTTCTGGCCGTTGAACCGGTTCTGGTCCTGCGCGCGGTCTCGCAAGGACCGGGCCGGGCCGATCAGATTGAAAGGATTGAGAAACTTATCCGGAAATTCCGGCGCTCGGCAATTTCTCGCCAGTCAGCGCCGGACTTTGCCCACCGATCAGGCTCAGGGCGCGGGCGTGCCCTGCGGGGCCAGGCCCTGCATGATCGAACGATTGATGTCGATCAGCGGCTCGAAATCCTCCTCGCCGCGCATGACGGCCGAGGAATGGCGTCCGACGAACAGGCTGATCGAGATGATCTGGGCCTTGAGCGGAGTGTTCAGCTGGTTCTCGCTGTCGGAGCAGTCTGTGGCGAGCACGGACCAGAGGCGACGGTTCCAGTCGAGGGCGTCGATGCGGGTCTTCACGTCGCTCTTGTCGACCGTCGCGGCGTGCATGAGGGCGCGCGTCACCTGGCCGAACAGGCGATACTCCATCTCGCGCGGCGTCTCGGTCCGGTTCGACGCCTGGGCATAGGCCTTCAACATCAGATCAGGCTTTCCTCGTAGTCGACGATCTTCCGCGCGCTCATCAGGGCCTTGTAATATTCGCGCGCCATCACGTGTTTCGACGTCGAGACACACTCCGCCATGATGGCTGGATTGCGGGTCGCGCTCATGAATTCAGTCAGGCGGGTGACGAACTCGTCATAGACCTTGGGGGCGGAGGTTTCGTCCAGGTACATCATCATGACCGGGAAATAGATGCGCTTGGCGGGCGTGGTGACGTCCTCCAGCTGCATGATGTCCTTCTCGCGCAGGACGGAGGCCTTGTTCTGCAGGATCAGCACGCCGCGACGGTCGCCGTTCTGCACGACGGCTCCGTTCAGAACGAACTTCTCCCCCGGCTTCAAAGACAGCTTCAACGGCATGGGCGCCCTCCTTGCGTCCGCGAGGCTTTCACATAGCCGGGCGGTGACTGACGCACGCTAAACAGCCGTGGTTAACCATGTGTTCTAGAGCACGGCCGTAATGCTCCTTAAGAGCCTTCATCCTGCGCGCCGAGACCTCTCATGCCCGTCGTCGATTCCACGCCCTCAGAGCTGGCCCTCGGCCATATGCCAATGGCCCAGGGATCGGCCGGCGACGCCGCCTCCCCGGCCGCGATCCGGCGCCTCTCCCATGCCCTGTCCGATCGCAAGGGGGCCAATCTCAAGGCCCAGAAGAAGGCGATCGAATCCCTCAAGGCCGCGATCGCCTCGATCCGGGTCGGCGATTATGACGCAGGCGCCCGCCGCTGCCTCGCCATCCTCCAGGTCGACGAACAGAATGGTCTGGCCTGGCACGTCCTGGCCATCTGCCGCGAGAAGTCGGGCCACCTGTCGGAGGCTCTGAACGCTTACGACGTCGCCCTGCGCATCCTGCCCGAGGACGCCAATATCGCCCACGATCTGGCGCGTCTGGCCCAGAAGCTGGGCCACCTCGACATCGCCGAAAAACTGCTGCGCCGCTTCCTCGCCATGGAGCCCGGCCACCCGGAGGGCACCAACAATCTGGCCTGCGTTCTGCGCGACCAGAAACGCTATCAGGAAGCCATCGACGCCCTGCGCGACCTGATCCAGATCGAACAGTCCGACCCCACCCTGTGGAACACGCTCGGCACGGTCCTCAGCGACCAGGGCCAGATGAAGGAGTCCCTGACCTTCTTCAACGAGGCGCTGCGGATCGACCCCGCCTTCGCCAAGGCGCGCTACAACCGCGCCAACGCCCTCCAGCCCCTCGGACAGCCGGAACAGGCCCTGGCCGATCTGGACGAGGCCCTGAAAGGCGCCGAGAGCCCCTACGAGCACGCCATGATGCGGATGGCCCGGGCCATGACCCTGATGGGCCTGGGTCGTCTCAAGGAAGGGTTTGAGGAATATGAGGTCCGGCTCGATCCCGAAATGCCCGAGGCGATGCATGTCGTCGTCGATGCGCCGCGCTGGGATCCCGCGACCGAAGACATCGCCGGCAAGCGACTGCTCGTCGTCGGCGAACAGGGGATCGCCGACGAAATGGTCTTCGGCACCTGCCTGCCGGATGTGATCGAGGCGGTCGGCCCGACCGGAAAGGTTTTCATCGCCGTCGAACCGCGTCTGGTCGATCTCTACCAGCGCTCCTTCCCCACGACCGTGGTCGGCGGCCACCGCGCCGTGCGGCTCGAGGGCCGGCTGACGCGCTACTGTCCCTTCATGGAGGAGATCGGCGAGACCGAAGGCAAGGCCGACGGCTGGACTCCGATGGCCAGCCTGAGCGCGGTCTATCGGCCGGACATCGCCGCCTTCCCCGACCGCGACGGCTATCTGACGCCCGATCCGGATCGGGTCGCGTACTGGAGAGCGGAGCTCGAGAAACTGGGGCCGGGGTTCAAGGTCGGCCTGCACTGGAAGAGCCTGGTACTGACCGGGGTCCGTGCCCGCTACTTCTCCAGCTTCGAGCGTTGGGAGCCGGTCCTGACCGCCCCCGGCTGCATCATGGTCAACCTGCAGTGCGGCGATGTGACCGAAGACCTCGCCGCCGCCGAGGCCGCCGGGGTGAAGATCTGGACCCCGCCCATCAATCTGAAGGACGACCTCGACGATCTGGCGGCCCTGTCGAACGCCCTCGACCTCGTCATCGGCCCCGGCATCGCCGGCACCAATCTCGCGGCCGCCACGGGCGCGCGCACCTGGCTGATCCATGCGGCCGATGACTGGCACCTGCTCAACACCGACCGTTATCCCTTCTACCCCCGCGTCCGCACCTTCGCGACCGGCGGCTTCGACGGCTGGCCGAGGGCGATCGCCGAGGTCAGGGCGGCGCTGGAGGCGGAAAAAGGGTAGTCCTCTCCCACTGAGAAAGGGTTCCGGGCCCCATAACCATCAACACATCCGCCCAGGACCCCAATGATTTCAATGCCCGGCCCGATTTAGAGCCTTTGTGTGCGCCCCCTCCCGAACCGCGCTTACACTTCTCCCCGTCCCGTCGCGTGGGGAAGGCGTCCTGGGCCCAGGACCCGGACGTGCGGCGGGGTCGATCGCGGGATTGCCGGGGCGAGGGAAAAGCCCCGGGCCCGGCGGCGCTCTGGACGCCGTCGCCCGTCGTGGGCTTAAGCGCGGAATCGGGACGAACCGGGTGACACCAAGGCGGCGGGGAAGAGGCTCCGTCGCTCCCGGCGCAAGAGCTTCCCTCACCGCACAGCTTGCGAAAACCGGTCGAGCGGAGCCGAGGCGACCACGCCGAAACTCTACACACAGGCTGACGTCGGCGACGGCGTCCGCCACGGTCCCGGGCGAGATCGCCCACGGCTCCGCCGCTTCCCCGCCCCGTTCACAGCGGAAGAACGATGACGGCTGGCCGACATAGCGGAACGCCCGGCAAAGCCACGGCGTTGAACCTTCACAACAGGGAGGCGACCATGCCCGATCAGTCCGAGGCTTTCGACGAAGACAACAACGACGCCTCCGAAACCGGCGGCGTCACCAGCGAATTCAAGACCTTCGAGGAGATGCCTGAGGTTCTCGACGTGACCACCGCCGACGGCGATGCCGACGAGGAGGAGTTCGACGAGGACGATCAGGATCTCGATGAAACCCTGGCGGCCGACGGGGTCGACCCGGAGGCGGATGGCCAGTACGGGGCCGACGGCACGCGCATCAACGACCTCGACCTCGGTGCCGACCAACCCGGCGAGGGCGAGGTCGAGCTGGTCTATTCCGGCCTGATGGAGGACGCGCGCGGGGCCCAGGCCAGCGCAGCCCACTGGGAAGCCAGGACCCTGTCGGACGACGACATCGCAGACCTGGGCTATGGCCCCGAAGGAGACGACAAATGACCGACGCCAAACCCCTGGCCGGCACGCCGCGCGATCCCGATCATGACACCGACACGCCGCACGCCCGCCGCGTTGATCGTCTGGAAGGCAAGCCCGACCAGCTGAACGAGAAGCACGGCGACGCCGAAGATCGTCAGGAAGCCCTGGTCGACGAGGGCGTCGAGGAGACCTTCCCGGCCAGCGATCCCGTCTCGGCCAAACGCATCACCTGAAACTGATCGTTGTTAACCGGCCGCGCCATCGGCTAGTCGTGATCCGAACTCACGGAGCATCCGATGTCGCGGCCGACCGACCGGTTCGAGGGAACCTCGAACTATATCGCCACCCAGGACCTGAAGATCGCGGTCAATGCCGCCGTCGCCCTGGAAAGACCCCTCCTGATCAAGGGCGAACCGGGCACCGGCAAGACGGTCCTGGCCTATGAGATGGCCAGGGCCCTCAACGCCCCCCTGATCACCTGGCACATCAAGTCGACGACCAAGGCCCACAACGGCCTGTATGAATATGACGCCGTCAGCCGCCTGCGGGACTCCCAGCTCGGCGAGGAACGCGTCCACGACGTCCGCAACTACCTCAAGCCCGGCAAGCTTTGGGAAGCCTTCACCTCTCCGGTCCGCCCCATCCTGCTGATCGACGAGATCGACAAGGCCGACATCGAGTTCCCCAACGACCTGCTTCAGGAACTCGACCGGATGGAGTTCTACGTCCACGAGACGGACGAGACGATCCGCGCAGAGGTCCGCCCCATCGTGGTCATCACCTCGAACAACGAGAAGGAACTGCCCGACGCCTTCCTGCGCCGATGCTTCTTCCACTACATCCGCTTCCCCGACGATCAGACGATGAAGGCCATCATCGACGTCCACTTCCCGGGCATCAAACCCCGGCTGGTGTCGGAGGCGCTGAAGACCTTCTACGAGATCCGCGACACGCCGGGCCTGAAGAAGAAGCCGTCCACCTCCGAGCTGCTGGACTGGCTGAAGCTGCTGATGGTCGACGACGTCCAGCCCGAGACCCTGCGCGAGACCTCGCCGAACAAGCTGATCCCTCCCCTCCACGGCGCCTTGCTGAAGAACGAACAGGATGTGCATCTGTTCGAGCGTCTGGCCTTCCTCAATCGTCGCGAAGGCTCACGCCCCGGCGTTTGAGAAACGGCGCATTCCGGCCATTCCACGGACAGATATCGTCAGATCGATTACCGCGATTTCACTGGAATAGTGGCGGCTACTGTTCAAGATGAAGCCCTGAAGAGGACCCCGTTTGATGCGACTGCTTCTCGCCACCATCTGCACCGCTTGCCTGTTGACGGCAGGCTGCGACGGCGAATCCGTGCGCATCTCCTCGACCACGACCGACACGGGCGGCAAGGGCGTGCTCAAGGTCGTCGACACCCTGCAGTGCCCCGAGACCATCGGCGTCCTGACGCGCAAGGGGACGGCGCACGCCGGCGGGGCGACCTGCCTCTACAGCGGCCCGCGCGGCGCCGAAGTCTCCCTGCAACTGATCACACTCTCGGACCAGACGGCGGACGCCGTACTGCAGCGTTTCGAGACCACCCTGTCGGCCGACATGCCGCACACCACCGCCGAACTCCGCGCCTCGGCAGACGCGGCGCGCGCCCAATCCGCGGCCGATGAAGCCCGGGTCCAGGCTGATGTGGCTGCGGTGGCGGCCGATGCCGCTGCAGTTGACGCTGACGCCGCCGCTGCGGCCGCCGACAGCGCCCACGTCCGCGCGCCGGGCGTCGCCGTCGACGCAGAGGGCGATCACGCCCGCGTCCGGCTGCCGGGCATGAGCGTCGACGCGGACGGCGACAAGGCTCACGTCCGTATCGGCGGCTTCTCCATCAGCGCCGACGACAGCACCGAAACCGTGGACATCTCGTCGTCCGACGAAAGCGTCAGCGTCCAGGCCCACGACGACGCCGCGGAAATCCGCACCCGCGCACCGGGTGAGGCCACCCGACGCACGTATCTGCTGACCGACAGCCGCCCGGCCGACGAGGGCTGGAGGCTGGTCGGGTTCGAGGCGCGCGGCCCCGTCGGCGGCCCGATCGTCATCGCCACGGTCCGTGCCAAGGACCGCGACAGCGACGGCGTCTTCGACTCCGCCAAGGACCTGGTCACGCTCAACGTCGGCGAATAGAGCGCCCAGGCTTGATCCGGCCGCCGGGATGGGTCACCTGACCTGCCGTTCGCCGTCTGGATTCCCGCCTTGGCCTCTGCCCCCACTCCTCGCGCCTCCAGGGCTCCCGCGCCCCGCGCCTGGCAGCGTATGCTCTCCGGCCGCCGCCTGGACCTGCTGGACCCGTCGCCCTTCGACATCGAGATCGAGGACATCGCCCACGGCCTGGCCCGCGTCTCCCGCTGGAACGGCCAGACCATCGGCGAACACGCCTTCTCCGTCGCCCAGCATTCCTGCGTTGTCGAGGAGATCGCCGCCCACATCAAGCCGGGGCTAGAGCCCCGATGGCGCCTCGCCGCCCTGCTCCACGATGCCTCTGAATACGTCATCGGCGACATGATCTCACCCTTCAAGGCGGCGCTGGGCGTCAGCTACAAATCCTTCGAGGCCCGACTGGAAGACGCGATCCACGTCCGCTTTGGACTACCGCCCAAGACGCCCCTGCCGATCAAGAAGCTCATCAAGAGCGCCGACAAGGCCTGCGCCTTCTTCGAAGCGACCCAGTTGGCCGGCTTCAATGAAAAGGAGGCCCTCGGCTTCTTCGGCTCGCCCCCGGCCGGCTACGACCTGGTCATTGATCCCCTTCCCGCCCCGATCGCCCAGCAGCGGTATCTGGAGCGCTACCGCGTGCTCGCCGAAGCCGTGGGCATCCTGCCCGCAGCCGACGCCTGGCATACGGAATAGCGCCGTGTCCTGGGGCGGCGAACACGGGGTCCGAATCGGCCTGTCCGCCGTTGTCATGGCGCTTCGCTCGGGACACCTCTGCATCCTGACCACGGAGACCCCCGAAGGCCAATTGGCCCTGCCTTTCGGTCCGTTCGATCCGGCCGGAGACCGCACCTTCGAACGCGCCCTGCGCGCCTTCGTGACCGCCCAGACGGGTTTTGGCCTCGGCTTCGTCGAACAGCTCTACACCTTCGGTGACGCCGGTCGCGCCGCGCCGCGCCCCACGCCGGGTCCCGACCGCCAGCGCGAGGTCTCCGTCGGCTACCTCGCCCTGACCGCCGACGCGGTCGACATGGCCCCGCCGGGAGCCCGCTGGACCCCGGCTCTGGAGATCTTTCCATGGGAGGACCGTGGCGCGCCCTCGATCAGGCTGATGAAAGACATCTTCGATGGTTTGACGATCTGGGCCGGCGGCGATCCGCGACGGTCCGACCGGATCGACGCCCTGTTCGCCCCGTCCGGTTCCGCCCGCTGGGACGAAACACGCGTGCTCGAGCGCTATGAGCTGTTGTACGAGGCAGGGCTGGTCGCCGAGGCGGCCCGCGACCGGGATGACGCCACGCCGCTGGACCTGCACGACCGCCCGATGGCCTCGGACCACCGGCGCATCACCGCCACCGGCCTCGGACGGCTGCGCAGCAAG
Organism: Brevundimonas sp.; assembly: GCF_027484365.1. GTDB lineage: Bacteria > Pseudomonadota > Alphaproteobacteria > Caulobacterales > Caulobacteraceae > Brevundimonas. Next base: position 15,209 of record NZ_JAIXTC010000009.1, on the reverse strand, counting down.
CTCCGCTACCGTCCGGTCCTGTTCGAGCTGACCCCGGACACTTTCACCCTGTCCGCGCTACAGGCTGCGGCAGAAGCCGTCGTCGGCCTCAAACTCCACAAGCAGAACTTCCGGCGCGGCGTCGAACGCACAGGCCTGGTCGAGCCCACCGGCCGCCTCTCAACCGGGACTGGAGGCCGTCCCGCCGAGCTGTTCCGCTTCACCGGCGCCGGCCCGCGCGACGGCCAGGCTCCCGGCCTCGCCCTCCCCGCCCTGCGGTAACCCCGCTTCGTTCGGAAAATCGTCCGCACCCGCTTGCGGCGCAGGCCGCACCCCATTAGAGAAGCCGCTCGCTTTCGACCGAGCGTCCTACGGCCCCGCGGAGAGGTGGCAGAGTGGTCGAATGTACCGCACTCGAAATGCGGCGTGCCTTTACGGGTACCGTGGGTTCGAATCCCACCCTCTCCGCCACTTCGTCATACAGTGACTGGCCTTTAGGCCCACTTGGCGAAACCACCCATCATTTACCCCATCATCGCCGTGGGCGGCGCTTTGAGCCTGTTCTACCGCTCTGACGTCAGGGAACGGCTGCGATTCTTCGACCTACTAATCGTTCGCACTGGACCTCATTAAAAGCGAACTCGGCGGCGCTACGAATACCCTCCAGGTACTGGCCAGTCAGGTACACGCTGGCTCTGTCCCGGCTCTCAGCCGGCGGCAAATGCCTCGATAACATCGCATCACGTCTGGCCGCTGGCAGGACGGTGCTGCAAGCCCCTAGCGCCATTAGAAGGTCCCCCTTCGCAGTCAACGCAGGTGTCTGCCAACTCGCTAGGCCGCCGACCTCTACCCAGCTGTCGATTTTCGCCTGTCTCGCGAGGGCTCGCGCGGCCGAACCATCGCTAGAGATCAGCCCGACCGAGATAGGATCAGCCGCGAAGGCGTAGCATCGCCTGTCGGCCCCCGCAAAAAAGGCAGCAAGCGCCGTCAGCTCTCCCTGTTCTCTGAAAGCAGCCGCTGCACGTGTCATTTCGGTCCGCAGAATATCCGAATGGCGGCGGAGTATTTCACCACTCCATAGATCAACAGTTGCTTGATCGACCCCAGTTTCAGCTTGCTCTGCATACACTCGGGTAGCTATTTGCTCAGTCGCTCCATCGCTTAATGTCCAGCCGATTTCAGAACAGACGGTCGTTGCCATCAGGTACGAACCGACCTCGTCCACTCTGGCATACGCTCTGGCCTGTTCTGGTGGCACGGTGGTTTGCAGCAAGGCTGCGATAGCCAAGGCGATCATGCGTCTGCCCTCGTAAATCGGCGTTCCGCAATCTGGAACCCGGAAGGCAGTCTCTGTCAAATCCTACGGCCGATGTGAGCCTCTACTGGAACTTGCGCCTCTTGAAGGCGGCAACGTCACTCGCCGAGAGCCTGAACCACTCTCCATTGGCCCGTTGCTCGGCGAACCGGCGATGCCAATAGGCTTCGATACCCGGGGGATCGTCCGTTCGGATCGCATGAATGAGCTCGACGGCTTCTGGAAGCGCCACGCTGATCTGCTTCACGCGCCTCTCGACCTCGGCACTCCGCCCGATCTTGAAATGGGCACCGGAGCGAAGGAGGTAAACCAGTCCCTCTCGTTGACCGGCACCCGGCGTTGCCGCTTCCGAGGGGACCGGCAGCATCGCGGCGATATCCGCCAAATCGGCCCGGGTGGCCGCCCATTCGCTGAGGCGCGCCGTGAGTTCGACCATGCTTCCGAACCGGGCCTGGATCACGTCGTAGGACGGAAACGACGGCTCTTGTTGGCGTCGATATAGCTTGAGCTCTTGTGCGGTGGGCAGGCGGCCGAAATGCCGGCAGGCCAAGCCGACCTTCTCCAGCACTGCGACTTCCGACACCCGGGCTTTCCGCTCATTCGGGGTGAAGCCCGCCTCGGAAACTGCGTCACCCCAACGTGCCCAAATGCGGCCGGCCCAAACCGAGTCAGCTATTCCGGTTTCGCGGGCGAACGCAGAACGTCCCGGCGGGACCCCGGCAGCCGCATCAGCGAGGCGCTTGATCTCGGCGAGGATGTGGTCCTTCAAGACCAGGCCTGCCGGCGGCGTGGTATTATTCACTTGCGCCCTGCTGAAACTCCGCTGCCTCTAGAAGCTCAATCGCCGCGAGCACTATGTCCCGGGCGGTTTCCCGGGCGAACTCTCCGAGCAACATCCAAGACTGGCCGGCCGCTTCGATTTCTTGAAGGTTTTCACGATCAGCTATGAGATCGGCGGGCGACCTCAGCTTGGCGATCGTGTGCGCCACGATGAACTCGACTGCCCTCAATCGAACTTCGAGCGGATCAACGTCCATCGGCTCCTCCTACAATGTCGGCACGGCGACTTCTTGGACAAGTTCGCCGTTATCCTCTGGCCTAAAGAACGCGACGAAAACCTCCGGCTCCCGCTGGCGAAACTCTTCGGTCAAATATGCCTGAGGCTCGTTGAACTCGAGCTGGACCATGTTCTTTCCGCGAGTCTTCAGACGGTAGAACGTCATCCCGCCCTGGAACTCCAGCTCTGTATCGTCGGGCCACCCCGCGAGCTGGCGTTTGAGGTCTCCTACGGTGATGTCGGACATTGGCAGCTCCTATGACGGCCGAGTGAGCAGGATGGTGGCGAGAAGAGAGAGGAGCGCAACCAAGTTTCCGAAGAGCAGCAGGGTATGGGCGCGCCGAATGACGGCCCATCCGCTGTCTGTTAGGCGATAAATCGGCCCTACGCTGTCGAACATCTGGCCGGGACGGATCGTGCCATCGAGGTTCAGTTTTCCCCTCGGCATGGCCTTCTCAATCGGCTCGACCCATCCCCGCATCCAGCAAGTCATCAGGATCGCATCGGTATCGTCATCGTGCATTACGGCCTTCTCGATCACCCATATGCCAGGTCCACCGTTGGGGTCTGCGAGATGCATCGCAACGCGCTGGCCCGAGAGCTTCCTGAGCACGCGCTTTATCTTCGCTTCGCGTAAGAGGCCGGACAGCACGTCAGGAATGCCTCACGCCCTGATCAGCGTGCTTCGCCATCGTCGCAACCTGATCGAACATCCTCTTCAGGTGCTCGCGAACCAGGGCCTGGACTTCTTTCGGCATGTCGCCGGAGTCATAGACAGAACTCTCAACGACCTGCCGAAACTGCGCCACGGCAGCGCTCGGCGTGGTGTTGGCGAGGAAAGCGAAGTTACTCGCGGAAATTAGCGCCAACGAGTTGAAGGCATGCTCCAGTGCGATCAGACGCGCCAGGTCATCGGCTTGATAGCTGTCGCTCATGGTGGTCTCGGTCCAGTTAGGTGGTCTCGACGTTGACCTGAGTCGAACCCCTTCGCGAATCACCCGCGTCTTCTAAGGAGCGAGAATGCCGTTGAACCCTGACGTTGCCGATATGATCGCCAGTGCACGCTCGTTCGCGGAGCGCGCAGATCCAGTCAGCTTGCTTCAGTGCAGCAAAAACTCGGCGGCGATGCTGCAAAATGCGAGGCAGTTCGTGGTCGCGACGGCCGAGCTCGATGAACTATTCGCGAATGCTGAGCGGGCCTGTCGTGACCTTGGACGGGTCGATGCTTGGAACAGGGAGCAACTGGCCGAGGCGAAGGCGGCGGTCGATGTCGCTTTGACGGCCCTCAGGCCGCACCTGGACCGGGCCGAGCCCAATGATCACGCCAAGGCGCTGGGGCTAGACTAACAGCGAACCGGTGGCCCCCACCGCCGCGCCCATCAATGGACCGTCCGAAGAGCGCGCATCATTTCTCCGTATCGTCCGGAGCCATGAGTCCTAACCTTTGGCCGGTAGGGCTCCCCCCCAGGGCTCATCAGCCATGACGAGACGGCGTTGGCGACGGAGACCGGTCCATAGGCCGTCAGAGCGTAGGCCTGCGGGCCTAGGGGCTCCTCCACCACGTCGAACTCCATCTGGCCTTGCAAGAGTGCCGACACGGCGCGTCTGTAGACCGGCTGAACGTCAGCGGTCGTCAGGGCGCAGTCGAGCGCCCGATCAATAACGGCTCGGCGCAATCGCGCCTCGGCTTTGGTCAGCCGCGCTTCCTCAGCAGCCAATGCCCCTTGATGCGTGTCCAGCAGCGCGATGATCTCGGGGTGAAGCTGATAGCCACCCTCGGGTCTCTCGACATAGCCGCCCCGGTCCTCTGGAGCCGCGTCTTCCAAGCTTTGAATGATGAGTTGCATCGTCTGTCTCCTATTTGAAGCTGGCCAAGGCCCGTTCGGTGCGTTCCGCCGCCTCCTCCGCCCGGATCGCCTGGGGCGTCGTGGTGATGGCGTCGGTGAATCCGACCAGCGACACCGCACCCCGCTCAAGCCCCTCCAGGGCCTTGGTCAGCCGCGCGATCCGATCCGCCTCCCGGGGGTGGCGCTCATTGCGGTATCGGTCCTGAAGCATCCGCTGTTGATCAGTGCCGAGGCCCGACAGCAGCGCGGGTCCGCGAAGCATTGCACCTATGACCGCGTCCTCCCCATCCTCGAAAGCTTGAGAGATGGCAGCCGAGCGATCTCGTGCGGTCATCCTTGCGAGGGCCGCTCTGATCTCCCCTTCCAGCATCATGGCGCCGGCGTCGCGAGCGGGCAGAGGCGCCGCAGTTTCCGCAGAAAGACGGGCGACCGTGGCGGCCAGACGGTTGCGGGCCTGGTCCAGGGTGTGGGCGGCCCTCTCTCCGGCCTTAAGGCCCTTCTCGCGCAGAGTAAGGGCAACGGCGCCAGGGCTCTTCGTTGGGTCCGCTTTCAGAGCGTTGGAGAGCGCCAACACCTGTTCGGCCTGACCGCGAGCTTGGCGCAAGGCATCCGCGAGCGCGTCCAAGTCGTCGTCATGCAAGCGGGCGCCGGTGTTTGGATCGCGGGCATACAGCGGCTCGACGACGTCATCGCTGAGCGACAGAGGAACGTGATTCATGGGCTCAGCGGTCATGGCCGAAGCTCCTTTCAAGGGTTGAGGCAAAGGGAGAACGGAGCGCCACTAGCGGGCTCCAAAGGCTACGCGACGGATGACAGCGACCGCCCGCGCCGGCTTGGCGCAAAGAGTGATCACGCCTGCGACCGCGTTTGCGAGGTCGTCATGGCCGTGAGGCGGGTGATCGATGCTCTCACGACCGCCACGGGCGACCCGGCGCTCCAGGTTGGCGATCTGGTTCACGAGCGGCTTACTGTCTAGCAGCGTGACCTTGCCGCTGTTCAGGGCCGGGAGCATGGCCTGATAAAGATCGGTCCGAGGTCGGTCGGCTAGATTGTAGGCGACACCGTTCTTCCGGAACTGTTCGCGCGGCCATTCCCCGGCATAACGATCTCCGGTCACGTCACTGACCCCGTAAGACTTCAGCACCTCGCAGAAGTCGATCACAACCGCCTCAGGGCTGAAGGGCGGCTTACGCTCCCGCATCACGTCCAGGACAACATGGTCATCCTCCGCGTGCGCTATCGCTAGGGTCATCGCATCATTCGACCCACCGGACGGGTCCACGAACGCATGGTACGTCGTCCGCGCCATGAAGAGCCGTTCCGTCACTCCATGGGCGACGCAGCGTTCGACGGTGTCCCGGTCGATGAAGGCCGAAACGTCCGATCTGAACTCTGCGCCGTACTCGGCAGCGGCGGCAACCGGATCACGCTCATAGGCCCGGGCGATGACCCGATCCGGCAGGGTCGAGTTGAAAGCCTTTGATGGTCCCTTGGCGACCAGAACTAGCGGATCACCGTCCGGACCGAAGTCGCGCTTGAAGTTGCCGTAGAGCTCGCCCCGCTTGGCGTAGGGCGAAGAGATCACGAACAGCGGTCCGCCGGTCGTGGCGAGTGCCGGGCGGAGCGCGGCGAGTATCTCGCTGTCGGGGTTGGCCGCGCCCTCCACCTGCCAAAAAGCGATCTCATCCGCGATGGCCGCGACGGCCGTGATGGACCGGACCGTTCGGAAGTTCGCCGGCCTGACTTCGATATCGACAAGCGTCGTCAGTCGGATCGTGTCCGCCGTGGGGTCGCCGTCGATAAGGTCAGACAGAACCGGCGAATGCTGGAGGATAGCCTTGCCGTGCATGAAGGCGCGACCGGCCTGACTGACGCTCGCCGCCAAGATGGGTATGACGCCTCGCTCCCCGGGCGCCAGATAGCTGCTGTGGTCGCAAAGGCCGCCGACGTAGGCCGCCATCGTCCCGGCCGCCCGCGTCTTTCCTCCGCGTCTCCCGACGATGCCCCAGAGCTCCTCGACAGGCTCTAGGGGCTCCACGTCACGCTCCGTCAGGGCGGTGTAGATGGCCCGCTCGTCATCCGTCAGGGCCTCACCCATCGCGGCGATCAGCAACGTCCGCCACGGCAGCCAACTGTCGCCAGGGATTGCTCCGCCTAGCAGGTTGGGATCAGCCAAGGCCTCCCGCATGGCGACGAGGGGTTTCATTCGGCGGCGTCTAAGGCGGGCTGACGACCGGACAGGTAGGAGGTGAGACCGGCGGCCGACGGACGCTTACGAGCCGGCGCACGGCGCGAGAGCGAGGCCAAGGCGCGGATCGCTCCGTTGGCCGCACGGGACATGTCCTCCGCAGATACAGGTTCTCCTCGTACCATTCGCGCCGTGAGGTCTTCGACATGCGTCTGCATGGATGCGGCAGCCCGGATTTGCAGCCGCATCGCCTCTGACACGGGGAGTTGGGCCTCCGAGGTCAGAGCCTCGACTAGGTCGCGGAATCGGCGGGCGGAAGCCGAACGGCCATCGATACCGGAGAGCACGGCCGATCCATTCGTGATCCGACTACGGTTCGTCGTCGAAGGCTTGGCGAAATGGGTTGGAGACGCGGGCATAACGAGACCATTAATGATGGGTGTGACGTTGGGTTAATAGACCGACAGTGTCAATCATTCCCATCTGCGCTTGCTTCCATGCGGATACTATCTCCGTAGAACCGAACTTCCGGATCGCGCGGGAAAAGGCGGTGGTCGAAGTCTGTCTCTGTCCACGACAACGAGCACTCGGCTTCCGCATCAATCAGCCACCCGCTCTCGATGACGGTGAGGGACGCGGCGACAGGGACACTCTCTGCCCGAAGGTGACGGGACAGACGGGACACACCCCCTATAGGGGTGTCCCTGTTGTCCCCCTCCGGGACTGTCCCGGCGGACAATATGTCCCCCTTCATTTGTCCCCCGCGTCCATGATCCAGGCGAGCGGTTCGACGACACCGACAACTCCCTTGGCCACCAACTCTTTGACGGCGCGGGAGAAGGCCTTCTTGCGGGCTTCAGGGGAGCTATCGCTGATTTCCATGCGGTAGGCGTATTCACGCCAGAGCACCGTCTTCGCGCACTGGACATGCGTTGGTATTGCGCCACCGGGAGACCGGACCGCCTCATCGGCAATGCACTGGTTCAGAGCCTTCAGGGCGACCTTCTGCGATGCCGAGAGCCTCACCCCCTTTTCCTTTCGGGGAATACCCTCGCCAGCCTCCAGGATGTCGAACCGGGAGCCATCGGACGCGAGCCGGAAGGTCTTCCCGGCGCGGCTGTAGTTGCTCTTGGTGAGCGCGAGCGTGAGAAGGCGCCGTTCCTCCGGATCGTCCTGGACCTCATCAACAGAAAGGTGGAGGAAGGCGCGGGCTTGGTTGCGCCACGCGGTCGAACCTGAAGTCCCTCGGCCGCCCTTCATGCCGTCAACGGACGGGTGACCCAACAGCAGGATCGAGATGTCGTGCTCTTTCGCTAGGGCATTGAGCCGGCGCATGAAGGCGGAAACCTGAGAGCGGTCGATCTCATTGCCGCCGAAGACGGCCGCTGCGTAGTCGATGACCAGTAGGGAGGCAGCTTCGGCCCTCACCCGGTCCAGCAACGCATACATGAGGGGCGTAAGAACCAGTTCGCCGGTGTCTGTGAAGTAAGCGATGATGGTGTCGAAGCCGACACCTGGCAGTACGATGACGCTAGGCACGATGGCTGCAAAATCGACGCCTGTACCAATGCAGATGCGGTGCAGCCGACGGACGATCTCTTCGGCGTCATCCTCGGCGAACAGACCTACTGACTTCCACCCCAAGGCCGTCTCATCCAGCCACTTGGCTGACGACCGTGAGGCCATGCAGACCATGAGCCAAAGAGCCAGGAGCGTCTTGCCTGATCCGCCATCGCCATAGAGCGCCGTGACGCACCCGTAGGGGATCAGGCCACGCACCAGAAAGGCCCGCTCGTCAGGTTCGCATCCCGCCCATTCGCCGAGATTGAGGAACGGAAACGCTTCAGTTTCCGCGTGCTGCTCAAGCCGTTGTTCGGGCTCCGACCTTTGAGGCAGCTTCGCCACCGCTTCGATCACGGCTCAGGCCTTTGTGCCGGCAGCCAAGGCGCGGCGGAGATCGCCGACGTTCCAGGCCGTGACGCGAGGGCCAAGTTTTCGCGGGGCGGGAATCTGGCCTGCCTTCACGCGGCGCCGGATGGTTTCATCGCTACAGGCATAAAGAGCCTGGACGACAGGCAAACGAACGTGCGCGGCATCCGGTAGGCTGTCGAAGCCGCTTAGCGCGTTACCGTTGGGAACTGACATTGCGATCTCCTTGGATATGGAGACCGCAGGAGGCCATTCGACGCCACGTTGGGGGAGGGCGCTAAAGTCAGAGGTTTATTTGCCGGAGAGCATCGTCCGCAAAGCGCGGCGTTGAATACCGAAAATCTCCGCCACTTCCTCCTCAGCTTCGTCCCGCTTCATACCCTTCGCTTGTCGCTCTCGGATCAGGGACGCCGCTCCCAAAGCGCGCATGGCCCTGTTGGTGCGATGGTACGTGGTCCAGGTATCTTCGCCCGGCCTGCCTCCATTCAGTTTGGGGAACCACTGCCGCTCCAAAATGTCGGCCAACTCGGCCTGGTCCTCGACCGTCATCGGCTGATCAGATCGAAGGCCAGCGAGCCACATTCGCTTTTCGCCGTCAGTTACGCCGGAGGCGAGTTTCTCGGCTGTGAGCTCGACTCGCGAGTCGATTGTCACGCTCTGAGGGCGGACTCCCCGAGCCCTATCCTCATCCGAAATCGGTTCGCGGCGATCTCGACTCATGCTCGGGCCGCCGTAATCGAAACGATGTCTGCTGACGCGACTGGCTTCTCAATGAACTTGGCCCAATCAGCCATCATCCGAGTCCGCTTGGCGAACAGGTCGCCACGCCGATAAGCGGCCTCAACCTTATCGCCAATCGTATGAGCCAAGGCCATTTCGGCGACGTCTCGCGGGTAGTTCGTCCGCTCGGCTGCCCAATCCCTAAATGTTGAACGGAAGCCGTGGGCGGTCGCCGGGACCTTCATGCGTCGCAGCACCGCCGTCAGTGTCATGTCCGACAGAGGACCACCTCTGGGCGCGGGGAAAACAAAGTCCGTCCCTGCAATCTTCGGCAACGCGGCCAAGAGGTCCAGGGCCGGTTGTGAGAGTGGGACGCGATGCTCTTTGCCCGCTTTCATCCGGTCGCCCGGCACGGTCCAGACCTTTTCGATGAGGTCGATCTCAGACCACTTGGCTCCCCTCACCTCGCCCGACCGAGCGGCCGTTAGGATCACGAACTCCAGAGCCCGGGCGCCCATGCCCTCGGCGCGGCGGAGGTCAGAAAGGAACGACGCCATGCTCTCGGCCGGCAGAGCGGCGTGGTGAACCGCTTTGGCGATCTTGCCCGGTGCCGCCAACTGTTGGTCCAGATGATCGCGCCAGCGAGCTGGATTCAGGCCGTCACGGTGGCCCCGCGCGGTCGCCCATCCGAGAACCCGCTCAATGCGGCCCCTGAGCCGCGTGGCGGTCTCGGTCCGATCCTTCCAGATGGGTTCGAGGACCGACATGACGTGCACGCCCTCGATGTCCCGAACAGAGAGCTTCGCCAGCTTCGGGAAGGCATAGGTGGCCAGCGTGTTTTCCCATTGCTGACGATGCTTGGTATTTCGCCAGCCATCCTCGTGGGCGGCGATGTATGCTTTGGCCGCGTCCTCGAACGTGATGACCTTGGCGGTCTCGGCGCGCAAAGCGCTCTTCCGAGCTTTCCGGTCCTCAATGGGGTCAATACCGTCGTCAATCTTCTCGCGTGCTCTGCGAGCGGCTTCGCGCGCACCGGCCAGGGTCACGTCTGGGAAGCCGCCCAAGCCCATGTCTCGGCGCCGCCCGCCGATCATTGCACGGAGAACCCAGGAACGCCCCCCGCTCGGCAAGACTTGAAGATAGAGACCGGACACGCCACCGACGGCATAGAGCCCCGGCTCTTTCAGCCTGGACACCGCCAACGGACCTAGTTCAGGAGCCTTGCGGGCCATCGACTTCACCATCCACCAACTCACCCATCAATAGATATGTGGTTTCGTGTGGTGTCAAGCGGGCCTGTGGGGGTTGGAATCCAAGCGGCGCGGCCCGTGCACGCTGGTACTGTGGCCTAGTGTGGCTAACTGGAGTTCTACGGAGGCGGACACCCTCTCCGCCACTTCCTGAAAAACAGCCGTATTAACAACGGCCCATTTCAGGACTTGGCTGTCACCAGCCCAAACTGGTACCATTTACTGGCCCACACCGATGCTGGCGTGGGCAACCGTGATTTCGGCGCAAGCGCGAAATTACGGTGACTGGGGTTCGCCGCATCACGCGGAAGCCGTCCCCGCACCTTCTCCTAAGGAACGGCGTCTATTACCTGCGCGTGCGGGTGCCGGTCCATTTGAAGGCGCGGATCGGTGCCTCCGAGATCCGACGGTCCCTGGCCGTCCATCACCCTCGAACAGCACAGGTTCTCGCCACTCGTTACGGCGCGCGCGTGTTTGAAGTGTTCGAGATGCTTAGTCACCAATCTGTTTCCAAAACCGAGGTCCGGAGCCTTATCGAAGGTTGCTTCGCGGGCCTAAGGGACGCTGCCGATATGGGCTTCCTCCCGCGTACGGACCAACCGGATATCGAAATCGACGAACAACGAGACCTGTCGCTCACGCGTATCCGCGGGCTTGAAGAACAGATCACGATGAAGGTGTTTGACGCGGAAATCCGCACGCGTGCCCTGTTGCTTGCCAGTCAGTCGGGCCTGCCGTTCTTCGAACAGTCGCAGGCGGTCCAGATCGACATCATGGAGGGCGTCGCTCGTGCTCACGTCGAGCAAGCGCGACTGCTCCTGTTCCGTTTGAAGGACCGGCTAACCCCCTACGCGGCGATCGATCCGCTTTTCACGATGGCCCCGTCGGAAAACGCCATCCTCTTGCAAGGTCCGGCGACGAGCGGTGGGATTAAGCTTCGCGAGTTGTTCGATACCTATATCGAGTGCGGCAAGAGCCAGTGGGTGCCCAAGACCGTGGCCAGTCGGTCTCGCCAGCTTCAGTTGCTGCTGGACTATTTCGGAGACGAGACGCCGGTCGCCGCGATCACGCCCCCTCGCCTCCGCGATTACCGGGACGCTCTGATGAAGCTGCGCGCCCGGAAGGGGCCCGGCCCGAGCCTGCCGTTCGCCGCTCGTCAGACCACCGATGTGAACGCCAGGATTGCTCCCAAAACCGTGCTTCTCCTGTTCGAGACCGCGAAGTGCTTCTTCCGGTGGGCTTATCAAGAAGCCCATCTGGCCGCCGATCCGTCCCGCGATCTTCAGGTGAAGCTTCCGGCGACTAAGGCTAAAGGCAAACGATCGAGGAAGCCCTTCACGGGGGATCAACTGGGCAAGATTTTCGGTTCGCCCGTCTTTCAGGGCAGCTTGTCGATCACGCATCGGACCCGACCCGGCGACAAGCGGATTTATGACGCCAAATTCTGGGTTCCCATCATCGCTCACTACACCGGCCTCCGCCTGAGCGAGATCATTCAGCTCCAGTTGGGCGATATCATTGTAATCGACGGCATCGACTGCATCAGCGTTTCGGAGGACGGCGGAGGCGAACGAGGCAGCGGCGATCCAGTCAGCTGACGGTTCAGGCGTGGTCACGACGGACCTGCCGTGGATCGCCGCAAGGATTCCGGAGCGCGTTGACGGGCTCGAAAAGGAAACACGGGCCGCCAAGCTCCTCTACGACGCACACGACGACGCCGGTTACGAAGCAGCGGTTGCGAAGATCTACAGCCGCCTGCGCAGCACGTGGGAACGAGGGCTGGAGGATGTCGCGCTCTGCGGTGTCGTGACTCGCCACCGCGACTACATCAACACCAAGGACCTTGCGAAGGTCACCGTGCTCCAACCGCAGGACGTTCTCGATTTCCAGGCCGCCTTCAAGAAGTGCTGCGACCAGACCGATGCGCACGACCCGTCGCGCGGCCGCAACGCCGCGCCGCCCCCGCCGGATGAGGTTCTCGCCGACATCGCCAAGGTCCGTCCTTGGATGGATGCGATCCGTGAGCGGCAGAAGGCTGTTGGATAGCGCTGTCGCGGCTACCGACAGGCCCATGATGCCGACATCATCAATCGGGGTGGCTGCTCGTGCAGCAAACGCCGCCTAATCCGATCGCTGCGCTCAGGCGGGCGTAGGCCGCGAGCGCCTGACCCCGCGCCGCGGCGTCATCGGCGCGGGCGTCCGCGGCGGCCCGCTGTGCGGTGAGGACCTCCAAGAAGGGTGCCACGCCGCCCCGGTAGCGCTGGTTGGCAAGGCGGGTCTGGTCGTCGGCGGCCGCGACGGCTTCGGTCAGGGTCACGGCGCGGGCCTCGGCAGAGGCCAGGGCGACGAGCGCCTGCTCGACCTCGGACAGGGCTTCGACGGCGGCCTGGCGATAGGCGATCTCGGCCTGGGTCCGGCGGGCGTCGGCGGCGTCGCGGGCGCTCTCCAGCCGGCCGAAGCTGAACAGGGGCGCGGTCAGGCCGCCGGCGATCTGGCTGAGGAAGCCCGACGCGGTGAAGGGCGTCTCGGGATCGAGCTCCTGGCCGCCGAGCGCGGCGCTGAGTGACAGCGTCGGCCAGAAGTCGCGGTGCGCGGCCCGGACGTCCGCGCCGGCGGCCCAGAGCTGGAGTTCGGCGGCGCGCAGGTCCGGGCGGCGGGCGAGGACGGCGGCGGGGGCCGACAGGGCGCGGACGGCCGGAGTTTCGAACGCGGCGGTGGTGGATTCGGTCAGAGTCGATGTCAGCGCGCCGGGGTTCAGACCGAGCAAGGCCTCTAGGCCCAGTCGCGCCTCCTGGGCGGCCTGGCGCGCGGCGATGGGTCGGCCGCGGGCGGAGGCCAGGGCGGCGCGGGCCGACGCCGCGTCGAGGCCCGAGGTCAGGCCCGCCCGTTCGCGCGTGTCGGCCAATGAAAGGGACTCTTCCAGCGCGCGCACGGCGAGGTCTCCGGCGGCGGCGCGGGCCTGGGCCTCGCGGTAGGCGGCGTAGAGCTGGACGACGGTCGACCGCGCGGTCAGGCGGGCGGCGTCGACGCGGGCGGCTTCGGCCTCGGCGCGCAGGCGCTCGGCCTCGGCGCGGGTGCGGAAGGCGCCGTTGAGATCCGGGTTCAGGCTGAAGGAGACCAGAGCCTGAAAGGTGTCCTGGTCGACGTCATCCACCGACTGCCGCTCGGCGGTACCCTGTCCGCCGATCTCGGGACGAAGGGCCGCGCCGGCCGAGCCGAGCCGGGCGCGGGCCGCGAACAGCCGGGCTTCGACGATACGGACGTCGGACGCCTCGCCCGCCAGTTCGACGATGCCGTCGAGAACCGGATCGCCGATGGCGATCCACCAGCGGTCGGTCGCCGGGTCGGCGGCGGGCAGGGCGACGACGTCCCAGGCGGCGGGGGCGGCCAGCGCCGACGCAGGCGGCGTCAGGTCCGACGCGCAGGCCGACAGCAGCACGCCTGCGGTGGTGATCATCAGGGCCTGGCGGATCATCGCGCGGGCTCCGCCGTCGGAGCCGCCGCCTGCGTCGCCGAGGGCGCGGCCTCGACGAAGACGTCCATGCGCTGGCCGAGATAGGCGGGCGCTGCGGCGGGGTCGAAGCTGTAGATCGCTTCGACGACGCGCGTGTCCACACGCTCGGAGCCGCCGGACAGGGCGCGCTTCTCGACCACCTGCGGCTCGATGCGGACCAGCGTGAGAGGGATCCGACGGCTGGCCTGTCCGCGCAGCGTTCCATAGGCGCGGCCCGAGCGGGTCAGGCGCGCGGCGTCGGCTTCGTCGAACTCGGCGCGGACGTGCAGGCGGGCATCCTCGCCCATGGCGATCAGGGGCTGCGAAACCGGGCCGGCCGGGGCGTATTCGCCGGATCGAACGTCGACCCGGAAGATGCGGCCCGCGATGGGCGCCGCGACCGTCAGCCGGTCCAGATCGACGCGGCGGGCCTGGGCCTGGGCGCGCGCGGCGGCGGCACTGGCCCGGGCCTGGGCGGCGGCCGCCTCGGCCCGGCGCACGGCGAAGCGGCGGCGCTCCAGTTCGTCTCCGGACAGGGCGCGGGGGTCGTCAACCGACTCGAACAGGGACAGCCGCTGGCGCTCGTCGGCCAGAGCCACTTCGGCCTGACGGGCAGCGGCCTCGGCGGAGGCTGCATCGGCGACGGCGGTGGCGACGGCCGCCTGGGCGGCGCGGGCGTCCAGCCGGAACAGAGGCTGGCCCTTGGTCACGCGGTCGCCGGGCTGGACCAGGACGCTTCGGACCACGCCCGGCACCTCGGCGGCGACTGCGATCAGTTCGGACTGGGGCTCGATGGTCCCGATGCCCGCCACGGTCGAGGAATAGGCGGCGGTGGGCGGCGTCGCAGGCGGATCGGCGCGGGTGCGCTCGGGCCGGATCACGGCGCTGATGGCGAAGATCAGGCATCCGCCCGCGACGGCGGGCAGGATCAGGCGCTGGATCTGTTGGCGACGACTAGTGGGCATGAAGTCCCTCCGGGAGTGTTCCAAGGCGGCTGTCTCCGACGATCCGCCCGTCTTCCATGGCGACGATCCGGTCGGCGTAGCGGTAGATGCGGTTGTCGTGGGTCACGACCAGGACGGCGCGGCCGGGACCGCCGGCGGCCTCCTTCAGCAGTTCCATTACCTGGCGGCCGGTCTGGGCGTCGAGCGCGGCTGTGGGCTCGTCGCAGACCACCAGATCCGGCTCGTGAACGATGGCGCGGGCGATGGCGACGCGCTGCTGCTGACCGCCCGAGAGCATGCGCGGCAGCTTGTCGGCGTCGGGACCCATGCCCAGCGTCTCGAGCACGGCGCGCGCCTTTTCGGCAGCGACCTTCAGCGGCATGCCGTCAGCGACGAGCGCCATGGCTGCGTTCTCGGCGGCCGTCAGGGCGGGCAGGAGGTTGTACTGCTGGAAGATGAAGCCGATCCGGCGACGGCGCAGGATGAC
>NZ_JAIXTC010000028.1 GCF_027484365.1 Brevundimonas sp. | reverse complement strand
CGACATGGTTGTATCTTTCAAAAAGACCGCAGATTAACAGTTTCGTCGTATGGCAAAAGCCATCGCCAGAACACCGCCGCCTGCGTTTCTCTTTCCAAATCAACGATTTCAAAGACCAATCCAGCGAACCCGCCGGAGACACTGTTTTGCGCCGGTGTCCGGCGGAGGCGGGGATTTAGGCGGGGGCCGCGTTCCGGTCAAGCGCCATTTCGTATCCTCTCAAAAAAAGATGAAATCCGTCGCCTGCGGGGGCCCTGACCGGGCCTGCGACTCTGTGGCCGGCCTTGTTCGCCCCGGAGTCGCGAAGCCGGACATGCTGCGGCGACAGGGCCGTTCACCCGTCGAATGGCGCCGACCAAAGCCCTGTGATGAAAGGCCGGGAGCACCCGCTCGTCCCTCCCCTCCCAGGCCCCGGCCACCGTCCGGCCGTGGCGGCTGCCGATCGTGTCTCTGCCCGTCGGGCTTTTCGGGCCATGCCCTGGGCGGTCTCCCGCAGACCGCGGCGAATCTCTGTGTCCCGCCCCCTCCTTCGGAGCCTTCGGCCGCGAGGTGGCGATCGTCCGGACCGGGCGCAGGTCCTTCCTCCGGTCCCCGACGCCGGGCACGCCCCGGAGATGGGAGCATCCGGCCTGTCCGCGGACAGACATCCGGGCACGGGCGCTTCGAGCGCCAGAGAATTCGGACCTGCGGCCTGAGCACCTTGCAGGCTCCGTTCCAACGGACGCATGGCCGGCGGCGGCCGGCAACACAGGGGGGCTCAAGATCACGCTGGAATCCGTGCTGAATGCGAGTGCGGACGCGACTCGATTACTTAAGGACAACTACCTAGCCAGACAGTAATCCGCCATTATCCCTACACGCATGAAGGTTTTCATCCGAGGACGACCGAAGGCCGCCCGTTTGTCGAGGAGGACTCAACCGTGCCAGATCAGGCGATTGAAAGCCGTATCGCGTTCATGAAGCTGGATGAGGCGGCGCGTTCGCGCATTCGCGCCATCAAGCCCCTGATCATGCAGGAACTGCCGGCGGCGCTGGACGGCTTCTACGACCAGGTGCGGGCCACGCCCGAGACCAGGGCCTTCTTCAGGAACGACGACCATATCGACGCCGCCCACAAGAAGCAGATGGCCCATTGGGACATCATCTCGAGCGGGCTCTACGACGACAGCTATGCGGCCGGCGTCAACAAGGTCGGCGAGGTCCATGCCCGTATCGGCCTGGAACCGCGCTGGTACATCGGCGGATACGCCCTCGTTCTCGAGGCCATGGTGGGCAAGGTCCTCGAGGCGCGATGGCCCAGGCACGCCCTGAACGCCCGGGGCGTGTCCGCAGCCTCCACCGCAGATGATCTGGGCGCCCTGGTCAAGGCGACCCTGCTGGACATGGATCTGGCGGTCTCCGTCTATCTGGACGCCCTGGAGGCCAGGCGGGCCGTGGCCGAGGCCGAGCGGCAGGAGGCCGAAGACCAGCAGAACCGCGTCATGGCGGCCCTCACGGAAGGGCTGAAGCGCGTGGCGTCGGGTGATTTCGCGACCCTGCTGGACATCGAGGTCGAACCGCAGTTCCAGGCCGTCAAGGACGATTTCAACAGGACGGTGGAGACGCTGGCTGCGACGATTCAGTCCATCTCCGGGTCCGCCATCGGCGTCCTGAATGGATCTGAGGAAATCGCGTCGGCATCCGATGACCTGTCGAAACGCACGGAACAGCAGGCCGCGTCGCTGGAGGAGACGGCTGCGGCGCTCGAACAGATCACGGTTACGGTCAAACGGACCGCTTCGGGTTCGCAGCAGGCGGCGGAGGCGGTGGCCTCGGCGCGGGGCGATGCGCAGGCGTCCGGCGAGGTGGTTCAGCGCGCCATCGCCGCCATGGGCCGGATCGAGGCGTCCTCGGTCGAGATCAACCAGATCATCGGGGTGATCGACGAGATCGCCTTCCAGACCAATCTGCTCGCGCTGAACGCCGGTGTCGAGGCGGCGCGGGCGGGCGAAGCCGGTCGCGGCTTTGCGGTCGTGGCGCAGGAGGTGCGGGCCCTGGCCCAGCGGTCGGCGGAAGCGGCCAGGGAGATCAAGGCGCTGATCTCCACCTCGGGTCAGCAGGTCAGCCAGGGCGTGGCCCTGGTCGGGGAGACCGGCGAGAGCCTGGCCCGGATCGTGGACCAGGTCGCCGCCATCGACGGCCTGGTGTCCGAGATCAGTTCGTCGGCCCAGGAACAGGCCTCCAGTCTCAGCCAGGTCAATATCGCCATCACCCAGATGGATCAGATGGTGCAGCAGAATGCCGCCATGGTCGAGGAATCGACGGCCGCCTCCCATTCACTGAAGGGCGAGGCGGGGGAGTTGCGCGCCCTCGTGTCTCGCTTCAGGATCGGCGACACGTCGGCCGGGACACACGGCAACACCGTCCACGCCGCCCAGGCCCGGATCGAGGCCTTTGCCCGGCCTCCCTCCAGCACCGCATCCCGCCTGGCGCCCCGGTCGGCCGGCAACAGGGCGCTCAAGGCCGACGAGTGGCAGGAGTTTTGAACATGACGCCGCTCGCCGCCGGGGCCGGTAACGCAGACACTGGCGCCACGCTGGAGCTGATCTCCTTCGAGATCGGGGGACAGGAGTACTGTATCGACGTCCGATCGGTGCGCGAGATCCGGGGCTGGACCCCAGCCACCCCCATGCCCCAGACACCGGACTACATCCTGGGAGTCATCAACCTGCGCGGAGCGGTGATGCCCGTCCTGGATCTGCGCTGCCGCCTGGGCCTGGGCAGGACCGAGCCCTCCTCGCGCCACGTCATCCTGGTCATCCAGCACGGCACCCGCATGGCCGGCGTCCTGGTCGACGGAGTCCAGGAGACCTTCCAGCTGGCCGCCTCACTGCTGCAGGCCCCGCCCGCCATCGATTCCGACGCCAATAACCAGTTCGTCGACGCCATCATTCCTCTCGGGGACCGCATGCTGTCCCGGCTGGTCGTCGGCGCCCTGCTGCCCCGGACGGCCGTCAGGGAACCGGCCTGAGCGCCGGCTACTCCGGCGCGGTGGCCCACAGTCCGTGCGCCTTCAGAAAATCGTCGTGCGACGGCATGGCGGCGACGGTCTGGTTCCAGCGTTCGGCGATGTGGCCGAAGCCGGCCTTGACCTGATCGAGGTTCTGGAAATCGTACAGAGGGTTGTGGCCGATCGGCTGGATTCCCTGGCCGTACATGACGGCGAGCCACGACCCCTGGCTGAAATACTCATCCGCGCCATGCTGGTAGAGGAGCCCCCGATCCAGGAACGCCTCCACCCGCTGCCGCAGGGTGTCCGGGATCGGCATGGCCGCCACATGCCGCCAGAATGGCGAGTCGTCCCTCTGGCTCGCATGGTAGTGAAGGATCACGAAATCGCGGATCAGCTCGACCTCGGCGGCGAGACGGCGGTTGTAGCTCTCGATATTGACGGGGCTGAACCGGCTGTCCGGGAAATGCTGAAGCAGTCTGTAAATTCCCGACTGGATCATATGGATGCTGGTTGATTCCAGCGGCTCGATGAAGCCGCTCGACAGGCCGAGGGCGACGACATTCCGGTCCCAGAATTTCTTCCGGCGCCCGGTCGTGAACCGCAACGGCCGGGGGTCGGCCAGGGCCGGGCCGTCGAGGCTGTCCAGGAGAACCTGACGCGCCGTGTCATCGTCGGTGAAGTCGCTGCAATAGACATGTCCGTTGCCCGTGCGGTGCTGCAGGGCGATGCGCCACTGCCATCCCGCGTCGCGGGCGGTCGACCGGGTGAAGGGAGTCGTGGCCGAGACCCGTTCACACGGCACGGCCCAGGCGCGGTTCATCGGCAGCCAGTGCGACCAGTCCTCGAACCCCGCCTTCAGCGCGCCCTCGATCAGCAGCCCTCTGAAGCCCGTACAGTCGATGAACAGCTCGGCCTTGAGCTCGCGGCCATCCTTGAGACGGACCCCATCTGCAAAGCCGTCGCCGGGCCTCTGGACGACATCGACGATCTCTCCCTCGATCCGCTTTACGCCGCGCTGCTCGCAGACCTTGCGAAGATAGCGGGCATAGAGGCCCGCATCGAAATGGTAGGCGGTGAACAGGGCATTGAGCGGCGAGCGCGGATCGGGGTCGCGCAGGCCTCCCCTGCCCGCCTCCATCGCCCGGCCGCACAGGGAATAGGCCCAGAGGTCATCCTCGATCCTGCCTTTCGCCCGCAGCGCCAGAAACGACTGCTGGAACTCGCCCAGGGTCGGTCCGGGGCCGAACGTCCCGAAGGGGTGCAGGTAGCGATTGCCCTTGGCCCCCCAGTCGATGAACTCGATGCCCAGTTTCAGGGTCGCCCGGGTCTCCCGCATGAACTCGGCTTCGTCGAGGCCGATCAGGGCGTTGAAATCCCGGATCGGCGGCACCGTCGCCTCGCCGACCCCGACGATGCCGATGTCGTCGCTCTCGACGAGCGAGACCTTGCAGTTCGGCCCGAGCGAACGGTTCAGGGCGGCGGCGGCCATCCAGCCGGCCGTGCCCCCTCCGACGACGAGTACCGACTTGATCGGTTCAGCCATGTTCCGCGTTTCCCCTGGTTTTCTGGACTGTAGCAGGTCCGGTCCGGACGAAACAAAGCGCCGCCCGTCGCTGACGGGCGGCGCAGTTTCAGTCGACGACCCAAGGGACCAGGGTCCGCCGCTCTTGGGTCAGTACTTGTAGTTCAGGCCGATCAAGAACGTCCGGCCGTAGGACTGGTAGTCGATGACCTGACGTTCATCGTTGTTCTGGAAGGTCTGGAACGGCTCGTCGGTCAGGTTGTTGACCTGGAACAGAACCGAGGCGCCCTCCAGCGGGCCCGACTGGAACTCGTAGCCGATCTGGCCGTCCACGACGTTCTCGGCGGCGACGCTGCGCAGGGTGCGGCCGTTGCCGAACCCGGCGACCTCGCCCAGGAAGTCCGAACGATAACGGTTCGAGATCCGGGCCTGGAAACCGTTGGCCTCATAGTAGAGGGTCAGGTTGGCGACGGTTTCCGACAGGCCCGGCAGCGGGGTCGCTGCGTTGCCGTCCGGCTTGATCTCGCTGGACGTCTGCGAGACCGAAGCCTGCATGCCGAAGCCTTCCAGCGCCGGGAGGACGACGTCGAACGGCAGTGACAGAGCGAACTCGACGCCGGAGATATAGCCGCCCTTGCCGTTGTCCGGGGCCGAGACCACGCCCTGGTTGATGACCGGGACGATGGCACCGGTCGGATAGCCGGTGAAGTCGAAGATCTGGTTCCGGTTGAAGACGAAGGTCTCCAGGTCCTTGTAGAAGGCCGCGATCGAGACATAGGCCTGACGGTCGGCGAAATACCTCTCGAACGAGATGTCATAGACGTTGGCGATCGTCGGCATCAGGTCAGGATTGCCGCCCGAACCGCTCCACGGCGAGTTCACGTCGGGACGCGCCGCCGGGATGTTTTTCGACACATCGAAGTTGAAGTTCCGCGAAGCGCGCATGTCGTCCATGCGGGTCCGCGCCAAGGTGCGGGCCGCAGCGAAGCGCAGGAACATGTCATCCTGAACCTGCAGGATGAAGTTTGTGGCCGGCAGGAACTCTTCGTACTCGCGTCCGCCGGACACGGCCCGCGAGACGGTCGACGCGCCGCTGCCTGAGGCGGCGAAGCCGTTCGAGCTCTGATCCGTGGCGATGTACTGCAGGCCGATGTTGCCGGTCAGAGGCAGCGAACCCAGCATGTGGTCGATGTTCAGCTGAACGTAGGCGGTATTGACCTTCTCGGTGACTTCCCAGTTGCCCGAACGCACGTCGGCGTTGGGGTTTCGGACCTGGTTGTAGAAGCCCGAGTTCACCAGTCCCAGGGCGTCATAGCTGATGACGCCGCCCAGGCCGAGGTAGGTCAGCTGGGTCGCCGGCAACAGGAAGGCGGTCGGCACGACGGGCGAACCGCCGCCCTTGACGCCCAGGAAGAACTGGTCGTTGACGAACGTCTTCTCGCGCTCGGAGATGTTGACGCCGAACTTGATCGAGGAGAACGGACCCTCGTCGTTGAACTCGTGGCGTGCTTCCAGGCGTACGGCCTTGAGCTCGTCGTCGATGGACGGGTTGTTCAGATAGCCGTCCTGACCGCCCGGAATGATGTCCCCGCCCCAGCCCTGCGGGCTGGTCAGACGGATCAGGTTCGGATCGGCGTAGTTCAGCTGGTGCGTGAAGACCGGGACGTTGTTCCCGTCCAGCCGGAAGCCGAGGGTGTCGAGCGCGCCCGCCACGTCACGGCCGGTGCCGGCGTAGGTTTCCAGTACCACGTCCTCGCGCTCGACCTTGGAGTAGTTCAGGTCGGCCATGAACGACCAGTCGTCGGTCGCGTCGAAGACGGTGTTCCAGCCCAGCGACGTGATGTTGCTGTCGCGGGTGTTCACATCGTTACGGATGACGCCCTTCACATTGCTGACCGTTCCGGCGGTCAGGAAGCCATTGGCCACCGTGGAGCCTGCCTGCAGGGTCGGGCCCGGGCGGCAGGTCGGGGTCTGGACCTGGGGCGTGCCGCAGGCTCCGGACGATCCACCCCAGGCCAGCGGGAATTCGATGCCGCGCAGGATCTGGGTGTTGGAGAACTCGGAATAGAAGGCGTCGATCGTCGAGTGGAACCGGTCGTTGGGACGGAACTCGACCGTACCCATGAAGCCGTCGCGCTCCAGCTCCGACGACATCACATAGGGCTTGACGCCGCCCAGTGCGAAGGACCCGCCGGGCCCTGCGTTCGGATAGCCCCAGGCGTTGTAGCGCTCGGACTGATACGGGCTCTCGATATGGGCATAGCCCAGGGCGATGCCGATCGTGTCGTCCGCGAACTGGTCGATATAGGAGACGCTGTAACGGACGCCGTTGTCCTCGGTGCCGGAGTTCAGCGCGCCGATGTCGTTCTGCTCATAGCGGACGTTGGCGGCGATCGCGCGGCGACCATAGGCCAGAGGGCGAATCGTCTGAAGGTTCACCGTGCCGGCCAGACCCTGACCGATCAGCTGGGCGTCCGGGGTCTTGTAGATAGTGACGCCGCTCAGCAGCTCCGACGGATACTGGTCGAACTCCACGCCGCGGTTGTCGCCGGTAGTGACCTGTTCGCGACCGTTCAGCAGGGCGGTGGTGAAGTCGGGACCCAGGCCCCGGATCGAGATCAGCTGACCCCGGCCGTCCAGGCGCTGGACCGTCAGGCCCGGCAGGCGGGCCAGCGATTCGGCGATCGACACGTCGGGCAGCTTGCCGATGTCTTCCGCCGTGATGACCTCGACGATCGAGGTATTGCGGGCCTTGGCGGCGATCGAGCTGACGATCGAGCCGCGGATGCCGGTGACGATGACCTCGTCGACCTGCGTCTCATCCTGCGGTGTGGTCTGGGCCTGAGCGACGCCGGCCATAGCCAGCAAGGCCAGGACGCTCGCGGCGCCCCCGGCCATCAGACGCGCACGCGTGTTGAAGCGGTTCCTCATCTTCTTCCTCCCTGCGGCCATCTCGCGTTTCTGACGAAGCGATCCCGACCAGTTACGCAAATCTATGCAAACTCTGTGCAACCTTGCAAGCCCGTAATGCATCGGTTCGCAATAAGGCGAGCGCTGAAACCGCAGAAACCGCCTGATATTGCGGCGCACCATGTCCACAGGTCGGTGAAGCCGGACGCACCGTTGCCACATTGACACGGCGATCCGGGCCTGCAAAATCTTGCAAAGAGTTCTGCCGGGCTTTGCATCCGGCGACCGCAGAGGGAGGAGAGAAGCGATGACGACATCATTCCGTCGCGGCCTCGGCCTGGCCTTGAGCTTCGCCGCCGGGCTCCTCTCGAGCGCCGCTGTCGCCCAGGCGCAGGACTATCGAGCCCGCCTGCCGCAGGACGAGGTCATCTATTTCCTGCTGCCCGACCGGTTCGACAACGGCGATGCGTCCAATGACACGGGCGGCCTGCCGGGCGGACGCCTGGATCACGGCTTTGATCCCGTTCACGAAGGATTCTACCACGGGGGCGACCTGGCCGGGGTCGAGCGGCGGCTGGACTATATCCAGGGCCTGGGCGCAACCGCGATCTGGATGGCCCCGATCTTCCGGAACAAGCCGGTGCAGGGCGAGCCCGGGCGCGAGTTCGCAGGCGCCCACGGATACTGGATCACCGACTTCACCCGGGTCGATCCGCATTTCGGCGACGATGCGGCCATGCGCGCCCTCGTCGAGGCCGCCCATGCGCGCGACATGAAGGTCTATATGGACATCGTGGCCAACCACACGGCCGATGTGATCCGGTATCGCGAGTGTCCGGCCAACGACTGCGCCTATCGCAGCCGGGCGGACTATCCCGTCGGCCGGCGCGGCGGCGTGGAGGGCGAGGCCATAAACGACGGGTTCGATGGATCGAACTTCGATCGTCTGACCCGACCGGACTACGCCTACACCCCCTACGTCCCGGCGGGCGAGGAGACGGTCAAGGTTCCGGCCTGGCTCAACGACCCGATCTATTATCACAACCGCGGCGACACCACGTTCCGCAACGAGAGCAGCCAGGACGGCGACTTCGCGGGCCTGGACGACCTGATGACCGAACACCCCCGGGTCGTCGCGGGCATGATCGAAATCTTCGGCGACTGGATCGACCGGTATAAGATCGACGGCTTCCGGATCGACACGGCCCGGCACGTCAACTCCGCCTTCTGGCAAGCCTTCGTCCCCGCCATGCTCGAACGCGCCGAGGCCAACGGGATCCCCAATTTCCACATCTTCGGCGAGGTCTATGACGCCGATCCTGCGGCGCTGGCCCGCTACACCCGGGTCGATGGCTATCCGGCGGTGCTCGACTTCGGCTTCCAGTCGACCGTCACCGACGTCGTGGCCCGGGACGCGGCCCCGGACCGGCTGGCGCGCCTGTTCGCGGCCGATGCGCTCTACGAAGGCGGCGAGACCGGGGCGATGGGCCTGCCGACCTTCCTCGGCAACCACGACATGGGCCGGATCGGCAATTTCATCCTGACGGCGAGGCCGGACATTTCCGACGCCGAGCTGCTCCAGCGCCAGACCCTGGCCCACGCCCTGATGATGTTCAGCCGCGGCGCGCCGACCATCTACTACGGCGACGAACAGGGTTTCGCTGGCGACGGCGGCTACGGCGGCGCCCGCCAGGACATGTTCGAGACCCGCGTCCCCGCCTATCGCGACGACCGCATCATCGGCGGCGCCCGGCCGATATTCTCGACCGACGCCCCCGTTTATCGCGCGATCGCTGAAATGGCCGGCCTGCGCCAGGCGGACGTCCGGCTGCGTCGCGGCCTGCAAACCGTACGATTCGCCGCCGAGGCGCCGGGGCTGCTGGCGGTCTCGCGTCGCCTTCCCGGACAGCAGGGCGAGACCCTGATCGTCTACAACACCTCGACCCGGCCGATCGCGGCCAATATCGAGGTGGACGCGGGTTCGGCCGACTGGTCCTCCTCACGCGGTGCCTGCCCTGCGACGGCGACCGCGCCCGCCAGCCTCCGGGTCACCGTGCCCGGACTCGACTACATGATCTGTACTTCCGAAGGTGCGCGTTGACAGCCGAACTCCTGAGCCATGACCTGCGTTCGATGCCGCTGGGCGAGACCGCGCCGGTGCGCGAATGGTGGCGCGGGGCCGTCATCTATCAGGTCTATCCGCGCAGCTTCGCCGACACCAACGGCGACGGGATCGGTGACCTGCCGGGAATCACCGCCCACCTCGAGTACATCGCCTCGCTCGGCGTGGACGGCGTCTGGCTGTCGCCCTTCTTCACCTCTCCGATGAAGGACTTCGGCTACGACGTCTCCGACTACGTCGGCATCGACCCGATCTTCGGCACGATGGAGGACTTCGACCGCCTTGTGGAAAAGGCCCACGGTCTGGGCCTGAAGGTCATCATCGACCAGGTCTATTCCCACACCTCCGACGCCCACGCCTGGTTCCGGGAGAGCCGTCAGGACCGGACGAATCCAAAGGCGGACTGGTACGTCTGGGCCGACGCGAAGCCGGAGGGCTCACCGCCCTCGAACTGGCAATCGGTCTTCGGCGGCCCGGCCTGGACCTGGGATGCGCGCCGACGCCAGTACTACATGCACAACTTCCTCAAGGAGCAGCCGCAGCTGAACGTGAGGAATCCGGAGGTGCAGGAGGCGCTGCTGGCGGTTGCCCGCTTCTGGATGGACCGGGGCGTGGACGGATTCCGCTGCGACGCTGTGAACTTCGCGATGCACGACCCGGCCCTGACCGACAATCCGCCGGTCCTGACGCCCGGCAAGCGCACGCGCTCGTTCGACTTCCAGCACCACGACCACAACCAGTCACACCCCGACATCCTCAACTTCCTGACCCGCCTGCGGCAGACGACGGACGCCTATCCCGGCGACCGCTTCCTCGTCGCCGAGGTCGGAGGCGAGAAGGCCAATGAGGAGATGAAACTCTATACGGAGGGATCGGACCGGCTGCAGTCGGCCTATGGCTTCCTCTATCTCTACGCGCCGAGGCTGACGACCGACCTGGTCGACAAGGGTCCTGCGATGTGGCCGGGCACGCCGGGCGAGGGCTGGCCGTCCTGGACCTTTTCCAACCATGACGCGCCGCGCGCCGTGTCGCGCTGGGCCGAGGATCGCGACACCAAGGCCTTCGCCGAGATGGCCCTGCTGCTGCTGATGTCGCTGCGCGGCAATGTCTTCGTCTACCAGGGCGAGGAGCTGGGCCTGCCCCAGGCCGAGGTGCCGTTCGAGCGGCTGGTCGATCCCGAGGCCATCGCCAACTGGCCCGACACCCTGGGCCGCGACGGCGCCCGTACGCCCATGCCGTGGAAGACGGACAACGGCTTCGCCGGCTTCTCCGAACACGAGCCCTGGCTGCCGGTCGATCCCCGTCATCGCGCCCTTGCCGCCGAAGCGCAGGAGCGGGATCCGGCCTCGACCCTGAATCTGGCCCGTCGCTTGATCGGCCTGCGTCACAGCCACCCCGCGCTTCGCATCGGCTCGATGACCATGTTGAAAGGCCCGAACGACCTGCTGTTGTTCCGACGCGAGGCGGCCGAAGAGATCCTTCTGTGCGCCTTCAACCTCGGCCACAAGCCGATCGCCTGGACGCCGCCCTCTGGCTGGTCCGTTGTTCAGACCGTGAACCAGTCCGACGCCTTCTCGGGGTCGTTGGCTCCGATGGCCGGGATGATCCTGTCGGGACCGACCGGATGAAATCAGCCCCCGCAGGTCTCGCGCACGATCAGGTCGGTGGGGATGCGCTCGGAGCGCCCGCCGCCCTCGCCGGCGTGGTCCAGCAGTTTGGAGACCATCAGGCGGCCGGCCTTCATCGTATCCTGGGCGATGGTCGACAAGGCCGGGCGGCTGTAACGGCTGAAGGGCACATTGTCGAAACCGATGACCGAGACGTCCTCGGGAACCCGTTTGCCCGCGTGCAAAAGCGCGCGCACGGCGCCGAGCGCGATCAGGTCGGACGCCGCGACGATGCCGTCGAAGTCGAGGCCGCGACGGATCATCGAGTCCACAGAGGCTTCCGCGCTTTCGACCTCGAAATGAGCCGGAACGATCAGGTCGGGATCGACGCCCAGACCCGCAGCCTCGCAGCCGTCGGCATAGCCGCGCTGACGTTGCATGGCTTCCGGCGGGTCGAGGTCGCCGAGGAAGACGATGCGCTTGCGCCCCAGACGGGCCAGGTGCGCGGTCGCCCGACGCCCGCCGTGAATGTTGTCCGAGCCGATCGAGCAGTAGTTCTGGTCCGGCAGTTCGGCGCCCCAGACCACGAACCGGCCGTCCGTCTCCGCCATGCGGTTGAAGGCGGAGTGCAGGGTCGACTGGCCGAGGAAGATCACGCCGTCCGCACGACTGGTCGTCATGGCGGCGTTGAGGTCGTCCATGTTCGCCGGCGAGACGTGGCTCATCACCAGGTCGCAGCCGCGCTCGCGCGCCGCCTCCCCCACGCCGGCCAGAAGCTCCAGGAAGAAGGGATCGCTCAGCCGCCCTTCCCGCCCCTGGGGACGCGGCGTCACCAGCGCGATGGTGCCCGAGGCGCCGATCGGTCCGGCGGGCATATAGCGGCGAAACGGGTAGTCGTGCTCGCGCGCCAGCTTCCAGATCGCCTGCTTGGTGCGCGCGTTGACCGCCGGGCTGTCGTTCAGCGCTCGCGAAGCGGTGGAGATCGACACCCCGGCCAGGGCCGCGATGTCTTCCAGTCGGGTAGACCGCTTGCTCAAGCCCGCCCCGCCGATACTGCAAATTTTGCTGCAAACCACGTCATCGCCGCATCTGCATCCGTTGCGCGGCGCTTGGCAAGAGCTTCGCTTTAGAAGCCGACAGGGAGTGAAGCCTATGCGTATTCCATCGCTGGCCCCGATGCTGGCCGCCGCCCTGGCCCTCCTCTGGTCGCCCGCCCTGGCCCAGACGACGGCGCCCGCGCCGGTAACCGTCTCCTCGCCCGACGGCAGCCTGACGGTCAGCGTGACGACCGACGGCGACGGGCGTCCCAGCTATTCGGTCAGCCGTCTCGGGCGGCCGGTGATCGACGCCTCGCGGCTGGGGTTCATCCTGACCGACGCCCCCAAGCTGGAACGGAATCTGGTCGTCTCCGCCGAACCGGCGAGCGACCATGACGACACCTGGGAACAGCCCTGGGGCGAACGCCGGTTCATCCGCAATCACTATCGCGAACTGCGCGTCCACCTGCGCGAGCGCACCGCCCTGGCGCGCGTCTTCGATGTGGTGTTCCGCGTCTATGACGACGGCCTCGGATTCCGCTACGAGTTCCCGCAGCAGGACGCCCTGCCCACGGTCCGCATCGGCTCGGAACTGACCGAGTTCAACATCGCCGAGGACGGCGAGGCCTGGTGGATCCCCTCGCACGAGTGGAACCGCGAGGAATATCTCTACCACCGCACCTCGATCCAGGAGGCGTCGAACACCCAGACGCCGATGACGATGCGGCTGGATTCGGGCCTGCATGTCTCGATCCATGAGGCGGCCCTGGTCGACTATGCCGGGATGAACCTGCGCCGTGCGGAGGGCCGTCGGTTCGTCGCCGACCTGACGCCCGGCTTCACCAATGCGGCCGTAGAGCGCGCGGCCCCGTTCAACACGCCCTGGCGCACCCTGCAGATCAGCGACACGGCCGGAGGCCTGGTCGAGTCCGCCCTGATCCTGAACCTGAACGAGCCCAATGCGATCGGCGACGTCAGCTGGTTCCGGCCGATGAAATACGTCGGGGTCTGGTGGGAAATGCACCTCGATACGAAGACCTGGGCCAGCGGTTCCCGCCACGGCGCGACCAATGAGAATACGCGTCGTCACATCGATTTCGCCGCCGAGAACGGCTTCGGCGGGGTGCTGGTCGAGGGCTGGAACGTCGGCTGGGACGGGGACTGGTTCGGCAACGGCTGGGACTATTCCTTCACCGAGGCCTATCCCGATTTCGACATCGAGGCGCTCTCAGCCTATGCCAACGAACGCGGGGTCCAGCTCATCGGCCACCACGAGACGGGCGGAAACGCGTTCCACTACGAACAGCAGATGGAGGCCGGTTTCGACCTCTATCAGCGGCTCGGCATCCATACGGTGAAAACCGGCTATGTCGCCGACGCCGGCGGCGCGCGGGTCGCCGGTCCGGACGGCCGGCCCACTCTCGCATGGCATGAGAGCCAGGCCATGGCCCGCCACCACCTCGCGGTCGTCGCCGCAGCCGCCGAACGTCAGGTCGCCGTCAATCCGCACGAGCCGATCAAGGATACGGGCCTGCGCCGCACCTGGCCGAACTGGGTGTCACGAGAGGGTGCACGCGGGATGGAGTTCAGCGCCTGGGGCCAGCCGGGCAATCCCCCCGAGCACGAGGTCAACCTGGTCTTCACCCGTCTTCTGGCCGGGCCGATGGACTATACGCCCGGCATCTTCGGCATGGTCACCCGCAGCCCGGACGGCGTCGCCACCACCTGGGCCAAACAGCTGGCCCTCTACGTCACCATCTACAGCCCGATCCAGATGGCCGCCGATCTGCTGGAAAACTACGAGGCCAATCCGGGGCCGTTCCAGTTCATCAAGGACGTCGCCGTCGACTGGGACGACACCCGTGTGCTGAACGGCGAGGTCGGTGACTTCGTCACCGTCGTCAGGAAGGAACGCGGATCGCGCGAGTGGTTCCTCGGCTCCATCACCGACGAGAACCCGCGCGTGCTGCCGGCCTCGCTCAGCTTCCTCGAACCGGGGGTCCGCTACCGGGCAGAGATCTATCGCGACGGTCCCAACGCCGACTGGCGCGACGGCCCCGCGCCTGACGGAACCGTTCGCAGCCGCACCGACATCGTCATCGAACAGCGCGAGGTCACCTCTGCCGAGACCCTGACGCTTCGGCTCGCACCCGGCGGCGGGCAGGCGATCCGGTTCGTTCCCCTCGGGAGCGCCCGCTGATGACCGCCGCTTCCCGAATCCTGACCCTCCGCCCGCGCATGAACGCCCTGGCGATCATGAACATGTGCGTCGGCTTCTTCGGCATCCAGATCGGATTCGGCCTTCAGAACGCCAACACCAGCCGCATCTTCCAGACCCTGGGCGCCGAGGTCGACTCGCTCGCCATCCTGTGGATCGCGGCGCCTCTGACCGGCCTTCTGGTCCAGCCGATCATCGGCCATTTCAGCGACAAGACCTGGACGCCGCTGGGCCGCCGCCGCCCCTATTTCCTCGTCGGTGCCGTGCTGACGTCGCTGGCGCTCGTGGCCATGCCCAACAGCCCCACGCTCTGGTTCGCGGCGGCGACGCTGTGGATCATGGACGCCTCGATCAACATCACCATGGAGCCGTTCCGCGCCTTCGTCGGCGACCTCCTTCCCGACGAACAACGGACGGCCGGCTATGCGATGCAGAGCTTCTTCATCGGCACGGGGGCGGTTTTCGCCTCCTGTCTGCCTTGGATCCTGTCGAACCTCGGCGTCGCCTCGACCGCGCCTGAGGGAGTCACCCCCGACAGCGTCCGCTGGGCCTTCTACATCGGTGCGGCCTGCCTGCTGTCAGCGGTGCTCTGGACGGTCTTCTCGACCCGCGAATTCAGCCCCGAACAGGTCGCCGCCTTCGACGCCCAACGCGCCCTGCCCGGTCAGCCGGCGACCGACGAACAGGCGCCCGCCCGGTCCTCGCGCGCCTATGTCCTCGGCGGTCTGATCTGGGCCGTCGTCGGCGCGGCCGGCGTCATCGGCGTCGCCGTAACCGGGCTGGAGAAGGAACTCTATATCGCCGCCGGCGGGATCGCCGCCTTCGGAATGCTGCAGATCATCGTCGGCGCCCTGCATGCGGCGAAGACCACCAACGGTGTGACCGAGATCGTCGATGACATCTTCCGCATGCCCGAGGCGATGCGCGGCCTGGCCGTGGTCCAGTTCTTCAGCTGGTTCGCCCTGTTCGCCATGTGGATCTACACCACCGCCGCCGTCACCGCCGTCCACTACGGAACCAGCGACACCAGCTCGACCGCCTACAACACCGGGGCGGATTGGGTCGGGGTCCTGTTCGGCGTCTACAACGGGGTCGCGGCCCTGGCCGCCTTCGCCATCCCGGTGCTGGCGCGAAAGACCGGCCGCCGGGGTGCCCACGCCATCAACCTGATGCTGGGCGGACTTGGCCTCATCGGCGTCGCCCTGATCCGCGACCCGGCCCTGCTGTGGATTCCGATGATCGGCGTCGGCTTCGCATGGGCCTCGATCCTGTCGATGCCCTACGCCATCCTGTCGGGCGCGGTGCCCGGTCGGAAGATGGGGGTCTATATGGGAATCTTCAATATTTTCATTGTCGTACCCCAGTTGGTCGCCGCGACGATCCTCGGGCTGATCCTGAAGCACCTGTTCGGCGGCGAGGCGATCTGGGCCCTGGTCATCGGCGGCGGATCCTTCTTCCTCGCCGCCGTCTGCGCCCTGTTCGTGAAGGAGCCGAGGCCGGCATGACCCTCGATCGCCGCACCCTCCTGTCTGTCCTCGCCGCCCTCCCGTTTGCAGGAGGAGCGCGGGCCGAGACGCCGGCCGCAGGGCGGCTGGTCGAGTACCCGGACATGGCCTCGGCCCATGCGGCGTCGCGCAACGTCACCGTCTGGCTGCCGCCCGGCTATGACGGGAGCAACGCGCGATATCCGGTCCTCTACATGCACGACGGCCAGAACCTGTTCGACGCCTCGCGCTCCGGGTTCGGCGAATGGGGCGTGGACGAGCATCTGACGCGGCTGACCGGGACCGGTCAGGTCCGGCTCCCGATCGTGGTCGGCGTCTGGAACACCCCGCTTCGGCTGCGCGAATACGTCCCCGCCGACCTGATCGCCGCCCTGCCCGATGATGTCCGGGCCAGCCTGCTCGGCATGTACGGAGGCGAGCCCCTGTCCGACGGCTATCTGCGGTTCCTGGTGGACGAGTTGAAGCCGATGATCGACGCGGCCTACCGGACCCTGCCCGGCCGCGACGACACGGTCATCGCCGGCTCCAGCATGGGCGGCCTGATCTCGCTCTATGCGATGATGAAACATCCCGAGGTGTTCGGCTCGGCCGGCTGTCTGTCGACCCACTGGCCGCTTCGGCTGGAGCGGCTGGAAGGCGGCGCCCTGGAGACCTGGCGCGAGGCCGTGGTCCAGGCCTGGTCCGATGTGATCCGCGCCGGCCTTCCCGATCCGTCGACCCACCGGCTCTATATGGATCGCGGCGACGAGACGCTGGACCAGTTCTACGCCTTCTTCCAGTCGCGCATCGACGGCGTGATCCGCGCCGAGGGCTGGGGTCCCGACCGGTTCCGCTCGCTCGTCTTCCCGACCGCCGAACACAACGAGAAGAGCTGGAACAGCCGCCTCGACGTTCCCCTCACATTCCTGCTTCCTCCTGCCTGAGAGTCTCCCGATGCGTAGCCTGACCGCCCTGATGCTGAGCGCCGCCCTGGCGCCCCTGGCCGCCTGCGCCTCGATGCAGACTCCGGTCGCCGTGGCCGGCGCAGCCCCCCGGCCCGTCGAGTCGCGCGCGGCCCCGTCGGGGCAGGCCCCGGGCGCGCCCGGAGACGCCCCGACCTGGGTCAACGCCGCCAAACAAGGGGTCGGCGCGTCCTACGAGGCCTATGTCGACGGCCAGTATCGCGACGGCGGCCCGACCGGAAACGTGTCGCGCGTCTGGTTCTCCATCGCCGACGGCGTCCTGACCGAAACCATGTACGGCCTGATCCACGAGGCCCAGATCAAGCAGCTGCGCTTCGCCGTCATGACCGAAACCGGTCTGGCCGTCGAAGGAACCG
Organism: Brevundimonas sp.; assembly: GCF_027484365.1. GTDB lineage: Bacteria > Pseudomonadota > Alphaproteobacteria > Caulobacterales > Caulobacteraceae > Brevundimonas. Next base: position 17,682 of record NZ_JAIXTC010000028.1, on the reverse strand, counting down.
ACACGACCTCGCGGATCGAGTATTCGCACACGGACGAGGACGGCCGCCCGTTGTCGCCCTCCTATCTGGTCATTACCCGGGACAGACAGGACCGGTTCGAGATCACCAAGCGGATCTACACCGACCCCGGCAGCCAGAGCCTCGTGATCCGGGCCAGCATCCGGGCCATCAAGGGCGCAGTGACGCCCTACGTCCTGCTCGAGCCGCACATGGCCAACACCGGCGTCAACGACCGGGGCGAGGTCGGCCTGCTGGACACGCCCCGCTTCGACGACGCCACAGGACCCTATGACGTCTTGCGGGCGTCCGAAGGATCGACCCATCTCGCCCTGGTGTCCCAGCAGGACTACACCGCGACCAGCGTCGGCTTTGTCGGAGTCTCCGACGGTCTGACCGATCTGGCGGACGGCGACATCGACTGGACCTGGGCCTCCACGGGCGATGCGACCGGCAACCTCATGCTGACCGCGGCCCTGCCCACGGTCCAGGAAGGCGACACCGGCTACGACAACATGGTCATCGGCTTCGGCGCCTCGGCAGAAGCCGCGTCCGACGCCGCCATGGCCAGCTTCCGGACCGGATTGGACACGGTCTCCGCGATCTACAACGGCCAGGGCGACGCTGTCGGCTGGGAGGACTGGATCGGATCCCTGAGCGAACTGCCCCGCCTCGCCGAACAGTCCACCGACGGCGGCAAGCTGGCCTATGCCTCGGCCCTGATGCTGAAGGTGCAGGAGGACCGCACCTATGCCGGCGCCCTGATCGCCTCCCTGTCCAACCCCTGGGGCGACACAGTGGACGCGACCACGTCCTCGACCGGCTACAAGGCCGTCTGGCCCCGCGACTTCTACCAAGTGGCCATGGCCCTGATGGCGCTGGGCGACACCGAGACCCCCGTCGCCGCCTTCCGCTACCTGCCCCAGGTCCAGGTCGACGCCGAGACCCCGGGCAATACCGGCGCGACCGGCTGGTTCCTGCAGAAGACCCATGTCGACGGCCAGACCGAATGGGTCGGTGTCCAGCTGGACCAGACCGCCATGCCGATCATGCTGGGCTGGCGGCTGTGGAAGGCCGGCGAGGTCTCGGACACCGAGATCGCGGAAATGTACCGTCGCATGATCAAGCCCGCCGCCGACTTCCTCGTGGATGGCGGCACGATCGCCCTGGACTGGAACGACCGCACCATTACCCCGCCCTGGTCGCAGCAGGAACGCTGGGAGGAGCAGGAGGGCTATTCCCCCTCGACGACCGCCGCCGTCATCACCGGCCTGACGGTCGCCGCCGAGATCGCGCGGGCCTCGGGCGACGCAGCGGGCGCGGATCGCTACCAGGCCGCCGCAGACGACTATGCGGGCAAGGTCGAGGCGCGGATGTTCACGACCGAAGGCACGCTCGGCGACGGCGACTATTTCCTGCGCCTCTCCCGCAACGAGAACCCCAATGACCACGCCCCTCTGGGCGAGAACAACGGCCAGCCCGCCCTGCCCGAGGACCGCATCATCGACGGCGGCTTCCTGGAGCTGGTGCGCTATGGCGTGCGCGCCGCCGACGCCCCCTCGATCCTGGCCACCCTGCCGGAGTATGACGACGAGACCCGCGAGGACCGGCTGCGGGTCCGCTACACCCTGGACGGTGTTCCGGCCTTCCGGCGCTACGGCAACGACGGCTACGGCGAGAACACCGAAACGGCCGGCAACTACGGCCTCGGCGGCATGACGCCGGGCCAGCGCGGTCGCATCTGGCCCATCTTCACCGGAGAGCGCGGCCACTACGAGATCGCCCTCGCCAATTCCGCGGGCGCCGGAGCGGCGACCTTCGATCGCATCCGCCGGACCTATGCCGGCGGCATGGAGGCGATGGCCAATGACGGCCTTCTCCTGCCCGAACAGGTCTGGGATGACGTGGGCCGCACGCCCGATGGCTATCGGCGGGGCGCCGGCACCAACTCCGCCACCCCCCTGGCCTGGACCCACGCCGAGTATCTGAAGCTGTTGCGCTCCCTCGCCGACCGGGCGGTCTGGGACCGGTACGGGCCGGTTCAGGACCGCTACGGCAGGAGATAGGGCGTCCGAAATCAGGCCCCGGTCCGGCCCCGTCAGCCCGAACCGGGAAGAAAAAAGGGCCGGCCCTCGTCGGAGGACCGGCCCACAATCGCTTGCCGGGAGGAGCCTGCGAAGGAGATCAGAAGGTGTAGCGCAGCCCCGCGAAGAACTGGCGGCCGGTGTGGCTGTAGACGTTCAGGCGGTTCGAGGCGTCGACATACTGGTCGTTGAACTCGTCCGTCAGGTTGATGCCCTCGACGGAGACCTTCAGCCGCTCGGTGATGTTGTAGGAGGCCTGGGCGTCGAAGTTCAGGGTCTCGTTGGTGCCGTGCACCGAGTTGCCGTCGTTGCCGGGAACCTGGGTCAGGTAGCCCGCGCGATAGGCGGCCGACCCGCGGATCGAGAACCGGTCGGTCTCATAGTACAGGGTGAAGTTCGCCGCGTTCTTGGACAGGCCGACCAGGGTCTCGTTGATCGTCGGCGCGCCGGCGGTCGTCGAGGTCAGGTACTCGATGTTGGAGTCGACGAAGGTGTAGTTGGCCTGGACGCCGAAATTCTCCATCCAGCCCGGCAGGAAGTCGAGACGCTTCTGCACATTGATCTCGAAGCCCGTCAGGTCGCCGCCGGGCGAGTTCACGGGTTGGCTGACGACGAACAGGTCGGTCGGCAGGGCGGTGGTGCCGGTCAGCAGGCTGGAGGGAAGGCCCAGTTGGTTGAACGGAATGTCCTGGCGCAGGGTCTGAACGAAGGTGTTGATCTTCTTGTAGAAGACACCGATGGCGAACAAGCTGTCCGCGTCCGGATACCATTCCAGCGAGACGTCAACATTGTCGGACTTGGTCGGCTGGATGTTCGGGTTGCCCGACGAGAAGCTGCGGTTCGCGCCCTGGATGCCGACGTCGCCGCCGGGGGTCAAAACCGAGATCGACGGGCGGGCGATCGTCTGCGCGGCCGACAGGCGGGCCACGATGTCGTCCGTCAGGTCCACGGCCAGGTTCGCCGCCGGCAGGAACACGTCGTAGTCGCGACGGGCGCGGACCAGATCGATCGTCGTGCCGACTGCTGCGAAGCCGTCGGAATACTGCTCGGTCAGGACGTAGCGGGCGCCGATGTCGCCGCGCCAGGGCAGACCCAGGGCGTCGAAGCGGAAGTCGACCTGGCCATAGACGCCCATATCCTTCTCATCGACCGTGATGTACTGGCCGCGCGCCGAGGAGTTGTTGAGCCCGGTCAGGGCGTAGATGCCCGTGTTCGAATAGATGTTGTAGGTCGAGATGAACCGGCCAAGGTCCGGCGCCAGCCAGGTGGTCGGCGATCCGCCCGGAAGGCCCGCGTTGCGACCGAAGCCTGAGAAGACCCGCGACACGTCCGCCAGCTGCTGGGCGGTCAGGGTCTGCACCACCGTCTCGCTCGTGCGGTACTGGCCCTCGGAGTCGAAGTGGAAGCGGCGGTAGTCGAGGCCGGCCTTCAGGGTGATGTTGTCGTTGACGTCCCACTCGCCATAGGCCTTGGCGGTCGAGAAGCTGTTGATCACCTCGTTCGGCCGGATGCGGACCTCCGACGTGCCGGTGATCATCGACCAGTTGGCCGGATTGGTCAGGTCGAAACCGAAGTCGAACTTCGGCATCCGCGAGCGGAAGTCGTAGGAGAAGCCGTTGGTGTTGGCCCGGTCGAAGGTGACGATCGTAGAGACGGGGTTCGAGAACTCCGACCGCGAGTAGCCGGCCACAAAGCCCGTACGGAAAGTGTCGCTCCAGTTGCGCGTCGCCGTGAAGGTGTATTGCTGGAACTGGGTCTGCAGTTCATCGTGGGCGGACTGGGTCCGCACGTCGACGGCGTCGAAGACGCCCTGGACCAGGTTGCGTCCCACCACCGTGCCTGAACGGATGATCGTCTGCGGCTTGCCCGTCCCGGCGCGGCTGAAGCCGATGGCTTGAAGCTGGGCCTCGTCACGCGTGGCCTGGACATCGGAATAGAGGACGTCGAGGCTGAGGATCGTCTGGTCGTCCGGACGGAACTGCAACGAGCCGGTCAGGCCGAGGCGCTCGGTATTGTGGTCGTACTGCACGTAGGCCGGGATGCGCGGGTGATACAACGCCGTCGCGGTATTCGTGTCGTTGATCTGCCCGATCGTATAGCCGCTCAGGGTCGAGGCGGTGTTGAAGCCGCCGTTGGCCCCGCCGAAGGTCCAGCGCGTGATGTTGGCGCCTTCCTCGAGGATGTGGCGCTTCTCATAGGCCGCTGAAACCAGCAGGCCCAGGCGCCCGTCCATCCAGGTGTTCGAGGCCAGGAAGGTGAAGCGCGGCTGCACGTCGCGCGCCATGTCGTTGTAGCTGGCCTGGACCCCCATCACGAGGGTCGGCTCGCGATAGTCGAACGGCCGTGCGGTCTGCAGATCGACCGTGGCGCCCAGCGAGCCTTCCTCGACATCGGCCGAGGCCGACTTGCGCACCGTCAGGCTGTTGAACAGCTCTGACGCGAACATGTTGAAGTCGAAGCCGCGGGTGCGGTTGGTGCCGCCCGAGTTGACCGTGCCGCCCGTGGTGGCGATCGCTTCCATGCCGTTGACGCGGACGCGGGTGTATTCAGAACCGAGGCCGCGCACCGAGATCTGGCGGCCCTCGCCGTTCGAGCGGGAGATGGCGACGCCCGGAACCCGCTGCAGCGACTCGGCCAGGTTCAGGTCGGGGAAGTCGGCGACGTCCTCGGCCTTGATGACGTCGACGACGCCGCTCTCGCGACGCTTGGCGGCGACGGCGCTCTGAAGACTGGCGCGGAAGCCGGTGACGACGATCTCGTCGACCTGGTCAGCCTGTTCGTCTGCGGCGGGCGCGTCCTGGGCCTGGGCGACGCCGGCCGCGGCGGCCATGGCCAGCACCAGAGCCGAGGCTCCGGCCTTCAGACAAACGTGGAACTGCTGCGTCGTGCGCATCGATAAATCCTCCCCATGTCGCCCGCTGTCGCGGATCGTTATTGGCTGACGCCGAGGCGCCCATTGGTCCCGCCGACCTTTCTGGTCCGCTGAACTTCGAGCGGACCTTAGGATTGGGAAACCGGCGTAAGCCAATCCCAATCCGGCATGAACCGATGCAGGACGTGAACCAATCCAGCCCCGGATTGACGCCTGGAGCATAGATGACGGTTTCTCCGGCCTGCTGATCCATAGCCGATCACGCTGAAATGCCGCGCATTGATACCGGTTCTGGATCGGTCGATAGCCGTATTGGCTTGGACCGTCCGGAGAGCGCCCCCTATCGTCCCCCCGGATCAAACGCCCGCAGAGGCGGCGGTCGGCGTCACAGGACGCCATGGGAAACGCGCAGCGCCAGGGGCCGGAAACCCGTTCCGACATCCGGTCATCGCATCCCGCCGCATCAAGGAGGATGCCGAGACCATGACCGACGCCCCCGCGACCGCAACCGGCAAACGGACCCGCGTCCGCTTCCTGATCCTGTTGCTGATCTTCCTGTTGACGACCATCAACTATGCGGATCGCTCCACATTCTCGATCGCCGGGGATGCGGCGTCGAAGGATCTCGGCCTGAACCCGGTGGAGATGGGCTACATCCTGTCCGCCTTCGCCTGGGCCTATGTGCTGGGCCAGATCCCCGGCGGCGCCCTGCTCGACCGGTTCGGCACCAAGCTGATCTACGCCATCGCCATCGCGGCCTGGTCCTTCTTCACCCTGGTCCAGGGCTTCTCGGGTTTCCTGACCGGGGGCGCGATCTTCGCCGGCCTGTTCGCCATGCGCTTCGCCGTCGGCCTGGCCGAGAGCCCCTCCTTCCCCGGCAACGCCCGCCTCGTGGCCGCCTGGTTCCCGGGCTCGGAGCGCGGCTTCGCCTCCGCCGTCTTCAACTCGGCCCAGTATTTCTCCCTCGTCGTGTTCGCGCCGCTGATGGGCTGGCTGGTCCACACCTTCGACTGGCACTCGGTCTTCTTCGTCATGGGCGGTCTGGGCCTCGTCGCCGCCGTCGTCTTCTGGCAGCTGATCCACAGCCCGGTGGAGCACCCGTCAGTGAACCAGGCCGAGCTCGACTATATCGAGGCCGGCGGCGGCCTGATCCGCATGGAGGACAAGGTCGTCAAGGCGTCGGCCTTCACCTGGCCCAACGTCAAACAGGTGCTGTCCAGCCGCATGCTGATCGGCGTCTTCATCGGCCAGTACGGGATCAACGTCCTGACCTATTTCTTCGTCACCTGGTTCCCGATCTACCTCGTGAAGGAGCGCGGGCTGAACATCCTCGAGGCCGGCTTCGCGGCCGCCGCCCCGGCCCTGTGCGGCTTCGTCGGCGGCGTCCTCGGCGGCGTCATCTCGGACGCCATCCTCAAGCGCACCGGATCTTTGACCCTGGCCCGCAAGACGCCGCTGCTGATCGGCATGATCCTGGCCTCGACCATCATCGCCTGCGTCTACATCCAGCAGGAGTGGCTGATCGTGGTGGTCATGGCCGTCGCCTTCTTCGGCAAGGGCATCGCCTCCCTCGGCTGGGCGGTCGTCTCCGACACCTCGCCCCGGGAACTGGTCGGGGTCACCGGCGGCATCTTCAACACCTTCGGCAACACTGCCGGGATCGTCACCCCGATCGTGATCGGCTACATCGTCGCCGCCACCGGCTCCTTCGACGGGGCCCTGTGGTTCGTGGGCCTGCACTGTGTGCTCGTGGTCGCCGCCTATTTCCTGATCGTCGGCAAGATCGAACGCCTGACGCTGAAGCCGGCGAGCGCCGCCTGATGGCCGCCAGCCGCAGGTCGGTCCTCTGCGGCGCGGCCCTGGGGGCCCTCGCTCTCGCCGCCGCGCCCCGCGCCCGTGCGGCGACGCCCCGCCTGACCGGCTCCACCCCGATGTCCCCGCCGGCCTGGGCCCTGCTCCAGCGCCAGCTCCTGCGCGCCAATGCCGAGGCCTGTCAGGTCTTCTACGACCGCTATTTCGACGAGCGCGGCTACTTCCTCTGCTTCGAGCGCTGGGGCGCCAACGACGGCCCCGACGACGCCATCGAGAACTTCAACGACTGGCCCCTGCTCCACGCGCTCGGCGGCGCCGAGATCGTCAGGACGATGTACACCCAGGGCTGGGAAGGCCATCTGCGCCAGTACACCGCGGCGAAGACCACCGAGGTCGAGATCGCCCGCGAGGGCATGTTCTACAAGGAGTTCAACGTCCAGCTCGATTGGCAACACCATGCCGAGGAGATGACGCTGTTCCACGTCCAGGGCCTGTCGGACCCGAACAATCCCCGCTTCGCCGACCGCGCCCGCCGCTTCAGCGCCCTGTATATGGGCGAGGACCCCGACGCCCCGAACTACGATCCCGAGCACAGAGTGATCCGCAGCCTGATGAACGGTTCGCGCGGACCCATGCTGCGCAAGGCCACGGCGCTGGACTGGGCCGGCGACCCGTTCGACACCGCCGGCTTCTTCATGGAGCATGGCGAGGACACCTACGAACAGACCCTCCACCACTACGACGAATACACCGACGTGGTCGGCGACCACCCCCTGAACCTGTTCGCCACGACGCTCGCGCTCAACGCCTTCATGATCGACCACGAGGCGAAATACCGCGACTGGTTGCTCGGCTATGTCGACGCCTGGGCCGAGCGGGCGAAACAGAACGACGACCTGATCCCGTCCAACGTCGGTCTCGACGGTGTCATCGGCTCGGCGGCGGACGGAAACTGGTGGGGCGGGACCTACGGCTGGGGCTTCTCGCCCGTGAACCCGGTCACCGGCCTGCGCGAGGATCGCAGCCGGGTGTTCCGCACCATCCTCGGCTTCTTCAACGCCTACCTCCTGACCGGCGACGACAGATATCTCGACACCTGGCGGAAACAGGCCGACCGGCTGAACGCCGAGAAACGCACCGTCGACGGCCAGATCCAGACCCCGACCATGTTCGGGCCCGACGGCTGGTACGGCTGGAAGAACGGCCTGCACCAGACCAACAGCCTCGACATCTGGTGGTTCTCTATGAAGCCCTCGGACCGAGCCCGCGCGCCCGACCATCCCTGGGTCGCCTTCCTCGAGGGCCGCAATCCCGACTTCCCCGAGGCGGCGCTCCGCGACGGGCTGGCCCAGGTGGCCACCCGCGCGGAGTTGCAGCGCCAGGACACGACGACGCCCGACACCCGCCTGGCCGACGCCTGCCTCGACATCAATCCGGCGCGGGTCACGGCCCTGATGCAGACCATGATGGGCGCCATCCACATCGCCCGACCGGGCTGGTCCCCGACCACCGCCAACGCCGGCGGCTCGCCCCTGTACGCGCGCCTGCGCTACTTCGATCCCGACAACCGCCGCGCCGGCATGCCCGAGGACGTCGCCGCCCTCGTCGACCGCATGACCGACGACGAGACTGCCGTCACCCTGATCAACCTCAACGTCACCGAGGCCCGCACGGTCACCGTCCAGGGCGGCGGCTACGGCGAGCACCGGATCCGCTCGGTTACGATCAGCGACGCCCGTCAGGCAGTGGACGCCGCGACCTTCACGGTCACCCTGGCGCCGGGATCAGGCGCGCATCTGGTGCTGGCCATGGACCGGTATGTGAACCCGCCGACGCTAAGGTTCCCCTGGGATCGGTAGGGTCGGGTTTCCGACGCCGGTCGAGTGTCCATTTCCGACCCGCTTCGGATGATGTCTTCCCAGGCCTCGAACCTTCGATTCCGACTCATCGCGGAGGTTCGGCCGGTCTGCCCTCGTCTGGAGGCGTAAGCGTCAGCACCTCATAGAGCGTCAACTCTCCGTCCGTCGCCTGCACGGTGATCGCGGCCGGGGACGGGCCCGCGGGCAGGAGCAGGTCAAACGCCTGGAAGCCGTCGCGTCGGTCGTCGGCGAACGTCACCTGGCCCAGCGGCGCGCCGTCGAGAAGGATCAGCCCGCGCTGGCCCACGTCCTCGCCCCAATAGATCAGGCGCAGCAGGCTCGGTGTGTCGCCTCGCGCCAGCCACAGGTCGATCTGGCCGCCGTTCGAAATCCGTCGTCCGCTTCGGCCGTTGATCTGAATGATGTCCGCGCGTCGGGCGACCACGCCATGGTCGATCTCGGGCTGTTGCTCGCCGAGGAAGACGGCGTCGATCGTGCGCCGGGCCAGGTCGATGCGGCGGCGCTCGGCCTGCAGGAAAACCTCCCCTTCAGTCGCCCAGCGTGCCGGGGTGAACAGCGGCGCATAGACGGCCGAGCGTCGGTCGTACTGGCTGAAGAACGGCGAGAACCTGACCGTTCCGCCCTGGGCGAGCGGCGCGATGAAGGTCTGGGCCTGTTCAGCCACCGGGCGAAGCAAGGCGGTCGGGCTGTCTGTGACGATGAAGGCCGGCGAGGGTTGGTCGAATGCGGCCTCGGCCGGTCCCAGATCGGCGGCGAGAACCAGGGGGCCGCTCAGGAAGGCGACCAGGTCTGGATCGTCCGGTGTCGGTTCCGCCCGCAACACCATGGGCAGGGTCAGAACGATGCGGTCGCCCGCCGCCCAGCGACGGCGGATCCGCAGATAGCCCCGATCCATCGTCGTCCGCTGGCGTTCGCCGTTGACGGTGAGGCTGTGCGATGCGGCCCAGCGCGGCAGACGCAAGGCAAGATCCAGATCGCGCGTCGGCGCGGCCGTCACCGTCAGGATCACCTCGCCCTCCATGGGATAGGCGGTGTCCATCTCCAGCGCGAGGCCGGCGTCGGGAAGCGTCAGGCGAGACGGGATATAGAGGTTGACGTACAGGGCGTCGGCGTCACGCCAGTAGATCGAATCTGCATGTTTGGCATGGCTCTCCATGCCCGAGCCGACGCAGCACCAGAAGCTGTCCTCCGGCGTCGAATAGCTCCGCCTCGACCCCGCCGACAGCGGCATGAAATACACGAACCGGCCCGTGTCCGGCCGCTGGTGGGCCATGATGTGGTTCAGCTGGGCATGTTCATAGTCGTCGAACAGGGCGGCATGCGGCGCCCAGGCGTACAGGTGCCGGGCCAGTTTCAGCATATTGTAGGTGTTGCAGGCCTCGCAGGTCGTCTCGCTGATATGGGCCGCGATCTTGCCGGCCGGCGTGAAATGCTCCCGGTCGGAGTTCCCTCCGATGGCGTAGCTGTGACGGCGGGTGACCGTCTCGTAGAAGAAGCGCGCCGTTCGCGCCTCGGCCGCGTCCCCGGTGACCTCGTGCAGGCGCGCCAGGCCGATGACCTTCGGGATCTGGGTATTGGCGTGAAGGCCGGCGAGTTCGTCCCGCCCCTCCGCCAGAGGGTCCAGAACCGCCCGGTGGCGAAGCCTCCGGGCGACGTCCAGCCATCGTCGATTTCCCGTCAGGGCATAGGTCTCGGCGTAGACCTCGTTGATTCCGCCATGTTCAGCGATCAGGATTTGCTGCACCTGGTCGTCGGTGAGACCGTCAAGAATGTCGGCCAGATAGCCCGCCATGCCGATCGCGACATCCAGGGCGCCCGGCGTCCCCGCAAGACTATGGGCCGCCAGCAGGCCGGCATGGACCTTGTGCCAGGCATAGATCGGCACCCAGCCGTCGTTCAGGCTGAACGGCGTTACCCGGATGTCCCCCCGACGCAGCTGTTCAAAAACCCGCTTGCCGTCGACCGCATCCGTCTGCCCCCAAAGGGTGGTGCCGCCGACGTAGCCGTCGCCCTGCGCCACCTGGATCCGCGCCATCTCCGCCACGGTGTCGATCAGCCGCTGTTTGAGCAGCGGATCGCCGGTATTCGCCACGGTCAGGGCGCAACCACTCAGATAATGGCCCAGCGTATGGCCGGCGATGCTCTGCGCCTCCCAGCCACCGTACACCGGGCCCCTGGACGGCAGGCCGGCGGCCTTGTGGAAGTTATGCAGCAGCCGGTCGGGCGACAGAGAGGCGAGCCAGGCGCGATTGGCGGACTCCGCCGAGGCAAAGATTGAGGGCTTCAACGACACAAGCCCGGCAGCAACCGGGGCTATTCCACTCGGTTGAGTCCGGGCAAAGGCCTTTGGAGCGCTGGCGGCCATCGCAGTGGCCAGCATCATCTGTCGCCGCGACATGCGGCCTGCGCGGCCTTGCGCTCCTGAATCCACTGGTCGCCTCCCCAGGGTACTGGCTGCCCTGCCATTCGATGATAGCGCTATCATAAGACGATCGGTCAATCACGGGCGAGCGTGCTCGAGGCAATCCAGACGATCTGCCTGAACCCGGCCTGTCGCGTATCATGCAGCGCTGCGCGGATAGCCTTTCGCGCAGGGCGGAGCCCGGACCGGGTCGATGGGACGTTCAGGGTCCCGCCCATAGGCGACACCCGAAGAGTTCGGTCAGGGTCGTCCCGTACACAGACCCCTCGCCCCCTCCCCCTCCTCGCCGCTCTGACCTTCGGGCTCGCGTCCCCGTGGACCGCATGATCGACGACGAGACTGCCGTCACCCTGGTCAACCTCAACGTCACCGAGGCCCGCACCGTCACCGTACAGGGCGGCGGCTACGGCGAACACCGGATCCGCTCGGTCACGATCGGCGAGGCGCGTCAGGCGGTCGATGCGGCGACCTTCACCGTGATCCTGGCGCCGGGGTCAGGCGCGCGGCTGGTTCTGGCCATGGACCGCTATGTGAACCCGCCGACGCTGCGCTTCCCCTGGAGCCGATAGGGTCCGGGATCCGCCGTTGGTCCAATCCCCGCTTCCAAGCCTCGGCAGTCGTTCGCTGCGTCCGCTTTCCGCGCGGACCCCAGCCATCCTCCAGCGCCGGGTCAGGCTTTTGAGGACCCGAACGATGGCGACCGGAATGACGCTATTTGCGCGGCTGGAACGCCCTGCCGCGATTGCCGATCATCACCCAGCCGGCATTCGTCGGCTCGTACCCGCCCTTGGCTTTCGCGACGGCCAGCCCGAGGACGGTGAGTTCCGGTCCCCGGCTCTCGTTCGGCGGGCGAGCGGGGTCGACCATGTCGAGCAGCGCATCGATGCGTTCGAGGTCGGTCATCATTGTGCGAGGTCTCGGTGAGGGTGAAGAAGGGCCGACGCGCCAGCCCTAGCCTATTCCTCGTCCCAGGGGGGCGGTAACTGACCCGCCTTGAACAGGATCGTGGGGTTCTCGTCGTAGTCCCCCATCTCCGTGTCGGCTGACGCGGAGAAAGCGACCACGCCGAGCCGCAAGGGAGCGAGCCGTTCGGCCTTGCGTCGAGCCTCTTCGGCGGTCTTGCAGCCCTGCTGCTGCTCGGCCTTCAGGCCCTTGCCGCGACCCTGCACATAGGTCTGGATGATGTAGACGGTCTCGACGGCCATAGGCGACTCCACTGGGGGGTCGCCTTAGAGCACGTGTCGGGACTTCGGCCGGAGCGAAATGACCGTTCGCTACCCATGGCCGACCTCAGGAGGGACCGCTTCCGGGCGACGGATCGAACGTCGGCTTTCCGCCCGGCAGACGATGACCGTTCCCGACCCAAAACGGACCTTTACGGCGTCTACGGCGTCCGCGGTCCGCGGTCCGCGAACGGGAGTGGGGGGCTGTTTCCGTGGCCGAAGCGTAAAGACTGCTTTCGGGCCAATTCAGACGGTCTATCCGACTGCAAAGGGTGGTTGTGGTTCGACCTGATTACCGTCGCCTTGGCGATATTGTTCGGACTGACCCTCGGCCCGCACGGCTGGTTCGTCAGACCATTATCCCCGGAGCGACCCGGATCGTTGACTCCGTCTGCAGGAAGTGCTTGGAGAACCCTGTTTTATGCCGTGGGGGCTCATTTTGATTGTCAGATCATTCGCGTTGGCCGTCGTCGGAGCGGCCGCGATCAGCCTGTCATTTGCAAGCACAGCCAGTGCTCAGGTTGATACTGACTTCAACTACACACTCACGGGTGCTGACCCCGTTCTGGCCGAACACTATCACAACGGCTGCACGCTGCATGCCACGTCTAACAACAACTATCAAACACGGCCGATTACTATAACGGTATCCGGCACCTATTCGATGGAAGACCGGTATGCGACGGGTGACGCGAGCGCAGCGATTATAAGCGGTTCGTTCAATCCGGCTTCACCAGCTACGGGATGCGTACTGTCGATAGATGACGGTCCGGTCTCCGGACCGGTCTCTGCAGGCAACTACACCCTTGTCCTTTCTACGCTCGGGGACGGACCGGGCACCTATGGCATCCGCTTAAATGGTCCCGCTGCTGTAGTCGCCACGTCGCCCACTCCGGTTCCGACCCTGTCTGAATGGGCGATGATCCTGTTCGGCACGATCCTCGCAGGTGGCGCAGCCCTGTACATCCAACGTCGACGCCTCATCGCGTAACGATCCAAGCCAGATCTTGACCAACGCCCCCCCGCAACGGCGGGGCCGTTTGCATGACCGCTTCCCACCCATAGCCGTCACCCGAAGAGTCCGCTTGGGGTAACCCCGTCATCGACCTCGACGCCGCCGTCCGCAGGACGGGGAGGAGACGAATGGCCGATAGCCATCATCGTCTCACCGCCTAGGATACTGTAATCACAGCACATCCAGTCCGGATGTGCCTTTAGACCCACCACGGCTTCCAGCGGACGTACAATGCGGCCCGGTCTTTGAAATCGTGCGGGCGCGAGCCGGACGGAGTGAACGCTTCGGACGCTTCGGACGGTGTTTTCTCGTCCGATGGGACTCTATGGACGATCTGGACTCCAATTTCCGGGTCCGGATCAGCCCTCGAACCAGACTCAACGGACGATCCGGACTCCGTCTCCGGAGTCTGGAGGGCCCTTCAGGTCCCCTGCTTCAGGAAGGGCGCTACCTGGAACAGCCGCCGCTCGTCGCCGCGCGGGTCATCGACGGACCGGGTGTCGACGTCGAAGATCATCGTCGACCGGCGCTCCAGGTCATAGGGCGCCCAGGCCGGGATGGCGGCATTGTTCGGATCGCCGGTACGGGCGAAGGCGATGAAGGTCTCGCTCATCCGTCGCGCCACCTCGATTGCCTCCGGACCCGTCCCCGTCTTCGACGTCGGCTGGTGACAGTTGTCGAAGGCCAGGGCGATGTCGAACGAATGATAGGCCCCCAGACGCGGTTCGACCGGCGAGCCGAAGTCGAGCTGGTACATCCAGGTCCGGTCCCCGATCCGTGCCCGCTCCTGGGCCTGGATCAGATGGCCGGGCCGCGACCGGCCACAGGTCGCGGCCGCGAAGAAGACGTCGACCGGCGACATCTGCGGGAACCTCGCCCGGTACCAGTCGACGACATATTGGGCGTTCAGGTCGACCACGAACTCGGGCGCCAGCTTGGCCGCTACCGTGTCCCAGGTCAGGCTGAAATTCCGCTCGTCGTTCGCGGTGAAGGCTCGCGCCTCGTCGTGGGTGTTTCCGATAATCATCGGAATATGCGCGCTTTCTTTCGGCGCATCGGGGACGAAGGGGTGCCTCGGCAGGGTGTCGTGATCCATCACCGACCAGAAATAGATGCCGCCCTTCTCGATCGGATCGTCCATCGACAGGGCCTCCACCAACCGGCCCATGGGCAGGGTCGCCAGCTCCCCGGCCCGTTCCGGCGTCAGGCCCAGATGGTCGAGGAAGGCGCGCATCCTCAGCTCGGCATGCTGCGGCCCCATGGCCGTCACATGCTGGCCGCTCATGGTGATGACCTTGTGGAACAGGCCCGCCGCCGACGGCATGGCCATCAGGGTCACCAGCTTGGCCCCGCCGCCCGACTGGCCGAAGACGGTGACATTGTCCGGGTCGCCGCCGAAGGCCGCGATACTGTCCCTGACCCACTCCAGAGCCAGCATAAGGTCGAGGTTGCCGACGCTGCCGGACTTCGCGAACACGCCGCCCGTCAGCTGCCCCAGTCCGTTGTAGCCGAAGACGTTCAGCCGGTGGTTCAGGGTCACCACGACCACATCGCCCCGCCGGCACAGGGCGACGCCGTCATACAGGGGGCTCGATCCCGAGCCGTTGGCATGGGCCCCGCCGTGGACATAGACCATGACCGGTCGCCGTCCCCCGTCGTCCAGCCCCGGGGTCCAGACGTTCAGGAACAGACAGTCCTCCGACGGGTTCGCCTCGTCCGACGCCTGGGGGCTGGCCGCTCCGTAGGCCGTGGCCTCGACCACCCCGGTCCAACGCTCCGGCGCCACCGCCGGCCGGAACCGCCGCGCGGCCGTGTCCGCGCCGTAGCGGACGCCCTTGAAGACCTTGATGTCCCGGTCGAGATAGCCCCGCACCGGCCCGTGCCGGGTCATCGCCACCGGCGCCGCCCCCTCCACCTGAACCCCTCCGGGCATCAGGGCCGCCAGGGCGACCGATCCGGCGACGACGCTGCGACGGGTGGGCATGGGCGGTGTCCTTCAGGGGGCCTGTACGTCCGCCACCTGGGCCGAGATCAGGTCCAGCAGCGGCTTCAGGCTTGGGTTGTCGTTGTCCTTGCGCCAGACCACGAACAGTTCGACCGGGCGCTCCGGGAAGGTTTCCAGCGGGCGGAACTCCACCCCCTCGAAATGCAATTTGGTCGCCGCCTCCGGCACGACCGCCGCCCCGATCCGGGCGTGGACAAGGGCCAGGATCGAGTGGATCTGGGCCATGTACTGGACGTAGTTCGGCGACA
This sequence comes from Brevundimonas sp., assembly GCF_027484365.1. Classification (GTDB taxonomy): domain Bacteria; phylum Pseudomonadota; class Alphaproteobacteria; order Caulobacterales; family Caulobacteraceae; genus Brevundimonas. The sequence continues at coordinate 2,124 of NZ_JAIXTC010000028.1, read as the reverse complement.
CCCCGGCCTCGTCGAACATGGCCGTCAGCATCGAATGGAAATAGCCCGCGCCCTCGGGCGCATAGGTGATCATCGGCAGGGCGTCGAAGTCGGCCAGGGTCAGCCGGTCCTTCTCCAGCCGGGGGTCCCCGGCGGGCAGGGCCGCGACCAGGGGCTCGGTCAGCACCCTCACCTTGTCGAACTCCGGCCGGGTCAGCGGCGGCCGCACCAGCCCGAGATCGATCCGGCCCGTCAGCAGGGCCTCGACCTGCTCGCCGGACACCAGCTCCCTCAGGGTCAGGTCGACATTGGGCAGCCGGGTCCGCGCCAGATCCACCAGGCTGGGCAGGAAGCTGTAGCCCGAGGCCGCCGTGAAGCCGATGGCCACCCGGCCCGCGTCCCCCTTGCCGATCCGCCGCGTCGCCAGGGCCGCGCTCTCGGCCAGCCTCAGGATGCGTTTGGCCTCGATCAGGAAGGACCGGCCCGCCGGCGTCAGCCGCACCGACCGGCTGGTGCGATCCAGCAGGACCACGCCCAGGATCCGCTCCAGCAGCTGCACCTGACGGCTCAGCGGCGGCTGGGTCATGTTCAGCCGCTGGGCCGCGCGGCCGAAATGCAGTTCCTCGGCGACGGCGACGAAGCACCGCAGCTGGCTGAGTTCAAACATGATCGGTCCCGCCGTTCTTCAGGCGGACGATGCTAGGCGCTCCGGACCCGGCCGGACAGGCCACAGGCCCTATCCGTTCGCCGCCAGTTTCGGGGCCGCCGGCTGGACCCGCGCGATCAGGGCCGACAGCTCGGCCAGTTCGGCGTCCGACAGGTCGACCAGCGGCAGACGCACCGGCCCGGCGGTGCGACCGATGGCGGTCATCCCCGCCTTCACGATCGAGACCGCATAGCCCTTACCCCTGTTGCGCAGGGCGATGTACGGCAGCACGAAGTCGCGCAGACCCGCCATGATCGTCGCGTGATCGCGGGCCCGGACCGCCTTGTAGAAGTCGAGGGCGAACTCCGGCACGAAGTTGAAGATCGCCGACGAATAGGTGGTCACCCCCATCTCCAGATAGGCCGGGGCGAAGGTCTCCGCCGTGGGCAGCCCCCCGACATAGGTCAGCCGGTCGCCCATCCGGGCATAGACCTTCATCATCAGCTCGATGTCGCCGACCCCGTCCTTGAAGCCCACCAGGTTCGGATTGCGATCGCACAGCTTTTCGAGCGTGTCCTCGTTCAGCACAGCGTTGTCGCGGTTGTAGACGATGACGCCGAGCTTCGTGGCCTTGCAGACCGCCTCGATGTGCGCCGCCAGGCCTTCCTGACCAGGCACCATGAGATAGGGCGGCAGCAACAGGACGCCGTCCGCGCCGTTGGCCTCGGCCGATTTCGCCAGATCGACGGCGATCGCCGTGCCGTAGCCGCAGCCGGCCACGACCGGTGTCCTGCCGGCGGTCTCTTCCACGGCCGCCCGGACCACCTCGGACACCTCGGCGGGCGTGAGGGAGAAGAACTCGCCGGTGCCGCCGGCGGCGAACAGGCCGGCCAGCTCATACTCCAGCATCCAGCCGCAGTGCTCACGGTAATCCTTTTCTACGAACTGATGCGCGGCGTCGAAATGGGTCACCGGGAACGACAGCAAGCCGCTGCCGATCGTCGCGGCCATTTCCGCGGGCGTCATTCTGGACATGGAGTTCCCCTCACTATCTGACGGCGCGCCGCCTGGCGCCATTGCCGCGCCTTGGCCAAACGGTATCGGGGGGTTCGATGCGGGTCTAAGCCAAATGGGCTATCGACCGATACGCATTTTGGCTTGATCGGTGGTCGCCATCCGATTGCGGGCCTCGATCGATACACACGTCGGTTCGATCCATGCCCGTTTCGGTGTTCGCAGGGCATGGGCGAGCCTCTAAACCGCCCTCGACAACCCAAGGACCCACCCATGACCGAGCCCCTGAACCTCAGCCATCTGATCGACGGCGAGCGCGCGGACGTCGCCCGGCCGACGGAGAGCCTCAATCCGTCGAACACCCGTGAGGTGGTCGCCCGCACGCCGGACGGCGGTCAGGCCGAGGTCGACGCTGCGGTCGCCGCGGCCAAGGCCGCCTTTCCGGCCTGGTCCGGGGCCTCGCCCGAAGTCCGCTCCGATGTGCT
>NZ_JAIXTC010000006.1 GCF_027484365.1 Brevundimonas sp. | reverse complement strand
GGATCCTCCGTCGCGCAGGGCGGCTCTCATCGGGCCGAGGTCAGGCAAGGCCCCCTGGGCCACCACGGCATAGGGCGGCACCTCGCCGCGCGTGATCTCGCCGGTGGCCCGGTCGACGACCATCGAACCCTCGCCCACATAACCAACACTTGGGAGGGCGCATCACGATCGCGCACTCGGCGTTCGACCGCGGTGCGCTTTCAGCCGCATGTGCGTTTCACAGCAAACCAAACATCGAGACGCGTCGGCTCGATAGCGTGAAGGTCGCGAGGCGCGCGTGGCCTGAGCTCGAAAGCCATCGCTTGAACGCGCTCGCTTCGCATCTCGGTCTTGAGCTCAAACACCACGACGCATTGAGCGAGGCGCGGGTAGCCTTGCGGCAGATAATGTTGGTTCTGGCCCGACGACATGCGTGCACCTCAAGTCGCTGCTTGCCGCCCCATCTATGCTTTCGCCTTCTGAGTCGTGCCTAGACATGCCTTCTGGAATCTCTGACCCGCAAATTTACCAAGCCAGCGCGTTCTGGATGTCAGTTGCCAATGGGAATCCCATTTCCATAAAGCAGACCATCCAAGGAAGAGAAGCGACCCGACCGGAAGGCATCCCACGTGGGACCCACGACCGAGCCCAGCCGTAAGGTACGTCCGCCTTAGGTCGAGCCTAGGCCCTATGGGAAGGATGGTGCCGCTTAGGTGACTCGAACACCTGACCCCCGCATTACGAATGCGATGCTCTACCAGCTGAGCTAAAGCGGCCTGTCGGCGGAAGACGTGAGGTCTCGGCGACGGAAGCGGCTCTTTATACGTTGGCCCCCGGCTTGCCAAGCGCTGCGAGGAGGGCGTCTTCGGTCGGGGCGGCGGCGATGCGGACTTCCGCGAGCCCCGCGACCGTCAGGGGCCTTGCCGCAGCGTCAGAAATGGCGACGGCGATGCGGCTCGCGACCCCGTCTGCCGCCAGGCGATCCGCCAGAACCTGTCCGGCGCGGGGGGAATGGATCAGGACCGCGTCCCAGGGGTCCGGCGCCGCAGCCCCGGTCTCCACGGATTCGTAGACGGCGAGGGCCGTGACCCGGGCGGCGTCCCCGACAAGGGCGGCGAGGTCTCCGGCCGGTTCGGCGGCGCAGGGGTGGAGGATCGAAAGGCCGGCGCCCTCGGTCCGGATCAGGGCGGCCAGGGCGTGAAGGTCGCCGCCGGCCGAGCGGACGTCGCGGAATCCGGCCTCGCGGGCCGAGGCGGCCGTGGCGTCGCCGACGGCGAAGACCGGCACGGATGGCGGACCGGAGCGCCCTGAGAAGACGGTCACGGCGTTGCGGCTGGTGAAGGCCAGGGCCTGGACCCCGGTCAGGTCGGGGCGGGCGTCGAGGGGGCGGATCGCCAGCAGGGGGACCACGAGGGGCGTGAAGCCGAGGGCGGACAGGCGACCGGCGGTGCGGTCGACGCCGGGCCGGGCGCGGGTGACCCAGACGCGGCGCAGATCGCTCAAGGGACCGGGACGGTCTGGTCGCCCGCCGCCAGATGGACCTGATGGCCCAGCTGTTCGCCGAGGGCGCGGGCGGCCTCGATTCCCTCGACTACGGCCAAGGTCCCGGCGCGACGCCAGCGGGCCGTGCCGTCGGGGGCCAGCATCTCGGTGGTCAGGGTCAGGTGGTCGTCAGCGATGATCGCATGGGCGCCGACGGCCGTGCGGCAGGAACCTTCCAGCGCCACCATGGCCCCGCGTTCGGCAGCGATGGCCAGGGCCGTGGGGGCGTGGTTCATCGCGGCGACCCAGGCGTGGTCGGTGTCGCCCTCGCGGGTCTGCAGCGCCAGGGCGCCCTGGCCCGGGGCGGGCAGGAAGGCGTCGGCGGACAGGTAGTCGCGCACCGCGTCCGATCGGTCCAGCCGGTTCAGCCCGGCGGCGGCCAGAAGGATGGCGTCGAACTCGCCCTCGGCCGCGCGGCGCAGGCGGGTGTCGATGTTTCCGCGCAGCATCTCGATCCGGAGGTCGGGACGCAGGGCCAGGGCCTGGGCCTGACGCCTCAGGGAGGCGGTGCCGAGGCGGGCGCCGTGGGGCAGGGCGTCGAAACCGGCGAAGTCGCGGCTGATGAAGGCGTCGCGGGCGTCCTCGCGTTCCGGAATGGCGGCCAGGGCCAGGCCGGGCGGCTGTTCGGCGGGAACGTCCTTCATCGAATGGACGGCGATATCGATGCGGCCGTCGAGCAGGGCCTCCTCGATCTCCTTGGTGAACAGGGCCTTGCCCCCGACCTCCATCAGGCGGCGGTCCTGGATCCGGTCGCCTGTGGTCACGATCTCGACCAGCACCACCTCGGTCAGCGGCAGGTCCATGGCGGCGGCGATGGCGCGCTGCATCATCCCGGACTGGGCCAGGGCCAGGGCCGAACGACGGGTGCCGATACGGATGAGGGGAGCCATTGAGTTGCGCGGGTCCGATGGGGTCGCTACCTCGACCCGATGAGTATGGGCGCGGACTATAGCAGCGAGACTGGACCGGCAACCGACCTGACCGTTCTGGGGCTGGAGACCAGCTGCGACGAGACGGCGGCCTCGGTCGTGCGGCTGACTCCGGACGGGACGGCGACGGTCCTGTCGTCGGTCGTCCACTCCCAGATCGACGACCATGCGGCCTATGGCGGGGTCGTGCCGGAGATCGCGGCGCGCAGCCATGTGGAGATGATCGACGGCGTCGTACGCCGGGCCATGGCCGATGCCGGTCTCGGCTATGGCGAGCTGGACGGGGTCGCGGCGACCGCCGGTCCCGGTCTGGTCGGAGGTGTCATGGTGGGGCTGGGGTTCGGCAAGGCCGTGGCCCTGGCGCGCGGCCTGCCGCTGGTGGCCGTGAACCATCTGGAGGGGCATGCGGTCTCGGCGCGGCTTGGGGCGAAGGTCGACTATCCCTTCCTGCTGCTGCTGGTCTCGGGCGGGCACTGCCAGCTGCTGGAGGTGCGCGGCATCGGCGACATGAGCCGGCTGGGAACGACCATCGACGATGCGGCCGGCGAGGCCTTCGACAAGATCGCCAAGGCCATGGGGCTGGGTTACCCCGGCGGGCCTGCGCTGGAAAAAATGGCGGAGGGCGGCGACGGCTCGCGCTTCGACCTGCCGAGGGCGCTCCTGGGACGCAAGGACTGCGATTTCTCCTTCTCCGGGCTGAAGACGGCGGCGTCGCGGCTGGCCCAGACCTGCGAGACGGATCAGGACCGGGCCGATCTGGCCGATGCGGTCCAGAACGCCATCGCGCGCCAGCTGTCCGAGCGGTCGGACCGGGCCATGGCGGACTATGCGGACAAGCATGATCACCGGCTGTTTGTCGTGGCCGGCGGCGTAGCGGCCAACCGGACCGTGCGGCGGGTGCTCGAGGCGACGGCGGCGAAACGCGGCTTTTCCTTCCTCGCGCCACCCATGGCCTATTGCACCGACAATGCGGCGATGATCGCCCTGGCGGGGGCGGAACGGCTTCAGCTGGGGCTGGTCTCGGACATCGATGCGCCCGCCCGTCCACGATGGCCGCTGGACGCGGCGCGCGCCCTGTCCGATCCTGTCCATCCGACCGGGCGCAAGGGCGCCAAGGCCTGAAGGCGTGGGGACAGCGTCATGGAGCATGAGCAGGTCGAGGTCCGGTCGCGCGCAGCCCTTCGGCAATGGTTGAGCGAGAACCACCAGCGATCCGGCAGCATCTGGCTGATCACCTGGAAGAAGCACACCGACCATCACGTGTCGTGGGACGACGTCGTCGAAGAGGCGCTGTGCTTCGGATGGATCGACAGTCAGCCGCGCAAACTGGATCAGGACCGGTCCATGATCCGGCTGTCGCCCCGCAAACCGGGCAGCGGCTGGTCCGGAGTCAACAAGGCGCGGATCGAGGGCTTGCTGGCAGAGGGGCTGGTGGCCCCGCCCGGGATCGCCGCGATCGAGAGCGCCAGGCGGGACGGGAGCTGGACGGCTCTGGACGGCGCGAGCCGTCTGTCCGTCCCCGATGATCTCGTGACCGCCCTGGACGCCCATCCCGGGGCTGCGGAACACTTCGACGCCTTTCCGCCGTCCGCGAGGCGATCGATCCTCGAATGGATTGCAACGGCGAAGAGAACCGGGACACGGGCAGAGCGCGTCAATGAGACTGCCCGACTCGCCCAGCTTGGCCAACGCGCCAATCAGTGGTCCAAGCGGTAAAGTGACACGAGGGAACCCGCCTATGGAATTTCGCACCGCAGGGGTCATCGGCGCCGGCGCCTGGGGCACGGCCCTGGCCCTGGTCTGCGCGCGCGCCGGGCTGGACGTCATCCTGCAGGCGCGCGAGCCCGAGGTGGTCGAGAGCGTCGCCAACCGCCGAATCAACGAAGCCTTCCTGCCCGGCGTGGTGCTGGACGACCGGATCTCGGTGACGGCGGAGCTGGGAGCCCTGGGCGCCTGCGATCTCGTCCTGGCCGTGCCGCCGGCCCAGTTCATGCGTTCGACGCTTGACGCCTACGCCCCGCACCATCGCGAAGGCGCGCCGATCGTACTCTGCTCCAAGGGGATCGAGCGCGGCTCGCTGAAACTGATGACGGAGGTCCTCGCCGAGACGATCCCGGATGCGCCCGCCGCCGTCCTGTCGGGACCCAGCTTCGCCGCTGACGTCTCCAAAGGCCTGCCGACGGCCGTGACCCTGGCCTGCGCGGACGCCGTGCTCGGCGAGGCCCTTATGGAGACCCTGTCGGGTCCCGCCTTCCGCCCCTATCTGGCCACCGACCTGATCGGGGCCGAGGTCGGCGGGGCGATCAAGAACGTCCTCGCCATCGCCTGCGGCCTGTCCGAGGGACGTCGTCTGGGCAAGTCGGCCCATGCGGCCCTGATCACGCGCGGGTTCGCCGAGATGACCCGGCTGGGCGTGGCCCTGGGCGGTGAGCCGGAGACGGTCGCGGGGCTGTGCGGGCTCGGCGATCTGGTCCTGACCTGTTCGAGCCCGCAGTCGCGCAACATGAGCCTGGGCCTGGCGCTCGGCGAAGGCCAGACCATCGAACAGGCTTTGGCCGGCAAACGTTCGGTGGCCGAGGGCTATGAGAGCGCGCCGGCGGTACGTGAGCTGGCGCGCCGGATGGGGGTGGAGATGCCGATCTGCGAGGCGACGGCGGCGCTGCTGGCCGGGGAATCAACGGTTGACGCGATGATCGAGGGACTGCTGTCGCGACCGCTCAAGGCCGAGCGGCAATGACGGAGACGGCCCCGGCCGAGCGCAAACGGGTCTGGACCACGCCGCCGAATGTGGCCCTGTGCGCTCTCGACGACATCGCCGAGCCCGGTTCGCGCGGCTTTGTCCTGCAGATCGGCGAGGCCTTCTTCCACGGCTTCGTGGTGCGAAAGGACGGCGAAGTGGCCGGCTGGGTCGACCGTTGCCCGCATCAGGGCTTCCCGATCGCCATCGAGATGGACCGTTACCTGACGCCGGACGGCGCGCTGATCCTGTGCGGCTGGCATGGCGCGGTGTTCGAGCCACTGTCGGGCGCCTGTGTCGGCGGGCCCTGCGCGGGCGGAAAGCTGACGCCCTGGCCGGTGAGGGTCGAGGGCGGGATCATCCGGACCGCCGCCCCCGACTGAAGGCGATCAGCCCTTTTCGTCGCCGCCGAAGGCTTCGTCGACCTCGTCTTCCTTGATCCGCTTCGACGGATCGCCGGGCTGGTTGAGGTTCTGTTCCTCGGTGCCGTCGCCCAGCATGCCGGGGTGTTTGTCGGTCTCTTGGGTCTTGGGGTCGGCCATGATGATGGCTCCAGTTGCTGACCCGGAATCAACGTGCCGCGAAGCTCGGCCGTTCCCTATTTCTTCAGCCGTTTCGCATTGGCCACCGCGGCGGAGTGGATCGGCTTCAATGCATCGGCCTGGGCCTTCAGCAATTCGGTGTTGAGGGTCAGCATCTGGCCCGCCGCACGGCCCCACCAGGCGACCGCATAGCTGTAGTGGGCGGCCGCTGCGGCCTGGGGCGAGCCGGCGGCGGCGATCGCCGAGGCGGCGCTCCGGGCGTGGCCGACCTCGTCCATGGCCGACTTCGAGACCCGGGCGGCGAGATCGCCCAGATTGCCGGCGACGGCGGCGGCTGATGCGCTCAGGGCCTCGACCTTTTCCGTGCTCATCAGGTGCATCTCGGCCATGTCGGCCTTCATCGGATTGGCCAGGCCTTCGGCCATGATGGCCAGACGGGCCGCGATGACGTCGGAGGCCGCCCGCATCATCTCGCCGCCGTTTGCGGCGGTGGTCGCCGCCGACCGGGCGTTCTTCGCCGCGCGCTTGCCGTCGCGGATCGTCTTGTCGAGCAGGGTCATGGAACGGGCTTGGGCTCCTTTGATCAGCCGGGCAAGACTTCATCGGCGAAGGCCGTCACGTCGCGGATCAGGGCGGGCACGGCCGCGTCGATGATTCGCTGACCCTTCTCGGGCGACGCCTGGGCCGGATCGGAGCCGATACGGCCGTCGGGGAAGCGGGCGCGGTAGTCGAGGGCGTCGCGAATCGGTCCGCTGGGCGCAATCTTCGGTGTGTATTCCGCCGTCTTGATCCGGTCGGGGTAGGCGGCCTGGGTCACCGCGATCTCGGACGGGGTCGCGTGCATGCCGTGGCCGGTCGGGAAGATCTGGTTGCACAGGCTGTTGATGCCCGGCAGGTCCCACCAGTTTCGCAGCTTCAGCACGAAGGGCGCGCTCTCCTCGACGAACGACCATTCGGCATAGAGCTCCGAGAAGGTCGCCTCGATGGTGGCGACATTGCCGCCGTGGCCGTTGAGGAAATAGATCCGCTCGAAGCCGTGGCGGCTCAGCGACGACACCCAGTCGGTGATGGCGGCCATGAACGTCGAGGGACGGAGCGAGATCGTCCCCGGGAAGGCCAGGTGATGCTGGGCCATGCCGATGTTGAACGTCGGGGCGACGACCAGACTGTCGTCGGTCTTCTCCGCCGCATGGGCGATGATCTCCGGGCACATCCAGTCGGTGCCCAGAAGGCCCGTCGGGCCGTGCTGTTCGTTCGAGCCGATCGGCACGATGACGGTTTTCGTCGTCTTCAGGCGCGCGTCGATTTCGGGCCAGGAGGAACAGGCGATCAGCATTTCAGGCACTCCGAAGGGAAAACTTCGTGTCCATACGCCCGGTCGGTCAGGGCGCGAAAGCCCGGATGAAGCGCTCGGCCGTCTCGCGGGCGCGGAGGGAATGGTCGATTTCGGGTTCATCGATGCCGAGGATGCCGCGCAGATAGCCGTGTCCCATGGTCATCCCGGTGAACATCTCGGCCGCCGTCGTCGTGTCGGGCACGCGCAGGGCGCCCCGGGCATCCTGCTCGGCCAGCCACAGCCCCAGGCGTCTCAGGCTCTCGCCCGGCCCGGCGTGATAGACGGCCTGGGCCAGGTCCGGGGCCTGGGGCGAGATCAGGGCCACCCCGCGCATGGCCGCACGGCCCTCGGCTGTGCACAGCTTTTCGAGCATGGCCTGAGCCAGGGCGGTCAGGACATCGACGGGTTCGCCGCCGGTTCGCAGGGGCGCCGTGATGGCGTCCGAGCGGCGCTCGGCCATGGCGCGGCCGATCTCCACCTTGGAGGCATAGCGGTTGTAGAGGGTCTGTTTCGAGACCCCCGCGCGGCGGGCGATCTGCTCCATCGAAGCGGCCGCGCCCTTTTCCGAAAACAGGGCCATGGCGGCCTCGAGGATGGCCTCCGACTTCTTCTCGTCGATCTGACCGACAACGCGGGGCATCAGTGGAGATCCGCGGGCGGAGGCGCGCCCGTGCCCGGCTTCACCGGCCGGGCCAGCAGGGTCAGGAAGGCGCAGGCCGCGCAGCCCAGGGCCAGGATGGCGAAGGCGTCGCCGAAGGCGAGGGTCATCGCCTGACGTTGAAGGAGGCCGTAAACCGCCTTCAGCGCCGCCCCTTCAGGATCGATCGAGCCCGACATCATGGCGGCCATACCGGCCAGCATCTCTTGCATCGGGACGCTGGTTTGCGGGATGGCCTGGGTCAACTCGCTCATGTGCAGAGCGGTGTTGGTGGTCAGGGAGGTGTTCAGCATGGCCAGACCGAAGGCTCCGCCGACATTGCGGAACAGGTTCACCAGGCCCGAGGCGTTCTTGACCATATGCGGCGGCAGGGTCGACATGGTCACCTGCTGGGCGGCGATCATGGCCAGCATGACGCCTGCGCCGCGCAGGGCCTGGACCCCGGCGAACTCCCAGAAGCCCCACTCCGTGGTGACGGCGTGGGCATCCCACATGCCCCAGGCGCACAGCATGAAGCCGCCGAACATCAGGAGCCGCAGGTCGACGGCGCGCACCAGCCGGCCGGCGAACGGTCCGGTCAGGAACATGGCGAGGCCCGAGACCACCATCGTCGTGCCGACTTCGGCCGGTGAATAGTCCCGAACCCGCGCCAGGAAGAGCGGCAGCAGGAAGGTGCCTCCGAACAGGGCCGCGCCGACCGTGAAGGTCATGATCACGCCGACGAGGAAGTTGCGATTGTTGAAGGCCCGCAGCTCGACGACCGGGTTGTAGTAGACCAGTGAGCGCCAGACGAAGGCCGGACCGCAGAGACCGGCCACCACCGACAGCAACAGGATCTGATCGTCCGCGAACCAGTCGTTCTTCGATCCTTCCTCGAGCACGAACTGCATGCTCATGAGGAAGGTGGCCATCAGGCCCAGACCCAGCCAGTCGAAGCCCTTGGACAGCGACGGGTCCCCCTTGTCGAAATTGGCGTAGCGCCAGACCAGGAAGAAGGACAGCAGGCCGAACGGCACATTGATGAAGAACAGCCAGCGCCAGCTGAGCATCTCGGTCAGGTGACCGCCCAGGGTCGGACCCACGGTCGGGGCCAGGGTGACGATCAGGCCGATGAAGACCGAGGCGGTCACCCGCTTCGACGGCGGGAAGGCGGTGAAGGCCACGGCGAAGACGGTCGGGATCATGGCCCCGCCGACAAAGCCCTGGATGGCCCGGAAGAAGATCATCACCTCGACCGAGGACGACAGACCCACGGCGATGCTCATCAGGACGAAGCCGCCGCAGCTGAACAGGAAGACCTTCTGTGTGCCCCACAGACGCGACAGATATCCCGACAGCGGGATCATCACGACCTCTGGGATCAGATAGGCGGTCTGGATCCAGCTGATCTCGTCGGCCGAGGCGCCGATGCCGGACTGGATCTGCGGCAGGGAGGCGGCGACGATCTGGATGTCCAGGATGGCCATGAACTGGCCGATGACCATCCCGGCGAAGCCGAGGATCAGGACGGTCCAGTTGATCTTGGGCTCAGCCACCGTCGGAGCCGAGCCGCCGATGACGGCGGCGGTCATTGTTCGCTCGCGGTTCCGGCGTCGGCGAGGCGGGTCTGGCCCGTGGCGGCCTCGGCGAACGAGGCGCCGCCCTCGCTCTTGAGATCGACCCTGACCTCGACGGACAGGCCGGGCCGCAGGGCGGCCCCGCCGTCGGCGCGGTTGACCAGGATGCGCACAGGGATTCGCTGGCTGATCTTGGTGAAGTTGCCGGTGGCGTTCTCGACCGGGATCAGGGCGAACTCCGAACCGGTGGCCGGGGCGAAGCTGTCGATGCGGCCGGTCAGGTCCATGCCGGGGAAGGCGTCGGCCTCGATGTGAACGGTCTGGCCCAGACGCAGGCGACCCAGCTGGGTCTCCTTGAAGTTGGCCACGACATAGGTGTCGCCCAGCGGCACCAGCGACAGCAGCTGGCCGCCCGGACGGACGTACTGGCCGGCACGGACGCCGCGGGCGCCGACGACCCCGGCGGAGGGGGCGCGGATGACGGTGCGGTCCAGATTGGTGCGGGCCTGTTCGACTGCGGCGCGCGCCTGGTCGACGGCGGCCAGGCTCTGTTGGCGGGTCGAGCCCAGCACGCCGGCGGTGCGCTGTTCGGCGACGAGGGCGGCCTGGGCCTGGGCGACGGAGGCGGCGGCGGTCTGGGCGCCGGCCGTTTCAGTCTCGATCCGCTGCTGCGAGACCCAGCCCTGACGCTGGAGGGTCGTGTAGCGGTTGACCTGGGCCTGGGCCAGATTGGCCTGGGCGCGGGCCTGGGACACGGCGGCGGCGCGCGACGCGATCAGCGCCTCTTCCTGGGCGGCACGGGCATCGACGTTGTCGACGGCCGCGAGCAGGGCGGCCAGATTGGCCTCGGCGGCGGCCAGCCGGGCCCGGGCGTCGGCATCGTCGAGCCGGACCAGAATTTGTCCCGGCTGGACCCGCTGGTTGTCGGTGACCAGAACCTCGGCGACATAGCCGTCGATCTGGGGGCTGACCAGGGTCACATCGGCCTGGACGAAGGCGTTGTCGGTGGTCTCCCACCGCTGCTTGTTCTGCCACCAGACCCCACCGCCGATGATCAGGCCGATGGCGACGACGCCTCCGACGATCAGCGGGAGGCGTTTCTTCAATGCGGGTGCGAGGGCCATGTTTGCTGGTCTCTGGGATGGGCGTCGGGGAGGACGGCAGTAAAATGGACCCAATCGTCCAGAAATCAATCCCCTTGCGACGCGGCGTGAACACGTCATGTTTCGCGCTGTTCACCCTGTCCCCCGAGCGACTTCATCTCCCTTCCCTCCTCCATCGATGTGGCCGTGATCGGCGCCGGCGCCGCAGGGCTATCGGCCGCGCGTCGGCTGGCGCGTGCGGGCGTGGCCTTGGTGGTGCTGGAGGCCCGCGACCGGATCGGCGGGCGGGCCCATACGGTGGCGCACGAGGGGATGCCGATCGACCTCGGCTGCGGCTGGCTGCATTCGGCGGATCAGAATGTACTCTGCCGTCTCGGGCGCGACGCCGGCTTCACCATCGACGAGACCCCGCCGCCGTGGCGCCAGCAGGCCTTCAACCTCGGAATCACGGCCGAGGAACAGGCCAGGTTCGGCGAAGCCTGGGCCGCCTTCGACCAACGGGTCACCGAGGCGGCCAAGGCGGGCGACGACCGTCCGGCGGCTCATCTGTTCGACCCGGACGAGCGCTGGAACGCCCGGATGGACGCCATCTCCGGCGCCTTGAACGGGGCGAAATTCGCCGAGGTCTCGACCCTGGACTACGACGCCTACGAGGACACGGGCGTCAACTATCGGGTGACCGAGGGCTACGGGACCCTGATCGCCTCGCTCGGGGAGGACGTCCCGGTGGTCCTGAACTGCCCGGTCGAGCGGATCGACCGGTCGGGTGCCCGGCTGACGATCGAGACGGCCCGCGGCGTGATCGAGGCCCGGTCCGCGATCCTGACCCTGCCGACCTCGGTGCTGGCGTCGGAGGCCGTGCGGTTCGACCCGCCCCTGCCGGACCTGGTCGAGGCGGCGGCCGGCGCGCCCCTGGGACTGGCGACCAAATTGCATATGGCCGTCGAGGGCGCAGAGGACTTTCCTGCGGACAGCCAACTGTGGGGCCGCACCGATACGGCCCAGACCGGCGGCTATCATCTGCGGCCGTTCGGACGGCCGATCATCGAGGGCTATTTCGGCGGCGACCTGGCCTGGGGGCTGGAGGCGCAGGGCGAGGCGGCCTTCTTCGACTTCGCCTGTTCGGAACTGGCCCATCTGCTGGGATCGCGGTTCCCGGGGCGGCTTCGAGTTCTGTCGACCTCGATGTGGGGCGCCGAGCCGTGGTCGAGGGGCGCCTATTCCCACGTTCTGCCGGGACTGGGTGATCGGGAGACCGGGGCCCGTGCGGGTCTGGCGCGACCGATCGAGGACCGGATCTTCATCGCCGGCGAGGCGACGTCGCGGGGCTTCTACGGCACCTGCCACGGTGCCTGGATGGAGGGCGAGCGGGCGGCGGTCGAGGCGATCACGGCCCTGGGGATCGACCCCCGACTGTCCGCCCCCGGTGCGCGCTGAGGGTGGCCGTGACCAGGAAAACCGGCAAGCCGGCCGTGCCCGCCCGCAAGCCGGGCAGCGTCATGACGGGCGCGCCGATCCCGATCTTCGCCTTTCCGCCGGACGAGGATCGCGTGGAGGAGATCTTCACCCGGCTGGCCCGCGTCATGCCGGAGCCGAAGACCGAGCTGAACTTCACCGACCCCTTCACCCTGGTCGTCGCTGTGGCCCTGTCGGCCCAGGCGACCGACGTCTCGGTCAACAAGGCCACTGACAGGCTGTTCGCCGTCGCAGACACGCCGGAGACGATCCTGGCGCTCGGGGAGGAGGGGCTGGTCCCCTTCATCGCCTCGATCGGCCTCTATCGGAACAAGGCCAGGAACGTCATCGCCCTGAGCCGGATCGTGCTGGAGCAGCACGGCGGGGTCGTGCCCCTGAACCGGACGGATCTTCAGGCCCTTCCGGGCGTGGGCCGCAAGACCGCCAGCGTGGTCCTGAACGAACTGGGCATCGAACCGGCTATCGCCGTCGACACCCATGTCTTCCGCGTCTCGCACCGGCTGGGCCTGGCCAATGCCGCGACCGCCGACAAGGTCGAGGATCAACTGCACAAGGTCGTGCCCGGGGCCTTCCTGTCCAAGGCCCACCACTGGCTGATCCTGCACGGCCGCTACACCTGCACGGCCCGAAAACCGAACTGCGCCGGCTGCATCATCAATGACCTGTGCCCATCGCGCGGGTTGATGGCAGTGGCCTAGGCGCCGCCCGGCAAGGATGGTCTATCGGGAGGGAGGACGGCGCGGCCGTCGGAGACCCTGCGCATGACGACCGAATCGACCCTTCCCGATCCTGACCGCGGCCACCTGCTGCGTGTTCTCGGCGTGACCTTCGGGATCGCGGTGGTGGTCGGCGGGGTCATCGGCCAGGGCATATTGAGGACGCCCGGCGTGGTGGCATCGGGCGTTCAGAGCCCGGCCTGGATCATCGCCCTGTGGGCCCTGTGCGGCCTCGTCGCCTTCATCGATTCCATGTCGACCGTCGAGCTGGCCGCCTCGATCCGCCGGACGGGCGGGCCCTACGCCTTCGCGCGTCGGGCCTTCGGCTCGCTGACGGGTCTGGCGGTCGGGGTCTGCGACTGGCTGGGCAACATGGGCGGGATCGCCTTCATCGCCGTGGTCTTCGGCGAATATCTGCATCGTCTGGGCGTCCTGACCGCCTTGCCGATCGGCGTGCTGGCCCTTGTGGCCGTCATCACGGTGGGCGGTGTCCAGTGGCTGGGCACCCGGGTCGGGGGCCGGTCGCAGGAGATCGGCAGCGCGATCAAGGCCGCCCTGTTCGCCGTCCTCATCGCAGGCCTGTTCTTCGCGCCCCGCGGCGCGCCTGTCGCGACCGTGGTGGAGCCGGCGACCGCGGTCGCCCTGACCTTCGCCGGCATCGTTATGGCGCTCCGGGCCATCACGGGCACCTACTACGGCTGGAACGGGGCCGCCTATTTCTGCGAGGAGGTGGTCGATCCCGGCCGCAGCATCGCCAAGGCCACCTTCTCCGGCATCGCGGTGGTGACGGTCATCTATGTGCTGGCCAATCTCGCCTATCTGAACGTCCTGACCCCGGAGGAGATGGCCGGGTCCAACCTCGTCGCGGCGGATGCGGCGGGACGGGTGTTCGGCGCGGCGGCGGGGCCGGTCGTCACGGCCGTCAGCCTGATCTCGCTGGTGACGATCCTGAACGCCATGGTCATGGTCTTCCCGCGCGTCCTGTTCGCCATGGCGCGTGAGTATCAGGTGCCCGGCCTGTCGGCGGTGGCCGCCAACGGCACGCCGCGCCTGGCCCTGATCGCCACGGTCGTGACCGGGGGACTGCTGGCGACGATCGGCGTCTATGAGACCCTGCTGGTCTTCTCCACCGCCCTGCTGGCCCTGATGAGCGTTCTGGTGAACGCGGCGGCCGTCGTCATGCGGGTGCGCGAGCCGGACCTGGCGCGGCCGTGGAAGATGCCGCTCTATCCCCTGCCTGCGGTCATCGCCCTGATCATCAACGCCACCCTGTTCGTGGTCTTCGTGGTCGAGGATCCCGTCACGACGGCCAAGGCCTTCGGGGCCCTGGCCGTTCTGATCGTCGTCGCCTGGTTCGTTACGCGCCGGACGCCAGCCTCGACCTGACCGCCTCGGCGAACAGGCGGCCGCCGTCCGGCGACTGCGACAGATAGAAGTCGGGCTCGACCAGTTCGGCCTCCATCAGTCGCCATCCGTCCGGAGACTGGACCATGTCGATGCGGGCGTAGAGCAGGGGCTCTGCGATCGCCGCCAGCACCCGTTCGGCCAGGGCGACGGCGTCGGCGGGCGGCTCGGCCACAGGGGCATAGGTCCCGCCGTACTGGGACTGGATGCGGAAATCCCCGGCCTTCGCCGTCTTGATCACGGCGTGGCTGAACCGGCCGCCGAAGAACAGCAGCGACAGTTCCCCCTCCGCCACCAGCTCCGGCAGGAAGGGCTGGATCATGGCCGCGCCGTCTGGGGCGTCGACCAGAGCTTCGCCGCGCGAAATCTTCACCGTCTTCCAGGCCCCGCCCGAGACGGTCGGCTTGACCACCAGGGTGTCGGTTCCGAACCGGTCGAAGGCGGCCTCGACCTCGGCCTGATTGACCTGATCGCTCCAGGCGGTGGGCGGAATGGCGATCCCGGCCGCTGCCAGACGCCGGAGATAGGCCTTGTCGGAGTTCCAGCCGAGAACCGAGACCGGGTTGGCGATCTTCACGCCCGCCTCGCCCCACAGTTTCGTCGCCGCCAGCCAGTCGGCGTGGCGCTCGTAATAGCCCCAGGTCAGGACGCCGAGCACCAGCGGATAGTCGATCAGGCCTGAGGCGTCCCCGACATGGTCGGTCCAGGCTGTCGGGACGGCCGTCACATCGGCCATGGCCAGCGCCTCGGACAACCGCTCCAGCACGACGGGCCAGTGGCTCTTGTAGGCCGGATCGTCGGCGGCCGGCGTCAGGATGGCGATCGGGGTCAGGACGGGTTCTCCAGCGAGGAACAATCGCCGCTCAGGGCCTGCGATCCTTGCGCCGCCCGATACCCCAATTCGCGATTGCCCGAAGTCGAAATCAGATAGGTCAGGCTCCGTTGCTCGTCCGGTCCGGCCTCGACGACCCAGGCCTCGATCCGCCCGTCAGGTGTTCGCACGGTCTCTCGCCCCGTCACGCGTACCGAAAAGGTCCCGAAGCCCTTGTCGTACTGCCAGTAAGGCAGGCTGAACTCGGCGCCTTCCGCCAGAGGCAGGGCGGCGAAGGTCTGGCCGAAGAGGTTGCCCTCCCACACCGGCCCGGTCAGGGGCACGTCGATCGGGGTGGAGACGCCGTTCTCGATCCTCTCGCCGGTGATCCGGTCCGGTCCGTAGGCGAGGCGCACATGGACCTGGCCCTGACGCGTATTGACCAGGGAGATCGGGCGGAGGCTCGCCGCCTCCAGCACAAACTCGTCGCGCATGTCGAAGGCGCCGCCGTTGACCGACTGATGCACCACGACCCGCAGCACGGCCTGCCCGTTCACCGTGTCCCTTTCCACCGTCTGCCAGGTCACGCCGATGGGGCGGGAGGCGCCGTCGCGGGCCATCGCCAGGGTGAAGCATTTCCGCTCTTCGCTGAGACGGCCGCCGTCGGGGACGATGGCCGGGGCGGCGGTCTGGAGCGCCAGAACGGCAAGCAGGGGCAGCATGGCGATCTCCCGTGGAATGGGCGTCGATCTTGCGAACCGTCGGCCCTGCGGCAAGTGAAGCTTCGGTAACCGGGCTCTGGCGCACGGCGTTCCGGCCCGCTAAGGGGCGGCCCATGACCCAGAACACCGCCACCTATGACGTCTGCGCCGTCGGCAACGCCATCGTCGACGTCCTGTCGCCGTGCGACGACGCCTTCCTGATCGCCCAGTCCCTGACGCCCGGCTCGATGCAGCTGGTCGACGAGACCCAGAGCGCGGCCCTCTATGACGCCATGGCGGCGGGCGTGGAGGCCTCGGGCGGCTCGGCGGGCAATACGGTCGCGGGCGTCGGCTCCTTCGGCGGCCGCGCCGCCTATGTCGGCAAGGTCGCGCCGGACACCCTGGGCGAGGTCTTCAGCCACGACATCCGCGCCTCGGGCGTCCACTTCGACACCCCGGTTCTGGAAGGCGGCGCCGGCACCGGCCGCTGCCTGATCAACGTCACGCCGGACGGCCAGCGCACCATGTGCACCTTCCTCGGTGCGGCGAACCAGCTGGGGGTCGAGGATATCGACGCCGACCTGATCGGCTCCAGCGCCATCGTCTATCTGGAAGGCTATCTGTTCGATCCGGCCCCGGCCCGCGCCGCCTTCGAGGCCGCCGCCGCCGCCGCCCACAAGGCCGGCCGCAAGGTCGCCATTACCCTGTCTGACACCTTCGTCGTCGCGCGCTGGCGCGCCGAACTCCTGGCCTTCATCGAGGCTTCGGCCGACATCGTCCTGGCCAACGAAGGTGAACTGGCCGCCCTGTTCGAGACCGAAGACTTCGACGCCGCCACCGCGCAACTGGCCTCAATGGTCGAGGTCGCCGCCATTACGCGAGGCGAGCACGGCTCGGTCATCCTCTCGGGCGACGAGCGCGTCGCGGTCGCCGCCTGTCCGGTCGACAAGGTCATCGACACCACAGGCGCCGGCGACCAGTATGCCGCCGGCTTCCTGCTGGGCGTCGCGCGCGGCCTGACGCTGGAGCAGTCCGGCAAGCTGGGCTCGCTGGCGGCCTCGGAAGTCATCGCCCACTGGGGGCCGCGCCCGATGGTCATTCTGGCCGACCTGGCCGCTGAAAACGGCCTGACCCTGACCCCCTAGGGGGTCCAGACTCCGAATTCAGAGTCCAGATAGTCCGTTGAGTCCGGATGCGACCCGGACAGCACTGTGATGTCAAAGACCGGCCCGCACTCTATCACGGCGCCGGACAGTGATGGGTATAGAGGCTCTGCCGTCGCGAAAACTGAGCCGGAACAGGGCCTTATCGTCGCGCTGGATGTTACCCTGGATCGGCCTTGCGCCAGGCGCGCAGGCCTTCGTCGTCGATCAGGTTCGCGACGGGAATGGTGGCGTCGATCGAAAGGCCTGCGGGCAGGTCGCGCGCATAGGTCACGAACCACTCGCCCTCCCGGCCCGACAGGGCGTCGAGGAAGGGGATGGGGCCGCAGCTGGTGAAGGTCGTGTGGCGGATGGCGATCCGCTCGGGCGGCAACTCGCCCTTGAGCGCCAGGGCCGGAACGAGGGTCGCGCTGAATCCGTCGCCGCCCGCCAGTTCGATGCGCTCAAAGGCGCTCGCTTCTGACAGGAAGACGACGTCGGAACGGTCCCAGAGCTCTGCCTGACGATTTCTGACACGCTCGGCGGCGGCCTCCGGTGAGGCGTCCACCAGGGGCGAACAGGCCAGGGCCGGCGCCGCTACGCCGGCCAGGACGGCGGCGAAAACCCAGACGGACAGGCGGTTTGCGGTCATGTCGATCCCTCCGCCTTCGGGCTAGCGCTTCAATGTGACGTAAATCGCGCCGTCTCCGCCGTGGCGGCGGTGGGCCATGGCGAAGCCGGAGACCACGCCGCGCAGGGCATGGCCCTGCAGCCACTCATGGATGGAGGCGCGGATGATCCCGCCGCCGCGCCGCCCCTGACCGGTGACGACCAGAACGGCGCGCAGGCCACGCGCCTGCGACTGGGTCAGGAAGGCGCGCAACTGGTCTTCGGCTTCAAAGCGGCCGAAGCCGTGCAGGTCGATCGAGGCCTCGATCGGATCGCGCTCGCGCGACAGCCGGCGCTGACGGCGGGGCTCCAGCTCCTCGGGAACCGAGCGCGGCGCAGGCACCGGCGTGGGCGTGGTCCTGGCGGATCCTGCGGAAGCCGCCCGGATCTTCGTCGAGGTCTTCGGCTTGCCGACGACCGGCGGCCGGGGCGCCTTGATCGTTTCGGGCTTCAGCGGTTCGTCGGGCAGGAGGGCGCCGGGGGTGACCCGGGCGGCCTTGCGCGTCTTTGGCGGCGTGACGGAGCCGGAGACGCGGGCCCAGATACGGCGGTCCTCGGTCGTCAGGTCAGGAGG
The DNA here is from genome assembly GCF_027484365.1 of Brevundimonas sp. Classification (GTDB taxonomy): domain Bacteria; phylum Pseudomonadota; class Alphaproteobacteria; order Caulobacterales; family Caulobacteraceae; genus Brevundimonas. The sequence continues at coordinate 44,857 of NZ_JAIXTC010000006.1, read as the reverse complement.
CGGGCGCCGCGCCACGGCGTCAGGCGTCTTCGCCGTCGACCCCGGCCTCCGCCGGGCCAGGCTCATGGACCAGCAGATCGCCGGGCTGGCAGTCCAGTTCCCGGCACAGGGCATAGAGGGTCGAGAACCGCACGGCCCGCGCCTTGCCGGTCTTCAGGATCGACAGATTGGCCAGGGTCACCCCGACCCGATCCGCCAGCTCGGTCAGCGACATGCGCCGCTCCACGAGCATTTTGTCGAGCTGTACGCGAATGGCCATCTAGATCGTCAGCTCTGACTCGCGGCGCAGACGGGCGCCTTCCTTGAACACCTCGGCCAGGACGAAGACGACCAGGACCGAGAAGACCGGGGTCAACAGCTCGCCGACGCCCTGGGAATCCATCACGCCCGGCGCGAGGCGGGCGGCGACCAGTCCCTGGACCAGCCAGACGCCGCCGGTGACGACGGCCAGGATCAGGCCGATCTGGCGCAGACGGCGCACATTCTCGGGCCGGAAAGGGTCGCCCACGGTCAGGGTGCGGAAGATCATCCGCAGATTTCGCAGGATCAGCAGGAAGCCGCCGAAATAGGCGGTCAGGGCGCCCACCCCGAACAGCAGCAGAGGCCGGGTCAGGGGCTGCTGGCGGCCGCCGCTCTCATTGGCGACGGTGATGTTCAGATTGGCCAGCGGAATGAAGATCGAGGCCAGGAAGACCAGGAGAAGCACCGCGGTGATGATCATCAGCAGCACATAGGCCACGTCCAGGGCGATCTTCAGCAGGCTGGATACGGAACCGGGCCCGAGGGTCCTCAGGAACGGGATGCTGAACGGCGCGCGGATGCCTCTGGGCATCTTCGGCAGGCGCAGCTCAGGCCGGTTAAGGGACATCGACAGCTCGGGAAAGAATCTGGGCCGGAATTCTGGCCGCGAGGACCGCGCGGGGTTCGGGAGAACCCCTACGCGGTCTTATACATCGCGATCTTCTTCAACGGCGTCAAAAGCCTCTTTGTTCGGGTCGCTACCGCTCGGCCCGCGGGGCCTCGCTACTTGAGCGACGGAAGGCAGGGTGTTCATTGCAGCGGTCGCTCAAGAAGTGAGCAACCGCCCCCCCCCCTCTTCTTCCGGCCCGATCGAAGATCGGGCCTGAGGGCGAACGTCGGCGACGTCGTCTTAGAAGGCCTGCACCAGGATGGCGACCAGGGCGGTCGGCAGGGCGGCGAGCAGGGCGGCGTTGATCAGCAGCGCGCCGACCTTGTCCATCATCAGCGAGGCGTTCATCGTGTTCATCGTTCTATCCTTCGATCCTGAGGCAGGTCATTAATGCCCGCTTCTGTGCGCCACGGGGTTCGGATTTGCCCATCTGGGTATTTCCGGGGAACGTTGTGGCCGCCGTTCTTGAGATCATAGATAGGACGTGCGGTTCGGTTCGTCACGTTACATATCGTTTAACGATATTAAACTTAGGCAATGAAATGTTTCACAGGCGTGATCACGGATGAAGTTGAAGCTTATCAAGGGGATGCGGCTCGTGGCCGCGACTCACAACGCCGGCAAGGCGCGTGAAATCGATGCGCTTCTGGACGGACATTACACGGTGGTCACCGCCGCCGAGTTGAATCTGCCCGAACCGGCCGAGATTGAAGCAAGCTTTGTCGGCAACGCCATGCTGAAGGCGCGCCATGCGGCCCAGTTCTCGGGCGAGGTCAGCCTCGCCGACGATTCCGGCCTGTCGGTCGCGGCCCTCGACGGCGCGCCCGGCATCTTCTCCGCGCGCTGGGGCGGTCCGGAGCGGGACTTCCACGCCGCGATGCGAAAGATCGAAACGCGGCTTGAGGAACTGGGGGCGACCGACCGGTCCGCCTGGTTCACCTCGGCCCTGGCGGTGGCCTGGCCCGACGGACCCTGCGTGGTGGTCGAGGGCCGGGTCGACGGCGTCGTCACCTTCCCGCCGCGCGGGGACCGGGGCTTCGGCTACGATCCGATCTTCATCCCGGAAGGTTACGACCAGACCTTCGGCGAGATGGACCCGGGGTTGAAGGAGAGCATGAGCCACCGCACGCGCGCCTTCGCCTTGCTGAAGGCGGCCCTGATTGACTGACAGCCCCGGCGCCGCTGCGCCGACTCCCGAAAGCGGATCGATCGCGGTTTACGTCCACTGGCCCTACTGCGCCCGCATCTGCCCCTATTGCGACTTCAACGTCGTACGCGACCGGGGCTGGCGCGAGGAACAGGCGGTGCTGGTCGAGGCCATCCTGTGCGATCTGGAGGCCCAGGCGGCCCTGATCGGCGATCGCCCCCTGGCCTCGATCTTCTTCGGCGGCGGCACCCCGTCGCTGATGCGGGCGGAGGATGTGGCGCGGGTGGTCGCGCGGGCGCGGGCCCTCTTTCCCGGCGGCGGCGACGTCGAGATCACGCTCGAGGCCAACCCCACCGACGCCGAGGCCGCCCATTTTGCGGCCCTGAGGGAGGCCGGGATCAACCGCCTGTCGCTGGGGGTCCAGTCGCTGGACGACGTTCAGCTGACATTCCTGGGGCGCAATCACTCCGCGGATGAGGCGCGCCGGGCTATCGCCGTGGCGGCCGGAGTGTTCGACCGGCTGTCGATCGACCTGATCTACGCCCTGCCGGGCCAGACGGTCGCCGCCTGGACCGCCGCCATGACCGAAGCCCTGTCGATGGGATTCGAGCATGTCTCCCCCTATCAACTGACCATCGCCGAGGGCACCGCCTTCGCCCGTGCCACCGAACGGGGCAGTCTGGTCCCACCCGACGAGGACACCGCCGCCGACCTCTATGAGGCGACCCAGGCTGTGCTCGGCGCCGCCGGGTTCGAGGCCTATGAGGTCTCCAACCACGCCCGGGACATGGATGCGCGCTCCGCCCACAACCTGCATGTCTGGCGCGGCGGGGACTATGTCGGGGTCGGTCCCGGCGCCCACGGCCGCCTGACGCTGGACGGGGTCCGCACCGCCACCGTCGCCCGGCGCCGCATCGCCGACTATGTCGAGGGCGTCGCCGCCGGAACGCCGTGGAGCGAGCAGGACGGGCTGGATCCCCGCGGGGCGTCCGAGGAGCGGCTCTTGCTGGGCCTGCGCACGCTCGAGGGTGTCGCCCTGGCCGATCTGGACGCCCTGGATCTGACCGCACGGGTGGATGTTCTGGTCGAGGACGGCTTCCTCGTGATCGCCGATGACCGGGTCGCGGCGACCCCGAGGGGGCGGCCCGTGCTCGATGCCGTGCTCAAGGCTCTGCTGACCTGAGCCCCGGTCTGTGGCACGGAGGGACGATGAGCGAACCCGGCCCCTTTCCTCCGACCGCCCCGCCGCCCCGGCCGGTGTCTCCGGGCCTCTATCTGGTGGCGACCCCGATCGGGAATCTGCGCGACATGACCTTGCGCGCGCTCGACGTCCTCGCGGCCGCCGATCTGGTTCTCGCCGAGGACACAAGGGTGACGGCCAAGCTGCTGGGCGCCTACGGGCTGAAGGCCAAGCTGGAACGCTGCGACGACCATGCCTCGGCCCGGGCCGCCGAGATCGCCATCGAGCGGGTGAGGGAGGGTCAGGTCGTGGCCCTGGTCTCCGACGCGGGGACGCCGGTGATCTCGGATCCCGGCTTCGTCGTCGCCCGCGCCTTCATCGCCGCGGGCCTGCCCGTGCATCCGATCCCCGGCGCCTCCAGCCTGCTGGCGGCCCTCTGCATCGCCGGCCAGCCGTCGGATCGCTTCTTGTTCGCCGGCTTCCTCCCGCCCAAGTCCGCCGCGCGGAAGACGGCCCTGGCCGAGGTCCGGGCCGCGCGCCAGACCCTCGTCTTCTTCGAGAGCGGCCCGCGCCTCGCCGCCAGTCTCGCCGACATGGCGGAGGTCCTGGGGCCGCGCCCCGCCGCCGTGACCCGCGAACTGACCAAACTCTATGAAGAGGCGATCCGGGGGACCCTGACCGAACTCGCCGTCGATCCGCGCTGCGACGCGCCGAAGGGCGAGATCGTCATCGTCATCGGCCCCGGCGAGGTCGAGACCGCCAGCGCCGCCGACGCCGATGCGGCCCTGATCGAGGCCCTCGCCCGTCTGGCGCCCGGCGAGGCGGCGTCGGAGGTCTCGCGCGCCCTCGATCTGCCGCGAAAGACCCTCTACCGCCGCGCCCTGGAGCTTCAGGGCAGGGGATGAAGCCGCCGCCGAAGCCTGAAAGGGTCCGCGCCGTGCTTCCGCAGAAGCCCAGGGCGGCCTGGCGTCAGGCCCTCGGCAGACGGGCGTTTCGCGAGGGGCACGGCGCCGAATGGATCGCCGCCGCCTTCCTGATGTTGAAGGGCTATCAGGTTCTCGGCTTCCGGTTGAAGACCCGGGGCGTCGAGATCGACATTCTCGCACGACAGGGCCGGACGGTCGTGGTCGTCGAGGTCAAGCGCCGCGCCACGATCGAGGCCGCGCTCAATGCTGTTGAGAGCCAGCAACTGGAACGACTGCGGGCGGCCGGGGCCGCACTGTTGCGCCAAAGACCCGGTCTGGCCGGTCTTCGGCTCCGAATCGATACTGTAGCGCTGGCCCCCGGGCGAGTTCCGCGCCATCGTCGCAATCTCTAGTTTTCACCGGGGGGTGAGAGCAGGTCGTCGGGGGACGGGCCGTGACGCGTGAGGAGGCGGAAATCGCGCTGGAAGAGGCCGGTCGGGCCGATGACGACGGCTTCCCGCTGCTGGACGCGGCGATCGCCTGCGCCCTGCATGATTCTCCCTTCCGCAATCCGTCGCCCGCCCGGGTCCTGTCGGACGCCGCCGCCCAACGGCTGGCCGAGCGCATCGGCGGCGAGAGTCCCGACGACGCCCTGGCCGAGACCATGGCGGCCGATCTGCGGCTGAACGGCGACCTGCTGCACTACGACGATCCGGCCAATACCGACGTCCTGGACGTCGCCGAGCGGCGGCGCGGACTGTCGGCGGCCCTGGCGGTCTTCTATCTCGACGCCGCCCGACGCGTGGGGGTGAAGGCCCGGGGCGTCGACTTCCCCAACCATTTCCTGCTGCGGGTCGAGACCCCGGCCGGTCCGGTGGCCCTGGACCCCTTCAGCCACGGCCGGGTGGTCATGCCGTCGGAACTGACGCGCCGGGCCCTGCGCGCCGGCCTGACGCCGCACGTCGCCGACCGGCTGGACGTGCTGATGGCTCCTGTCAGCGACCGGGAGTGCCTGATCCGGCTGCAGAACGTCCTGTTCAGCCGCGCGATCAAGGCCGAGGATTATCTCAGCGCCGAACGCTCGGCCGTGCGCCGCGCCCTGCTGGACCCCGAAGATCACCGGCCCTGGCTGGACGTCGCCTCGGCGCGCGAGAAACAGGGCGCCCTGACCGGCGCGCTGGAGGCCCTGGGTCGCGCCCGGGCCGTCGCCGGCCAGGACGACCGGATGCACCAGACGGCGTCGGACCGGCTCAGGATGCGGCTGAACTGAAGTTTCTGCTTGGAACCGCCGCGCTTCGCACTACTTGAGGCCAGGGCGCGAACGCGCTCAAGCAGCGAGCCGCCGTGCGGCGAGCGATAGCGCACCAGGGAAGTCCTTCCATGCTCAGAGTCGCCATCCAGATGGACCCCATCGAGGCGGTCAACATCGCCTCGGACACGACCTTCTTCCTGGCCATGGAGGCGCAGCAGCGCGGCCATCCGCTCTGGGTCTATGACTTCCGCACCCTGGCGCTGGAGGACGGCTCCCTGACCTGCCGCGCCCGGCCGGTGGTGATCCGTCATGTTCACGGCGACCACGTCACCATCGGGGAGGAGGTCCGGCTCGATCTCGGCAAGGATGTCGACGTCATCCTGATGCGTCAGGATCCCCCCTTCGACATGGCCTATGTCACGGCGACCTATCTGCTGGAGACGGTCCATCCACAGACCCTGGTGGTCAACGACCCCGCCGAGGTCCGCTCCGCGCCCGAGAAACTGTTCGCCACCCGGTTCGAGGGCGTCCAGCCGCCGACCCTGATCTCGTCCGATCCGGTCGCCCTCGTCGACTTCCACGAACGCCACGGAGACGTTGTGCTGAAGCCCCTGCACGGCGCGGCCGGCTCCGGCGTCGTCCGCCTGAAGGCCGGCGACCCGAACCTGGAAGCCCTGATCGAGATCCACATGTCCGGATCCCGTGACCCTCTCGTGATCCAGAAATTCATCCCGGCGGTCTCGAAGGGCGACAAGCGGATCATCCTGATCGACGGCGAGCCCGTGGGCGCCATCAACCGTGTCCCGGCCGAAGGTCAGGTGCGGTCGAACCTGCGGGTCGGCGGCACGGCGGCACCGGTCGAACTGACCGCTCGCGATCTGGAGATCTGCGCCATCATCGGGCCGGAGCTGAAGGCGCGGGGCCTGCTGTTCGTCGGCATCGACGTGATCGGCGACTATCTGACCGAGATCAACGTCACCTCCCCGACCGGGGCGGTGCAGCTGAAAGAGTTCACCGGCATCGACGCGGCGGCGATCCTGTGGGACGTGATTGAGGCGAAACACGTTCCGGGTGCATGACGGCAGGCTTGCAATCTGAATAAGTTCATGGTTCGTTCCCGTTCGACGGGAGGCGGATCATGCTGGCCAGTATCGCGACGGTGGCGTTCGAGGGGGTCGAGGCGCGGCGCGTCAGCGTCGAGGTGCAGCTGGTCGGTACCGACGGCCCGACCATCTTCTCGATCGTCGGACTGCCGGACAAGGCGGTGGCCGAGAGCCGCGAGCGGGTGCGGGGCGCGTTCGCGGGCATCGGTCTGGCCCTGCCGGCCAAGCGGATCATCGCCAATCTGGCCCCTGCCGACCTGCCCAAGGAGGGCAGTCACTTCGACCTGCCCATAGCCCTGGCCCTTCTGGCCTCGCTCGGGGTGATCCAGCCGGATGCGCTGGAGGGCTGGGCGGCGCTGGGCGAGCTGGGGCTGGACGGGCGGATCCAGCCGGTGGGCGGCACCCTGCCCGCCGCCGTGGCCGCCGCCTCGATGGGGCTGGGGCTGATCTGCCCTGAGGCCAACGGGCCCGAGGCGGCCTGGGCCGGCGACGTCCGCATCCTGGCCCCCCGGTCGCTGATCGGCCTGATCAACCATTTCAAGGGCACGACCGTCCTGCGGGCACCCGATCCGGGGCCGGTCAGGACGGGGACGAGCGCCGCCGACCTGCGCGACGTCAAGGGACAGGAGAGCGCCAAACGGGCGCTGGAGGTGGCCGCCGCCGGGGGCCACAACATCCTGTTCGTCGGCCCGCCGGGCTCGGGCAAGTCGATGATGGCCCAGCGGCTGCCGGGCCTGCTGCCCCCGCTGACGCCCCAGGAACTGCTGGAAACGTCGATGGTCTGGTCGGTGGCGGGCCTGATCGAGCGCGGGGCCCTGACCCGGGATCGGCCCTTCCGGTCGCCCCACCATTCCGCCTCCATGGCCGCCCTGACCGGCGGGGGCCTGCGCGCCAAACCGGGCGAGGCCTCCCTGGCCCACAACGGCGTCCTCTTCCTCGACGAACTGCCGGAGTACTCCGCCCAGGCGCTGGACAGTCTGCGGGCACCGCTGGAGACGGGCGAGATCGTGGTCGCGCGGGCCAACGCCCACGTCCGCTATCCGGCCCGGTTCCAGCTGGTCGCGGCCATGAATCCCTGTCGCTGCGGCCTCGGCGGGGCGGGCAAGGGGGCCTGCGGCAAGGCGCCCCGATGTCAGCGCGACTATCAGAACCGCATCTCCGGTCCGATGTTCGACCGAATAGACCTGACGGTGGAGACCCCGCCCGTGACCGCCGCCGACATGGCCCTGCCCAGTCCCGCCGAGGGCACGGCCGAGGCCGCCGCCCGCATCGCCGTCGCCCGGGCCATGCAGGAGGAGCGGGTGCGGGAGGCGGGGCTGGATCCGCTGCAGGCCCTCAACGCCCGCGCGTCCGGCGACGTTCTGGAGCGGTTCGCGACCCCGGACGAGGCGGGGCGGGCGCTGTTGATGCGGGCCGGGGAGGCGGGCGGTTTGACCGCGCGCGGCTGGACACGGACGCTCCGTCTGGCCCGCACCATCGCCGATCTGGAGGGGTCGACCGGGGTCCTGCGCCGCCATATCGCCGAGGCCCTGATCTATCGCCGCACCACCGTCGGCGCCCAGGAACAGTTCGAACGTCAGCAGGAAAAACGGGCCGGCCTGCCTGCGTGGTAAAGGGTTAACACCTGATCCGGCAGAATCGCTCGTGATCCTGGACCAGGGCGACGGCGGGCATGACGCGACGGACGACGACGACGGGCGAGAGCGAGACCGGACCGGCCGAGCGCGCCGGCGGCGCCGATCCCTTCCTGCGCCTGATGAGCCACGAGATGCGCACGCCGCTGAACGGCGTCATCGGCATGCTCGGCCTGCTGACCCGGACGCGTCTGGACGGTGCCCAGCGGTCCTATGCCGAGGCCGCGCGCGAATCCGCCGAACATCTGCTGGGCCTGGTCAACGACCTGCTCGACTACGCCCGGCTGGAAGCCGGCAAGCTTGAGATCGATCCGGCCCCGGTCGAGCTCGAGGGCCTGGTGCGCGGCGTCGCGGAACTGCTGAGCCCGCGCGCCCATGACAAGGGGCTGGAGATCGTCTGGTCGGTCTCGGCCGACGCCCCCGACATCCTCGCCGACGAGGGTCGGCTGCGCCAGGTTCTGTTCAACCTCGCCGGCAACGCCGTGAAATTCACCGAGGCGGGGGGGGTCCGCATCGCCGTCGACCGTGTCGGCGGCCCCGACGAACGCCCGCTGCTGGCCTTCGTCATCGACGACACCGGCCCCGGCGTCCCGGTCGAGGCGCGCGCCCGCATCTTCGAGGAATTCGGTCACGCCGACGCCTCCGACGCCACCCGCTACGGCGGCGCGGGGCTCGGCCTCGCCGTGGTCCAGAAACTGGCGGCGGCCATGAACGGGACCGTCCGGGTGGAGGACCGCCCCGGCCCGAAGGGGGCGCGCGGCTCCCGCTTCGTCTTTGAGGCCGCCTTCGAGGCGACGCCGGACGCCGAGCCGAGGGCCCGTCCCCTGATTGATCGGGCCTTCGCTGTGCGCAGCCCCGATCCCTTCGTCCGCGATGCGGCCGAAGCCCAGATCACCGCGTCCGGCGGCTCCCTGTGGCCCGTCGGCGGCCTTGCCTGCGTCACCCTGGTCGATCATGCCGTCGCCAGCGTCGCCGGACTGCCCCTGGCCCCCCTGCCCGAAGGGGGACGCAGCATCGTCCTGCTGAAGCCGTCCGAGCGCGATCTGATCGCCCGCTACAAGTTGGCCGGCTTCCATGGCTATCTGATCAAGCCGCTCCGGCGCGCCTCCCTGGTCGAACGGGTGCTGGCCGCCGCGACCGTCGGCGAGGTCCAGGGCGCGCCTCGCAGCCTGCCGCCTGAGGACGACAGGGTCCTGCCCGTCCGATTCGCCGGAACCCGGATCCTGCTGGTCGAGGACAATCCGGTCGGCGCCCTTCTGGCCAAGACCCTGCTGCGCCGCGAGGGCTGCGTGGTCGAGACCGCCGCCACCGGCGACGAAGCCATCGCCGCGATGAAGCGGGCCCGCTACGACCTCGTCTTCATGGACATGCGCATGCCCGGCATGGACGGCCTGACCGCGACCCGCGCCGTCCGCGCGGGCGGCGACCGCACCCCGATCGTGGCCCTGACCGCCAACGCCTTCGCCGAGGACCGCCAGAGCTGCCTCGAGGCCGGCATGAACGACCATCTGGTCAAGCCCCTGGAGCCCGAGGCCCTGCGCGCCGCTCTCGCCCGCTGGACGAACGGCGACTTCCGCGCCAAGGTCGCCGTCGCATAGGGCGAACCGGCGATCAGATCGGGGACCCTTCGAGACAGAGGCTCCTCCCCATGACTGCTCCCGCCGCGCCGCCCGCCGCTCCGACCGAGGTCGACCTCAAACCCAAGGGCCTCGCTGTCCTCAAGGTCGCCTTCCGGGAACGGCGCACCCTGGCCATGTTGCTGCTCGGCTTCTCCGCCGGCCTGCCCTTCGCCATGCTGATCGGCACGCTGAACGCCTGGCTGACCGAGGAGGAGATCCCGGTCGCCACCATCGGCATTCTCAGCTGGATCGGCCTGTTCGGCGCCTTCCGCTTCCTGTGGTCGCCGGCCGTCAGCTGGACCCCGCCGGTCATCGGCAAGATGTTCGGACGCCGCCGCAGCTGGCTGCTGTGCCTGCAGGTCATCATCGCCATCGCCCTCGGCCTCGTCGCCCTGTCGCATCCGGGCGCGGGCGTGTTGGGGCCGCTGGCGCTCGGCGCGGCGCTCGGCGCCTTCGCCTTCGCCACCCAGGACATCGTCATCGACGCCTGGCGGATCGAGATCGCAGACGAGAAGACGCCCATCGACCTGCTCTCGACCATCTATCAGCTGGGCTACCGCACAGCCGCCCTGGCCGGGGGCGCCGGATCGCTGCTGCTGGCCACCGCCATCGGCTGGCCCGGCGTCTTCTTCACCGCCGCCCTGCTCATGGGGCTGGGCGTCATCGGCACATTGATCGCGCCGGAGCCGGCGCCAGGTTCCCAGGCCGCCGTGGCGCGCCAGCGCAGGGGGTCTCCCCGGTTGCGGATGTTCGTGCTGGTCACGACCCTCGCCGCCTGGGGCTGGGCCGCCTGGATGCTGATCAATTTCATGGTGACCGCCCTGACGACCTCGCCGGCGCCGAGCGCGGGCGAGTTCACCACCGCCTGGGGCCCGTGGATCGTCGGCGCCACCGTGGTCCTGCCCGCCGCCCTGGCCGGCCTGATTGTGTGGAAGGGCCGGGTCGCGACCGCCACCGAAAGTGCGGCGACGCCGAAACTGGCCGACACCTTCTATGACGCCATTCTGGCGCCGCTGGTTGAGCTCATGGGTCGACTCGGCTGGGGCGCGGTGATCGTTCTGGGCCTGATCCTGACCTATCGCATCACCGACGGCGTCTGGGGTCCATTCGCCTTCCCCTTCTACATGGGGGACACGGGCGGGGCGCTGGGCCACACCAAGGCCGAGGTGGCGCTGGCGTCCAAGACCTTCGGCGTCATCATGACCATCGTCGGCATCGCCCTGGGCGGCTGGGCCCTGCTGGTCATCGGCCGGATGTGGAGCCTCCTGCTCGGCGCCATCCTGTCGGCGGCCACCAACCTCCTGATGATGGACCTCGCGCTCGGTGCCCCCGTCATCGGACCCTTCATGTCGGCGACCGGCCTCTATTCGGTGTTCGGCTCGATCGGGGTGGGCGAGCCCCTGTCGCGGCTGATGCTGGCCATTGCAGGCGAGAACATCGCCGGGGGCTTCGCGGGCGCGGCCTTCGTCGCCTATCTGTCGGCCCTGTCGAACAAGACCTTCGGCGCCGTCCAGTTCGCCGTCTTCATCTCCCTGGCCCTGCTGATCGGCACCCTCGGGCGCGGCGCGCTCGGCGAGCTGATCGACGCCCAGGGCTATGCGCCGATGTTCGTCATCGCCGCCTGGATGGGGGTGATCGCCATCGTGTTCGTCGTGATCGAATGGGTCCGGCTGGGCTTCGAGGCCCGCAGGCTGGCCCGGACCGGAGCCCCGGCGGTCTGATCAGACCGTCGGCGGCACCGCCGTCATCGACCGCTCGGCCGCCGCGCTGGGATGGGGGGCGACGTCCTCGTCCTCGGGCTCGAACTCGACGCTGACGCCTTCCTCGTAGGCGGCGAAGGTGGCGGCGGTGATGATCTCGGACACCTGGGCGCCCAGGGAGACGATCTGCACCGACTTCTCGAGGCCGACCAGCAGGGGGCCGATCACGGTCGCCCCGCCCAGGGCCTGGACCAGCTGGGTCGAGATGGCGGCCGAATGCAGGGCCGGCATGACCAGGACATTGGCCTCACGGCTCAACCGCATGAACGGGTAGTTGGTCCGCAGGGCCGGATCGAGCGCCAGCTCGGGCGGCATCTCCCCTTCGTATTCGAAGTCGACGCCCTTCTGGTCGAGGATGCGGATGGCCTCGCGCACCTTCTCGCCCCGCTCTCCGGGCGGGTTGCCGAAGGTGGAATAGCTGAGGAAGGCCACGCGCGGCGTGCGACCCAGTTTCTTCACCGTCGCGGCGGCCTGGATGGCGATATCGGCCAGTTCCTCGGCTGACGGCAGTTCATGGATCGAGGTGTCGGCGACGAAGATGGTGCGGCCCTTGGCCAGGACGATCGACAGGCCGATCAGGCTGTCGCCCTCGACGTCCAGCACGCGCCGGACCTCCTTCAGCACCATGTTGAAGTTGCGGGTCGTGCCGGTGACCATGGCGTCGGCCTGGCCGCGCGCCAGCATGGCTGCGGCGAAATAGTTGCGATCCTGGTTGATCATCCGCTGCACGTCGCGACGCAGGTAACCGCGCCGCTGCAGCTTGTCGTAGAGGAAGTCGGTGTATTCGACGTTCCGCTCGGAGACCCGGGCGTTGACGATCTCGATCCCCATGGCCTCGAAGTCGAGGCCCGCCTCGGCGGCGTTCTTGCGGACCAGATCCTCGCGGCCGATCAGGATCGGCGTGCCCAGCTCGGCCTGTTTGAAGGCCCAGGCGGCGCGGATGACGGTCGATTCCTCGCCCTCCGCGAACACGACCCGCTTGTTCGGGGCGGCGCGCACGGCCGACGAGATCTTCTGCATCAGGGCGGCGGACGGATCGACGCGTTCGCGCAGCCGGGCTCGGTACTCGTCCATGTCGTCGATCGAGACGCGGGAGACGCCGGTGTCCATCGCGGCCTGGGCCACGAAGGGCGGGATGTACCAGATCAGGCGCGGATCGAACGGCGTCGGGATGATGTAGTCCGGCCCGAACTTCAGCTTGCGCCCGCGATAGGCCACGGCGACCTCGTCCGGCACGTCCTCGCGCGCCAGCTGGGCCAGGGCGTGGGCGCAGGCGATCTTCATCTCGTGATTGATCCGCCGGGCGCGCACGTCGAGGGCGCCGCGGAACAGATAGGGGAAGGCCAGGACGTTGTTGACCTGGTTCACATAGTCCGAGCGGCCGGTGGCGATGATGGCGTCCTTGCGCACGGCCAGCACCTGTTCCGGCGTGATCTCCGGGTCCGGGTTGGCCATGGCGAAGATGATCGGGCGCGGTGCCATGGTGGCGACCATTTCGGGCGTGATCGCGCCCTTGGCCGACAGGCCGAGGACGACGTCGGCGCCCTGCATGGCCTCGGCCAGGGTGCGTTTGTCGGTGTCGATGGCGTGGACCGACTTCCACTGGTCCATGCCCTCGGTGCGGCCGCGATAGATGACGCCGTGCAGGTCGACGACGGTGGCGTTCTCCGGCTTGACGCCGAGCGACTTCATCAGGCTCAGCGACGACAGGCCGGCGGCGCCCGCGCCGACCAGGACCATCTTCACGTCCTCGAACCTGCGCCCGGTGATGTGGCAGGCGTTGATCAGGCCGGCGGTCGAGATGATGGCCGTGCCGTGCTGGTCGTCATGGAAGACGGGGATGTCCAGCAGGTCCTGCAGCTCGCTCTCGATGACGAAACATTCCGGGGACTTGATGTCCTCCAGATTGATGCCGCCCCAGCTGTCGCCGATGTTCTTGACGACGGTGATGAACTCGTCGGGATCGGTGGTCTTCACCTCGATGTCGAAGCTGTCGACGTCGGCGAAGCGTTTGAACAGGACGGCCTTGCCCTCCATCACCGGCTTGGACGCCAGGTGGCCGAGGTTGCCCATGCCGAGAATGGCCGTGCCGTTCGAGATCACGGCGACCAGATTGCCCTTGGAGGTGTAGTCATAGGCCGCGTCGGGATTGTCGGCGATGGCGCGCACCGGCACGGCCACGCCGGGCGAATAGGCCAGGGACAGGTCGCGCTGGGTCGCCATGGGCTTGATCGGCGCCATGGAGATCTTGCCCGGATGCGGCAGCCGGTGGAAATCCAGCGCCTCTTCGTCGGAGAAGGTCTGTTTGTCGGTCTGATCGGGCATTTGGGTCTCTGACGGTGCGGGCCTGTCCGGTCTAGCGGCGCCCTTCCGTCGGGACAACCGCCGACGCCCGGCGGGCGAGGTTCAAAGGTCCAGGGTGCCCGTCCGTTCGACCTCGACCGGGCCGGTCATGAAGACGTGCCCGGAGCCCTCGTCCCAGTCGATCACCAGTTCGCCGCCATCGACAATCACCGTGGCCTTCCGCCCCGTCAGTCCGCGCCGGGCGCAGGCGACCAGGGCCGCGCAGGCGCCGGTGCCGCAGGCCCGGGTCAGGCCTGCGCCCCGCTCGAACACCCTCAGGCGGATGCGGTCGGGGGCCAGGACATTGGCGAAACCGACATTGACCCCTTCCGGGAACAGCGGGTGATGCTCGATCAGCGACCCGGTCCCGATGACGAAGCCGTCGTCCTGGCGGTCGGTGAAGAAGACCACGTGCGGATTGCCCATGGAGACGGCGCCCGGGGTGTGCACGACCGGAGCGTCGATCGGCCCGACCTGCAGCTCGATGCCGCGCGTGTCCATCTCCTCGGCCAGGGGGATCTCGCGCCAGTCCAGCCGGGGCGGACCCATGTCGACGGTGATCCGGTCCACCCCGGCCCGGCGCGCGATCGTCGGACCGCCCAGGGTGTCGATGGTGACCTGATCCGAGCCATTGGCCTGCATCAGCATCCAGCCGACGCAGCGCAGGGCGTTGCCGCAGGTCTCGACCGTCCCGCCGTCGGCGTTCCAGACCCGCATGAAGGCGTCGGCGGTGTCCGAGGGCTCGATGGCGATCAGCTGGTCGAAGCCCTGTCCGGTCTTGCGGTCGCCCAGGGCGCGCACCGCGTCCGCGCCCGGGGTGAAGGGCCGCTCCAGCGCATTGACCACGACGAAGTCGTTGCCGGCGCCGTTCATCTTGACGAAGGGTCTGGAGGTCGCGCCGGTCATGGACCCTATATAGTCACGTCGCGCGGAGGCTCCAAAGTCGCAGCCACGCAACGCCCCCGGCCTTTGGCCGTTCGCACGTCCCGACATCGGCTGACCCACGCCATATGACAAAACAGTAAGGTTCGTCGCCTTGCCGCCCGCCCCCTCGCGTCTAAGGTGCTCCGTCCCAGTTTCCGGAGCGCCCCTGCATGCGTCGTTCGCTGAGCCTCACGGCCGCCCTTCTCGCCTCCTCCATTCTCGGAACCTCCGCCCTGGCCCAGACCGCGCACACCCCGCCCAATCCGCCGCTCGTCGAGGGCGGATTCGCCACCTCTGACGCAACCGACCCCTATCTTTGGCTCGAGGAGGTCGAGGGCGACCGCGCCATGGCCTGGGTCAACGAACACAACACCCGCTCGCTGGGCGTGCTCCAGGGCGACCCCCGCTACGACGGCCTGCACGAACAGGCCCTGGCCCTGGTCCAGGCCCGCGACCGCATCCCCGCGCCGGGCTTCACCCACGACGGCCATATCGACAATTTCTGGCAGGACGCCACCCATGTGCGCGGCATCTGGCGGCGCACGACGGTCGACAGCTACCGCACCGATGCGCCGGAGTGGGAGACCATCCTCGACCTCGACGCCCTGTCGACCGCCGAGGGCAAGAACTGGGTCTACAAGGGCGCGTCCTGCCTGCCGCCCGAAGAACGTCTGTGCCTGATCTCCCTGTCCGACGGCGGCAAGGACGCGGTCGTGGTGCGCGAGTTCGACTCCGTGTCCCGCACCTTCGTCGAGGGCGGTTTCGAGCTCCCGGAATCCAAGGGTGGCGCGTCCTGGATCGACGCCGACACGCTTCTGATCGCCCGCGACTTCGGCGAGGGCACCCTGACCTCCTCGGGCTATCCGATGATCGTCAAACGGCTGAAGCGCGGCCAGTCGATCGACCAGGCCGAGACCCTCTTCACCGGCCAGCCCTCCGACGTTTCGGTCGGCGCGGGCACGCTTCGCGATGCCGACGGCGTGATCAAGGCGATCCTGATCAACCGCGGCGTCAGCTTCTACGAGGGCGAGACCCACGTCCTGAACGCGGACGGGACGACCACCCGGCTGCAGCTGCCGGCCAAGTCCGACATTGACGCCCTGGTCCAGGGCCAGCTGGTCGTGACCATCAAGGAAGACTGGACGGCGCCGTCCGGGCAGGAATTCAGGACCGGGGACGTCGTCGCCTGGACCCTGGACGCCTGGCTGGCCGATCAGACGGCCCCCGCTCAATTGATCATCCGTCCGGGCGCCCGCGAGTCGGTCGAATCCGTCACAGCCACACGCAACAGACTGGTCGTGGCCCTGTACGAAAACGTGCGCGGCGCGGCCTATGTCTATACGCCGAACCCGACCGGCGAATGGGCCCGCACCCGCCTGGATCTGCCCGCGAACTCGACCGTGGGCCTCGGCTCAGCCTCGGAACAGGACGATCGCATCTTCGTCAGTGTCGCCGGCTACCTGTCGCCCTCGACCCTGTCCCTGGTCGACGCGGCCACCGGCCAGATGGCCCAGGTCAAGTCGATCCCGGCCAAGTTCGACGCCTCCGGCATGACGGTGGAACAGTTCGAGGCCCGCTCGGCCGACGGCACCATGATCCCCTATTTCGTGGTGCATAAGACCGACATGCCGCTGGACGGCTCCAACGCCACCCTCCTGTACGGCTACGGCGGCTTCCAGGTGTCGCAACTGCCCGGCTATTCGCCCACGGTCGGCAAGCTGTGGCTGGAGCGCGGCGGCGTCTATGTCGTGGCCAACACGCGGGGCGGCGGCGAGTTCGGTCCCAACTGGCACGAGGCGGCCCTGCAGCAGAATCGCCAGCGCGCCCACGAGGACTTCCAGGCCGTCGCCCTCGACCTGATCGCCCGCAACATCACCTCCCAGCCCCACCTCGGCGTCATGGGAGGGTCGCAGGGCGGCCTGTTCATGGGGGCGATGCTGACCCAGCGTCCGGACCTGATCAATGCGGCGGTCATCCAGGTGCCCCTGTTCGACATGTTCCGCTTCCACCGCCTGCTCGCCGGCGCCTCGTGGCGAGCGGAGTACGGCGACCCGGACATTCCGGAACAGCGCGCCTGGATCGGTGAATACTCGCCCTACCAGAACCTGCGCGCGGGCCAGCCCTATCCCGAGGTCTTCATCCATACCTCGACCAAGGACGACCGCGTCCACCCGGGCCACGCCCGCAAGGCGGCGGCGCGTCTGGAGGCCCTCGGCTATCCGGTCCTGTTCTACGAGAACACCGACGGCGGCCACGCGGCCGGCGCCAACCTGCGCGAAACGGCCCGCCGCATCGCGCTGGAATACACCTATCTCTCGCGCCGCCTGATGGACGCGCCGGCGCAGGAATAGACTCCATCCATCCGCTCATCCCCGCGAAAGCGGGGACCCAGTGCTTTCACGCATCGGCGGCTGGGATGAGCTCTGTCTTACCTCGGGCGGCGCCGATCGCCCACAGGACTGGTCCCCGCTTTCGCGGGGATGAGCGGAGAGTTTCGATGCGTATCCAATCCCTGATGGCGGCCACCGCCCTGATGGTCTTCGCCGCCCCCGTCCTGGCCCAGACCACCCCGCCGCCGCATTTCCCGGCCGACCTGTCGCCCGCCGGCGTCCGGGCCGCCGACGATCATCTGGCGCTGGAAGAGGTCGAGGGCGCCGAGGCCATGGCCTTCGTCCGGGCCGAGAACGAGCGGTCCCTGGCCGCCCTGACCGGCGACCGCCGCTACGAGACCTTCCGCGCCGAGGCCTTCGACATCCTGTCCTCGACCACCCGGATTCCGGGACCGAGTTTCCTCGGCGACGGGATCGGCAATTTCTGGCAGGACGCGGCCAATCCCAAGGGCCTCTGGCGGCGCACGACGCTGGACAGCTATCGCACCGACGCGCCGGAGTGGGAGACCCTGATCGACCTAGACGCCCTGTCCCGCGCCGAGGGCCGGGACTGGGTGTGGAAGGGCGCGCGCTGCCTCGCGCCGGATGAAACACGCTGCCTGATCTCCCTGTCCGAAGGCGGCAAGGACGCTGTCGTCGTCCGCGAATTCAACACCCGGACCAGGGAATTCGTCGAAGGCGGCTTCATCCTGCCCGAGGGCAAGCACCGGCTGGAATGGTTCGACATCGACACCCTTCTGGTCGCTACCGACTTCGGTCCCGGCACCCTGACCGAGAGCGGCTATCCCTTTATCGTCAAGGGCCTGAAGCGCGGCCAGACCCTGGCCGAGGGCGTCGAGATCTATCGCGGCGACATCTCCGACGGCGGTTACGGCGTCAGCCCCTCGGTCTTCCGCGACGGCGCGGGCGCGGTCCAGGCGGTGATCATCAACCGTCCGCTCGATACCTTCCGCTCCGAGACCTGGCGCATCGTCGGCGGCACGGTGGTCAAGCTGAACTTGCCGGAGAGGGTCGCCGTCCACGGCGTTCAGAACGGCAATCTGATCTTCGGCATCGACGAGGCCTGGTCGCGTTTCGGGGGAAAGCCCGAACCAGAGGGCTCCCTGATGTCGGTCCCGCTCGACGTCCTGGGTCGTCCCGAAGCCGGGCCCCCTTCGCCAGACAGCAATCCCGAAGTTGTCTTCACGCCGACTGCCCGCCAGTCTGTGCAGGACGTGGCGGTGCTCGATGACGGGCTTGTTGTCGGCGTTTCCGACAATGTCGTTGGAACCTTGCGTCGCTTCGCGTTCGATGCGCGTACGCACCGCTGGAGTTCCTCCGGAGTAGAGGTCCCCGCCAACAGCGCTGTCGGCATCGGCGATGTGTCGCGCGGCTCGGGCCGGATATTCGTCTCGACCCAGGGCTTCCTGACGCCGCCGACCCTCAGCCTTCTTGCCGCCGGCGCGGACGCCCTGACCCCGCTCAAGGCGGCCCCGGCCATGTTCGACGCTTCCACCCATGTGGTTGAACAGTTCGAGGCGACCTCGACCGACGGGACGAAGGTCCCCTATTTCGTCGTCCGGCCGATCAACGCCCCGATGGACGGCTCCACCCCGACGATCCTGTTCGGCTACGGCGGTTTCCAGGTCTCCTTCCCGCCCGCCTACAAGCCGGAACTGGGCAAGCTGTGGCTCGAGAACGGCGGCGCCTATGTCGTCGCCAACATCCGCGGCGGCGGCGAGTTCGGCCCGGCCTGGCACCAGGCGGCCCTGCGCGAGCACCGCCAGCGCGCCTTCGACGATTTCGCTTCGGTCGCCCGCGATCTGGAACAGCGCGGCGTGACCTCGCCGCGCCGCCTCGGCATCTACGGCCGCTCCAACGGCGGGGTCCTGACCTCGGTCTCGATCACCCAGCATCCGGAGCTCTACAACGCCGCCGTGATCGAGAGCCCGCTGATCGACATGCTGCGCTACCCGGACCTGCCGGCCGGCGCGTCCTGGATCGGCGAATACGGCGACCCGCGCATCCCCGGCGACGCCGCCTTCATCAGCCAGTATTCGGCCTACCAGCGGCTGCGCCCGGACGCGGACTATCCGCGCCTCTACATCACGACCAACACCCGCGACGACCGTGTCCACCCCGGCCATGCGCGCAAATTCGCCGCCCGTCTTGGCGACCAGGGTCACGACCACCTCTATTACGAGGAGACCTCCGGCGGTCACTCCAACGACGCCGACCCGGTCGCCAACGCGCGGCGCTGGGCCCGGCACTATGTCTATCTCAGCCAGCAGCTGATGGATTAGCGATCCTCCCCCATAGGGGGAGGGGGACCGCGAAGCGGTGGAGGGGACCCAGGCCAGACACGGTGTGTGCGGCTGGCCCCCTCCGTCACGGCGCAAAGCCGCGCCGCGCCACCTCCCCCGGCGGGGGAGGGATGAGGTTCACGCGAATATGAGGCGCGCGCCGTCGCCGACCCCGCTAGGACTCCGACCCATGAAGGTCAGGGGCATCATCGTCGCGGGCGTCGCCGCCCTGGGTCTGCTCGGCGCGGTCGGTTCGACCGCCCAGCCGGCCGGCGCGCGCTCCGTTCACCGCGATGCCCCGCCTCCCGAGCCGGTGGTGGTGGAGCTGTTCACCGCCCAGGGCTGTTCCGGCTGTCCCGCCGCCAACCAGGTGGTCGAGGGCCTGGCCGAGGAGCCGGGCGTCATCGCCCTGACCTACGCCGTCGACTACTGGGACTACCTCGGCTGGCCCGATACCTTCGCCAGGCCCGAGTTCGCCCAGCGCCAGCGCGACTATCAGACCGCCTTGCGTCTGCGGAATGTCTATACGCCCCAGGTCGTCATCGACGGCCGTCGCCAGGTCTCCGGCGCCGAGGGACCGGCCGTCCAGGACGCCGTCGACGAGGAGGCCGCCCGCCGCGTCTTCCCGCCGCAGGTCCAGTTCCGCGAGAGCGGCGATCAGGTCGGGGTCGGCTCCGGCCGTGCGCCCGCGGGCGGCGCCGACGTCTGGGCCGTGGCCTATCGCCCGGGAACCCAGACCGTGACCGTGGCCGGCGGCGACAACCGGGGCCGCGCCGTGCGCCACGTCAATGTGGTTCAGAGCCTGACGCGGCTCGGCGAATGGACCGGTCGCCCGATCCTGCTCGACCTGCCCGAGGCCGCCGATCCCCAGGACAAGGTGGTGGTGATGGTCCAGTCGCGCGGGGACCTCCGCATTCTCAGCGCAGCCACACGCTAGGCGCGTCCCGAATCCGGGACGTCGGCGCACTTGGCGCCCCGGTCAGTTTCGGTCACTGTCCCCGCCAGTTTGATCGTCGCTAATGGCGATCCGTCGTCATCCCATGGCGGCGCTGTAGGGGGAGTAAAGATGGTTGAGCGCGCGGGTCGGGTCGTCGGGGGACAGGCCCCCATCGCCGCCGCGCTCGCTATCGCCGTCTCGGCCATCGGCCTGACGGCGGCGCCGGCCGGATCCCAGGTCCGGTCGGGGCCCTCCGCCCCCGACCCTGACCTCGAAGCCCGCGCCATCACCCAGATGGTGACCGCCGCCGAGGTCGCCGCCTGGGCCCGCGAACGCCGCGACGCCGAGGCCATGATCGTGGCCGCCCGCATGCTGGGCGACATCCGCACCCGCCGCGAGAACGGCGACGAGCCCTTCCTGACCCATCTGGTCCTGCTGGAGGAGGCCGAGACCTTCGCCCGCGGCGACCGGGACCTGCTGGACGAGATCTCGCGCGAGCGATCCCCGGACAAGGGGGTTCGCGCCTCGCCCTTCGGCGCCGGGCCCATCGTGGTGGTGCGTCGCCTGCGCGCGCGCGAGACCTACAGTTTCACGGTCGAGGCGCGGCGCAACGAGGTCCTGCGCGTGGCCGCCATCGGCGATGGCGACACGAATATCGACCTCGCCCTGAGGGACCAGAACGGCGCCGTCATCTGCTCCGACGGTTCACGCGACCACTATCCCGTCTGCACCGTCGCCCGTCCCCAGGCCGGTCCGATCCGCATCGAGATCGTCAACCGCGGCGAGGTCTGGTCGCGGGTGCAGATCCTGACAAACTGACCAATGGGTCTCCTCCTTGTCGCGCAGCGATGGGGAGGTGGCAGCGAGCTCTTCGCGAGCTGACGGAGGGGGCGACACGGTCCTACCAGTTGACCCTCACCTGCAATATGACCTCGCCCCCTCCGTCACGGCGCTGAAGAAGCGCCGCGCCACCTCCCCATCCTGCGGACGGGGAGGAGAGATCAGGCTCCGGCCTTGACCGCGAAGCTCCAAGCGGCCTTCGCCAGCGGGCCCACCTGTTTCGACGTCTCGATCGCATGCGCCGAAGAGGCCGTGCCGTCGCGCACCCGCCCGGCGATTCCCTGACAGATCGCCGCCAGCCGGAACAGGTTGTAGGCCATCAGCCAGTCGATGTTCTCCGGGGCCCCCAGACCGCTGCGCGCCACATAGCGGTCGACCGTCTCCTCGATCGTCGGAATGCCAAGCGCGGGCAGGTCCAGTCCGCCCAGGCCGTTGCGCACGGTCGGCGGCAGGACCCAGCCGATCAGCAGATAGGAAAAGTCCGCCATCGGATCGCCGAGCGTCGACAGCTCCCAGTCGAGAACGGCCCGCACCTCGGGTGCGTCGGTGGCCATCATCAGATTGTCGAGACGGAAGTCGCCGTGGACGATCCGGGCCGGCCCCTCGGGCGGCAGGCCCTGCGGCAGCCAGTCGATCAGCCGGTCCATCTCCGGGATCGGATCGATCTCGGAGGCGCGGTACTGTTTGGTCCAGCGCCCGACCTGACGCGCGAAATAGTTGCCCGGCTTGCCGTAGTCGCCGAGCCCGATCTCCGCCGGATCAAATTTATGCAGATCGGCGAGCGCATTGATCTGGGCCTCGAAGATGGCCCGGCGCTCGGTCGGTTCCATCCCGGGCAGTTTCAGGTCCCACAGGACCCGTCCCTCGACCTTGCTCATGACATAGAACATCGAACCGATGACGCCATCGTCCGTGCACAGGGCATAGGGGCGCGCGACCGGGTAGCCCTGCCGGTACAGGGCGGAGGTCACGGCGAACTCGCGGTCCACGGCGTGGGCCGAGGGCAGCAGAACGCCCGGCGGCTTCCGACGCAGCACATAGGCCGCGCCCGGCGTGGTCAGCTCATAGGTCGGGTTCGATTGTCCGCCCTTGAACTGCCGGATCGTCAGTGGCCCGGCATAGCCCTCGACGTTGGCGGACATCCAGGCATCCAGCGCGGCCTCGTCGAGCCGGTAGCGGGGATCGACCTCCCGCGTTCCGGAAAAGGCGGCCTGGGGATCTGTGGCGATATCGGTCATTGCGCGGCGACAATGGCGGCCTTGACCGCGCGATGCCAGCCCCCCAGCAGGGCTTCACGCTGTCCGCCCGACATGCGCGGGGTCCACACGGCCGGAGCCTTCCCGTTTTTCGGCTCCAGGTCCTCGATCAGCCCGACGCCGAGGGCCGCGAGCCGTGCGGCCCCCAGGGCCGTCATCTCCTGGAAGGCCGGCCGTTCGACCGTCACCTCGCAGATGTCGGCGACGAACTGCATGGCGAAGGCGTTGGCCGTCACCCCGCCGTCGACCTTCAGCACGCTGAACGGCGGTGCCCCGTCTTTCGCCAGAGCATCCAGCAGGTCGCGCGTCTGATAGGCGAGGGCCTCCAGCGCCGCCCGGACGAAATGGGCGGGTCCGGTATCGCGCGTCAGTCCGATCACGGCCCCGCGTGCCTCCGGTTCCCACCAGGGCGCCCCCAGACCCGTGAACCCCGGCACGAGATAGACCCCGCCGTTGTCCGGCAGGGTCTGGGCCACCGCCTCGGACTGGCGGCTGTCGGAGATCATCCCGACCCCGTCTCTCAGCCACTGGATCGCCGACCCGGCCGAGAAAATGGACCCTTCCAGCCCGTAGGCCACGGTCTCCCCGACCTGATAACCGAGCGTGCCCAGCAACCGGCTCGAAGAGGCCACGGGCGTGGCGCCGACATTGGCGACCAGAAACGCCCCGGTGCCATAGGTGATCTTGGCGTCGCCGGGCTTCAGCGCCCCGTGCCCGACGAGGGCCGCCTGCTGGTCCCCCGCTGAACCCGTGATCGGCAGGGCGCGGCCGAACAGGGCCGCATCGCTCTCGCCCATCCGGTCCGCGCAGCCGACGATCCGGGGCAGGGCGCCTTTCGGAACATTGAACAGGTCGCACAGGTCGTCGCGCCACGCGCGTGTCTTCAGATCCATCAGGGAGGTGCGGCTGGCGTTGGTCGCATCGGTGACGTGGCAGGCCCCGTTGGTCAGCTTCCAGACCAGCCAGGAGTCGATCGTCCCCAGCCGGACCTCGCCCCGGACCGCCCGCTCCCGCGCGCCCGGCACGGCGTCCAGCAGCCAGGCGAATTTGGTCGCCGAGAAATAGGGATCGAGGATCAGGCCGGTCGCCGCCTGGACCATGGCCTCCTGGCCTTCGGCGACCATCCGCGCGGAGACGTCGGCGGTCCGCCGGTCCTGCCAGACGATGGCCCTGTGCAGGGGCTCCCCGGTCGCGGCGTCCCACAGGACCGAGGTCTCCCTCTGGTTGGTGATGCCGATGGCGGCGAATCGCCCGATGCCGCCGGCCTTGCTGATCACCTCGCGGCAGGTCTGCAGCGTCGCGGCCCAGATCTCGGCGGCATCATGCTCGACCCAGCCAGACCGGGGGAAATACTGTTCCAGCGCGATCTGGCTGACCGCCACGGGATGCAGCCCCCTGTCCGCCCGCAGCTCGAAGGCGATGGCCCGGGTCGAGGTCGTGCCCTGGTCGATGGCGAGGATCAGTGGCGTCATGGCGGGATGCGTTTCCATCGTTTTCCCCACCTTACGCGGACGAACGGGATCGGGTTAAGTGACTCTCATGTCCGACCGCACCGCTTCCTTCGAGGGCGTCCTCGACGCCGCCCGCCAGATCGCCCCGGCGGCGGTCCGCACCCCCCTGATCGAGAGCCCCGCGCTCAACGAACGGATGGGCGGCCGCGTCCTGCTGAAGGCCGAGACCCTGCAGGTCGCCGGGGCGTTCAAGTTCCGGGGCGCCTACAACCGGATCAGCCGCTTCACCGCCGACGAATTGACTGCCGGGGTCGTCGCCTTCTCGTCGGGTAACCATGCCCAGGGCGTGGCCGCCGCCGCCCGGATGATGGGCACCCACGCGACCATCGTGATGCCGGCCGACAGCCCCGCCATCAAGATCGCCGGGGTCAAGGCCTTCGGCGGAGAGGTCCGCCTCTACGACCGCTGGAAAGAAAGCCGCGAGGAGATCGGCGCCCAGGTGGCGCAGGAGCGCGGCTCCGTCCTCGTCCCTCCGTTCGACGATCCCTATGTCATTGAGGGCCAGGGCACGACGGCGCTGGAGCTGCTGGATCAGGCCGGTGGCCCCATCGATCAGCTTCTGTGCTGCTGCTCCGGCGGCGGACTGATGGCCGGCATCAATCTGGTCATGGAGGCCCGCAGTCCGCAGACCACGACATGGGCGGTCGAGCCCGAGGCCTATGACGACACCGCCCGCTCCCTGGCCGCCGGCGAACGGATCGGGCATCCCGTCGGCCCGCCCTCGATCTGCGACTCGCTCCAGACTCCTGTTCCGGGCGTCCTGACCTTCCCGATCAACCGACGCGTCCTCTCCGGGGCTCTGGCGATCAGCGACGCCGAGGCCGCCGAGGCCGTCGCCTATGCCTTCCGCACCCTGAAACTGGTGGTCGAACCCGGCGGCGCCGCGGCCCTGGCCGCCGTTCTCGCCGGCAAGATCGAGACGCAGGGGCGCACCACCGCCGTCATCCTGTCCGGGGGCAATATCGACCCCGGCCTGTTCGCCGACATCATCGAAGGCCGGTTCGTCCCGGCGACCCAAGAAGGAGCCGCCGCATGACCAAGACCTCAGACCTCCAGTCGCTCATCGGGACCGAGATCGGCGTCTCGAAATGGATTCTCGTCGACCAGGCCCGGATCGACGCCTTCGCCGAGATCACCGAGGACCGCCAGTTCATCCACATCGATCCCGAGGCGGCGAAACAGACCCCGTTCGGCGGCACCATCGCCCACGGCTTCCTGACCCTCAGCCTCGCCTCGGCCATGTCCTACGACGCCGTGGCGCCGCTGGACGGGGTGGTGATGGGCGTCAACTACGGCTTCGACAAGCTCCGCTTCCTCGCCCCCGTCCCCGCCGGCTCCAGAATTCGCGGCCGTTTCAAACTGCTCTCGGCCGAAGACAAGGGCTCCGCCGGAGGCGTCACCCGCTGGCTGCTGAAGCATGAACTGACCGTCGAGATCGAAGGCGCCGACAAGCCTGCCCTGATCGCCGAGTGGCTGGGCATGCAGATGGTCGGCGGCTAACCGGATTGAATTGGACCATTGATTGGTCCATTGTCCATCCATGACCCAGGTGCCGATCTCCGAAGCCAAGGCGCAACTCACCGACCTGGTCCGCCGGGCGGAAGGGGGCGAGACCGTGGTTCTGACGCGCCACGGGCAGGAAGTCGTCAGACTGACGCCGATGAGGGTCTCTTCTGAACTCAAGGTCAGGCGCCTGGCAGCCATCCGCGCGGCCCAGGCTGCGGTCGCTGGTCAATTCCCGGCAGATTTCGACGCTGCTCGCAGTCAGGATTTCCTGTATGATGAGGATGGGTTACCCGCTTGATCGCGGTGGACACGTCAGCTCTGGTCGCCGTCCTGGCCAACGAGCCCCTGGCCGAGAAATGCGAGGACGTCCTTGTTTCGAACGTCTTGCTGATGTCGGCCGCCACCCTGACGGAATGTCTGATGGTCGGCTCCCGCCCCGCGTTTCAGGGCCGGATGCCTGGGCTGATCGAGGCGTTAGCCATTGAGATCGTCCCGGTCACCGAAGGGTTCGCCAGGCTGGCGGCCGCGACCCATCTGCGGTGGGGAAAGGGACGACATCCGGCGCGGCTGAACTATGGCGACTGCTTCAGCTACGCCGTGGCCGACTTTCACGACTGCCCCTTGCTTTACGTCGGAAACGACTTCGCTCAGACCGATATCCGCAGCGCCCTGGCCTGAATCCAAAGACTACCGGAACGCCGCCAGCCGTTGGTCCAGCTTCGCCCGGACCGCCGGCCATTCCTCTGCCAGGATCGAGAAGATCACGGAGCTCCGCACCCGGCCGGTCCAGGTGATCTTGTCATCGCGCATGACGCCTTCGCGCAACGCGCCCAGTCTGGTCACCGCCGCCTGGCTGCGCAGGTTCAGCTGATCGACCTGGAAGGCGACACGGTTGGCTCCGGCGGCGAAGGCATGCTCCAGCAAAAGCCGCTTGGCCGCCGGGTTGATCGCTCCGCCCCGGGCGTCGGGCCGATAGTAGGTGCAGCCGATCTCGACCGTGCGGGAGTTCGGATTGATGTCGATGAAGGCCGACACCCCAACGACCTCGCCGTCCCTGATCACCGCGAAAGGAAGCCAGGTTCCCGCCGCCTGGAACCCGCGCAGCCGGGCCCAGCTGCCGTCAAACTGGTCTCCGCCGAACGAGATCGAATAGAGGGTCGGCCACAGCTCCGGATCGGCGTCGCAGGCCAGACGCAGCGGCTCCCTGTGACGGTCCTCGAACGGCTCCAGCCGGACGAAGGTATTCTCCAGAACCGCCGGCTCGAGCTTCATTCCCCCAGACACCTCAGCGCCACTTCCAGATTGCGCAGGCCGTCCTCGCCGGTCACCGCCGGGGTCTCGCCGGTGCGGATGGCGTGGGCGAAGGCTTCCAGCTCCTTCTTCAAGGGCTCGTTGGGCCAGCTCATCACGCCGCGCGTGGAGTAGGAGCCGTCGGGCTGCTGGCCGAAATACTCGGTGACCTGACGGGTCATCAGGTCGGCGACGACGAACTTGGACTGGGTCGCGACCTGGAGGGTGCGGGTCTTGTAGGGGGTGACCCAGTTGGTGGTGATGTGGGCGATCACCCCATTCTCCAGCCGGAACTGGAGCAGGGCCGTGTCCTCGCGGTCGGCGCGGGTGCGGGCCAGCTGCGGCTGGACCTCGGCGATTTCGGAGCCGGTCAGATGCCGGATGATGTCGATGTCGTGCACGGCCAGATCGATGACCACCCCGACCTCGCCCATGCGGGGCGGGAAGGGACCCACGCGGGTGATCTGGATCGAGATGACGTCCTCGCCCTCGATGGCGCGCTTGACCGCCTCCACCGCCGGGTTGAACCGCTCGACCTGACCGACCATCAGCACACGGTCGTTGGCCCTGGCGGCGTCGATCATCCGCTGGGCGTCGGCCACGGTTGCGGCGATCGGCTTCTCGACCAGCACATGGACCCCGGCTTCCAGCAGGGCCACGCCGAGGTCGGCATGGTGGCGGTTCGGCGTGGCGATCACCGCGGCCTCCAGTCCTCCCGCGACGAAGTCGGCGGCTGTGGTCACGGCCTGGGCGCCGTAGGCCGAGGCGACACCCTCGGCCACCACGGCGTCGGGATCGAAGACCAGGGCCAGGTCGATCTCGCGCATCTCGGACAGGACGCGGGCGTGGTTGCGCCCCATGACGCCGGCGCCGGCGACGCCGGTCCGGATCGGTGCGAGCAGGTGGGTCGGGTTCATGGCGATCAGCCCTTGTAGGATGCGACGGCGGCGACGATCCGGTCCTGGGTCGCCTCGTCCAGATCGGAGTGCATCGGCAGGCTGATGACCACCTTCATCTTGGTCTCGGTGACCGGCAGGCCCTGCGGCCCGCGCGGGTGCATGTCATAGGCGGGCTGCAGATGCAGCGGGATCGGATAATAGACCGCCGACGGCACGCCCTGGTCGCGCAGATGGGCCGCCAGACCGTCCCGGTCGGGATGTTCGATCGTGTACTGGGCCCAGTTGGAGACATTGCCGGCCGGCAGGTGGGGAACCGCCGCGACATGGGGCGCCAGCAGGTCGTTGTAGCGGGCCGCGATCCGCGTGCGCCATTCGATCTCCTCGCCGAAGACCTTCAGCTTCTCGATCAGGACGGCGGCCTGGACGGTGTCGAGGCGCGAGTTCATCCCGACCCGCATGTTCAGATATTTGGTGTCGTGCTCGAAGGTCCGGCCGACGAGGTCCTTGGCCACCGCCTTGCCGTGCACGCGATAGCTGTCGATCTCCTGGGCCAGGTCGTCGTCGTCGGTCAGGACGGCCCCGCCGTCGCCGTAGCAGCCCAGGGGCTTGGCCGGGAAGAAGCTGGTCGTGGTCACATCGGCCCATTTCAGCGGGTGGTCGCCGTCGATGGTGCAGCCGAAGCCCTGGGCCGAATCCGCGATCAGTTTCAGACCGTATCTGTCGCAGATGGCCTTGATGGCCGGATAGTCGGCGGGCTGGCCGAACAGGTCGACCGCGATCACCACCCGGGGCTTCAGCCGGCCCTCGGCGATCGTCGCCTCGATGGCCGCCTCCAGGTGGCCGGGGTCCATGTTGTAGGTCTTCGCGTCGATGTCGATGAAGACCGGGGTCGCCCCCAGCCACGGCACGACCTCGGCGGTGGCGCAGAAGGTGAAGGAGGGCACGAAGACCGCATCCCCGGGCCTCAGCCCCCAGGCCATCAGCGGCAGGGCCAGGGCCTCGGTGCCGTTGGCGCAGCCCAGGGCGTGTTTCGCCCCGCCGAACGTCGCCAGGGCCTGTTCGAACTCGCGCACGGGCGGGCCCATGACATAGGCCCCGCTCTCGACGGCGGCCATGACGGCGGCCTCGATCTTGCCGCCCAGACGGCGGCGCTGGGCCTGCAGGTCGATGAAGGCGATGCTCATGGGGAACCTCTCTCGAAACGGGGCGGCGCGGAACCCGGATCAGGGAGCGGGCCTTCGAAGGTGGTGGCCGTCTAACCCGGCGGACGCCGTAACGCCAAATCCGGCAGGGTCACTTCGCGTTGCGCCTTGCAACGGAGGCTTCT
The DNA here is from genome assembly GCF_027484365.1 of Brevundimonas sp. Taxonomy (GTDB): domain Bacteria; phylum Pseudomonadota; class Alphaproteobacteria; order Caulobacterales; family Caulobacteraceae; genus Brevundimonas. The sequence continues at coordinate 15,842 of NZ_JAIXTC010000006.1, read as the reverse complement.
ATCCAGTCTCCCATCGAACCGGGAGACGACCGCCTTGACCATCGCCCCGACGACCCATCCCGCCGTCTTCCTCGATCGTGACGGCGTCCTGATCACCGACAGCGGCTATCCGCATCTGGAAGAGCATCTGGTCCTGATCCCCGGCGCGGCCGAGGCCGTCCGACGTCTGAACGCCCTCGGCTATCTGGTCGTCATCGTCACCAACCAGTCCGGCGTGGCGCGCGGCCTGTTCAGCATCGAACAGATGGAGGCGTTCAACACCCTGCTCGTCCGCCGTCTGATGGCGAAGGGGGCCCGTATCGGCGCCGTCTACGCCTGCCCCTTCCACAGCGAGTCCGATGACCCCCGGTGGTTCCACCCCGATCATCCGGACCGCAAGCCTAATCCCGGCATGATTCTGCGCGCTGTCGCCGACCATGACATCGACCCGTCCCGCTCCTTCCTGATCGGCGACCGGCAGTCGGATCTGGAAGCCGCGCGTCGCGCCGGCATGCCGGGCTTCCTGTTCGAAGGCGGCAACCTGGATCATTTCGTCCGCGACCTGCTCGGCGCCTGACGCAATTCGCTGGCCTGTTCACCGGGTGATGAAATAGTCTGACGGGGACGCGGGGGCGTTCTGGTTTGGGAGTGCGCCGTCATGGCTGAACAGCCACTGTATTCCGAGCGTCGCTGGACCTCGTCCGACGGGCTGAGCCTGTTCGCGCGCGACTATCCGGGCGCGGACGGTCCGGCGAAACTGCCGGTCATCGCCATCCATGGCCTGACGCGGAACTCCGCCGATTTCGACGCCATCGCCCCCCTGATCGCGCGCGGCGGCCGTCGGGTCCTGGCGCTGGACGTGCGCGGGCGCGGCCGGTCGGATCGCGCCACAGACCCCATGACCTACCAGCCGCCGGTCTATGCGAAGGACGTTCTGGGCCTGCTGGAGGTCGCCGGGATCGAGCGCGCGGTCTTCCTCGGCACCTCGATGGGCGGGCTGATCACCATGGCGGTCACCGCGCTCAAGAGCCGCGTCGTCGCCGCCGCCATCCTCAACGACATCGGCCCCCAGGTCTCGCCCGAGGGTCTGGCCCGTATCGCCGCCTACTCCGGCCAGCCGGTCGACACCCCGACCTGGGCCGCCGCCGCCGCCTATGCGAAGCGGATCAATGAAGTCGCCCTGCCGCACTACACCGACGCCGACTGGGACGCCTTCGCCCGCCGCGTCTTCCGGGACGGCACCGAGGGTTCTCCCGTTCTCGACTACGACCCCGACATCGCTGTGCCGATCCGCGCCGCCGGGGCCAGGGCCCTGGTCCCCAATCTGTGGCCCTTCTTCCGGCGTCTGGCGAGGAAGCGCCCGACCCTGCTGATCCGGGGCGGGACCTCCGACCTTCTGGGAGCCGACATCGCCGCGAAAATGCAGAAGGCCGCGCCCGAGATGCGCTACGCCGAGATCCCCGGCATCGGCCACGCCCCCATGCTCGACGAGCCGGAATCCAAGGCCGCGATCTTCGAGTTCCTTCGGGACGTGCCTTAGGAACGTCTCCTCCCTGTTCGCCGCTTGGCGAATGGGGAGGTGGCAGCGAGCGCTTCGCGAGCTGACGGAGGGGGCGAGGGAATGGCGGAAGTCAGGGTGGTGCTCAGCGGAAATATCGCGTCGCCCCCTCCGTCACGGCGCTGAAGACGCGCCGCGCCACCTCCCCATCCTTCGGACGGGGAGGAGAGAAATCAGGCCTTGCGGACGAACTCCGTCCGCAGCACCAGGCCGCGGACCTTGTCGACATTGGCTTCGATCTCGTCGGTGTCGTCGGTCAGGCGGATGTTCTTGACCAGGGTCCCGCGCTTCAGCGTCACCCCGCCCGATCCCTTGACCTTGAGGTCCTTGATCAGGGTCACGCTGTCGCCGTCGGACAGGATGTTGCCGTTGGAGTCCTTGGTCGGGGCGTCGGTCATCCCGGTCCTTTAGGCGATCCCTTCTCCTCCGTCATCCTCCGGTCGCTTCGCGCCGGAGGATGAGGAAAGTGGAGGGCGTTCAGTCCGGCACGTTCGCTTCAAGCTCGTCCAGCCAGACCCGGGCATTGCCGTCCGAGGGCGCCCGCCAGTCGCCGCGCGGCGACAGCGACCCGCCCGTCACCACCTTGGGTCCGTTCGGCAGGGCCGAGCGCTTGAACTGGCTGGTCTGGAAGAAGCGCACGAGGAATTTCCGCAGCCAGAATTTGATCGTCGCCAGATCATAGGCGACCCGATCCGCTTCCGGATGATGCGCCGGCCAGTGACCGCGCGCGGCGTCGCCCCAGGCCTGGTGGCACAGCCAGGCGACCTTCGACGGGCTCATGCCGAAGCGGGTGATGTGGAACAGGAAGAAGTCGTTCAGCGCATAGGGACCGACCGTCCCCTCGGTCGACTGGATCTTTCCGTCCGCCCCCGCCGGCACCAGTTCGGGCGAAATCTCCGTGTCGAGAATGGCGTGCAGGGTCGCCGCCGCCGGGGCCATGTCGTCCCGCTGCGCGACCCAGCGGATCAGGTGCCGGATCAGGGTCTTCGCCACCCCGCCGTTGACGTTGTAGTGGCTCATATGGTCGCCGACGCCATAGGTGGCCCAGCCCAGAGCCAGCTCCGACAGGTCGCCGGTGCCCAGGACGAAAGCCTTGTTCTGGTTGGCCAGCCGGAACAGATAATCGGTCCTCAGACCCGCCTGCACGTTCTCGAAGGTGATGTCGTGGACGGGCTGACCGTCCGCCCAGGGATGTCCGATGTCGGCCAGCATCCGCTCGGCCGCGGGGCGGATGTCGATCTCCTCGCCCGTGACACCGAGCGCCTTCATCAGCGCCCAGGCGTTGGACTTCGTCCCCTCCGAGGTCGCGAACCCCGGCATGGTGTAGGCGAGGATATCGGTCCTCGGCAGCTTGAGCCGGTCGAACGCGCCACAGGCGACCAGCAGGGCCTGGGTCGAATCCAGCCCGCCCGACACCCCGATGCACAGCCGCCCGGCGCCCGTCGCCGTCATCCGCCGCATCAACCCCTGCACCTGGATGTTGAACGCCTCGTAGCAATCCTGATCCAGCCGCTTCGGATCGTCGGGGACGAAGGGGAAGCGGTCGAGGGGGCGGATCAGCGGCCCCGCCTCGCGATCCCCGGCGGCCTCGAACGGGATAACCGTCGCCGCCTCACCCTCCATCCGCGCGCAGTCGGCGAAGGTGCCGTTGCGAAGGCGGTCCATGCCAATCCGTTCGACATCGATGTCGGCCACGGTCAGGTGCGGCGTCATGGCGAACCGCTCACCTTCAGCCAGCTTCGCGCCCAGCTCGTGGATGGTCGCCTGTCCGTCCCACGCCAGGTCGGTGGTGCTCTCGCCCCAGCCCGATGCAGCGAAGGCATAGGCCGACAGGGTCCGGGCCGACTGGCTGGCGCACAGGACGGCCCGTTCGTCGGCCTTGCCGATGACGATATTGGACGCCGACAGGTTCAACAGGATGCGCGCCCCCGCCAGAGCCGCCCGGGTCGAGGGCGGCAGGGGCGCCCAGAAATCCTCGCAGATCTCGACCGCGAAGACGAAGCCGGGCCGGTTGGTCGCCTCGAAGATCAGGCCGGGAGCGAAATCCACGCTCTCCCCGCCCAGGGTCACCGCATCCTCGCCGCGCGACGCCGCCGGCGCGAACCAGCGCTTCTCGTAGTATTCGCGGTAGTTGGGCAGATAGGTCTTGGGCACGACCCCCAGAACCGCGCCGCCGCCCAGCACGACCGCGCAGTTGAACAGGGCGTCCCCGTTGCGGATCGGCGCACCGACCACGGCGACCAGCCCGGCCTCGTCAGCGGCCGTAGCGATGACAACGATCTGCCGCTCCACCTCGTCCAGCAGCGCCGCCTGCATGTGCAGGTCGTCGATGGCGTAGCCGCTCAGCGACAGCTCCGGAAACACGATCAGGTCCACGCCCTGTTCGCCCGCCTGCCGGATCAGGGCGACGTGTTCCTCCGCATTGGCCTTGGGGTCGGCGATATGGACCACCGGCGTCGCCGCCGCGACCCGGACGAAGCCGTGGGTGCGGGCCGAATGGAAGGGGTGGGTCTTGGCCAAGGCGCGGTACTCGATCTGTTATGCTCATATAGAGCCAAAGGCCCGGAGCCCCAAACTACTCCCTTCTCCCGCAAGGGGAGAAGGAACGTGAACACGTGACGCGGCTGTCAGGCCCCGCTAAAGCCCTCCCATGACCGACACGCCCAAGAAGGGCTGGTTCCAGCGCCTCAGCCAGGGACTGGCCCGCTCCAGCCAGCAGATGACCGAGACGGTCGTCGGCGCCTTCGTGAAGGAGCCTCTGTCCGAGGCCGCCCTCGAGGGTCTCGAGGAACATCTGCTGGAAAGCGACCTCGGCCCCGCCGCCACCGACCGGATCGTCGCCCGTTTCCGCGAGCTGCGCTTCGGCAAGGTGTCCGACGAGCGCGAGGTCAAGGAGGCCCTGGCCGAGGCCGTCGCCGCCGAGCTTCTGCCGCGTCAGGCGACCTTCGATCCGCTGGGCCCCGACGGCGTCGGCGGCGGGATCAGGCCCTATGTCGTCCTGTTCGTCGGGGTCAACGGCTCGGGCAAGACCACGACCCTCGGCAAGATCGCCGCCGATCTGACGGGCAAGGGCGCCCGGGTGATGATCGTCGCCGGCGACACCTTCCGCGCCGCCGCCCGCGAACAGCTCAAGGTCTGGGCCGACCGCGCCGGGGCCCATTTCGAGAGCCGCCGCGACGGCGCCGACGCCGCCGGTCTCGTCTTCGACGCCTATGCCAAGGCGAAAGCTGAGGACTATGACGTGGTCCTGGTCGACACCGCCGGCCGGCTCCAGAACAAGTCCGCCCTGATGGACGAACTGCTCAAGATCGTCCGCGTGCTCCGGAAGGCCGATCCAGACGCCCCGCACGAGACGCTTCTGGTGCTGGACGCCACGGTGGGCCGCAACGCCCTGGCCCAGGAACAGATCTTCGGCCGCACCGCCTTCGTCACCGGCCTGGTCATGACCAAGCTGGACGGCACGGCACGCGGCGGCGTCCTCGTCCCCGTGGCCCAGGCGTCGGACGCCCCCATCAAGCTGATCGGGGTGGGCGAGGGGATCGACGACCTGCAACCCTTCGACGCCCGCGCCTTCTCCCGTTCGCTCGTCGGCCTCGAGGACTAGATCATGCCAGAAGACCTCGATCGCACGCCCGAGACCCCGGCGCACAAGCCGCCGACCTGGATCCGTCAGGTCGTCGATTTCGGAGCGCTCGCCGCCTTCGCCGCGACCTTCATCTTCTTCCGCGCGCGCGGCCTGCCGGGCGACGAGGCCCTGGTCCACGCCACCTGGGGTCTGGTGGCCGGTTCGGTCGTCGCCGTGGTCACAGGCCTTATGGTCGAGAAGCGGCTGGCCCTGATGCCGTTGCTGGTCGGCGGTTTCGCCCTTGTCTTCGGCGTCCTGACCCTCGTCTTCAACGACGACCTGTTCGTGAAGCTGAAGGTGACGGTGCTCAACGCCTCGCTCGCCGTGGCCCTTCTGGGCGGCCTCTGGCTGGGCAAGCAGCCGCTGAAGGCGCTTCTGGGCACGGTCATCCCGGTCAATGACGCGGCCTGGCGCACCCTGACCTTCCGCTACGGCCTCTATTTCGCGGCCGTCGCCGTTGTCAACGAACTGGTCCGGTCCGAGGCCCTGGTCGCCTGGACCGCCGCCCGGATGGGCTACGCCCACATCGATCCGGCCGACGTCTGGGTCAGTTTCCGCGGCGTCCTGTGGATCGCCTCATCCGTCTTCGGCCTGTCCCAGGTGCCGTTGATCATGAAGAACCTGGTGTCGGAAGAAGCCGTCGACGCCTCGGCGCCGGCGCGGCCCGACACGGCGCCCTGACCTTCGCACCTGACGTATCACTGTCGCTAAACCGTAAGGCTTGGCTGATAATCCTCCGCATACGGCAAGGGGATTCAGTATGGTCAAATCCGGCAAACAGGCCCGTCGGTCCGGCACGCTCGCCGAATCGCCCAGCCATCTGATGCACCGCGCCCTCCAGCTGGCGCTCGACATCTATTCGGAAGAGGCCGGCGACGGCGGCCCGACCCAGCGTCAGTTCGCGGTCATGGAGGCCGTCTCCGTCAAGGAAGGCCTGACCCAGACCGAACTGGTCCGCGCCACCGGCATCGACCGTTCGACCCTGGCCGACCTCGTCGCCCGCATGACCACCAAGGGGCTGCTGTCGCGCGAACGTTCGACGCTCGACGCCCGCGCCAAGGCCGTGCGCCTGTCGGCCGAGGGCCAGGCGCTGCTGGATCAGGCCCGTCCCCGCGTCGAGGCCGCTGACAAGCGGATCATGGGCCTCCTGCCCAAGGGCAAGCGCGACGGCTTCCTCGACATGCTGGCCGAGATCGCCGCCGCCGCCGACGCCGCCCCGGATCTCGAAAAGGCCGAGGCCAAGGCCCTCAAGAAGGCCGCCAAGGAGGCCCGCAAGGCCGAGAAGGCCGCCGAGAAGGCGGCCAAGCCGAAGAAGGCTCCCAAGCCGGCCAAGGTCAAGAAGCCGAAGGCCGCCGACGCCGTCGCAGAATAGACTTCAGCTCGGGTCGCCCGCCGCGCCCGCCGGGCTCAGCTTCCAGCGGATCTTGGTCTCGGCGTCCGTCCGGGCAGAACCGCGCACCACGACCTGCAGCGACCGCCGCGTCAGACCCTCGTCGACGTGGACGGACGGTTCGATGGCCACGTCCGGACCATCGGTCCTGAACCACCAGCCGCGCCCGGAGTGTCCGCGCAGCAGGATCGACCGGCGATCGCGCGCCAGCGAGGCCTGCACCCCCGGCTCGAGGTGGAACCGCACCGCATAGGGGGCGGCGATGACCCGGACCACGTCGCGGCTGCCGTCGGCGGGATGCAGCCGCTCCTCGGCCCGGAGTTCGTCCAGCCTCTGGTCCAGATAGAGCCGGCGCTGGTGCATCAGGCCGAACGGCTGGGCCCAGGCGTCGTGCTCGACCTCCAGCCAGACCGCCCCGTCGCCGTCCCGGCGCTCCGACGTTACATGATAGGGTCGACCGTACAGACGGGGGCCCAGAAGCTCGCCCTTCCATCCGCCCAGGGGCTCGGCGAAGGACTGCTCGCCCAGGGTCAGGGTCGAATGGCCGGGGGTCAGCCTCAGCCCCTGGCGGTCGGCGGCGCGGGGGGTCCAGCCGCAGCCCGTGACGATCCTGTCCTTGCCGCAGACGATCTCGAGCGCCAGCGGCTGGGCGCAGGCGGCCTCGGACCATGCGCCTTTCCCCGGCGATCCCGCGTCGGTCATGATGGTCAGCAGCGGCGAGCGGATCCGGGCCAGACCCCCGACCGAGCCCACGGCCCCGGCGGCCGCCTCGGCGTGTTCGTCATGGGCGCGCGCGGCGGCGACCCGGGCCGGGCTGGACGGCCCGCCGCCCTGGAAGCCCGCCAGACGGCCGTCGGGCAGGACCTGCAGTCTCAGGGCGGTCGTCAGCCGGATGATCGATCCGCCCATGGCCTCCGGCGCGGGCTCCGACAGCTGCGACAGGGCGTCGTCCAGGGTCAGCAGGTCGAGCAGCAGCTCCATCCCGGCCTCGGGCGACCGCGAGGCATGGCCGCCGTCGCCCGCCACCGTGATCCTCAGCGCGCCCGACAGCCGTCCCAGGGCCTTGCGCCTCAGGCCCGCGCCCGCCGGTCCCGCCAGGACGCAACCGGCCACGGCCGCGGCGACCAGCCGCTCGGCCCTGCCGGCCAGTCCGCCCGGCGGTCGCAACAGCTGGCGCGCCTGACGGCCCAGGGTGTCGGCCAGCCTCAGCCGGTCGGCCTCGGAGGCCACTGCGCCCATCCTTTTCGCCGCACAGGCCAGGTTGAAGACCCGACGCGCCAGGATCTGCGGCTCCCAGGCGAAGGGCGACCAGCGCGAGAAGGTGTCGGTCCAGGCCAGGGTCAGCCGCAGCGCCTCGCGGGCGCCCCGCTCCCCATGCAGCATCAGGCCGGGCAGCCAGGCGAAGGCGTGCAGGTCGACGGCGAAGGCCTTCGACGGGCTCGGCCGGTTCCACGGATCGGCCGGCGCCTCGGCCTCCAGGTTCGACCCGGCCAGGGGGAAGCGCCCTCCGAGCACAACCTTGCCCAGGGCGGCGTCGGCGGGGCGGAAATCGCGCGGCGTGGCGGCGAAGGCCGTCGCCTTGCCCAGCCCCAGGGTCATCGCATAGCCGGGCAGGCCGTAAAGTTCGATCCACATCTGGCGGGTCAGCATCCGCCCGGCGACGGCCGGCCACAGGGCCGGACCGGTCACAACCCCGCTGGAGCGGACCGGCGTCCGCACCGGCGCCCCGCGCAGGCCCGGTATGGAGCCGCCGTCGCCGAGGTTCGGCGTGGAGGGGTTGCGGTCGGCGAAGGGCCCGATCGGCTTCATGCTTGCCCGGCGTGCGGGGCGGCCTTGATGGCGGCGATATTGGCCGCATAGGCGTCCGGCCCGCCCCTGAACACGGCGGTCCCGGCGACCAGGGCGTCGGCCCCGGCGGCGACGCAGGCCCCGGCGTTGGCCGCGGTCACTCCGCCGTCGATCTGCAGGTGGGCCTTCGATCCCGCGGCGTCGAGGATGGCCCGCGTCCGCTCGATCTTCTTCAGGGTCGAAGGAATGAAGGACTGGCCGCCGAAGCCCGGGTTGACCGACATCAACAGGACCAGGTCCACCAGATCGACTACCTCTTCCAGAATGGACAGGGGCGTGCCGGGGTTCAGCACCACCCCCGCCTTCGCGCCCAGCTGCCGGATCCGGCCCAGGGTCCGGTGCAGGTGCGGCCCGCTCTCGGGATGGACGGTCAGTATGTCGGCCCCCGCCTCGCGATAGGCCTCCAGCCACGGATCGACCGGCGCGACCATCAGATGCACGTCGAACGGCAGGCTCGTGTGCGGCCTCAGCGCCTTCACCACGTCCGGCCCGATCGTGATATTGGGCACGAAATGGCCGTCCATGACGTCGACATGGATCCAGTCCGCGCCGGCGGCTTCCAGGGCCCGCACCTCCTCTCCCAATTTGGCGAAGTCCGAGGCCAGGATGGACGGGCAGATCAGGGGCGTGTTCGGCATGGTCCGGGGATAAGGCGGGAAGGCCTCACGGGCAAGGCATGGGGGCCAAAAGGCCGATTCCGGCTGCTGGAACGGGCGGGACGTGAGGTCCGGGCCCGGGGGGGATCAGCGAGCGCCGGTCGACCCGGTCAGGAAGACGGGGTTTCCGTAGAACCACAGGTCCGACCAGGGATCTTCTCCGGGCGTATCGACCATGGGCTCGGTTTCGACACCGCTGGTTCCCCGGACGCGGAGGTAGCGCGGAGCCTCTGAGGCGGGGAGCCTGTGCGTCATGGTCAGAACCTCGCCTTCGCTCGTCCAGTCGGCGGCGGTGAAGCGGCGCTCGACCCGGGTCGTCGCGTTTGCATCGGCGTCACGATCGGCCCGGCCACCGGTCACGTCGCCCACGATCAGGTCGATGTGGTCGACCGAGGGCGTGCGGCCGGCGGCGTTGGCGGCCCGCGGGTCGCGGACGCGGAGCGTGACGACGATGTCGTCCGCCTCGCCGACCACCAGCTCCCCGCCGATCGTCGCTGTGCGGTCATCGGCCGAAACCGTCACGTCCAGTTCCGAGATCAGGTCGCCGGTGGTCACGAATACGCGGCCCTCGCGCAGGCCATCGAGGATGTCCTCGCCGTCGGGTCGCGCCATCACCCAGGTCTTGGCGTATTCGCCGGGCCAGAAGTCGTCGCCGCCTTCGCTGAGATGAGTGTGCGAATCCGAGGTCGCCGTGATCCACCAGCGCCGGCCTTCGCCCAGCAGACTGTCCCAGACGCCCGCCAGCCGCGCCGTCATCTGGTCGAACCCGCCCATCGTCGGGAAGCGGCGATAGATGCCGCGCGAGCCCGCCGGGTCGGGACGGCCGTCGGCGAACAGGCCGTCCGCCTGGTGCCCCGGCGCGCCCTCCATGCCGATGACGACACGCGGGATGACCTCGCTCCAGTCGCGCAGCTGGTGCGGACGCACCTCGCCGTACTGGCCGAGACCCGTCGCCGAGCGCGAGGGGTGGTTGGTCACCATCACCGGTCGCGGAGACATCGCCGCCATGTCGCGCAGCGCCTCCAGCATGAAGGCCTCGGTGTCCCGCGCCGGATCCTCGGGCCAGGGCTGACGCCGGCCCCAGGTCCCTTCGATATGCAGCAGATCCTCTCGCTCGTGCGCAGACGGGGCGATGATCAGGCTGGAGTGTTCGGCGCCTGGGGTGTCGAACTCCATGCCGTAGAACAGGACCAGGCCGGGAACCCGCTCGCGCGCCTGCAGGAGCTCGGGCCAGGCCTGTTCGGCGTTCAGGCGGGCGTGGAGCGGCCCGCCGTGGTCGGTCGAGACCATCCACGACAGGCCGTAGCGGTGCGCCGCCTCGGCGTTCTGGACGATCGTGTGATTGCCGTCGCCTCCCAGCTGGGGGAGGGGCGGGGATTCGGGCGACGCAGGGTCGGGCGTGTAGCGGGCGCTGAACCGGCTATGCACATGATGGTCGCCGGCCAGCCAGCGACGGCCGTCGCCCGCTCCCGCGTCGGCCTGGGCGAACGCCAGGCTCGACGCAAGGGACAGGGCGAGTCCCAGGGCTACGGATGACGTCATGGCTTTCTCCATTATTCCGTGCCCTGAATACAGAATAGTGTGACTGACACACGACACCGATTACACAAGAAATGGGAATTTCAACGACGATTCTGTGTATCGTGTGAAATTTTTGCAATCCTGTTCTCATCGGCTTGAGGTGTGTCGTCCCTGCTGGCTACACGGCGCCGCTTCGTGGGGAGCGCGTCGCATGGGGCTGGCGACCTCCCGATGACACCGGGAGACAATTCATGATCCGCCTGACCCAGACCGAAACGCGCGCCGCCTTGATGGCCGGCGCCGCCGCCGTGGCCCTGGCCGCCGTGGCCGCGCCCGCCGCCGCCCTGGCCCAGACGGCTCCGGCCCAGGACGAGACATCGGTCGACGACATCGTCGTTACCGGGTCGTTCGCCACCAGCCTGGCCGACGCCCTGACGATCAAGCGTCGCGCCGACTCGATCTCCGACGTCGTGTCGGCGTCCGACATCGGCAACTTCCCCGCCGTGAACGTCGCCGAGGCCCTGCAGCGGGTGCCGGGCGTCTCCATCTCGCGCGAAGCCGGCGAAGGCCAGTTCGTCAGCGTCCGGGGTCTGGGCCCCAACTTCCAGTCGGTGACCCTGAACGGCTCGCCGATCGCCTACAACGAGAACATCCGCAACTCCGACCAGTCGGGCCGACAGTTCCAGTTCCGCGTCATCCCCGCCGACCTGATCTCGGCCATCGTCGTGACCAAGTCTCCGACCGCCGACCTGATCGACGGCGGCATCGGCTCGAACATCGATATCCGCACCGCCGACGCCCTGGACACCGAGCCGTTCGCGACCGCGCGTCTCTATGCCCATTATGAGAACCGCACCGAGGCGAACACGCCGAACGGCTCCCTCTCGGCCGGCTGGCGCAACGCCGACCGCACCTTCGGCTTCATCGCCGGCGTGTCCCTGGCCACCCGCGACGTTCAGTTCGATCGCGTCCAGACCACGGGCTACACCAACCGGGTCGTCAATGGCGCGACCGTTTCGGTGCCCAACGAGATCCAGCTGACCCTTGAGCAGGAAGAACGCACCCGCATCAGCGCCATGGCCGGCCTGTCGTGGAAGCCGACCGACAGCTTCGCCCTGCGCGCCGACGCCCTGTACTCGCGCTTCAACAACGTCATCGACGAGGACCGCATCAGCTTCGCCTTCGGCGGCCGTGCCGACTTCAGCACCCGCCTCGTGGCCTCCAGCGCCCGGGTCCAGGACGGCATCCTCTATGCTGCCCAGATCAACGGCGGTCGCATCGACCGCAACGCCGAATACTCCGAGCAGCAGCACGAGAACCTGTTCGTCAAACTGCAGGCCGACTGGGATGTGCTCGGTTGGACCGTGACGCCATCGGTCAGCTATTCGGAGGCCAACTCCTTCCTGCCCGTGCCGCTCCAGCGCATCAGCGGCGGGACCGCCGACAACCCCGTCGGCCTGACCTACAGCTATGACTTCGGCGACGACCCCATCGGCAACCGCGAATACGCCTCGCTGCTGACCAATCTGGATCTGTCCAGCCCGACGTCGACCCGGGCCACCACCTACCGCACCCGGCCGATCAACTCGGTCGACAATGACACCACCGCCTTGCTGAACATCCAACGGGATCTGGACGCCCGCTTCGGGGCCCTGACCCTGGGCAGCGTTCGCTTCGGCGGCCAGTACACCGACCGCAGCCGGGACTATCAGCGCCGCGACCGCGTCCTGACCGTCCGCCCCGGCATCGACGTCAACACCCCGGCCTTCCTGAACCAGCAGCTGCCGTCGAATGCCTTCAACCAGTCGATCGCCAGCCTGTACCGCCAGGGCCTGACCTATAACCGCACCCTGTACGGCATCTCCTACGTCATCCCCAACGAGTCCAACGACACCAACGCCCAGTCGGACGACCTGGTCCCCACCGGGGCCGACCTGCAGCAGTCCTATGGTGTGGACGAGGAGATCACCGCCCTCTACGGCCGTGCCGACTTCTCGATCGATTTCGGCCCCGTGCCGATGGACGCCAACCTCGGCCTTCGCTGGGTCTCCACCGAAACCCTGGTCAAGGGCACCCTGCTGACCGCCGGTCGCAACGCCGCCGGGGCCGTCACCACCGTGGTCAATCCCCAGACCTTCGAGGGATCGTACGAAGAGTTCCTGCCCAGCCTGAATCTGAATTTCGAACTGACCGACGAGGTCCTGTTGCGCCTCGGCGCTTCGCGCACCCTGACCCGGCCGTCCCTCGCCGATCTACGCACCGCCGTGGTCCCCAACAGCGGGCTGATCACCCGCGTGTTCCTGGAGGGCCAGACCGCGCTCGACACCGCGGTGCCGGGCGCCAAGGTCGGCGTAGGCGGCAATCCGGAGCTCCAGCCCTATACCTCGGTCAACTACGACGCCTCGCTGGAATGGTATTTCAACGACTTCGGCGCCCTGTACGGCGCGGTCTTCGCCAAGGACATCTCGGACTTCATCGGCGGCATCGCCCGCACAGAACAGATTCTCTTCGCCACCCAGGCGGGCCAGACCCTGACGGCCGATCTCCAGATCACCCGGCCCCAGAACATCGGCGACGCCACCATCCGGGGCTTCGAGATCGGCGTTTCCTACAAGCTGGACTGGGGTCTCGGCCTCTCGGCCAGCGCCACCTTCACCGAGAGCGAGGCCCAGATCGAGGCCACGCCGGGCGTCGTCACCACCGCCGGCCTCCAGGGCGTGTCGGACGAGAGCTTCTCGATCAACCCCTTCTTCGAACGTGGCCCGTTCGAGGCGCACTTCAGCTACACCTACCGGTCTGACTTCGCTGCCAACGGCAACATCAGCCCGGGCTCCAACGCGGTCCTCGACGAGAACTCGGCCATCATGGCCGACGGCTTCGGCACCCTGGACTTCGGCGCTTCCTGGCAGGTCAACGGGACCTTCCAGATCTTCGCTGAGGGCACCAACATCCTGGACGCGCGTCAGGCGGTCTATTTCGGCAACGAGAACCGTCCGTTCCAGATCCACGAATACGGCCCGAGCTATAACCTCGGCCTGCGGGCGACCTTCTAGGTCCTTCGACGATCCCGGCGTGGCGGTCCGCCGCTACGCCGGGACATTCGCTGACACCGAGGCCGACACAGAACAGGCCTATCTCGCCGTCCCGTTGCGTTCGTTCGCCAGGCGGGTCGCGAGCAGTCCGCGTGATCGCTGGACATAGGTCCGGCACGCGCCGGGCCTGTCGCTGTATCGCCCCTCGCCCGCATTGTCGGGGTGGGCGGAGATCAGAATGTCGCAAGCCACTCCATCCATAAGCCTGTAGGTCGCAGCGAACCCGTCGAGGATCGGGGCGTTCGCCGGCGCGCTGTAGCGATAGCCGTCGGCGGAGACGGGATTGAGGCTCGACGCGAAGACGACCGCCTTGCAGCCTTCGCCCTCGCACGCCCGCCAGCTCCAGCTCATGCTGCCCATCGTATGCCCCGGGGTGGCGCGGGCGGTGATCGCTGTGCGGCCGAGCTGGATCACCTCGCCGTCTTCCACGACCCGGATCCGCGTCACGCCCGGCCAGACGCCGCCATAGGCCCGCTGGGGATCGTCCTCCAGAAGGGCCCCGGCCCGCAATCCGTCGGCGCCGCGGGCGCTCGCCACCACCGTCGCGCCCGTATCGCGCGCCAGGGCCGCGAGGCCGCCGGCATGGTCGAAGTGCGGCTCGGTGCTTAGAATAAATTTGATGTCTGCGGGGTCGAACCCGAGGTGGCGGACATTGTCCAGGATCATCGGCGCCGCTTGCGGCAGGGCCCCGTCGATCAGCACCAGGCCCGCGCCCGTATCGATCAGCGCAACGCTCAGCCCGCCGAATCCGACCAGATAGGTGTTCCCGAAAATCTTCTCGGGCGGCAAGGGTGCGAGCCACCTTTCGGCGCGCTCCGTCTCCATCGGCCGCGTCAGCGGATCGTCCGTATCTTGCGCGAAGCCGCTCGCCGCAGCCGTGACCGCGTGTCCGCGGGCGTCTTCCGGGTTGAAGACAGGCAGGGCGTTCATGCCCGCCAGCCAGGCTGCGACCGTCATCAATTTGATCATGGCGTTTCCCTTCTGCCCCCTGAAATGACGATCAGCCGTGTCCAGGACAAAGGATGATTTCTCGACAGAGCCATGAGAATATTTGAGAGTGAGCGATGGATCGCGCCCAACTTCCCCTCAATGCGCTACGTGCCTTCGAGGCGTCGGCGCGCCATCTCAACTTCACCCGCGCGGCGATCGAGCTTTGCGTCAGCCAGGGCGCCGTCAGCCATCAGGTCGCCCAGCTCGAACGCCGTCTGGATACCCGCCTCTTCCACCGCCTGCCGCGTGGCATCGCGCTCACCGATGAGGGTCACGCCCTCGTCCCCGTCCTCGCCGAGATGTTCGACCGCGTCGCTGCGACGCTCGATCAATATGGCGAAGGCCGGTTCCGCGAACCGCTGAAGGTCGGCGTCGTCGGCACCTTCGCGACCGGCTGGCTGCTGCCGCGCCTCGACGCCTTCGCCCGCGCCCATCCCTCGATCGACCTGCGCATCTCGACCAACAACAACCGCGTCGATCTGGTCGCCGAAGCGCTCGATTTCGCGATCCGGTTCGGCAACGGCGCCTGGCATGGCGTCCATGCTGAACCGCTGCTCGGCGCGCCGATGACGCCGGTCTGCGCTCCGGCCATCGCGGCACGGCTCAAATCCCCCGCCGACCTCGTCCACGAACGGCTGTTGCGCTCATACCGTCCGGACGAATGGGCCCTGTGGTTCGAGGCCGCGGGCATGGTTCCACCGATCCTGCGGGGGCCCATTTTCGACAGTTCGGCCCTGATGGCGTCCGCCGCCGCCGCCGGGTTCGGGGTGGCGCTCGCGCCGCCGGCCATGTTCGCCCGCGAACTCGCGGCGGAACTGCTCATCCAGCCCTTCGCGGTCGAGATCGATGTCGGCCGCTACTGGCTCACCCGGCTGATATCGCGTCCCGAAACCTCCGCCATGCGACGCTTTCAGGCGTGGCTGAAAGCAGAGATCATATAGGGCGGCCTGGCGTGCCTCGCGGGGTCGTTTTCCTGCCCGCCTCCGCCCGCTTCCGTAAGCGGGTCGGCGTTCGCCTGGCGTCCACGTCGGCTTTACGGCTGGGAGCCACCGTCCGCTTTCGACGGTGGGCTCAACCGGTGAACGCAACACGCTAGCTTTTCTTCGGAGATGGAGCGTGGGCGATGAAGCAGCGGCGGCGGATCTACTATTCGGCGGCTCAGCGGGCTGAAATCTGGGATCGC
>NZ_JAIXTC010000008.1 GCF_027484365.1 Brevundimonas sp. | reverse complement strand
TGAGAATTTTCGGCTCGCGCCGGGGCTCCGTCGCGACCGGTTCACGCGAGCGGCCGGTGACGGGCTTCGTGCAGCCTGTGAGGTCTGTGTCGTTTTCGACCCCCACGCTTTGCGCCGCTTAAACCCAGTCCGGCCTAGGCCCGCGACGGGCGGAGGGTGTCAGGGCCCTCCGGGCTCCACGGTTTGTCACCCCGTGGACAGTCCTGCATCAGCGCCGGTTCGCGCCTCCACAGATCCAGGTTTTCGCCGGATCAGGGTCCTCGGCCGCGCGCAGCGATACAGTTTCCCGCTCGATCGCGCCCCGCCGCACGTCCGGGTCCTGGGCCCAGGACGCCTTCCCCACGCGACGGGACGGAGGGAAGTGTACGCCGGGTTCGGAAGGGGGCGCACATAAAGGCTATAGATAGAGCCGGGCGTTGAATTCGTTGGGGTCCCGGGGGGATGTGTTGATGGGTATGGGGTGCTCTTCCTTCTCCCCTTGCGGGAGAAGGTGGCCGCGTAGCGGACGGATGAGGGGTTGTACCGCGATCGGAGTGAAGGCTTCCGGGGTTGAACGGAACGGCCGGTGCGACCCCTCACCCGCCGGCGCCAGGACGATCGCTGCGCTCTCGTGCGCCGCCTCCCTCTCCCGCAGGGGGAGAGGGGAAAAGGAGCAACGCCTTCACCTTTCTCTTCGCCCCGGCTAGAAGTCACCTCATGCGGATTCTCCCACAGGATCAGGCCGCCCTCGACCTGGTCGGGCGGGGCGAGGCCGATCTGATCGACCGCGCGGTTCGATGGGCGAACGTCAACTCCGGCAGCGATCATGCGGAGGGTCTGAATGCGACCCTCGCCCTGCTGGAGGCGGAGGCAGGACGACTGCCGGCCGAGGTGGAGCGCATCCCCACCCAGGGCTTCTCCACCGTCGGCGATGACGGGTCGGTACGGCCGCAGGCGCGGGCCGATGCGTTGAAGCTCACGGCGCGGCCTGAGGCGCCGATCCAGGTCGTCCTGACCGGCCACTATGACACCGTCTATCCGGCCGACAGCGCCTTCCAGAGCGTGCTCACGCGGCCGGACGGCGCGCTCAACGGGCCCGGGATCGCCGACATGAAGGGCGGCATCTCCGTCATGCTCGGCGCCCTGGCGGCGTTCGAGACCCATCCGGACCGGGAGCGGGTCGGCTGGACCGTCCTGCTGTCGCCGGACGAGGAGATCGGGTCGCCGGCCTCCGCCCCGCTGCTGGCCGGGCTCGGCGCGCGCGGGCATGTCGGCATGACCTATGAACCGGCCCTGGCGGACGGGACCCTGGCCGGGGCGCGCAAGGGCAGCGGCAACTTCCACCTGATCGTCACCGGCAAGGCGGCCCATGCCGGCCGCGCCTTCCACGAGGGCGCCAACGCCGTGGCCGGGGCGGCCATGATCGCGGCGGCCCTGCATGGACTGAACGGGCGACGCGAAGGCGTCACGGTCAATGTCGCCCGCATCTCGGGCGGCGGGGCCCTGAACGTCGTGGCCGACAACGCCGTGGTCCGGTTCAATGTCCGCGTGCCCGATGCCCAGGCCTCGGCCTGGATCACCGATGCGATCGGCGAGATCGTTTCGACGCCGCCGTTCACGGGGCTGACGCTGGACCTGCACGGCGGGATGACGCGGGCGCCCAAGCCGATGGACGCCAGCCAGACCGCCCTGTTCGAAGCGGTGCGCGAGACCGGCGCCCTGCTGGGTCAGGCCATCGCCTGGTCGCCGTCGGGCGGAGTGTGCGAGGGCAACAACCTGCATGCCGCCGGCCTGCCCAATATCGACACCCTCGGGGTGCGCGGCGGGCTGATCCATTCGCCGGAAGAGTTCGCCTGGCCCGACAGTTTCGTCGAGCGGGCGCAGCTGTCGTGCCTGATGCTGTGCAAGATCGCCTCCGGCGAGATCGATGCGCTGAAGCTCAAACAGTTGCGTCTGGAGACTCTGTAAGCATGCTCGTCGTCCGTCCCGCCGGTCCCGCCGACCTCGACCACCTGCTGGAACTGGCCATCCTGTCTGGGCCCGGCTTCACCAGCCTGCCCGAAGATCCGGACCAGCTTTCGGACCGGCTGGACGTGAGCCGCGACAGCTTCACCGGCGTCCTGCCGGTGCAGGAGCGCTGGTTCACCCTGATGATGGAGGAGACCGACACCGGCGACGTCGACGGCATCGCCAGCGTCAAGGCGACCGTCGGGCTCAAGCGGCCCTTCTTCTCGTTCCGCATCTCCAACAATCCGGCCCAGTCGCCGTCCCTGGGCATCCGGCTGGATCACCAGACCCTGACCCTGGTCAACGAATGCTCGGGCTGGACCGAGGTGGGGTCGCTGTTCCTGAAGGCGGACCGGCGCAAGGGCGGCGCCGGGCGGCTGCTGAGCCAGTCGCGCTACATGCTGATCGGGGCCCAGCCCGAGCTGTTCGCCGAGACCGTTCTGGCCGAGCTGCGCGGGGTGTTCACGCCCGACGGCGCCTGTCCGTTCTGGGACCATGTGGCGCACAAATTCTTCCCCATGCCGTTCGACCAGGCGGACATGATGACCGGATCGACGGACAAGCAGTTCATCCTCGACCTGGCCCCGCGCCATCCGATCTATGTCGACCTGTTGCCCGAACCGGCGCGGGCGGTGATCGGCAAGGTGCATCCGCAGGGGGTGGCCGCGATGGCCCTGCTGGAGAGCGAGGGCTTCCGGCCGAACGGACTGGTCGACATCTTCGACGCGGGGCCGACCGTGACCTGTCCGAGGGACCATATCCGGACGGTGCGGGATGCCCGGCGGCTGTCGGTCGTGGTGACCGAGGAGTTCGAGGCCGAACTGCCGGCCCTCGTCTCCACCGACACTGTGGAAGCCTTCCGGGCCGTGCGGGCGCGGGCGGCGATCGAGGGTGAGACGGTGCGGGTGACCTCCGAGACGGCGGCGGCGCTGAAGGTGCGTGACGGCGATATTGTGCGGGTGAAATCATGACCGACGGCAAACTCTATCTGAACGGAGCCTGGACCGAGGGCGCGGGCGACGGCTTCGCCTCGTTCGATCCGGCGACCGAGGCGCGGGTCTGGCGCGGGAACGAGGCGTCGGGCGCCCAGGTGTCGGCAGCGGTCGAGGCGGCGCGGGCGGCCTTCCCTGACTGGGCCGACCGGCCGCGCGACGAGCGGGTCGGGGCGATGAAGCGGTATCAGGCGGCGCTGAAGGCGCGGGCGCCGGCCTTCGCCGAGGCGATCAGTCGCGAGACCGGCAAGGCGTCGTGGGAGACCACGGCCGAGCTGGGATCGATGGCGGGCAAGGTCGATCTGTCGATCCGCGCCTATGACGAGCGGACCGGTGAGCGGACCTCGGAAACGGCGTTCGGCACCGCGACCCTGCGGCATCGGCCGCACGGGGTGGCGGCGGTGCTGGGACCGTTCAACTTCCCCGGCCACCTGCCCAACGGCCACATCGTCCCGGCCATGCTGGCGGGCGACACCGTGGTGTTCAAGCCGTCGGAGGAGACGCCGCACGCGGGCCAGCTGATCGCCGAATGCCTCGAAGAGGCCGACCTGCCGGCCGGGGTGTTCAACCTGGTGCAGGGCGGACGCGACGTCGGGGCCGCCCTGCTGGACCAGCCGATCGACGCCCTGATGTTCACCGGCTCGGGCGCGGCGGGCGCGCATTTCCGGCGGAAGTTCGCCGAGGATCCGCATGTGATCCTGGCCCTGGAGCTGGGCGGCAACAATCCGCTGGTGGTCTGGGACGCTGCGGATGCGGAGGCCGCGGCGGGCATCGTGGTGCAGTCGGCCTTCGTGACGACGGGGCAGCGCTGCTCGTGCGCGCGGCGGCTGATCGTGCCGGAAGGGGCGCAGGGCGATGCGATCGTCGAGGCGGTCAACGCCCTGGTCGAACGGCTGATCTTCGCGCCCTGGGACTCGACTCCGGAACCCTATGCCGGTCCGTTGATCTCGCAGAAGGCGGCGGAGCAGGCGCTGGCGGCCCTGCAGCAGCGGATCGATCTGGGCGCGCGGGTGGTCCGGGCGTCGGGGCCGGTCGACAACCTGCCGGGCGCCTTCGTGAAGCCGGCGATCCTCGACGTGACGGGGATCGAGGTTCCGGACGAGGAGATGTTCGCGCCCTTCCTGTCGGTGACGCGCGTGGGCTCTTTCGAGGCGGCGATCGCGGCGGCCAACGCCACCCGCTACGGCCTGTCGGCGGGACTGGTGTCGGACGATCCGGCGAACTGGGAGCGGTTCATCCGGCGCATCCGGGCGGGGGTGGTCAACTTCAACCGGCCGACGACGGGGGCGGCAGGCGATATGCCGTTCGGCGGGCTGGGCGCGTCGGGCAACCATCGGCCGAGCGCGTACTACGCCGCCGACTACTGCGCCTATCCGGTCGCCAGCTTCGAGGCGGGGGCGGTGAAGAACATCGAGGGCGAGATCAAGGGGTTGAGATGACCGGCGCAATCGAAGCCAATGCCGACGGCCTGATCGGGCCGACCCATTCCTATGCGGGGCTCAGCCCCGGCAACCTGGCCGCCATGGGCAATGCCGGGAACGCCTCCAATCCCCGCGCCGCCGTCCTGCAGGGCCTCGACAAGATGAAGCGGCTGGCCGACCTCGGCCTGCCGCAGTTCGTCCTGCCGCCGCATGAGCGGCCCGACATCGGATTCCTGCGCACCCTCGGTTTCACCGGTTCCGACGCCCGGGTGCTGGAGCAGGCCTGGAAGGACGCGCCCGCCTTTGCCGCCGCCGCCCTGTCCGCCAGCCCCATGTGGGCGGCGAATGCGGCGACGGTGACACCGAGCGCGGACGCGGCCGACGGGCGGGTGCATTTCACCCCGGCCAACCTGCATACCAATCTGCACCGGTCGCTGGAGCATGCGCAGACGAAGCGGGCTCTGGAGGCCCTGTTCCCCGATCCGGAGCGGTTCGCGGTGCATGACGCCTTGCCCGCGGTCGCCCACCTGTCCGACGAGGGGGCGGCGAACCATGTGCGGCTCTGCGCGGAGCATGGAGCGGCTGGGGTCAATCTGCTGGTCTGGGGCCGGG
This sequence comes from Brevundimonas sp., assembly GCF_027484365.1. GTDB lineage: Bacteria > Pseudomonadota > Alphaproteobacteria > Caulobacterales > Caulobacteraceae > Brevundimonas. The sequence goes on along the minus strand of NZ_JAIXTC010000008.1, from coordinate 87,453 downwards.
ATGCGTTCGAGGCCTGGGACGGGCCCTACCCTGCCCGACAGACGCGGCAGGCGTCGGAGGCCGTGGCCCGCCGCCACGGGGCCTCGGGCGCGGTGCTGGCGCAACAGTCGCGGGCGGCGATCGCGGGCGGGACCTTCCACAACGACGTGGTCTGCGTGGGCGCGCTGGACACCCTGTTCCACCACGCGCTGGCGTTCGAGGACATGGCGGGAACCCATGCCGCGATCCGGGCGGCGGCGACCGGGTTCGAGCCGGTGTTCGTGGAGGTATCCTCCGCGGACCTGCCCCTGGCCGACGCCATCTCGTCCTATCTGTTCAACTCGATGCTGGTCTCGCTGCCGGGCGAGGACCGGCTGACCCTGATCTGTCCGACGGAGACGCGGGACAACGCCCGGGCCCATACGGTGGCGCAGGGGCTGGTCGCCTCGAACGGGCCGATCGGGCGGGTCGAGTATGTCGATGTGCGCCAGTCGATGCGCAACGGCGGCGGGCCGGCCTGCCTGCGGCTGCGGGTCGTGCTGAACGAGGCGGAGCTGGCGGCGACCAACCCGGCAATGCGGCTGACCGAGGACCTGCATGAGCGTCTGGCCGCCTGGGCCGGGCGCCGGTACCGGGACACCCTGGCGCCCGTCGACCTCGCCGATCCCGCCCTGATCGAGGAGAGCCGTGGCGCACTGGATGAACTGACCGGCATCCTCGGGCTCGGCTCGGGCTTCTATCCCTTCCAGCGGACCTGATCGGACCCGACGATGCAGAACCCGTTCCTGATCGCAGGCGGCGTGCTCAGCGGGGCGGCGTCGCTGCTGCATCTGGCGGTCATCGCGGGTGGGCCGGCCTGGTACCGGTTCTTCGGCGCGGGCGAGGGCATGGCGCGGATGGCGGAGCGGGGCTCGCTGACGCCGACCCTCGTCACCCTCGGCATCGCGACCGTGCTGGCCGTGTGGGCGGCCTACGCCTTCGCGGGGGCGGGACTGATTCCGCGCCTGCCGCTGATGCGGACGGCGCTGGTGCTGATCTCGGCGGTCTATCTGTTGCGGGGTCTGGTGCTGATCCCGGCCCTGATCCTCAACCCGGGCGGCGTCACGCCCTTCGTGCTGTGGAGTTCGCTGATCGTGCTGGTCTATGGCGTCTGCTACGCCGTCGGGACCTGGGTCGCCTGGCCCGCGCTGTCGGGGCGATGAGGCTGACGCACCGGATCGCCACCGAGGCCGACATTCCGCCTCTGGTCAGGATTTGCAAATCCCTGAAGGATGGCACCGCCGATTTCGGGGGAAAGTGAACTTGCGCCAACTCGCCTTCGCCTGCGCGATCCTGAGCCTGGTCATCCTCGCGGGGGCCGCGATATCGGCCGGTTTCGCCTACCCGGACTACGACCATCTGCGGCAGTACGTCAGCGAACTGGGCGCGACCGGTGCGACGACGGGGCCGGGCGTCAGCTATGCCTTCATGGCCTCTGGCGTCCTGCTGGCCGCATTCTGGCTGATGTGTATCCCGCTGTTTCCTCGCAGCCCGCTGGCGGTGATCGGCTTCGGACTGAGCGCGCTGAACGGTCTCGGCCTGATGTTCGGCGGGGTCTTTCCCTGCGACTTCCAATGCTCGCTGGCGAACCCGAGCCCGGCCGCCGTCCTGCATGATGTGCTGGGAGGCATCGGCTATCTGTGCGGCCTGGCCGGACTGGGACTGGTCGGACTGGCGGCGAGGTCATGGCCCGGCAGGCACAACCTGTTCAATCTCGCCATCGTCTGCGGGGCGCCCGCCGCCGGCGCCATCTGGCTGATCCACCCTGGTTTCGAATTCTTCGGCGGAGCCCAGCGCGTGCTCGAGATCGCCCTTGCCGCCTGGACGATCGGCGTCGCCATGGCCGTCCGCCGGCCCATTGAAACAGCCGCATGATGGAGGACCATATGACCCCCGCCCGCCGCCTGAAGAACATCATCGGAGGGTCGGCCGGGAATCTGGTCGAATGGTTCGACTGGTTCGCCTATGCGGCCTTCACCGTCTATTTCGCCCCGGTCTTCTTCCCGGAGGGCGACTCGACCGCGCAGCTTCTCGCCACCGCCGCCATCTTCGCGGTGGGCTTCCTGATGCGGCCGATCGGGGCCTGGGTCATGGGGGTCTATTCGGATCGCAAGGGGCGCAAGGCGGGCCTGACCCTGTCGGTCAGTCTGATGTGCGCGGGGTCGCTGCTGATCGCCTGCACGCCCGGCCATGCGACCATCGGCGTCGCGGCACCCGCCCTGCTTTTGATCGCGCGGATGATGCAGGGGCTGAGCGTCGGCGGGGAGTACGGGTCGAGCGCCACCTATCTGTCGGAGATGGCGACAGCGAAGCATCGCGGCTTCTGGTCCAGTTTCCAGTATGTGACGCTCATTTCGGGGCAGCTTCTCGCCCTGGCATTGCTGATCGTCCTGCAGCGGACGTTGGGCGAGGAGGCGCTGTCAGAATGGGCGTGGCGGATTCCGTTCTTCATCGGGGCAGGCCTCGCGGTCGTCGTCTTCTGGCTGCGCCGCCGCCTGGACGAGACCCGCGCCTTCCAGTCGGAGGAGACGCGGTCGGCACCGAAATCCAGCGCCCTGGAACTGGTCCTGCGTCACCCGAAGGAGGCGCTGATCGTCATCGGCCTGACGGCCGGGGGGACGCTCGCCTTCTATACCTACACGACCTATCTGCAGAAATTCCTGACCAATACCTCGGGCTTCTCCAAGGCCCAGGCGACGGAGATCTCGGCGGCGGCCCTGCTGATCTTCATGCTGATCCAGCCCCTGGTCGGGGCGCTTTCGGACCGCATCGGCAGAAAGCCCGTGATGATCGCCTTCGGGGTGCTGGGCCTGTTCTGCACCGTGCCGATCATGAGCACCCTGGCGGTCACGACCAACGCCCTCGCCGCCTTCGCCCTGTCGCTGGCGGCCCTGGTGATCGTGTCCGGCTATACGGCCATCAACGCCGTGGTGAAGGCCGAGCTGTTCCCCGCCCACATCCGCGCCCTCGGCGTCGCCCTGCCCTACGCCATCGCCAATGCGGTGTTCGGCGGCACGGCGGAGTACGTCGCCCTGTGGTTCAAGCTGGACGGCCGCGAGAGCCTGTATTTCTGGTACGTCACCGGGATGATCGGTCTGTCGCTGATCACCTACGTCCTGATGCGGGATACGAAGTCGAAGAGTCTGATCGTGGAGGATTGAGTCATGCTTCTCCTCGAGGAAATCTTAGCTGAGTCCCTATGCGCGACCGGGACCCGCGCGCTCACCTTCAGTCACATGATGTCCGTTCTCGAGGCCGGTCATCATGCGGGTCTCAAGCTCTTCACTGTGGACGTAGAAACTTCGGACGGTAGCCGTCCCCTTCCAGAGTGGATGTTCAGACTGACCGACAAGGAAGCTGCGGAGATGCAGACGGAACAAATCGTTCCAGCCGCATTGGAATTCTACGCGGCGAACGCCGCCGACGCCGAGCTGCGCGAGGCCATCTTCCTAGTCTATTTCGAGACCGCTGAGTGAGACCGGCCTCGTGTAGGCAGGCTCCTACGCTGCGGGAGCAGTAGCAGGTGGGACAGGTTCTACGGCGGGCTCGGCCGCCTCGCCATCGGCCAGATAGACCACACGGCACTCGCCATCGATCGTGGTGTAGCGGCCGTTGGCGGCGTCGACGAAGGCGATGCGACCGCCGTCGTTGTATTCGACCTTGCCCGTCGACCGTCCGGAGAAGGTCTCGGTCCCGTAGGTCCAGCAGGTGATGTCGGCGGGCTTGTCGCCCCAGGTGGCGGCGTTGCGGGCCCGCTTCGATTCGGTGCAGGCGGCGGCCGTGACGGCGAGGCCGGCGATCAGGACGAGGGCGACCGTGCGGGTCATGCCGCGAACCTTCCGCCCTTGTGGGCATAGGCCTGGGTGCCGTGGGTCAGGACCCTGTCGTACGGCTGGATGGCCTCAATGCCGATCTCGGAGGCGCCCTTCAGACGCTCGTAGATCGGGGCGAAGTCCTCGAGCGTCGCGTCGTTCAGGGCCTCGATCGAGGGGATGACGAAATAGACCTGCTGGAAGTCGTCGATGCGGTAGTCGGTCCGCATGATCCGCTCGAGGTCGAAGGCGATGCGGTTCGGCGACGGGTCGTCCAGGGCGAAGACGCTCTCTGATGCCGAAGACACGATGCCGGCGCCGTAGATGCGCAGGCCGTCGCCCTCATCCATCAGGCCGAACTCGACCGTGTACCAGTAGAGGCGGGCGAGGTTCTTGAGCATGCCCAGGCCCTGAGCTCTCTGACCGCCCTTGCCGTAGGCCTGCATGTAGTCGGCGAAGTTCGGGTCGGTCAGCATGGGGACGTGGCCGAAGACGTCGTGGAAGATGTCCGGCTCCTGCAGATAGTCCAGCTGGTCGGGCTTGCGGATGAACTGGCCCGACGGGAAGCGGCGGTTGGCCAGGTGGTCGAAGAAGACCTCGTCGGGTACCAGACCCGGCACGCAGACCACGGTCCAGCCGGTCAGGGCCTTCAGCTTCGGGTTCATCAGGGCGAAGTCGGGGATGCCGCCGGTGTTCAGGTCGAGCGCCTTCAAACCCTTCAGGAAGGCGTCGGCGGCGCGGCCCGGCAGAATCTCCATCTGGCGGGCATAGAGGGTGTCCCAGGTGTCGTGCTCGACCTGGGTATAGGCGCGCCAGTTCTGGGAGATCGTCCAGTCCGCCGCCGCGCCTTCGGGCGGGGTTTGAAAGACATGTTCGAAATCAGCCATCACGCGCTCCTTGAACCGGCAGTCTAGAGCCGCGGCGGCGAAGAGCCAACGGCCGGATCAGGCCCGATCAGTGAATCGGCTGCGCCCTGGGGGCGATGTGGCCATTGTGGTCCATGGAGAACCAGTGGGCCTGATCGGCCGCCGACAGGGGTGCGACGTCGGGCTCGTGTTCCAGCACGTTCTCGGCGGCATAGATCAGGAAGCCTGCGCCCTCGCCCATAGCCAGAACCCGATAGAAGGGCTGGTCGCGGTCGTCCGGACCGGGCTCGCCGGCCGGTCCCGCATAGGCGGCGTCGACATCGACAACGAGGCCGCGGAAGGACTCCTCACGGTGACGCACGATCTGTCCGAGGCCGAATTTCGCTGTCCGGGACTGGGTCATGATGAAGGGATACGACCCCGCACCTGAGCCGGATGCCTGCAGTCCCGTTCATCTTCGCGTCAGATAGGCTTGGCGCGGAAGGTTTTGGGACGCTAGGCTGTTCCGGACGGGCGCCCGTCTCGGTTGCGCCCACATGAAAGTTCGGCCCATGCCGGAACCCGACGGCGCGCCACGGCGGCGCGACGAGCGGTCCCGGGTCCAACGGGCGTCCATGCGGGAATCGTCGGGTCGCGACGGTCCAGTGTTCGGCGCCCTTGATCTGGGGACCAACAATTGTCGCCTGCTGATCGCGCGTCCGGCGCGAACCGGCTTCCGTGTGGTCGACAGCTTCAGCCGCATCGTCAGACTGGGCGAAGGCCTGTCGCGGACCGGGCGTCTCGACGCCGCCGCCATGGACCGGGCCTATGACGCCCTGGCCCTCTGCGCCGAACGGGTCGTGCGGCGCGGGGTGGACTCGGCCCGTTTGAGCGCCGTCGCCACCCAGGCCTGCCGTCAGGCCGAGAACGGCGAGGAATTCATCGATCGCGTCCGGCGCGGGACCGGGCTGAAACTGCGAATCATCGATCCGGCAGAGGAGGCCCGGCTGTCGGTGGAGGGATGCCTCAACCTGTTCGATCCGGGGGCCGAGGCCGTCCTGGTCATCGACGTCGGCGGCGGGTCGACCGAACTGTCCTGGCTGAGAAAATCGGGTGCGGAGATGAAGACCGTGGCCTGGATGTCGGCACCGCTGGGCGTCGTGACCCTGGCCGAACGGCATCCGGAGCCGGAGGCGTCGACCGACGCCTGGTACGAGGCCATGGTCGGCGATATGGGCGCGGCCCTGGCGGTCGGCACGTTCGACGACCCGGAATTCCGGCGGCTGTTCGCCACGGGCCGGGGCCATCTGGTCGGGACCTCGGGGGCGATCACCAGTCTGGCGGGCGTACACCTGAACCTGCGGCGCTATCAAAGGGACCGGGTCGACGGCCTGTGGATGACACGCACCGAATGCGACGCGGCGGCCGAGAGGCTGAAGATCCTGGGTCCGAAGGGCCGGGCGGCGGAAGCCTGTATCGGACCGGACCGCGCCGACCTGGTTCTGGCGGGGGCGGCGATCCTGGACGCGGTGCAGCGGGCCTGGCCCAGCGAGCGGGTGCGGGTCGCCGACAGGGGGCTGCGCGAAGGCCTGTTGCTGCAGCAGATGCGCGAAGCCCGGAAGCCCCAGCGGCGACGTCGCGGCCGGGGACGCGGGGGTCAGACCAGCGGGGCCGCCGCGCCGGAGACCTGAACCGGAAGGACGATGTCGCAGATGGAGAAGTCCGCTCCGCGGGCGGTGCGCACGCCGTCGGCGAGGGCGCGGAACGTCGCCGAGGACGTGTCCAGAACCTGAACCACCGGCCGCTCGGCCTCGGGCAGGTCTGACGCGATGCGGACCCGGTTCATGCGATCGGGCTCGGCGGTGACGGCGCCATTCTCGCCGTCGCCGACCTTGATGGCCCGCACGACGTCGAGGCCGGACACGACGTTGCCCCAGACGGTGTAGCGCTTGTCCAGCGCCGGATAGGGTTGGCGCATCAGGAAGAACTGGCTGTTGGCGCTGTCAGGCGCATCGTCCCGGGCCATGCCGGCGACGCCGGGGCAGTAGGCGCCCCAGCCGTGGACCTTGCCGTCGCCGGTGGTGGCCATCAGCGATGTCGGCTGGGTCTGGATCGGCAGGCTGTTCAGGAAGCCCAGCATGGCGCCGGCCGGCGAGGCGACGGGGCTGAAGGGGGTCTCTGGTCCCCGGCGGAAGGTGAACTCGGCCTTGATATCGGGATAGGGGCTCTGGCCCTCGCCGTTGCCGAGAGGATCGCCGGTCTGGGCCATGAAGCCGTCGATGACGCGATGGAAGACGATGCCGTCAAAGAAGGCCCGGCGGGCCAGAAGCCGCATCCGCTCCACGTGCAGGGGCGCGGCCTCCGGCGCCAGTTCCACCAGGATCCGGCCCCGGTTGGTGTCGATGATCATCAGGTTGTCGGCCGGGACGGTGCGCCAGTCCGCAAGCGGCGCAGCGGCCGCCGCAGCGGGAGCGGTCGCGGCCGTCTCCTGCGCCAGGGTCGGGGATGCGCCCGCCAGAACCAGACCGATCGCCAGAGCCGTCAACCGCATCGTCATCCCCCTGAAACTTCCGCCACCGGCTGCACGTCGCAAACCGTGAACTGGGTACCCCGCGCCGCGCGAACCTCTTCGACATGGGCACGGAACGCGGCCGAGCGGGCATCGAGCACCCGCACTGTCGGACGCTCGCCTTCCGGCAGGGCGGCGGCGGTGCGGACGTGGGTCATCGTATCCGGATTATCGGTGACGGCGCCGTCGGCGCTCGCCGGGCCGGGCTTGAGCAGGCTGACGACCTCCAGCCCCGACACGATGCGGCCGAAGGCGGTGTAGGTCCCGTTCAGCACCGGATTGGTCGCCATCATCAGATAGAACTGGCTGTTGGCGCTATCGGGCGAGCCGGAGCGCGCCATGCCGGCCACGCCGGTGCAGAACAGGCCGCTGGCGTCGGTCTTGAAGTCCGCGGTCACCATCATCTGTGCGTCCGGCTGGGTCACCACCGGCAGGGAGCCGACCAGGCCGACGATGCCTGCCGGAGCGCCGCCCTCGACCGCAGCGAACTGGGCGTCGCGGCCGCGGCGGAAGGTGAATTCGGCGGCGATGTCGGGCAGTTCCGAGCCGCCCTGCCCCGTGCCGAGCGGATCGCCGGTCTGGGCCATGAAGCCGGTGATGACCCGGTGGAACTTCAGTCCGTCATAGAAGCCCTGATCGGCCAGGGTGCGGATGCGCTCGACATGACGCGGCGTCGCCCGCGGCTCAAGCTCGACCAGGATCCGGCCCTTCGACGTGTCGATGACCAGCAGATTCTCCGGCGCGATGGTGCGCCAGTCGCTCGCGGCCGGGACCGGAGCCGTCTGGGCCGGGACGACGGAGGGCGCGAAGGCCGACAGGACGGCGGCGAGGACGTAAGGCGTGATCTTCAACTGAAAGTCCGGTTCTAGCGTTTGACGCGGTCGCGCACGGCGGCGGCGACGGCGGGGCTGACGAAGCTGTCGATGTTTCCGTCCAGCCGGGCGATTTCCTTGACCAGTCGCGAGGCGATGGCCTGGTGGCGCGGATCGGCCATCAGGAACACGGTCTCGATGTCGTCATTGAGGCGCTGGTTCATGGCCGTCATCTGGAACTCGTACTCGAAGTCCGCGACGGCGCGCAGACCGCGCACGATGACGTTGGCGTCGAGCTTCTCGGCGAAATGCATCAGCAGTGTGGAGAAGGGCTGGACCTCGATGTCCGCATTGATCCGCGCGACCTCGGTCTTCACCATCTCGACGCGCTCGGCGGTCGAGAATAGCGGACCCTTGTCGTCATTCTGGGCGACGCCGATGACCAGCTTGTCGACCAGCTTCACAGCCCGGCCGATGATATCCATATGGCCGTTGGTGACGGGGTCGAAAGTCCCCGGGTAGAGCCCGATCCGCATGCGTTTTCTCCCCGCCGCGAGGCCTGATTAGCAGGCGTCGCGGGCCTGGCCTAGATCGCCTGAGGCGGGTTCGACGACCAGGCGCGGGCGAGCCGTTCGATCCGCTCCGGCGCGGCGCCGAACACCTTGTCGCCGATGGCCGTGATCGGACAGGCCGGGGTGGCGCTGTTGCACAGGAAGGCGCCGTCGAAGGCGTCGAGATCGGAGACGTGTACGGCGGCGGTGCGCTGGGTCATGCCGACCTCGGCGAGGCGGCTGGAAATCAGCGCCTTGGCCACGCCGTGCAGCATGGGGGCTTCGGGCCAGGTGACGGTGTCACCGGCGAGGAAGCCGATGTTCCAGGTCGCCCCTTCGGAGATGAGATCCTCGGCGTCGGCGAAGAGGGCGTCGTCGAAGCCGGCCTGTCGCGCCAGACGGCGGGCCCGGATCAGAGGGAAGATGGCCGTGTGTTTGAGTTGGGCCTCTGTGCGGACATAGGCCCGGACCTGGGCGCGAACAGAGGTCGCAAGTGGAGACGGTGCGGGCGAAACCGAGGTCATCACCTTGGGCCGAACCTCGGCCGAGGGGCTGCGGGGAACGATTTCCGGCGCGAACAGGCTGAGGCGGATCCAGGCGTCGGGCCGGTCGGCGACGGCGGTGCGGATCAGGCCCCGCAGACGGTCTTCGCCGACCGGTTCGCCGAACAGCTCGATCGCCGACGCGTCGATCCGGGCCAGATGCAGGTCGAGCCCTCGCACGCCGCCGTCCTCCACCCGGAAAGAAGTGTAGGCGCCGTAGTTGACCAGGGCCAGATAACGCAGGTCGTCGTCGGTCGGCGGCAGGCCGTCGATGAGAAAGTCAGTCACGGTTCCCTCTCCCTTCGGGAGAGGGATCAGGCCTCGCCGTCACCCTCGACCTCGGGTTCGTCCCCGCCGCCTGAGTCCGCCAGACGTTCGACCGACACGACCTTCTCGCCCTCGCCGGTCTTGAAGATGGTGACGCCCTGGCTGGAGCGGCCGACGATGCGGACCTGACTCACGCGGGTGCGGATCATCTGGCCGCTGGAGGTGACCAGCAGCAGGTCATCGGAGTCCTCGACCGGGAAGGCGGCAGCCAGGCGCGTGCCGGCGCGACCGCCGAGACCGTGGGCCGTCAGCCCCTGCCCGCCCCGACCCGTGCGGCGATATTCGTAGGCGGAGGACCGCTTGCCGAAGCCGGTCTCTGTGACCGTCAGGATGAACTGTTCGGCGGCGCCCAGTTCGGCGATGCGTTCGACGCTGAGGGCGGCGTCGCCCGAGCCTTCGGCCTCGTCGTCCGCCTCGACCACGGCCGTGTCATCCTCACCGTCGGTGGCGCGGCGCATGGCGTTGGCGTGTTTGACATAGGCGGCACGTTCGTCCGGCGTGGCGTCGACACGGCCCAGAACGGCCATGGAGATCACCGCGTCGTCGCCCTGCAGCCGGACGCCGCGCACGCCGGTGGAATCCCGGCCCTTGAAGACGCGGACGTCGTCGGCCTTGAAGCGGATGGCCCGGCCACCGGCGGTGGTCAGAAGGACGTCGTCCTCGGCGGTGCACAGGGCCACGCCGACCATGTGGTCGCCGTCTTCCAGCTTCATCGCGATCTTGCCGGCCCGGTTGACGGTGGCGAAGTCGCTGAGCTTGTTCCGGCGCACGTCGCCCGAGCGGGTGGCGAACATGATGTCGTAGTCACCCCAGGTCGTCTCGTCCTCGGGCAGGGGCAGGACGTTCATGATCGAATCGCCCGGCTCGATCGGCAGCAGGTTGACGAAGGCCTTGCCGCGCGAGGTCGGGGCCCCCAGCGGCAGGCGCCAGACCTTCAGCTTGTAGGCCTTGCCGTTGGTGGCGAAGAACAGGACCGGGGTGTGGGTCGAGGCGGAGAAGACGCCGACGACGGCGTCCTCGTCCTTCATCGTCATGCCGGACTTGCCCTTGCCGCCGCGATGCTGGGTCCGGTAGGCGTTGAGGGCGACGCGCTTGACGTAGCCGCCGTGAGTGACGGTGACGACCATGTCCTCGCGCGGGATCAGGTCCTCGTCTTCCAGCTCGAAGTCGCCTTCGCCGATCGTCGTGCGGCGCGGCACGGCGAACTCGTCCCTCACCTTCAGCAGATCCTCGCGGATGATGGCGATGATGTTCTTGCGGTCCGACAGGATCGTCAGGTGGCCCTGGATGGTGTCGGCCAGGCCGCGCGCCTCGCCGAAGATGTCGTCGCGGCCGAGGCCGGTCAGGCGGCTCAGCGTCAGGCCCAGGATGGCGCGGGCCTGTTCGTCGGTCAGCTTCAGGCTGTCGCCGTCGATCAGCACCGAGCGGGGATCGGCGATCAGCTCGACCAGGGCGATCATGTCGCCGACGGGCCAGGCCCGGGCCTGCAGACGTTCGCGCGCCTCCGCCGGATCGGCGGAGGAGCGGATGATGTGGATGACCTCGTCGATATTGGCGACGGCGACGGCCAGACCGACCAGGACGTGGCCGCGGTCGCGGGCCTTGGCCAGCTCGAACTTGACGCGGCGGACCACGACCTCTTCGCGGAACTCGAGGAAGACCTCGAGCATCTTGCGCAGGCCCATCTGTTCCGGGCGGCCGTGGTTCAGGGCCAGCATGTTGACGCCGAACGACGACTGCATGGCGGTGTAGCGCCACAGCTGGTTCAGGATGACGTCTCCGGACGCGTCGCGCTTCAGCTCGATGACGATCCGCATGCCCTGGCGGTCCGATTCGTCGCGGACGTCGGAGATGCCTTCGAGGCGTTTCTCGCGCACCATCTCGGCGATGCGCTCGATCAGGGTCTGTTTGTTGACCTGGAACGGCAGCTCCGTGACCACGATGGCTTCGCGGTCCTTGCGGATGGTCTCGACCGAGGCGACGCCGCGCACGACGACCGAACCGCGACCGTCGCGCAGGGCGTTGCGGGGCGCGGTGCGGCCCAGAATCTCGCCGCCCGTCGGGAAGTCGGGACCCGGGACGATGTCGAGGATGGCGTCGTCGGAAATGTCGGGGTCGTCCAGCAGGGCCACGGCCGCGTCGACGATCTCGCCGAGGTTATGCGGCGGGATGTTGGTGGCCATGCCGACGGCGATGCCGCCTGCGCCGTTGACCAGAAGGTTGGGCAGGCGCGCCGGCAGGACGACGGGCTCGAGTTCCTTCTCGTCGTAGTTCGGCTGAAAATCGACGGTGTCCTTGTCGATGTCGGCCAGCAGGGCGCTGGCGGCCGGGGCCATGCGCGCCTCGGTGTATCGCATGGAGGCCGGCATATCGCCGTCGACCGAGCCGAAATTGCCCTGGCCGTCGATCAGCATCAGCCCCATCGAGAAGGGCTGGGCCATGCGGACCAGGGCCATATAGACCGAGGCGTCGCCGTGCGGGTGGAAGCGGCCGAGCACGTCACCGACGACGCGGGCGCATTTCGAATAGCTGCGCTCGGGCGTCATGTTCAGGTCGTGCATCGAATACAGGATGCGACGGTGAACCGGCTTCAGGCCGTCACGGGCGTCCGGCAGCGCGCGGCTGACGATCACGCTCATGGCGTAGTCGAGGTAGGAGCGTTTCAGCTCGTCCTCGATGGAAATCATGGAAATGTCCGAGCCGCCGACCGGGGGAGGTGCGGCGTTTTCGTAGCTGTCGTCGGTCAAGGATTTTGGGCTTTAGATGGCCGGAATCGGAACGTGATCCGCTATGGTGATTTCTAGCACTCGTGGGTCCGGGAGGCAAAGTTTCGCGGGCTTTTTCCGAGGCGCCCGGCCCATCCGTGAAAGGACCAAATCCATGCGCACCGCCGCCCTCGCCGCCCTGATACTCGCCGCCCCCCTCGGGGCCTGCGTCAGCGTCACCGCCAATGACTACGGCGACCATGTGATGGCCCGCGCCGTCCCGGGCGATTTCGGCGAGGCGACGCTGATGAACGCTTCAGGCGCAAGAACCGGGCGGGCCGTACTGACCCAGGGGGCGACCGGCCTGTTGATCCGGATCGAGGTCTCCGGCCTGACGCCGGGATGGCACGGGGTCCACATCCATTCGGTGGGCCAGTGCGCCGCACCGTTCACGTCTGCGGGCGCCCATGTGAACCACGGGATACCGGCAAAGCCCCACGGCCTGCTGAGCGCAGGCGGTCCGGACGACGGCGACCTGCCCAACATCTTTGCCGCCTCCGACGGCACGGCCACGGCCGAACTGTTCACGACCCGGGCGCGGATCGCCAGCGAAGGCCCGGGTGAATGGCTGTGGGACGCAGACGGTTCGGCGATCGTGATCCACGCCAACCCGGACGATCATGCCTCCCAGCCGATCGGCGGAGCGGGCGACCGGGTGGTCTGCGGCGTGATGGCGGCCGGCTGAGGCCGGCGCGTCGCCGGGCACGAGTCGTGGCCCGGCCGTCAGGCCCCCGCGGCACCCGCGCGCAGGCCTCGCTCCGCGAGGGCCACGACCGCCACGCCGCCCATGGTCAGGGCGGCACCGGTGAGGATCTGGGGCGTCAGGACGTCGCCCAGGAGCCCCCAGCCGATGGCGATAGAGACCACCGGGGTGGCGAGGAAATAGGGGGTCACCCTGCCCGCCTCGCGCTTCTGAACCAGCCAGAACACCATCGAGGTGGCGAAGACCGACGACACGATCCCGGCCCAGAGCAGACAGATCCAGACGAGCGGCGTCGCATCCCGGATTGCCTCGACCTGACCATGCTCGGTGAAGGCAGATCCGAAGGCCAGGGTCGGCAGGGCGAACAGAGCCAGGAGACCCTGCATCTTCAGCGGCGGGATCGAGGTGGTGCGACGCGCGATGACGGTCGTCATGCCCCAGCAGGCGCTGGCCGCCACGCCGATTACGATCGCCTTCCAGTCTTGAATGGCGTGGGCGTCCAGCGACATCCAGGCCACGCCCGCGAGGGCCACGACCAGCCCTCCCAAGGTGAACCGCGTCAGCTTTTCGCCCAGCACCAGGAAGGCGAAGAGGGCCGTGAAGGGAATCCACAACTGGGTCGCGACCGACACCGGGCTGACGTCGTCAGCCAGCCAGAAGGCGAGATACAACAGGCCATAGTGGAACGGCCCACCCAGGATCACGATGATGGCCAACGATCGCCAATTCGGAAACGGCGGCCGCACGAAGGGAATGAGACAGACGGCGGCGATGGCGAAGCGGAGGGTCCCGACCAGCAGCGGCGGCATGACCTCGGTCGCCACCTTGGCCGCGGCATTGTTTGCTCCCCAGATCACCACGATGGCGGCGATCGCGCCGATCTCCAGCAGGGTCAGGGGACTATGGGGCTTGTCGGGAGTTACGGGCACGGACGGCCTATCGCATGCGCAAACAAAAACGTCGGCTCACAATGCATGAGCCGACGTTTCGCAGCAGGTGAAGCGCTCTGACGCTAGAATGGCCCCTGTCAGAACGGAATGTCGTCGTTCAGGTCGTAGCTCTCGCGGGGGCCGGAAGGCTTGTTGGCGCCGCCGGTGGAGAAGCCCGACGAATAGTCGTCGTCGTTTCCGCGACCGCCCGATCCGCCGCCCTGCGACGCACCGCCCCCGTCACGACCGCCCAGCATGGTCAGCTGACCGTTAAAGCGGCCGACGATGACCTCCGTCGTGTACTTCTCGACGCCGTCCTTGTCCGTCCACTTGCGCGTCTGCAGCGAGCCCTCGACATAGACGGTTGAGCCTTTTTTCACATAGTTTTCAACGACCTTGACGATGTTGTCGTTGAAGATCGAAACCCGGTGCCACTCGGTCTTCTCCTTGCGCTCGCCCGACGACTTGTCGCGCCAGGTTTCGGAGGTCGCCAGCGAGAAGTTGGCGATGCGGTCGCCGTTCGGCATGGAGCGGATCTCGGGGTCGCGACCCAGATTGCCGATGAGGATGACCTTGTTGACGCTTCCCGCCATGATGAAATTCTTTCTCTGATCGCTCCCGGCCGCCATTCGCGACAGGGGCCTGAAATCCTCGGCCCGCAGGCTGGGCCCGCAGAACCGTTAACACGTGTTCCGAGTTTGTTCTACTGTCCCGGGAACGTCGGCGCAGCTGCTTCCTCGACCACCACGCCCAGTTCAGTGACGTCCCGTTCGATCGCGCCCGGCACCGCCAGACGACCGTCGCCGGTTCGCGCCAGGGCGAAGAAGCGCGAGCCTTCCAGCGTCCGGCCGAAGGAGACTCCGCGGCGGTCGACGAAGATGAACTGGCCCTGGTAGGCGCCGGTGATCTCCTGTCGCGTACTGCCCAGGCTGCGGAACCGCAGGCGCACCTCCTCGAGGCGGGCGGCGCATGTCTCGATCTGCGCCTGGTCGCGCGCGACGACGTTGAAGACGGGCGCTCCGTCCTTCGTCTCGATGGCGTAGCAGACGCCGACGTCGGTCGGGGCCTTCACCTGCTGGGTGCAGCCGGCGATGAGCGACGCCGCCAGGATCGACGCGATCAGAAAGGGACGGATCATCCGTTCAGGCTCGGGAACTGGCAGCTGCGATCCTGGTCGGCCAGAATGCGGAAGCGGGTGTTGTCGTTGGACTGTTCGACCCGCCTCGGCACCAGACGCAGGGTCAGGTTGCCGTGGCGGCCGTACTGGGCGTCTCCGGGACGGACGCAGGTGCCGGCATAGAGGGCCTGGACGCACTGGTTGAGGGTCATCCGGCCCAGCTCCCGCCAGTCCGAACCGGTGTAACGAAGGCAGGGTGTTCCCGACGCGCGTTCGACGCGGGGTTCGGGTTGCTGGACCTGCGCCTCGGGCTTGCCGGGGACGACGGCGTCATCGGGATCAGTCACCCCGACATCGGCCGTCTCGACCGCCGTCGGCAGGGTCGGCGGCGGAGCGAAGGAGGCCGTGGGGGCGGCGGCGAGATTGCCGCTCTCGTCCAGCCCCACGTCGAGGGCGTCGGTCGCCAGACCGTTGCGACGGGCGCAGTCGGCGAGGGTCGCCATGCCGACGAACTGGCCGTCGACGAAGCACCGCAGCTCGCGCGTCGGCTCCAGTGACGGCGCATCCGCCAGGTCGACCTGCAGGCCGCCGGGGCCTTCCTCGGTCTCCGGCGCCTTGGGCGCGGCCGGTTCGTTGCCGCCGCTGAAGACGAGGGCCAGCACGACGGCAGCCAGGACCGCAAGGCCTACGCCGATGGCGATGATGACGCGATTGTCGGTGGGAAGTTGCATGAAGCGGAGCTCGCGAGGCGTCGGGCCTTGGAGGCCTCAATAACCCCGTGCGCCCCGTGCGCGTCAACCGCGAACAGAAACGGCCCCCGGCTATCCGCCGAGGCGGGCGAGCGCGGCCTGATAGTTGGCGAGCTGGTTGGTCAGATAGGCGGGCACAGGTCCGGAGGCGGATGCCGAGGCATCCTGGGGCGCCAGGCCGCGATAGGCGTCTCGGATCACCTTGAGCGCGCCCTGGACCTTCTCGCCGGCGGCCGTGATCGAGGCCGCATTGCTGAGGTTCAGATTGCCGGGGAGACCGAGTCCGAAGGTCTTCACAGACTTGTCCGCCGCAGCCAGTCCGACGTAGCCCGCCGAAAGGCCGAGTCCCAGAAGGGCGTCCCTGCCCGTCTCGCCGGAGGTCAGGATGGCGCCGGTCTTGCCGTCCTTGGCCATGATCGACAGGCGCTGGACCCCGCCGGTCGTGGTGGTGGTCTCACCGTCCTTGCCCGTCACCGCCCCGCCCTCGGATGCGACAGTGACTTTCAGCTTGCCGCCCGAGGCCACGCTGATCTTGCGCGCCAGGGTCGCGAGCGTGTCCTTGGCCTCGATCGTCACGGCTGAGGCCCGGCCGCCGTTGGCGGGGCTGATGTAGAAGCGGTCGCCGACGCGGAGCGAGGTGGCGTCGATCAGCCTCTTGGAATCGCTCTGGTCGGTCTCGCCCTGTGGCAGGCCGAGCCGGTCGAGAACACTGGCGCCGCCGGATGCGACCGCCAGGGTCATGGGTTTGGCCTGGTCGCCGTCGCCGGACCAGGTGCGGGTGTATTCGACCGCGCCGGTCAACGGGTCGAGCCGGGTCAGATAGGCCTTTGTCGGGTCGGTGTCCTTGGCGGACGGGTCGCGGTCGGCGATGCCGGTGATCCACACCTTCCCGTCATGGACCTTCACGTCGGCGGCCGAGTCCTCCCCCGCGCCGCCGTACCAGCTGAGACGGTCGGTCCCGGCGGCGGTCAGATCGGTCGAAATGGCGGCGACGAAGACGTCCTTGCCGCCCGAATGGGTCGTCGTGGTCGTTCCGGCGGACAGCCCGCTGTCGCGGCTCGTCCCTGTCAGGATGACCTTGCCGTTCGATACGGCGATGCCCGCGATGTCGCCGGAGATGACGCCCATGTCGCGGGTCGAAGCCAGGGTCGGAACCCCTGTCGAATCGAGGGTGAAGCGGCGCACGACGGCGCGGCCGTCCTCAACGCCGGCTGTATAAAGGCTGGAGCCGTCGACGGTCATTGCGTCGACGCTGTCGTCTGCGCCGGTGCCGAACTGGGACTGTCCCACGGCCTTCGTGACGATGCCGGCCGTCGGATAGGGCTCGCCGGCCTTGAAGGCCTGGACGTAGCCGTCCCAGCCGCCGATCGACACGGCCCCCGAAATGGCGGACTTCGAGCGTCCGCCGATATAGACCAGTCCGCCGTCACCGAAGGAGACGCTGGTCGCCTCATCGGCGGCTCGGGCGCCGCGACGCTGGGTCCACTGCTCCTCGCCGTCCTTGTTGAAGACGGTGACGAAACTGTCGGCGACGTCGGCGACTTCCCCGGCCTTGCCGGCGTCCGTGTTCGAGGTGTTCAGCGAACCGGTGACCGATCCCGCGACCGCGACGTCGCCGTTGTCGTCGATTGCAATCGCATAGCCGCTGGCGGTGGAGGAGGCGCCCAGGGTGCGGGTCGCGACCAGCCGTCCGGCGGAATCATACTTCATCAGGGCGACGTCCTGGACGCCCTTGATCGGCTGACTTGTCCCGCCGGTGGTGACGTCGCCGACGACCCAGAGTGAGCCGTCCGGTCCGACGGCGCTGGCGCGCACGGTCGAGACGCCGTCGGGCATCTTCTCCTGGGAGATGCGGCCGTCGACCCAGTGGGTCTCTCCGACATTGCCGCCTGTCGGCGCCGCCGCCGTGCCGCCGTCGCTCTGGAACTTGAGGATCTGGTTGGTGGTCTTGGCGGCGACCGTCGTCTTGGTCGTCGTCAGCCCGTTCACGGTGGAGGTCACTGTCGTGGCGGGCGAGCCTGCCGACTGGACGACATAGACGGCATCGGAGGTTTCGGCGGCCGAGAATCCGACGGTTTCGGTCGAGCTCCCCCGGATCGCCAGCGCCCATCGATCGGGACCTGCGGGCAGGGTCACGGGTTTGCCGGCGACCTGAACCGTCTGGGGCGTGGCCTTGATCTGGTCGCGGCCGATCCGGGTCTGGAATCCGGCCGCCTCGAGCTTGCCGTTGATGAAGCTGGTGACGCTGTCCATCGTCCGGGGCGTCGCGCCCATTTCGCCGAGGTCAATCGGAACGGCCGTCGTCTGAGTGCCCAGGCCGGCGGGCGTCTTGATGGTGATGTTGAACCGTGTGTCGCCCTCGAACGCCTTGACCGGCGTGTCCAGCGAGCCTTCGTGGATCGGGCCGGTGATGGAGTTGGAACTGTCGCGGGGGACGGCGGCCGTGGTCTTGGAAGACGAGGACGAGGTTCCCTGCACCAGGCGCAGGGCATCGAAGTCGGCCTTGCCGATGTAGGCGCTGATTTCGGCCAGGCCCGAGGCGAACCGCTTCTGGGTCAGCGCCAGATCGGTGGATGTCAGGCCCTTCGTCGAGGCGCGGTTGGCCAGGGCGTTCAACGTCTCCAGGCCCTGATAGAGGGCGAACAGCTTCCTGTAGTCGCCCGAGGCGCCCTTGACGTCCAGCTGGGCGGCGTCCTCGTTGATGAAGGCGCGCCCCCCGAGCGCGGCGCGGACCAGGGCGTCAGGTTTGGGAGCGGTCGCCTGGGCCGAGGTGCTCCAGGGCGCGGTCGGCTGGGCTTTTTTGGTGACGAGATTCGATACGGCGGCCGAGGTCGAGGGGTCGTAGGAACCCCCGTACAAACCCAGCAGATAGTTGTTGTTGACCGCCACTCGATCCTCCGCTCGCAAGGGTATGCGAGCGGGCTCAATGCGAGATTAACGTCCGAGCAGGGAACGATGGAATGCGAATCGTGTTGTGATCTCGTCAGACAGGAGCGAGGCCATGATCTTCCCGAAGTCGCTTATCCAGTCCCTTCTGGCGTTGTACGGGTTCGGCGACAGGGCGCATCAGCCGCGCCGCCGCCCCTCCCCCGTCGTGATCGGCCACCGGTCCGGCAGCCGCTTTTAGCCCTGGAACAGGCTGAGGATGATCTGCGGCGCCTGGTTGGCGATCGACAGAGCCTGGGCGCCGAGTTGCTGTTGCACCTGCAGGGCCTGGAGCCGCGCGCTTTCCTTGGCGAGGTCGGCGTCCACCAGATTGCCGATGCCCGATTCGATCGTGTCGGAGAGCTTCGCCACAAAGGTGTTGTGAGCCGAAATCTGCTTCGACTGGGCCCCGATGTCGCCGAGCGACTTGTTCAGGTTGTTGATCGAGGCATCGAGCTTGGAGAGGGCCGTGGTCGAGCCGGTCAGGGTCAGGAGGCTGTCGCTGAGGCCGAGCGTAATGATCGAACCGCTGAGCGAGAGATTCTTGCCCGAGAGGGTGATGAACTGGGTCGCGCCGGCATTGGCCAGGAACTTCAGGCCGTTGGTCAGGGAACCGTTCAGGATATTGCCGCCGTCGAAGGAGGCGTTGTCGACTGCCGACTTGATGGAGCGCAGCAGGGCTTTGAAGTCGGAGTCGAGCAGCTGACGGGACTGGGTCTTAAGCGACATGTCCTTGGCCGCGACGACCTTCTCCTTCAGCTGGTTCAGCAGATCCGAGATCGATTCGCCCGCGGCCACGGCGACGTCGGCGATCGAGGTGGCTCGGTCGAGGCTCTGCTTGACGGCGGAGAGGGCGCCGAGGTCGGCGCGCTGGCCCTGGGCGATGGCCCATACAGCGGCATTGTCCTTGGCTCCCTGGACCGTCAGCCCGGTCGAGATGCGATTCTGGACCCCGGTCAGGTTGTCGTTGGTTCGAGACAGGTTCTGCAGCGCGACAGCGGCGGCGGCATTGGTGTGAACGCTGTTCGTCGTCATAGGTCTTCTAGCCCCGGGTATGTTCGCCGACAGGCTAGGGCTGCAACAGTCACCGTATGGTTAACGGCGGTAAACCACGACGATTAACCGCGTCGGGCGGGCCCGAGCGGTTCAGTAGGCTGGTCCGGCGTCCGAAGCCTCAGGCGCTGGTGTCGATCAGTCCGCCGGCGGAATACCCGCCGTTTTCCGCCATTCGCAGGACCTGTTCCCTCGGGAACTGGCGGACGACCTCGCCGGTTGCGCCGTCCAGGGTCTTGTAGATGAAGGTGCCCTGGGTGGGACCTTCCTCGATGACCAGACGGTACCTTGCGGCGTCTTCAGCCTGTTGCGAGGCGGGGTTCCTGTCTGAAGTCTCGCCCGTATCGACCGAGACAGCGACCGGCTGAACTGCGACAGCCGGTTCCACAACGGCCGGAACGGCGACCAACGGAGCAACGCTTGCGATTATCGGTTTTGCATTGGTGTCCATGACTCCTCACGCCGCTTGTCCGGCGTCCCTGTGAACGGTCGGGCGGGGCCGCGGCCCCGCCCTCCCATTTATGCTTACCTGAACAGGCCGAGCAGGATCGAAGACGACTGGTTGGCGATCGACAGAGCCTGCACACCCAACTGTTGCTTGGTTTGCAGCGACTGCAGTCGAGCGCTTTCCTTGGCCAGATCCGCATCGACCAGGTTGCCAATGCCGTTCTCGAGCGCGTCCGACAGCTTGCCGACGAACGTCGCGTGGGTGTCGAGCGCCTTGGCGCCGGTGCCCAGGCGAGCCAGGGACGCGGAAACCTTGTCGATCGAGGCATTGACCAGACCCAGGGCCGTGGTGGCCAGGGTCGAGGTGCCGATGGTGGTGGTTGCGGCCACGGTCACATTGGTGCCGCCCAGCGACAGGTTTTCACCCGCCACCTTGATGGTCGAACCAGCCGTGTTAGACAGAGCCTTGTAGCCGCCGGTGCCGGTCGAGTTGTCCAGCAGGTTCACGCCGTTGAACTTGGCGTTGGTGACCACCGTGGTGATCTGGTCGCGGATCGCCTTGAAGTCTTCGTTCAGGGCGGTGCGAGCAGCGGTCGTCAGAGACTTGTCGGTGGCCGAGAGGGCCTTTTCTTTCAGCTGCAGCAGCAGATCGGAAACCGATTCGCCCGCTGCGATGCTGACGTCCACGGCCGACGAGCCGCGCGCCAGGCTGTCCTTGACGGCGCCCAGGGCGTTGACTTCCGAACGCTGGCCCTGGGCGATAGCCCAGACAGCGCCGTTGTCTTTTGCGGAGTTGACCTTCTTGCCGGTGTTGATGCGGCTCTGGACGGTGCCCAGTTCCGAATTCGTTGCCTGAAGGTTTTGCAGGGCGACCAGAGCGCCCGAGTTCGTGTTCACGCTATTCAAAGCCATGACCGATAGTCCTTGTTTCAAGGTGTTCGACCGTCATTTTGACCGTCGAGAGCATTTTGCTCAGGAGCCTGAGAAGCAATCGGCGGGCCAGCCGTCGCAATTTCGACAATCAGGCAAGCTGTTGAAACAGCTACGGTACCTTGCCTTAACCACGCCTCTCGCCCGGCAGGTTTTGCCGTTTCAGCGGCCGGACGGCAGGAAATGCCGGGCGCCCGGCAGGTTTTGCCGGGCGATTGGTCCGGACGAACCCAAAACACCCTGACGAAACGGACGAAACGGACGAAGTCAGTGGCGCCTCGCGGTCTCTCCCGCTGCCCGTTCGGCCAGGAGCGTCTCCACCGCCAGCCGTCGGGCCGTGTCGCAATCGGCGATCTGGCGGCCGCGCGTCATGTAGCCGGCCTCGAGATCACCCACGGTCGGAGCGTCCGGAAGGTGGTACAGCTCACACGGCCGGCTCGCGATCATCGGCAGGGTCAGGCGCGGCGGGGCAACCGATGAGGTGGGGCGCGAGGCGGCACAGCTCGCGGTCATGGTCGCGCAGGCGAGCAGCGCGATCGGCAGGCAGGGGCGTGGTGGAATCATCGGCGGTTCTCGCAGTCTGGATGGATCGGGCGGTGACGCGTTCCAGCGCCACGGCGGATTGAACGGCGGCCTCAAGGCGGGCGACCTGACCGGCCTGGCCACGAGCCTCCGCCGACCGGGCGGCGGCCTCCTCGACCGCCGCAGCGGCGGACGCTTCGGCGCGGTCGAGGCGTCGGCGACCGAGGTCGAACGGGTCCCAGCGGAAACCCAGCCCGCCGAGGACGAGGGCGACCGCCACGGCGCCGGCCAGGCCGAGACCCAGCCATCCGGTCGGCGTCAGTGTCCGGAGGAAGGGAGGCGTCACGGGAACGCCCTCCGATCCAGCTCGAAATGCGGACCGTCACGCAGGCGCGGCCAGTCCCCGCCCCAGACCACAGCCACGCCCCTGATCTTCGCCGCCGCCTTCACGGCCTCGGCGATGGGCGGATAGAGCGGCCAGTCCCACCGGAGCGCGCCGTCGACCACGGCCGCGACATCGACCGCGTGGCCGGTGATGTGGCGGGAGTTCAGGGTGCGGCTTGCCCCGGCGCGGACCAGGGCCGCCTGCCGTTCCGGTGTGCGCAGGCCCTCCGTGACCATGAAGTCGACGGGCGTGGTCAGAATGGCCGCCTCCAGGACACCGACCAGGGCGGGATGGACGCCCTGAAGCCTGGCGCGGGAACGGACGGAGAGACGAAAGCTCATCGCGCCCCTCCGTCGGCGAGGCGCAGGCGCAGATTCACCAGCAGGGCGACCAGCTGCTGGGCCGTCGGCGCGACCAGATAAAGGATCAGGGTCAGGGCGAGCAGCGACATCAGGCCGGAGGCCACCGCCGGGAGGGCGGCCGGCTCGGTGCGGTGGACGACGGCGGACAGGGATCGCCAAAGGGCGAAACTGGCCGCGAAGACATAGAGCCGGCGCCATAGCCACTGCCCCTCGGCCAGGGGTGGCGAGGGTGGTTGGGGCGGGGATTGGGGGTTGTTCTCAATCATTGTCGGAGTCCTCGTCGAGGGTGGGATGGCTCCAGAACCAGTCGGGCCCGGCGGCGCGGCGGCCTTCGTCGCGAGACAGGCGGCGCGGGAAATCCAGCGCGTCGATGTCGAGCAACGGGCTGAGGCCGTCGCGGGTGGGGTCGTCGAAGCCGGGGTCGGCGTCGGGGCGCGGCATCGGCCTCATCCCTGGATCAGGATCTGGACGACGCCGCCCGATCCGGCACCGCCCGGTCCGCCGGAGCTGATCCCCGCACCCCCGCCGCCGCCACCGGCGCCGTAGTCTCCGCCCGCGCCGCCTGCGAGGCCCGCGCCGGAGGTGACAGCGCCCGCGCCGCCGCCCCCGCCTCCGGCGGCTCCGAGAATCGAGACAGGGCCCGATCCGGCCAACCCAGGTGCCGAGACCGCCCCCGCGCCGCCCTCGCCCGGGCAGGTCAGGGTGCCACCGGAGCCGCCTGCCCCTCCGGCCCGCGCCACGGTCGATGCGTCGAGCCCGCCGCCTCCACCGCCGCCGCCCGGGGCTGCCGCGCAGATCAGGCTCTGGCCCGCGCCCGCCGTCGCGGTCGCCGAGGCCGCACCGCCGCCATTGCCGCCGGTCACACCAGGTCCGGCCGCGCCGCCTGCCCCGCCCGAGGTCCCGGGCTGACCCTCGGCGCCGCCGCGCGCGGTGAGCAGGATGATGCCGGACGCGGTGATCGTGGTGTCGCCGCCCGACGTCCCGGATGCGCCACCCGCGCCGACGGTGACCGTCAGGTCGCCAGGCAGATCCTCGACCCGCCAGATCGCCTGGGACAGGCCGCCCCCTCCCCCGCCGCCGCCGCCCTGACGGACGCCGCCGGGTCCGGACGCCCCGGCGCCGCCACCACCTCCCCCGCCGAGCGCCGTGACGATGAGCAGTCGGGCCCAGTCAGGCGGGGTGAAGTCGCCGCTGGTCATCAGACGAACGGTCTCGGTCCGGGTCGCGCCGCGGGCGAACCAGACGCGGGCGTCGTCCCTGTCGATGCGGAGGGCTTCGGTCCAGGCCGAGCCGTCGGGACTGACCTTGAGCCTCAGGTCGTCGTCGCCGATCAGGCCCAGTTCGGCCCGGCCGCCGTAGCCGCTCTGGAACAAGAGCGACAGAACGTCGGCGGCCCCGTCCTTGTTGAAGGTGAAACGCAGGTCGCCGTCGCCACCCTCGCCCGACGAAAGGGCCGTCCACAGGGCCTTGTTCAGCTTCGCCGCGAAGGGGTTGTCCTCATCGCCCCGTGTGTTCAGTCCGAACCGCCGGAGTTCCCGAACTTCGGCCGGGAACGGGGCCCAGCCGCCTTCTCCGCGCATGACGAGGGCGCCCTCGTCGAGCACCACGGCCAGGGTCCCGGTCGGGGCGGGCACGCGGGTCCAGCCGCCCAGTTCGGCGCGGACCAGATCGCCCTCCGACCACCCCGACCAGACAGGGCCGGCCGGGGTCGCCGGCAGGATGTAGAGGGCGCCGTCCTCCGGTTCGGCGGGCTGGGCCGCGGCCGTTCGGCTCAGCACCGCTGTCTGGGCCAGAGCGTCGAGCCGTGTGAGGGCCTCGTTGACGGTGACGTGTTTCTGCAGCTGACCGGCCGCCAGATAGGGCAGGTCCAGTCGCGCGCTCTGGTTCGAAGGCATTTCGATCTCCGTTGGATTACGGAGATCAGTGTGCGGGCACCCCGGAGGCCCGCGCGTTCAAAGGCTATAAATAGAGCCGGCCCTTGAATTCATTGGGGTCCTGGGTCGATCCGTTGATGGGTATCGCCGGGTGCGAGAGGTGCGGGGAGACCGATGGAAGGGCTGGGAGGCCTCCCCGCTTACCGGATCGCGGTCGTCAGGACCCACGACGTCGCCTGGGCGGCTCCGAAACGATCCATTCAATCAATCTACGGGGAATTCGCCGTCCGGGATGCGCCTTAGAGGGACTGGAGTTCGCCGGTGGCGACGACCGGGCCGTCGGGCTTGTCGCCGGCCGGGGTGTGACCCGGCGCTTCCATCGAGATGGCGACCGCGACCGCCTGGCCCGCCGTCGAGGCCAGGACGTCGGTGAGATGGTGATGCGAGGCGGCCGATCCGTCGATGGCGCCGATGAGCTGGACCCCTGCCTGGCCCGGCTTGACCAGCCACAGGTGGGGCACCGCGGTGACGCCGTTCATGGCCTGTGTGGGGGCGATGAACAGATTGCCGGTCGCGCTGTCGTAGGCCAGGGCGACGACGGGGGTCCCGCCGTCGGTCGTGGCGATGGTGGCGACGCGGGTCACGCCGCCGGCCGGAGCCGCCTGAACGATGGGCGCGGGGGCCGGGCGGGTGGCCAGCAGGGCGACGGCGACGAGGCTGGCGGCCAGCAGTCCGGTCGAACCGAGGGCCCAGGCGCGCCAGAAGCCGGCGCGGTTGTCGTTGGCCGCATCGGGCGCGACGACGGGCTCAGCGATGCCGGCCTCGACCCGGGGCCAGACGCGGGCGGACGGCTGGACGGGCGGAATCTCGGCGATGAACCCGGCCAGTTGCTCGTTCCAGACCTCGACCTCGGCGGCGAAGGCGGGGTCAGAGGCCTGGCGGGCCTGGGCTGCGCGCTCCTCGGCGGGGGACAGGACCCGCAGGGCCAGCTCTCCGGCCAGGGCGCGGTCTTCGTCTTCGGTGGGACGGTCGGTCATGATTCGAGGCAGCTCCTCAGCCTCAGCAGCCCCCGGCGGATCCAGCTCTTCATCGTGCCCAGAGGCACGTTCTCGCGGCTGGCCAGGGCGTCATAGGTCACGCCTTCCATGAAGGCGGTGCGGATCACGCCGCGAACCTTGTCTTCCAGGGTGTCGAGACAGGCATTCAGACGACCCACCTCATCGGTCGTCTCGATCACGTCCGAAGCCAGGGGGGCGGCGTCGGCGAGGTCGTGGGCGTCCTCTACGGGCGCGGTCCGGCGCATGGGCGCGGCCGAGCGCAGTCGATCGATCGACCGGTTTCGCGCGATGGTCACCAGCCAGGTGATCGGGCTGGCGCGCGAGGGGTCGAAGGTCGAGGCCTTCCTCCAGACGGTGAGATAGGTGTCCTGCAAGACGTCCTCTGCCAATTGGCGGTCAGCCAAGATACGCAGGCACACGCCCAATAGCTTCGCGGAGGTCGCTTCATAGACGATCCTGAAGGCGGCCCGGTCGCCTGCGCCCGCGTTGCCGAGCGCCACGGCCAGTTCGTCTCGCGTCAGCATCGGGGTCATTCAGGCGTCCGGGGGCGGTCTCGATCGGCGGGACTAGGGCTCGCCCCGCCCGGTTCGTCAAGTGAAACAGCGGCTTCAGTCGTGCAGATAGACGATCCGTCGCTTCTTCGGATCGGCCTTCATGGCCGCGACGTGCCGGTCGTGGTCGCCGGAGGCGCGCGCCTCGCGCTCATTCGCCTCGACCCAGTGGGTCGACTCGATATCCTTTTGCAGCGCCTTTGCCGCCATCAGGTGCCCCGGGAAGAAGAAGTCGACCACGTCAGGAGCGAAGGGCACAGCCTCGCCCACCAGGGTGGTGGCGCTGTCGACGCCGAGATAGCCGATCATCCGCAGCAGGGTGCCGGGTGTGGCCCTGGCCCGCGCCGCCTGGATCAGCAGCCAGCCGCCGGCTCCGACGCTGTAGACCGTTCCCACGACCGGGATCCAGGTCAGCAGGCCGTCCAGACCGATGCCGAAGGGACCGAAACCGACGGCCCGGTCGGAGAGCTTCTTAACGCCCTCGACATTGGACCAGATCTTCTCGATATCCCCGATGGATCGCTTCGCCATTTCGCCCTCCAAACGACGGGTCAACGCGCCACATCGACCCGTGTTCATCATGGATAGCAAGTCTCCGTGACTGATCGTTTCCGTTCACATGTGCGTTTGGCGGCCCGGATCATCCTGGCGCTGGCGCTGACGGTGCCGCTGGGCATCGCCGGGGCGGCCCTGAGCGGGATCGGGCATCGGTGGGTCGACATCCTGGCGCAGTTCACGGGCCCTGCGCTGATCGCGGCGGTCGGCGGGCTGGCGGCGGCAGGCCTGTTGCGGTCGAGGATCCTGATCGGGGCGGCCGTTGTTGTCTGCGGACTGGTGCTTGCAGCAGGAGCGCCGCAATGGGCACCGTCGCGCGGAGAGGCCGAGGCCGAGGCCGGGAGCAAAGGCTTCAGCCTCTATTCGGCCAACCTGCACGCCCTGAACACCGACGTGGAGGCGATGGCGACCTCCATCGCTGCGGCCGATGCGGATGTGGTGGTGCTGATCGAAGTCGGAGATGCCCCGGCGGCGGCGATTGACCAGGTGCTGACGGGCTATCCCTATCGGGCCGCCAACATCCGGATGGACCGCCCCAGCGGTGCGGCGCGGTCGATCATCGCCTCGCGCCGACCGCTACAGGACATTGGTCTGGTCGTACCCGGCCTGTCCGTCGTCGGCGCGGTGGTCGAGACCCCGATCGGTCCCGTGACGGTCGCGGGCGTGCACATGACCCGGCCGTGGCCCTATCAGATCCAGTGGGAGCAGATCCGGCAGGCGGAGGGGCTGTCGGCGTGGGCGCGGTCGATCGCGGGACCGGTCATCGCCGCCGGGGATTTCAACAGCGTCTCGAGCGCCCGGATCGGCAGGATCATCAAGCAGGACGGCGGACTGATCCCGGCACCGGGCTGGCCGGGGACCTGGCCCACGCGGCTGCCCGCCATCGCCGGCATCACCATTGACCAGGTCTGGCGCACGCCTGATCTGGCACTGGTGGACCGGCGACTGGGCCTGCCGACGGGCTCGGACCACCGGCCGGTCATCACCCGCTTCGTCAGGACGGCGTCGCCAGCCGCGTGAGCCGTTGCTGGTGGCCGTCGGCGGGGAAGTCGTCGGCGATCCATCCGGCCTCGAAGGCCTTCAGGATGCGACCGTGTTCCGGGCCGGGTTCGACGCCGAGTTTGGCGAGGTCATGACCACCGACGGGCATGCGAGGGATGGCCCAGCTGTCGATCAGGGCCAACGCCGACGGCGTCTCTGCCCCGGGCCGGATCGCCCCGCCGCGCCGGATACGGTCACCGACGGCCTCCTTGCCGAGGCGATAGATCAGGGCGCGCAGTTCACGCTCGTCGGTCTCCGGATCGAGCGGTCCTTCGGCAGCGGCGGCCAGGCGGGTCTCCATGGCCCTGGGCAGGCGCAGGCCGCGCGCGATGACGGCCACGGCGGGAGGATCATCCGGCAGCAGGGCGGACAGACGCAGGACCGGGTCGTCGCCGGCCTCGCAGATCCTGTCGAAGGCCGCGAGATCGCCGACGGCGGGGAACAGGCGGTTCAGCACCCCGGCGTTGCGCATCGCATGGACAGCGGGGCGCGGATCCGGGGCGGCGAGCAGTTTCAGCAGTTCCTTCGAAACCCGCTCCGCCGACAGCCGCGCCAGCCCATCGGCGTGAGCGGCGCAGGCGGCGAGGCCTTCGGCGTCGGGCTCCGAGCGGCCGTACCAGGCGAAGAAGCGGAAGAAGCGCAGGATGCGGAGATAGTCTTCCTCGATCCGCGTCGTCGGATCGCCGACGAAGACGACCCGGCCGGCCAGGGCGTCCGCCACACCCTGCCCGGTGGGATCGAAGATCGCACCTGTCCGGTCGGCGTAGAGGGCATTGAGGCGGAAGTCGCGGCGGGCGGCGTCCTCGGCCCAGTCGTCAGTGAAGGCGACCACGGCGCGACGGCCATCCGTCTCCACGTCACGCCGCAGGGTGGTGATTTCGTAGGGCTTCTTCCCCGAGACGGCGGTGACCGTGCCGTGGGCCAGGCCGGTCGGCACGACCTTGATGCCGGCCGTCTTCAAGGCGGCCATCGAGGCCTCAGGCTTCAGCCGGGTCGCGATGTCGAAGTCATCGACGGGTCTTCCGACCAGGGCGTTGCGGACGGAGCCCCCGACGAAGCGCGCGCAATCGGAGCCGCCCGCCGCCTCCAGCGCGTCGAAGACGGCGACGGTGGCGGGACTGGTCAGCCATGACTGGTTTTCCAGTCGCGTCACGCCGCGTCCTCCGCCGCCGAGGCAGGCAGGTCGGGCTCATCGCCGTACAGCCGCGCGCGCAGGCCCCGGATGATCCCGGCCGTCGCACCCCAGATGTATTGCTCGTTCCACGTCATGGCCCAGAACCAGCGTTTGACCCCGGCGGGCGCCTCGAGATGGTCGCGGCTGTGGTTGGCCGGATCCATCAGGAAGTCCCACGGCGTCTGGAAGATCTCGGCCACCTCGGCGGGCGAAGCGGTCAGGGTCGGCAGGGTGTCGATCCAGCCGATCACCGGGGTGATCAGATAGCCGGTGCCGGTCTCATAGGCGTCGGACAGGCCCAGCACGGTGACCGCTGCGGGGTCCAGGTCCACCTCCTCCCGGGCCTCGCGCAACGCGGCCTCGACAGCGGTCTCGCCCGGATCCAGCCGGCCGCCGGGGAAGGCGACCTGTCCGGTGTGTTTGGCCAGGCTATCGGCACGGCGGGTGAGCAGGACACGCGCCCCCTCGGCGTCGGCGATGACGGGGATCAGGACGGCCGCGGGCTTGAGCGGTCCGGGCGTCCAGCGCGTGGCGCCGGGATTGAGGTCGAAGTCGGAGCGAACGGCGCGCGTCTCCGCCCGCCAGCCCCCGGCCGGGGTCAGTCTTTCGACCAGACGGTCCTTCAGCGTCGCATGGCTCATTCGACGCCCGCTCCCGGCGGGCCGAGCGGGAACCAGACGCCGCCGGACTGGACCTGCAGCCGCCCGTCGTGTTCCTCGGCCCTCTCGACCAGGTCGTAGAAGACGGTCCGGACGATCCGGGCTTCAAGGCCGGCGCGGACATGAACGCGGGGCGCGGGTTCGCCGGTCGCAGGGTCGGTGTCGACGACGATGGGGTGCTCGGTGCCCGCACGCGTCTCGTCGCCCACGTCGGTGGTGAAGACCAGGTCGTCGCCGTCGCGGACCATCGTTACGGCGCGGAACGGCAGGTCCTCGACCTCGATCCGCATCTTCTCGACCGGCGTGACCAGATGATAGCCGTCCGGGTCTCGGCGCAGGACAGTCGAGAAGAGCCGCACCAGCTCGGCCCGCCCGATGGGCGAGTTCTCGTGCATCCAGACACCGTCCCTGCGGATGACGATGTCGATATCGCCGCAATGGTCCGGATGCCACAGATGGACGGGCGGCAGGCCCCGCCCGGGAGCCTGTTTCGCTGCGGCGGCGACCGCGGCAAGGCCTGATGATGGTTCCGGACCGCTCATGGTCCTGACTTAGGACGCTCAGGCCGGAAGGGCGAGACCCGACGGCACCGCGCTGGTGATCGGGAGCCACAGGACCCGGCGGGGGTCGGCCGGTCCGGGCAGGCGGACGCCGGACGCGGGCTGAAAGCCGAAGCGCTGGAAATAGGGCGGGTCGCCGACGAGCAGGACGCCGGCGACGCCCTGGTGCTGGGCCTCGCCGATACAGGCGCCGACCAGATCGGCGCCGAGGCCGCCGCTGCGCGCATCCTTCGCCACGGTGATGGGACCGAGGAAAAGGGCGTCGAGGCCGTCGACCGAGATAGACCACAGGCGAACCGAGCCGATCAGCCGGCCGTCTTCGCGTGCCGTGAAGGCAGCCGCCATATGTGCGGTCTCGCGGATTCGCTCGGCGGTCTTGGCGAACCGACCCGGGCCGAAGGCGGCCATGACCAGGGCGTCGACCTCGTCACGGTCGGCGTCGGTCTCCGGCGTGATGCGGAGGCTGCGGGCGAGGACGGGCGCGAGGCTCATGGCGCGGGCGCTTAGGGGCAATGGGGGGCGGGATCAAGGCAAAGCTCCCTCTCCCCCGGGGAGAGGTTCAGCCGAAGTTGGGCGCCCGCTTCTGGCTGAAGGCCATGAAGGCCTCCATGGCCTCGGGGCTGGACATCTGCGAGCCGAAGGCCTCGCCCTCGCGCTGCATCAGGGCCCACAGGGCCTCGGCGTCGCGCATCAACCGCTTGGTCTTGCGCAGCGAATTGGGCGCGCGGGCGGCCAGTTTCGCGGCCAGGCCGTCGGCGACGGCGTCGACCTCGGCGGCCGGAACGGCGCGACTGGCGAGGCCCCAGGCCAGGGCGGTCCTGCCGTCGATGGGCTCGCCGAGGGCGAAGATCTCGAAGGCGCGCTGATGGCCCAGCACCTGCGGCAGCAGCAGGGACGAGGCCGCTTCGGGCGCCAGGGCCAGGTTGATGAAGGGGGCCGACAGAAGCGCGTCCTCGGCCACCACAACCATGTCGCAGTGGAGCAGGAGCGTCAGGCCGATGCCCACGGCCCGGCCTCGCACGGCGGCGACCACCGGCTTGTCCATCTCGGCGAGGGACTTGAGGAACCGGAACACCGGCGCATCGACGACCTGTCCGCCGCCGCCCTGCGAACCCAGGGCGATGAAGTCCGCGATGTCGTTGCCGGCGGAGAAGCTGTCGCCCTCGGCCTTGAACACCAGGACGCGGACGGCGTCGTCGGTGCGGGCGCGGTTGGTCGCCTCGGCCAGAAGGGCGTACATCGCCTGGGTGATGGCGTTCTTCTTCTCGGCGCGGGCGAAGGTGACCGTCAGGACGCCGTTCGACAGTTCGGTGCGGATGGGGTCGCTCATGCGGTCTCCGTTTGGGTGAGGCTCCACCAGTCCACGCCGTCGGCGTCGCGTTCGCGGCGCACGCGGCCCTGACCGGCCAGATAGTTGAGGTGGGCGATGGCCTCGCCCGTCGCCATGCCGAGGATGCCGTCGCCGACCGGGCGAGCAAACAGGGAGGCGAAGACGTCGACCGCTCGCTTCGGCTCGCGCAGCGTCCGCTCCAGCCGTTTCAGCGACACGGTGTGACCCCGTTTCAGAGCCTCGATGCGCGGCAGGACCCCGGTGAAGGGGTCGCCGTGGCCTGGCAGGACGAAGGTCCCCGCCGGCAGCAGGTCGCCCAGCCGGTCCAGCGACGTCATCCAGTCGTCGAGCGGATCGGCCAGGGGCTCGGTCGGCCAGACCGAGATGTTCGACGAGATGCGCGGCAGAATCTGGTCGCCGGAGATGAAGACATTGTCCGACCTGCGCCACAGACAGGCATGCTCGGGACTGTGGCCGTTGCCGATGACGATGGTCCAGTCCTCGCCGCCGATGGACAGGACCTGCCCCCCGGTCAGGCGCTCATAGGTCGAGGGCATGTGGAAGACGCCCTTGGTGAACCGGCCGTAGCTTGAGCGCCAGCCGTCGATCTGCGCCTCCGTCCACCCGGAGGCGCGCCAGAAGATCGCACCGGCCTCGGGGGCCGGGCCGTTGTCGGCGACCAGCATCCGGCCGGTGACATATTCCAGCTGGGTCATCAGCAAGGGGGCGTCGAACCGCTGGCACAGCCAGCCCGCAAGGCCGATGTGGTCGGGATGCATATGGGTGCAGATGACCCGGGTCACCGGCCTGCCGCCCAGGGGGCCGGCCAGGGCCGCCTCCCAGGCCGCGAGGGACTCCGGGGTGCGGATGCCGGTGTCGACCACCGCCCAGCCGTCGCCGTCCTCGATGGCGTAAACATTGATGTGATTGAGCTGCATCGGCAGGGGCAGGCGCAGCCAGAGGACGCCGCGCGCCGCCTGGATCGCCTCGCCGGGGGCCGGCGGCGCGCCCAGCGGATAGGTGAGACCCCGCAGACCGTCACCGCCGGTCTCGGCCTCGCCCTCGCTTGTGATGACGCCGTCCGCCAAGTCCGTCTCCAATCGCAACGCGCCTGACCATAGGCTCAGGAGGGCCAGCGCGTCCAGCGCCCGGTCTTGACCTCGTCACGACGGCTCGCCAAGGCTTCCGGACAAGTTTCAAGGAGAGTTTCCGTGTTCATGAAAACCTTGGCGGCCGTCGGCGGCGCCGCAATGATAGCGATGGCGGTCGTCGCGCCGGCTGCGGGCCAGGACACGAACAGCGGCGGGACGGGCTACGGCCAGCCAACCCCGGACCCGAGCACCATCGCTCCGACGTCCCGGGCCAATCCCGGCCGCACGCCGCGCCAGGAACGCCAGCGGGCGCCGGCCCCGCCTACTCCGGAAGAGAATATCGCAGCCGCCCAGGCCATCGCCACGTCGGCGTCGGTCGCGTGCCAGGTCAACCAGGCCAATTTCCTCGGCCAGACTGCCGAAGGCGCAAAGTCCTATGAAGCCGCATGCGCCACAGGCCCGGGCTACATCCTGATCAGCTCCGCTCCGCCCCTGGCCGTCGACTGCGTGCTGCTGGCCGGTCAGGCCGAGATCGACCGCGCCCGCGACCCGCTCGCCGACGTCGGCACACAGTGCGTCATCCCCCAGAACCTCGACATCGTCCGCGTCGTCTCGGCCTATGCGGGCGAGGCCGGCATCGCCTGCGTCGTTGACCAGGGCGCCTCCATCGGCAAGTCGAGCGAAGGCAATCTGATCTACGAGATCGGCTGCAACGGAGCCGACGGTTACTGGATCGAGAAGGTCGCGACCGGCTGGAAGGCGACCGAATGCGCCATCATCTCCACGCAGAATGCGAACTGCCGCTACTCGACGCCCGCCGAGCTTGCCGCAACGTTCAAGAGCCGCCTGGCCGGCAGCGAAGCCGCGTCCTGCGACGTGACCGAGGGCCGCTACATGGGCGCGAACGCCAACGGCGCCTTCTGGGAAGCCAAATGCGGCGCCGGCAACGGCGTGATTGTGCGCTTCAACCCGGAATACGCCGTGCAGCAGGTGTATCCCTGCGAGACCGCCCAGCGCATCGGGGGCGGCTGCCGGCTGACCATCGTGCCGGAGATTCCGGCCGCCGCCGCACCCGCGACGCAAGAGTAACCGGACCCGCACCGGCGAGCGGAAGGCTCGCCGGTGCGGATTTCCGGCTCCGGGAGGCTTGACCAACCGGGATCGTCGGACCAACGCTCGGCGGGCCGATCAGGAGCAGTCGCCGTGTCGAAACATTTCCCCCTCGCAGCGTTCGGAGCCGTTCTCGCGGTCGCCCTGTCGACGCTGACCGCCCTTCCCGCCTCCGCCCAGGACCCGGGATCGACCGGCATGCCCCAGGATCCCGGCGCCACGCCGGCGCCTGCGGAAGGCGGGGCCCGCGCCACCGCGCCCCTGGCGACCTCGGGCCCCGCCGCCGCCATGGCGGCGCAGCGCATCGCCAACGCAGCAGGCCTGACCTGCCGCGTGGTCGAGGCCAATGTGATCGGCCAGACCACCGACCGGCAGCGCGTGACCTATGAGGCGGCCTGCGCCGCCGGCCCCGGCTATATCCTGGTCAACTCCATCCCGCCCGAGGCGCGCGACTGCGTGTTGCTGGCCGGTCAGGCGGAGGCGGATCGCGCCGCCAATCCCAATGCCGACGTCGGCGTCCAGTGCGTCATCGCCCAGAACAAGGACGTCGCCCGCGCCATAGCCGGCTATGCCGCCGAGGCCGGCATAGCCTGCACGGTCGACGCGGGCGTCCCGCTCGGACGCACTGCCGAAAACACCCTGATCTACGAGGTCGGATGCGCCGGTGTTGACGGCTACCGGATCGAGAAGACGGCGACCGGCTGGAGCACCACTGAATGCGCGATCATCGCCAGCCAAAATTCGACCTGCCGCTTCTCGACCCCCGAGGAAGCGGCCGCGACCCTGAAGGCCCGGCTGACGGGCAGTCCGGCGTCGGAGTGCGACGTGACCGGCAGTCGTTACATGGGTTCGGCGGCAGGCAATCGCGTCTATGAGGCCAAATGCGGCGCAGGCGGCGGCTATGTCGTGATCTTCTCCCCCCGGTTCGAGCCGCTGAATGTCTATCCCTGCGAACAGGCCCAGCGGATCGGCGGCGGCTGTCGGCTAACCACGGTCGCGGCGGCGCCAGCGCAGTAAGGGGCACTTGCCGGGGCATCCTGGTCCTGCCCGGCGGGCGCGCGGCGCTTGCCGGGGCATCCTGGTCCTGCCCGGCGGGCGCGCGGCGCTTGCCGGGCAGGGCGACGCTGCCTAGGCTCCGTCCGATGCGCATCGCCACCTGGAACGTCAACTCGGTCAATGCCCGCCTGCCGACCGTGCTCGCATGGCTGGAGGCGGCGCAGCCGGACGTCGTCTGCTTCCAGGAGATCAAGACGGTCGACGAGAAGTTCCCGAGGGAGCCGTTCGAGAGCCTGGGCTACAACGTCGAGGTCTATGGCCAGAAGTCGTACAACGGCGTGGCCCTGCTCTCGAAGTTTCCGGTCTCGGACGTGCGACGCGGCCTGCCGGGCCTGGACCTGCTGACCGAGGATGCGGAGGATCAGGCCCGGTACATCGAGGCAGTGATCGAGGCGCCCCGCCCCGTCCGCGTCGGCGGGATCTACCTGCCCAACGGCAATCCCATCGGGACCGAGAAGTTCGACTTCAAGATGCGCTGGATGGCGCGCCTGAACGCCCACGCCCGTGATCTGCTGGCACTGGAAGAGCCCTTCACCCTGTGCGGCGACTACAATGTCATCCCCACGCCCGAGGACGCGAAAACCCCGTCCGCCTGGGTCAACGACGCCCTGTTCCAGCCGGAGAGCCGCGCCGCCTTCCGGGCGCTGAAGGGCCTCGGCCTGCATGAAGCCGGGGAGCTGGGCCGCCAGCCGCCGGGGACCTACACCTTCTGGGACTATCAGGCCGGCGCCTGGCAGAGGGACAACGGCATCCGCATCGACTTCCACCTGCTGTCGCCCCAGGCGGCCGACCGGTTCGTCGGGGTCGAGACCCATCGTGATGCCCGCGACATGGAAAAGCCGTCCGACCACGTGCCGGTCGTGATCGAGCTCGCCGACTGATGGGCGAGGCCCAACATGGGTGAGGCTTTGCGCGTCATCCTGCTGGTGTCGCTGGCCGCCGCCGCCCTGACCACCGCCGCCCTGACGCTGAACTGGTGGATGGAGCCTGAGCGCCGGCTGCGTCGGGCCATGCTCAAGTCGCTCGGGTCCGTCGCCGAAGCCGAGGCGATCTCGGCGATCGAGGGCCGCGCCGCCGGCCTGGATTTCCAGGGCGGCCAGATCGCCGTCCTGTGGGACCGCGGCGCGCATGGTCTGGTCTACGCCTTCGACGAGGTGGAGGGCGGCGAGGTCATCGTCGACGGCCACGTCGTCGCCCGGGTCCGGCGCGGCGAGCCCCGGAAGGCGCTCGATGTCATGGCCCCGGATGCCGAACTGGTGACCCTGCGCCTGCTGTTCGCCGACGCCCGCTATCCGGAGTTCGAACTGGCCCTGTGGAACGCCATGGCGCCGGGTCATGCGGGGTCTCCGCCGGAGGCCATGAGGCTCGGCCGGCGCTGGCTGTCGCACCTTGAGGCGCTGCTTAAAGCCTGATCGCCCTTTCGGCGAAGGCCGCCGGGCGCTAGAAGCCCTCACCTCTGTATCGCCTGCTGCTTTTGAAGGAGCCCGCCGTGGCCCGCCTGTTCGACGCCTATGTGATTGCCGACTGGACCGCCGCCGAAGGCAAGAAGCTGGGCGAGAACTCGGTCTGGATCGGCGTGGCCAAGCGCGACGTGCGCTTCCGCCTCTATACAGAGACCCACAATGTCGCGACGCGAGCCGAGGGCGAGGCCCTGCTGAAGACGATCCTGGCCGATCACAGGAAGCGCGGCGACCGGGTCCTGGTCGGCTTCGACTTCTCGCTGGGCTATCCCGTCGGCACGGCCGGACGCCTCGGCCTGACCGAGACCCCGGCCTGGTCCGCGATGTGGAAATTCATCGCGGCGAACGTCGTCGACAAGGCCGACAATACCAACAACCGCTACCAGGTCGCGGCCAAGATGAACCGGCTGATGACCGACGAGGCCTGGCCTCTGTGGGGGGCCCCGGCCAAACAGGCCCAGCGCTGGCTGACCACGACCAAGCCGCCGCAGGGTACAGGCGACATCCTCGAATTCCGCGCGACCGAGACCGCCGTGCGCAAGGGCAAGCTGCAGCCCAAGTCGAACTGGCAGATGCACGGCGCGGGCGCGGTCGGGGGACAGACCCTTGTCGGGATCCCGATGGTGCGCCGGCTGCTGGAGAGCCTCGGCCCGTCGGGTGCCGTCTGGCCACTGGGCACCGGCTGGCGGACGCTGGACCCCGCCGATGTGGAACCCCTGTCGGTGCTGGTCGCCGAGGTCTGGCCGTCGATGTGGCCGACCACCGCCGCCGAGGGCGAGTTCAAGGACCAGGCCCAGGTCCGCACCACGGCTGAAGCCTTCGCCCTGATGGACGAGCGCGGCGAACTGTCGACCGCCTTCGGACCGAAAAAGGGAACCGACGAGGCCCTGATCGCACAGGTGCAGGACGAAGAGGGCTGGATTCTGGGGGTCTGACCACCCTAGGGTCTGGCCATGCGTGCCGCCTGGGCCATCCTTTTCGTCGCCACCGCCTTGCTGGGTGGGTGCGCCAGCACATCGACCTTCAACGCCCGGCCAGCCGCAGAGGCGAGAACCGGAGCCTGCGAACAACGCACCGCAGAGGTCTTCGCCATCACAGGTGAAATCGACGCGGCGTTGTCACGCTGCGTCCGAGAGACTTTCGCCGGAAGCACACGCGAGCTCGTGCTGGATTCGAACGGCGGAAGCGTCGAGGCAGCCCTCGACATCGCCGGGATTCTCGAGGGCCGGGGTCTGACGATGCGGGTCGAGGGCGAATGCAACTCGTCCTGCGCCAACTATTTCCTGCCTCTGGCCCGGCGGATCGAGTTCTCGCCCCGGTCCATCGTGCTGCTCCACGGCAGCATTGATCCCTGGACCCTTGACCGCTTCCGGTCGCGCAAGTCGGAGTTCATGGCCTTGCAGGCCAGGATTGGACGGAGTGTTGAAGACGCGGAGATCGCCTTCGCCGAGGCCATGGCCAGGACGGAGACCACGGCGACGCGACAGGCGGAATTCGCGCAGCGCCATAACGTGGCGCCCGGCTGGCTGCTGTACCGGACCCCCGGTTCGGCCGATGTCACAGGACTGGACCACGAACCCACTCAGTCACGCGCTATTCTTGTCGAGGAACGCATGATGCGATCCTGCCTGCCCGGCGTAGAGATCGCGCCCTACCAGCAGGCGCTGACCAAACGCTGGCTCCGGTCATACAGGCGGCTCGGCCTGCTCTGGGAGCGCATCGCGCCGAGTGGCCGGACGGTCTGTCGCCTCCCATGACACCGGCGTCATCGCGCCCGGGCCCCAGACGGGGCGCACCCGTCTGACGAAACCGGTCTCCAACCATCGGCGGGCTGGACCCGCGTCCGGGCTTGGTGAACAGTGGAGATCTGACACATCGACGATCACGGAGGGAAGACGATGCGCTCGATCATCTTGGCTGCGGCCTGCACGGCGGCATTGGTAGTCACTGGCTGCAGCCAGGCCGAGAGCTCAGTCGACGCACCAGCCTCGGATGCGTCCGCGACCGCTCCGACCGCAGGGGTTGCAGCGGAGCCCGCCGCCAAGCCTGCCGCAGCGCCGCCCACACCGACCGGCCCGACCTCGGCCAAGCCGCCGGCCCAGACTGCCGGCTACACCCCCGTGCCGATCAGCGCCGAGGACAACCCCGGCCGCGCGCGCCAGATCCGCTGCCAGGTCGGGACAGCCCCTGAGACCAACTGCACATTCACGCCCTTGTTCGGCGACGGCAGCTTCCAGCTGGATGGCCCGGACATCGCCCTCCGCATGGTGATCTCGGACGGCGAAGGCGGCCTGTTCGAGGTCTTCGGCCCCGATG
Organism: Brevundimonas sp.; assembly: GCF_027484365.1. Lineage (GTDB taxonomy): Bacteria > Pseudomonadota > Alphaproteobacteria > Caulobacterales > Caulobacteraceae > Brevundimonas. The sequence continues at coordinate 49,255 of NZ_JAIXTC010000008.1, read as the reverse complement.
AGCGCGTTCCGATCGGGGGGACCTATCGTCGCGACAAGCGCGACAGCGCCTGCTGGATCGCCAATGAAGACACCCCGGCCCCGTCGCCGGTGTGCGCGCGCTAGAGCCTGATCGCTCTCGCACATAGCTGGCGCCTGACTCACCGAATTGGCGGAATCGCGTAGCGATTCCTCCTCAACGGATCAGGCTTTAGACCGCACGTCCCAGCCTGAGAACGGCCTCGCGCGCCCTTCGGTTTTCTTCCGGCAGGCCGAGGGTGACGCGGGTCCAGTCCGTCAGGGGCGGATTGGCGCGGCCGACTATGATGCCCTCGGCGGCGAGGGCGGCGGCGAGTTCGGCGTGCGGGCGGCCGGACCTGAAGAACACGAAGTTCGCCCGGGATTGCGTTCGGGGCCAGCCGCGTGCGTCGAGCTCGGCGTGCCAGAGGTCGCGCTCACGCGCTGTCTCTGCCGCGACCCGGTGGACGTGGGCCTGATCGGTCAGGGCCGCCGTCGAGGCCGCAAGGGTCAGCTGGTCCAGACTGTGCGGCGCGCCCACGCCTTTGGCTTTCAGCTCCGATGCGAGCGCGGCCGGGGCGACGGCGTAGCCCGCCTGCAGGCCCGCCAGTCCATAGACCTTGGCCAGGGTGCGGAACACGACCAGGTTGGCGCCGTCACGCACCAGCCCGACCGCCGTGCGTCCCGCGAAGTCGTCGGTGTATTCGAGGTAGGCCTCGTCAACGATCACCAGGGTCTTCGCGGACGCCTCCAGCAGGTAGGCGCGCAGCGCGGCCGGATCGCTGACCGTGCCGGACGGATTGTGCGGATTGACGAGGAACAGGGCCTCGGTGCGGTCTTCGAGGGCAGCGAGCAGGGCTGGAAGGTCGTTCTCCAGCCGGTCGTTCAGAGGCACGCCGACGATCCGGCCGCCCACCGCAGCGGCCGCGTCAGTGAAGCCTGCGTAACCCGGCGCCGAATAGACGAAGCGGCTGGCCGCCCCGCCCTTCAGAGCCAGTTGCAGGCCCAGCGGCGCCAGGACCTCGCCGAGAATGATCTGGTCCGGGTTTACGCCCTCAAGCGCTGCGATGACGGCGATCAGATCGTTCTGTTCCCCCTCGACATAACGGTTCACCCGGCCGAGCGCGGAGCGGATGGCCGGCTCGACCGTCGGCGAAGGTCCCCAGGGGTTCTCGTTCAGGCTCAGCCGGATCGGCGCCGACGATGTCTGGCGGGCTGTCGCCGGCGCCGCGCTCCCCAGAAGCGCGGCGCCGGCCAGCCCCGTCCCGCCGCCGAGGAGGAAACGGCGGGACAAGCTGGAAGTCGGGGTCACGGCGGACCTCAGAAACTGGCCCTCAGCTTCACGTAGCCGAAGGCTCCGCTCCAGCCGAAGGGCGAGTATTCGCTGTAGGGGAAGGCGCCGAAGGTATCCCCGCCGGAAAAGGCGGCGGTCGAGGCGATGTTCTCGGTCCCATAGACGTTGAAGACGTTATTGACCCCGATCTCGCCGGTCAGCCGATCGGTGAACCGGTAGGCGACATTGATGTCAGTGAGGACTTCGGGCTCCAGGATCTGGGCCAGGTCAAAGTTTCCGGCAGCGCCCGCCTGGGTCGGCAGGGCGTTGAAGCCGGTGCGCCCCTGCCGGAAGGCGGCGACGGCGGCCGGGGTCTGGTTGGTCAGGATCAGCTGTTGCACCTCGCCGTAGCGGACGCCGCGTACCGAGATGGAAAACCGGTCGACATGCCAGGTGACACCGATCTGGAGATTGTCGCGCGGCTGCCCTTTCTCCGTGCGCGTGATCTCGGTGATGTCGAACAGCGGCGTGCGGACCCCCAGGGCGACGAGTTCGGCTGGAGTCGAGGCGACACGAGTCAGCTCGGTTTCGTTGCGATTGTAGCCGGCCGTGACGGTGAAGGTCCCGAGGGTGTCGGTCGTCCGGCGCCAGCGGCCCGAGACGTCGAAGCCCTCCGTGCGGGTGTCGCCGACGTTGGCGAAGTAGCGAACGCTGGTCACGCCCGGGAACCCCTGGGCCGCGAGGAAGCTGCGGATTGCGGTCGAGGTCCCGGTGTCGACGAAGTTGGACGACAGGGCGATGCGGTCGTCGATCTCGATACGGTAGGCGTCGACGGACGCACTCAGCGAGCCGCCGGCGACCTCCCCCTGCCAGGTCGCGCCGAACGACAGGTTGGTCGCCTCTTCCGGCTCAAGGTCCTTCGCGCCCAGAAGCCGGGCGACCGGCGAACTGACCGGGGCCGTCCGCACAAGGACGAACTCCGGCACGCCGGTGACAGGATTGTTCAGCGTGCGGCTGCTGGTCGAGGAATAGAACTGTTGGGCCAAGGCCGGGGCGTGGAAGCCCGTGCCCGCCGAGCCACGCACTGCAAGACCCGAGCCCAGGTCATAGCGCGCCGCCGCCTGCACGTTGGTGGTCGAGCCGAAGTCGCTGAAGTCCTCGAACCGGATCGCGCCGGTCAGTTGCAACGGCTCGATCGGCCGGACGCCGGCCTCGGCATAGACCGAGACGTTCCGCCGGTCGGTGTCGACCTCGTCACCCGGCTGGATCCCCGCGAACCCCTGCGAGCCGATCGTCGGGACGGCGCCAGTGCCCGGTCCGTCCAGCACTCGGGCCGGCCCCCACTGGTAGGAGGCCAGTTCGCCGGCACCGATCTCGTAGAAATCGTAGCGCAACTCGGCGCCGGCCGCGATCTGGACGGGCTCGTACAGGCCGACGTCGAACTCACGCGTGAGGTCCAGGTTGGTCGTCCACTGAGCCGCCTCCAGCCGACCGTTGTAGAAGCTGGTCGGGCTGGCCGCGCCGAGGGTGGCGTTCAGGGTGTTGTGGGTGCGGTACTCGAGTTCGTTGCGGCCCCAGGTCGTCGACAGGTCCCAGCCCCAGCCGGCCAGGTCGCCTCTCAGGCCCGCGCTGATCGAGACATTGGTGCTGAGCGTATCGACATAGGGCAGGAAGCCGTCGGGATAGATCGCCCGCACGTTCTCGTTCTGACCGGGACGACGGAAGGAGGCGTTGGAGGTCGCGTCGCTCCTGTCATAGCCGCCGAAGGCGTAGGCTTCGACCGAACCGAGTTGCTTGCGGCCATTCAGGAACAGGACCGTCTGTTCGATGTCGGCCGAGTCGGCGAACCGCCAGACGTTGCGGTCGACCGAGGCCTCGCGTGGGTCCAGCGTCGTGCCGGTCGCCCCGCCCGGAGGATTGAGCCCGACGCCCGCGCCGAAACGATCCGACAGCACTCCCTGCCCGCCCGTCGGCGTGCGGCCGAAGTAGAACTGGCGCAGGTCCGGACGGGCGCGGTTCGCCGCCTCCACGTTGCGGTAGTAGAGGGTGCCGTGCAGGACGCCGTCGTCGCCCAGGGCCCAGCCGTGGTCGAAGGAGGCTTCGTAGGTGTCGCCGCCTCCGTCCTGGGTCGTGCCGCCGCTGACGGTGAACTCGCTGCCCAGATCTTCGCGCAGGATCAGGTTGACCACCCCGGCTATGGCGTCGGAGCCGTACTGGGCCGAGGCGCCGTCGCGCAGCACCTCGACCCTGCCGATGGCGCTGGGAGGAATGGCGTTCAGGTCGGTCGGCACCGAGCCCTTGCCGATCGTCCCGCCGACATTGACCCAGGCGGCGGTATGCCGGCGATGACCGTTCAGCAGCACCAGGGTCTGGTCCGGCGACAGACCGCGCAGATTGGCCGAGCGGATGTGGGTGTTGCCGTCCGGCGTCGTCGGAGTCGGATAGTTCAGGGATGGAATCAGGGTCTGGAGGATGCGAGCCGTGCCCGAATGGCCGCTGTGCTCGATGTCCTCACGCGTCAGCACATCGATCGGCACGGGCGAGTTGACCACGGTGCGGTTGGACAGACGGGTGCCGGTGACCACGATCTCGTCGACGTTGGCGGTCTCGTCCTGCGTCACGGTCCGGGCAGAAGCCACGGGGGCGCAGGCGAGGACGGAGCAGCCGGTCAGGAGCGCGGCCAGGCGGAGGGAGGTCTGGGTGGAAGTCGTCATCGTGATTGCCCCGAAGTGAGGCCATCGCATCTAGCGTGCGGTGCAGCATTCCGCGCGCCAGATAGTGTCGGTCGATTGATAGATTTTCTAACGCCCTCCAGACCGGCTGTCGGCGCACCGCCCGCCTCAAGGCACAGACGGGCCTGGATGCGGAGAAAATCTAAGCCGGAAAGTTTTTGGTTCCCGGGCCGTTAGAGACATTCAGAACGCACGGGAAGGCCCCCCATGTCGGCGCCGGGGTCGACCTGGGCGGAGGCGGCGAGGACAGCGGCGTACGACATGACAACTCCCCGGTACATGCGAACCCTAGCACACGCGCGCCGTGCGTAGAGGCGTCAGCCGATCAGGGACCGGGCGGCGGCGCGGGCTTCCTCGGTGACAACGGCGCCGGACAGCATGCGGGCGATCTCTTCGCGGCGGGCCGTGTCGTCGAGCGTATCGACGGTGGTGGTGGTCACGCCGGCTGCGTCGGCCTTGCGGACCTTCCAGTGGGCGTGACCGCGCGCGGCGACCTGGGGGCTGTGGGTCACGACCAGGACCTGGGCGCCGTTCGAGAGGCGCTTCAGGCGCTGGCCGACGGCCTCGGCCACGGCGCCGCCGACCCCCTGATCGACCTCGTCGAAGATCATCACCGGCTGGCGCTGGTCCTCGCGCCCCGCCAGCGCCGCCTTCATGGCCAGGGCGAAGCGGGCCAGTTCGCCACCCGAGGCGATGGCGTCCAGAGGGCCGAACGGCGTGCCGGCGTTGGTGGCGATCTCGAACCGGGCGGTTTCGACGCCCAGCGGGCCGCGACGTCCCTCGGCGACCGGCTCCAGAGCCACGCGGAAGCGGGCGCGATCCAGCTTCAGCGGGCCGAGTTCCTCCATCACCGCCCTGGCCAGACGGTCTGCGGCGGCTTCGCGGCCGGAGCTGAGCAGGCTGGCTGTGACGTCATAGGTCTCGCGCGCCACGGCCGCATCGCGGGCGGCGTTCGTGATCGCCTCTGCCCCGTCCTCGATCAGTCGCAACTGTTCGCGCAGGGAGATGCGCAGGGCGGGCAGGGCGTGGACGGTGGTGTTCAGCTTGCGGGCGGCGGCGCGCAGGGCGAACAGCCGCTCTTCGGCCTTGTCCAGGCGGCCGGGCTCGAAGTCGAAGGCGTTGGCGGCGGCGTCGACCTCGGCGATGGCCTCGGCGGCCTCGACCATGGTTCGGTCGATGGCCTCGGCCGCCGACGTCAGGCGGACCAGGACGGGGTGATCGGCCTCGACACCGGCCTGGGTCGCCCGCTGGCGCGCATGCTCGACGGCGCGGAGGGCAGCGGACAGTTTCTGGCTCAGCTTGTCGCCGCCGAGGCTGGTGCGGGCATCCACGAGATCCGCCACGGCCTTTTCCGCCGCGCCCAGCACGGCGCGCTCGCCGGCCAGCTCGGTCTCCTCGTCCTCGCGCGGATCCAGGGCGTCGAGGTCGGCGAGGTTCAGGGCGATCTCTTCGGCCCGGGCTGCGGCATCGGCAGCGGCGGCGCGCAGGCCTTCCAGCTTCGCCTCGGCGGCCTTCAGCCTTTCGGACGCAGCGGCGACCCCGCCGAGCTGCGGCGCCAGGCCCCCATAGGCGTCCAGCAATCCGCGATGGGTCTTCCAGTCCAGCAGGCCGACGGTTTCATGCTGGCCGTGCACCTCGACCAGGCGGGCGCCGATCTCCCGCAGGGCCCCTACTCCTGCCGGCTGGTCATTGACCCAGGCCCGGCTCCGGCCATCCGCGGACAGGGCGCGACGCAGGATCAGGTCGGCGCCCGGAGTGATCTCGAACCCCTTCTCCCGGATCAGGTCGAGCAGTTCGTCGTCGTCGGGCGCGGTGAAGACGGCGGTGGCCACGGCTTGTTTTGCGCCGGAACGGACCAGGCCCGCCTCCCCTCGCCCTCCCAGCGCCAGGCCCAGGGCGTCGAGAATGATCGACTTGCCGGCCCCGGTCTCGCCGGTCAGTACGGTCAGTCCCTCGTCGACCTCCAGATCGAGGACGTCGACCAGCACCACGTCGCGGATCGAAAGACTTGTCAGCATGGGGCAGACGCCATGAGGCGGGGGCGATTCGTCATCGCCGACACTCTAGACCAGAACAGGCCGGGAACGGTCAGCCCGGAATAATCCGTCGCAGCCAGCTTTCACGCTCGCCGGTCGGGGCCGTCTCCGGCGGGCGGCCGTCCTCGGTCAGCAAGGCGTAGGCTTCGGCGTACCAGGGGCTGCCCGGATAGTTGAAGCCGAGCACGGCGCCGTTGCGTTCCGCCTCGTCCTTGAGACCGAGCGTCAGATAGACCTCGACCAGACGGTACAGGGCTTCGGGCGTATGCGAGGTCCGCTGGAAGGCCTCGTTGTCGATCACGGCCTTGTAGCGACCGATGGCGGCCAGAGGCTGGTTGGCGCGCTGGTAGTAGCGGCCGATGTTCATTTCCTTGCCGGCCAGCTGGTCGTTGACCATGTCGATCTTCACGACCGCATCGGTGGCGTAGGACGAATTGGGATAGCGGCGGGCGACGTCGCGCAGGCCGGCCAGCGCCTGTTCAGCCTGATTCTGGTCGCGGCCCACATCCACGATCTGCTCGAAGTGGCAGGTCGCCCGCATGTAGAAGGCGTAGGCGGCCGAAGGGCTGCCCGGGAACAGCTGGATGAACCGGTCCGCCGCAGCGATCGATTCTTCGTAACTGCCGTTCTGGTAGTAGGCGTAGATCTGCATCAGGATCGCGCGACGCGACCATTCCGAATACGGATGCTGACGCTCCACTTCCTGGAAATAGTCCACGGCGTCGGCCCAGCGTTGGCGCTGCAGCCGCTCGTAGCCTGTGTTGTAGAGCAGCTCGACCGGACGCTCCTCATAGGCCAGGCGCGGACGGGCACGGCCGCCGTTGCATGCCGACAGCGTCAGCACCGCCGCCAGAGCGATCAGGACAACGCCGACCGGGCGCGAAACGGACGAAGACTGGAAGGAATTCGGCAACCTGGAACCTCATCACACGCCGCCCGGACGGGGCCGCGAGGCTCGCCGGGTATCAAGATCGCGTTCTCTAACATCGGCGTTCGCAACGCGCCATGCGCCGGGTCAGGCAATCACGGCTTGATACGGGCCGACGCGCTGCTAAAGAGCGCGCAAGACGGAACTGACGTCATTGGCGGCCCGATGACGGCGAAAGGATGACCGGATGAAGCTGCTTGCTGGCAACTCGAACCGGTCGTTGGCCCAGGCCATAGCCGATCACCTCGACATGCCCCTCACCAAGGCCCAGGTGAAACGCTTCGCTGACAACGAGGTGTTCGCGATGATCGAGGAGAACGTCCGGGGCGAGGACGTCTTCGTGATCCAGTCGACCTCCTATCCGGCCAACGACAACCTGATGGAGCTGCTGATCTGCATCGACGCCCTTGTCAGGGCCTCGGCGCGGCGGATCACGGCGGTCATGCCCTATTTCGGCTATGCCCGTCAGGACCGGAAGACCGGCGGGCGCACGCCCATCTCTGCCAAGCTGGTGGCGAACATGATCACTCGCGCCGGCGCGGACCGGGTCCTGACCATGGACCTGCACGCCGGCCAGATTCAGGGTTTCTTCGACATCCCGACCGACAACCTGGTCGCCACCCCGGTGCTGGCCCAGGACATCAAGGATCGCTACACGCGCGGCAATCTGATGATCGTGTCGCCCGACGTCGGCGGCGTGGTGCGCGCCCGGTCCCTGGCCGAGCGCCTGAACGTCGATCTGGCCATCGTCGACAAGCGGCGCCCCAGGGCGGGCGAGAGCGAGGTCATGAACATCATCGGCGACGTTTCTGGCCGCGAATGCATCCTGTTCGATGACATCGTCGATTCGGGCGGCACCCTGGTCAACGCGGCCAAGGCCCTGATCGCGGCCGGCGCGACGGAGGTCTCGGCCTACATCAGCCACGGCGTCCTGTCGGGCCCGGCGGTCCAGCGCGTCACCGACGGCCCGCTGAAAGAACTGGTCATCACCGATTCCATCGAGCAGCCGCATGAGGTGCTGTCCTGCTCCAAAATCCGGACGGTCCCGGTCGCGCCCCTGATCGGCGAGGCCATCCGCCGGATCGCCAACGAGGAATCGGTCTCCAAACTGTTCGACTGATCACGAAAACGTCGCTCGCCTTGCCTCAAAACCGCCGGACTGGAAGTTTCAGTCGCAGCAAGATTTCGGGGACTTCCAATGCGTCTTTCCTTCCGTAGCCAGGGCCCGACCCTGGTCGCCCTCGCGGTCGCTGGACTGCTGACGAGTTGTGGCCCCAGCCGGGCGGAACTGCAGGCCGAGGAGATGCGGGTCGCCGCGATCGCGGCGGCGCAGGAGGCCGCGGCCATCGCCGCCCGCCTGCCGCCTCCCGTCGCCCTGAACGACAGCGTGGCCCAGTCGGCAGCCGTCTATCTGACCTTCACCCGCGACATGGCGACGATCCGGGGAGGCTTCGCCAGCCCCGCAGCGGTGCAGGCGGCCCTGCGTCGCGGCGCGGCCTACGACGCCAACCAGATTTCTCGTGGCCTGGTCGCCTATGCCTCCATCCTGGCGCTGCAGTCGCCGGAGTTCGTTTCTGGCGTCAGACAGGCCGGAGCCGAGCCCGCGGCGCGGCGTCAGATCATCGACCGTATCGTCGCGAACCCGGAGTACGCCTCGACCCTGCCCGGCGCCGAGGCCGCGGCCAGCCTGGTCATGGCGGTGCTGGAAGCCGACATCGTGGCGCTGAGCTCGGCCGCCGACTCGGTGGAGAGCGACGCCTATAACATCCAGTATGCGGGCGATCAGCGGAACGGCTGGGGCCGCGCCACCCCGGCGGACCGCGAGGGCCGGCTTCAGGCGATCAAGGACCTGTCGCGCCCGGTGGCGCCGTCGGGTTCCGAGACCGCCCGGCTCTATGCGGCCTCCAACAGCGGATCAGGCCTGGGCGTGACGGCCGGGCGTACGCGGCGCGCGCCCTATGCCCCCTCGGTGACCAACGCCATCGCCATGGCCGCCCTCGCCGCCCTCGGGGCCGCCGGCGACAACGCCCGGGCCAATACCGACGCCCTGCAGTACGACCGCGCCAGCCAGGACTGTCTGGCCAGCTCCAAGCTGAACCTGTTCCAGTGTCTGGCGGCTGCCCGGCCGACCTATGAGGACATGTTCTGCCTGGGCCGACACGTGATCCGTGACCTGTCGACCTGCGCTCGAGGCGCCGCCCTGCCCGCTGCGATCATCACCGTAGGCAATCCGACCCAGAGCGGCGGACGCAGCCCGACCCCGGCGCGTTCGCCCGCGATCACGCCGGAGCCGCTTCCCCCCTCGACGCCCCCGGAGCCGCCCGTCGTCCCGACCCCGCTCCAGGCCGCGCCGGCGCCGGCGACGACGCCCGCAACTCCCCCGCCCGGACAGTCGGCGACCCAGCGTCTGAACGCCGGTCCCAACGGCTAGCCAGGCCGGGAGGCGCCGGAGAGTTGAACGGTCGGGCGGCGATTAACGATCGGAAAACCTTGGGGAAGGCTTATAAGCCGACATGACGACGGCGCCGGCGGAGCGCTGTTGCATCCTTGTGGGGAAAATCACCATGCGTCTGGCACTTCCGCGTCGCGGCCTCGCTATCGCCGTCGCCGCCGCAGCCGCCATCCTGGCCTCCTGCAGCACGCCCGAACCGGTCGCGCCGCCCCCGCCCCCGCCACCCCCGCCGCCGCCGCCGGCCGTGACCCTCAACGAGGGCGTGGCCCAGGCCGCGTCGATCTACGTCACCTTCATCCGCGAGGTCGGCACCATCCAGGCCGGCGGTTTCCAGGACGCCGAATCGATCCAGGCGGCCATGCGCAAGGGCGCAGCCTACGACCCGGCCACCCTGTCGCGCGGCATGATCGCCTACGCCTCGATCCTGGCGCTCCAGTCGCCGGAGTTCGTCGCGGGGGTGCGCAGCTACGTCAACGATCCGCAGCAACGGGCCGACGTGATCGCCAACATCATCCGCGACCCCGCCTATGCCGCCAATCTGCCGGGTGCCGATGTCGCCGCAGGCCTGATCATCGCGACCCTGAACCAGGATATCGTCGCCCTGACCGCCATCGCCGACGGCGTGGAGCAGGACGCCTATACGATCCAGGAACGCCGCGATCCGCGCCGCCGCTGGGCCGTGACGCCGATCCCCAGCCGCGAAGTCCGCCTTGAATCGGTCAAGACCATCTCCGCCATCCAGATGCTGCCGTCCGCCGAGGAATCGGCGCGCCTGTTCGCCGCCGCCAACAGCGGGACGGGCCTGAACCTCGCTCCGGCCCAAAACGGCCCGCCCTACACCCCCGCCGTCGTCAACGCCCTGGCCATCGCGGCCCTGGCGGCCATGGGGGCAGCGGGCGACGACGCCCGCGCCAACACCGAGGCCCTGTCGATCGAGACCAACGCCCAATTCTGTCTGGATATGTCCAAGCTGAACCTGTTCCAGTGCCTGGCCGCCGCGCGACCCAGCTACGAGGACATGTTCTGCCTCGGTCGCCACATCGTGCGCGATCTCGCGACCTGCGCCACGGCGGCGACGATTCCGGTCCCTGTGAACCCGACGATCGCCACGGCAGAGGTCACGCCGGCCCCTGTGGGAGTTGCCGCAGAGGCGGCGACGGCCTCGCTTGCGGCGACCTCGCCGACGCCGAACTGACATCAGCGTTCAGACTCGGTTGCACACGCGGGCTCTTGCGTGTAATGACCCGCGCTCTTGAATTCGAGGGTCCATGACCCCGCCGCGCGGGCCGCAATGTCGGCGCAGGCGTTTTTGTTGTTGAGGCGAGCCAGATGGCCGAGATCATTCTGAACGTGGATGTCCGCGAGAACACCGGCACCGGCGGCGCGCGCGCAGCCCGTCGCTCGGGCGCCGTTCCGGGCATCCTGTACGGCGGCGGCAAGGCCCCCGTCGCCATCTCGGTCAACGAGAAGGATTTCCGCAAGAACCTGTACACCGGCAAGCTGCTGGGCCACCTGGTCACGCTGAAGTACGGCGAAGAGAGCCAGCCGGTCATCGCCAAGGACGTGCAGTTCGACCCCGTGTCGGACCGCCCGCTTCACTTCGACCTGATGCGCGTCGACGAGAACGCCGACGTCAAGATCGAGGTCCAGGTCCACTTCATCAATGAAGACCAGTGCAAGGCCTTCCGTCAGGGCGGTTCGCTCGAGATCGTCCGTCACTCGGTCGAGATCCTGGTCCCCGCCAACCACATCCCGGAAGACCTGGTCGTCGACCTGGCCGGCCACAAGCTGGGCGACACCATCCGCTGGTCGGACGTCAAGGTCCCCTCGGACGTCAAGCCGACCATCACCGACCGCGACTTCGTGATCGCCTCGATCAAGACCTCGTCGGCCGGCATTTCGGCCGCCCACGACGAAGAGACGATCGCCGAAGAACAGGCCGCAGCCGAGGCTGCCGCTGGCGACGTTCCCGCCGCGGATGAGGGCGAGACGTCGGAAGGCTGATCGACCGATCCACTCCTTCGGAAGCGGCCCCTCCGGCGACGGACGGGGCCGTTTTCATTTCCGGACAGCGCCATGCTCATCATCGCCGGCCTCGGCAACCCGGGCGCCAAATATGAAAGGAACCGCCACAACATCGGCTTCATGGCCGTGGACGAGATCGCGCGCCGGTGGCGGTTCGGCTCCGATCGGGCGAAGTTCCAGTCGGTGATCTCCGAGGGCGAGATCGAGGGTCGAAAGATCCTGCTGATGAAGCCACAGACCTTCATGAACAACTCGGGCAACGCCGTCGGCGAGGCTGCGCGCTTCTACAAGATCCCGCCGAAGGACATCATCGTCTTCCACGACGAGATCGACCTGGCCCCGGGCCGGTTCCGCATGAAGGCCGGCGGCGGGGCGGCGGGCCAGAACGGCGTGCGCAGCCTGATCAGCCAGCTGGGCGCCGACTTCCGGCGGGCCCGCATGGGCATCGGCCACCCCGGCGAGCCGCAACTGGTCATGCCGCACGTGCTCGGCGACTTCCACAAGGCCGAACAGCCGTGGCTGGAGGCCCTGCTGAACGCCTGTGCCGACGCCCTGCCCTTTGCGGTCAAGGGCGAGGACGAACGCTACCAGGGCGAGGTCCTGCGACTGGCCCCCGCGCCGAAGTTCAGCCCGCGCCAGGCGGCCCAGGCGGCCAAAGACCAATAGCCGCGCTTCCCTGTGAGCCCGGCCTCGGCTATCGACCCGACGTGACCCGTCCTCAGGCCGAATCCTGGTCCACCATGCGTTCGCTGGCCTTCCTGGCCGCGACGTTCGCCATCGTGTTCGGAAGCCTGATGCCGTTCGCGGCCCTGGCGGCCTCGACGCCCGGCCACCCCATGGTCATCTGCTCGACCGAGGGGCCGCAGACGATCGCCATCGGCGTCGACGGCGAACAGGGCTCGGGCAAGGGCATGGCCGGGGTCAAATGCGCCGCCTGCGTCCTCGCCTTCGCGGCCGCCCTCCCCGACCCGCCGCGACTGACTCCCCTGCGTGGCGCGGCGGTCCAGCCGGCCTCGGTCTTCGTCACCCGGCACGAAGCCGCACCCCCGCCCGCGCGCGGCCCGCCGCGGCCGCCTTCGACCGCCCCGCCCCAAGCCTGAACCAGACCGACGTTTTCGCCACGCGCGCCTGACCGGCAGCGCGTTCGCCTGTCCCTGATTCAGGAAATCCCATGTTGTTCAAGTCTACCGCAGCGCCGCTGGCGCTGCTGCTCGCCGCCGCGAGCGCCCCCGCCTTCGCCCAGGCTGCCCAGCAAGACCAGGCCACGGACCTCGGCGAGGTCATCGTCACCGGGGCCCGCAATCCCGAAGACCCGCCCGTCGTCGCCGAGGCCCGCCGCCGCCTGTCGCGCACCCCGGGCGCCGTCGCCGTCGTCTCGGCGGAGAGCCTCGAAAACCGCTATGCGCCCAATATGGCCGACGTCCTGCGCGACGTGCCGGGGGTCTTTGCCCAGAAGAAGTGGGGCGGCGATGCACGGATCTCGATCCGTGGCTCGGGTATCGGCAACTCCAGCCACCTGCGCGGCCTGTTCGTCTCCCAGGACGGTATTCCATTCAATCAGGCCGACGGCTTCGGCGACTCCCAGATGGTCGATCCCCTGCTGGCCCGGTTCACCGAGGTCTACAAGGGCGGCAATGCCCTGAGGTTCGGCGGGGCCCTTCTGGGCGGGGCCGTCAATCTGGTCACGCCGAACGGCAGCACCATGGAGCATACAGCCAGCCTCCGCGCCGACTTCGGCTCCTGGGGAACGGGTCGGCTGCACGCCGAGGTCGGCGGCGTGCGCGGCGACTGGGACGGCTTCATCGGCGTGACCGGCGCGACGGCCGAGGGCTGGCGCCAGCACTCCGACGGTCAGCAGCAGTACATCACCGCCAACATCGGCCGCACCTTCGGCGAGGATCGCGAGGCCCGGCTGATCGTCCAGGGTGCCTATATCCATCAGCAGATTCCGGGCTCCCTGACCCTGGCCCAGGCCCTGAATACGCCGGTCATGGCGGCCGCCGCCAACGTCGCCAACGACTACCAGCGCGACTACGCCTCGGTCCGGACGACCTTGTCCACGCGCTGGCGGCTGTCGCCCGGGCTGCTGTTCGAGGGCGCCGTCTACGGCACCTGGAAGGACCTGCATCACCCGATCTTCCAGGTCATCGACCAGCAGAGCCGGAACTACGGCGCCTTCGGTCGTCTGGACTGGGAAGGACAGCTGTTCGGCCTGCGGGCCGACGCCTTCGGCGGCGTCTGGTACCGGGTCGGCGATCTGGACGCCCAGCAGTTCGTCAATGTGCGCGGCTCCAGCGGTGCCCGAACCGCCAAGGCCCGCCAGAACGCCCGCGCGCTCGACGTCTTCGCAGAAGGCCGGCTGTTCGTGACCGATCAGCTCGCCCTGGTCGCCGGCGGCGCCTGGGGCCGGGCGGAGCGCGACTACCAGAGCTTCGCCCTGCCCGGGGTCGGGACGACCTTCAACCTCACCACCGGCAAGGACTACGACTGGTTCGCCCCGCGCCTCGGCATCCTGTGGGAGAGCGCGTCGGGCGCCCAGGCCTATGCCAATGTGACCCGTTCGATTGAACCGCCGAACTTCGGCTCCCTGTCGCCCACGGTCGGCGGTTTCGCCCCGGTCGAGGCCCAGGAGGCCTGGACCTGGGAGGCCGGCCTGCGCGGCCGCACGGCGCAGTTCTCGTGGGACGTGGCCGTCTACCGCGCCGAGCTGGAGAACGAACTGCTGACCTTCATCGTCAATCCGGCGCTCGGCATCCCCGCGGCGACCTTCAATGCCGGAAAGACGATCCACCAGGGGATCGAGGCCGGTCTCGACTGGCGCTTCGCCCCGGGCTGGCGACTGCGCCAGACCTGGACCTATTCGGACTTCTTCTTCGAAGGCGACAAGGTCTATGGCGACAACGACCTGCCGCTGGTCCCGCCGCAGGTCTATCGGGCCGAGCTGCGCTACGACCATCCGGCCGGCTGGTTCATCGCTCCCTCGGTCGAATGGACGCCGTCGGACAGCTGGGTCGACTACATGAACACCCTGAAGGTGCCCGGCTACACCGTCGTGAACCTCGGGCTCGGCTACAAGCTCGACGAGCGGGCCAGCCTGTTCGTCGACGCGCGCAACCTGCTGGACGAGCGTTATGTTTCGAACTTCAGCGCCGTCACGGACGCCCGTACAGCCTCGACCGCGGTCTTCTGGCCGGGCGAGGGCGTGTCGGCCTTCGTCGGCCTGCGGTTCGCCCTGTGATGTCCGGCATCGATACCCCGGGAGCGGCTTCGGCCGCTCCCGGCCTCCTCTCGGGGGCCTACCGCACGGTCTGGCGCTGGCATTTCTACGCCGGGCTGCTGGTTATGCCGTTCCTGATGCTGATGGCCCTCACCGGCGGCCTGTATCTGTTCAAGACCGAGATCGACGGCCTCGCCTATCGCAGCCTGTCGCAGGTCGAGGCCCGGGCGCAGACCGCCTCGCCCGATCGTTGGGTCGCCGCCGCCGAGGCCGGCACGGGCGGCAAGGTCGCCAACGTCCTGCTGCCGGCCCGTGCCGACGAGGCCGTCCGCCTGACCGTCACCCTGCCGGACGGCGACAAGCGCACCGCCTTCGTCGATCCCCACGACGCCCGCCTGATCGGCACGACGTCCTTCGGCGGCGTCATGGAGACGGTGAAACGGCTGCACAGCCTGATCCTGCTCGGAAGCTGGGCCAACTACATCGTGGAGATCGTCGCGGGCTGGGCGATGATCCTCGTCGCCACGGGGGTGTTCCTGTGGTGGCCGCGGGGCCGGAACGTCGGCGTCGTCAGCATCACGTCGGCCGACGCGAGCCGGCGTCCCTTCTGGAGGGACCTGCACGCGGTGACGGGGCTTTGCGCCGGGGCGGTCATAGCCTTCCTCGCTGTCACCGGCATGCCCTGGTCCGCCTTCTGGGGCGACCGGTACATGGACTACGTCAAGGATCACGGCCTGGGTCGTCCCAAGCCCCCTGCCGCAGCAAGCCCCTTCGCCCATGCGGAGCATCAGGACGCCCCGGTCGGCGTCGGCTGGACGATGGAGGGGATGGTCATGCCCACGCCCGACGCCGGGCGCTCCGGAGGGCTGTCCGCCGTCGTCGCCTCCGCCGAGGCCCAGGGACTGGCCCGCCCCTATACGGTCTCGATCCCGACGGATCCGACGCTGGCCTATACGGCCGCCCGCGTCGTCCAGCGGGTTGAGGACACCCGCATCCTCTATGTCGAAGCGGCCACTGGGTCGGTCCAGGCCGACGTCCGCTACGGTCAATTCGGGATCGGTGCCAAGGCCTTCGAATGGGGCATCGCCGTGCACGAGGGCCGGCAGTACGGCTGGCTGAACCGCTATGTCATGCTCGGCGGCTGCATCGCCGTCTGGCTGCTGGGCGTCAGCGCCATCGTGATGTGGTGGAAGCGCCGTCCGAAGGGGCGTCTGGCCGCCCCCGTCGCCCCGCCCGGGCCGCGCGCCAGGGTCGCAGTCCTGGCCATCGTCCTGCCGCTCGCGATCCTGTATCCCCTCACTGGCCTCAGCCTGATCGCCGCTGTCGCCCTGGACCGGCTGGTCGCGCGTCTGCGTCGCCTCGCCTCCACCGCCTCCGCCTGAAAGGTCCAACCATGAAAGCCCTGCCCCTCTTCACCGCCCTGCCCTTGCTGGCCCTCGTCGCCTGCGGCCAGCCCGCCTCGTCCGGAAAGTCGGAGGCCGCCGGACCGGTGGCCGTCACCGGGGCGATCTGCCGCCCGACGCCCACCGGCCGTCAGGTGACCGGCTGCTACCTGACCCTGACGGCGCCCGCCGCCGACACCCTGGTGTCCGTCGCCTCACCCGCCTCCGCCCTCGCCCAGGTCCACGAGATGCGGATGGAGAGCAATATGATGATGATGCGGGAGCTCGAGGACGGTCTGCCCCTGCCCGCCGGCGAGTCCGTGGCCCTTGCGCCCGGCGGCAACCACATCATGCTGATGGGCGTCACAGAGCCGCTCAAGACCGGCGACACCGTGTCCCTGACCCTGACCTTCGCCACGGCCGCCCCGGTCGAGGTCACGGCCACGGTGGGCCAGCCTGCGGTCGCCGCGGCCCACACGGGTCACTGAGCTGCGGCCGCGTGCGCGACGAGCCTGACAAACGGGTTCGAACCCGCTAAAGGCTCGCCCCTCACGAGGAATACCATGGCTCTGAAAGTCGCGATCGTCGGCCTGCCCAATGTCGGCAAGTCCACCCTGTTCAACGCCCTGACCAAGACGGCGGCGGCCCAGGCGGCCAACTATCCGTTCTGCACGATCGAGCCGAACACCGGCGACGTGGCCGTGCCGGAACCGCGCCTGGAGGCCCTGGCCGAGATCGCGGGCTCGAAGGAGATCATCCCCTCGCGCATCACCTTCGTGGACATCGCAGGCCTTGTGCGCGGCGCGTCCAAGGGCGAAGGCCTTGGCAACCAGTTCCTGGCCAATATCCGCGACTGCGACGCCATCGCCTTCGTCGCCCGCTGCTTCGTCGATGACGACATCACCCATGTCGAGAACCGCATCGACCCGATCAGCGATCTCGAGATCATCGAGACCGAACTGATGCTGGCCGACCTCGAAAGCCTCGAGAAGCGCGTCGTCAACGTCGAGAAGAAGGCCAAGGGCGGCGACAAGGACGCCCAGCAGACGCTGCGCCTGATCAACATGGCCCTGACCCCGCTGCGCGCCGGCAAGCCCGCCCGCGTCGTCGAGGTGTCGAAGGAGGACGAGAAGGCCTGGCACATGCTCCAGCTGCTGACTTCCCTGCCGGCTCTGTACGTCTCGAACGTCGACGAGGGCTCGGCCGACAAGGGCAACGAACTGTCCGACCTGGTCGCAAAGCGCGCCGCCGAGGATAATGCCAATTCGGTCGTCATCTCGGCCAAGATCGACTCCGAGCTGGCCGTGCTCGACCCCGCCGAACAGGCCGAGTTCCTGGAAAGCCTCGGCCTGGCCGAGCCCGGCCTGAACCGTCTGATCCGCGAGGCCTATTCGCTGCTGGGCCTGCAGTCCTACTTCACCGTCGGACCCAAGGAGGCCCGCGCCTGGACCATCCATGTCGGCGACACTGCGCCCCAGGCGGCTGGCGTCATCCACACCGACTTCGAGAAGGGCTTCATCCGGGCCGAGACCATCGCCTTCGACGACTATGTGGCCTTCAAGGGCGAGGCCAAGGCCCGCGAGGCCGGCAAGCTGCGCGCCGAGGGCAAGGCCTATGTCGTCAAGGACGGCGACGTGATGAACTTCCTGTTCAACTGACGCGGGCCTCCGCTCATGGCATAAGGCCCGCGCGGCGTGCGGCGGAGGGCGTGAGATCATGAAGCGATTGAAGGGTTCTGCGCCGGTGCGGCCTCGGGCCGTCCCGGTCCGGGCGGCCGACACCGAACTGGTCTGCTATGTCCGCAACGGCTGGGCCCCACGCATCGCGCCGGCCTCGGCCAAACGGGGCTGGATGACGGAAACGCCGGAGAGCTTCGCCTATCGGTGCCTGCCTCTGGCCATCGCCAACAGCCACGGCTGGGAGGTTCTGAGCCCGTGCGGCTTCTCCGCTCGCTGGAACGGCGGGACCGACGCCCGTTCCGTCGAGATCGTCCTGGACGAAGGCGCCGACAGGAACTCGGCGCCCCATTCCCTGTTCGGCAGCGGCACCATCACCTTCCACGTCGACGGCATCATGCGCACGTCGGAGGGCTGGAACCTGTGGGTCGGCGGCCCGCCCAACGGGATCAAGGACGGCATCGCCCCCCTGGGCGGTGTGATCGAGACGGACTGGTCGCCCTACACCTTCACCATGAACTGGCGCTTCACCCGGCCCGACGTCTGGATCCGGTTTGAGGAGAACGAGCCCTTCTGCCACTTCTTCCCGACACCGCGCGGGGTCGTCGACCGGGTCAAACCCGAGCTCCGTCCGATGGAGGACCAGCCGGAGCTTCTGAAGACCTTCGATGCCTGGGCCGTGGCGCGCCGGGAGTTCCAGGAGTGGGTGAAGAAGACCAAGCCCTCCGCCCCCGCCGATCAGTGGCAGAAGCTCTACTATCGCGGTCTGCATCCCGACGGAAAGCCGGGGCCGGCCGACCATGAATCCAAGCTGAGGCTGTCGCCCTTCCGCCAGACCGGCTCGCGGCGCGTCTGCCCGGTCAAACCCGGAGATGAGCGCTGATCAGGGCCCGTCGCGCCGGGTTCAGGTGCAGAATTTGGCCTTGAACGCGGACGGCGCGCCGCCCGGGGCGATCGGGTTCATGCCGGCCGGCGTCGAATCGGCCGCCCCTGGAATGACCGTCCCCTCGGCCGTGTAGGCCGTATAGTTCGCATGCTGGTAGGTGTTCGCCGCGCAGTCGATCGTGATGTCGACGGTATAGTACCCTTGGCTCACGCCATCCCCGAGCGGCTGAGGCGTGCTATAGCTGACCTTCTCGAGGAAGGTGACGCGCCCGCTGGTGTGCCGGACGGTCAGCGGATTGTAGCTGATGGTCATGCCGTCGTCCGAACCGAGCTCCTCCCAGACATAGGCGGACTGGGCCATGACCGGACCATGGATCGACAGGGCCAGAACGGCGACGAACGAGGCGAGGCGGGCGGGCATCGGCATCTCCTGGCAAGGGGGCTTGGGTCACGGCGGTCGCTCGTTCGGCCAGACGCCGATCGCGGGCTTATGGTCACGCTTCCATGGGGTCAGAAAGGCGTCAATCACGAAACGATGACAGAGACGAGCCCATGGCCGGCGTGACCGGCCCCCCTGAACGTCTTCAGGGCGCGACCGCCGGCGTCGTCGCCGTGTCGGTCAGCGTTGTGCATTTGTGCAGAACCACCGGATCGCCGGCCCGATCCAGATAGGTCAGGCGCATCACGTCCCCGGTGACCT
Source organism: Brevundimonas sp. (assembly GCF_027484365.1). GTDB lineage: Bacteria > Pseudomonadota > Alphaproteobacteria > Caulobacterales > Caulobacteraceae > Brevundimonas. Next base: position 29,953 of record NZ_JAIXTC010000008.1, on the reverse strand, counting down.
GAAACCGCAGTCGCTCGCTGTGCGCCCTGCCTTCGGACGCGCAGGCCAGGGTCGCGACATAGCCGTCTGCGACCTCGTCGATCGCCGCGATCCCGCAGCTGTTTTCATAGCCCTCGAAACGGGTCGCGGTGAGTTCGATCGGCCGGCGCTCGCCCTGCGGCGTCGCGCACCAGCTGACGTCCGCCGCCCAGCGCCCGACGAAGCTTGTGGCGCCCCGGCCAGGCAGCATCGAGGTCTGACCGCGCGCGGGCGGCGCGGACGGATCCTCCACCGTCACCGCAGCCGCCGGTTTCGTCGGCGGATTGACCGGGCCGTTGTCTCCGCAGCCTGCCAGACCGACAACAAGAAGCGCAGGAGCGACGGAGCGAAAACCGAAGGTCATGGCCCTTCAACGCCCGAGCCCCGGTCAAGGTTCAGGGCCGTCATCCCCGGATCCGGTCCGGGGATGACGGGCTTCTGCCTATTGCCGCGCGGAATCGCTCGCAGCGCGGCGGGCGCCGAACTCGGAGTTCGGCTTCCAGGTCGGCCACTCGTCGCCGTTGGCCAGCTGCAGGCCCAGGCGATACAGGAGGGTCAGGTTCTCGACCGCAGAACGCAGATCCCAGTCCGCCGACCATTCGTCCGAGGGCTTGTGATAGTTGGCGCCGAACTTCGCGTCCCAGTCCGCCTGACCGGCTTCCACGCCGCCCTCGTCCCAGTCCACGCCGTGCCAGGTCATCAGGGCCGGCACGCCCATGCGGACGAACGGGAAGTGGTCCGAGCGGGTGTAGAAGCCCTGCTCAGGCTGTCGATCGTCGGTGATCACACGACCCTCGGCCGCCGCCAGCACCGCCAGATCATCCTCCAGCGTGTTCTGTCCCTTGCCGAAGATGGCCACGTCGCGGGTCGGTCCCGACAGCGGCAGCATGTCGATATTGATGTCCGCGACCGTGGTCTCCAGCGGATAGACCGGGTTGGCGGCGTAGCCGTAGGAGCCGAGCAGGCCCATCTCCTCGGCCGCCATATGGGCGAAGACAATGGTGCGCTCGGGCGGCGGCGCGGCCTTGATCTGACGCGCCATCTCCACGATGCCGGCCGTGCCCGAGGCGTTGTCCCAGGCGCCGTTGTAGATGTTGTCCTCGGTCGTCGAGACCGGGCTGACGTGGTCCGCGCCGACGCCGACGTGATCCCAGTGGGCCGAATAGATGATGGTCTCGTCCGGACGCTCCGTGCCCGGAATCCTGGCAAGCAGGTTGTGCGTGGTCAGGGTGTCGATGGATTCCTCGTTGGCGACCGACAGGGTCACGCCGTCGAGGGCGAAGGCCTTGAAGTCTCCGCTCGCGAAACCCACCAGCGACGTCATGTCCAGACCCGCGGCGGTCGCCAAGGCAAGACCGATCGAGCGGTTGATGACGCCCGTGAACTCCAGGTCGGCAGCCCCGGGCGTCGCGGTCCGCTGACGATCATTGAACCGGGCACCGCGGGTCCAGCTGACGTCCGCCGCCTCGACCATGCTCAGAGTGATGACGCCGACGGCTCCGCGCCGGAAGGCTTCGTCAGCCTTGTACCATCCGTTCGAATAGGCCGTCGGATAGGCGCCGTTGAACCGCTCGGTGACCTCGGGCGCATCAGGTTCGCCGGCCATGACGATCACGACCTTGCCGCGCACGTCGATGTCGCCCCAGTCATCCCAGTTCCGCTCCGGCGCATTGATGCCGTAGCCGACGAACGCCAGGCCCGCGTTCTCGATCGCAGCCTTGCCGTCATTGGACCCCGAACGCAGCAGGATGTCCGTCCCGACGGTCAGGGGATGCACCGTGCCGTCGGGGCCGGTCCAGCTGGCCGAAGCCGTGCCGGCGATGGGGGTATAGCGTTTCAGCACCACCTCCTGCAGCCACTGGCCGTTCGGCCCGCCGGGCTCCAGCCCCATCGCCTCGTACTGCGCCTGCAGCCAGGCCAGGGTCATCCGCTCGCCTTCCGTCCCCGGATAGCGGCCCTGGAAGTCGTCCGAAGAGATATGGCGGATATCCTGCGAGATCCGCTCGGCCGAGAAGTCCTGGGCCGAAGCCAGTCCCGCTGAAAGCACCAGGGCCAAGGCGGCAGCACCGCCGAACAATCCACGCAACATCAGGGCTCTCCTTGCCATTTCCGGGCGGACATTAGGGTGGCCGGCGGGCGGAGGCTCATTACGGTTTCGTCATGAAAGGACCAGAGTCAGTCCCGCTCGCTCGCCGTCGCCGCCCGCGCAGGCCCGAACTCCGAGCCCTCCTTCCACTGCGGCCAGTCGCGGCTGTTGGCCAGGGCGTGCCCCAGCGACCAGTAGACCTGCAGGTCCTGGACCTGGCCGGAATAGTCCCAGTCGCCCGACCATTCGTCATCGGCCTGGTGGTAGCGGTTGGCCGTATAGGCGTCGCGCGAGGCGAGGCGTTCGGCGATCGGCTCATCCACGAAGGCGCCCGTCGACTTGGCATAGGCCATCGGGATGCCACGCTTGGCCAGCGGGAAGTGGTCGGAACGGAAATAGGTGCCCGAGGCCGGGTTGCCGTCGGGCTGGATGACACGTCCCTGGTCCTCGACGATCGCGGCCATCCGTTCGTCGAAGTCCGACTGTCCATACCCGACCACGCCGAACGCGGCCGTGCGGCCATAGACGTTGGCCGAGTCCATGTTCACGCCGCCGACCGTCGTCGCCAGGGGATAGATCGGATTGGCAGCATAGTATTCCGAGCCCAGCAGCCCGCTCTCCTCGGCCGCGAAGCCGATGAAGACGATCGACCGCTCGGGCCGTTCGCCTGCGGCATAGACCCGGGCCAGTTCGATGAGTCCGGCGATGCCCGAGGCGTTATCGATGGCGCCGTTGAAGATGGCGTCGCCGTTCGCGTCCGGCGTGCCGACCCCGATGTGGTCCCAGTGTGCGGTATAGAGGAAGGTCTCGTCCGCATGCGTGGTCCCCGGCAGGCGGCCGAGGATGTTGTGCGTTTCGATCCGCTGCGAGGAGACGTTGAACATCACGTCCATCCCGGCGCCCTCAAGAGCCACCGGCTGGAAGTCCCGGCTGCGCGCCTGGACCTTCAACGCCTCGAAATCGAGACCGGCGCGCTGGAACAGCTCCACCGCGACTTCGCGCTGGATCCAGCTTTCCATCGGCACGCGTTCGTCGGCGTTCTCGCGCACGATGTCGAAGTTCGGACCGGTCCAGCTGTTCCGTACAGTGGTCCAGCCGTAGGAGGCCGGATCGGTCTCGTGGACGATGATGACGCCCGCGGCGCCCTGACGCGCCGCTTCCTCGTACTTGTAGGTCCAGCGGCCGTAGTAGGTCATGGCCCGGCCGCCGAAGGTGTTCAGCGCCGGCTCCTCGAAGTCCGCGTCGTTGACAAGGACGACCAGGATCTTGCCCCGCATGTCCAGACCCTTGAAGTCGTCCCAGTTCCGCTCGGGCGCATGGATGCCGTAACCGACGAACACCAGCGGAGCATCCATCAGCATGACGTGATCCTGGTCCGGACGTCGGCTGGAGATGACGATCTGCTCGCCCTGGGCCAGGGGCTGGGTCCAGTCGCCGACCGTCAGCCGGGCCTGCACCCCTGATGCCGTGAACCGGTTCAGGGCGACGGCCTGGGTCCAGCCGCCGTTGTCGCCGCCGGGCTCGAGCCCGGCCGCCTCGAACTGACCCGAGAGGTAGTCGATGACCTTCTGTTCCGCCGGAGCCGCAATCCCGCGACCCTCGAAGTCATCGGCGGACAGGATTCGGATGTGTTCGGACAGGCGCGCCCCGTCGAATTCCGGTTCCTGCGCGAAAGCGACGGCGGTCAGGGACAGACCGGCGAGAAGCGCGGCGACGGCGGTGAACGAACGCATGGCGAACCCTTGAAGACTGAGCGGTTGGCTGAGGTTAGGGGGCGGTCGCCTCGCTGTCGACTTGCGCGACCCGCGACACGGCGCCCAAGAAAAAGCCCGCCGGGCGAACCCGGCGGGCTGATTTCTATCAACGATGGCAGGAGCCCTAGTGGGCGACGCCCTTCCAGATTCGGCGGTAGCTGGCGTAGGTGATGCCCGCGAAAATGGCCAGGAAGGCCAGGACCGCGATGCCCGACTGTTTCCGCTCGGTCGCCTTGGGGTCGGAGGACCAGGCGATGAAGGCGGCGACGTCCTTCGACATCTGGTCGACGGTGGCCTCGGTGCCGTCGTCATAGGTGACCTGGCCGTTGGCCAGCGGCGCGGGCATGGCGATGAAGCCGCCGGCCGGGACGTGTTCCGGATCGCCGTCCCAGAACGGGGTCATGTCGCCCGCCATGTACGGGTTGTAGTGCTGGGTCGCCGTCATCCGAAGCCCGGCCGGGGGCGCTTCGTAGCCCGACAGGAGGGAGTAGATGTAGTCGGCGCCGCCGTGACGGGCCTTGGCCATCACCGACAGGTCGGGCGGAGCGGCTCCGCCGTTCGCAGCGGCCGCGGCTGTGCGGTTCGGATAGGGGTTGGGGAATTTGTCCGCCGCGGTGGCCGGGCGACGGATCGCTTCGCCGGTCTCGGTGTCGATGTCCGCGACCTCGATCTCGGCGGCCAGGGCCCGCACGTAGCGGTTGGCGGCCGGGTTCTCGGCGTGCGGGTCATAGAAGGGACCGCCGCGCTCGCCAAGGGTGCGGAAATGCATCAGGTCCATCGAGTGGCAGGCCGCGCAGACCTCCCGGTAGACCTTGTAGCCGCGCTGCAGCTGGGCCTGGTCGAAGGTGCCGAACGGCCCCTCGAAGGAGAAGCCGCCCGAGCGCGGGTGATGGGCGCCGCCCTCGGCCAGGGCCGGGGAGGCCGCGCCGACAGCCGCGATGGCCGCCAGCGAAAGAGCCAGTTTGCGAATAGAAATCGACATCGCGATCAGCCCTTCTTTTCGGCGTCGGCGGGAGCAGCGGCGGTCATCGCGGACGGTCCCGACAGGACCGGCTCGGAGATCGACGCGGGGATCTTCAGCGGCGTCTCCTTCAGGCCCACGAAGGGCATGATCACGAAGAAGAAGGCGAAGTAGTAGAGCGTGGCCAGACGGGTCAGCCACAGGTAGCTGTTCAGCTTGCCGTCGATCAGGGTGAAGCTCGGCATGCCGGGCACCACCGGAGCGTCCGGCAGCTGGGCGCCGCACCAGCCGAGGATCAGACCCACGACTACGAAGATCAGGAAGAAGATCTTCATGGTCGGGCGATAGCGCATCGACCGCACCTTGGACGTGTCCAGCCAGGGCAGGATGAACAGGACGCCGATGGCGCCGAACATCGCCACCACGCCGCCGAACTTGTCGGGGATGGCCCGCAGGATGGCGTAGAACGGCAGCATGTACCACTCGGGCACGATGTGGGCCGGCGTCTGCAGCGGGTTGGCCGGGATGTAGTTGTCGGCGTGGCCCAGGGCGTTCGGCATGAAGAAGACGAACACCGCGAACAGCATCAGGAACAGGATCAGGGCGAAGCCGTCCTTGACCGTGTAGTAGGGGTGGAACGGGATGGTGTCCTTGGCCTCGCGCTCCTTGGGGATCAGGATCCCGACCGGATTGTTCTGGCCGGCCGTGTGCAAGGCCCAGAGGTGCAGCACCACGACGCCGAAGATCACGAACGGCAGCAGATAGTGCAGCGAGAAGAAGCGGTTCAGCGTCGCGTTGTCGATGGCCGGGCCGCCACGCAGCCAGATCAGGACCGGCTCGCCGATCACCGGGATGGCCCCGATCAGATTGGTGATGACCTCGGCGCCCCAGTAGGACATCTGTCCCCACGGCAGGACGTAGCCCAGGAAGGCTGTGGCGATCATCAGGAAGAAGATCACGCAGCCCAGGATCCAGATCATCTCCCGCGGCGCCTTGTACGAGCCGTAGTAGAGGCCGCGCAGCATGTGGATGTAGACGGCCACGAAGAACATCGACGCCCCGTTGGCGTGGACGTAGCGGATCAGCCAGCCGCCGTTGACGTCGCGCATGATGCGCTCGACCGAGGCGAAGGCCATCGCCGTGTTCGGCTGATAGTGCATGGCCAGGAAGATGCCGGTGGCGATCTGCGTGACCAGGCAGATCGTCAGGATCGCGCCGAACGTATACCAGTAGTTCAGGTTCTTCGGCGTCGGCAGCGACAGATAGTCAGCGCCGAAGCGCACGATCGGAAGCCGGGTGTCGAGCCACTTCTCGATGCCAGTCTTGGGAACGTAGGTGGATTCGTGTCCGCTCATCTTGTTCGCTCTCAGCCGATCCGAATGGTGGAGCCGGCGGTGAATTCGTATTCCGGCACGACCAGGTTCTTCGGTGCCGGCCCCTTACGGATACGGCCCGAGGCGTCGTAGTGCGAGCCGTGGCAGGGGCAGAACCAGCCGCCGAAATCGCCCGAGCCGAAGGTCGGGATACAGCCGAGGTGGGTGCAGGATCCGATCACGACCAGCATCGGCTCGTGGCCTTCCTTTGTGCGTTCCTGGTCGGTCTGAGGTTCCTTCAGGTCCGAGGCGTCGTTGTCGGCGATCACCCGCTGCAGCTCGGCGGCGGTGCGGTTGCGCACGAACACCGGCTTGCCCTGCCAGGTGATGACGATCTGCATCCCCTCGGCGACCTTGGAGGTGTCGAACTCGACGGTCGACAGCGCCAGGGTATCGGCGGCCGGGTTCATGGAGTTGACCAGCGGCCAGGCCACCATCACGCCCGCACCGACGGCTGCGGCGCCGGCAGCGATATGGATGAAGTCCCGGCGGGTGGCCTCACCTTCGGAATGTTCGTTCGTCACGACCGATTCGGCCACGTCTCACCTCTGTAAAACCCGGATCGCGGGCAGCCATGTGGCGACCCGCGTGCGAGGAAATGTCCTTAGCGCGACGGAGAGATTCCGACCCGGTCAGGCTTTGCGGCTCATCGCCGCAAGTCGCTGTGGTTATTTGAGAACCACTCGCAGTACTGACCGCGACAAGACCCCATCCCGCGCGTATGGAGGGCCTTAGAATGCGTCTCGCCCTTTTTCAACCGGCCATTCCCCAGAACGTCGGCGCCTGCATCAGGCTGTCGGCGTGTTTCGGGGTGGAGCTGCACATTATCGAGCCCACGGGCTTCCTGTTCGACGACCGGGCGATGAAGCGCGCGGCCCTCGACTACGGCCCCCTGTCCCACATGACACGCCATGCCGACTGGGATGCGTTTCAGGCGTCGAAAGGTGCGGGGCGGCTGGTCCTGTTCACGACGAAGGGCTCGACCCCGTTGACCGACTTCGTCTTTCAACCCGACGACACCCTGCTGTTCGGTTCGGAAAGCTCAGGCGCGCCGGACCACGTCCACGCCGCCGCCGACGCCCGCGTCTTCATCCCGATTCTGCCCGAGGCGCGTTCGCTGAACCTGTCGGTCAGCGCGGGGATCGGCCTGTTCGAATCCCTGAGGCAGACCGGCGGCGCCGGGTCCGCGCCGCGCGGCTGAGTCCTAGTCCGGGGCCCCGACCGCCGGAATCGCCGCCAGACTGGGCCGCTCGCCCGCTTTTGACGCGGCCACGGCCTCGACAGCGCGCATGACCCGCAGCACGTTTTCGCCGGCCAGCTTGCGAATGTCGGCGTCCGTCCAGCCCGCCGCCATCAGGGCCGCCAGAATGCGCGGATAGGCGTCGACCCCCTGCACATCGACCGGCAGGCTGGTGACGCCATCGAAATCGCCGCCGATACCCACGTGGTCGATCCCGGCCACGTCGCGGACATGCTGGATGTGGGCGACCACATCGGCGATGCCGGCTGTCGGCTGCGGATGGGCCGCGTCCCAGGCCGCCGTGCCCGCCGTCACCGCGGCAGGATCGCCCGGATTGAGCGCCAGCAGCCGGGCCGCCTCGGCCGCCCGGTCCGCGCTCCAGCTCCGGACCGCCTCCGAGATGAAGCCCGGCACGAAGGTGACCATCACCACGCCGCCGTCATCCTTCATGGCGCGCAGAATACTGTCGGGCACGTTGCGGGGATGGGCCGTCACCGCCCGCGCCGAGGAGTGGGAAAAGATGACCGGCGCCTCGGACACCCGCATGGCGTCGACCATCGTCTCCTCCGAGACGTGGCTGAGGTCGACCATCATGCCGATCCGGTTCATCTCGCGGACCACGTCCTCGCCGAACGGCGACAACCCGCCCCATTTCGGGGCGTCGGTGGCGCTGTCGGCCCAGGTCGTCGTCTTCGAATGGGTCAGGGTGATGTAGCGCGCGCCCGCCTGATGGAACTCGCGCAGAAGGCCCAGCGAATCGTCGATCGAATAGCCGCCCTCCATCCCGATCAGGGAGGCGATCCTGCCCGCCGCATGGATGCGCTCGACGTCGTCGGCCGTGGTGGCCAGTTCGAACACATCGGGATGGGCGGCGACGATGCGGCGGACGGTGTCGATCTGTTCGAAGGTCTCGCGCGCCGCCTCGGTCGGGGTCAGGGTCGCCGGCACATAGACCGACCAGAACTGACCGCCGACACCCCCGGCCCTCAGGCGCGGGATGTCGGTATGAAGCGCGGTTGAGGCGTCGAGATTGGTCGACAGATCGACGGCATGCGGGTCGTTGCCGTAGCCCTGCCGCAGCGCCCAGGGCAGGTCGTTGTGGCCATCGATCAGGGGGGTGGTCCGCAGAATCTCCCGCGCCCTCGCCTCTCCCTCCTGGGCCGCCGCCGGCAGGGCCAGGGCGAGGGCGGACACGGCGAGCAGGCAGGAGCGGATCATGACGACCTCCGGAAGACGATGACGGACGGAGACTGGCAGACGCCGGCGCCCGAAGGAAAGCGGCGATCGGTCACCCTCGGCTATTCGCCCAGGCTCAGGCGGCCGATCAGGACCGCCGCCCGCTGCGACTGGCGTACCAGACTGTCGAGGTCGATCGATTCGCCGACGGCATGGGCGCCTGATCCGGCCGTGCCGAGCCCGCCCAGGGTGTCTACGTCGGCGGCGACGAACCCTGAATCCGCTGCGCCCCGTTTCGCCGGATCGTAGGGGGCCATCTCCGGCAAGCCGAGGTCGCGGTTGACGGCGTTGAGCCGCTCCAGAAGGGCGGTGTTGCCCGGCGTCGGGGCCATCGGCGGATAACCGTCCGGCGCGAATTCCAGCTCGGCCGTCGTCTTCGGCAGATGATCCTCCACGATCCCCGCCATCCGCTCGCGCACGCGCGCGTCCTGTTCGGGCGTCAGGGTGCGCAGATCGCCGCGCGCAATCGCTGTCTCGGCGACGATATTGGTCTTGCCCGAGGCCTCGACCCGGAAGCCGTCCGCATCGATCTCCGCCGGCGTCCCGCCCGCGATCACCCCGACGTTGTAGGTCAGGTTCGGCTCCGGCAGTTCGCGCCGGAAGGTGTCGAGGATGCGGGCCATCTCGTAGATCGCGCCATAGCCGAGATTGTCCCCGAACACCCCGCTGGAATGACCGGTCCGGCCGCCGGTGGTCAGGGTCCAGCTGGACGAACTGCGCCGCGCGATGGTGCCGAACTCCTCGCCGTCCTCAATGGCCAGGCCCTCGAACTCCAGGGCGAAGTCCGCGACCCGCCCCGCCTCGATCAGGTCCCGCCGCGCGATCGCCAGCGGCGCGCCCGGCCTTTCCTCGTCGCCGGTCAGGACGATGGTGATGTTCGACCCCTCCAGCGTTCCTGCCGCCTGCATGGCCCGGAGGGCGGCGATGATCACCACGACCCCGCCCTTGTCGTCGCCGATGCCCGGGCCGGTCGCCTGCGAGCCGTCGCGCACGAAGGTCTGGAAAGGGCTGTCCACCTCGAACACCGTGTCGAGGTGGCCGATCAGCAGGACGTTCCTGCCGCCGCCGTCGTGGGTCGCGATCAGATGTCCGGCCCGGCCCGTCTCGCTCATGTCGACCCAGCGCACGTCGAAGCCCAGTGGCTCGAGCTCGGCGCGGACCATCTCACCCACCGTCGTCACGCCCGCCAGGTTCAGGGTGCCCGAGTTCACATTGACCAGCCGCTCCAGCAGATCGATGTGACGGCCATGCCCGGCGACGACCTCGGCCATGATCGTCCGCTCGGCCTCTGGCGTCTGGGCCATCGCGGGTGCGGCCAGGACGAGGCCGATCAGGGCAGGCAGGATCAGTCGCATGGACGGTACTCGCTGTGGGACGGTGACCGTGGCCGACGTCGGGGAGCGAGTAAAGCGCGGCGGGCGGTATCCCGGTTCAACCGCCACCCCGTGACCTCAGGCTTCAGACGTGATTGAACGCGGCCCATGAGCCAGGCCCCCCTCCCCGACGCCGATCCGCTTGACCTGAAGAAGATCGAAACCCGCGCCTGGTTCGAGGCGCTGCGCGACCGGATTCACGCCGGCTTCGAGGCGCTGGAGGACGCGGCACCCGCCGACCTCTTCCCGGGCGAGGCCGGCCGTTTCGTCCGTACGGCCTGGGACAGGCCGGCCGGCGGCGGCGGGGTCATGGGAATGATGCACGGCCGCCTGTTCGAGAAGGTCGGCGTCCACGTCTCCACCGTCCACGGCGAGTTCCCGGCCGACTATGCGAAGACGGTGCCGGGTGCCGCCGAAGACCCCCGCTTCTTCGCCACCGGCATCAGCCTGATCTGCCATCCGGTCAGCCCGCGCATCCCGGCCGTGCACATGAATACCCGCTTCATCGCCACGACCAGGAGCTGGTTCGGGGGCGGCGGCGACCTGACCCCCGTGCTCGACATCGACCGTCGTCAGGACGCCCCGGACACGGTCGCCTTCCATGCCGGGATGAAGGCGGCCTGCGACGCCCACGACCCGACCTGGCATCCGAAGTTCAAGGCCTGGTGCGACGATTATTTCTTCCTGTCGCACCGGAACGAGCCGCGCGGCACAGGCGGGATCTTCTACGACCACCATGACTCGGGCGACTACGAAAAGGATTTCGCCTTCACCCGTGATGTCGGCGACGCCTTCCTCGAGACCTACTCGTCCATCGTCGAACGCCGCATGAGCGAGGCCTGGACGCCGGAAGAGCGCGAGGAACAGCTCGTCCGTCGCGGCCGCTACGTCGAGTTCAACCTGCTCTACGACCGCGGCACGATGTTCGGCCTCAAGACCGGCGGCAACGTGGACTCGATCCTGAGCTCGATGCCGCCGGTGGTGAAATGGCCGTGAGGTGACTTGTCACCTCTCCATTCGCGTAGGCGAATGGGGAGGACAGACCGCGAAGCGGTCAGGAGGGGGCGACCCTATGCCGGACAGTCAAAGCTACATCCGCGCAAAAGCGTTCCGCCGCATCATGACACCGCCAGAAGCGCGCCTCTGGTCCTGCCTGCGTGCTTCCAGATTTCGTGGCATCAAGTTTCGTCGGCAACATCCCATCGGCCCTTACATCCTCGACTTTTACTGCACGGCAGCGCGCCTCGCGATCGAAGTCGATGGCGCGGTGCATGACACTCCGGACGCAGGTCGCCGCGATCAACGGCGAACCGCATGGCTCGCGACGCAAGGCGTCAAGGTGATCCGCCTACGGGCCGAGGATGTCCGGACGGAACTGGACGGCGTACTCGGTTTCATTGGCGAGGCTGTCAGGGCAAGGCTGAACGACCCGCCGCCGGTGTCGCCCCCTCCTGGTCGCTGACGCGACCTGTCCTCCCCACCGCCGTTCGGCGCTGGAGAGGTGACACTGTCCCCCTCAGATTCCGCTGCCCTCCCCCTCGACCGGCGGCGGGGTCAGCATGAGGAAGGCGCGGATCCAGGCCGTCAGCACCGCGCGGTCATTGGACCGGGACAGGCTGGCCATGGCCTCGTCCGCCAGGGCTTCGGGAATGCGCGTTCCCCGCCGGCTTTCCACCAGGGCGGCGGCGTAGTCCGGCTGAAACTCCGGATGGCACTGGAAGGACATGGCGTCATCCCAGGCCAGTCCGGCGAAGGGCGTGAAGTCGCTGGTCGCAATGACCCGCGCATCGGCCGGCGGGACCAGAACCTGATCCTGATGCGAGACCGGAATGGCGATGGAGGCGGCGCGCGGGAACATCCACGGTTCCTGCGCGACCACCGCATAGCGATGCAGGCCGACGCCCCAGCCCTTGTCCGACTTCTCGACCCGGCCGCCGAAGGCATGCGCCATGACCTGATGCCCGAAACAGATGCCGACCAGCCGCGTCCGCCCTCGCGCCGCACGCAGCCAGTCGATCAGGGGCGGGATCCAGGGCAGATCGTCATAGACCCCGGCCGCCGACCCGGTGACGATCGCGCCCTGAAACTCGCCCGGATCGTTCGGCAGCCGCCCCGACTGGACGTCGAACCGCACCGTGGCCACGCCTTCGCCCAGCAGGGCCCGGAACCGCGCCGGATAGTCGTCGAACGCATCCTTCAGCGCCTCGGGCGGCTTGCCGGTTTCCAGGATCGCGATGGGTTTCATGACTCCATAGGGACCGGTCTGTGATGGCGGGACAAGGGCAAAGGCGCTACAGCCCCGCTCATGACCGATCCGGACGCCGACATCGCCCCCGTGGTTCTGATCAATGTGTTCAAGGTCCAGCCCGAAAAGCAGGACGAACTGCTCGATATGCTGGCGGAACTGACCCGCGCACAGGTCGGCCTGCCGGGCTTCGTCTCGGCCACCCTGCACCGGGGCCTCAACGGCAAGACGGTGGTCAACCAGGCGGTCTGGCGCTCGGTCGAGGACTGGAAGGCGATGACCCGCACCGCAGCCGTCTCCGCCGCCATGTTGCCGATCATGGCCATCGCGACCTTCGAGCCCAACCTCTACGAGGCCGGCGAAGTCATCGAATAACTCCCCTCTCCCATTGGGAGAGGTTTTGAGTGTCCCGAAGCGCTGCGATTGGAACCGCGAAAGGGTGAGGGTCGTGCTCTACCGGTCAGACCTCACCCGCCTCCGTCTCTCTCCGCTGGTCACCCTGCACCCAGGTTTGATGGCCCGCAGCAACAACCATGAGCTTATTTTGAAAACGATTTCCCGTCACGCTACCTTGAGCGTGAAGGAAAATCCGATGAACGCGAAACCTTGGTTCAACCATAAGCGCTACGGAGCAGGCTTCTCGGCTGGATCGTGGCAGGGTTGGGTGGTGACGATCGCCTACGGCGTCACTGTTGTGTTGGGATCGAGAGCCATTCTGGTTTGGGGCGACGATTCGTGGTCCAGCCTGGTTATCGCCCTCGCCTTCATTGCGGCTATGACTTTTGTCTATGCCGGAATCGTCTGGCGGACGCGCGATCGGAGCCGACGCGTGAAGTGGCGCTGGGGACGATCAGAATAAGCGTCTGGCATTCCCCCGGGCAAGGCCGTCTCCCAACGGGAAAAAGAACCTATACCCGCCAGACTTCCGCCCTCGCGCCTGTGTCGCCCAGATTGCCCGCCACCCAGCCGCAGATCTCCGCCGCCGCCTCATCCGCGCCCTCCGGCGGATTGACCACCACCATGGCGCAGCCGTTCATCTTCATCGGATTGGTCAGGGGCCTCAGCCGCGCCTCGGCCACCAGGGTCGGCGCGCCCGTCCCCGACGCCAGCCGGCGCAGGAAGCCGTCGAAGGTCTCCAGGTCCTTCAGCGGCGTCCAGATCGCCACGACCGCCGTCGGGTCCGCTTTCACGATCGCCGCCGCCGTGTCCGCCGCGCGCAGGTAGTCGTCGGGCCGCTCGAACGGCGGGTCGATCAGCACCAGCGCCCCGCGGGCCTGACGCGCCTCGGCCAGCACCAGATCATAGCCGTCCCCGATCTCGCCTCTGGCGGCCGGGAAGCCCGCGAGGCTCTCGCGCAGCAAACCGGCCATCTCCTCGCGGAGCTCGAACCCGACATAGGCGTCTGCGGGTATCAGGTTCCGCGCCACCAGCACCGGCGACCCGGGATAGAAGCGCACCCCGCCCTGTGGATTCAGCGCCGTGACCTCGGCCGCCAGCGCCTCGATCAGGGCCGGACGGTCCGCCGCCGCCATCAGACGCTCGACCCCGGCCTCGGCCTCGCGTGACCGCGTCGCGTCGCCCGTCAGATCGTAGAGCCCCGCGCCTGCGTGGGTGTCCAGCACGAGCACCGGCCCGGCCGCCTGCCGCGTCTTCAGCAGCCACAGGACGAGGGCGTGCTTGACCAGGTCGGCGAAATTCCCGGCGTGGAAGCTGTGGCGGTAGTTCATGTCGCTCCGTCTCCTTCCCGGCACTCCGGGTCAAGCGGAACCGGACGGCCAACGGCCTAGGCCCGGGACCAGAATCCCAGCGTCGGCTTGCCGATCGGTGAGCCGGCCTCCTCCACCCTGGCCAGGATGAAGGTCCGGAAGGCATCGGCGAGCTCGTCGCCGCGCAGCAGGCGCAGCGATTTGATGATCCGGGTGATCCTCAGGTGGTTGTGGTCGCTCGCCGTCAGCCAGTGGCCGTTCCGGTGATAGAAGACCGCCAGCCGATCGGTCGCCGCCGCCAGCGACGCCTGAGCCGCCGGCGACTCCCGGATCTCCTCGACGTCTTCCCCGGTGAGAATCGGCGCGTTCGGATTGGCCCCGGATCGTTCACTCAGAGGGAAGAGCCACTGGATGAAGTCATGCCCCTGCTCGATGGCGGCATCGTCCATCGCAATGACGTCGAAGACCTCCCGGCCCGCGTCGTCGGTCCCGGAGCCGGTCAGGAAGTCGAAGACAGCGCTGCTCAAGCCGCCCCCATCAGGCGGCCTTGTCCCAGTCCAGAATAACCTTGCCCGACTGGCCGGACTTCATCGCATCGAAGCCTTCGCGGTAGTCGGCGTAGGACAGGCGGTGGGTGATCAGGGGCTCCAGATCCAGCCCGGCCTTGAGCAGGCCCAGCATCTTGCGCCAGGTCGTGAACATCTCGCGCCCGTAGACTCCCTTGATGGTCAGGGCCTTCAGGATGATCGCGCCCCAGTCGGTCTCCATCGGCTTCGACGGAATGCCCAGCAGCGCCATGCCGCCGCCCATGATCAATGTGTCCACACACTGTTTGAAGGCGATCGGCGAGCCCGACATTTCCAGGGCCACGTCGAACCCGACCTTGAGGCCCAACTCCTTCATCACGTCGTGCAGGTCTTCCCTGGTGGTGTTTACCGTCCGCACGCCCGGCGCGACCTTCTGCGCCAGCTCCAGGCGGAAGTCGTTGATGTCGGTCAGGACCACCGTCCGCGCGCCTGCGTGACGGGCGACAGCGGCCGCCATCATGCCGATCGGTCCCGCGCCGGTGACCAGCACATCCTCGCCGAGCAGGTCGAACTGCTGGGCCGTGTGCACGGCGTTGCCGAACGGGTCGAGCATCGAGGCGACTTCGTACGAGACGTCGTCGGGCAGCTCGATCACGTTGAAGGCGGGCGCCACGACGAACTCGGCGAAGGCGCCCTGGCGGTTCACGCCGATGCCGCGCGTGTGCGGATCGAGGTGGAAGTGGCCCGCCCGGGCGGCCTCGGAGTTCAGGTCGATGACATGCCCCTCGGCCGAGACCCGCTGGCCGATCTTCAGCGGGCGCTGGACGTCCGACCCGATGGCGACGATCTCGCCGGCAAACTCGTGCCCCGTGATCATCGGCGTCGGGACGTTCTTCTGGGACCACTCGTCCCAGTTCCAGATGTGGATGTCGGTGCCGCAGACGGCCGTGCGGTGGACGCGGATCAGCACGTCCTCGGGTCCCGCCACGGGGATCGGCGCGTCGATCAGCTCGAGGCCAATGCCGGGGGCCGTCTTGGCCAGGGCCTTCATGGTAGTGGTCATCGTTTCATCGCCTCAGGGGGGTAAGCGTCAGTGTAACGGGTTGCCAGTTCGGATCGTCGTTCGGGCTGTCCCTGATGTCTTCAAGGGTGCTCATCAGCGCCTTGTAGTCGCGACGGCCAAGCCGTCGTTCGAGCGCTGACGAGTTGATCAACACTATGTCGAGAGGCTCTTTGACGAAGTAGGCAAGTTCAGAAAGCGCGTCGAGGTTCCGGCCAAACCAGATCGGCAAGCCGGGAAGTTCGGCGACGAGATCGTGGACATCTTCCAGTCCATCGATCTTGCCGCTTTCGATCTCCAGCCGGAGCGGCATCAGATCACTCCCAGTTCCCTACCCGCCGTCGTGAACGCCGCGACCGCTTGATCGATGTGGTCGAAGGTGTGCGCCGCCGACATCTGTGTCCGGATGCGCGCCGCGCCGCGCGGCACCACCGGGAAGCTGAAGCCGATGACGTAAACGCCGAGCTCCAGCATCCGCGCCGCCATCGTCTGGGCCAGTTTGGCGTCGCCCAGCATGACCGGAACGATCGGATGCTGACCGGGCAACAGGTCGAAACCGGCCGCGGCCATCGCGCCCCGGAAGCGGGCGGCGTTTGCGGTCAGCTGGTCGCGCAGTGTGTCGCCCTCTTCGCCCTGAGCGATGCGGATGGCCTCGAGCGAGGCGCCGCAGACGCTGGGGGCCAGGGCGTTGGAGAACAGGTAGGGCCGGGCCCGCTGCTTCAGCAGCTGGACCACCGCCGAGGTCGCGCAGATGAAGCCGCCCATCGCGCCGCCCAGGGCCTTGCCGAAGGTGCCGGTCACGAAATCGACCTTCACGCCGTGGTGGGCGTAGGAGCCGCGCCCCTGCGGACCCAGGAAGCCGGTGGCGTGACAGTCGTCGACCATGATCAGGGCGCCGTACCGGTCGGCCAGTGCGCGGATCTCGTCGAGCTTTGCGATATAGCCGTCCATCGAGAAGGCGCCGTCGGTGGCGATGACGATGTCACGCGCGCCGTCGGCCCGGGCCTGTTTCAGCTGGGCTTCGAGGTCGGCCATGTCGGAGTTGGCGAAGCGATAGCGTCTGGCCTTGCACAGCCGAACGCCGTCGATGATCGAGGCATGGTTCAGGCTGTCGGAGACGATCGCGTCCTCTGCCCCGAACAGGGGTTCGAACAGGCCGCCGTTGGCGTCAAAGGCGGCGGCGAACAGGATCGAATCCTCGAAGCCGAGATAGTCGGCGATGGCCCGTTCCAGCTGTTTGTGGATGTCGAGCGTGCCGCAGATGAAGCGGACCGAGGCGGTGCCGGCCCCGCGCAGTTCGGCGGCATTGTTCCCCGCCGCCACAACCCGCTCGTCGCCGGCCAGGCCCAGATAGTTGTTGGCGCAGAAGTTGAGGACCTTTCGGCCCCCGACCTGGATCACCGGTCCCTGGCGCGATTCAATGACCCGCTCGGGCTTGGTCAGCCCCTGGGCGTCGATGTCGGAAAGCTCGGCCGCAACGCGGTCGTGAAAGCCTGTGGTTTGCATGGCGCGGAGCTACGCCCTTTCGCGAATGGATTCCAGCACTGCGACCCTCGGCTCCACGAGAGCCCGGTCCGGACTCCGAAATACAGTCCGAAGCGTTCGAAGCGTTCGAAGCGTCCGCAAGACCGCAAACGACGACGGCTCGGACGCGAGCCTGCTGCATTATGCGCCCGCTTTCCAGAGCGATTGATACAAACCTGTCGTCAGCAGCGGCGCGCTGATTTCACGAGGAAAATCGGCGTGCCCATTGATGGGTATCAGGTCGAGGACGCCGCTGCGGCCGGCGCAGAACCCGGCTCGACTCCCGCCCGGAACGGATTGACCCGGATGCGCCCGCCGCAGGGGGTGAACTCCAGCGGGATCGCCAGGGCCGCCGTGTCGCCCGCGATCAGAACCCGCACCCGCGCCGCGGACGGACAGACCCGCTCGCCCGCGGCCTCCTGGGGCACCACATTCCAGGCGATGTCGAAGAAGGCCTTGCCGCCGACCGGGATATTGACCGGCGTGGCCGTGCTCGGGTTCTGGTCCGACCGGATCGCGGTGAGAGCGCGGCCCTGGGAGTCCAGCAGACTCACAGCCGGATAGCCGGAGACGCTGCACGGCGCGGTCCCGGCATTGGTGACGCCGAAGACATTGACGCGGTTGCCGGCACCCGCATCGCCGGTCTCGCTGTTGAGCCGCAGCTGGCCTGCGCGACACGGTGCGGAGCTCGGCAGGACGCCGCCCGGGGCAGGCTGGGGCTGAGGTCCCGGGACCGGCAGGTCCGGGTTGGCCGAGGGCCGGCTGCAGCGTTCCAGCACGGCGACGCCGACGTCCTCGTTCGGCCCGAGGCGGGTCAGGGTCGCGCTCTCCAATCCCTCGCGGGTGGCGATCCACCATTCAAGGCCCGAGCCGGAGTAGCGCGCGCCGCTGCCCGAGGGCACGAGGCGCAGGGCATAGGTCTGGCCCTTGTAGGCGACGCTGGCCGTGGCCGTGTCCGGATACTGGAGCATCACCGTCTGACCGCTCTCGCAAGCATAGCCGATCGGCGGAGCGGTGGGCGCTGTCGCGGCCGCCGGTGGAGTCTGTTCGACCGCATTGGGCGGCGAATCAGCTTCGCGGGTGCAGGCCGAGACGGACATCGCGCCGATGACGGCGGCGAGGAGAAGGCGATTCAGACTCATGACGATCCCCGGTGAATGCTCAAGGTTAACGCCGGGAGATGACAAAAGCTCCGTCGCCGCCGCCGGGCCGGTTGTTCCGTCAGGTCATGGGTCGCTAGGATGGCGCCAGGAGTTCCCCATGACCGACCGCGACCTCTATCCCGTCCCCGCCGACCGGGCCGAACGCGCCCACATGAACGCCGCCGGCTACGAAGCCGCCCGCATCGCGTCGCGCGAGACACCGGACGCATACTGGGCAGAACAGGCGAAGCGGCTGGACTGGATCACGGCACCGACGGTGATCAAGGACGTGTCCTTCGACAAGGAGGACTTCCGCATCCGCTGGTTCGCCGACGGGGTGCTGAACGTCGCTCACAACTGCATCGACCGGCATCTGGCGGAGCGCGCAGACCAGACCGCGATCCTGTTCGAGGGCGACGATCCCTCGGTGTCGGGGGCGATCACCTATGCGGACCTGCACCATCAGGTCTGCCGCATGGCCAATGTGCTCAAGGACCTCGGCGTCGTGAAGGGCGACCGGGTGACGATCTATCTGCCGATGATCCCTGCGGCTGCGGTGGCCATGCTGGCCTGCGCGCGCATCGGGGCCGTCCATTCGGTGGTGTTCGGCGGCTTCTCCCCCGACAGTATCGCCGGGCGGATCGAGGACTGCGGCTCGAAGATCGTCATCACGGCCGACGAGGGACTGCGGGCCGGGAAGCGGATCCCGCTCAAGGCCAATGTAGACGAGGCCCTGACCAAGGTGGCGGTCGACAAGGTCCTGGTCATCGCCCACACCGGCGCGAACGTGACGATCGTCGACGGTCGCGACGTGCGGTTCGAGGACGCCGTCGCGAGCGTCTCCGACGACTGCCCTTGCGAGCCGATGAACGCGGAGGACCCGCTGTTCATCCTCTACACCTCGGGATCGACGGGCAAGCCGAAGGGGGTGCTTCACACCACCGGCGGCTATCTGTTCTGGGTCAGCTACACCCACGAACTGGTGTTCGACTATCGGCCGGGCGAGGTCTTCTGGTGCACGGCCGACGTGGGCTGGGTGACGGGCCACTCCTACGTCGTCTATGGCGCGCTCTCCAACGCGGCGACGACCCTGATGTTCGAGGGGGTCCCCAACTATCCGGACAACCGCCGCTTCTGGCAGGTGGTGGACAAGCACAAGGTCGAGATCTTCTACACTGCGCCGACGGCCCTGCGCGCCCTGATGCGCGATGGGGACGAGCCGGTGAAGGCCTCGAGCCGCAAGTCGCTGCGTCTGCTCGGCACCGTCGGGGAGCCGATCAATCCGGAGGCCTGGCGCTGGTATCACGAGGTCGTCGGCGAGGGCCGGCTGCCGATCATCGACACCTGGTGGCAGACGGAGACCGGCGGCGCCCTGATCGCCCCCCTGCCCGGGGCGACCGACCTGAAGCCCGGATCGGCGACCAAACCCCTGCCGGGGGTGGAGCTGCAGCTGGTGGATGCCGAGGGCGGGGTGCTGGAGGGGGCGACGAGCGGCAACCTGTGCATCACCGACTCCTGGCCGGGTCAGATGCGGACCGTCTGGGGCGATCACCAGCGGTTCTTCGAGACCTATTTCTCGACCTATCCCGGCAAGTATTTCACCGGCGACGGCTGCCGTCGGGACGGGGACGGATACTACTGGATCACCGGCCGGGTCGACGACGTCATCAACGTCTCGGGCCACCGGATGGGCACGGCCGAGGTCGAGAGCGCCCTGGTCCTGCACGAGGACGTAGCCGAGGCCGCCGTCGTCGGGTTCCCGCACGACATCAAGGGCCAGGGCATCTACGCCTATGTGACCCTGAACAAGGGGATCGAGCCGACCGACGATCTGAAGAAGGCGCTCGTCGCCCAGGTGCGACACGAGATCGGGCCGATCGCGGCCCCCGACGTCATCCAGTGGGCGCCCGGCCTGCCCAAGACGCGCTCCGGCAAGATCATGCGGAGGATCCTGCGAAAGATCGCCGAGAACGATCTGGGCTCGCTGGGGGATACGTCGACGCTGGCGGATCCATCGGTCGTCGACGACCTGGTGAGGAACCGGAATTAGAGCCCCCTCTCCCCTTGCGGGAGAGGGAGATCGCGCACGACGGCGAAGCCGTCGTTCTTGCGCGGTCGGGTGAGGGGTGACTCAGGAAGTCGAAGGCGTGCGCGGGTCGAGCCTTCACCGGCCAGACCCGGAGTCACCCCTCATCCGACCTCGCTTCGCTCGGCCACCTTCTCCCGCAAGGGGAGAAGGGGTGGCTAGTCCGGCACGAAGCCCGGGTCGATCAGGCAGGGTTGCCCGTAGGCTTCCACCCGTGCGCGGCAGGCCTCCAGCACATCCTCCGCATCCGGCTTTTCGCCGGTATCGAGCCAACGGGTCATGGCGATCAGCATACCGGCATACTGGGGAACGCTGAGCTGGCTGTGCAGGGCCTCGGTGGTGAAGACCTGGCTGAGAAGATTCGAGCGGCCGGCCGCGGCGACTGTGCGGGCGTAAACCGCTTCGTGGCCGACGAAGACTGTCGGGTCGTAGCGCGCGTGCAGGGTCAGAGTCGGCAGGACGATGTTTCCGGTCAGGTCGGCATCATAGGCCAGGGCCGCCACCGCCGCAGGATCGGCCTCGAACCGCTCAACCCCCTGGTTAAGCGCCACGTCGTCGTCGGAGCCCTGATAGGTGGTCCCGGCGTTGGTAAAGGGATTGCCGCCGTCGAGCCGCTTCCACACCATGTCCTGGAACAGGTTGGTGCCCCAGGCCAGATGGGCCACAAGGTTGTCGGCCGTCACCCCGACCAAGGACAGGATGTTCCGGAGCGCGTCGGCCTGGGCGCGGGTGCGGGCCTCGGGCGGGAGGCTGAGGCCGGTGCACTCCTCGACGCGGGCGGCGATATCGGCGCGCGCCATCACGGCGCCCTCGGGCAGGCCCTGCCAGAGGGGGTATCGGGTCTCGGTCGGGCGCGGGTGGTTGCGGCAGTAGAACTGATAGACGGCGCGCAGGTCAGCCCGGAAGGTGTATCCGCGCGTCCCGCCGGCCAGCAGGCCGCTGGTCAGGATGACGCCGTCATAGTTGCGCTCGCCGTCGGCCGAGACGGCGTAGAGCTCGGCCGCCTTGGCCGCGACATTGCCGCCCCAGGACTGTCCGTGAAGCAGGGTGCGCTCCGGCTTGCCGAAGGCGTCCCAGACGATCTGGCGCAGATCATCCGTATCACGGGCGGCCATACGGACGCCGTAGCCGCCCCGACGGTAGGTCGAGCCCGCCCAGGCGTAGCCCTCGCGGACCATGACGGAGAAGCGTTCGAGGTCTTCCACCGGGTCGTTCCGCTGCGGCTCGGCCGTGCGCGGGCCGCCGTGGGCGTGGACGATCAGGGTTCCGTTCCAGTCGCGCGGATACGCGGTCCAGTACCAGGCCCCGTCCGCCGACCGGCCCGAGGAACAGGTCGTCCCCTCGGGCAGGCTGGCGGGACAGGTCGCGGGTTCCGGCGGAATGGCCTGGGCCGAAACGGGCTCATGGAAACCCGCTCCGACCCAGGTCAGGCCCGCGACGGCGAGGGTCGAAAACACAGAACGCATCGTCCCCGTCCGTCGCAACCGCCTAGAACTCCTTGGCCATCGAGACGTACCAGTAGCGGCCGTAAGGGCGATAGAGCGAGCCGAGATAGCCCGAGGATGACAGGGGCGGACGCTCGTTGGTGATGTTGCGCGCGCCGAAACGGATGCGGCTGTTCGAGATGAAGCCGTTGTTTTCTTCCCACTCGTACTGGCCGTAGAGGTTGCCGGTCACCTGGCTCTCGACCTCCCAGGCGTTGCCCGAGGCGTCCAGCAGGTTCGTGTCGTCGACCGCCGAGATATACTGGGTGAAGGCGCCGACCTGCCAGGGGCCCTGGCTCCAGGTCACCGAGCCCGACAGCTTCCATTCCGGGCGACCATTCTTGGCGAGGAGGTCGCTGGAGTCCGGTAGCGGCGTGGCGGCATTGATCGTGCCGGCCGCGCGGGCGGCATAGAGGGCGTCGACGGCCGGACCCGCTTCACGACCGAACTTGATCAGCTTGGCGGCGTCGATATTGACCCGGAAGCTGCCGAGCGGCGTGTTCCTCAGACGCCAGTTGAAGCCGATGTCCATGCCCTCGACATCCTGGGGCAGCAGGTTGACGAACCGGTCCGAGATGGACGTGATCACGCCGACCGGGGTGATGCCCGTGCCGGCGAACAGGGCGATGTCGTCGGCGTTGACCGGGGCGCGCGTGACGAGGGGGTTGGAGCGCCCCTGGACGCGCTCGGCATAGTCCAGCACCACCGCATTGGCGCCGCCGAACAGGCCGACGATCTTTTCCTGCTGGATCCGCCAGCGATCGACGGTGAAGGTGAAGTTCCCCCATTCAGCCGGGATGAACTGGGGCTGGAAGACTACGCCGTAGGACTGGTTCTGGCTCTCTTCAGGCTCCAGATCCGGGTTGCCGGACACCAGCAGCGAGGCGCCGATCGAGCGCGAGCAGGCGCCGAAGGTGGCGATCCGGCGGGCGCGAAGATCCGCCTCGCAGCGAATGTAGTCGGGGTTGGTCGACAGACGGCCGTAGGTCGCCGTGTTCACCTGTTCCAGGTTCGGCGCGCGGAAGCCTTCCGAATAGGAGCCCCGGATGCGCAGGCCGTCGACGATGTCCCAGGCGGCGGCGATCTTCGGCTTGGCCACGTCGCCGAAGTCCGAATAATGCTCGGCCCGGCCGGCGACCTGGAATTCCAGATTGTGCACCAACGGGATGTTCATTTCCGGCGACACGACCGGCACAGCGAACTCTACATAGGCCGAGGTGACCGAACGCTCGCCACGGGTATCGGGGTTCTGGCTCACGGCGATGACGTTCGACAGCTGGACCGCGCCGGTGACCGTGTCACGGAACGGGTTGGAGCCGTCCAGATTGGAATCCCGGTTGTCGCGCTGGGTCTCCTTGCGCGCCTCGAAGCCGAAGGCGATACCGACGTCGCCGGCCGGCAGGCTGAACAGGTCAGACCGCGAGACCTTGAAGTCATAAAGGGCGAGGGTCGTGCGGCTCTCACGCTTCAGGGTGAAGGTGATGGCGTCGATCGCCGTCTGCGAGCTGGGCGTGCAATCGCCGAAGCTGGTCTGGGCGATGCAGCCGCCGCTGAACGGGTTGTAGGCGTCCGGTGTCGACAGGGCGAGCGAGGCCTGCAGAGCCTGGGTATTGACGGCAAGCGACTCGTCGACCGCCTCGGCCTCCGAGTAAAGCAAGGCCGTTTCCCAGTCCCATCCGCGCCATTCGCCACGCAGGCCGCCGAGCGCGCGGGCCTGGTAGTTGGTGACGTTCACCTTCTGATAGCCGGCATCGACGAAACGATACTGGTTCAGGGTGATGGCCAGGCCCGTGACCGGAACATTGGTCAGGCCCGAGATGCGGTTGGGGTTCACCTGGCCATTGGCGAAGGTGACCGGGCCGAACGGGTTCCAGTAGTTCTGGGCCGGAATGGTGAGGGTGTTCAGGTTGATCACCGGCGGCTGAACGCGCTGGGTGTCGGCCGTATAGTAGCCCAGCTCACCGAAGGCGGTGACGCTGTCGTTGATGTCGTAGTGGCCCTGGAGGAAGACGTTCAGGCGCTGGGTGTCGGGCAGGATCGTCGTGCCCGGGGCCGTATCGAAGCGCAGGTCGCGCTGCACGCCGTTGAAGTTCAGGGCGCCGGAGCCGAGACAGATGTTGGCGTCATTGGCATTGGGAACAAGGCAGCCCGTCAGGGTCGTCGGCTGGATGTGGAAGGCGCCGGCCGCCGTGGTCAGGGAGGTCGTGCCGCGACGGATCGCCGTGGTCGCTCCGACGACGGCGAAATTGCCCCAGGCGCCGCGCGTGTTGCGGAAGTCCGGTGTCAGGCTGGAGGCGAAAGCCTCATTCCCCGCGAACAGAAAGCGCAGGTTGTCGGTCGCCGTGAACTCCTGGTCCTCGGCCTGCAGCGCCGAGCGGTCCGTGTAGTCGATATAGGCCGAGATATTGCCGCGATCGAAGTCCTTGCCGGCGAAGACGCCGAGGTTGAACTCCTTCAGATGGGTGCCCTCGGCGCCGCCGTACTGGGCGTTCATTTTCAGGCCGTCGAAGTCGTCCTGGAGCACGGTGTTGACCACGCCGGCCACGGCGTCCGCGCCATAGATGGCGGCCGCGCCGTCCAGCAGGACCTCAAGACGTTCAAGGCCGGTCACCGGAATGGCGTTGGAGTTGTAGGAGAGGACAGGGACCGTGCCTGTGTCGGACGTGCCCTGGCTGGTCGGATGCTGCACGATACGGCGACCGTTCAGAAGGACCAGGGTGTTGCCGACGCCCAGTGAGCGCAGGTTGACCGAGTTCACGTCGCCGCGCGCCGCGTTCGAGGTCTGGGGGTTGTTGGCCGCGCTGAACAGCACGTCGCCCATCTGGGGGATGGACCGCAGCAGGTCGTCGCCGTTGACGGCGCCGGTGGCCAGGATCTGTTCCTCGCTCAGCACCGTGACCGGCAGGGCGGCCGTGACGTCCGCGCCGCGGATCTGGGAGCCGACGACCACGATGTCGTCGACCGAGGATGCATCCTCGCCGTTCTGGCTGGCCTGATCGGCGATCGACT
Organism: Brevundimonas sp.; assembly: GCF_027484365.1. Lineage (GTDB taxonomy): Bacteria > Pseudomonadota > Alphaproteobacteria > Caulobacterales > Caulobacteraceae > Brevundimonas. Next base: position 5,129 of record NZ_JAIXTC010000008.1, on the reverse strand, counting down.
GGGCGGCCTGCGAGAGCTGGGTCGAGGACGGCACGGGCGCCGGCGTCTGTTGGGTCCCGGTCTGGGCCCAGGCGGCGGGGGCCAGGCTCAGGAGAGCGGTCGCGGCGGTGGTCGCCAGCATCGCGGTCTTCTTGGTGTTCATGATCATCCTCCCAAAGTCTTTTTGTTTTCAGGCACGTGCGAAGGGGTCAGTCGCGAGCGACGACGAGGTCGTCCCCCGGCCCCGCGGCCGGATCGGGTTCGGCGGCGAGCGGACGCGGCGAGCCATCGAGGGCCTCGCGCAGGGCGTCACGGTCGAGCGCGCCCTCCCACCGCGCCACGACGAGTGTCGCCACGGCATTGCCGATGAAGTTGGTCAGGGCCCGGCATTCGCTCATGAACCGGTCGATACCGAGGATCAGGGCCATGCCGGCGATCGGCACCGTGGGCACGACGGCGAGCGTCGCGGCCAGGGTGATAAAGCCGGCGCCGGTGATGCCGGCTGCCCCCTTGGAGCTCAGCATCGCGACCAGCAGCAACAGGATCTGCTGCTCCAGCGTCAGGTCGATGTTCAGCGCCTGGGCGATGAACAGGGCGGCCATCGTCATATAGATGTTGGTGCCGTCCAGATTGAACGAATAGCCGGTCGGCACGACGAGACCGACGACCGACTTGGAGGCGCCGGCCCGCTCCATCTTCTGCAGCAGACTGGGCAGGGCCGCCTCGGACGAGGATGTGCCGAGCACCAGCAGAAGCTCTTCCTTGAGGTATCGCATCAGCTTGAAGATCGAGAAGCCGTTGGCGATCCCGACCGCACCGAGGACCCCGACCACGAAGATCGCGGCCGTCAGATAGAAGGTAGCGACAAGGGCGATCAGATTGACGACGGAGGCTATGCCATAGGCGCCGATGGTGAAGGCGAAGGCCCCGAAGGCGCCGATCGGCGCCGCCTTCATCACGATGGCGACCAGTTTGAAGAAGGCCGCGCTGACCGACTCCAGGAAGCTCAGGACAGGCTTTCCGAGGTCGCCGACCGAGGCCAGCGCGATGCCGAACAACACCGAGACGAACAGGACCTGAAGGATGTTGCCGGTCGAGAAGGCGCTGGCGAAGGTGTCGGGAATGACGCCCAGCAGGAAGCCGATGATCGTTGTCTCGTGGGCGGCGGTCGAATACTGGGCCACCGCCCCGGCGTCGAGCGTGGCCGGATCGATGTTCAGGCCGCGGCCGGGCTGGACGACATTGCCGACCACCAGACCGACGATCAGGGCCAGGGTCGAGAAGACGAGGAAATAGGCGAAGGCCTTGGCCGCCACCCGGCCGACGCGGCCGAGGTCGCGCATACCGGCGATGCCTGTGACGATGGTCAGGAAGATCACCGGGGCGATGACCATCTTCACCAGCTTGATGAAGGCGTCGCCGAGCGGCTTGAGGCTCTCGCCGAACTCAGGCCAGAAGTGTCCGATCAGCCCGCCGAGCAGGATCGCGCCCAGAACCTGGACATACAGGTGCCGATACCAGGCGCGCGGTGCGCCGGACGCATGACCTTGATCGCTCGAAAGCTGCACTCGACCTCCCGTGCGCCGCTGGCGCTGTTTCCGCACGGTCTGACGCCGTGTCCCAAGGCCCCAGTTTGGCCGTGATTGAGCGAACGTCCAAATCCGCCAGGATATTGCTCATGCGGCTGTTTTTGCTTCATTTTCACGGACACCGCTGTGATATTGTCCGGAATTTCGGACAGCGTTGTGGCGTTTCTGTGCGGAATTCCGCATGCTTTCCGGATGACGGCCCCGGCGCTCGATCGACTCGGCACACTTGTTTCCACCCGGTCGTCCCGACCGTGGCTGGTCCTGCTGGTCTGCTGGCTGGTCGCCTGCGCCCTGGCCATGACCGCCGCCGGAGAACTGGCCCGCCGGGACGCCCGGGCCGACCTTGCACGTCAGGCCGACGCCGCCGCCGCCCTTCACGCCGCCGTGCTGCGCAGCGAGTTGGAAAAGCACCGCTCCCTGCCCGTCGTTCTGTCCCAGGACCCGGAGGTCGTCGGCCTCGTCGCCGGTCAGGGCCGCCAGGCCGCCGACGCCGTCAGCGCCAAGCTGGAAACCCTCGCCGCCCAGACCCGCGCCGCGGCCCTCTATGTCCTCGATCGCGACGGCGTCGCCCGGGCCGCCAGCAACTGGCGTCAGCCGACCAGCTTCGTCGGCTCCGACTACGCCTTCCGCCCCTATTTCAGAGGCGCAATGCAGAACGGACAGGCGGAGTTCTTCGCCCTCGGCACCGTCAGCGGACGCCCCGGCCTCTACCTCGCCCGTCGCATAGGCACGGCCGCAGCCCCGATCGGCGTCGTGGTGGTCAAGGTCGAGTTCGACGCGCTGGAGGCCGACTGGCGCGGCTCGGGCGAGCCCGCCTATGTCACGGATTCCCGAGGAGTCGTCCTGGTCACCAGTGTGCCTGAATGGCGCTTCCGGCGCAGCCGCGACCTGACCGCCGACGAGCGCGCGGCCATTCTCGACGACCAGACCCTGACGGGACAGGCCCTGGCCCCCCTGCCCTTCGACAGCGAGGCGACGGGCACCCACCGGATCGTAAGGGCCGCCGCCGGCGGTCCCTCGACGGACTGGATCCTGGCCCATACCGGGACGGACACGCCGGGCTGGACCCTGCATCTGCTCGACCCGATCGGCGGCGCCATCGTCGCCAATGTGCTCAGCGCTCGGGCCGTGGCAGGACTGCTGGCCACCCTCCTCGCCGTCGGCGCGGGCGTTCTGTTGCGTCGACGGCAGCTGGCCATGGCGCGCGCCGAGGCCGAGGAACAGGCCCGCGCCGAGCTGGAACGCCGGATCGATGAGCGCACCCGCGAACTGCGGGCGGCCAACGGTCAGCTGAGCCGGGAGATCGACGAACGCCGCCGCGCCGAGGCCAGCCGCGAGGTCCTGCGGGAGGAGCTGGTCCAGGCCAACAAACTTGCCACCCTCGGCCAGATCGCCGCCGGGGTCGCCCACGAGATCAACCAGCCGGTCGCCGCTATCCGCACCCACGCCGACACGGCGACCGCCTATCTGGACCGCGATGATCCCGACGCCGCACGACGCAGCCTGGGCCGGGTGGCCGAACTGACCGGCCGGATCGGCGCCATCACCGACGAGCTCCGCGCCTTCTCCCGCAAGAGCACTCGGGGCGTCTCCGCTGTCTCACCCGCCGCCGCCATCGACGGCGCGCTTCTGCTGATCGGCGGGCGCCTGCGTGAGGGCGGGGTCGAACTGATCCGCACCGGGGCGACCGATCTGCAGGTCCAGGCCGAGCCGGTGCGGCTGGAGCAGGTCATCGTCAACCTGATCCAGAATGCCTACGAGGCCTTGACCGAGGCCGGAACGCCTGAACCGAGGCTGACCATCGACGTCGCCCGCAAGGCGCGGCGCATTGAGATCGTGATCGGCGACAACGGACCCGGCGTTGATCCGACAATCGCAGCGACTCTTTTCACCCCCTTCGTCACGACCAAGCCGGCCGGTCTGGGCCTCGGCCTCGTCATCTGCCGCGACATCGTCGCCGGGTTTGGAGGCGAACTCAGCCTGCGTCCGGGCATGTCCGGAGCCGAGTTCGTGATTTCGCTGAAGGCCGCCGCGTGAACTTCTCCCGTCCCCGGTGCGTCACCCTGATCGACGACGACGACGATTTCCGCAACGCCCTGCTCGAACGGTTGCGCCTCGAAGACCTGGACGTCCAGGCCTTCGCATCGGCCGAGGCCGCGCTCAGGAGTCTGGGCGCAGACTATCCCGGCGTCGTCGTCTCGGATCTGCGGATGCCCGGGATGGACGGTCGGGGTCTGCTGTCCCGTCTACAGGCGCTCGACGAGGGGCTGCCGGTCGTGATGATCACCGGTCACGGCGACATTGCCGACGCCGTCGATGCGCTGAGGAACGGGGCCTATGATTTCGTGGCCAAGCCTTTCGACTTCGGCCGGCTGGCCGACAGTGTCAACCGGGCGCTGGAGAAGCGGGGGCTGGTCCTCGACAACCGCGCCCTGGCGGCCGAGGTCGGTCGGGTGACCCCCGACCTGCCCCTGCTCGGGTCCAGCCCGGCCATCGCCCGTCTGCGGACCGTCATCGAACAGATCGCTGACGCCGGAATGGATGTTCTGATCGAGGGCGAGACCGGTGTCGGCAAGGAGGTCGTCGCCCGCGCCCTGCACAACAGCGGGCGGCGTCGCGTGCATGCCTTCGTCCCCGTGAACTGCGGCGCCCTTCCGGCCGGCCTGATCGAGAGCGAGATGTTCGGCCACGAGCCGGGAGCCTTTCCCGGCGCAGTGAGGCGGCGCGTCGGCCTGGTCGAACAGAGCCATCGCGGGACCCTGTTCCTCGACGAGATCGAGAGCATGCCCATGGCGGCCCAGGTCGCCCTGTTGCGAGTTGTCGAGGCGCGGGAAATCCAGCCTTTGGGCGGATCGGGGCCGCGGCAACTGGAGCTGCGCATCCTCGCCTCCTCCAAGATCGATTTGAAACTCGCCGTCGAGCGCGGCCAGTTCCGCGAGGACCTCTACTACCGGCTCAATGTGCTGAAGCTGAGGGTGCCGCCATTGCGGGAACGTCGCGAGGACGTGCCCTTGCTGTTCGCCCACTTCCTGGCGCGCGCCTCGGGTGATCGCCAGCGTACGCCGCCGCCGATGAGCACAGCCGTGCGCCGGACGCTGATGGAACACGACTGGCCGGGGAATGTGCGTGAACTGGCCCATTTTGCCGACCAGGTCGCTCTGGACATCGACGCGCCCGCGGTTGCCGGTACGGCCGAGGATACGGCATCCGGCCTGGTCGACCGGCTCGAGCGATTTGAGCGAGCGGTTCTGGAGGAGGCCCTGTATCGGCACGGCGGCGACATCGTCGCCATGACCCGGGCACTTCAGGTTCCGCGGAAGACGCTCTACGATAAGTTCCGTCGCCATGGCCTTCGCCCCGGCGACTTCCGCACGCGTGACGTGGGGTAGATGGCTTGGGCGTGTGTATTTCGGCCAGCAAAAAGCCCCGGTGCGTGTAGCATCGGGGCTTTTAGATCTTGGGTGCGGGAGCAGGATTTGAACCTGCGACCTTCAGGTTATGAGCCTGACGAGCTACCGGGCTGCTCCATCCCGCGGCAAGAGCGGCTATGTGAGGAAGAAG
>NZ_JAIXTC010000005.1 GCF_027484365.1 Brevundimonas sp. | reverse complement strand
TCCTTGATCTCGTTCAGCGACTTGCGGCCGAAGTTCGGGGTGCGAAGCATCTCGCCCTCGGTCTTCTGGATCAGGTCGCCGATGTAGACGATGTTGTCGTTCTTCAGGCAGTTGGCCGAACGGACCGACAGTTCCAGTTCGTCGACCTTCTTCAGCAGGGCCGGGTTGAACGGCAGATCGGGCTTGCCGTCCGTCGCTTCCACAGCCTTCTTCGGCTCGTCGAAGGTGATGAAGATCTGCAGCTGGTCCTGAAGGATGCGCGAGGCGTAGGCCACGGCGTCCACAGGCGACACGGCACCGTTGGTTTCGACTTCCAGCACCAGCTTGTCGTAGTCCAGCGACTGGCCCTGGCGGGTCGGCTCGACGCGATAGGCGACGCGCTTGACCGGCGAATACAGGGCGTCGACGGCGATCAGGCCGATCGGGGCGTCTTCCGGACGGTTGAACTCCGACGCGACATAGCCCTTGCCGTTCTGGACGGTCAGTTCCATGCGGATCGAAGCGCCGTCATCCAGGGTGCAGATGACGTGGTTCGGGTTCAGCACCTCGATGTCCGCGGGGACGTCGATCTGGCCGGCGGTCACGGGGCCGGGGCCGGTGGCGCGCAGGGTCATGCGCTTGGGGCCTTCGGCGTGCATGCGCAGCGCCAGCTGCTTGATGTTCAGCACGATGTCGACGACGTCTTCACGGACGCCTTCCAGCGACGAGAATTCGTGCACGACGCCATCGATCTGGATGGCGGTCACGGCCGCGCCTTGCAGCGACGACAGAAGCACGCGGCGCAGGGCGTTGCCGAGCGTCACACCGAAACCGCGTTCGAGGGGCTCGGCCACCAGGCGCGCCTTGCGCTGGGCGTCGGAGCCGAGTTCGATCTGCGGCTTCTCGGGACGGATCAGCTCTTGCCAGTTACGTTCGATCATAGGTGTCCCTAACGAGTGTCGCCGGTTCCTCTCACCTCGTCAGGGAGGCGGAACCGGCGGAGAATGGGGTCGGCGGCGGTCGGTACGCTTAGACGCGGCGGCGCTTGGGCGGACGGCAACCGTTGTGCGGCATCGGGGTGACGTCGCGGATGGTCGTGATGGTCAGGCCGACCGACTGCAGGGCGCGGAGCGCGGACTCACGGCCGGAACCCGGACCCGAGACGTTGACTTCCAGCGTCTTGACGCCGTGTTCCTGGGCCTTCTTGCCGGCGTCTTCGGCGGCCATCTGGGCGGCGTAAGGGGTCGACTTGCGCGAACCCTTGAAGCCCATGTGACCCGCCGACGACCACGAGATCGCGTTGCCCTGGGCATCGGTGATCGTGATCATGGTGTTGTTGAAAGACGCATTCACGTGGGCGACGCCCGAGGTGATGTTCTTGCGCTCGCGCTTCTTTACGCGACCCGGTTCCTTGGCCATGTGTCTGTCTTACTTCTTCTTGCCGGCGATCGGCTTGGCGGGACCCTTGCGGGTGCGGGCGTTGGTGTGCGTGCGCTGGCCGCGGACCGGCAGGCCCTTGCGGTGACGCAGGCCGCGGTAGCAGGCCAGGTCCATCAGACGCTTGATGTTCATCGACGTCTCGCGGCGCAGGTCGCCCTCGACGGTGTGATCCTTGTCGATCGTCTCGCGGATCTGCAGGACTTCGGCGTCGGTCAGCTGGTTCACGCGGCGCGAGGCCTCGATGCCCACCTTGCCGGTGATGTCCTTGGCGGCGGCGGGGCCGATGCCATGAATGTACTGAAGCGCGATTTCCACGCGCTTGTTGGTCGGAATGTTGACGCCAGCAATACGGGCCACGTAGCTCTCCAGATGCGCGTGATCAGACGCAGAAACCGCTCCGGTCAACAGACCAGGAGCGTGCGCGTCTTTCGCGGAAGCGGGCCTTATACAGGTGATTCAGTTTCCGTCAACCGGCCCGATCATGTTCCGCAGTGCCAGCAGGCCTCGGCCCCGATCGGACTGCCCGGAGGCGTCGGGGTTTCGATGCGTTTGGCCTCCAGCAACTGGTCCAGCCTCTCGCGGTCCTGCAGCAGAGCACCGAGCCAGCGATCATGGGCGCGCTGGACGGGGTCGGAGGCGCGCGATGTCGCCAGACGTGCGGCCAGGACCTCGAGCCGATCGGAGACCACCGCCGCCGTCGTAGCGGAAACCTCGTCGGACCGCAGCAGGCCCGCGAGGGTCAGGATCGTGCGGGCCTGAACCCGGCGCGCGGGTTCGCCGAGGCGGCGGGGGGCGGGTGCGAACACGGCCCCGGTCACCGCGTCCAGGGTCTCGGTCAGGCCGAGGGCCGAGGCGTCGCGGCGTCCGATGTCGGTCAGGCGCTCAAGCAGTTGCGGGGCGAACAGGGCGTTGAGGGTGATATCGGCGGCCGCTTCGGCCGCGCTGCCGGCGTCGAAGACCCGTCCCTGACGCGTGGCGAAGACCTCGATGTCATGCTGGGGGTCGTTGTCACCCGACTGCTGGGCGGCCAGCAGGGCCAGAAGAGTATCCGGCAGGTCGAGCTCCGCGGGCGACAGGGTCGCGATCAGACCCGCGAGCGCAGCCCGCTGGGTCGCGGCGGGGACGGCCGTCGCCGCCTCATGGCCGTCGCCCGTGACCGGGTAGCCATAGTCGAGGCCGCCGACCAGCTTGGCCACCGCGTCGACCTGGTACCGATGATACAGATAGATCGGCACGAGCCGGCGACGCAGGTCGTTCACGGCCGAACCGGCGGGCAGGTTGTCCAACCCGAAATGGTCCAGGGCCACCCGCCGCACCTGCATCAGGTGTTCCAGTTCCGCGACCGGGTCTGAGCCGTTGTCCCAAAGACTGCCCCAGGCCTGGGCGTCGCCGCCGACCCGGGCGTCGGGATCGGAGACGAAGCGCCAGGTCGCAGCCCCGGCAGCGGCACGGCGGTCCAGCTCGGCCTGATCGACATCGGCGTAGAGCCAGTCGATGGCGAACCGGTCCCATCCGCCCATGCCGACGGCGTAGGCGTCCGAGAAATCGAGACGGTCGCCGTTCACCGCGATCTGCGGCACCGGATAGTCCATCACCGAGGCGCGGTCCTGGGTCGAGGCCGCGAAATTGTGCAGCAGGCCGATGGCGTGACCGACCTCGTGCGCCGAGAGCTGCCGGATACGGGCCAGGGCGATGGCCTGAGGATCATTGGGGCCGCCCGCCCCCGTCTGGTCGGCGCCGACGAGGCCTTCGAAGATCAGCATGTCCTGGCGGATCCGTAGCGAACCCAGGAGGACGCTGCCCTTGACGATCTCGCCGGTGCGCGGATCGACCACGCTCTGGCCGTAGGACCAGCTGCGCGTCGCGCGGTTGACCCAGTTGATGACGTTGTAGCGGGCGTCCAGCGGATCGACGCCCTCCGGCAGGACCTCGACGCGGAAGGCATCGATGTATCCGGCGCGGTCGAAGGCGTCGGCCCACCACAGGGCGCCCTCGACCAGGGCCGAGCGGATCGGCTCGGGCGCGGCGCGGTCCACATAGAAGACGATGGGCTCGACCACAGTCGACCGCGCCGCTGACGGATCGGTCTTCACCAGCCGGAAGCGGTTGGCGAGGCGGCTGACGATCGGCGCGTCCAGTGGAGCCGAGAAATCAGTGACCACGGTGCTGAGGGCCCCCGTGCGCGGATCATAGGGGCGCGGGGCATAGCCGGCGTCGGGCAGGCGGATGAAGCTGTGGCGCACTGTGAAGGTCGCCAGCCGGGCGTCGGGCGCGATCTGGCGCAGGACCGGACCGGGGCCGTCGACGGAGAAGGTCAGGCGGGCCTCCAGCTCGACATTGTCAGGGAAGGCTTTGGCCTGGGCGGCGTCGACCATCGTCAGGTCGGCGACGGGACGCAGGGTCCCCTGCCCCGACTGCGCAAGGCTCTGCACGATACCGTGAGCGTCGCGGGTGATGAATCCCGAGATGTCGACCAGGACCGAGCCGTCCGGGGCCGTGGCGAGGACGTCTCCGGCCCAGATCGTGGAGCCGACGAAGGCGTCGCGCGCCGCAGCCTGTTCCTCGGCCGATCCGGCGGGGGCCCGATAGCGGGGGTTTTCAAACTCGGCGACCACGCGTTTGCCGATGCGGCGGAAGGCCAGAACGTTGGTCGGACCGATCTGGGCACGGTCGAGGCCGGTGACGGCGGAGCCGACGCCGGTGCGCAGGGCCGTATGATGGATGACGCGCGCCAAGGTCCCGTCCGCGCCGGCGGCGGGCAGTTGCAGCAGGACCTTGCCCGAGGCCGGGTCGGTGAACAGGGTCAGGAGACCGTCCTGACGCGTCAGGCCCTCGACGCTCGCGGCATAGGTTGGGGGCGTGGTCTGGGCCGCTGCGGGGACCGCCGCTGCACCCATCGCGAGCGCCAGGCCGATCGCCGTCGCCGTCTTGCCGAACCTGAAAGTCATGGACGCCCCCATCGCAACGATGCGGCGCATCTTGGGGGTGATTGCCGGGCGGCTGTCAAACCGCCGGAGCCCTACTGGCGGCCGAAGTTGACCGTGACCGTGACCCGGAAGCCCTCCACCGGGCGGCCCGAGGCCGTCGTCGGCGGGCGGAAGCGGAAATGGGTCTCGGCGACGCGGACGCCGGCGGCGCCGAAGCCGAAGCCCGCCGGAGACTCGTCGACGACCCGGCAGCCTTCCAGACGGGTGTCGGCGCGGATGACGCAGTTGACCGCGCTCCGCCCCGCCCGGCGCTGACGCCGCGCCTCCGGTGGTACAAAGGCCAGTATCTCGCCGCTGGAGGCCCCGCGCAGGATCATGGGGCCCGCGCCCGAGCCCGGCCCGTCGCCTTCCCCGATTCCAGAGCCCGTCCCGCTTCCCTCTCCGCCCTGACCGAGACCGGTGTTCAGGCTGGCCGTCGGGGATGCGCCGACGACCAGCGTCGGGGCCGGCGCGGGCGTCGGCGGAGCGACGGGCAGTTCGGGCGGGCGTTCGGGCGGCGTGGGTGTCACATGCGCGCGGGACGGCGCAGCGGGTGCCCCGCCTCCGGGATCCGCCACGGCTGCGGGAGGAGGCGGCGGAGGCGGTGGCGGCGTGAAGGGTCGGACCAGTTCGACATCGACCGGCGTGCGCAAAGGGACATCAATCGACTCGACCCGTCCCATGCCGATGGCGGCGAACAGTCCCATATGGACCAGGACGACCAGCGCCACAGCGCCCGCCCGGCCCGCATGACGGGCTCGCGGAGAGGATGGAAGATGGACCACGACCGCTTCTACCATGCCCGTCTGAACGCGCGGGAAGGGAGAAGGGTCAGCTCCGGTTCAGGTCAGGCGACGTCCAGGGCCGCATCGATGGCCGAGGCCACCGTCTCGATCGAGCCCATGCCGTCGACCTCGGTCAGCAGACCCTTGTCGCTGTAGTAGGGCAACAGCGGCGCGGTGTTGCGGTTGTAGGCGTCCAGCCGGACCTTGAAGCTCTCCGGATTGTCGTCCGGACGGCCCTGTTCGGCGAAGCGCTTGGAAATCCGCTCCGTCAGCGCAGCATCATCGACCTTGAGCCGGACCACCCGGTCGATCTGCTTGCCCAGCTTGGCGAGCATGGCGTCCAGGGCTTCGGCCTGGGCGATCGTGCGGGGAAAGCCGTCAAAGATGGCGCCGCCGGCCTCTTCGGCTTCCTTCAGACGGGCCTCGATCAGGGCGATGACGATGTCATCGGCGATCAGACCGCCTTGCGCCATGATCTCCTTGCACTGCTGGCCCAGTTCCGAGCCGGAGGCGATGGCCTCGCGCAGCATGTCGCCGGTCGAAAGCTGGACCATGCCACGCTGTTCGACCAGCCGCTTGGCCTGGGTGCCCTTGCCGGCCGCAGGGGGCCCGAACAGGATCAGGTTCATGTTCAGGCCCCTCCCCGGGCTCTTGGGCTCAAGTCGCTTGCGTTTCAGCCAGCCGAACATCGCCTCAGCGACGAACCGGCGCGGGCGCACCGCGTCCGCCACGACCGCGCAGACGGGCCTTCTTGATCAGGCCTTCGTACTGGTGGGCCAGAAGCTGCGACTGGATCTGCGCCACCGTGTCCATGGTCACCGACACGACGATCAGGATCGAGGTGCCGCCGAAGTACAGGCTGTTGCCCATCTGTGCGACCAGCAACTCGGGCAGAAGGCAGACGGCCGTGATGTAGGCGGCTCCGATCACGGTCAGACGGGTCAGGACATAGTCCAGATATTCCGCCGTGCGCTTGCCCGGACGGATGCCCGGCAGGAAGCCGCCGTACTTCCTCAGGTTCTCGGCCGTGTCTTCAGGGTTGAAGGTGATCGAGGTGTAGAAGAAGCAGAAGAAGATGATCAGGGCCGCGTACAGCGCCATGAACAGCGGCTGGCCATGGCTCAGCTGGGCGGTCACGATCGGAAGCCAGCTCATCCATGCCGGCAGATCGGCCGTCGCCGTCATCTGCGCGACCGTGGTCGGCAGGAGCAGCAGCGACGAGGCGAAGATCGGCGGGATGACCCCGGCGGTATTGACCTTCAGCGGCAGGAACGAACGCTCGCCCCCGGCCATCCGGTTGCCTTCCTGGCGCTTCGGATACTGGATCAGCAGACGACGCTGGGCCCGTTCCATGAAGACGATGAAGACGACGGTCGCCACGGCCAGGACCGCGAGGAACAGGAGGGCGAAGGCCGACATCTGACCCTGCTGGGCCAGACCGAGCATACGGGCGACCGTGCCCGGCAGGACCGCGACGATACCGGCGAAGATGATCAGCGAAATGCCGTTGCCGACACCGCGCGCCGTCACCTGCTCACCCAGCCACATCAGGAACATGGTGCCGCCCGTCAGGGAGACGACCGTGGTCGCGATGAAGAAGACGCCGGGCTCGTCAATCAGGCCGGGCTGGGCGTTGAGGCCCGCTGCGATGCCGAAGGACTGGGCCAGAGCCAGGAACACCGTCAGATAGCGGGTGTACTGGTTCAGCTGCTTGCGGCCGCTTTCGCCGCCTTCCTTCTTCAGCTTCTCCCACGGCGGATACACGCTGCCCATCAGCTGGACGATGATCGAGGCCGAGATGTAGGGCGTCACGTTCAGCGCGAAGACGGCCATCCGTTCCACGGCGCCGCCCGAGAACATGTTGAACATGTCCAGGACGCCGCGCTGTCCGTCCGGATCCTGGAAGAACTGCAGGAAGGCGGCGGAGTTGATGCCCGGGATCGGCACATAGGTGCCGATGCGGTAGACGAGAAGCGCGCCAAGCGTGAACAGCAGACGCTTGTGAAGCTCGGTCGCTTTCGCGAACGAGCCCATGTTCATATTGGCGGCGAGTTGTTCGGCGGCCGAAGCCATGTGTCGTTACCCCGACTTGTCAGTACGCGGCGTCCGATCCGCTTCCGAATCCGACGCCTTCGTCCAGATAGGCGAAGGGGGGCCCCTTAGCGAGACCGCCCCCCGCGCTTTATTGGATTAAGCCTTGGCGGCCGTGCGGGTCGTGCGCGCCGAGATCTTGTTGGCGTCGCCACGGGGAGCCTTCGGAGCCGGGACCTTGCCCTTGGCGGCGTTGCGCTTCTCGACGCGCGCCGCAGCCTTGGCTTCAGCAGCGATACGCTCCTGAACGACCGAACCGCCGGCGGCCTCGATCGCCTTGATCGCGCCGGCCGAGGCCGACCACACGATCAGGTTCACGGCCGACTTGAGCTCGCCGGTGCCCAGCAGGCGGACGCCGTCCTTGACGCGACGGATCACGCCGGCGGCGACCAGGGCGTCGCCCTTGATCTCGCCCTTGATGTCCAGCTTGCCGCCGTCAATGGCGTCCTGCAGGCGCCACAGGTTCACTTCGGCCAGCTTCAGGGCGTTGGGATTGTTGAAGCCGCGCTTGGGCATACGCATGTACAGGGGCATCTGGCCGCCTTCGAAGCCGCCGATGGCAACGCCCGAACGCGACTTCTGGCCCTTGACGCCGCGACCGGCGGTCTTGCCCTTGCCCGAACCCGGGCCGCGGCCGACGCGCATACGCTTCTTGTGGGCGCCTTCGTTGTCGCGAATTTCGTTCAGTTTCATGTGCCTGATCCTTTCGGGTTCTAGCGCCCGGGTCAGACCCGGACTCGGCTGGTTGGTCTAAGGCGGGAACGGCGAATGGACCGAACCCGGAACGTCAAGGTCGCGCGCTATAGCGGCTCCCCGGAAAGCAGTAAAGGCGACTCTCGCGAGCCGCCCTCACCGATCGCCCTGTCCTCCCCTGACGGAGAGGAAAAGGCTTACTTTTCGACGATCTCGGTCAGGTGGGCGACCTTGGCGATCATCCCGCGCACCGAGGGGGTGTCTTCCAGCGTGGACTCGCGGCCCATGCGGTTCAGACCCAGGCCCACCAAGGTGGCGCGCTGGTCGTTCTTGCGGCGGATCGGCGAACCGATCTGCTTGATGGTGACGGTCGCCATAATCAGGACTCCACGGCTTCGGCTTCGACCGGCGCCGAGGCGCCGTCGTTGCGGCGGCCCATCAGGTCGGAGACCTTCTTGCCGCGCTTCGAAGCGACCTGGCGCGGCGAGGACTGGACTTTCAGCGCCTCGAACGTCGCACGGATCATGTTGTAGGGGTTGGACGAGCCCGTGGACTTGGCCACGACGTCATGGACGCCGAGGGTTTCCAGGACCGCGCGCATCGGACCGCCCGCGATGACGCCGGTTCCCGGAGGGGCGGCGCGCATCATGATCTTGCCGGCGCCCCAACGGCCGTTGCCGTCGTGGTGCAGGGTGCGATTCTCGCGCAGCGGAACGCGGATCATCGTCTTCTTGGCTTCTTCGGTCGCCTTGCGGATGGCTTCCGGCACTTCGCGCGCCTTGCCGTGACCGAAGCCCACGCGACCCTTGCCGTCGCCGACGACCATCAGGGCTGCGAAGGAGAAACGACGGCCGCCTTTGACGGTGGCTGCGACGCGGTTGATGTGGACCAGCTTTTCGACGATGTCCGAATCCGGACCGTCAGCGACGGGGCCATTGCGGTTGTTGTCGCGACGATTGCGGTCGTTGCCGCCGCCGCCGCCACGTTGAGGCGCCTGTGCCATCTGTCAGATCCCTTAGAAGTTCAGGCCGGCTTCACGCGCGGCATCCGCCAGCGCCTTCACCCGTCCGTGATAGATGTAGCCGCCGCGGTCGAAGACCACATCGGTGACGCCCTTCTCGATGGCGCGCTGGGCGACCAGCTTGCCGATCGCAGCAGCGGCCTCGACGTTCGAGCCCTTGGAGGTGCCGGCCTTTTCGCCTTCCAGCGAAGACGCCGAAGCCACCGTGACGCCCTTGAGGTCGTCGATGATCTGGGCCGAGATGTTCTTGTCCGAGCGGTGCACGGACAGGCGCAGACGCCCGTTGCCGACAGCCTTGAGGCGACGACGGTTGCGCTCGGTGCGCTTCTTGGCTTGTTGTTGCAGAGAAAGAGCCATGGCTTACTTCTTCTTGCCTTCCTTGCGACGAACCTTCTCGCCGGCGTAGCGGACGCCCTTGCCCTTGTAGGGCTCCGGCGGACGCAGCTTGCGGATGTTGGCGGCCAGTTCACCGACCACCTGCTTGTCCGGGCCCGAGATCTTGATCTCGGTCTGCTTCGGCACCGCGAAGGTCACGCCGGCCGGAGCCTTGATGTCCACTTCATGCGAGAAGCCGAGTTGCAGCGACAGGTCGTTGCCCTTCATGGCGGCGCGGTAACCCACGCCGACCAGCTCGAGCGTGCGCTCGAAGCCGTCGGTGACACCGACGACCATGTTGTCGAGCAGCGTGCGCGACAGACCCCACATCGCGCGGGCGCGCTGGGTGTCGGTGCGGATCGCCAGGTTCAGGGCGCCGTCTTCCTGGGTGACCTCGACTTCTTCAGCGACAGTCCACGAACGCTCGGCCTTGGGGCCTTTCACGGTCACGGTCTGGCCGTCGATGGTGACGGTCACGCCTTTCGGCACGGTGATGGGACGTTTTCCGATACGGGACATCTTAGTAGACCCTGCAGAGGACTTCGCCGCCGACGTTGGCGTCGCGAGCAGCGGCGTCGGACATGACACCCTTCGAAGTCGAAAGGATCGAGATGCCCAGGCCGTTCTTGACCGGCTTCAGGTCGGTGATCGCCGAATAGACGCGGCGGCCCGGCTTGGACACGCGAGCGATTTCAGCGATGACCGGCTGGCCGTCGAAATACTTGAGCTCGATCTCGAACTGCGGGAACTCGCCGGGGTTCTGAACCAGCGAATAGCCGCGGATGTAGCCTTCGTCCTGCAGCACGTCGAGGACGCGCTGGCGCAGACGGGAGGCCGGGGTGAGCACTTTCGAACGCTTGCGCATGGCCGCGTTCTTCATGCGAGCGATCATGTCGCTCAGGGGATCGTTGATCATCATGTCTGTCGCTCCCCTTACCAGCTGGACTTCGTCAGGCCCGGGATCTGTCCCAGGTTGCCGAGTTCGCGCAGCGCGATCCGGCTCATCTTGAGCTTGCGATAGAAGGCCCGCGGACGGCCCGTCACTTCGCAGCGGTTGCGGATCCGGACGGCGGCCGAGTTACGCGGCAGCTCGGCCAGCTTCAGGCGGGCGTCGAAACGCTCTTCCAGAGGCAGGCTCTCGTCGTTGGCGGTCGCCTTGAGGGCGGCCCGCTTCGCGGCATACTTCGCAACCATGGCCTTGACCATTTCGTTGCGGTTTACGGCGCTTTTCTTTGCCATTTTGCTTTTCCCTTCCCGCTCAGTTCTTCACGAACGGGAACTTGAACTCGGTCAGAAGCGCGCGCGCCTCGTCGTCGGTCCTGGCCGTGGTGCAGACGATGATGTCCATGCCCCACATCTGGTCGATCTGGTCGTAATTGATCTCCGGGAACACGATGTGCTCCTTGAGGCCCATGGCGTAGTTGCCGCGACCGTCGAACGACGTCGGCTTGAGGCCACGGAAGTCCTTCACGCGCGGCAGGGCGATCGTGATCAGACGGTCGAGGAACTCGTACATCTGGTCGCCGCGCAGGGTGACCTTGCCGCCGATGACCATGCCTTCGCGCAGCTTGAAGCCGGCGATGGAGTTGCGGGCCTTGGTGGCCACAGCCTTCTGGCCGGCGATCGCGGTCAGATCCTTGAGGGCCGCATTGGCCTTCTTGGAGTCGGCGACGGCTTCACCGATGCCCATGTTCAGGACGATCTTGTCCAGACGCGGCATCTGCATCGGGTTGGTGTAACCGAACTTCTCGGTCATCACGCCCTTGATGCGGTCGTTGAACTCGGTCTTGAGCCGCGGGGTGTATTTGGTATCGGCCATTAGATGACGTCTCCGGTCGTCTTGGCGAAGCGAACCTTCTTGTCGCCTTCCATGCGGAAGCCGACGCGGCTCGCCTTGCCGTTGGCGTCGGCGATCGCGACGTTCGACAGGTGAAGCGACGCTTCCTTGTTCTTGATGCCGCCCTGGGGGTCGCCCTGGGTCGGACGCGTGTGGCGCTGGACCATGTTCACGCCCTGGACCAGGACGCGGTTTTCGGTCGGCAGCACCTTGGTGACTTCACCGGTGCGGCCCTTGTCCTTGCCGGCGAGGACGACGACGCGGTCGCCCTTTTTGATCTTGGCGGCCATGGTTACAGGACCTCCGGGGCCAGCGAGATGATCTTCATGTGGTTCTTGGCGCGCAGTTCGCGAGGAACAGGGCCGAAGATCCGCGTGCCGACCGGCTCGTTCTGCTTGTTGACGATGACGGCGGCCGACTTGTCGAAACGAATGACCGAGCCGTCCTTGCGCTGGATGTCCTTGGCGGTGCGCACGACGATCGCGCGAACCACTTCACCCTTTTTGACGCGGCCACGAGGAATCGCTTCCTTGACCGAGGCGACGATCGTGTCGCCCACCGAGGCGTAGCGACGCTTAGCGCCGCCGAGCACCTTGATGCACATGACCCGGCGAGCACCCGAATTATCGGCTACCTCCAGGTTAGTTTGCATCTGGATCATAGTGTCAGATCCCTCTGATTACGACGCCGAGGCCGGGGTGTCCTTCGAGAGGACCTCCCAACGCTTCAGCTTGGACTTCGGGGCGCACTCGACGATGCGGGCGACGTCGCCTTCTTTGAAGGCGTTCGCTTCGTCGTGGGCGTGGTACTTCTTGGAGAGGCGCACGATCTTCTTCATGACCGGGTGCAGCAGCGTGCGTTGGACGACGACGACGACGGTCTTGTCGCCCTTGTCGGACACGACCACGCCTTCGAGAATTCGCTTGGGCATAGTGGTTTCCTTACGAGGCCGACCGCTTCTCACGCAGAAGCGTCGAGATGCGGGCGATGTCTTTGCGAACTTCACCAACGCGGTGAGTCTTTTCCATCTGGCCGGTGGCGGCCTGGAAGCGCAGGTTGAATTGCTCTTTCTTCAGCGAGAGCAGCTGGTCGCCCAGCTGGTCCGGCGTCTGCGAGCGCAGATCGGCGATCTTGGTCATCAGGCGACGTGCTCCACGTGCGCGATACCGGCGTCCAGGCGGGTGACCACCTTGGTGCGGACCGGCAGCTTGGCGGCGCCAAGACGCAGCGCCTCGCGGGCGATGTCGTCGGCGACGCCGTCGATTTCAAAGAGGATCCGGCCCGGGTGGCAGCGCGCCGCCCAGTGATCCACGGCGCCCTTGCCCTTGCCCATGCGGACTTCGGCAGGCTTGCCCGAGACGGGAACGTCCGGGAAGACGCGGATCCAGACACGGCCCTGACGCTTCATCTGGCGGGTGATCGCGCGGCGGGCCGCCTCGATCTGACGCGCGGTGATGCGTTCCGGCTCGAGGGTCTTCAGGCCGTACGAACCGAAGTTCAGCGAGAAGCCACCCTTGGCGGCACCGTGGATACGGCCCTTGAAGGCCTTCCGGTACTTGGTTTTCTTAGGCTGCAGCATATTCCCTAGCCCTCACGGCCACGGCGGGGACCACGGTCACCGCGCGGGCCACCACGTTCGCGGCCTTCGTTGGACGACGGGCCGGCAGCTTCCTGGGCCCAGCGCTTGTCCTGGGCCATCGGGTCGTGCTCGAGCACTTCGCCTTTGAACACCCAGACCTTCACGCCGATGATGCCGTAGGTCGTCTTGGCCTGGATGAAGCCGTAGTCGATGTCGGCGCGCAGGGTGTGCAGCGGCACACGGCCTTCGCGATACCATTCCATCCGCGCGATTTCCGCGCCGCCGAGGCGGCCCGACACGTTGATGCGAACGCCCTTGGCGCCCAGGCGCATGGCCGACTGCATCGAACGCTTCATGGCGCGACGGAAGGCGATCCGGCGTTCCAGCTGCTGCGCGATGTTCTCGGCGATCAGCTGGGCGTCGGTTTCGGGCTTCCGGACCTCGACGATGTTCAGGTGAACTTCGCCTTCGGTACGGGCCGAGATGTCCTTGCGGAGCTTCTCGATGTCAGCGCCCTTCTTGCCGATCACGACACCCGGACGGGCGGCGTAGATCGTCACGCGGCACTTCTTGTGCGGACGCTCGATGATGATGCGCGAGACGCCGGCGGCGTTCAGGCGTTCCTTGAGCCACGTGCGCAGCGCCAGGTCCTGGTGCAGCAGACGGGCGTAGGTCGGGCCGTCGGCGAACCAGCGGCTGTCCCACGTACGGTTCACGCCGAGGCGGAAACCGATCGGATTGATTTTCTGACCCATATCAGGCGGCCTCGCCGGCTTCACGGACCACGATGGTGATCTCGCTGAACGGTTTCAGGATACGCGACGAGCGACCACGAGCACGGCTCGCGAAACGCTTCATCACCAGGTTCTTGCCCACGAAGGCCTCGGCGACCACCAGATTGTCGATGTCGAGGTTGTGGTTGTTCTCGGCGTTCGACACGGCCGAATACAGAACCTTGCGGACGTCGTCCGAGATGCGCTTGCGGCTGAACTCGAGTTCGTTCAGCGCCTTCTGCACCGGCAGACCACGGATCGAGGCGGCGACCAGATTCAGCTTCTGGGGGCTGATCCGGACGTTCACCAGCTTGGCGCGGGCTTCGGTCAGACCGACGCGACGGGGATTGTTGGTCTTTGGCATCTTACTTCCGCTTCGCCTTCTTGTCCGCGGCGTGGCCGGGGAACGAACGGGTGGGCGAGAACTCGCCCAGCTTCATGCCGACCATGTCCTCGTTCACGTGCACGGGAACGTGCTTGTGACCGTTGTGGACGCCGAACGTCAGGCCCACGAACTGCGGCAGGATGGTGGAGCGGCGCGACCAGGTCTTGATCACGTCCTTGCGGCCCGACGTCGAAACGGCGTCGGCCTTCTTGAGCAGATACCCGTCGACGAACGGGCCTTTCCAGGAGGAACGAGCCATCTTTAGCGAGCCTTCTTAACGTGGCGGGTACGGATGATGAACTTGTCCGTCGCCTTGTTCTTGCGGGTGCGGGTGCCCTTGGTGTCCTTGCCCCACGGCGTAACCGGGGTCCGACCACCAGAGGTCCGGCCTTCACCACCACCGTGCGGGTGGTCGATCGGGTTCATGGCGACGCCGCGAACATGCGGGCGGAAGCCCATGTGACGAACGCGACCGGCCTTGCCGAGGTTCTGGTTCATGTGGTCGGCGTTCGAAACGGCGCCCACCGTGGCCATGCAGCCGTCCAGAACCATGCGCAGTTCGCCGGAGCCGAGGCGGATCTGGGCGTAACCCTGATCGCGACCCACCAGCTGGGCGTAGGCGCCGGCCGAACGGGCCAGCTGGGCGCCCTTGCCCGGCTTCATTTCCACGCAGTGGATGATGGTGCCGACGGGGATCGAGCGCAGCGGCATGGCGTTGCCCGGCTTAACATCCGTCTTTTCGCCGGCCACGATCGTGTCGCCCGCCTTCAGGCGTTGCGGCGCGATGATGTAGGCCTTTTCGCCGTCCTCATAGTTGATGAGGGCGATGAAGGCGGTGCGGTTGGGGTCGTACTCCAGCCGCTCGACGGTCGCCGTCTGGAACTTGCGACGCTTGAAGTCGATCTTGCGATACAGGCGCTTGGCGCCGCCGCCGCGGAAACGGACAGCGATGCGACCGCCCTGACCCCGTCCGCCCGACTTGGTCAGGCCTTCGGTCAGCGACTTTTCCGGACGGCCCTTGAAGAGCTCCGAACGGTCGATCAGCACCAGGGCGCGACGGCCCGGCGAAGTCGGATTGTATGTTTTCAAGGCCATCTGATTAGAGCCCCGTGGTGACGTCGATCGACTGGCCGTCGGCCAGCGTCACGATCGCTTTTTTGATGTCGACCCGACGGCCCATGATGCCGCGGAAGCGCTTGGTCTTGCCCTTCTGGACCAGGGTGTTGACCTTCAGGACGTTGACCTTGAACAGGCTTTCGACTGCAGCGGCGATCTCGTCCTTGGTCGAGGTTCCGGCAACGCGGAACACGACCTTGTTTTGCTCCGACAGGATCGTCGCCTTCTCGGTGATGATCGGCGACAGGATGGTGTCGTAGTGTTTGGCGGTGGGTTGGGCAGCCATTACGCGGCGTCCTTCTCGGCTTGCTCGCGACGCGACGGCTTCATGTCGGCGTAGCGGGCTTCGATGGCTTCGACGGCGGCCTTCGAGAGCACCAGCTTGTCGGCGCGCAGGATGTCATAGACGTTCAGGCCGGCGTTCGGCAGCACGTGGATCTGCGGGATGTTCCGCGAGGCCAGCGCGAAGTTCGCGTCGACTTCCGGACCGGCGATGATCAGCGTGCGGGTCCAGCCCAGCTTGCCGAAGGTCTCGCGCAGGGCGGAGGTCTTGGCGTCCTTGACCGTCAGGGCGTCGACGACGACGAGATCGCCGGACTTCGCCTTGGAGGACAGGGCGTGACGCAGGGCCAGGGCGCGAACCTTCTTGGGAAGGTCGAAACCGTGATCGCGGACGATCGGGCCGAAGGCGCGCGAACCGCCGACGAACTGGGGCGCACGACGCGAACCGTGACGGGCGCCGCCGGTGCCCTTCTGCTTGTACATCTTCTTGCCCGTACGAGAGTTCTCGTTGCGGGTTTGAACCTTGTGGGTGCCGGCGCGGCGCTTGGCCAGCTGCCAGTTGACGTAGCGGGCCAGAAGGTCGCCGCGAATGTCGGTGATGCCGAAGACGGCGTCCGACAGTTCAACGTCGCCCGAGGCCTTGCCGTCGAGTTTGATGACCGAGAGTTTCATTACGCTTCACCGCCTTCGACGGTTTCGACCGCGACCGGCTCTTCAGCCGGCGTTTCGGCCGGAGCGGCTGCAGCGCCGCCCTTGGTCTTGAACGAGCCGGGGAACGGCAGGTCGGCATGCGACTTCTTGTGAGCGTCGCGGACCTTGACCCACGAGCCTTCGTGGCCGGGGACTGCGCCCTTGACCAGGATAAGGCCGCGCTCGGCGTCGACACGGACGACCGTCAGGTTCTGGGTGGTGATCGTCTCGTTACCGAGCTGACCGGCCATCTTCTTGCCCTTGAAGGTCTTGCCCGGGTCCTGACGCTGACCGGTGGAGCCCAGCGAACGGTGCGACAGCGACACGCCGTGCGTGGCCCGCAGACCGCCGAAGTTCCAGCGCTTCATGCCGCCGGCGAAGCCCTTGCCAATCGTCTCGCCCTGGATGTCGACCTTCTGGCCGACGACGAAGTGGTCAGCCGTGAGGGTCGCTCCGACGTCGATCATGGCGTCGTCCGACACGCGGAACTCCATGACGACGTGCTTGGGCTCGACTTCCGCCGTTGCGAAGGTCGTGCGTTGAGCCTTGTTGGTATTCTTTGCCTTCTTGGCCCCGGCGCCCAGCTGCAGGGCGACGTAGCCGTCCCGCTCCTGAGTGCGTTGGCCGACGACCTGACAGTCGTCGAGCTGTAGCACAGTGACCGGAACGTGCGCGCCGTCTTCGGCGAACACGCGGGTCATGCCCAGCTTCTTGGCGATCACGCCCGTGCGCATATCGGATCCCGCCTTTGTTTCTTTAAATCTTGATCTCGACGTCCACGCCGGCGGACAGGTCGAGCTTCATGAGCGCGTCCACGGTCTGCGGGGTGGGGTCGACGATGTCGAGGACACGCTTGTGCGTGCGGATTTCAAACTGCTCGCGCGACTTCTTGTCGACGTGCGGCGAGCGGTTCACGGTGAACTTTTCGATCAGGGTCGGCAGCGGGATCGGACCACGAACAGTGGCGCCCGTGCGCTTGGCCGTATTCACGATTTCGCGCGTCGAAAAGTCGAGGACGCGGTGATCGAAGGCCTTGAGCCTGATGCGGATGCTTTGATCCATATCGGTCGTATTTCCCAAGCAGGCGAACCTGCGTCCTGTGAACCATTTCAAAGACCGGAGCCTTGGGGTCGAAACCCCCAGGTACGCACTTCGCAAAAACGATCGGCCCACGCAGTCTCCCGCGAAGGCCGTGAAGTCCCAAGAAGCTGCAAAGAACAGGCACTCAGGTCGTTCCTGCGAACTGCGTCTGCGGTTTCCCGCACAGCCAGTCCAACAAGAGTTGGCGCTTATGACGATTGATTCCGTTCTGGTCAAGCGGCTCGGGGGTCCGAAGCCGACTTTCTCTCGCGCAGGGGGCGATCCGTCGTCGCCGGCCGAGGTTCTTTCCGTAGGCTACGCTTCAATCCGCAGGGATGAAGACAGCAAGACGGCCCGGGCGGTTCCACTCGCCCGGGCCGTCGCTTCAGCAGACCGAGTTCAGGACGCTCAGTCGCCGATTCGCACCCGGCCTCCGCCCATGACAGACTGGGACACCGAGCCGGTGACCCGGCCGACCCGGACGTCGCCGCCGCCGACCAGGCTGGCTTCGAGGCTGGCGACCGTGCCGGTGACCGTGACGTCGCCCGAACCGGCGACAGCGGCCTCCAGAGGGCCTGTATCGCCAGTGATCGTGATGTCGCCCGAGCCGCCGATGGCCGCATCTACAGAGGTCGGCCGTCCGCCGTTGACGCGGATGTCGCCGGAGCCGCCGATGGCCGCATCGACCTGGCCCGAGGCGCTGACCACCACGATCGTGCCCGAGCCGCCGATGGAAGCGTCAAGATCGCCGGTCGCGCCGGCGGTGATGCGGCCGGACCCGCCGATGGCGACCTCGAGGCTGCCCGACGTCCCGGCGCGGATCGAGCCCGAGCCGCCGATGGACAGGTCCGCGGAGCCGGCCGTGTTGGCCACGGTCCAGTCGCCGCAGCCGCCGCTGCCCAGTTCGATCGAGGTCGCGCCGCGGCCGATGGCGCCGAAGACGGCGGACTGTTCGGTCGAGATGTCCACGGCCGGCGGGGTACGGACCACGATCAGGGGCGCGGTCTCAAGGTTGACCCGGCCGTGCTGGCGGACCTCGACCGAGGCACCCTGGCCCGGCTGGCGGGCGTCGGCGGGGCCGCTCTGGCAGCGGCGGAAGGCGTTGCGGCCGAGGTTGCCGTTGATGCGGACCTCGTCGCCCGAACGGGTCACGGTCGGCAGGGGCAGGCCGCCGGAACCCGGCTCGATCTCGACGGCGATATCGGCGCGGTTCTCGACGATGACCACGACGCGGGCGGCGGCGTAGCGGATGCGGACTTCGCGTTCCGCCTTGGCCGAGGCCGGGGCGGCGGCGCCGAGGGCGGCCAGCAGGGCGATGGAGGCGGCGGCGGTTGCGAAAGCTTTCATGACGGGGGTTCCTCTCCTGAAGTTGAGACGAACCTGACCCTGCGATGAACGGAAGTCAGTTTAACTCGACGTCATGACCTCGAATTCACCTGCCGTCGCCTGAACGGCCCCGCCGTCAGGCGACAGCGCCACCTATGTGAACTCGCGGTAAGGCGGCAGTTCAGGTCTGGAGGGCCCCTGCCCCGTCGGCGGCGCCGACGTCCGGGGTGAAATCGCGCTCGAAATGCTCGATCCGGCTCTTGAGTCCCCCGACCCGGCGCAGGGCCAGGGAGGCGGCCCAGCGGGCGGCCAGTTCCGGGGTCGACATGCCGTCGGTGAAGCGCGGCCGCCCTCCGCGGCTGCGGATCACGGCATTGGTGTAGATGGCGCCGTTGCGGAACCGCGTGGGCCAGGTCTGGAAGTCCATCGACAGGGAGACGCAGAACCTGTCGAGGTTCTCGACCCGGTGCGGCGCATAGAGCGGCCAGGTCAGGGCCTCGCCGGGCTCCAGATCCATGACCTGGGCGTCGGCCTCGAAGGCGCGGTTATAGGGCAATTCCTCGGTCGTTTGCCGGGCCACGACCTGCTCCATCGCCGCCTCGGGCAGATGCGCCTCGTCGCCCGGATAGATGAAGAGCCGTTTGCGGCCCCGCAGATGGAACAGGATCACCCCGGCGGCGTCGAAATGATAGGGCACCTTGGCGACCGGCGAGGAGATGATCAGCTGGCCGGCGTTGGTCACTGCCCTCATGCCGGGATAGGTGGCCTGGATCGTCCGGAACTCGCCCATGGCGGCGTTCCACAGGTCGGGGCAGCCCGCCTCGGCCTGACGCAGGTTGACCCAGAGCCGTCCGGCCTGGATGGCCGCCAGCAACTGGTCGCCCGAGAGACCGCCGCGCGCGCCGGTGCGCAGCGAGACCTGACCCTCGTCGTCGTAGTCATACAGGTTGATGTCGAAGAGCTCGGCCGGATAGCGGTGCAGGATCTCCGCCAGGGCCTCGTCGGTGGCGAAGCCCTGCTCGACCAGGCCGTGGGGGTGCTTTTTGGCCTGATCGATCGGGCCGGGATAGCGGGTGCGGCGGCCAAGGTCTGCAGTCGTGCTGGTCTGGGTCATGCTCATCTCGATCAGGCGGCGTGGCGGGCGCCGCTCACCTTCTTCATGGCCGCGCCGGCGGCGGCGACCGCGCCCATCAGGCGGTTGGCGGGGGTGGTCTCGCAGGCCTCGATCGCGGCCCAGCGGCGTCGCACGCTGGTGCGCAGCCGCTCGCCCCTGCCGCCGGCGGCGGTGTTCAACAGACCCACGGCAGCGTCAGACAGCATCGACCCGACGCCGGGCCTCAGGATCACGGCCTCGCGCACCGTCTGGGTCGCGTTGCAGAAATACTTCTTGTAGCCCTCGCCCCCGAAGCCGAAGTCGAATACCCGGAAGCCCGTCTCGCAGCCCAGCCGCATCGTATCCATGGTCAGGAGGATGCCGGGCGAACAGCGCGCCAGGCCCGGCTCATAGGCCGGGAACCAGAAATGGTAGCGGTCGCCCGCGTGCAGGGAGTATTCGATCGCCGTCAGCCGGTCCCCGGCCCAGAGCGCGGCCATCGAGCCGCCGAAGTCGGCGTGCTCCGAGGCCATCAGGGCGTGCAGCAGATCGCGGGTCCAGCCGCAGGCGAAGATGTCGTGGCGACCGGTGCGGGCATATTGAGCGCGCTTCAGCCCGATCAGATGGTCGAGCAGGCCGGGATCCCTCAGGTCGAGCTCGACGCGGATCGACCCCAGTTCGGTTTCGAGACTGCGGCGGGCCCGCTCCTTGTCCTTGAAGTATTTGCCCCAGGTCTGGCGACGCTCGGCGTACCAGGCGTCGAATCCCTCCTCGGGTGTGACGGTCATCAGGGTCTCGCGCAGCTCGCCGGCGCCCGACGGCCCGACCCAGGCCGAGACGTTCAGCCGGGGCGCATTCAGCAGGGCCGCGACAGTCGCCAGGGACGGTGCCTCGCCCGGCATGGCGATGACGCCGTGATAGTCGTTCATCGGCGCGCCGAGCGGCTGGATGGCCGAGCCGCGCCGCTGGTGCGGGAAATAGCCGATCGTGCGGCCGCCCCGGCTGAAGATCGCGACGGCGGCGTGCGGGCTGACGCGGGACGCGATCTCGGTGAACTCCCAACGGAAATAGGGGCTGGCCAGATCGGGATTGGCCTCGACCATGGCGCGCCACAGCACCCGGTCCGCGACCGTCAACTGGTCCGCCTTGACGACCTCGATCTGTAGCGTTCCGGTCATGCACGTCTCCGACCCGTGCCTTCAAGCAAGGCGCGTTCCGCCTTCAGTCCTAGGCCAGGGGCCGTTTCGGGACGGTGTAATGGCGTGGTGAACGAAAGGTTGGGGAGCCGGAACCGCGCCGGGGCGTTGGGTCCGCGACAGGAGCCTGACCATGACCGACCCCGCCCGCGCCCCGCGCCAGACCGAAAACGAGAACCAGCGCCCCGCCGGCGCCGGCCAGCCGCCGCGGCCCGCGACCGAGCCGGTCGGGTCGAAGGGATCAAGCAACTCCGGCGAGACCGCGACCGACCCGGCGACGGGCAAGCCGAACGGGTAGGTCGGGTCACGACGGCCCGTTTTCCTCTCCGTTCGCCGTGTGGCGACCGGGGAGGTGGCGCGGCGGGGCTTGGCGCCGTGAGGGAGGGGGCGAGGTGGTGTTTGAGTGGGAGGCTGGCGAGGGCACATGCGGTGAGACCGTGTCGCCCCCTCCGTCCGCTCGCGAAGAGCTCGCGTCCACCTCCCCATCGCTACGCGACAGGGAGGAGACATCCGCGTCGTCCACTTCACGTGGCTTAACGCGCACCAGTTCGCCGTCCCGGGTGATGCGGAAGCCCCGCACCGGCCCCTGCTGGTCCAGGGGCTCCCTGAATTCAGAGTCCAGATAGTCCGCAGAGTCCCGTCCGGCCTCTGCGGCCTCGATCTCGCGGGCACGCTCGCGGATCTGGTATTTGCGGGCCTCTTCCTCCTCGGCCCAGCGGCGGAGTTCGCCCTCCCGGGCGTCGATGATTTCGCAGACCTTGTGCCAGCGCATGAACTCGGCCGGGTCGCCACGCAGGACAGCGCGCGTCATCCGGGCCTCGGCGACGCCCGACAGGTCGCCCCATTCGATCAGGTCGAGATTTCCGAAAATGCGCTCTTCGAGCAGACGGCCCTCGTCCCAGGGATCGAGCGACTGGGGCGGGATCCACGGCTGGTCCGAGCGTCGCCAGCCCTCGCGCGCCGCCCGGTTGCGCAAGGCCGACAGGCTCACACCGTGCCGCCGGCAGCAGTCGGGCCCCGACAGGCCGGCGAGATAGTCGGCCTTCACTGTGTCCCAGACCTCATCGGGAGCGACCTGCCGGCCGCTGTTTGTCACCTGCTCATCCATGTCCGTGCCTCCGCAAAAGGACCGGACAGTGTGAGGGCGTTTCAGGGGGTGATGGGTAAAAGGGCTCTCATCAGAGCCGGGCGTTGATCCGATTGGGGAAATCGGGGGATGTGTTGATGGGTATGGGCCCGTTTCCCTTCTCCCCTTGCGGGAGAAGGTGGCAGCCGAAGGCTGACGGATGAGGGGTCGTGCCGGCGGCTGGACTGAGGGCTTGCGACGTTCACTTCAAACGTCGGCGTGACCCCTCATCCGACTTCGCTTCGCTCAGCCACCTTCTCCCGCAAGGGGAGAAGGGAAAACGAAAAAGGCCCCCCGGTTCGCACCGGGGGGCCTTCTTTCTTGTCAGCCTATGCTCGCCTCAGCGGAGGCTCGCGGCTTCTTACTCGACGATCTTGGCGACGACGCCGGCGCCGACGGTGCGGCCGCCTTCACGGATGGCGAAGCGGAGCTTCTCTTCCATGGCGATCGGGGTGATCAGTTCGACGTTCAGCTCGGCGT
>NZ_JAIXTC010000014.1 GCF_027484365.1 Brevundimonas sp. | reverse complement strand
GGGTGGTGGGCTCAACTGATCGCTGCAACACACTCGGCGAAGGTCTCCGCTGGTGTCCGATAGAGCAAGGTCTTTCTGGGTCGTTCGTTGAGCTGCCGGGCGATGGAGCTGAGCTGGGCCTGGCTGTGCAGGGACAGGTCGGTCCCGTGGGGCAGGTACTGGCGCAGCAGCCGGTTGGTGTTCTCGTTCGAGCCTCGTTGCCATGGTGACCGGGGATCACAGAAGTAGACCTCGACGTCGGAAGCCATCGCCAGCCGCTTGTGGCCAGAGAGCTCCGGTCCCCGGTCCCAGGTCAGGGATTGATAAAGTTCGCCGGGGAGTTTCTTCGACTGCTTGATCAGGGCTGTGACGACGCTTTCGGTGTCTTTATTGGCGACCTTGACCAGCATCACGTAGCGGGAGTGGCGCTCGACCAGGGTGGCGACGTAGCTGTTGCGAGAGCCGCCGATCAGGTCGCCTTCCCAGTGACCAGGCATGGCGCGGTCCTCGACGCAGGCGGGTCTCTCGCTGATGGAGACGGCGTCCTTGATCTGGCCAAGGCCTTGACGCTTCAGGCTCGCATGCCGGGAACGCCGGATGGTCCGCCGGGCCCTGAGGTGGTCCAGCAGTTCCTTCTTCAGCACCCCTCGGGTCTGGATGAAAAGGCTGCGATAGATGGTTTCGTGCGACACCTGATTGTGCGGCTCCCCAGGCCAGGTGCGCTTGAGCCAGCCGGCGATCTGCTCGGGCGACCAGTTCCGCCGCAGCTTGGTCGATACTGTCCGGGCCAGGGCGGGTCGGCAAGCCAGCTTGCAGCGTTTGGGGCGCCGCGCCCGGTCCCACGCCGCCTGATCAGACCGTGTGGCCCGATACCGCTCAGGCCCGCCGTTGCGGTGGACCTCACGGCTGATCGTGGACGGCGACCGGCCCAGCGAGCGGGCGATCCAGCGCAGCGAGCGACGTGTGCTGAGACCTCGCGATATCTCCTCGCGCTCGCCCAGACTGAGCGCCCGATCCGCCCGCTTGCGGTCCGGCGGCCGGATGCCGCCCGTCGGCGAAAGGACCGAGAACACCGACGAGGACTCCCGATCGAACCGTCGTCCAATCGAACTCATAGACTCGCCGGCCTTCCAGCGATCCCAGATTTCAGCCCGCTGAGCCGCCGAATAGTAGATCCGCCGCCGCTGCTTCATCGCCCACGCTCCATCTCCGAAGAAAAGCTAGCGTGTTGCGTTCACCGGTTGAGCCCGCCACCCATTGGGGACATTGACCGGGTCCGTTCCCCGGGGGGGCAGGAGGCCCCGGTTGTGTGCCCGATGCAGCCATCGACTTGACGCGCGGCTTCCCGGGTCGATAAGCCTGAGCGACTTTCCACATTGGTGCGGACGGTATCGGGGGAAGCTATGCCTAAAGTTATGCGCGCGCTCGCAGGTGTCTGTGCCGCCATTTTTGCGATTGTCGCGGCTCCGTCCGCCTTCGCGCAGAACGTTGTGACCAATGGCGGTTTCGAGGGATCGAACGCATCCTGGACGACGACAGGGTGGGGAAACGGGGTGCCGCAGCGCTCCGGCGCCACTGCCGCGGGCACTGGCTGTGTCGGCGCCACCTGCCTTAACGTGGGCGACCCGGGCGGCCAGATCTATCAGGACGTCGTCACGACACCGGGCACGACTTACACCCTGACCTTCTGGTATCGGATGTCCACTGCCATTGACACACCGGTCGAGTTGCAGGCCCTGCTGTCGAACGGCGTTCCGACCGGCGGCGGTGCCGGAACCTGCACCGGGAGTTGTGTTTTCCAGACCCAGACATCGGTCGGTGCCTACACCCAGGCGACAGCGACCTACGTCGCCACCTCGGCCTCGACGCGCATCACCTTCCTCGGCCGTAACGACCCTGCGGTCGTGTTCATTGATGATGTCAGCTTTGCACCAGCGGCCCCCGTGCCGACGCTTTCGGAATGGGCCATGATCCTGCTGGGCCTGATGCTGGCTGGCGGGGCGGCGTTCTACCTTCAACGTCGTCAGATGATGGCCTGATCCAGCCCATCGTCCGATTGAGGAACGGCCCCGCTGGCGACGGCGGGGCCGTTTTCATGTCCGCTTCCCACACCTCTCAGACATTCCGAAGATCCGCTGTCCGCACTCTGCGGTGACGTTCCGGATGTTGCCCGGCGCGCGGTTTCGGCCGCTCTAGCGCCGACCCATGCAGTCGATCCAGGTCAGGGCGCGGGTGACGCCGCCGAGGGCGAACCAGGCCTCGGCGGGGCCGGTCTCGGACTGGTAGGACCAGCGCATGCCGTTGGAGCGGCGGGCGCCCGAGACGATGGCTGAGACGGTCGCCGCGTCGGTGATCTCGAATGCGTTGGCGCTGTCCCCGACCGGCACCTTGCCGGTCAGGTCGATGGGGCGGCGGCCGAAGGAGACCGACATGGGCTGGCCGTCGCCGGCGTTCATTGGGACGACGGCGACCAGTTCGACCACATAGTCCGCGCCCGGCGAGGGACGGGCGATGCGCAGCTGCTGGGCATAGGCGGTCTGATCGTCGGGAGGCGTGAGGGCCAGGACGACCGAGCAGTAGCCGTCGGGGCGGCAGGCGCCGAGCGCGTTCTGGAAATAGGCGCGGGTCTCGTCGAACCGGGTGTGGGTCGTGGCGCCGCAGCGCTGGGCCGCGGACGCCGCGCCGGCCGAGGCGACGAGCGCGGTCGCGAGGATCGCGGAACGGATCAGAGACATCGGGGCGGGCCTTCCTGGAAGCTTTGCCTTCGGGCGAAGCCGACCATGAGGGCCGGGCCCTGTCAATCGAACGGGGCCTGACGGTTCCGGTCGCGGTTCCGGTCGGGTGAGCCGCCGGATTTTTCAAGCGGAGACACGATGAAAGAGACCAAACAGGCTTCCGCCTCGCCGGAAGCGCGCGCCGCCATGCACGAAATGATGGCGGCGTTCGAGGCTTTCAAAGGGGCGAACGATGCCCGGCTGACCGAGATCGAGAAGAAGGCCTCGGCCGACGCCCTGCTGGAGGAGAAGGTTGCGCGGATCGACCAGGCGGTGGGCGCAGCCCAGGCCCGTCTGGATCGGGCGCTGTCGGAGGCTCGTCGTCCGGCGATCGGGGGCGAGCCGGCGGTGGTCGTTTCGGCCCCCGAGGCCAAGGCGGCCTTCGAGGGCTATGTGAGGACCGGCCGCGAACTGGGGCTTGAGATCAAGGCCGGGCTGTCGTCGGCGTCGAACTCGGGCGGCTATGTCGTGCCGCCGGAGACGGAGCGGGCCATCGAGCGGCGCCTGATGGCGACCAGTCCGATGCGCGAGATCGCCACGGTGCGGACGGTGGCGTCGGGGGTGTTCCGCAAACCCGTGTCGACGGCGGGCATCGCCTCGGGCTGGGTGGCGGAGACGGCGGCGCGGCCGGAGACGGACCCGGCGACCCTGGCCCTGCTGGAGTTCCCGGCGGCCGATCTCTACGCCAATCCGGCGGCGACGCAGAGCCTGCTGGACGATGCCCTGGTCGACCTGGACGAATGGCTGGCCTCGGAGGTCGAGGACGCCTTCGCGGCGCAGGAGACGACGGCGTTCGTCACCGGCGACGGGACGAACAAGCCCAGGGGCTTCCTCGGATACTCGATTGTGGCCGATGCGTCCCACGCCTGGGGCGACATCGGCTATGTCGCGTCAGGCGCGGCGGGCGCCTTCGCGGCCTCCAGTCCAACGGACAGGCTGATCGACCTGATCTATGCGCCCAAGGCCCAGTTCCGGCCGAACGGCCGGTTCGTGATGAACCGCAAGACGGTGTCCGCCGTGCGCAAGTTCAAGGATGCGGACGGGAACTATATCTGGGCGCCGGCGACGCGGCCGGGCGAGACGGCGTCGCTTCTGGGCTATCCCGTGACCGAGATCGAGACGATGCCTGACATAGCGGCGAACAGCCACGCCATCGCCTTCGGCGACTTCCAGCGGGGCTATCTGATCGTGGATCGCGCCGGTGTGCGGGTGCTGAGGGACCCGTACTCGGCCAAGCCCTATGTGCTGTTCTACACGACCAAGCGCGTCGGCGGCGGGGTGCAGAATTTCGACGCCATCAAGGTGATGAAGTTCGCGGCGAGCTGACGTGATTACTCCCTCTCCCCTTGCGGGAGAGGGAGGCCGCGCACGGTCGCGGCAGCGGCCGTTCTGGCGCGGGCGGGTGAGGGGTGACACCCGCGCTCAACCGAGCCGGCGGCGAGACCCCTCACCCTTTCGCGCAAAGCCACTCGCGATGCTCGCGGGCGCTCAAGCCCTCTCCCGCAAGGGGAGAGGGGCAATCTGACATTGGAGGTTTCCCATGACCGCACCCGTGAGCCTCACGGAGGCGAAATTGTTCCTGCGCGTCGAGCACGAGGCCGAGGACGGGCTGATCCAGACATTGATCGATGCGGCCCGGGCGCGGGTCGAGGGTGAGGTGGGGCTGGAACTCACGTCGGAGTCGGCAGCGCCGCTGAGGCTGGCGATCCTGATGCTGGCCTTGCGAGCCTACGAGCGCGGCGAGGTCGAGATGACGATCCGGCCGGTGGAAGCCTGGATCGCGCCATACCGGGTGGTCCGTCTGTGAGGGTCCTGGCGGAACTGCTCGAGCCTGTGGAGGCGGAGACGCCCTATGGCGGACGGGCTGTCAGCTACGAGGCGCTGGGATCGGTCTGGCTGAGGCTGGACGGGCGACGACGACTTGAGCGGACTGAAGCCGGGGTGACCTCGACGGTGGAAACGGCGGCAGCGGAGAGCCGCGCCGATCCGCGCCTGGTCGAAGGTCGCGTAATCCGGTTCGGCGGGGCCGACTGGACGATTGCGGCCATCGACGGTGATCCGGATCGACCCGGCCGCGCGACCCTGAACATCGAGAGGACGCGATGAGTGATCACGAGAATGCGCTGCAGAAGGCTCTGATCGCGCATCTGCGGGCGGACGCGCCGTTGCGGACGCTGCTGGGCGATCCGGCGCGGATCTGGGACGCGGCGCCGAGGGGGGCGGGGTATCCGCACCTGCTGATCGGGCGCTGCGAGAGCCGGCCGGTCGAGGCGGAGGGGTGCGGGGTGGAGCATGTGCTGACCCTGCGCTGCGCATCCCGGTTCGAGGGGACAGAGGAGGCCAAGGCAATCTGCGCGGCCGTGCGGGCGGCGGTGCATGAAGCGCCGTTGGTAGCGGATGGGGTCCGCGCTGTTTCGATCCGCACGACCTTCGCTGACGTGTTCCGCTCCAGCGACCACCGGCGGGTCTGGGGCGTGGTGCGCGTCCGGGCTGTCACCGAAGATATCTGAGGAGAACGACCATGGCCGCACAGCGCGGAAAAGACATCCTGCTCAAGATCGAGAGCGCGCCGGGCGTATTCACGACAGTCGCAGGGCTGAGGGCCCGGACGATTTCGCTCAATGCGAAGACCGTGGATGCGACGGACGCCGACAGTGCCGGACGGTGGCGCGAGCTGCTGGCCGGAGCCGGGGTAAAGTCGGCGGCGGTGTCGGGGCAGGGGATCTTTCGCGATGCGGCGTCAGACGCCCTGATCCGCGAAGCCTTCTTTGACCAGGGTTTGAAGACCTGGCGGCTCGTCGTGCCGGACTTCGGCGTGCTGGAGGGACCGTTCCTGGTCTCGGCTCTGGAGTACGCGGGCGATCACGAAGGCGAGGCGACGTTTGCGATCAGCCTGGCCAGCGCCGGCGCCGTGGTGTTCGCGGCCGCATGAGCGGGGCGAACGGAGCCCGGGGCGAGGCTGTGGCCGTGTTGGCGGGGGGCGAGCGAAGGCTGTGTCTGACGCTGGGCGCATTGGCGGAGATCGAGACGGCGCTGGGCGTGTCCGGCGTCGCGGGTCTGACGGAGCGCATGGGGTCGCTGTCGGCGCGGGACCTGATGGCGGTGCTTGCGGCGCTGTTGCGAGGCGGAGGCGAAGAGGCGCTGGCGGGCGAGCTGGTCCGGGCGGCGATCGATCCGGTCGAAGCGGCCGAGGCTGTGGTGCTGGCATTCGTTGCTGCGCGTGGCTGAGGCGACGCCCTGGGCGGCGATGCTGCGGATTGGCGCGGCTCTGGGCGTGCAACCCGAAGCGTTCTGGCGGCTGTCATTGGCGGAGTGGCGAATGCTGACGGAAACGACGACCGCCGCCGCACCGATGGGACGGTGTGAGTTCGAACGGCTGATGGCGGCCTGGCCGGATGGAGACGGGACATGAGCGACGATGATCGCTCGGATGCGCTGGACGGCGTGCCGGCGCGGGCGGCGGAGGCTGCGGCGGCGCTGGAGGCCCTGAGGGAGCCGGCGGAACGGACCGCAAGCGCGATCGAGGAGGCGTTCGGGCGTGCCGGAGCCAGCCTCACGCGATCGCTGGCGCGGGCGGCAGCGGATGGGGAGGTCAGCCTGGCCGAGCTGGCCCGCGCGGTCCTGGGCGCCGTGGGGGCCGGGCTGGGAGAATCGGGCGGTGGTCTGGGAGCGGCGATCGCGCAGGTGGTGGCGGGCGCTGTCGGGTTCGGCGGGGCGAGGGCGGACGGCGGGCCGGTTCTGGGCGGCGGGGCCTATCTGGTCGGGGAACGCGGGCCGGAGGTGTTCCGGCCGCAGGGGGCGGGAGGGATCGAGACGGGCGGATACGGCGGGGTGACGGTGAACGTCACGGTCGATGGCGGAGCGCCGGCGCTGCTGAGGTCGGAGGCACAGATCGCCCAGATGTTGGCCAGGGCCGCCGCGCTGGGGGCACGACGGCTCTAGACGTTAACTTTGCGGGCTATTGTGCGGTCGCGCTACTTGAGCCCGGGGCTACTCGCCCTTGGGATTGGGGCCGAAGCGATTGTCACCGCGCTGGCTGTCGCTGATGCCAATCCAGAGCAGGAAGATCAGGCCGACCAGACCCATGATCGCGCCGATTCCGAGCATCGGCAGGAAGGTCGCGACGATGACCTCCGGGTCTTCATTCTCGATCGCTTGCCAGTTGAGGAAGACGGACACGCCGACGGTCATGATCATGGCGATGATGCCGACGATGGTGGTGACAACAGGAATGAGAACCAGCCAGCCTGTCCTGCCCATGTCGTGAAGCCGCGTGACCTGGATCGCCGTGTTCGGCCAGATCAGGGCGAGGCCGAGCAGGGGGCCGAGGAACGGGACCAGATTCACGACGAAGCCGGCGACGAGCAGGCAGGCCCAGGCGATCCAGAAATGCGACCTCCGGGTCCGACCCATGAACGAGAGGAAGACGGTCTGGAAGTCAAAGCCGTCGACGGGCACGCCCGGCGTCGCCGATGGAGCGGCGGGAGCGGGCGCCGCAGCCAGGAGCATGACGTTCGTCGCCTCTCCGGCCACGGGGACGAAGTCGACGCGGAGGCCTGCGGTGATGGCGGCCGGCGGTGAAATCGCCTCGCGGCCGAAGGTGTAGCGGATGCCGTCATCGCCCGAGATGAGGCCTGCGCCCGAGGCGTCGTCGAAGCTGAGAATCTGACCGCGCATTGAACCGGGCTCCCCTGTCGGGCGGCCGACGGTGGCCGCGTTCGGCTGCGAGACTGGACGAGCGGTGGTCGCCCGACAAGTGAAACAGGAGACATGAATGGCCTTTCACGAGGTGCGCCTGCCCGCGCGGCTGGCGTTCGGATCGACAGGCGGGGTCGAGCGGCGGACCGACGTCGTGACCCTCGCGTCCGGCTTCGAGCGACGGTCGACCCCGTGGGCGATGGGCCGAAGACGTTACCTGATCGGGGCGAACCTGAGATCGCTGACAGACATGGCCGAGCTGACCGCCTTCTTCGAGGCCAGACGCGGCCGGCTCTACGGGTTCCGGTTTCGCGATTTCGCCGACTATGCGTCGTGCACCCCGGGCGAGACGCCTGCGGCGACCGACCAGGCGCTGGGGATAGGCAACGGGACACGGACGGCGTTCCCGTTGGTGAAGGCCTACGGCGACGTCGTGCGGCCGATCGCCAAACCCGTCGAGGGAACAGTCCGCGTCGAGGTCGGAGGCGTCGAGCTGGCGAGCGAAGCGTTTTCCGTCAACGCCGCGACCGGAATGGTGACCCTGGACGCGGCGGCTGGGGCGGGCATGCCGGTGACGGCGGGCTTTCTGTTCGACACGCCGGTGCGGTTCGACGCGGACCGGCTGGAGGTCACGCTGGAGAGTTTCGGCGCCGGGCGGATGGCGGCGGTTCCGCTGATCGAGCTGCGGGTCTGAGATGCGTGACATTCCTGAGGAGATGGCTGCCCGCATAGAGAGCGGGGCAGCGACGCTTTGTCATGTCTGGATCGTCGAGCGGGCTGACGCGACGCGGATGGGGTTCACCGATCACGATCGGGACCTCGACGTCGACGGAGTCCTCTGTCGCGCGGCGAGCGGCTGGTCGCAGGGGGCGGCGGAGACGGCCGAGGGACTGGCGGCCGGGACCCTGACGGTCGGGGGTGTGCTGGACGACGATCGGATCGTCGACGCTGATGTTGCGGCGGGCCTGTGGGACCGGGCGACGGTGGCGTTGTTGCGGGTGGATTGGGCGCGGCCGGACCTGAAGGTCTTGCTGGGTCGCGGGATCCTGAGCCGGATCCGGCGAGAGGGCGAAGGATTCACGGCGGAGGTTGAAGGGCCGCTGTCGGCGCTGGAGCGGGTTGTGGGCCGAACCTACGGGCGGTCCTGCGACGCGGTGCTGGGCGATGCACGCTGCGGCGTGAATCCGGACGGGCGGACCTGTGACAAGCGCTGGGAGACCTGCGTCGAGACCTTCGGGAACGGCGTCAACTTCCAGGGTTTCCCCGACATTCCGGGCGACGATTTCCTGACCGCCTATCCGGCCGCGGGCGGACAACATGACGGCAGGAGCCGGCGGTGAGCGACCGGGTGGCGGCTGCGCGCAAATGGCTGGGCACCCCCTATCGACATCAGGCCAGCCTGAACGGCGAAGGAGCGGACTGTCTCGGCCTCCTACGTGGTGTTTGGCGAGAGACGGTGGGCGTGGAGCCCGAAGCGATTCCCACATACCGGCCAGACTGGGCCGAGGTAGGCGGGGACGAGACCCTGCTGGAAGCGGCGCAGCGGTGGCTCATCCGGAAACCGGTCGCAGACATGCAGCCCGGGGACATCCTTCTGTTCCGAATGGCCGAGGGGGCGCCTGTCAAACACTGTGCGATCCTGAGCGACGTCGGCGGGCCAGAGCCGCGGATGATCCATGCCTATTGGGGGCGAGCGGTGGTCGAGAGCTGGATGGGGCCGTGGTGGATGCGACGGCTGACGGCCGTGTTCGCCTGGCCTGATGAGGCAAGTGGAGGCGACAGATGGCGCAGGTGATCCTGGGCGGTGTCGGCGGACTGATCGGCGGCGGAGCCGGGCGGGCTCTTGGCGGGGCGCTGGGCGGGGTGGTCGATCGGGGACTGATCGGCGCGTTGTCGCCAGCTCGTCAGCGGGGGCCCAGGCTGGAGACGCTGAGGATCCAGTCTACGGCCGAGGGGGCGCCCATGGCCTGCGTCTTCGGCCGGGCGCGTGTAACGGGACAGATGATCTGGGCCGCACGGTTCCTGGAGCGCCGCAACGAGAGCGGCGGCGGCAAGGGCGGGCCGAGGACGGTCGACTATGCCTATTCGCTGAGCTTCGCGGTGGCGATCAGCGAGGGACCGATCGACGGGATTGGACGGATCTGGGCGGACGGCAAGATTCTGGACCAGGCCGGCGTGGCCTTGCGGGTCTATCGCGGCTCGCAGGATCAGATGCCGGACCCGCTAATTGAAGCGGTTGAGGCGGCCCCGGGGACCGGATCTGCAGGTCGCATCGGTGGGGCGCCCGCCTACCGAGGTACGGCCTATGTGGTGTTCGAGGACTTGCCGCTCGGGTCGTTCGGAGACCGGGTTCCACAGCTGAGTTTCGAAGTGTTCCGTCGGCCGGGCGGCGAGACCCTGGAGGAAAAGCTGGAAGGCGTGTGCCTGATCCCCGGGGCCGGGGAGTTCGTGCTGGCGACCGGGCCGGTCATGAGGCGGGACGGGCTCACGCGGACAGTGCCGGAGAATGTGCACCTGGGTGACGGTCGGCCGGATCTGACCGCCTCGCTGGACCAGCTGCAGGCGCAGTGCCCGAACCTGAAGCGGGTCAGTCTCGTTGTCGGCTGGTTCGGCGACGACCTGAGAGCGTCGCATTGTCGGGTGAAGCCGGGAGTCGAACGGCGGGACAAGCTGACTGAGCCGCAGGAGTGGTCGGTCGCCGGTCTTGGGCGAGAGAATGCGCACCTGATCAGCGAGGTCGATGGATCGCCTGCCTATGGCGGGACGCCATCGGACGACAGTGTGCGACAGGCGGTGGCGGCGTTGAAGGCGCGGGGGTGGGCGGTGACCCTCTATCCCTTCGTGTTCATGGATCTGGCGGCCGACAACGCCTTGCCTGACCCCTATGGGGGCGTTCGGCAGCCGGCCTATCCGTGGCGAGGCCGGATTGTGGGCCGGGACGGCTCGGAGGCAACAGCGGATGTGGCGGCGATTTTCGGCGGAGACTGGGGGTTGCGTCGGCTGGCGTTGCACTATGCCGGACTGGCGGCCGAGACGGGGTGTGACGGTCTTTTGATCGGGTCGGAGATGCGGGGGCTGACCTGGACACGCGACGCGACCGGCGGATACCCGGCTGTGGCGCACTATCGCTCGCTGGCGGCAGACTGCCGGGCTGTCGCGGGGCCGGAAATGGCTCTGTCGTATGCAGCAGACTGGTCGGAGTATTCAGGACACAGGCCCGACGACGGGTCCGGCGATGTGATCTTTCATCTCGACCCGCTTTGGGCGGACGACGCGATCAGCTACGTCGGCATCGACTGGTATCCTCCGCTTGGTGACTGGCGTGACGGGGACGGCGGCATCGATGCAGGGATGTTCGGCGGGCCGGATGATCCTGACTATCTGGCTCGACAGGTCGCCGGCGGCGAAAGATTCGACTGGTACTACGCCGGCGATCCCGACCGGGCGGCGCAGACGAGGACGCCGATCCGCGACACCAGCCACGGCGAGGATTGGGTCTTCCGGGCCAAAGACCTCGTCGGCTGGTGGTCTAACCCGCACCATGACCGACCGGCCGGGGTGAGGCGTGCGACGCCGACGGCCTGGGTTCCAGGGATGAAGCCGATCCGGCTGACCGAGTTTGGTTGCGCAGCGGTTGACCGGGGCGGCAACGCGCCGAACCTGTTCCAGGATCCGAAGTCATCCGAGAGCTTTCTGCCGCCATTCTCTACGGGAGCACGGGACGACCGCTTGCAGCGAAGGGCCCTGGAGGCGGTGCTGACGCATTTTGAGTCGCCCACACACAACCCGATGTCTGCGACCTACGGCGGACCTATGCTGGAGGCGGCAGACGCCTGGTGCTGGGACGCACGGCCCTATCCGGCGTTTCCGGCGCGGGCCGATGTCTGGGCCGATGTCGGAGCCTGGTCGGCCGGGCACTGGCTGAACGGGCGCATGACCGGAGAATCGGGAACGCTTCTTGCCGCCATCCTCAGGCGTGGCGGGGTCGACGATTTCGAGATCGGACCGGCGTCCGGAGCCGTGTCCGGCTACGTGATCGACCGGCCGATGCGGACGCGGGACGCCCTGGAACCTCTGTTGCAAGCCTTCGACATGGCAGCCGCCGAGCGAGGCGGGCGAGTGTCCTTGATCGGAGTAGAGTCCGCGGGCGCAAGGCTGAAGCCGGAGAATCTGGCATTGACGGAAGAAAGCGCCGGCCCGGTGCGGACACGGTCGCTGGAAGCGCTTCCGGGTACGGCGCGGGTACGGTTCATCGATGAGGGCGCGGACTATCAGACCGGCGCGACGGTGGTTCGGGGGGATGGCGACGGCGGCGGAGTGGACGAAGCCCTGCCGGCCGTCTGCGATCCGGGATTGGCAAGGGCGTTGGCGCGACGGCTGCTGAGGGGTGAGGGCGAAGATCGGCTGACGCTCGCCGTCGGTCCCCTCGAAGCACTGCGGCTCGAGGCCGGCGACACGGTGGCGGTTGAGGGCGAACCCGGCGCCTGGCGGGTCGAGCGAATGACGCTGGACGAGATTCCGAAGGCGGTGCTGGCGCGACGCGATGGCGCGGTGGTCGGGACCGAGCCGGTCGGGTGGCGACCGGGATCAGGCACCGATGTCGCGGGCGCGCCGTTTGTGCGGGTCCTCGACCTGCCGCCACTGCCTGGCGCGGAAGCGGAAGATCGGCCGATCGCGATCGTGGCCTGTGAACCGTGGCGGCCGATGACCGTGCATGCCGGTCAGGATGCAGAAACCCTGACGATGAGGGGAACGGTCGCGGCGCCGGCGACGGTCGGACGGCTCACGCAGGCCCTGGTCCCCGGCGTCCTGCACCGTTGGGACGAGACGAACACGTTGGTGGTGAGGCTGGAAGGCGCACCTCCGGCCAGTTTGTCGGAAGGGGCTGTACTGGCAGGCAAAAATCTGGCGGTCGTAGAGACGGCGTCCGGGTGGGAGATCCTGCAGTATCGACACGCGAGCCTGTCGGCCGACGGCGTCTGGCGGCTGAGCGGGCTGTTGCGGGGGCAACAGGGAACAGAAGGCGAGATGTCGTCGGTGGCGACGGAGGGCAGTCTCGTCGTGCTGCTGGACCCCAGGGCGGGGCGCATCGAGACGGCGACCGGTGAACGGGGACTGGCGCGGATCGTGCGTGCCGGTCCGGCCGGGGATGCGCCGGGCGGGCCGAGGTTCGCGGAGACCACTTTCATGATGAGGGGGCTGCACGCGCGGCCGTGGAGCCCGGTCCTGACGATCGTGCAGGAAGCCGGCGGACGGATGTTGCGATGGACGCCCAGGGTCAGGATCGGCGACGTCTGGGATCTGGAGCCTGTGGAGGTCGATCCGCGTCGGTTCAGGGTGCGGGTTCTTGACGGTGCTCTGGAACGGAGGGTGATTGAGGCAGACGCGACATCGGTGTTCTATGGCGACGATGATCTGGCTGCGGACTTTCCGGACGGCGTCGGGCCGGATGCGTTGATCGCCGTATCCCAGTACGGCCTCGGCTTCGGGTGGGGCGTGGAGGCGCAAGTGCCACTGATCGCCTGAAAAACGTTGCACCGCACTCCGCATGCCTTAACTGACGAAGCGAAGGTCGGTCGCGACGCGCGAGCCGGATTCAACCAAGCGTGACGGAGCGGCGAACGGCGTGGCGGGTGATCCCTACAAGGAACTGGGAGTGTCCAGGGGGGCGAGCGCCGCCGATATCAAGGCCGCGTTCCGCAAGCTGGCCAAGGAGTTGCACCCGGACAAGAACCGAGGCGACACCGCGACCGAGGAACGTTTCAAGCGTGTTTCGGCGGCGTTCGACCTTCTGAGCGACCCGGACAAGAAGTCGAAATACGATTCGGGTCAGATCGATGCCGACGGGCAGCCGCAATATCGCGGGTTCGGCGGACAGACCGGCGCAACAGGTGCGGGCGCCGGTGGGTTCGGTTTCAATCCTGCGGGCGGTCCCGGCGGTCGCGCAGCATTCGAGGATCTGGATCTCGACGACATCTTCGGTCGGTTCGGCGGAGGAGGGCGAGGTCGGGCCGCGGGCTTCGGTCGCGGACAGGACGTCCGGGCCACCCTGGAGATCAGCCTGGAGGACTCCATCGGCGGGGCCACGCGGCGAATCCAGTTTTCGGACG
This sequence comes from Brevundimonas sp., assembly GCF_027484365.1. Classification (GTDB taxonomy): domain Bacteria; phylum Pseudomonadota; class Alphaproteobacteria; order Caulobacterales; family Caulobacteraceae; genus Brevundimonas. The sequence goes on along the minus strand of NZ_JAIXTC010000014.1, from coordinate 30,527 downwards.
GTCGTACCCTCGATGTGACCATCCCGAAGGGCGCGACCAACGGCCAGACCATCCGGTTGCGTGGACAGGGAACGCCGGGACGGACCGAGCCGGGCGATGCCTTGATCGAACTCCGCATCGCGCCCCATCCGGTGTTCAAGGTCGATGGCGCTGACCTGATCATGGATCTGGCGATCTCGGCGCCCGACGCGATCCTGGGCGGCAAGGTCGAATGCCCGACGCCGGATGGAACCGTCTCGGTGACGGTGCCCAAGGGATCGAATTCCGGACAGATCCTGAGGCTGAAGGGGCGTGGCGCCTTTGCTGGTGGGACGCGTGGCGACCTGAAGGCGCGACTTATCGTGACCTTGCCCGAGGTTATCGATCCGATCCTTCAGAGGGTCGCCGAGGATTGGCGCGCCAACCGTCCCTACAAGCCGGGGCGGGTCTGATGATCTCCAAGCCAGATGTGAAGCCGGAGCGACCCTGGTTCTCGGCGGGGCCGACAGCCAAGAGGCCGGGCTGGTCGTCGCAGACCTTGCCCCATGATCTGCTGGGGCGGGGCATCCGTGCGCCGGAGGTTGTCGAGCGGTTTGCCTATGGTCTGCGACTGACGAAGGACGTGCTTGAGATCCCCGAGCACTGGGTGCTGGCCTATCTTCCGGGTTCCGATACCGGGGCGGTCGAAGCGGCCATGTGGAACATGCTGGGGCAGCGGCCCGTGCAGGTCATGGCGTTCGAGAATTTCGGCAAACAATGGGCGGTAGACGCCAAGGATCACCTGAAACTCGACGATCTGGAAATCATCGAGGCGCCCTGGGGCCAGTTTCCCGACGTCACGAAAGTGGATCCTGCGAAGGATCTGGTGTTCCCGTGGAACGGTACCACCTCGGGCGTGAAGACGCCGGGCGTGGACTGGATCGCCGACGACCGGGAAGGGCTCGTGATCTGCGACGCCACCTCGGCCGCCTTCGCCATGCCCATGGATTTCTCCAAGCTCGATGTCGTGACCTTCTCTTTTCAGAAGGCGTTGGGCGGCGAAGCGGGAATCGGCGTGGCGGTGCTGTCGCCGCGCGCCGTGGCCCGACTGGACACCTACGAGCCGCCACGCCCGGTGCCCAAGGTATTGCGCCTGCGTGACGCCAAGGGGTTCGACCGGGGCCTGGCCACCGGCACCATGATCAACACCTTCTCGCTGTGGACGCTGGAGGACTGGATCGACGCGCTGGAGTGGGCGGAAGGGGCGGGAGGACTGGCGGAGCTGATCCGGAGGACGGATGCGAATGCCGCGGCGCTGGGCGACTGGGTCGGCCGGACAGGCTGGGTCGAGTATCTCGCCGAGGACGCAGCGATCCGATCCACCACCTCGGTATGCCTGAAGATCGTCGATCCGCGCGTCACGGCGCTGGACGGTGCCAAACGTCAGGCCTTCGTCAAGCGGATGAAGTCGCTGCTGGAGGCCGAAGGGGCCGCCTTTGACGTCGAGAGCCACCGCAACGCGCCGGCGGGCTTGCGGATCTGGTGCGGCTGCACGGTAGAGACCGATGATATCGTCGCCGCTACGCCATGGCTGGACTGGGCGTTCGAAACGGCCGCAGGCGAACTCCAGAGTTAAATCGTCCCTGCCGGGACGACATCCGGCGATTCCCCCGCTATAGGCTGCGCCCGCATCTGGCGGAGACGAAACCTTGGCGAATGTAGCGGTGGTCGGAGCCCAATGGGGCGACGAGGGCAAGGGCAAGATCGTCGACTGGCTGTCGAACCGTGCCGACATCATCGTGCGGTTCCAGGGCGGTCACAATGCCGGCCACACCCTTGTCGTGGACGGCAAGGTCTACAAGCTGGCCCTGCTGCCCAGCGGCGTGGTGCAGGGCAAGCCGTCGATCATCGGCAACGGGGTCGTTGTCGATCCCTGGCATCTGGTCAGCGAGATCGCCAAGATTGAGGCTCAGGGCGTCACGATCAATCCCTCGATCCTGACCATCGCTGACAACGCCTGTCTGATCCTGCCCATCCACCCCGCGCTGGACGTGGCGCGAGAGGCAGCTGCGAGCGCGCCGGGGGCCAAGATCGGCACCACGGGAAGGGGTATCGGGCCAGCATACGAAGACAAGGTCGGGCGTCGCGCCATCCGGGTCTGCGATCTGGCCAATGAGGACGATCTGAAGGTCAAGATCGAAAGGCTGCGCTCGCACCACGATCCGCTGCGCGCGGGTCTGGGGCTGGAGCCCATCGACCCCGAGGCGCTTCTGGCCCAGTTGCTGGAGATTGCACCGAAGATCCTGCCCTATGTGAAGCCGGCGTGGCGGGTTCTGGACCAGGCCCAGAAGGCTGGCAAACGGGTGCTGTTCGAGGGCGCCCAGGGCGCATTCCTCGATGTCGATCACGGCACCTACCCCTATGTGACCTCGTCCAACACTGTCGCCGGACAGGCGGCCGCGGGTTCCGGCCTCGGCCCGCGCGGTGTCGGCTATGTGCTGGGGATCGTGAAGGCCTACACGACGCGGGTGGGCGAGGGGCCCTTCGCCTGCGAACTGAACGACGCTGTCGGTGAGCATCTGGCGACTGTCGGGCGGGAGGTGGGTGTGAACACCGGCCGTGCCCGGCGCTGTGGCTGGTTCGATGCCGTGCTGGTGCGACAGTCGGTGGCGATCAACGGGATTGATGGCATCGCCCTGACCAAGCTGGATGTGCTGGACGGTCTCGAAACGCTGAAGATCTGCGTCGGCTACAAGGTCGGCGACGAGGTGCTGGATTATCTGCCGTCCAGCCTCAAGGACCAGGCGGCGGCCGAACCGGTATTCGAGGAATTGCCGGGCTGGACCGAGAGCACCAGCGGCGTCCGAAGTTTCAAGGATATCAACGCCAACGCCATCAAATACGTGCGGCGGATCGAGGAGTTGATCGGCGCGCCGGTTGCCCTGTTGTCGACCAGCCCCGAGCGGGACGACACGATCCTGATGCGAGACCCGTTCCAGGGCTGAGAAATTCCGGTTTCGTTCAACGCGACCTTAACCGGCGGCGGTTAGACATAAGGCTGATCTCCCTGGAGTTGCCCAGTGTTCGCAGCCGACGCCAAGACCCTGAACCGCATCGAACCGGTTGTTCGACGGGTCCTGATCGCTGATCCGAACCTGGCGTCGGCGCGACTGCTGCTGGACATCATGAAGAGTCTCGGTGCGCGCGAAGTCGTGACCGAGTCGGATGAACACCGTGTACTCGATCATGCGCGCGAGATGGAGCCGGGACTGATATTCACAGAGCGCTCCGGGCCCCGACTGGACGGTGAACGGCTGGCCAGGAGCATCCGTCGGTCGAACCTTTCGTGCCGCCGGGCCCCGATCATCATGATGACGGCCGACGCGACCGCCTCCTCGATCAAGGGTGCGCGCGATGCGGGCATTCACGAATTTCTCAGGAAGCCCTTCACCTCCGCGGACCTGTTCCGGCGGGTGGAGAATGTGGCGCTGAAGCCTCGCGACTGGATCGAGGCGGTCGGCTACGTCGGCCCGGACCGGCGCCGGTTCAACTCCGGAGAATATGCGGGACCGCAGAAGCGCAAGGCCGACAAGCCGGCGACGGCCGAGGCGGCGGCCCTGGCGGTCAAGGATCAGGCGTTGCGTATTCTGGCTGCCTCGCTGGCCCAGTTCGACAGTGATCCGATGCAGGCCGTCCGCGCGGTCAGTCAACAGGCGGCGACGCTGAAGGCCCTGGCGATGAAGACGTCCGACGCACGATTGGCGGTCGCCGCCGCCGGGCTGGAGGGGACGCTGACGGCCGGTGCGCCGACCCGGGCGGCTCTGACCGGACCTATCGGCGCAGTCCTGGCCCTGGCCGAACCGGGCACGGTGCTGGCGCGGGCCGGCTGATCCTGACACCCCAATAGACAACAGGCGCACGAGGCTCTCGTGCGCCTGTTTCTTTGTGTCGGCCGAGGGCCGCCTTACGCGTCGACTAGGTTCCGTTCCTCGGCGGCGGCGCGCATGGCCTTCTGCAGCTTCTCGAAGGCGCGCACCTCGATCTGGCGCACGCGCTCGCGCGACACGCCGTACTGGCTGGCGAGCTCTTCCAGGGTGACCGGATCGTCCTTCAGACGGCGTTCCGTCAGGATGTGCTTCTCGCGTTCCGTGAGTTCGCCCATGGCCTCCTCGAGCAGGCCCATGCGCAGGGATTTCTCCTCGGAATCGGCCAGCGCCGTTTCCTGGGACACGGCATTGTCGTCTGACAGCCAGTCCTGCCACTCGCTTTCACCGTCCACACGCAGCGGCGCGTTCAGCGAGGCGTCGCCGCCGAGACGGCGGTTCATGTTGGTCACTTCTTCCTCGGACACGCCCAGCTTGGTGGCGATGGCGGCGAGGTGCTCGGGGTGCAGGTCGCCCTCCTCGAAGGCCGAGATCTGGCTCTTGGCCTTGCGCAGGTTGAAGAACAGCTTCTTCTGCGCTGCCGTGGTGCCCATCTTCACAAGCGACCAGCTGCGCAGGATGTATTCCTGGATCGAGGCGCGGATCCACCACATGGCGTAGGTCGCCAGGCGGAAGCCCTTGTCGGGATCGAATTTCTTGACGGCCTGCATCAGGCCGACATTGCCTTCCGAGATCACCTCGCCGATCGGCAGGCCGTAGCCGCGATAGCCCATGGCGATCTTGGCCACGAGGCGAAGGTGGGACGTCACGAGGCGGTGCGCGCTCTCGGAGTCCTGATGCTCGGTCCACCGCTTGGCGAGCATGAACTCCTCGTCCTTGGTGAGCATCGGAAACTTGCGGATTTCCGTCAGATATCGCGACAGTCCCTGTTCAGGCGACATCACCGCGAGTGATTTCAGTGCAGCCATTTGGTCCCTCCGAACCTAGATAAGAGCAGGCTCAGCGCAGACGGCCACCGGATGTGCGCCGTCTCCTCACCCCTCAACCGGACAAGTAGCTACGGGTTGCCGTCTTTGTCAGAGGCGGATCGTCACACAGAAGCGTGACCGTGACCCTGGCGCCACTCGCGCCGATGAGGACGATGTATAGCGGAAGTCAGTCCTTTATCAAGACTTACTATTTGGCGGCATTCTCAGAGCCCAAGAATGTCGCGATACCGTGGGTGGACGACGTCAGCGTACTCAGGGTGTTTCTGCAGATAGGCCGAGAAGAACGGACAGACGGGCAGGATCAGCAGACCGCGGTCCCTCGCGTCCGCGAGGACGTGTTTGGCCAGGCGGCTGGCGATGCCCTGACCTTCGAGCGCCTGGGGCACCAGGGTCTCGGTGATCATCAGATTGGGTTCGGACAGATTGTAGGTGACGATCGCCACCTCATCGCCGACCGGCAACTCGTAGCGGTGCAGTTCGACGTTGTCGCGGATCTCGGCGTCGGTCATGGCGGGCCTCTAGAGGGCGGCGAGAAGGTCTTCCAGCGCCTGCATATCAGGTGGGAGCGCCGTCTCGAACCGCAACGCCCCGCCCGTCACCGGATGGATGAACCCCAATACGGCCGCATGGAGCGCCTGCCGGGTCAGGCCGGCCTCGGCGATGGCATCCTTCACGGACGAAGCCGGGCTGCCCGAGCCATAGACGGCATCCCCCAGAATCGGCGAACCCTTCGACGCCAGATGCACACGGATCTGGTGCGTCCGCCCGGTGTGCAGGGTGCAGGCGACCCGTCCGGCCAGAGGCGCCGCGCCGGCCTTGGCCGGAATGCCGTATCGGGACTGGACGACGTAGTCGGTGATGGCATTGCGTCCGCCGGCCTTCAGCACCGCCATCTTCTTCCGGTCCGACGACGAGCGGCCGATCTGCGTCTCGATCCGGCCCCGCTCGGGCGAGGGCGCGCCGCGCGTCAGGGCGATGTAGGTGCGTTCGATGTCGTGGGCGGCGAACAGTTTCGAAAGGCCGGCATGGGCCCTGTCGGACTTGGCGGCGACCATGACGCCGGAGGTGTCCTTGTCCAGACGATGGACGATGCCCGGTCGCGCGACGCCGCCGATCCCCGACAGCGACGCGCCGCAGTGATGGAGCAGCGCGTTCACCAGCGTCCCGTCCGCCGTGCCCGGCGCCGGGTGGGCGGCCATGCCGGCGGGCTTGTCGATGACAATCAGGTCCGCATCCTCGAACAGGACAGTCAGCGGTATGGCCTCGGGCAGGGGCGTGGCCGAGACCACCGGCGGCACAGCGATACTGTAGGTCCCGGGTGCTGCCTTGGCCGAGCCGTTGGTCAGGACCACGTCGTTCAGGCTGATCGCGCCGTCGGCGATCAGGGTCTGGATCCGGGCGCGCGACAGCCCGGGAACGACATCGGCCAGCGCCTTGTCCAGACGCTGGCCGGGGACCGCCACATGGGCGGTCAGAATCTCGCCGTCGGACGCCTCGTCCGGATCGGCGTCCTCGATCGGATCGTTCAGGACGCGGCCTTCAGCTCGCGACCATAGACCGGGTCCAGGTCGCCCTTGGCGTAGCGCTTGGCCATCTGGGCCGTCGACATCGGACGGATTTTGGAGGCCTGGCCCTCGCAGCCGAACTGCTGGAAGCGCTCGGCGCAGAGTTTGCGCATGGCCTCCTTGGCGGGCTTCAGATAGGCGCGCGGATCGAACTCGCCCGGCTTTTCGGCCAGCACCTTCCGGATCGCACCCGTCATGGCCATGCGGTTGTCGGTGTCGATGTTGATCTTGCGGACGCCGTGCTTGATGCCGCGCTGGATTTCCTCGACCGGCACGCCCCAGGTCTGGGGCATTTCGCCGCCGTACTGGTTGATGATGTCCTGCAGGGCCTGCGGCACGCTCGACGAGCCGTGCATGACCAGGTGGGTGTCGGGCAGACGGCGATGGATCTCCTCGATCACATGCATGGCCAGGACCTCGCCGTCCGGCTTGCGGCTGAACTTGTAGGCCCCGTGCGACGTGCCCATGGCGATGGCCAGGGCGTCGACCTTGGTGCGGCTGACGAAGTCGACAGCCTGATCCGGGTCGGTCAGCAGGGCCGAATGGTCCAGCACGCCCTCGAATCCGTGGCCGTCCTCGGCCTCGCCCATGCCGGTCTCCAGCGAGCCCAGCACGCCCAGCTCGCCCTCGACCGAGACGCCGCAGCTGTGGGCCATCTCGGTGACGCGGCGGGTGACCTCGACATTGTATTCGTAGTCGGCCGGGGTCTTGGCGTCTTCCATCAGGCTGCCGTCCATCATCACCGAGGTGAAGCCGTACTGGATGGCGGTGGCGCAGGTCGCCGGGCCGTTGCCGTGGTCCTGGTGCATGCAGACCGGGATGTGGGGATAGAGTTCGGCCAGGGCGTCGATCAGCTTGGCCAGGACGATGTCGTTGGCGTAGGAGCGCGCGCCGCGGCTGGCCTGGATGATGACCGGCGCGTTGACGGCCTCGGCCGCCTCCATGATCGCCAGACCCTGTTCCATGTTGTTGATATTGTAGGCCGGCAGGCCGTAGTCGTTCTCGGCCGCGTGGTCGAGAAGCTGTCGCAGCGTGATGCGCGCCATGAGAAATACTCCTGAGGTCTCTTTTTTGCCGGTTTAGCCGGGGGACGGCCTCAAGTCACGCCGTGTTACAGCCGATCAGGCGTTGAGCGCCTCAACCCCGGGCAGGGCCTTGCCCTCCATCCATTCCAGGAAGGCGCCGCCGGCGGTTGAGACGAAGGTCATGTCGTCGATGACGCCCGCGTGGTTGAGCGCCGAGACGGTATCGCCGCCCCCGCCGACTGCGACCAGCACGCCCGCCCTGGCCAGGGCCGCCGCATGATGGGCGACCGCGACCGTGGCCGTGTCGAACGGCGGAACCTCGAACACGCCGAGAGGTCCGTTCCAGATCAGGGTCTTCGACGCCGTGATGGCCTCGACCAGACGCGCGACCGTGGCCGGACCGGCGTCCAGGATCTTGTCGTCGCCTGACAGCGTCTCACCCGCCGTCACAGGACGGCTTGCAGCGCCCGGTTTGACCTCGGTCGCGACGACGAAATCGACCGGCAGCAGCAGCTCGCAACCCTTGGCCCTGGCTTCGGCGATGATCTCGAGCGCGGTCTCGGCCATGTCGCGTTCGGCCAGGGAGCCGCCGATGTCGATCCCTTGCGCGAACAGGAAGGTGTTGGCCATGCCGCCGCCGATGGCGAGGCGGTCCAGCTTGCCGACCAGGTTCTTCAGCAGGTCCAGCTTGGTCGAGACCTTGGCCCCGCCGACGATGCCGATGACCGGCTTCTTAGGATTGCCGAGGGCGGCGTCGAGGGCCTCCAGCTCGCGCCGCATCGATTCCCCTGCATAGGCGGGCAGGTGATGCGCCACCCCTTCCGTCGAGGCGTGGGCGCGGTGGGCGGCGGAGAAGGCGTCGTTGACGTAGAGGTCCGCCAGCTCGGCCAGGCTGGTGGCGAACTCCGGGTCGTTGGCCTCCTCGGCGGCGTGGAAGCGGACGTTTTCGAGCAGGACCACGCCGCCGGCGTCCAGATCCTTGATCGCCGCATGGGCCGGGCCGCCGACGCAGTCCTCGGCGAAGCGCACCGGCGCGCCCAGCAGTTCGGACAGGGGCGGGACGACGGGCTTCAGGCTCATCGACGGCACGACCTGACCCTTTGGCCGGTCGAAGTGGGCCAGCAGGGCGACCCTCGCCCCGGCGTCGCGCAGCTTCTGGATCGTCGGCAGGGCGACGCGCAGACGGGTGTCGTCGGTGATCCGGCCGTCCTCCATCGGGACGTTGAAGTCCACGCGGACGAGGGCGGTCTTGCCGACCAGGGAACCGGCGTCGTCGAGGGTGCGGAAGGTCATCATGGTCTCCGTTCCCTCTCCCGGCGGGAGAGGGCTTGAGGTTCGGAGAGCGATAGCGATCCGCTAACCGAAAGGGTGAGGGGCTGGCTTCGCCGGTGAGGGCACGACCCTCACCCTTTCGCGCAAGTCCGATCGCCTGACGGCTCCCGGGCGCTCAAGCCCTCTCCCGACGGGAGAGGGAAGCGTGTGTTAAAGGAACTTCGCCATCACCAGCGCCGTGTCCGCCATGCGCGTCGCGAAGCCCCACTCGTTGTCGTACCAGGTCAGGACGCGGGCCAGCTTGCCGTCGACCACCTGGGTCTGGGGCAGGGCGGCGGTCGAGGACGCGGCGATGTGGTTCAGGTCGGTGGAGACCAGCGGCTCGGTGGTCGTCGCCAGCACGCCCTTCATCGGCCCGTCGGCGGCGGCCTGAAGCGCGGCGTTGATCTCCTCGACCGTGACCTCGCGGCCGGCGACGACCTTCAGGTCGACGACCGAAACATTCGGGGTCGGAACGCGGATCGAGGAGCCGTCCAGCTTGCCCTTCAGTTCCGGCAGGACCAGGCCCAGGGCCTTGGCGGCGCCGGTCGAGGTCGGGATCATCGACAGGGCCGCGGCGCGGGCGCGGTACAGATCCTTGTGCATCGTATCCAGCGTCGGCTGGTCGCCGGTGTAGGAGTGGATCGTCGTCATATAGCCGCGCTCGATGCCGAACAGGTCGTGCAGGACCTTGGCGACGGGGGCCAGGGCGTTGGTGGTGCAGGAGCCGTTCGAGACGATGATGTCGTCGGCCGTCAGGGTCTCGTGGTTGACCTTGTAGACGATGGTCTTGTCGGCGTTGTCGCCGGGGGCCGAGATCAGCACACGCTTGGCGCCGGCCTTCAGATGGGCCTCGGCCTTGTCGCGGGCGGTGAAGATGCCGGTGCACTCGAAGGCGATGTCCACGTTCAGGGCTGCGTGCGGCAGGTTGGCCGGGTCGCGCTCGGCCGTCACCTTGATCTTGCCCAGGCCCACGTCGATCCAGTCGTCGCCGTGTTCGATCGTGCCGGGGAAGCGGCCGTGGACGGAATCGTACTTCAGCAGGTGGGCGTTGGTGGCCACCGGCCCCAGGTCGTTGATCGCCACCACCTCGATATCGCGACGGCCATGTTCGACGATCGAACGAAGGACGAGGCGGCCGATGCGGCCGAAGCCGTTGATGGCGACGCGAACGGTCATGGGGCGAGCTCCTGAAGCGGCGTTTTGTGGTTGGCGCTTCAATGGGACCGGCGGCGCTGAGGATCAACCCCGAGAGCGTCACAAGGCGTGATCGGATGTAACGGCTCAGCTTGCCAGCGGCAGCGACAGCCTGGCCTCAAGCCCGCCTCCGACGCGGTTCGTCAGGGTCACATCCCCGCCCGCCGCGCGCGCCGCCTGACGCGCCACGGCCAGCCCCAGTCCCGCTCCGCCCGTCTCGCGGCTGCGAGAGCGTTCGCCACGGTGGAATGGCTCGAAGACCCGCTCCAGCTCATCGTCGGACAGACCGGGCCCGTCATCGGCGACGGTGATCACGGCAAATGCTCCCTCGGACGCAGCCCTCACCCTCGCGCCGCCACCGTATTTCAGACCATTGTCGATCAGGTTGGCGACCGCGCGACGCAGGGCGGCGGGATCGCCTTCGACCGGCAGGCTCGTCGCGCCCGCGAAGGTCACCGCCGCTCCGGTCTCGGCGAAACCCGACGCGCAGTCCGCCGCCAGGGTCGCGAGGTTCAGCCGTTCGCGGCGCTCGGCCTGGACCTCGCCGCGCACAAAAGCCATGGCCTGGCCGATCAGGGCGTCCATTTCCTCGACATCGCCGGCCATCCGGTCACGAAGGGCCTCGGGCGCCTGCTCGGCCCGGAAGCGCAGCCGGGTCAGGGGCGTGCGCAGATCGTGTGCGATGGCCGCGATGGTCTGGGTGCGCTGGCGCATATGGCCCCGGATCGAGGCCTGCATGTCGTTGAAGGCGGCGATGGCGGTGCGCACCTCCGACGGGCCCGATGGTGTCAGAGGCTCGGCGTCCGGATCGGCGCCCAGCCGTTCGGCGGCCTCCGCGAACTGTCGGATCGGCCGCGTCAGACGCCGCGCCATCAGCCAGACCAGCGGCGCCAGCAACAGGGCCGTGATGCCCAGGGCGATCAGCAGTCGCATCTGCCACGGGTCGATCAGGCCGTGGGGCGGCTCCACCGTGGCCCAGCGCCCGTCCTCCATCCTTACCGAGGCCGAGAAGGGGGCGAAGGTCAGCCGGTCCGCCATGACCGTGATGCGCTGCGGTCCGCCCCCGGCCGTGACGATGTGCACGTCATTCGGGCCCGCCGGCGCGGGTCCGCCCTGACGGGCCAGGGCCTCGCCGACCTCGGCCATCATGGCGTCGTGGTTTGCCTGCGGGTCCTCGCCCGGATCCATTCGCCGGGTGAAGACGAAGCTGGAACTGCTTTGGCTGATCCGGGCGCCGGCGACCAACGGCTCCTGATCCGGCGGACGGGGGCCGCGCGACAGGCCGGATCGCCAGAGGGATTGTTCCGGCGACAGCCACACCCGCACGGCGTCGGGCGGCCGGCCAAGACGCTGGGCCAGGCCCAGGCTGATGGTGCCTTCCACGGGCCCGGCTGCGACCTCGCGCGAGGGCGGCTGGTTCGAAACCCGCCGGACGAGGGCCCGACCGTCGGAGGTCTCGGCGGGCCGTCCGGCCAGGGCATCGGCGGCGGCGGCGATGCTGAACCCCGCCGGGCGCGGCGGCGGCGCGGTCAGCACCACGGCGAAGACCACGGCCTGCGAGGCCACGACCGCGAACACGGCCAGCAGGGCGACCTGGACCAGGACCGACATCGAGGTGAAGGGCGAAAGGCGGGGCTTCATGTGCGGGCGCCGGCCCGGTCCGCGCGCCGAACGCGGGCGTCGAAGCGATAGCCCTCGCCCCGGACAGTGGTGATCAGCTCGCGGCCAGAGCCGTCGTCGAGCTTCTTTCTCAGGCGGCTGATCTGCACGTCCATCGCGCGGTCGAAGACGTCGGTGTCGGCGCCGCGTGCGGCCTCCAGCAGCTGGTCGCGGGTCAGGACCCGTCCCGGTCGCTCGGCGAAGGTGCGCAGCAGGCCGAACTCTCCGGCCGACAGGGTCACGATCTCTCCGCCCGGCTGCGACAGCTCGCGCCGCACGAGGTCCAGCCGCCAGCCGTCGAACATCAGGGCCGCCCCCGCCGGCGCCTCGTCCTCGCGCGGACGACGCAGGACAGCGCGGATCCGGGCCAGCAATTCCCGCGGATTGCAGGGCTTGGCCAGGTAGTCGTCAGCGCCGAGCTCCAGCCCCACGATCCGGTCGGTGTCCTCTCCCATGGCGGACAGCATGACCACGGGCGGCGTCCCCGATAGGCGACGCACGACCGACAGCCCGTCCTCGCCGGGCATCATCAGGTCCAGAACGATCAGATCGGTCGGACCTTCCGCCAGGGCGCGATCCATCTCGGCCGCCGAGGCCGCGCTGCGCGCCTGATAGCCGTGCTGGCCCAGATAGTCGCACAGGACTTCGCGAATGCCGGGGTCGTCGTCGACGACGAGGATGCGAGGGGAGGGATCGCTCATGGCCGACAGCATGCCTTCACAGATCGACCGTAACATTTCACGGCCGAAACAATTGATCCTGAGCCTGAAATACCCCGGCAAGGCCGTCATGGTCCAAGGACGCATCAGAAATCTGAAGGGAAAGTCCTCATGTCCGTCATCGCCATCGCCTTGCTCGCCGCCCTGAACGGCGGCGCCGCCCAGGATCAGCACGGTCCCCGGGTCGAGACCCGCTCCGAAGTCCGTATCGTCAACGTTGGTGGAGACGGTCCCGGTCGGCTTGACGCTGACGACGACGGCGTGGTGACGCGTGAGGAGTTTTCGGCCCCGATGGGTGATGCCTTCGACCGTCTTGACGCAAACGACGACGGCCGCCTGTCGACTGAAGAGCTCGCCGACGGTCATGGCGAAGGCGGCCCCGGTCATCGCATGATGATGATGGGCGGTCCCGGCGGCCCGGGCGTGCAGGTCTTCACATCGGGCCTGAGGCCCGGCGGTCCCGGCGGTCCCGGCGGTCCTGGCGTTCACGTGATCACCCGCCAGGGCGGCGGTCCCGGCGTGATGATGTTCGGCGGTCCCGACGGCCCCGGTGGTCCGGGCGGTGATGTGCAGGTCTTCACCTTCCGCAACGGCGGCCCCGAGGGCGGCCCGCCTCCCATGGGGCCGGAGGGTTCCGGCTCGCCCCAGGTCTTCGTGCACCGTTTCGGCGGGCCCGACGGCCCCGGCGAGATGGACAAGGACGGCGACGGCAAGGTCTCGCAGGACGAGTTCCTGGCCCCGCTGCGCGAAGCGTTCGGCCGCATGGACGCCGACAACGACGGGTTCCTTGAAGAGGGTGAAGGTCGTCCGACGCCTCCCTCCGCCGACTGACCCGTCCCGGACCATCGGTTTCGTGACTTGAGGCGCGGCGGTTCGCCGGTCTAGGCTGGCCGGGATGGTTTTCCCCGCCCGCCGCGCCCTCCTTTCCCTTATTGTCGGCGCCGTGTTCCTTGCGGGGCCGACGCTGGCATCTTCGACGGCCGCCGCCCGGACGGTCGGGACGATCGAGGCGGAATCGACCCCGACCCGCGAGCGGGCCCGCATGAACGGGCGCGTCTTCGACACGGTCTGGAATCTCGTCCGTCGCCAGTACTACGATCCGGACCTGCACGGGCTGGACTGGAACGCCGCCCGCGAGAGGTATCGGCCGCAGGCGATCGCCGCCGCCGACGACCGCGAACTGTACCGGGCGCTCAGCGCCATGCTGGACCTGCTGGACGACGACCACGCCGGCGCCATCTCCCCCGCCGTCGCCCGACGCCAGGACCAGCAGCGGACCCGGCGCGCGGTGATGGGCGTCTCCCTGGCCCGCCAGGACGGCGACCAGTGGCGTATCGAGAGCGTCCGCACCGGATCTCCGGCGGCTGAAGCGGGGCTCCAGCCCGGCTGGGTGCTGCAGACCATCGACGGCCAGTCCTGGGGAGTCGATTTCGACGTGGTGGAAGGTCAGGCCTTGCAGCTCGACCTGACCGACGAGGCCGGCGCCCTGCAGCGCGTGTCGGTGGTTCCGCGCATCATGGACCCGATCCCGGCCTTCAGCGTGGACGCGTCGCGACCCGGCGTGGTCGTCCTCCGGGTCGAAGGGTTCGAGTCCGGCCTCGGGCGCTGGCTGGGTCAGCAACTCGCGGAAATCTCGCCCGAGACCGACGTCGTCATCGACCTGCGCGGCAACCCGGGAGGTCTGTTGCTGGAGGCGGATGCAACCCTGTCCTGCTTCCTTCCGGAGCGACAGGAATGGGCGACACGCGTGTCCCGCAACGGTCGGCCGATGACCCTGGCCATCATGCCCGGTTGCGGAAATCTGACCGGCCCGGTGACCAACGACGTGGCCCTGCTCGTCGATGGATCGAGCCGCAGCGCCGCCGAACTGACCCCTGCCGCCCTGCAGGAGTCCGGCCGGGCCCTCGTCGTCGGCGAACACACGGCCGGGGCCGTGCTGATCTCGCAGGACAGCCCCCTGCCGGACGGGGGGCGTCTGACTCTCAGCCGAGCCGACTACATCACTGCCGGCGGCGTGCGGCTGGAGAAGCGAGGCGTTGAGCCGGATATCGTCGTGGTCCGCACGCACGAGGAACGTCGCGCGGGCCTGGACCCCGCCCTGGACGCCGCGATCGCCGTCCTCGCCCTGGATCCCGAGGAACAGCGGGCCCGGGCGACGGGGCGAACCCCTAGTTTCTGACGGGTCGGACGAGGCTGGCGGACAACGCGGCCCGCTCGCGCGCCTGATCCGTCGTCTCGCCCCGCGCCAGGGCCACGCCCATGCGGCGCCGCTCGAAGGCTTCGGGTTTGCCGAACAGACGCAGATCGGCGGTCGGGACCGACAGGGCCTCGGCGACGCCTTCGAACGCGATTCCCTCCGCGTCCATGCCGCCATAGATGACCGCGCTGGCGCCGACCTCGCGCTGCGAGACATCGACGGGCAAGCCCAGGATGGCGCGGGCGTGCAGGGCGAACTCGCTCATCGTCTGGGTGGCCAGGGTCACCAGGCCGGTGTCGTGCGGACGCGGCGAGACCTCCGAGAACCAGACGTCGTCGCCCTTCACGAACAGCTCCACGCCGAACACGCCCAGCCCGCCCAGGGCCTCCGTCACCTTGCCGGCGATGTCCTGCGCGGCGGCCAGGGAGGCGGCGCTCATCGCCTGGGGCTGCCAGCTCTCGACATAGTCGCCCTTGACCTGACGATGGCCGATGGGGGCGCAGAAGTCGGTGACGACCGCGCCGTCGCGCATCGAGCGGACTGTCAGCAGAGTGATCTCGAAATCGAAGTCGATGCGGCCCTCGACGATGACCCGCGCCGTCTCGACCCGGCCTGACGACTGCGCATAGGCCCAGGCGTTGGCGGCATCCTCATAGGCGTCGATGAAGGACTGGCCCTTGCCCGATGACGACATGACGGGCTTCACGAACACCGGCAGGCCGATCTCGTTCGCAGCCGCCGCCAGTTCCGCCGCAGACCCTGCGAAGGCATAGGGGCTGGTCGGCAGACCCAGGTCCTCGGCGGCCAGACGACGGATGCCCTCGCGGTTCATGGTCAGTTGGGTCGCGCGCGCCGTCGGGATGACCCGCGCGAGTCCCGCCGCCTCGATCTCGGCCAGGACCTCGGTCGCGATGGCCTCGATCTCCGGCACGATGATGTGCGGGGCCTCGGCCAGGATGACGCCGTTCAGCACCTGGGGATCGGTCATCGGGATGACGTGGCTGCGATGCGCCACCTGCATGGCCGGGGCGTTGGCATAGCGATCCACGACGATCACCTCACAGCCGAGCCGCTGCAGCTCGATCGCGACCTCCTTGCCCAGCTCGCCGCCGCCCAGAAGCATGACGCGGACGGCGGTGTC
Organism: Brevundimonas sp.; assembly: GCF_027484365.1. Lineage (GTDB taxonomy): Bacteria > Pseudomonadota > Alphaproteobacteria > Caulobacterales > Caulobacteraceae > Brevundimonas. The sequence continues at coordinate 14,882 of NZ_JAIXTC010000014.1, read as the reverse complement.
GGAAAGCGGGGTGCCGAGTTTCATCAGTCGATCCTTATGCAGCCGGTTCGGCGTCTTCCTTGGGAGCCCAGTTGCCGGCGGCCTTGGCGGCGGCGAGGGCGTCGATCAGCGCCGCAGGCGCGCCGGCCTCCCGCATCTCGTCTGCGGTCAGATAGACCGCTCCGCCGCAGGCCTGAACCACATGCGCATAGTCGGCGTCGATGGCCACGCCCCCGTGCTCGGCGTCGGCCCAGATGCGGAAGCCCTGACCCAGTTCAGCGTCCGGCACGGGCTTCCAGACGTCCTGGCACTGCTCCCTCCATTCGGCGTCGGTCGCTTCGGCCAACATCTTGCGCTCGTAGAGCGCCTCCAGCCTGGGCGAGCGGACGCTATAGACGTAGTCCGTCGGCATCCCGGGCTCGGGCTGGTCCTGCACCAGGGCCAGTCCCGGCAGCAGGGCGACCCAGTTGACGCGCTCGCCGGTCGACAGGTCCCAGGTGATCGGGGTCTGCGACATCGACGGATAGGCGCCGCCGCAGAAGATTTCGAGATGCTCGCGCAGGGTCAGAAAGGCCGGACCGGTCATCGGCCGCGTGATGCTTCGGGTCCAGCCGTCGCCCTCCTGGCTGTCGGCCATCCGGCCGCATTCGCCCGCATCCGCCACGGCCGTGGCGTCGAGGCGATCCAGTTCGGCGTTCAGTCGAACGATGGCCGGGCTGTCGCCGGACAGTCGGGGCATGGCCTCGATGTCGGCGGACAGCCGGGGCTTGTCGACCAGGGTGGTCGCGCTCGCAGCGGCGGCGACGTCCGCCGTGCCGGCGGTCTTGCCCTGACCGCATGCGCTCAGCCCCAGCATCAGGGCCGCGATGGCCACGCTTGTGATCGTCTTCATGTCAGCCGCCCCTCAGTGTTCCGGTTCGATCAGATCCCGGGCTTTGCCGTACAGATCCTCGAACAACACTACCCTGCCACAGGATTCGCTCCGGGGCGCCTCTCCGAACGTGACCCCCGCGATCAGCCAGGGCGTGCGGTCGCGGACCAGCAGGCTGACCGCGCCGATGCGGCTCATCAGAGCCGGGCCTTCACCGCCGCCACGATGGCGTCCGCAGTGATGCCGAATTCGCGGTAGAGCACCTCCGCCGGAGCCGAGGCGCCGAAGCCGGTCATGCCGATGAAGGCGCCGTCCTCGCCGATGAACCGCTCCCAGCCCTGTTTGATCGCGGCCTCGCAGGCGACGCGCACCGTGCCCCGGCCGATGACCGAGGCCTGATAGGCGGCGTCCTGTTGTTCGAACAGCTCGAAACAGGGGACGGAGACGACCCGCGTCGGCGACCCTTCGGCCTCCAGCGTCTCGGCCGCCTTCAGCGCCAGCGACACCTCTGTGCCCGTTGCGAACAGGGTGACCTTCGCCTCGCCGTTCGCGGCCTTCAGCTCATAGGCGCCGCGCGCAGACAGGTTCTCGTCGGAGGCCGTCAGGCGCACCGCCGCCGTCTTCTGGCGCGACAGGGCCATGGCCGACGGCGTGGCCTTGTGTTGCAGGGCCAGCTGCCAGCATTCGAACGCCTCGACCGTGTCGGCGGGGCGGAAGACCAGCAGGTTCGGGATCGCCCGCAGCGACGCCAGATGCTCGACCGGCTGGTGGGTCGGGCCGTCTTCGCCGAGGCCGATGGAGTCGTGGGTCAGGACGTGGATCACCCGGATCCCCATCAGGGCCGCCATGCGGATGGCGTTGCGGCTGTAGTCCGAGAACACCATGAAGGTGCCGCCGTAGGGGATGATCCCGCCGTGCAGCGCCATCCCGGTCATGGCCGCCGCCATGCCGAACTCGCGGATGCCCCAGTTGACGTAGCGGCCCTCATAGGACGGCGCGTCCAGGATCGGCGTGCCCTTGACGAAGGTGTTGTTCGATCCGGTCAGGTCGGCCGAACCGCCGACCATCTCCGGCACGGCGCCGAACAGGGCTTCCAGCGCGGCGCCCGAGGCCTGACGCGTCGCCTGGGCGGGCTTGTCCTCGACCAGCCGGGCGATACCGGCGTTCAGGGCGTCGAACGCCGCTTCCGGCAGGTCACCCTTCATGGCGCGGGTGAAGTCGGCGGCCTGGGACGAGGCGGCCAGACGCGCTTCCCACGCCTTGCGGTCCTTCGATCCGCGTTTGCCGACCTTCTTCCAGGCCTTGTCGATGGCCTCGGGGATGACGAAGGGCGCGTGGTCCCAGGCCAGTCCCAGACGCGTCGCCGCGATCTCGGCCGCGCCCAGGGCCGCGCCGTGGGTCTTGTGGCTGCCTTCCATGGTGGCGGCGCCCTTGCCGATCTTCGTCTTGCAGGCGATCAGGGTCGGCCTGTCCTGACGGGTCGCCCACTGCAGGGCCGATTTGATCGCCTTCATGTCGTGGCCGTCGACGGCCTTCACGGCCCAGCCCGAGGCCTTGAACCGCGCCTTCTGGTCCACCGCGTCCGACAGGCTGACCTTGCCGTCGATGGTGATCTCGTTGTCGTCCCACAGCACCGTCAGCTTGTTGAGCTTGTAGCGGCCGGCCAGGGCGATCGCCTCCTGCGACACCCCCTCCATCAGGCAGCCGTCCCCGGCGATGACCCAGGTCCGGTGGTCGACGAGGTCGTCGCCGTATTTGGCGGCCAGGTGCCGCTCGGCCATGGCGAAGCCGATCGAATTGGCCAGGCCCTGCCCCAGGGGACCGGTCGTCGTCTCGACGCCTGGCATATGGCCGTACTCAGGGTGTCCCGCCGTCTTCGATCCCCACTGGCGGAAGTTCGACAGCTGTTCGGCCGTCGCGGCCTTGTAGCCCGTCAGATGCAGCAGGGCGTAGATCAGCATCGAGCCGTGACCGGCCGACAGGATGAAGCGGTCGCGGTCGGCCCAGTCGGGGCGGCTCGCATCGAACTTCAGGAATTTCGAGAACAGCACCGTCGCGACGTCGGCCATGCCCATCGGCATGCCGGGGTGGCCGCTGTTGGCCTTTTCCACCCCGTCCATGGCCAGGACGCGAATAGCGTCGGCCATCATCTTCGGAGTCGCTTTTTCGGGTGCGTCTGAGGAGCGGGCCACGAGTGGACCTTTCGTCTTGGTGCGGAAAAGGGAGGCGCGCCGCTTTACCCCGGCGTCGCGGCGGGTTCTATACGAAATCTGGAGGAAACGATGGCCGACGCCTCGACTGCTGCGCGCGACAGGATCGACCGGGCCCTCGCCTTGCTGGAACGCAAGGTGCTGGAGCTGAAGGCGCGTCCCGCCACCGCGCCGCGCGTGGCCGACGACGATCTGTTCGCCATCCCCACGCCCGCCGGACCCGACGAGCACCGCCGCATCGCCGAACTGGAGGCCGCCGGGCGGGACGCCTCGGCCGCCCTCGCCGCGGCCGCCATGGCCGTGCGCGACATCCTCGCCCGGGACGACGTCTGATGGCGACGGTCACCGTCGAGATCAACGGACGCCCCTATGCCGTGGGCTGCGCCGACGGGCAGGAAGAGCGGGTCCGCATCTTGGCCAAGCAATTCGACGTCCATGTGCGCCAGGTCGCCGCCGATGTCGGCCATGTCGGCGACATCCGGCTGTTCCTGATGGCCGCCCTGGTTCTCGCCGACGAACTGCACGAGGTGCGGATGGGCGGCGGGACGGCTGCTGCTGCTCCCGCCGGCGCGACGTCGGCCCCGCCTTCGGACACCGGCGTCGCCGAGGCCCTGAATGCCGTCGCCGCCCGGATCGAGAAGATCGCGTCCCTTCTGTGATCAACGTCTCCTCCCCGTTCGCCGCTTGGCGAATGGGGAGGTGGCGCGGCGCTCCTTCAGCGCCGTGACGGAGGGGGCGAGGCGATATGTGAGGTGAGGCGTCCGGTCGTCGAGATCGTGTCGCCCCCTCCGTCAGCTCGCGAAGGGCTCGCTGCCACCGCCCCATCGGCTTCGCCGACAGGGAGGAGACCCGGCTCCCCATTGCCCCATCCCCGCCCAGCGCCTATCTTCTCCAGCGGCGGGTCATGCTGTGGCTCTCGTCGAAGGCAACATATCCTCGCGGCCTTAATTCACTCGAAGGGATCTGCCCCTGTCCGACCTCGTGGGGTCGGATACGCGGAGCCCACCTGGCTACCCAGGCTCGAGAGGATTCAAACCGTCCTTCACGGCTCTTACGGCGCCGCCAACCTCTCTCTTCATTCGTGCTCTACCGCTCGCTGCTTGAGCGCGGTGCGGTCGAGGCGTAGACACCAGCGCAACAAGCGTCCGCTTGAGGAGCAGGCCATGAAACGCGTCTGGTTTGGACCGAAACGCTTCGGCTGGGGCGCATCTCCCGCCAGCTGGGAAGGCTGGGCTGTGACGGGTGTCTTTATTGTCGCCATGCTTCTGACCGGCAACCTTCTCCGGGACGTGTCCTGGGTCTGGGCCCTGATGCTGGCCGAGATCGCAATCTTCTTCGTCGTGGTCATCCTGACCTACGACAAGAACGCCCGGACCCACGTCTGACCCACCCGGACAAGCCCGCCCTTCGCGCCGAGGCCCGCGCGGCCAGACGCAGGCTCGCCTCGGTGGAGCCGCTCGCGGCCGAACGTGCAGCGTCTCACCTCACTGACCTGCCCTCCGGCGCCCTCGTCGCCGTCTATCGCGCCATCGGTTCGGAGCTCGATCCGGAACCCCTTGCCCGCGCCCTCATCTCGGCCGGAGCACAGGTCTGCCTGCCCGTCGCCCTGGAACGCGACGCCCCGATGATCTTCCGTCGCTGGTCGCCCGGCGAGCCGCTGGAGATGGACGCCGCCGGCTGCCCTGCGCCCCTGCCTCTGGCCGAGGTCGTCGATCCCGACCTGATCGTCACCCCCCTGCTGGCCTTCGACGACTTCGGCGGCCGGCTGGGGCAGGGCGGCGGCTACTATGACCGGACCTTTGCGGCGCGGCCCGACGCCGTCCGCATCGGCTTCGCCTTCGCGGGCCAGCGGGTCGGGCGTCTGCCGATGGACGCCCACGATGTGCGCCTGCATGGCGTTCTGACCGAGGTCGGCTATACCGCCGCCCGAAAGGTCTAATTCCTCATGCGTCTTGCCTTCTTCGGCGACGTGATCGGCAAGTCCGGTCGCGACGGCCTGTCCGACCACCTTCCCGGCCTCAAGCGGGTGCTCAAGCTCGACTTCGTGGTGGTCAATGCGGAGAACGCCGCCGGCGGCTTCGGCATCACCGAGAACACGGCGAAAGAGCTGTTCATGGCCGGTGCCGACTGTCTGACGCTCGGCAACCACTCATGGGACCAGCGCGAGGCCCTGACCTATATCGTGCGCGAGCCCCGGCTGATCCGCCCCGCCAACTATCCGCGGCTGATGGATGCGCCCGGCGCCGGCGCCAACCTGTTCGAGACTCACTCCGGCCGAACCGTTCTGGTGATGAACGTCCTCGGGCGCATCCACATGGACCCTAACGACGACCCGTTCAGCGCCGTGGACCGTGAACTCAACGCCGCCCCCCTCGGCCATGTCGCCGACGCCGTCATCGTCGACATGCACGCCGAGGCGACCTCGGAGAAGATGGCCATGGGCCATTTCTGCGACGGCCGCGCCTCGCTGGTCGTCGGCACCCATACCCATGTCCCGACCGCCGACTGCCAGATCCTGCCCGGCGGCACGGCCTACCAGACCGACGCCGGAGGCTGCTGCGACTACGATTCGGTCATCGGCAACGAGAAGGAAGAGCCCCTGCGGCGCTTCACCACCCGGATCTCGGGCGGTCGCTACAACCCGGCCAGCGGCCCGGCCACCGTCTGCGGCGTCTATGTCGAGACCGACGACAAGACCGGTCTCGCGACCCGCGTCGAGCCCATCCGTGTCGGCGGCCGCCTCAGCCAGCACATCCCGAGCGCCGCCTGAAGCGGGACCATTGACGTAGAAGATTACGAGTGTAATCGTTCTGGCCTACAAACGTAGTCCAAGGAGCCGTCCATGACGCCTGTCACCATCTTCCTCGACGCCGCCGTGCCCGTTCAGGCCATCGTCGTCACTCTGATCGTCGCCGCCATCGCCGCCGTCTTCGTGGCGGTACGGAAGGTCGCGTCCGGCCGCCATCTGACCGGCGGTTCCGCCTATCTCTCGGCCCTCCGCCTCGGCGCGCCCCTGCTGGGCCTGCTCGGAGCCTCCTTCAACGGGCTGATGATGTTCGTCGCCCTGGCGAAGTTCGGACCCCAGCCGATCAATGTCCTGGCCCCCGGCCTGGCCGAGGCGACCTTCCTCGTGGTCATGGGCCTGATCGTCGGCGTGGTCGCGGTCATTTGCCACTGGACCGTTGAGGCCCGGGTCGATCGCGCTGTCCTCGGGTCCTGAGGTGACGCGCATCGCCGTCACGGAGGCGGAGAGCGCGATCCTCGCCGCCCTGTGGCGTCACGGCCCCCTGTCGTTCGCCTCCCTGATCGAGGCCGTGAAGGCCGACAACGCCTGGGGCGACGCCACCATCAAGACCCTCCTCGGCCGGCTGATGCGCAAGGGCGCCGTCCGCTCCGAACGCGACGACGGCCGGCAGCGTTACCACGCCGCGATCGAGCGGCGGGACTATCTGGACGGCGAGGTCGACGCCCTTGTCGTCCGTCTGTTCAACGGACGGCGCGACGCCCTCAAGGCCTTCCTCGACGACGCCTGAGGCTCAGGGTGCCGCGGCGGGTCGCCAGGCCTGCATCTCCGCGATCTCGCGCGTCTGGGCGTCGATCACCGCCTGGGCCATCCGGCGCACCTCGGAATCGCGGCTGTCGCGCAGGGCGACCTCGGCCATGGCCACCGCGCCCTGATGGTGGGCGATCATCTTGGCGATATAGGCCTGATCGACTGTCTCGCCTGAGGCGGCGGCCATCAACCGGTGCATCTCCGCCTCGGAAGCGGCGAAGGCCTGATTGCCCGTCGTCCCATGGTCCCCGCCATGAGGCCCCGAGACCTCGCCGGACGTGACCGTCGTGGCCTGGTTGGCGGTCGCGGTTTCACGCATCGCCTGTTGCACCGGGTCCCCGCCGCCGTCGCAGGCCGCGAGCAGCAGGGGGAGGGCGGCCAGAACGATGAGGGGATGACGGATCATGGAGGGCCTTTGCTGGGTTATGTCGTCGTCAGCTTGCTGCAAAAACCCGCCGCCGTCTCGCCTCACGGCGCCGCAGGCGAAACTGGCAAGAGAATAAAATCCTTGCTAGGTCTTGCCGTCCTCGGCTCGCGTCCCCAGGTCGCGTGCAGGTCTTTGAAATCGTCCCATCCAGCCGCTGACGACGCACTCGCCGACCCTGCCAGATTGTCGAATTCCACCACGGTCAAAATCTCAACGCCTTGATTTTGTTCCGGTCGATCTGGACTCAGTGGACTATCCGGACTCTGAATTCGAGAGCCGGGGCATTACGTCGAACCGTCAGGCGTCGTGAAGCCGCGCGCTGCCGCCCTCGACGACCATCGACTTGCGCGTTGTCAGGATGCCGCGACGATCCTGAACCTGGTCCAGCACCTTGAAATCCGTACGCCAGCGGTCCGGCGTCACCTCGCAGACGACATAACCCCGCTGCGAATTGTTGAACTTCAGCTGAGGGTTCGCCGACTGGATCGCCGCCATGTCGGGTCGCTGGTCGACCCCGTCGCCGCCGGAGCTGATCGAGGTGGCCACGAACTCGGTCGCGATCGGCTCGCCTTCCGGATTGCGGCCGTCGACGAACAGCTCGCCCGCATAGTTCTGGTGCTCGTCGCCGGTCAGGACCACGACATTGTCGATTCGCCGGTCCCTGATGTGGTTCAGCAGCCGCGCCCGGGGCACGCGATACCCGGCCCAGCTGTCCGGATTGACGCCGTAGTCGTCGCCGGCGTTCCGATCCAGATCCATCACCATGATCTGCTGCGCCAGGGTGTTCCACTTCGCCCTCGAGCTCTCCAGCCCATTGAATAGCCAGGCCTGCTGCGCCTCGCCCAGGACCTCGGCCTCGCGCGCATTGATCCCTTCGCAACCGGCGTTGAACCGGTCGCCGCAGGGCTGGTCCGAGCGATACTGACGGGTATCGAGCAGGTGCACGTCCAGCAGATCGCCGTAGGTCGCCTTGCGATACAGCTGCATCTGGGAGCCCCGGGGGAAGGAAGACCGCCGCATCGGCATATGCTCATAGAAGGCCTGCATCGCCGCCGCCTTGCGCAGGGCGAAGACCTCCGCCGGCGATCCGTCCTGATCGATGTCCGAGACCCAGTTGTTGTCGATCTCGTGGTCGTCCCAGACCACGAACCAGGCCGCCGACTGGCGCGCGGACTGCAGGTCGGAGTCCATCGTGTACTGGGCGTAGCGCCGCCGGTAGTCGTCGACCGAATAGATCTCTCCGCCCTGGTGGACGCGCAGGTTCTCCTGGGTCGAGGTCCCGCCGTAGATGCGGTTACCGCGTCCCTCGTAGATGTAGTCCCCGTAGAAGAAGACGAAATCCAGGTCCTCGGCCGCCATCTTGCGGTGCGCCGTATAGTAGCCGCTCTCGATGGCCTGGCATCCGGCCACGCCGAACCTCACCTGGGCCGTGGGGGCACCCGCGAGCGGCGCGGTCTTCGCCCTGCCGACGCCGGACCGCTCGGACCCGACGCGGAAACGGTAGAAATAGGGGCGGCCGGGCTCGAGCCCCTCGACCTCGACATGCACCGAGTGTCCCAGTTCCGGGCGGGCGAGCGCCTCGCCCGAGCGGACGATCGTCCCGAAGCCTGCGTCGGCGGCGACCTCCCAGATCACGGCCATCGCCTGGCGCGGCATGCCGTAGCCGGGCTCCATCGGCCGGGGCGCCACCCGCGTCCAGATCACGAACCCGTCGGGCAGGGGATCGCCGGCGGCGACGCCCAGCTGGAAGGGATTCTCGTCGAAGACCGCCTGGGCCAGGCCCTCGCGCGGCAGGCTGACGGCGGCGGTTCCGGCGCCGAGGCCGGTCAGGAGCAGGCGGCGGGACAGAAACAGGGACATGGCGACCTCCAGCTGGGCGCTCTGGATACTCCGTCCATGTGACAGGAGGCGAGGGCGGTCGTCAGAAATAAGAGGGTTGTAAGGTCAAGCTCGAGGAAGGCATGTTACGCACCGGCGGCGGGGGCTGCTCAACAAGGGAGGGGACCCATGAAAACGTTTCTCAGTATCGCCGCGGCCTGTGTCATGGCCGGTCTGGCCACCGGCGCTTCCGCGCAAACCATCTCGCTTTCGGCCGGCTTCCTTCCGGACCCGGTCACGTTCGACACCTATTCTGGCGGCCCGAACCAGGCGTCCGCGATCCCCGGCAGCAGCGGCTGCGTGGGCACCGTCGCGGTTTATGCCGACGTCAAACTGAACTTCAGCTCCAACGGCGGACCGCTGAACATCGGCGTCAGCTCCCAGGCCGACACCAGTCTCATCATCAAGAGCCCGTACGGCTGGGTCTGCGATGACGACACCTACGGCCTGAATCCCGCGCTCGAATGGGATAGCGCTCCGAGCGGCTGGTATGAAATCTGGGTCGGCGCCGTCGGCGAGAGCGCACCCGCGACTGTGGTCATCACCGAGGGCAGCCTGAACTAGCCTCGCCGGGCCACACCCCCCGGGTCCGTGCAATTGCAAGAAACAACCAAAGGAAACCTGCCCATGCGTACCGTGCTTCTCGCCTCGGCCGTGGCCGCCGCCCTCATGTCCTGCGCCGCCACCTCGGCCGCCGCTCAGGACCCCAGCGCCTCTGCCAGCTCGGGCGGCATGCGCGCCCGCGCCGGTTTCACGCCGGATCCCATCCGGGTCAGCATCTATTCCGGCGGCTCGGTCGACGCCTCGCGCCTTGGCGGCGCCTGCGTCGGCATGATCGCCAGCGCCCCGGATTATGAGTTCACCTATACGGCGGGCTCGTTCCCGCTGAGCTTCGGCGTCACCTCCGACGGCGACACCAGCCTGATCATCAACGGCCCGGACGGCCGCTGGTACTGCAATGACGACGCCGAGGGCCTGAACCCGATCCTGACCTGGGGTCGCCCGCCGAGCGGCTCCTACGACATCTGGGTCGGCGCCGTCGGCGGCCGGGCCGCGTCCGCCACCCTCTACATCACTGAGAGCCAGTAAGATCTGAAACGCGCTCAGGCCCCGTCCCCGGCAACGAGGACGGGGCCTGAGCGTCGGCTTCCCTCATACCCCGTTGGAAGGTGCAACGTCATGATGAAACGGTCTCTGGCCCTTGTGGCCGCCTGTGCGATCCCGTGGGCCGCTCCGGCCTCAGCCCAGGAATATGTCGAACTGACCGGCGGTTTTGGACCGGACTCATACAACGTCACAGCCTATGCGGGCGGCGACGTCGACGCCTCGACCATTGCCGGCGGCTGCGTCGGAATGGTCGGGGAGAGCGATTCGGTCACCCTGTCCTTCACGGCCTATGGCGGACCGTTGGTCATCACCGCCTATTCGGAGGCCGACACAAGCCTGGTCGTCAACGGCCCGGACGGCCGCTGGTACTGCAATGACGACACCGAGGGGCTGAACCCGCGGGTCAACTGGAACACGGCGCAAAGCGGCGTCTACAACATCCGCGTCGGTGCGGTCAGTGGCTCCGCCCAAGGCGTTCCGGTGGTCGTCGCCATCATGGAATAGAGGCTTAGCCCTCGATCCACTGCGGCATCCACCCTTCGTGGATTTCCCGCAGATGCTTCAGCGGAATGCTGAACAGGTCGGTCGAGGCGAAGGCGTCGCCCTTCGCGTGACCGACCACCGAGGCGTGCAGACCCGCCTCGCGCGCCGCAGCCAGAACCTCTTGCGGGTTCGGCACAGCGACCAGGTAGCGGGCCTGGTCCTCGCCGAACAGGAAGACGTGGGCGTGGGTCGCGCTGGAGGCGTCCAGCACCACGCCGCAGTCCGACGCCAGGGCCAGATCCGCCGCTGCGCCGATCAGACCGCCGTCGGACAGGTCGTGGACACAGGTCAGCCGCCCGCCCTCGATCTCGCCGCGGATGAAGTCGCCGGTCTTGCGCTCCAGCTTCAGATCCACAGGCGGGGGGGCCCCGTCTTCGCGACCCAGAACCTCGCGCAGATAGATCGAGGCCCCCAGTTCGCCCTTGGTTTCTCCGATCAGGACCAGGGTGTCGCCGGCCTCCATGGTCGAGAAACCGGTCACCACGTCATAGTTGGTCAGCAGGCCCACGGCCCCCACGGTCGGGGTCGGCGGAATCGCGACGCCATTGGTCTCGTTGTACAGCGACACATTCCCGCTCACGACCGGGAAGTCCAGGTCGCGGCAAGCCTCGGCCATGCCGTCGATGGCGCGCACGATCTGGCCCATGATCTCGGGCCGCTGCGGATTGCCGAAGTTCAGATTGTCGGTGATGGCGATGGGCAGGGAGCCGACCGCCGTCAGATTGCGCCAGGCCTCGGCCACACACTGTTTCCCGCCCTCGTAGGGATCGTTCTGCACGTAGCGCGGCGTGCAGTCCGACGTGACCGCCAGACCCTTGTCCGTTCCATGCACCCGCACCACGCCCGCGTCTGCGCCGGTGGCCGAGTCCTGCAGGGTGTCGGCCATGACGTGGCGGTCGTACTGCTCCCAGATCCAGCGTTTGGACGCCATGTCGGGGCAGGCCAGGACCTTCAGCACCGCGTCTTCCCAGACCGTCGGCGCCGGGACCTCGCCGGGCGACAGACGCGGGTGCAGCGCCGGCTGGACCCACGGGCGGTCGTACAGCGGGGCGTCGTCGAACAGAGGCGCCAGCGGCACGTCGCACACGACCTCGCCGTGGTGGTTCAGCACCAGGCGGCCGGTCTCGGTGGTCATGCCGATGACGGCGGCGTCCAGGCCCCATTTCTCGAAGATGCGGTAGCCGTCCTGCTCGCGGCCCGGCTTCAGCACGGCCAGCATCCGCTCCTGGCTTTCCGACAGCATCATCTCATAGGCGGACATGCCGGTTTCGCGCTGGGGCACGGCGTCCATGTTCAGCTCGATGCCGACGCCGCCCTTGCCGGCCATCTCGACCGAGGATGAGGTCAGGCCCGCCGCCCCCATGTCCTGGATCGCCGCCACGGCGCCCGAGGCCATCAGCTCCAGCGTCGCCTCGATCAGCAGTTTCTCGGCGAAGGGATCGCCGACCTGGACCGTAGGCCGCTTCGATTCGGACTCGTCGTCGAACTCGGTCGAGGACATCGTCGCGCCGTGGATCCCGTCACGGCCGGTCTTGGAGCCGAAATAGACCACCGACATGTTCGGTCCCGGGGCGGCCGAGTAGAAGATGGCGTCCGCCTTCGCCAGGCCCACGCACATGGCGTTGACCAGGATGTTTCCGTTGTAGCCGGCATGGAAATTGGTCTCGCCCGCCACCGTCGGCACGCCGACGCAGTTGCCGTAGCCGCCGATGCCCGAGACGACGCCCTTCACCAGCCGCTTGGTCTTCTCGTGCCCGACGTCGCCGAAGCGCAGGGCGTTGAGCAAGGCGACGGGGCGCGCGCCCATGGTGAAGACGTCGCGCATGATCCCGCCCACGCCCGTCGCCGCGCCCTGATAGGGCTCGATGAAGGAGGGGTGGTTGTGGCTCTCCATCTTGAAGATGCAGGCGTCGCCGTCATCGATATCGATCACGCCCGCGTTCTCGCCGGGCCCGCAGATCACGCGCGGTCCCTTGGTCGGGAACTTGCCCAGATGAATCTTCGACGACTTGTAGGAGCAATGCTCGGACCACATCACCGAGAAGACCCCCAGCTCCAGCTGGTTCGGCTCGCGCCCCAGTCGGTCCAGGACGACCTGATATTCAGCGGTGTTCAGGCCGTATTCGGCGGCCAGTTCGGCCATGGTCTTTTCGGATGCGCTCATGGCCGCGCCTCATAGCGGGACTCTGTCCCGAACCCAAGCTTCCGCCTGCATTCGACGCCCGCCTAGCGCACGGCGCGCCTGAGCCCCAGGACGATCACCAGCCCTCCGCCGAGCACCACCAGCGACGCCGTGAGGGCCCCGAAGGCCAGAACCGCATTGCCCCTGGCTTGCTCCGCGACGAAAACACCCAGCAACCCCCAGGCGATCGGCAGGGGATAGGCCAGCAGTCGCGTCCGCCAGGTGACCAGCAGGCCCACGCAGGCCGCCGCGGCGACGGTCAGCAGCGCCCATCCGGTCGGCGGCAGGATGGAGGGCAGGTCGCCGTTGCCCGTCGCGACCGTCAGCAGGTTCACAGGGGCTGCGATGGTCAGCCAGCCCGCGAGGGCGGCGAGCGGCCAGACCGTCATCCAGCGATCCCGGTCGCCCTTCTGCAGCGCGCGGACGGCATCGGCCTTCCTCAGCAGCGGAATGAGCAGCACGATCAGCGACCCGAAGATCAGTATGATCGTGCCGACTTCCTGATCCCATGCCGCGGCCAGGATCCACCAGCCGATCCCCAGCAGAGCGAGGGCCGACGGCCAGCCGAAGGCGCGGAGCATTTCGCTCTCAGGGGTCTTCGGCAGAAACTGGCGCACGGCATAGACGATCAGGCCGATATAGATCGGACCCCAGATCGCGAAGGCCCAGCCGACGACCTTCAGGGTCGCATCGCTGTCGGCGGCGAACTCCGCCGGCGTCTGGCCCAGGTTCGCCAGCTGTTGCAGCTGGCCGATGACCACGGCGAAGACCATGCAGGCGAAGACCGCCAGTCTTCGGGTCTGCCGGGACGGGTCGGCGGGAACGAGAGTCGTGGGGGATGAGGTGCTCATACCCGACACTACGCACATCACGTATCAAAGTTCAGCCGGAACCTGCCGTTCCGGGATACGCTATCGTTGTCACAGCCCCGAACAGGAGAACCGACCATGGTCGATCCCAAAATTCCCGCCGACATGCCCGATCCGGACACCGCAGAGGTCGAGACCAATCTTGCGCTGGAACAGGGTCTTGGGGTGGGCGCGAGAGAACTGGCCTCGATCGGCGAATCCGGTGCTGAGGGCACCCTCGATCGCGATGAGGATACCGAAGAGGCTTAGGCCGCCGCGTAGATCGACCGGAACAGGGTCGCGCCGTCGGCCGAGCCCAGCTCGGCCTCGAAGGCGCGATCCGGATGGGGCATCAGGCCCAGGACATTGCCCCGCGCGTTCTGGATGCCGGCGATATCGGCAACCGAGCCGTTCGGATTGTCGACGTAGCGGAACACGACCTGGCCCTCGCCCTCGATCCGGGCGAGCGTCTCGGCGTCGGCGAAATAGTTTCCGTCGCCGTTGCCCTGGGTCATGACGACCTCGCGCTGGCCCTGATAGCCGGCGGTGAACCGGGTCTGGCCGTTGGTCACTTCAAGCGTGATCGGCTTGCAGACATATTTCAGCCCGGCGTTCCGCAAGAGGGCCCCCGGCAGCATTCCGGCCTCGCACAGGATCTGGAAGCCGTTGCAGATCCCCACCACAGCCACGCCATTGTCAGCGGCCTCTTTAACCGCCCGCATGACCGGCGACTGGACCGCCATGGCCCCGCACCGCAGGTAGTCGCCGTAGGAGAACCCGCCCGGCAGGACGATCAGATCGAGACCGGAAGGCAGTTCGGTCTCCTGGTGCCAGACCATCTCCACCCGCTCGTTGGTCGACCGTTCGATGGCGACCTTGCAGTCCCGGTCACAGTTGGAACCGGGGAAGACGATGACGGCTGCGCTCATGGCGCGGCCCTGTAGCAGGGTTCGTGCGTCCTGTCAGCGCGCCTTGGCAAGAAGGTTGATCAGGCTGCGGTGCGCATCTCCGGATCGCTGTGCGTACGGCCGGTTCGCGTCGACAGCTGGAAACGACCGATCGACTGGCTAAGGATTTCGGTCTCCTGGGCCAGGGAGTGGCTCGCGGCGGTCGACTGTTCGACCATGGCCGCATTCTGCTGGGTCACCTGGTCCATCTGGTTGATGGCGGTGTTGACCTCGGCAAGGCCGGTGGCCTGTTCCTGGGCCGAGGCGGCGATCTCCGACACCAGGCCGTCGATCTCGGCGACACGGCTGACGATGCGCTGCAGGGCCTCGCCGGTCT
>NZ_JAIXTC010000012.1 GCF_027484365.1 Brevundimonas sp. | reverse complement strand
GCGATCCCAGATTTCAGCCCGCTGAGCCGCCGAATAGTAGATCCGCCGCCGCTGCTTCATCGCCCACGCTCCATCTCCGAAGAAAAGCTAGCGTGTTGCGTTCACCGGTTGAGCCCACCACCCATCCCGGACCTCCAGCACGTCCACTTTCGCGCGGTGTCGCGGACGCAGGCCCGGCTTCCGCCGGTGCCTCACAGTCCGTGGCGTCCCGTGAAAAAAGGGGCGGCGATCGCTCGCCGCCCCTCCATTTCGATCACCGAGGTTCGGTCGACTACTGGGCCGGACGGACTTCCAGCGGCAGGCCGAGGGCCTCCAGCTGCGGGCGGACCACCGAGGCGTCGCCGACCACGACCCAGACGAACTGGTCGGGCTTGATGACCTGACGCGCCGCGGCGTCCATCTGGGCCGCCGTCAGGGCGCGGGTGCGGCTGGCCAGCGTCGCCTGATAGTCGTCGGGACGGCCGAACAGGGCGTTGGAGCGCAGGGCGCCGAGGATCTGGCCCGAGGTCTCGAAACCGCCGGCCAGCGAGCGGGTGTTGCCGTTGATGGTCCGTTCCAGCTCGGTCGGCTGGACGCCCTCGGTTTCCAGGAAGCGGTCGTACTGGGCGATCAGGGCCGCGACCGAGTCGCCCGTGCGGTTGGCCTGGACCGGGGCGTTGACGATATAGGGGACGCGGTGTTCCAGGGCGTTGACCCCGCCGCGCACGCCATAGGACCAGCCCTTGGTCTCGCGCAGATCCGAGTTGATCCGCGACAGGAAGTCCGAGCCGAGGGTGACGTTCGCCGCGTTCAGGGCCAGCAGATCGTCGGTGCCCGAGACGGGCAGGACGGCGCCGCCGTAGATCAGCGACTGCGGCGACTGCGGACGGTCGATCAGGACGATCCGGTTGGTCGGGGTCGGCACGGCCGCGTCGGCGAAGTCCTTGGTTCCCTTCGCCGTCGCGGGCGCGCGCCAGTCGCCGAAGGCGGCTTCCAGCTGCGTGGTCACCTGCGACAGCGGCAGGTCCGAGACGATGAAGATCGTCGCATTGTCCGGACGCACCCAGGCGTCGTGCTCGGCGACCAGGTCGGCGCGCGTCAGGGCCGTCAGGGTCGACTCGTCGCCCGAACCGGTGAAGGACCGGCCATAGGGGCTGTTCTCGCCATAGATCAGCGGCGGCAGGGCGCGGGCGGCGATGGCGTTCGGGTTGGTCTTCTCGCTGGCCAGGCCCGACAGGCGCGCGGCGCGGATACGCTCGATCTCCGCCGGGGCGAAGGCCGGGTTGCGCACCACGTCCGACAGCAGGGTCAGGGACGGCGCGAGGTTGGCGGTCACGGTCGACAGGTCGGCCGAGGTCCGGTCCATCGAGGCCCCGACATTGACCGAGGCGCCCAGACGTTCCTCTTCCTCTGCCAGCTGGTTGGCGTCGCGGGTCGTGGTGCCCTCGTCCAGCAGGTCCAGCATCATGGCGTGGGCGCCGAGACGGTCGGCGCGGTCAGCAGCGTAGCCGGCATCGAACTCCACGGCCACGCGGGTCACCGGGACGGTGTCGACGTGGGCGTAGACGACCTTGATGCCGTTCGACAGGGCGGTGCGCTCGACGGCGGGGAACTCCAGATCCGGCACCTGGCCGATGGCCGGCATCGGATCGCGGGCGACGCGCTGGATCTCGGCGGCCGGGGCCGGGGCGGCGCCCGACGGGCTGGCGGCGGCCTCGACATAGGCCTCGCGCTCGCCGGGCGAGATGGTCATGTCAAACACCGGCCGGGTCAGCCAGCGCTGCATGGCCGCCGTCACCTGGGCCGGGGTGACCGAGGCATAGGCGGCCAGGTCCTTCTTGTAGTGGTCGGGATCGCCCGCATAGAGCTGGCCCTCGGCCAGGACGTTGGCCTTGCCGTTGACCTGTTCCAGGCTCTGGATCCGGCCCGAGACATACTGGGTGGCGACGCGGGCGACCTCTTCCTCGGTCGGGCCGCGGGCGATGAAGTCGGCCACGATGGCGTCGAGGCGACGGCTCACCTCGGCGGCGTCCACGCCCGGCTTCACATTGACCGAGATGTCGAAGATGCCGACGCGGTGGAAGTCCGACAGCGAGGCCGAGACCTGGACCGCGGTCTGCTCGTCGCGGACCAGCAGGTTGTCGAGGCGCGAGGAGGCCAGCCCCCCCAGAACCGAGGCTGCGACCGACAGGGGCACGGCGTCGTCGCTGAGCAGGCCGGGCACGGCCCAGCTGCGCGTCAGGCGGGTCGTGGCCACCCGGTCATGCATGGTCGCCACGATCGGGGCGGCCAGGGTCGGGACGTCGGCCTCGGCCGGGGTGTTGACCGGGCCGCGCGCGATCGCGCCGAAATAGCGCTCCATCAGCGGCCGCGCCGTGGCCTCGTCGATGTCACCCGACAGGACGACGATGGCGTTGTTCGGGCCATAGTTCTCGCGGAACCAGTTGCGCACCGTCTCGAGGCTGGCGGCGTCCAGGTCGGCCATCGAGCCGATGGTCGAGTGGCGATAGGGGTGGCCTTCGGGGAAGAGGGCTTCCAGCTGGGCGTATTCGAACATGCCGTAGGGCTGGTTGTCGCCCTGGCGCTTCTCGTTCTGGACCACGCCGCGCTGCAGATCGAGCACGTCCTGGCCGACCTCGCCGAGCAGATAGCCCATGCGGTCGCTTTCAAGGAACAGGGCCTGTTCCAGCGCCGGGGTCGGGACGGTCTGGAAATAGTTGGTGCGATCGAACCAGGTCGTGCCGTTCAGGTTCGACGGGCCGAGGTTGCGCATCCGGCCGAGATAGGAGCCCGGCGCATTCTCCGACCCGCCGAACATCAGGTGTTCGAACAGGTGGGCGAAGCCGGTCGATCCGGCCGGCTCGTCCTTGGAGCCGACATTGTACCAGACCGACACCGCCACCACCGGCGCCTTGCGGTCCTCGTGCACGATGACCGTCAGCCCGTTGTCGAGGGTGAACCGCGTCCACGGAATATCGACCTCGGAGACCAGCTGCGACACCGGGGCGGCGGCCAGTTCGGCGGCCCGGGGCGTGGTCGCCGCGACCGGCGCCGCGGAGGTCTGGGCCAGAACCGGCGCAGCGGGGGCGATCACGGCCAGAAGGGCGGCGAGGGAGACGGAGCGAAGACGCATAAAGGTAACAGTCCTATTCCTGAAGCGGCGAACATTAACGTTCGCCTCTGCGTCTGCAATCGCCCGCGCCCGAACATGGACAAAGAGTCACAAACCCGTCTCACAGCACCCGGGTCTGCGCCCGACCATGACCACAGAGTCACAAACCGGTCTCACAGCACCCGGGCCCGCGCCAGAACCGGCCCGCCTCCCTCGATCAGCAGGTCCGTCACCGCCCACACCAGCGCATCCGCCCGGTCAGGACTCGATCCCCCCGCCTCCCCCATCCCCAGCAGCTCCTCCTCCAGCAGGGTCAGCTCGCCGACATGGCCGACCCGCCCCTGTTCATACAGGGCCGCCACCGGCTCGGCCCGCGCCCGCTTGCCGACCCTCGCCTGCACCCGCTTGACGACCTGCGTCACCCCCGCCCCCTTGAGCACGGCCTCGACCATGTCGCCGCCCTGGTTGCCCTCGGCCACCACCCGCACAGGACAGCCCAACGCCGCCTCCCAGTCCTTCGCCGTCCGCGCCACCCGCGCCGCCCACCCCGCCGGCGACAGCCCCCGGACCGAGCGGTCGTCGAGCACCCAGGCCGTCCCCGCCGCCCGCGCGACCACCACGATGCCGCAGGCGTCCCCGCCCTCGCCCGACAATGTCCCGACCGGCGGATCCACCGCCACCACCGTCCGCTCGTACCCCTCCCTCACCCCCCCCAGCATCCAGCTCCGCCCCAGGGCCCGCGCCCGCGCCATCTCCACAGAGGTGAACAGCGCCCCCTCCGCCTCCAGCACCACCCCGTCCAGCTCCTGCGCCGCCCGCCGCGTCCCGCCGTACAGAGCCTGCATCGCCTCCAGAAACCCCTCCGCCAGGTTCTCCGCATTCGCCCCCGTCGGCGCATGGGTCCTGACGGTCCCGTCCTCCGCCAACACGCGCCGCAACACCGCCAACGGCTTCGGCGTGGTGGTGAGAAGAAGGCGCGGCGTCCATTCTTGTTGGCTATCGCTCGCCCCCGGGTCCGATCTCTGATCGGCCCGAGGACAGGCTAAGCGGTCGCTCACTGCTTGAGCCAGGGTCACCTCTCCGTCGCCGGAGGGCGATGGGGTCGACGAACGAGCGCCGGAGGCAATCGGAGGAGGGGATCGACGGCGACAGCCGGCGAGACGGAGGGGGCGAGGCGACCTCTCCGCCCAGGGCGACCCCAGCCGCACCCCCAGCCGCAACATCGCCAACGCCTCCTCCGCCCGCTCCCAGGCACAGAACTCATCCCCCCAGGCGGCATGAAACTGCGGCCCCCTCAGCCGTTCCGGCTCGGCCGCCGACAGCATCACCCCGACCGCCCCGCCCGGAAACACCAGCCGCCGCAGCGAACTCTCCATCCGGGGCGGCGTCCGGTAGGGCAGGCTCATCAGCCCCGACGGCCCCTCGACCATGACCGCGCGCACATCGTGCAGCGTCGCCCCCACCAGGGCGATCCGCCCCCCGGCCCCCAGCCGCGCCGCCACATCCGAAACCCACTCCGCCCCCGCCCGCGTCTTCCCCGCCCCCCGTCCGCCCAGAAACACCCAGGTCCGCCAGTCCCCCTCAGGCACCTTCTGACCCTTGTGCGCGGCCTCCACCCACGCCTCACCCGCGACGATCGTACGCGCCCTCGTCACCTCTCCATCGCCGGAGGGCGATGGGGAGGTGGATCGGCGGCGAGAGCCGACGAGACGGAGGGGTTCTTTCCCCCACGCCCTGCCTTTCACCCTCTCGCCTCCAGCCGCTCCAGCACATAGGCCAGCGCCGCCGCATCCTGCGGCGACGGCCCCGCATACCCCTCCCCGTCCCCTTCCCCCTCCAGCATCCGCGCCAGCTTCAGGAACTCCTGCGCCAGACGCGGGTCGCCCTTCTCCATCGCCGCCACAGCCCCGGCCCGGGCCGCCGCCGCCGCCCGCTCCAGATCAACCGCCTCGGCCTCTGCCTCGCCCGCCTCCCGGATCGCCGCCTTGACCGCCGCCCGCCCCGCCGCCGCCGTGTCCGACGCCGCCCGCACCGCCGCCCGCGTCTCCTCCGCCAGCCGCTCTTCGTCCTCGACCTCGTCCCAGGCCGCGTCGGCCTTCAGGGCGATGTCCTTCTTGCGCCAGCCGCCCGCCTTGGCCCGCGCGCCGATGGTCCGCACTGCCGGCCCGTATTTGACCGACAGCCATTCCGCCGTCGCCCCGGCCGAGAACTCGATCTCGATCCGCTTCCAGACCCGTTCCCCGGCCACGAAATACCCGGTCCGATGTCGCCTCTGACCCTCCGGCCGCGGATCCTCGCTCCGGTGTGAGGTGACCACAGAGCGCCTGAGACGCCCGCTCGTCTGTGCTGTGTTTTCCATCCCCGCATTATCAGGGGCCCGGATATGAAGGCGCACTCGACCGCGTCATTTTCCCGCAAGCCCCTGAAAAGTCGAAGGTCGAGGCGCCGCCGTTGCGCGCACAGCCGCCCGATACCCATCAGATTGGCGGTGTTGGCGGTTCGGGGCCGGGGGAGATTGCCGTCGGCGGATTTGGAGGCGGAGCGGACGGGAGTGGGCATGGGGGGCAAACTCGAACCAAGCGCCACGAGTCATGCCCGGGCAACCTAGGAACGGTGGTCGTGATCAAGGTGGCCGGATCGAACTTTCCATCGCGCGAGCCAGAAGATGAATTCAGGCGCGGGAGCGTGGGTCGTTCTTGCCAAATCCATACGGTCGAACAATGGGGCCGCGACGGCCGAGAACTCGGCAAAGGGCCTAGCGCCGTCAATGTCGGCACACCGAGTGAACCTGTCACGAAGCGCGGTATATTCCGCCGCTCCGCCTTGCGCTGCGGCCTTGATCTCCGAGACCTTCAGTGCCTTTGAAAGCGCCGGCAGGATTGCTGCCCCAAGCCCGAAAACGGCGGCAATAAACTCGTCCTCTCTCACGAGAACTTTCCAACCGGCAAGGGCTGCGAGGATGATTTGGGCGGCGGTGAAAACGACCAAGACGCAGTTCAGGACGTGGACCCAGAGGTAGAGCGCAGCAGCCGAGTACTTGGCATTCTCCGCTTGGTCTCGCAGCGCCAAGGCCAGAGCTGCCGTCGGGTCCGGCGGTGCCGTCATGAGCCGAGGACCCGGCGACCGAAGACCGCGCACCACTGGTCTGCGGCAAGGCCGTCAAAGTTTAGCTGCTCATTGGCGCAGGCTGCCTCCGCCGCTCGCAAGGCTCTCATTGCGGCAGGTCCCCACTGACGACCAAGCCAATACGGTTCGCCCGTCACCGGGAAGCATATCCATGTGTCCGAGCGACTGTGCAGAAACGCGAGGAAGTCACGCACGAGCCAGTCCCACCACGGTTGATGGGCGTGTTCGTAGGTGGCGAGAAACTCGACGGCGAGAATTTCAAACGCAAAGGAGGGGATATCGACACCGCTTGTTCGCTTCCAGAGCTTCATCAGGCGAACCAACGCCCGCGCCCGGCCAGAGGTGGTGCGGTCGGCCCGGTCAAGGCTGGCGACCTCGGCTGCTGGATCGGAGACCCGGTAACGCCCGCCGGTGTTCGTGTCGCAAGTTACCACGCCGCCGCCGACGGCGAGGAACGCGGGCACCACTTCGACCTTGATGGAGAAGAAATCGACCACCACCACCTGACCGTCACCCCGAAGATCGGTGCGCGGGTAGGTGGCCTTCAACGTCTCCTTCATCTCTTGGAGAAGCTGGGACTGCCGGTTGCCCTGGCGCATCGCGAACCGGTCGAAAACCTCCGGCGGCAGGAGGTAGAGGAGGTCAAGGTCGCCCGATGGATGCACTCGGGTATGCTTGCCCCAAGAACCAACAAGCTTGCCCGGAGCCTCGCTCCATCCACGTGGCCAATAGGCCTTGTTCAGTACCGTGACGATCCCGAGCGCCTTCGTCATCCCGTCGTCGATACTGGACTGAGGAACACCGATCCCTTCGAGCAGGCGGGCAAACCGCGCGGCGACGTGCAGCCAGCCCGGAGGGGCAGCCTGTGGAATGCCGTAGGGAAGTCCGAAGGTGTTCCAGGGAACCAGTGCGTTCATGGACCGATGATACCCGCCCGGCCCGAGTCTAGGAAGCTGCGCGCGGAACAAACGGTGAATACGCGTGGATAACCGCCCGCTTAGGCGCGAACGCTCTGGCCGGGTCGATCACGCCGGCTGAGATCACGCCACCTTCAGCGTCTGGATCGCCGCCAGCTCGTCCCGCGCGGCGATGGCCGCCTTCGACAGGTCGTGCTGCGTCTGAAGGTTCATCCAGAACTCCGCCGTGGTCCCGAACACCCGCGCCAGCCTGAGCGCGGTGTCCGAGGTCAGGGCCTGTTCCTCGCGCACCAGACGCTCGATCCGCGTCCGGTCCTTCAACCCCATGGCCTTGGCCAGGGCGCCGGGCGTCAGGCCGTAGTCGGGCAGAAAGTCCTCGCGCAGATGTTCGCCGGGATGGGACAGGGGCTCGGCGAAGGCGGTGTAGTCGTGGGCGCTGTTTGAATCGGGCATGACGTCCTCAGTGATAGTCCACGAACTCGACCTGTTCCGGGCCGTGATCGCCCCAGACGAAGCAGATGCGGAACTGGTCGTTGACGCTGATCGACCACTGTCCCGCACGGTCGTCGCTCAGTCTGTGCAGCCGGTGTCCGGGCGGCACGCGAAGATCTTCGACGGTGATCGCAGCGTCGAGCCGTTCCAGCCGCCGCCGCGTCGCCTTAACCAGATCGGCCGGAAAGCCCTTGGGCGCGCGGCCTTCGAAGACGGACTGCGCCTCGCGGGATTTCCAGCTCTGGATCATAACGGTTTGTAGCGCGTTGCGCTACAACTTCGCCCTTTCGGGCCCAATGCCCATCTGAGCACCTAGAACCACTTGCGTAGCTTGGTCTTTCCTTCGTCCGAAAGCGTCCGGCGAAGGAATGTATCCACGACTTCCGGGTCGGGATTGGCGAGCTGGGCTGGCACGACTTCGGCCCACTGGTCGAAGTCGGCAATATCGCGAGCGGAGTACACCCCGATGCCATGCTTGGCCGCTAGATCGGTAATGCGAGTGTATTCCGGGAAGGTCGAAAACTCTTCGCCATCAGTATGATAGAGCACGTACGAGCGGGTTGCCGCCTCTCTGTGAGCGAGTGCTTCCATCACGCCTTTGATGGATACGTCAGACGCCGGCTTCACTTCAAAGCTGACGAGCTCGAAAATCTTCTGGGGCAGAAATTCGTATTTGCGAGAACCAATCACGATCAGATCCGGTCGCGTCCAGCTACCGCCCGTTTCGCGACGACCCTGCATCGCGGTGATCTCACAGTGGGAGTTATCAAGCTGGCGCCGTTGAGCCCAATGCGTGTCGATGGCCTTCCTGGCAGGTTCGTACAGGTCGAGTTCGCGGGCGTATGCGATCGCCGTCTCGGTCACGGCAGTCGCTACTACTGTCGTGGTCTCGACCACCGCTTGCGGTGCAACTTCTTCAGCTTGGTTCGTCGCTAGAATTACTGTTCCGCCATAACCACGGCCTTTCTCGATTACGGCGTCGTCGAACAGTTCTGAGTGAATCTTCCAGTACCGATCTTCCGGCCAATCAAGCGTGGCGCGAAGCGCTGTGTTGCTTGCTCGCCCTCCTGCCGCCTCAAGCGCCCTGACAAACGAATCGCGAAAGGTTGGTCGCGCCATGAAAGTCCCCCGACGAATCCCTGTGACTATGACTAAAGCGGCATAAGCGACAAAGCAAAACCCCCAGCTGTTTCCAGCCGGGGGTTTCAACCATTGAACGGTCTGGGCTAGGAAACCGGACTTAGAAGTCCATGTCGCCCATGCCGCCCATGCCGCCGCCCATGCCGCCGCCGGCGCCGCCGCCCGAGCTCTTCTTGGGAGCATCGGCCACAGCGGCTTCGGTGGTGATCAGGATCGAGGCCACCGAGGCGGCGTCGGTCAGGGCGGTGCGGACGACCTTGGCCGGGTCGATCACGCCCATGGCGACCAGGTCGCCGTACTCTTCCGTCTGGGCGTTGAAGCCGTAGGTCGGGGAGCTGTTGTCCAGCACCTTGCCCACGACGATCGAGCCTTCGACGCCGGCGTTTTCCACGATCTGGCGGATCGGGGCCTGGATGGCGCGACGGATGATGGCGATGCCGGCGGTCTGGTCGGCGTTGTCGCCTTTCAGACCTTCAAGCGCCTTGGTCGCCTTCAGCAGGGCGATGCCGCCGCCGGGGACGATGCCTTCTTCAACGGCGGCACGCGTGGCGTTCAGGGCGTCGTCGACGCGGTCCTTCTTTTCCTTGACCTCGACCTCGGTCGAGCCGCCGACGCGGATGACCGCGACGCCGCCGGCCAGCTTGGCCAGACGTTCCTGCAGCTTTTCCTTGTCGTAGTCCGAGGAGGTGTCCTCGATCTGCTTCTTGATCTGGCCGATACGGGCCTCGATCTCATCCTTGCCGCCGACGCCGTCCACGATGGTGGTGTCGTCCTTGGTGATGGTGACCTTCTTGGCCTTGCCGAGCATGTCGAGGGTGACGTTCTCGAGCTTGATGCCGAGGTCTTCGGAGATGACCTGGCCGCCGGTCAGGACGGCGATGTCCTCCAGCATGGCCTTGCGGCGGTCGCCGAAGCCCGGAGCCTTGACGGCGGCTACGCGCAGGCCGCCGCGCAGCTTGTTGACGACGAGCGTGGCCAGGGCCTCGCCCTCGATGTCCTCGGCGATGATCAGCAGCGGACGGCCCGACTGGACCACGGCTTCCAGGATCGGGAGCATGGCCTGAAGCGACGACAGCTTCTTCTCGAACAGCAGGATGAGGGGATCCTCGAGCTGGACCTCCATCTTGTCGGCGTTGGTGATGAAGTAGGGGCTCAAGTAACCCCGATCAAACTGCATGCCCTCGACGACGTCGAGTTCAGTCTCCGCAGTCTTCGCTTCTTCGACAGTAATGACTCCTTCATTACCGACTTTCTCCATTGCTTTCGCAATCATCTCGCCGACTTCGGCGTCGCCGTTGGCGGAGATGGTGCCGACCTGGGCAATCTCGGAGTTGTTCTCGACCTTCTTGGCCGAGGCCTTGATGTCGGCGAGGACGGCCGTGACGGCCTTGTCGATGCCGCGCTTCAGGTCCATCGGGTTCATGCCGGCGGCGACGGCCTTGAGGCCTTCCTGCACGATCGATTGCGCCAGGACGGTCGCGGTGGTGGTGCCGTCACCCGCCTTGTCGTTCGTCTTCGAAGCGACTTCGCGGATCATCTGGGCGCCCATGTTCTCGAAGGCGTCTTCCAGCTCGATCTCTTTGGCGACCGAGACGCCGTCCTTGGTCGAGCGCGGGGCGCCGAAGGACTTCTGGATCACGACGTTGCGGCCCTTGGGACCCAGGGTCACCTTGACGGCATTGGCGAGGATGTTGACGCCGCGCAGCATCTTGTCGCGCGCATCGGTGTTGAACTGTACGATCTTGGCAGCCATTGAGGGCAGCTCCTGTTTCTATACGTATGTGATGGAGAAGGTGGACGTCGGGTGCTTAGGAAAGCACGCCCAGGACGTCGGATTCCTTCATGATGATAAGGTCTTCGCCTTCGAGCTTGACCTCGGTGCCCGACCACTTGCCGAACAGGATGCGGTCGCCGGCCTTCAGTTCGAGGGCGTTGACCTTGCCGGTCTCGTCACGCAGGCCGGGGCCGACCGAGACGACTTCGCCTTCCTGGGGCTTTTCCTTGGCGGTGTCGGGGATGATGATCCCGCCCTTGGTCTTGGATTCTTCTTCCACGCGCTTGACCAGCACGCGGTCGCCGAGAGGACGAAACGCCATCTGTGTATTCTCCGATGAGACTTCTAAGGTTTCCTCGTAGCCCCCTGGGCGTCGGCCGTTTTGGCAGCCGGGCCTCGCGAGTGCTAACGCGAGGTGCAAGTAGGCGCCGGGGTCGGGACCGTCAAGGCACGCAGCCGCGATGAACGCCAGATGAACGGGATTTCGGCTCGATCGTTCAGGTTCACAAGCGCAGCAATAGGTTTCGTCAGTCGCGGTCGCCCGGATCGCGGGAGCAGGTTTCGGTGACGGTCTTGGAGGGTGAGATGATGAAGATGTTTCGAATGATCGCCGTGGGCGCCGCCGCCCTGACATTGAGCGCCGCCGCCATGCCGGCCGCCGCCCAGAACTATGGACGCGGTCACGACCGTCATGACCGGGACGACGACGGCGATGTGGTCGCCGGTCTGCTGGTCGGCGCCGTTGTCGGCGGAATCGCGGGCGCGGTGATCGGCGACGGCGACGATCGCTATGTGGCCGGCGGTGCCCTCGCCGGGGCCGCCCTGGGCGCCGCTGCAGCCAGCGATGACGACCGGCGGGGATACCGCTCCTATGGCGGCAGCTACGGCTATTCCTATTCGCCCGGGTACTCCTACGGCGGCGGCTATCGCGAGGACTGCGACTACTGGCGCGATGGGCGCTGCTGGCGCAATCGCGGCCATTGGGAGCGCGAGCACGGCATCAACAGCCGCGAGCGCGGCTGGGATCGTCGCGACGACCGACGGGACAACCGTCGTGACTGGCGTTCGGATCGGCGCGACGATCGCCGGGACGACCGGCGCGATGACCGCCGCTGGCGCAACTACTGAAATCGGAAGCGGGCCCTTCGGGGCCCGTTTCTACATCAGGCGGGTCAGCAAGGCGGCCGTCGAGGCATCGAGAGACGCCGACGGGCCGCCGTCCGCGACGTCCTTCAGGATCGCCCTGGCCAACACCTTGCCCAGCTCCACCCCCCACTGGTCGAAGGAGTTGATGTCCCAGATCACCCCCTCAACGAAGGTCTTGTGCTCGTAGAGGGCCAGGAGGGCGCCCAGGGTCTCCGGCGTCAGACGGTCCATGACGATGGCGGTCGAAGGCCGGTTGCCGGGAAAGGTCTTGTGCGTCGCCAGCCGGTCCGCCTCGGCGGCGTCCGCACCCGAGGCCAGAAGTTCAGCCCGCGCCGCCTCTGTCGTCTTGCCCAGCATAAGGGCCTGACCCTGGGCCAGGGCGTTGGACCAGAGGGGACTTTCCGGCGTGTCGGCCTGCGTCTTCGCCACGATCACGAACTCGGCCGGGACGACCTGGGGCCCCTGGTGGATCTGCTGGAAGAAGGCGTGCTGGCCGTTGGTCCCGGGCTCGCCGAAGACCACGGGACAGGTCTGCCGTGTCACGGGCGAGCCGTCGCGATGGACCCGCTTGCCGTTCGACTCCATCTCCAGCTGTTGCAGGAAGGACGGCAGGCGACGCAGGGCGTGGGCGTAGGGCGCCACAGTGCGAGCGGGCCGGTTCAGGCCGTCGACATTCCAGATCTGGGCCAGGGCCATCAAGACGGGAGCGTTCCGTTCCAGCGGGGCGGAGACGAAATGATCGTCCATGGCGGCGGCCCCGGCCAGCATGGCCTCGAAGACATCCGGACCCAGAGCGATAACGCAGCTCAGGCTGACCGCCGACCAAAGGGAGTAACGTCCCCCGACCCAGTCGCGGAAGGCAAAGGTACGGGCGCACCCAAAGGCGCTGGCCTTGTCGGGCGCGGCGGTGACGCCGATGAAATGCCTGTCCCGGCCGGCTTCGGGCAGACCAGCGGCGAGCCAGGCCCTGGCCGCCTCGGCATTGGCGAGGGTTTCCTGGGTCGTGAAGGTCTTGGACACGACGACGACCAGGGTGGTTTCCGGATCGAGTCCGGTGAGAGCCTCGGCCATATCGCGGGGGTCGATGTTGGCGACGAAACGCAGGTCGATCCGGGGGTTCAGCGGACGAAGCGCGTCCCAGACCACGCGAGGCCCGAGATCCGAGCCGCCGATGCCGATGTGGACGATGGCCTTGAAGGCCTTGCCGGTCGCGCCCGTCTCGGTGCCCGAGCGGACGGCGGTCGCATAGGCGGCCATGTCGGCGCGGACGGCGTCGACCTCGGCCGAGACGGCTTCACCCAGCGCGTGGAAATCGGAGCCCCTGACCGCGCGCAGGGCCGGATGCAAGACGGCGCGGCCTTCGGTGACGTTGATCGCCTCGCCGTCGAACAGCCGGCCTCGCGCCGTTTCAACCCCGGCCGAGCGGGCCAGGTCGAGACAGACCTCGAACCCGTCTCTGGTCCAGCTCTGCTTGGACAGATCGAGATACAGCCCCGCCCCCTCGACCGACATCCGGGCCAGGCGATCCGGATCGGCCGCGAACTGGTCGATGATGCGGGCATCGGCGTCCCGCGCGGCGGCGGCGTCGAAGGCGGTCCAGTCGGTCATTCGGCTCATGTCCCCTTAATCAAGGTCTCGTTTACGGGTGGGGCGTAGACCGGTTCAATCGCCGATTCGCGAAAAGGTCGTTCACCATGTCCTGTGGCATCGCCATCGCCGCCGCCCTCCTGCTCAGCGACCCCAATGTGGCCCTGGCCGCCGCAGAGCCGGTCGCCGTCGCGGGGGCCCCGATCTCGGTCGCATCCGAGCCCCTGTTCGCTGACATCGTCAGTCGCGCCGGGGCGCTGAAGACCGTCGTCGAGCGCTGGAATGGCGTGCCGGCCGACTTCGCCGCCTTCCGCGACCGCGCCGAAGAACTGGCCGCCCTCGACATGCAGGCCCACCTGATCCTCAAGGAGCGCGGCACCGACGGCGACCTGAAGTGCATTCTGCGCGGCATCTCCGAAGACATCCTGGTCAAGGTGGCCGCGGTCGAGGCCGCCGTCGACGACGCGGCCCGCGCCACGGCCCTGTCGGAACTGGCCTATCTGCTGAACGACAACGTCGAGGTCATCACGACGCCGCCGCAGCCCGACGCCCAGAGCGGCCTGCCGACGTCCTGAGGCCGTTCGGGCGCCTTGCGGACAGGTCCTCGAAGATCCGCAGGACTGGGCGCAGGAATCGGGAACGGCTCGGCCTGCCGGGGCTCTCTCAGGGGGCCGCGGTCTGCAGGGCGTCGATCACGAGGCCTTCGGTGAGCAGCTGCGGCAGGATCAGGGGCTCGGCCGAGCCGGGCGTGTAGACCAGATACAGCGGAACGCCGGACCGTCGCCGGCGCTCAAGTTCACGGGTGATCGCATCATCCCGGCGGGTCCAGTCGCCGACCAGATAGACGGCGTTCGACGCCGCAAGAGCCGCCGCGACCCTGGGCGAGCTCAGCGAGGTTCGCTCATTGATCTTGCAGGTGACGCACCAGTCGGCGGTGAAATTGACCAGAACCGGCCGACCTTCGGCCTGGGCCGCCGCCACGGCCTCGACCGACCAGGGCTGGGAAGCCAACGGGCCGGACGAGGTTGCCGTGTCTCGGCCTTCCGCCCGCGCCTGGATGACGGCGACACCGGTCAGGCCGATGGCGGCGAATACGGCCAAGGTGGCGGTCACGGCGCTGATCACAGCGGTCCCGCCCTGCGCGCGACGGGCCTGATTGATCCCGGTCAGCCAGAGGCCGAGGGCGAGGAACAGGAGGGCGAGAAACAGGACGCCCAGCGCCTCTTCCCCCGCCTGCCGCGCGAAGACCCAGACCAGCCAGAGGCCGGCCCCATACATCGGAAAGGCCAGCAGGCCCTTCAGGCGATCCATCCAGGGGCCCGGGCGAGGCAGGCTCGCCAGCAGACGCGGCGACAGGCTGACGACCAGATAGGGCAGGGCCAGACCCAGACCCAGCATCAGGAAGACCATCAGCGCCATCGGCCAGGGCAGGAGCAGTGCGGCCCCGAGGGCGAAGGCCATGAAGGGCGCGGTGCAGGGCGCCGCCACCACGACCGCCAGCACACCGGTGATGAAGGCGCCGGTGCCTCCGGGCAGACGAGACAGGGAGCCGGAACCAGCGGCCTGCAATCCGCCGCCGACATCAAAGACTCCCGACAGGTTCAGGCCCACGGCGACCATCAGCAGGGCAAGCCCGGCCACGACTCCCGGCGACTGAAGCTGGAAGCCCCAACCGACGGCCTGCCCGCCGGCCCTCAGGACGAGAAGGATTCCAGCGAGAACGAGAAAAGTGGTCAGCACGCCGCCCAGGAAGGCCAGACCATCGCGACGCGCCTCTGCGGGCGCATGAGCCCCGGCGGCGAGGGCGGCCGCCTTCATGGCCAGGATCGGGAAGACACAGGGCATCAGGTTGAGAATCAGCCCGCCCAGAAGGGCGAAGGCCGCCGCCTGCAGGAAGCCGCTCCAGGATGCCGCCTCACCGCCCGCCGGCTGTTCGGACAGGTCAAGCGCCCCGCCGCCGCCTGCCCCGGGCAAGGCCGGTCCAGGCTTCGCCTCGATCTCCCATGCGCCGTCGTCGGTGACGAGGATGCCGCCGATCGGACCGGTCAGCCCTTCTGCCGGCAGGGCGCCGCCGATGGCGATCTTCAGGGTCACCCCGTCAGGACCCCGTTCGCCCGGCTGGGGCGCGGAATGGTCGATCCGGCCGCTCTCGAACGGGAAGAACCAGGCCCGGCCGGGTTCAAGCCCCGCCAGGGGCCCGCCGGTGGCGGTCAGGCTCAAGGTGCGACCCTCGAGCGCAGTGCGGGCGAGGATGCCCGCGGGTCGGGGCGCTGTCTCGACGACGGTCTGGATCGCCGCACCGAAGCGGGCGTCCAGGGGCGCGGCGCCCTTGCGGATCGGGAGGTCGAACCGCAGCGTCAGCTCGTCCGGCACGCACATCTCGTCGCTGCAGACCAGGAACAGGGCACGGACAATCAAGGGCAGAATGGAGCCTGGCCGGGCGTCCGCCGGAACCTCGATCGGAACCAGCAGCAGCACCTCGCCGGAATAGCCGTAGTTCATCAGGTCCTGGAGCCGCAGACGTCCGGGCGTCGGCCAGACGATGTCGCCTGCGGAAACGCCGGCCGGCAAGGTCCAGTCGAGGGTGGTGGGTCCCCCGGAGTCGCCCGGATTGCGCCAGTAGGTGTGCCATCCGGGCTCGATTTCCTGACGCACGGCGACGATGGCCGTCGAGCCCGGCGCGGCCCACTGACTCATCGGAACAAGCTCGGCTTCGATCCGGACTGTGCGCTGCGGGCCGGGCTGAACCACGGCGGACGCGCGGCTGACGCCCGGGGTCTGGGCCATGACCGGGGCGGTCGACAGCAGGACTGAGGCGAGAAGGGCGAGAAGGCGCAGCATCGGGCTCACGATCATCAGGCGCGCAGCCTTAGCGACCTCAGGCCGTCACCGCCACGCCTCTCGCAGTCGCCCGACGGCTCCGCCGGGTTACCGCGTCAGCTGGTCGCAGCGCTCACAGCGGTCGAAACCTTGTCGAAGGTGCCCGTGGCCTTGCCCGCGAACAGGGAGACGGAGCCGACGATAACCAGGAAGATCATCGCCACGATCAATCCGTACTCGATGGCGGTGGCGCCGCTGTCGCTTTTCAGGAACCGGCGGATCAGGCGCGTCATTCGGCCCTCCGTTGGGCGAAACCTAGAGAAGATCGCGCAACCAGGCGACCAGGGGGGCGTCGGCGGGCGGCATGGGATAGTCCGACAGCTTGTTCGGCTTCACCCAGGCCAGGGCGGCGTGCTCGCGCTTGACGACCACGCCGGACCAGCGCCGGCACAGATACAATGGCATCAAGAGGTGAAACGATTCGTAAGCGTGGCTGGCGAAAACGAACGGGGCGAGGCAGGCCTCCTGGACGTCGATGCCCAGTTCCTCGTTCAGTTCGCGGATCAGGGCCGCCTCGGGCCGTTCGCCGGGCTCGACCTTGCCTCCCGGGAACTCCCACAGACCGGCCAGGGCCTTGCCCTCGGGCCTCCGTGCAATCAGCACCCGGCCGTCCACGTCGATCAGGGCGACGGCGACGACAAGGACGGTCGGCAGAACAGGGTCGGTCATGCCCTGCCTTTGCCGCTGAAATCGCGGCCCTGCAATCATTGGTCATCCAGTGTGTCCGCCGCGTCCTTGCGGATCGGGGCTGCAATCGGGCAAGCAGTTTTGCTTTCGTTCCGTCGACGCCCGGCGGCTTCACTGTGAGATTGTTCCCGCCCGCCATGGCCCCGTCGTCCCTGTCAGACACCCTGTCGAGCCCGGAAGTTCAGGCCTTCGCCAGCGGCTTCCCCGTGCTGGTCGTCCATCTGATGGTGACCTTCGGCCTTCTGGCCGCGGGAGCGGTGGTCTATGCCCTCTTGACGCCGTGGAAAGAGATCACCCTGATCCGAGAGGGAAACGCAGCGGCCGGCGTCGCCTTCGGCGGCGTTCTGCTGGGCCTGGCCATTCCGCTGGCCGTGTCGATGTCGGTTTCGACCTCGGTCGCGGACATCGCCCTGTGGGGTCTTGCGACCCTGGTGCTCCAGCTCCTGGCCTTCCGCATCGTCGATCTGGTCCTGACCGGTCTGCCGCAACGGATCCAGGAAGGAGAGATCTCGGCCGCCGTCCTGCTGGTCTCCGCCAAGCTGGCCACCGCCCTGATCCTCGCCGCCGCCCTGACGGGCTGAGCCGGCGGGAATGCGTTTTCCCCGTCCACCGGACTGGCTGATCTATTCCAGCGTGGTCTTCGTCCTTGTGCTGGGTTCGCTGAGCCGGCGCGAGAATGCCGATGCGCCCCCGGCCCCGCCGCCGCCCGACGAGATGGAGGGCGCCCTGCTCGGACCCGTGACGCCCTTCGATCCGTCCGTGACGGTGACCGCGCCCGATGCGCCGTTCCAGCCCGTCGCCGGCACCGCCTTTTCTATCGCCGGACGCGGGCGATGGCTGACCGCGCGCCATGTCGTCGACGGATGCCGCAGGCCGGCGCTGGTCGTCGGCGGCGGCCGTGCGGTCGCGGCCGATGTGCGGCTGTCGCCTAGGGCCGACATCGCCCTTCTGATCACCGCAGGCGGCCCGCCTGCCCTGCCGGTCACGACCAGCACGCCGCTGCACGTCGGTCAGCGCGCCTTCCATCCCGGGTTCCCGCAGGGCCGGCCGGGAGAGGTCGCCTCGCGCCTTCTGGGCCGGGAAACCCTGAAGGTCCGGGGCCGGGGGGCCCGTGAAGAGCCGGTCCTGGCCTGGGCAGAGGTCGGACGCACCTCGGGGCTGGAAGGCACTCTTGCGGGGCTGTCCGGCGCCCCCGTACTGGACCGACGGGGTCGGGTGGTGGCCCTGACCATCGCCGAGGCACCGCGCCGGGGACGACTCTACACAACCGCGCCTGACACCCTGGGTCCCGCCATCCGGGGCGAACAGCAACCGGACGAACGGCTGGAAAGCGAGCCCATCACAGTCGACAACTACGGCCGGGTCGCCGACGACCTGCGTCGCGATCTGCGGGTCGCCCAGGTGGTCTGCCTGTCGACGTGAGCACCCTGCCGGTCGATCCCCATCTCTATCTCGTCTTCCTGGGCGTGATGGCCGTCATGGCCGTGACGCCGGGACCGGCGAATCTTTTCTCCATCGCGACCGGCATGGAGCGCGGAAAAAAGGCGGTGCTGATCGCCGTGGCCGGGATGAACCTCGCCACCCTGGTCTGGTTCGGCGCGGCGGCGCTCGGCCTCGGTGCCCTTGTAACGGCGTTTCCGGAGGTGTTTCGCTGGATCGCGATCGCCGGGGCCCTCTACGTCGCCTGGCTGGGCCTATCCTCCATCCGGGGGGCGCTCAGGCCTGCGGCTTCCGACGTCTCGACGGAGGGCCGGACCCAGCTGCGACGCCCCGCCTTCGTCGACGGCTTCCTTGTGCAGATCGCCAATCCGAAGGCTGTGCTGTTCTTCACTGCCGTTCTGCCCCCCTTCCTCGACATAGACCGTCCCGCAGCGCCGCAACTGGCCCTGTTCGCGGCCGCTGTCATCGGAATGGACGTCGTGACGATGAGCGCCTACGGTCTCGGCGGAGCCGTTCTGGCCCTGCGGATGAGCGAGCCTCAATTCCGGCGTGGTTTCGGCGTCTTTGTCGGTATCCTGCTTCTGATTGCCGCGGTCTTGATTGTCTCGCGATTATAGGAGCTTGCACTATGGTGGAACGTCGCTGCTCATGCGCCGTTCAGGTGAACTGGCAGATTTTTCGCTTAACGGTTCGGAGCTTCCAATGACATTGTCGCTCAAATCCCTTCTGGTTGTCGCCGCCTCGGCCCTGGCTCTGGCCGCCTGCGCCACCTCCACCGCCTACGCCCCGGCCGGCTTCAACGGCCAGCGTGGCGGCTATGCCGAGCAAAGACTGGAAACAGATCGCTATCGCGTCAGCTTCTCGGGTAACTCCGTGACCGCTCGCGAACAGGTCGAGATGGGCCTGTTGCTTCGGTCCGCAGAACTGACTGTTGAGAACGGCTACGACTGGTTCTCGACCGTCAACCGCGCCACCGATCGGGATACCCGCTTCGAGACGATGGGCGACCCGTTCTTCAACCGCTACAGCCCGTTCTGGGGCCCGTCGTGGCGCTATTTCGGCCCGCGCGGCTGGAGCCGGTGGAACGATCCCTTCTGGGGCCGCGACGACTTCGACGTTCGCCAGATCGATCGCTACGAAGCGACCACCGAGATCGTGATGGGTCGCGGCGCCAAGCCTGCCGGCGACGCCAATGCCTTCGACGCCCGCGAGGTGATCGCCAACATCGGCGCCAGCGTCACCCGCCCGATGTAAGGCATGGAACCGACGCAGGCGCTCAGGCGACTGCGTCGGCTTCCGTCTTCGCGAGTGCCGGTTCGTTGATCGGCGAGACATAATCCGCCATCGCGTCGAACTCGTTCAGGAAGATCGCGCGCAGGTCGTCGGTCTCCATGATGACCTCGTGCTTGGCGTGATCGACCTCCACATAGCGCCCGCGCCCCAGCCGTTTTGCGGCCCAGCGGTTGGTCTGTTTCCAGACCCGGTCATCATCGCCCGATTGCACAATGGTGCAGGGAATCTGGACCGACTTCAGCGCCTTGGGCTTCAG
This sequence comes from Brevundimonas sp., assembly GCF_027484365.1. GTDB lineage: Bacteria > Pseudomonadota > Alphaproteobacteria > Caulobacterales > Caulobacteraceae > Brevundimonas. The sequence goes on along the minus strand of NZ_JAIXTC010000012.1, from coordinate 100,970 downwards.
CGACCGCTCGCCGGCGTCGATACCGAAGGCCAGCCAGCCCCAGGTGGGTCCGCCGACCGCAAGGTGCGGGCAGGCATAGAGCTGCTGACGCCACAGTTCGTAACGGGTCTCATCGGACGTCAGGGCGTCCTTTTCAAACGTATGGTCGAACGGGTCGTCCGCGTCATCCAGGACGAAGTCTCCGGCCTTGCCGTGCCGCACGTTCCAGCGCACCGCCAGTTTCACCGACCACATTGACCGCTTGCCGGTCTTGATGCGCAGCATGGGGCTGGACAGGACCGCCCCTGCGAAGCGGCTCTCTCCCGCTTCGAGGCACAGCAGGTTCAACGCCCCGCCCATGGAGTGGCCGACCATGATCCAGGGTTTGGGCGCGCGTGCCTCGAACGTATCCAGAAGACGGGCGTAGTCGTCCTGGAACTCCTCGACGGCCCGGGCGTGACCCTTCAGACGATCGGGAAGCAAACGGGCCGAAAGGCCCTGACCGCGCCAGTCGTGGGCGAGGACACACCAGCCGCGTGCGAGGAAATTGCCGATGACCTCGAAATATTTCTCGATCGGTTCGGTCCGGCCCGGGCTCAGCACCACGGTGCCGCGCGGCGTTGGAGCGACCAGCGTGGACGGGGTCCAGAAGGCGGCGCGCAGGCGCAGACCGCCGGCGCCCCGGAACCACTCGCCGATTCCTCCCGGAGGAGCAGCGGCTCCAGGCACGCCCATCAGGGGCGCATTGGCGGCAAAGGCGGCGGCGCGGTTCACTCGGGTTTCCTGAACTTCAAGGTCATGCGATCGCTCTCGCCGATCGCGCGGTATTTGGCGGTATCGAAGGTCGGATCCGGAGCCTCGCCCTGGGCCGCCGTCAGCAAACGCGGGGGCAGGGTCTCGACACCGAACGGATGATCCTTGGTGTCTTCCGGATTGGCGTTGATTTCAGAGGCGGCGACGAAGATGAATCCCGCCTCGGCGCCCAGCTGTTTGACGAACGCCTCCTGGACATATCCGTTCGCGGCGGCGGGATCCTGATCCTGATCCGGGGCCAGGCGATGCTGTTCGATGCCGAGGACCCCGCCGGGCTTGAGGGCCGCATAGGCGTCGGCGAAGGCCTTTTCGGCGATCCCGGCCGCCATCCAGGCGTGGATGTTCCTCATGAAAAGGACCATGTCGGCGGTCCCGGCCGGCGCGACCGGACCGGTCGCCGAGCCGAAGGCGCTGAACTTCACATCGCCGTAGAGCCTGCGATCCGAGCTGAAGCGGCGCTCGAAATTCGCGACCAGCTGCGCCTGGGCCGGGTTGGCACCCTCGCCTGTAACGAAACCCGCGCCGTAGTACTCCCCGCCGCCCTTGTTCAGATAGGGGGCAAGGATCTCCGTGTACCAGCCGCTGCCGGGCCAGAACTCGACCAGATGCATCGACGGCTGCAGTCCGAAAAAGCGCAGGGTTTCCAAGGGATGGCGGTAGACGTCGCGGGGCCGGTCGGCAGCGCGCCACGGCCCCTGGATCGCCCACTCGAGCGAGCCTTCCGGTGGGCCTGACGGTGCGGCCTGATCTTTGGACGTTTCGTCCCTGCGGCCGCAGGCCGCCAGGCCAGATATCAGAAGGACGCCGGCCCCGGCGAGCATGGCCCGACGCGACGGCTCCGTTCGCCCGATCCGCGCCCGATCCCGCATCAAAACTCCCCCGACAGCCGAAGCCCGGAGGGCCACGCCGCCCCGGACCGGCTTGGGATAGAGAGGTTCGCCAATGCCGTCAAAGCCTTGTCTTTCAGGCCGGCTTGCGGAAGCGCAGCGTCATCCGGTCACTCTCGCCAATGGCGTCGTACTCGGCGCGTTCCGCCGCCGTCAGGGGCGTGGCGCGGTCCGTGGCGACACCCTGACGCGCGGCGCTGGTCCGCACCGGCGGCAGGGTCCAGACGCCGAACGGATGGTCGTGATCGTCCCGCGGGTTGGCGTTCAGTTCGCTCCGCCCCTCCAGGACGAAGCCGGCGGCCTGGGCGGCGTGGATCACGTAGGATTCAGGGATATAGCCGAAGGGTGCGGTCGCATCCGCGTTCAGCCCCTCGGCCGCGCGATGCTGTTCCACAGCCAGGATCCCGCCCGGCTTCAGGGCCTTGAAAAAGGCCTGCAGATACGGACCCGTGCGCTGCGGGCTGGAGCGGTGCCAATTGTGGAAGGCACGGGCCACGACGATCATGTCGGCCGAACCGTCCGCGACCCCCATACCCTCGAGCGGGCGGTTGACGGCGACATAGGTCCCGCCCGTCGCGGCGGCGTAGGGCTGCAGGATCGCGCTCCACCAGCCGCCCCGGCCGGGTTCGATCTCGACCACGGTCGACCCCGGCGTCAATCCCCAGAAGGTCAGGGTCTCGAACGGATGGCGATAGGCGTCGCGCGCGACATCGGCGGCAGGACGCGCATCCGAGCCGATCGCGGCCTGCAAGGCCTCGTCCTCCTGAAGGACCGGCGGCGGCATGGCTTCGCGTCGGGCGACGCGCTGCGCGGGAGTCTCGCCGGAAACCGGCAGGCTCTGGGCAGCGGCTGCGCCCACCGACAGAAGTCCGATCGTCGTAGTGAGAAGGAGTTTCGACGCGCGCATGATTGTCTCCTGAAACTGAGGTTGCGGCACCTTAGGGACGAGCCGGAAACGGGCAAGTGACGATCCTGCAATCGTCGGGGTCTTGACGCCGCATTCAGGCTTCCCACCTGTTCTTCCGAGAGCGCCGATCCCGGGCTCTTGCAGACCAGGCGGGGCCCATCAGGGACCGTCAGGGCTGATCCCCAACGCCGTCCCGGGCGCTTTCCAGGATTTGGGAGGCAGGGACGGTTCAATCTTGCTGATGATCAGGAGATCGACATGCGTACCATCGACTTCACCCCCCTCTATCGTTCCGCCGTGGGCTTCGACCGCCTCGCCGGCCTCCTCGAAAGCGCGGCGCGCACGAGCCAGGAAACCGGCTGGCCGCCCTACAACATCGAGACGACAGGTGAAAACGCCTACCGGATCGAGATCGCTGTCGCCGGCTTCAGGCCCGACGAGCTGAACATCGAGGTCAAGGAGAACCTGCTCACCGTCACCGGTCGCAAGACCGCCAATGACGATGCGGCGGCGAACCGCACCTATCTGCATCGCGGCCTTGCCGAGCGCGATTTCGAGCGCCGCTTCCAGCTGGCCGACTATGTCCTTGTGACAGAAGCCGGGCTCGACAACGGACTGCTGTCCATCAGCCTGAAACGCGAACTGCCCGAGGCCCTGAAGCCCCGGCGCATCGAAATCGCTACGCCGTCGGCGTCGGCGACGCTGATCGAAGGCGAGGCGGCCTGAACCGCTTCACCTCGTGATTGAATGGAAAGGGCGGTCCTTCGGGCCGCCCTTTTTGATCAGGCCGCGACCGCGGGCGCGCGCAGGCCCGTCACACGATCAAGACAGGCGTCGGTCAGGTTCGCGCTGTCCAGATTTGCGCCTGTCAGATTGGCGCCAGACATGTCGGCGCCCGTCAGGTTGGCCCTGGACAGATCAGCGCGAGCCAGTTCGGCGTATCGCATGCGCGCGCCGCCGAAACTCGACGGAACGCTGCGGTTCGGTCCCAGGGGCAGGGGGCCGAGATTGGCGGCAGTCAGATCGATCTTGGTCATCAGCGCCTCGCCGAAGCGGGCGCCGCGCAGGTCTGCCTTGCCCAGAAGAGCGCCGCGTAGATCCGCCTTCTCGAAATTCGCGCCCTGCAACTGGGCTCCTCGCAGATCGAGCCCCGCCAGACAGGCCCCCTTGGCGCTCATGGCCGACAACGTCAGGCCCTTCAGCCGGTCGCCGAGGGGGCGAAGGTCCTCGCCGTCGAGGATAGCCGGGCCGCCCAGCACACCGCCACTCTCGGCCCAGGCATTGGCGTCCAGCGCCATCTGGTAGAGGTCTTCGGCCCGGGCGATGGTCGCCGCGTCGGGCTCCCGGATTGCGCCGGTCGTGTCTGTCCGGTCCAGCTTCGCCCTGTCCATGGCCACGCCGGACAGGATAGCGCCGCACAGGCGCGCGCCCGCCAGATTGGCGCCTCCGACATCGGCGCCTTCGAGCAGGGCGCCGGACAGATCCGCATCCTTCAGATTGGCGCCGGTCAGTCGCGCGCCCCGCATGGAGCAGTCGGTGAAATCGGCCTTGCAGGCGCTGACGCCGTCAAAGCGCGACCCGTCCAGGGTCGCTCCCGCGAACCGGGCTCCATCCGCAACACCCAGGCGGGTCTCGTGGCGAGCCGAGGCGAGACCCTTGGTCTCGTGCGGGACAGCGATCACGCCTTCGCGGAAGTCCGCCTGGGTCAGGTCGGCCTCCGAAAGGTCGGAGCCCTGCAGGCAGGCGCCCCGGATATCGGCCCGCCTCAGGCAGGCGCGGGTCAGATCGGCGCCCCGCAGGTCGCAACCGAAGAGGATCGCCCTTTCCAGTCGGGCCCCGGCCATGTTGCAGTTCTCGAGGACCGAGCCGGAAAAGTCGGCGTCGTCGAGGATCCGGTGGGCCATGGAAATCCCCGTCAGATCGACGAACTTCAGGGACAATTTGCGCCCGCCGGGCTTGCCGGTCACGAACCGCTCGTGAGCGGCGGCGAACATGTCGAAATCGCCTTGTCCAAGGCGTCGTCTTACCATCGTCATGCTGGTTCCCCCTCCCGCTGAAGTCCGCGGACTCCTGCGAGGATCGCGTCTGTAAAGTCGGCATGGCGGGTCTGGGCGCCATGCAGTCCGGCCCGGGTCAGATCCGCGCCGATCAGAACGCAGCGTCGCAGATCCGCTCCGGAAAAATCGACCGAGCGCAGCACGGCCCTTGTGAGGTCGACCGGGAGCAAACGGTCCGGCCCGAGGATCAGCGGCCCGAGCTGCGCCTCCCGCAGGTCCGCCCCGTTCAGCCGCGCCCCGACCATCCGCGCCCCGCGCAGGTCCGCCCGACGCAGATTGGCCGAACGAAGGTCCGCTCCCTCCAGATGCGCGCCTTGAAGCTGCACCCCTTCCATGTCCAGGCCGTAGAAGACCGCACGCCTGGCCGACAGGGCGGTCAAATTGAGGCCGGTGATCGAGCCCAGGCCGCGCAGATCGACATCGTCGAACACCGACGGCTGGCCTTCCGTGCCTTCGCTCTCGCACCAGGTGGCGTGTTCATGCAGCATCTCGGCCGCCGGGAGCTGGGCCACCGGCTCTCCGGTCGACCCGTTGTCTGTCAATGCGCCATCCAGATTCGCGCCGTCCGTGCGCCACGACGACGAAATCACCCCGACCAGGATGGCGTCTCGCAGGTCGGCCCCCGTCAGATCGGCCCCGGACATGTCCGCGCCGGCGAGATCCGCACCTCGGAAATTGGCCTGTTTGAGGTTCGCCCGGACGAGTTTGCAGTCCTTCATGATGGCGTCCGAGAAATCGGCAGACTGGGCCGCGATCCCCGACAGTCGCGACCTCTGCAGATTGGCGCCGACCAGGCTGGCGCCCTGGGCCTGGGTGATGTCACGTCCCCTTGCCTCGACCACGCGGAAGCCCGCCTTGCGGTCGGCGGAGGCGATCGTGCCTTCGCGCAGGTCCGCTTCGAACAGGTCAGCGCCGGAAAGGTCCGCCCCGCGCAGGCAGGATCCGCGGAGATCGGCTCGCCGAAGCGACGCATTGATCAGGATGGCGTCCTGCATATCCGCGCCGAAGAAGGAGGCGTTGTCGAGCTTGCTGCCGCTCAGGTCGCACCCGATCATCGATGCGGCGGCGAAATCGGCGTCGGCGAGATTGCGGCCCTTCAGGCTGAGACCCGAAAGGTCCATCCAGGCGAAGACCGCCCGCGCGCCGCCGGGACGCGCCTGCCACAGACGATCGTGACGCGCGCAGATCGCGTCGACCTCCTGCTGGCTGATGCGGCGTCGAAGGACGCCTTCCGGGACCGCTGACATGGTCCCATGATGGGACAGGGTCGTTTAAGGAAGGTTTTCGGAAACCCTGATTTTCCGCGAGATTTCAGCAGGGTCACAGACCCTGTCCCGGACGGCTCCGGCGGACCCCGGACCGTCAGACCGTCAACAGGCCCTGCTCGGCGAGGGCGTCGGCCAGTTCACCGGGGGCTGTCCAGAGGCGGGTGTAGCCGGCTTCGCCCAGTCGTTTCAGCTCGGTGACGAGGTCGGCCCGGGCCGACGCGGCGAAGCGGGCGTCGAACCCCTTGCCGTCGGCGCTGATCCGGACCATCGGACGGCCCGTCTCCAGCCGGTGCAGGAAACCCTCGGACAGGACCGCCGCCTCGTCCTTCATCAGGCCGGTCTCGACCTGAAGCCCCGCCTGACGCAACCGTTCGGTGCCCCGGCCCGAAGCGAACGGCGACGGATCCAGCGCCGCCACCACGACCCGGGCGATCTTCGCCTCGGCCAGGAACTGGGCGCAGGAGGCGCGACCCGAGGAGCGGGCGCCGCACGGCTCCAGAGTCACATAGGCGGTCGCGCCCTCGACCTCGGCCCCGGCGGCCGGCACGGCCTGTTCCTCGGCATGGGGGCGGCCCCCCGCAGCGGTCGCGGATTCGGCCAGCACCCTGCCGTCTTTCACGATGACGCAGCCCACTGCAGGATTGGGCCAGGTCTCGCCCATCCGGTCGAGCGCCAGGTCGATGGCCCGGCGCATATGGACGGCGTCGTCGCTCATGAAATCGCCGGGAGTTCGGTGGCGCGCGCGGCGTCCAGATAACGGGCCGAAACCGGGTTCAGGTCGGCGTCCAGGTCGATCTCCAGCGGATTTCCGGTCGGGATCTCGACCCCGACGATCTGGTCGTCCGGCACATTGAACAAGTGTTTGACGATGGCGCGCAGCGAATTGCCGTGGGCGGCGATGAGCACATCCTCGCCGGCTTTCAGGCGCGGCGCGATGGCCGCATTCCAGTAGGGCAGGACGCGGTCGAGCGTTGTCTTCAGGCTCTCGGTGTCGGGGATGGCCTGTCCGGCATAGCGGGCGTCCTTCGAGAAGTCCCATTCGCTGCCAGCCTCCAGCGGCGGCGGCGGTATGTCGTAGCTGCGACGCCAGATCTTCACCTGGTCCTCGCCGTGCTTCAGGGCGGTCTCGGCCTTGTCCAGCCCGGTCAGGCCTCCGTAGTGCCGCTCGTTGAGCCGCCAGTCCTCGACCACGGGAATGTTGGACAGGCCCGCCGACGACAGGGCCAGGGCCCCGGTGCGTTTCGCCCGCGTCAGGACCGAGGTGAACATCACGGCGGGCCTGAACCCGGCCTCGGCGATCAGTTCGCCGCTGCGCCGCGCCTGGGCCTCGCCCTCGGCGGTCAGGTCGACATCGACCCAGCCGGTGAAGCGGTTTTCGAGGTTCCACTGGCTCTGGCCGTGACGCAGGAGGATCAGTCGAGGCATGGGTCGCAGGGGCTCCGGAAGCGATCCTCCGGGGTAGGGCGAAAGGCTCCGCCCGGTCAAGCGGCGGGCGCCGCTCCGCAGGCCGCGGCCCGGATCAGGTCGATCGACAGGCCCTGCCCCTGCCACACCTCGCCGAAGGTCGTCCGGTGATCGTTGGAATAGACGGCCAGAGCCAGCTTGAGGTCAGGCAGGAGGAAGTTGCGCATCTGAACCCCGCCGATCTCGCCATACCGTTCGACCAGCCGGGTCGTGCCGATACAGGCTCCGAGGTCGGGCGAATAGGACCAGACGCTGAGTGCCGCATAGCCCGAGGCAGGGTCGCCGGTCAGCATCGTATCGAGCGATGCGGCCGAGATCAGCCGGCCCTCGATCAGGGCCATGTCGATCGTCAGCAGGTCGCCGATCGTGCCGTAGAGGCCGCCGGCGGGGCCGAAGGCGGAGAGCCAGATGCGGGGTTCTGCCGAGCCATCCTCCATCGTCGCCTCGACCCGGGGCCCCTCGGGCAGGGTCAGGGTCAGGCCCAGAGGCGCGCCGATCCGGCTGTTGACCAGATCGAGAAAGGCCAGGCCGGTCACCGCCTCCAGCACCTTGCCCAGCACGATCGTGTCGCAGTTGTTGTAGAAGAAGTCCGACCCCGGCTCGGCCCTGGCCGCCCCGCAGTACTGCAAGGCGTCGGCTGTCGGGCCATCTGGCGTCTCCAACTCCGCCGCCAGACCCGAGCGGTGCGCCAGGAGCTGCCGCAGGGTGATCCTGTCGGCGTTGGCCACGGTCGTGCCGGGCAGATAGGTCACGACCGGCGTGTCCAGGCTGATCGTCCCGGCATCGATCTGCTGGAACACCAGGATCGCCGTGCTCATCTTGGACACCGAGGCCCAGCGGACCGGCGTCGACGGATCGGTCGGCCAGGCTCCGTCGGATCGAGCGATGGACCCGACCTCGGTCTGGCCGTTCCGCGACACCCCGAAGACGCCGGCATAGCCCTCGTCCGCCTGCAGCCGCGCCTGCATGGCCGCAAGCCCCTGCTCCGTCGTCTGCGCCTGAACCGCGCCGGTTACGCCCAGCGACAGTGCGAGCGCGATGACCAAAACTCGACCCATCATCGTCTCCGAACCGTGTTCGCCGCTTCCGAAGGCACCGATACCATCGATCACGCGTTGTTGTCCGCCTTCCGGGCTGCGGCTATACCGCCTCGCCGAACCCTCCTGCCTTTCAAGGACATCACATGCTGAAGCCCCGCCAGGACCTGGTTCCGAACACTTTCGAATTCGAAACCATCCCTCTGGTCAAGCCGACGGGCTTCCGGGAATACGACGCCCGCTGGATCCTGGAAAAGGAGATCAACCTTCTCGGCATCCAGGCACTGGGCCTGGCCCTGGCCACCTATGTCCACGAGACCGGCATCCAGCCGCGTATCGTCGTCGGTCATGATTTCCGCTCCTATTCCTCGACCGTGAAGCACGCCCTGATCATCGGCCTGCTGGAAGGCGGGATGGAGGTTCTGGACGTAGGCCTGGCCCTGTCGCCCATGGCCTATTTCGGCCAGTTCGCCCTGGAGGCGCCCTGTGTCGCCATGGTCACCGCCTCGCACAACGAGAACGGCTGGACCGGTGTGAAGATGGGCACCAACCCGCCCGTCACCTTCGGTCCCGAGGAGATCGGCCGCCTGAAGGAGATCGTGCTCACCGGAACCGGCGTCGCCCGGGGCGGCGGACGTCTGGAGCGGGTCGAGAACTTCCGTGAACAATATCTCCAGGAGGTGGTCGGCTCGATCAAGCTCAGCCGTCCGCTGAAGGTTGTTTGCGCCTGCGGCAACGGCACGGCCGGCGCCTTCGCCCCCGAGGCCCTGCGTCGGATGGGCTGCGAGGTCATCGAGATGGACTGCGACCTCGACTACAATTTCCCCAAATACAACCCGAACCCTGAAGACCATGCCATGCTGATGCAGATGGCGGAGCGCGTTCGTGAGACCGGCGCCGACCTGGCCCTGGGCTTCGACGGCGACGGCGACCGCTGCGGCGTCGTGGACAACACCGGTGAGGAGATCTTCGCCGACAAGATCGGACTTTTGCTGGCCCGCGACCTGTCGGCCCTTTACCCGGACGCCACCTTCGTGGTCGATGTGAAGTCGACCGGCCTTTACAAGACTGACGAGGTGCTGAAGGCCAATGGTGCCACCACCGTCTACTGGAAGACCGGCCACTCCTACATCAAGCGCAAGACCGCCGAACTGGGCGCCCTGGCCGGGTTCGAGAAATCCGGCCACTTCTTCCTGGCGAACCCGATCGGCCGCGGATACGACGACGGTCTGGTCGCCGCCGCCGCCGTCCTGCAGATGCTGGACCGGAATCCCGGCAAGACCCTCAGCGAACTGAAGTCGTCCCTGCCGGACGCCTGGACCAGCCTGACCATGTCGCCCCATTGCGACGACGAGCTGAAATACGACGTCCTCGCCAGGGTCGTGGCCGAATACGAAAAGCTGGCGGCCGAGGGCGGCTCGATCCTGGGCCGCAAGATCGTCGAGGTCATCACCGTCAACGGCGCGCGGGTCCATCTGGAAGACGGCTCCTGGGTCCTGGTCCGGGCCTCATCGAACAAGCCCGAGATGGTCGTGGTCGTCGAATCCATGCGGTCCGAGGACGACATGCGCGCCCTGTTCCGCGAGGAGGTGAAGCCCCGTCTCGCCGCCCATCCCGAGGTCGGCGCCTACAACCAGGAAATCTGACCCTCCTTTCCGTTGGCGCGGCGTCCGGACTCCAGAATACCGTCCGAAGCGTCCGAAGCGTCCGAAGCGTCCGGACCGACCGGACCGACCGGCTGCCACGATCGTCCTTTTACGCGACGGGGCGAGTGTAATGGCATTTCCGGCCCTGATGCATCAAAGGCCTCTCGTCAGGGCCGGCGCCTGATTTCAAAGGCGGATTCAGACGGTCCGTTGATGGGTATGACCCCGTATCCGTGCATCCCCGCCGTTTGACCCCCGGCGCGGCGCGGTCCAGAACCGCGGCAACGGGCGGGAGGCGGCGTGGCGGGACGGATCGACAGGGTGGCCGTCGTCGGCGGGGGCTTCTCCGGCGCCATGCTGGCGGCGCGTCTGGCCGAGGCCGGGATCGCCTCAACCCTGATCAACCGGACGCCGGATTTCGGCCTCGGCGTCGCCTATTCGACCCCGTTCGAAGGCCATCTGCTCAATGTCCGCGCCTCGCGGATGAGCGCCCTGGCGGATCAGCCGGATCATTTCGTCCGCTGGCTGGAGGCGAACGCTCCCGAATTCGCCGACCCCGACGGGTTCGCGCCCCGCCGGGTCTTCGGCCGCTACGTCCAGGCCCGCTTCGCCGGCGTTGAAGCCCGTCATCCCGGCCTGATCAAGCGGGTGGTCGGCGAGGTCACGGGCGTCGAGGCCGACGGAGTCGCCCTGTCGGACGGCCGCCGCATCGAGGCCGACGCCGTCGTCCTGACCACCGGCAATCCGGCGCCGAAGACGGCCTCGGGCGGGTCCGACCGAATCCTCTCCGATCCCTGGGCACCGGGCGCGCTGGAGGTCATCGGGGCGGAGGACGCGGTGCTGATCGTCGGCACGGGCCTGACCATGGTCGACATGCTGCTGTCGCTCGAGGGGGGCGGCTGGCGCGGCCGGGCGACCGCACTGTCACGTCGGGGCCTGCTGCCCCGGTCCCATGGTGAGAGGCCCGATCCGGCCGAAACGCCGACGCCCGAACTGCTGAACGGCGCCCTGTCGGCCCGGATGAAGGCGGCGCGCCGGATCGCGGAACAGACCGGCTGGCGCGAGATGATGGAGGGCCTGCGCCCGATCACCGCCGATCTCTGGACCGGCGTCGACATCGCCACGCGGAGCCGGGTCGTGCGGCACCTGCGGCCGTGGTGGGACGTCCACCGCCACCGGCTGGCGCCGCAGGTGGGCGCCCATCTCGACGGGTTGTTGGCCGACGGCCGGCTGGCCGTCGTCTCCGGCAGGGTGAAATCGATCACGGCCGATGCCGAAAGCGTCCGTCTGGACTGGCGCCCGCGTCAGGGGCCGGCGCGACCGCCGCTGACGGCCCGCTGGCTGATCGACTGCACCGGCCCGGGCCATGCGCCCGAGGCCGACCCTGTGACAGCTCCCCTGCTGATCAGCGGCCGGGCGCGGCTGGATCCCTTGCGGCTGGGGCTGGAGCTCGACGCCTCGGGTCGGGTCCTGGCCGCCGACGGGAGCCCCGATCCGCGCCTGTTCGTCCTCGGCCCCCCGGCCCGCGCGGCCTTCTGGGAGACGATCGCGGTGCCGGATATCAGGAAACGGATCGAGAATGTGGTGACCCGGATCGTGGATGATCGGTCGGCGCCGGCAACCTAGCCCGTCGCGGCGCAGTCCTGCGTCGTCTCCTGACGCCCCGCACCCCACACCGAGACCGCCGTCAGCAGCCCGACCATATTGATGGGCTTGGCCAGGCAGTCGTCGATGCCCACGTCGGCATAGGTGGCCAGCTGTTCGGGCAGGGTATTGGCGGTGACGGCGATGATCGGGACCGCACCCCTGTGATCCGCCAGGGCCCGGATGCGCCGGGAGGCCTCCACCCCGTCCATGACCGGCATGGCGATGTCCATCAGGATGAGGTCGAAATCGCCCTGCTCGACTGCGGTCAGGCCCTGAAGCCCGTCATCGGCGGTTTCGCAGTGAATTCCCTGGGTCGCCAGGATCGTCGCCACCAGGGTGCGATTGTTCTCATTGTCGTCGACATAGAGGACCAGGGGTCCGCTGTCGGGGTCGCGGGTGGCGGGCTCCGCAGTCCTCGTCCCCCTGACGGTCGGGGTCGCGGCGGCGCGCCCCTCCGGGACGATCACATCCTGGTCCGACACGACGATCATCTCATTGACCAGGGTCAGCAGCCGCTGTCCCGCCTCGTGGATCCGGCCGGCCTGTTGCAGCGTCCGGTCCGGCAGGGTGTCGTGCACCATCACCTCGGCGAAGCCGAGAATCGCGTTCAGCGGCGTGCGCAGCTCGTGCGACATGTCCGACAGGAACTGCCGGCGCGCCTCGGCCATGGCGGCCTTCTGTTCGGCGGCGGTGCGGGCCTGTTCGGCCTCGACCCGGGCGGTGACGTCCTGTTCGCTGAGCAGCAGGCCGATTTCGCCTGTGACCGGGTCCGGCACCGCGGTCAGGACCAGATGATGCCAGCGGTTCCCCTGAGTGGTGAGAATTTCGCACACATCGAAGGCGCTGTGGCCCTCCAGGGCGCGGGTCCGCAGACTTTCCCCGGCCTCGGGCCGGACGAACCGCTCCGCATACGCAAGGGTTTCGCTGTCGTAGGCGCTGAAGGCGGCGGGGTTGCAGAACAGGGCCCCGCCGTCCTGGTCGAACAGGGAGATCAGGGTGGGGGCATAGCGCAGCGCCTCGACGGCGCGCCGCTCGGCCGGCCCGACCTCGATGGGCGCAGCCTCGAACAGCAAGACGGGCCGATCATCCGCGAGCACGAAGGTCGAGATCGTCGCCTTCACCGTGACCGGCTGGCCGTTCGGATAGAAGGTCCAGCGCTCGCTGACCGTTTCGCCGTCCGCGGTGACCTGGACCAGTCGGTCGGTGCGCGCCTTGACGGCGGGCGACAGGTTGGAGAAATCCCGGGCGAGCAGGGCCTCGAGCGTATCCGATCCCCAAAGGGCCAGGGCGGATGTGTTGGCGTAGACGCCCTTGCTGGTGGCCGGGTCGAACATCCAGACCGGACGACGCAGCCGGTCCCAGGCGAGGAACAGGGAGGAGTCATCCAGGGCAGGGGCAGCGCTGTGCATGGGACCTGCCATGCCAGAGCGACCTGAACTTTCACTTAAGTCCCGGCGCGATCAGATCACCCGGCGGCCTTCACCGCCGCTGCGACGTCGGCCACGACCTGTTTGACCAGGGCCTCATCGTCGCCCTCGGCCATGACCCTGATCAGCTTTTCTGTGCCCGAGGGGCGGACCAGCAGACGGCCCTGGCCGGCGAGGGCGGCCTCGGCTTCGGCGATGGCGGCCTTGACCTTCGCATCCTCGAGCGGCTTGCCCCCGGTGAAGCGCACGTTCTGGAGCAGCTGGGGTACGGGGTCGAACTGGCGGGCCAGTTCGCTCATCGGCCGGCCGCTCTCGACCAGTACGGCCAGCACCTGAAGCGCCGCCATCAGGCCGTCGCCGGTGGTGGCGTGGTCGTGCAGGATCAGGTGGCCGGACTGTTCCCCGCCCAGGTTGAAGCCGCCCTCGCGCATCCGCTCCATGACGTAGCGGTCGCCCACCTTGGTCCGCTCCAGCGTCAGGCCCTCGCCGGTCAGGGCGCGCTCGAGGCCGAGGTTGGACATGACGGTGGCGACCACGCCCCCGCCCTTGAGCAGGCCGCGCCGGGCCCAGTCCCGACCGATCAGGGCCATGATCTGGTCCCCGTCGACGACCTTGCCGGTCTCGTCGCAGACGATCAGCCGGTCGGCGTCGCCGTCCAGCGCGATCCCGATGTCAGCCCGATACTGTTTGACGGCGGCGGCGAGCGTCTCCGGATGGGTCGAGCCGCAGTCGGCGTTGATGTTGGTGCCGTTCGGTGACACCCCGACGGCACAGACCTCGGCCCCCAGTTCGAACAGGGTGGTGGGCGCGACGCGGTAGCCGGCCCCGTTGGCGCAGTCGATGGCGATGCGCAGGCCGGCCAGCGACAGGTGTCGCGGGAAGGCGGACTTGGCGATCTCGATATAGCGGGGCGGGGCGTCGTCGATCCGCTTGACCCGGCCCAGCCGGTTCGACGGGGCCAGGCCCTCGTCGAGGCCCGCATCCATCATGGCCTCGATCTTGAGCTCGATCTCGTCGCTGAGCTTGTAGCCGTCAGGACCGAACAGCTTGATGCCGTTGTCGGCGTAGTCGTTGTGCGAGGCGGAAATCATGACGCCGAGGTCTGCGCGCATCGACCGGGTCATCATGGCCACGCCGGGCGTCGGGATCGGTCCGAAGGTGCGCACATCCATGCCGACCGAGGCGAATCCGGCCACCAGGGCGGGTTCGATCATATAGCCCGACAGGCGGGTGTCCTTGCCGATGACCACCAGATGGCGGCGGTCGTCGCCCGACATGAACAGTTTCCCGGCCGCCAGACCGACGCGCAGGGCGATCTCGGCCGTCATGGGTCTGGTGTTGGCCCGGCCGCGAATGCCGTCGGTGCCGAAATATTTGCGCTCGCCCATGTGCGGCCCTCCGCCGAAACCTGCCGAAACGCCTTTTTAGGTGTCGGCGTCTTAAGGCCGTCCTAGAGCAGACCGTCCCGGCCGTCATCCTCGGCTGTATGGGACCCTGCGGCTGGAGCGACCTGGAATGTGCGGCATCATCGGCATCGTCGGAATCCGGCCGGTCTCGGATCGCCTGATCGAAAGCCTGAAGCGACTGGAGTACCGGGGCTATGACTCGGCCGGCATCGCCGCCCAGGTCGACGGGGTGCTGGAGCGCCGTCGCGCGCCCGGCAAGCTGAAGGAACTGGAAAAGGTCCTGGCGGCGAACCCGCTGGAGGCCACCACCGGCATCGGCCACACCCGCTGGGCCACCCACGGGGCGCCCACGGAGGCCAACGCCCACCCCCATATCGCCGGCCGCGTCGCCGTGGTCCACAACGGCATCATCGAGAATTTCGCCGAGCTGAAGGCCGAATTGATCGCCGCCGGTCGCATCTTCTCGTCCCAGACCGACACCGAGGTGGTGGCCCACCTGCTCGATTCGGAGCTGGCGACCGGCCTGTCGCCGCTCGAGGCCTTCAAGGCGACGCTGGACCGGCTGTCGGGCGCCTTCGCCCTGTGCGTCCTGATCTCGGGCGAGGATGAGGTGATTCTGGCCGCCCGCAACGGTCCGCCCCTGGCCGTCGGTCACGGCGACGGGGAGATGTTCATCGGCTCCGACGGCCTGGCCCTGGGGCCGTTCACCAACCGGATCACCTATCTGGAAGACGGCGACTACGTCATCGCCACCCACGGCGGGGTCCGGATCTTCGACGGCTCCGGCAAGGCGGTCGACCGGCCGATCAAGATCGTGCCCGCCTCGGCCGTCCTGATGGAGAAGGGCAACTACCGGCACTTCATGGAAAAGGAGATCCATGACCAGCCGGAAGGGTGCCAGCGCACCATCGCCGCCTATGTCGACACCCTGACCGATCGCACGACGGTCCAGGGCGTGGATTTCGCCGCCATCGACCGGATCCAGATCGTCGCCTGCGGCACCTCCTGGATCGCCGGGATGATCGGCCGGTACCTGATCGAACAGCTGGCCGACCTGCCCGTGGACGTCGAGATCGCCTCGGAGTTCCGCTATCGCCAGCCGGCGCTCCGTCCCAACGCCCTGGCCATCGCCATGAGCCAGTCGGGCGAGACCGCCGACACCCTGGCCGCCTTCCGCCACTGCGCCGAGGCGGGGATGCAGACGGCCGCCATCGTCAACGCCACCGAATCAACCATTGCCCGCGAGGCCGACGTCGTCTGGCCGATCCATTGCGGACCCGAGATCGGCGTCGCCTCGACCAAGGCCTTCACCGCCCAGGTCTCGGTCATGATCGCCATCGCCATCGCCGCGGCCCGGGCGCGCGGCCGGATCGACGCGGTCGAGGAACAGAGGCTGGTCCGCGTCCTGCTGGAGGCTCCGCGCCTGATCGCCGAGGCCATCGGCCTGGAGGACGCGCTGAAAGACATCGCCGTCGAGATCGCCAAGGCCAGGGACGTCCTCTATCTCGGCCGCGGCCCCATGTCGGCCCTGGCCCTCGAGGGCGCGCTGAAGCTCAAGGAGATCAGCTATATCCACGCCGAGGGCTATGCCGCCGGCGAGCTGAAGCACGGCCCCATCGCCCTGGTCGACGAGGCGACGCCCGTCATCATCCTGGCCCCCTATGATTCCTGGTTCGAGAAATCGGCCTCGAACATGAGCGAGGTCATGGCGCGCGGCGGCCAGGTGGTCTTCATCACCGATCCGGAAGGCGCCAAACACGCGCCGGCGGGCGCCCGGGTCGTGGTCACCGCCCCGGCCTGCGATCCCCTGATCTCCGCCCTGGTGATGTCCGCCCCGATCCAGCTGCTGGCCTATCATGTGGCCGTGGTGAAGGGCGCCGACGTGGATCAGCCGCGCAACCTCGCCAAGTCCGTCACCGTCGAATAGCGATTTTGCCGTCAGCGGGGCTACGAAACGCCGACGCGTGCGTTAGGCTGCCTGCCGCAGTCTGGGGAGCCTCATGACCACATCGCCGTCCCGCGTCCGCAAGGCCGTCCTGCCCGTCGCCGGTCTGGGCACCCGCGTCCTGCCCGCCGCCAAGACGACGCCGAAGAACATGCTGAACGTGTTCGACCGGCCGATCCTGTCGCACATCGTCGAGGAGGCCCGCGCCTCCGGCATCGAGCACATGATCTTCGTGGTCGGCCGCGGCCAGACCTCGATCGAGGACTATTTCGACCATGCCTATGAGGTCGAGGCGATCCTGAAGGCCAAGGGCAAGGACGACATCCTGATGTCGGTCGTCGCCGACCTGCCCAGGCCCGGCGAAATGAGCTTCGTGCGCCAGATGGCCCCGCTGGGTCTGGGCCACGCCGTCTTCTGCGCCCGCGATCTGATCGGCGACGAACCCTTCGCCGTCATCCTGGCCGACATGCTGATGATGGCCGACACCCCGGCCCTGAAACAGGCCATCGACGCCCATGAACGGACGGGCGGCAATGTCGTTGTGGTCGAACCGGCGCCCGAGGGCGAGACCCACAAATACGGCATCGTGGCCCTGGACGGCCGCGAGGGCCGGCTCAACCGCATGACCGGCATGGTCGAGAAGCCTCCCCTGGGGACCGAGCCGTCGAACCTGTTCATCTCGGGCCGCTATGTGCTGACGCCCGACATCTTCCCCCTGCTGGCCGACCAGCAGACGGGCGCGGGCGGCGAGATCCAGCTGACCGACGCCATGGCCCGGCTGATGAAGGTCCGGGACTTCCACGCCCTGGAGTATGAGGGCACGACCTTCGACTGCGGCGATCCCGTGGGGCTCCTGCGGGCCAATGTCGCCTACGGATTGAAGCACGCCGACCTCGGCGCTTCGGCGCGTGCGGCGATTACGCCCCTGCTCTAGGCAACCACGCCGCTTTGCTCCGCCCCCCGCCTTCGGCTAGGCAGGAACCGGGTAGAGGAAGAAGACGATGAAGGTACTGGTTCTGGGCGGCGACGGCTTCTGTGGTTGGCCGACCGCGCTGCATCTGTCCGCGCGCGGCTGGGACGTGATCGTCGTCGACAACCTGAGCCGCCGGAATATCGACAATGAGCTGGAGGTCCAGTCCCTGACCCCCATCCGGACCATGGGCGAGCGCATCGCCGCGTGGAAGGAAGTCTCGGGCCGGGAGATCGGCTTCGTCAACATGACGGTCGGCAAGGAGTTCGATCGCCTCGTCGCCCTGATCCGGGACGAGAAACCCGATTCGGTCGTCCATTTCGCCGAACAGCGGGCCGCCCCCTATTCGATGAAGTCGGCGCGGCACAAGCTCTACACCGTCGACAACAACCTGAACGCCACCAACCACCTGCTGGCGGCCATCGTCGAGAGCGGGCTGGACGTCCACCTGGCCCACCTGGGGACCATGGGGGTCTACGGCTACACCACCGCCGGGCTGCGTATTCCGGAAGGCTATCTGAAGGTCACGGTCCAGACCGATTTCGGCCCGACCGAGCAGGAGATCCTGTTCCCGCCGAACCCGGGCTCGATCTACCACATGACCAAGACCCAGGACGCCCTGCTGTTCCAGTTCTACGCCAAGAACGACGGGGTCCGGATCACCGACCTGCACCAGGGCATCGTCTGGGGGGCCCAGACCGAGGAGACCCGCAAGGACGAGCGACTGATCAACCGGTTCGACTATGACGGCGACTACGGCACCGTCCTGAACCGCTTTCTGATGCAGGGGGCGCTCGGCTATCCCCTGACCGTGCACGGCACGGGCGGTCAGACCCGGGCCTTCATTCACATCCAGGACACGGTGCGCTGCGTCGAACTGGCGCTGAAGAACCCGCCGGAAAAGGGCGAACGGGTCAAGATCCTGAACCAGATGACAGAGAGCCGCCGGGTCCGCGACCTTGCCGCCATGGTTGCCGGGATGACCGGCGCCGAGGTCCACAATGTCGCCAATCCGCGCCTTGAGGCCGACGAGAACGAACTGGTCGTCGCCAACGACCAGTTCAGGGACCTGGGCCTGAAGCCGATCACCCTGGCCGAGGGGCTGATGGCGGACGTCACCGACATCGCCCGTCGCTACGCCGACCGCGCCGACCGGTCGAAGATCCCCTGCGTCTCCGCCTGGAACGGCAAGCGGGCCGAGGCCCTGCGCACGGTGCCGGAAGCGGCCCCGGCTCCCGGCCCCGCCGCGGCGCGGGTCGGCTGATCGCGGCGATGGCGCAAGGCTCTTTGCTCGTCTTCGGCGCCGGCTATCTCGGCGGGGCCGCGCTGGCCGCAGCGAAGGCGCGGGGCCTGTCCGTGGCGGCGACCTCCCGGGACCCGGAGCGCCGGGTCGGACTTGAGGCCGACGGAATCACCGCCGTCGATCCTGCGGATGCGACGGCCCTGGCGGCTACGGTCGGTCAGGCCTCCGCCATCCTCGTAACGGCTCCCCCTGAAGGCCACGGCTGCCCCGGGGCGAAGGTCCTCCTGCCCGCCCTGGGTAAGGCGCAGGCCTGTCCCGACTGGATCGGCTATGTCTCCTCGACCGCCGTCTATGGCGACCGGAACGGCGGCTGGGTGTTCGAGGACGACGCCCTGAACGCCGCCAGTCTGGAGGGGGCGCGTCGCGTCCGGGCGGAAACGGACTGGCTCGACGCGGGTCGCGGCATGGGGCTGACGGTTCAGATCTTCCGCCTTCCCGCCATCTACGGTCCCGGCCGGTCGGTGGTGGATCGCCTGCGCGACGGCACCGCCCGGATCGTCAGGAAGCCTGGCCAGATCTTCAACCGGATCTATGTCGAGGACGCCGTCGCCGCTCTGTTCGCCTCGATGGAGCGCCCCCGGCCGGGCGCGGCCTACAACCTCACCGACGACGCGCCGTCGCCCGTCGATGTGGTCATGGCCGACGCGGCGCAGCGCATGGGCCTGCCCCAGCCGCCGGAGGTCGACTGGACCGATCCGTCGGTGTCGGAGGGGATGCGGCGCTTCTACCTCGACTGCAAACGCATCTCGAACGCCCGGGCCAAGGCCGAACTGGACTGGCGACCGGCCCACCCGACCTGGCGCGAGGGGCTGGAGGCGATCCTCGCCTCCCGCTGAGCCTCAACCCACGCGCGGGGTCTTCAGCCGGCGCTTGTTGGCGTGGGTCTCCGGCGCCGTGCCCAGGGCCTCCGGGATCTCGCCCTTGAAGTAGAACCTCTGCCACGCCTCCTTGGCCGCATCGGGATCGCCCGAAGCCAGACGGTTGTTGAAGTCGGTGCGCTGGCGGTTCCAGGCCTCGAACTGGCCCTTCATCACCGGATTGGACTCCAGCGTCCGGATCACCGGCTGGACCGCGTCCATCTTGCGGTGCTCGACCAGGTTGATGAAGCAGAAGGGCTCGCCGCGCTCGAACTTCACGCGGCCCGGCCGGGTGAACAGCCAGTTCATGGTGAAGGGGAAGGGCAGCCAGTCGGTCTCGATCAGCCCGACCAGGGGCTGGATCCCGTCCTTCATATGATTGGGCGAGCCCGAGCAGATCATCCCCCAGCCCGGCGGCGTACGGAACAGATACTGGGGGTGCATGGTCAGAACGCCGCGCGAGAAGTGCGAGGTGACGAAATGGTCCAGCTCGGGCTGGGGCCGCTCGGGCGTGATGGTGATGTCGGACTGCGACGGCCCGCCGTTCCACTCCGCCGTAAAGGTGAAGGGACACAGGATCTCCCACCCCGTGGTGTTGGCCATGGTCAGGGGCAGGCAGCGATAGGGGTGCCGGCTGACGAAGGCGTCCATCCAGTTCCGTGACTGGCGACCGGGCACCAGATCCGGCGGCCGGGCCGACATGGGATAGCATTCCAGTTCCAAGGCGACGCTCCGGGCGGTATCGAACGGAACCACTCCTAGCCCGGCCGGACATGACCGCTCAACCGCTGCATAATCGCGAGACCCTGCTGGCCTGGATGGCCGAGCGCGAGATCGAACAGACGACGCACGACCATCCGGCGGTGTTCACCGTCGACGAGGGTCACGAGATCAAGGCCGCCATGCCCGGCGCCCACACCAAGAACCTGTTCCTCAAGGACAAGAAGGGCCGGCTGTGGCTGATCTCGGCGCGTCAGGACACGGTCATCGACCTGAAGGCCGCGCCCCGGACGATCGGTTCCGACCGGGTGTCCTTCGGCAACGAGACCCTGATGGTCGAGACTCTCGGGGTAAAGCCCGGCTCGGTGACGGCCCTGGGTCTGATCAATGACGTCGACCGGCGCGTGAACTTCGTCATCGACAAGCGGCTGTGGGAGGCCGACGTCGTCAACTTCCACCCCCTGACCAATACGGCGACGACAGCCCTGACGCAGGGCGCATTTCGACGCTTCCTGTCGGAGATCGGACGCGAGCCGCTGGTGATCGACTTCTCCGCAGACTTGCCGCCGGCCGCCCCCGCGACCATCTGAGCCCTACCGCGTTACCCGCCACACGCTGCAAAGAGATCCGATGAGCCTCGCCGATCCCCAGACCTCCCCCGACGACCTGATCAAGGACGGCTCCGACGCCGGCTTCATGGACGACGTCATCGCCCAGTCGAAGATCCAGCCGGTCATCGTCGACTTCTGGGCCACCTGGTGCGGCCCGTGCCGGACCCTGACCCCCGCCCTTGAGAAACAGGTCCGGGCGGCCGCAGGTGCAGTCAAACTGGTCAAGATCGACGTCGACAAGAACCCCGCCTACGCCGGCCAGCTGCGGGTCCAGTCGATCCCGACGGTCTATGCCTTCGTCGACGGCCAGCCGGTCGACGGTTTCCAGGGCGCAGTGCCGGAAAGCCAGATCAAGGCCTTCATCGAGAAACTGTCGGGCGGCGCCGGCGTCAACACCGACGTCGAGCAGCTGCTGGCCCTCGGCGAGGAGTCGCTGGGCCTCGATGATTTCGGCGGCGCGGCCCAGGCCTTCGCCCACGTCCTGACCATGGAGCCGGAGAACCAGAAGGCCATCGCCGGCATGGCGCGCGTCTATCTGGCCGGGGGCGACGCCGATCAGGCGCGCCAGACCATCGCCATGGCCCCGCAGGATTCGACCGAGCCCTCGGTCGTCACGGTCCGCGCCCAGCTGGCCCTGTCCTCAAGCGCCCCGACCGGCGAAACCGCCGCGCTGGAGGCGAAGGTGAGGGCCGATCCGTCCGATCATCAGGCCCGCTACGACCTGGCCCTGGCCCAGGCGGCCGAGGGCGACCTGAAGGGCGCGGCGACCAGCCTGCTCGACATCGTCACCGCCGACCGCGAATGGAACGACCAGGCCGCGAGGAAGCAGTTGCTGGTCGTGTTCGAGGCCGCCGGCCTGTCGTCCGACATTGCCAAGGACGGGCGCCGTCGCCTGTCCTCCATTCTGTTTTCCTGAAGGACGGTCGATGGCCCAAGGCTATGTGAAGGTCGTCGACCTGCCGCAGGTGATCCCGGTCTTTCCGCTGCCCGGGGCCATCCTGTTGCCGCGCGGTCAGCTGCCGCTGAACATCTTCGAGCCGCGCTATCTGAACATGATCGACGACGCCATGGCCGGCGAGCGGATGCTGGGGATGATCCAGCCGACCGGCGGTCCGGCCCAGCTGCCCAGCCTGTCGGCGGTCGGATGCGCCGGACGGATCACCAGTTTCGCCGAGACCTCGGACGGCCGCTACCTGATCACCCTGACCGGTATCGCCCGGTTCCGCGTGACCAGTGAACTGCCGAGCCAGACCCCCTATCGCCAGGTCCGCGCCGCCTTCGCCCCGTTCGAGGCCGACCTGTCGGAGCCACACGGGGGCGAGGCCTTTGATCGCCCCGCCTTCCTGGCCGGGCTGAAACACTATCTCGAGCGCCGTCAGCTGGAGATCGACTGGGAGACGGCCGAGGCGGCGCCGCAGGAGGCCCTGATCAACAGCCTGTCCATGGCCCTGCCGTTCGAACCGGCCGAGAAACAGGCCCTTCTGGAAAGTCCTGCGCTCGACGACCGCGTCGACGTCCTCACCGCCCTGATGCGCATTGACGCCGCCGAGACCGGCGACGGCGACACGCCCGCATCAATGCAGTAGACCGACGCCATCACCGATCCAGCAGAGGACCGGGCTCAAGCAGCAAGCGCCCGCGGCGCGAGCGGTAGCCCCCTACAAAAATGAGCGATACTTTTCATACGCCGTCATCGGTTGATCCGAGGCTTCTCGAGGTCCTGGTCTGCCCGATCACGCGCGGACGGCTCGACTACGATCGCGAGGCCAACGAGCTGATCTCCAAAGGGGCGAAACTCGCCTTCCCGATCCGCGACGGCGTGCCGATCATGCTGCCGGAAGAGGCGCGGGCGCTGGATTAGACCAGCCGATCTCCCCCCTGTTCGCCGCTTGGCGAATGGGGAGGTGGCGCGACGCCGCTTGGCGTCGTGACGGAGGGGGCGAGACGGCGCTTGAGACCGGACCACCTCATTGTCGAAAACGTGTCGCCCCCTCCGTCAGCTCGCGAAGGGCTCGCAGCCACCTCCCCATCGCTTCGCGACAGGGAGGAGAGCTGAACGTCAGACCAGCTCGCCCCTCAGCAGCTTCGGCAGGTCGCCCGTCGCACCGCCGGCCTCGCGCATGAAGGCGCGGCGCAGGGGGGCGATGCGGTTGACGGCGGCCATGCCGAGGTCGCGGGCCAGACGCACCGGCGGCAGATCGTTGGAAAACAGCCGCACGAAGCCGTCGAACCCGGCGGCCAGGGCCGCATTGTCGAACCGGCGCCAGCGGGCGTAGCGGTCCAGCACCACCACAGACCCGATGTCCTCGCCCAGCCGCATCGCCTCGATCAGAACCTCGGCGAGGGCGGCGGCGTCCTTGAGGCCCATGTTCAGGCCCTGGCCCGCGACCGGGTGCACGCCGTGGGCGGCGTCGCCGATCAGGGCGGTGCGCGGGGCGGTCAGGGTCGTCGCCAGCTCCAGCGACAGCGGATAGACGAAGCGCGGCCCCTCCGGCGTCGCCCCATCGAGAAACTCGCCGAAACGGCGGGACAGGTGGGACTGGAAGGCCTCGTCCGAACAGACCCTCAGGGCTTCGGCCGCCTTCGTGGTTTCGGTCCAGACAAGGCTGGCGCGCTGGTCGGTCAGGGGCAGGATGGCGAACGGGCCGCCCGGCAGGAAATATTCATGGGCGACATTGCCGTGGTCGCGGCCCAGCCGGACCGTGGCCACCACGCCGGACTGACCGTAGCCCCAGCCGACCGTCTCGATCCCGGCCGCCTGGCGCACCTTCGAGCCGCGCCCCTCGGCCCCGACGACCACCGGGGCGGTGAGGACCGAGCCGTCAGCCAGGGTCACCCGCACGGCGGGGTTGGTCTGTTCGACCGCGACGACCGCGGCGGGCGTGCGGAGATCGATGTCGGAGGTCTCGACCGCCCCGGCCAGGGCCACCCGGATGCGTCGGTTCTCGACCATATAGCCGAGCGGCTCGCCGCCGTTGGCGTCTCCGATCTCGTCGGCGTCGAAGCGCAGGAAGGCCGGCGAGGCGGCCTTCGACGCCGCGCCGGGACGCCGTCCGTCGGTGACCAGAATCCGGTCCATCCGGCAGGCGTGCGGCCGCATGGCCTCTCCGACGCCCAGCGCATGGAGCATCCGGAACGTCGACCAGGCGATCGCCGTCGACCGGCCGTCGAAGGTGGGAGCCAGCTGGGCCGAAAACGGCTGGGGATCGATCATGGCGACCCTCAGCCCCCCGCGCGCCGCCGCCAGGGCGAACGTCGCCCCCGCCATGCCGGCTCCGGCGATGATGACGTCGTGGGTATGGGGGGAGGTCATGAGGCCTTGTCGCGCCGCCCGGGCCGCGCGTCCAGTAGCGAGGGGGTCGCACCGACGGGCGAGGTAAACAGCCCCTTAACCCTGGGCCTGCGACACTGGGCACCAAGTCCGTCCGGAGCTTCTGCATGTCCGCAGCCCTCGCCATCAGCCAGCGCGCCGTCCAGGGCGTCCTCATGATCTGGGACGCACCCTTCATGGTGCGTTTTCGCGGCGTGCTTCAGGCCCTGCTGGCGACCCTGCTGGTGGTCGCCCTGGTGTCGTGGAACCCGGCCGATCCGAGCCTGAACGCCGCCTCATCGGCCGCCCCGACCAACTGGCTGGGAGCCAACGGCGCCCTGTTCGCCGACCTCTTCATGCAGTCCCTGGGCCTCGCCGCCTGGCCGGCCGCCGCCCTGACGGTCGCCTTCGGCCTCGCCGCCGCCATCGGCGACGCGATCCAGCAGCGCCTCAAGCCCACGCCGCTGAAGGCGCTCGCCGCTTCCGGCGGAGTGCTCAGCCTGTCCGCCGCCCTCTCGGCCCTGGCCGCTCCGCCCGCCTGGCCGCTGGCCGCCGGCCTCGGCGGCCTGTGGGGTGACGGGGTCATCGGCCTTGTCGATACGGGCTTCCGGGCCCTCGGCGTGCCCGGCGGAAGCCTCATCGGCGGGATCGCCTTCCTCGCCTTCGGCCTGTGGGCCTGCGGCTACGCCGTGGGCCTGCGTCCCGGCGATTTCGCCGAGGGGGCCGCCTGGATCTCGGGTCTGCGCCGGGGGTCCGATCCGGCCGCAGTCCAGACCGCCCGCCGTCGCCCGACCCGCCCCGAACCGGAGGCCGAGGCCGCGCCCGCCCGCGCCCCGCGTCGCGCACCCCGGCTGGAGATGCCGCTCGACGACGAGGCGGACGTCGACGCCCCCCTGCCCTGGGACGAACCGGGTCCCGTCGCCCCGGCGCCGGCCTATCCGGCCCTCGCCCCGCGCACGACCGAGAGCGAGATCAAGGTCGCTGCGCCCAGGCCCCCCAAGACCTCGAAGAAGACGGTCGACGACGACCAGGCCGTGTTCGACTTCGCCCGGCCGGAAGGCGACTTCTCCCTGCCTCCGCTCGGCATGCTGGCCAAGCCCCAGGCCCGCGTGGGCATGGTCGACGAGGCGGCCCTGAAACAGAACGCCCGGATGCTGGAAGGCGTCCTCGCCGAATTCGGGGTCAAGGGGGTCATCGACCAGATCCGGCCCGGCCCCGTCGTCACCCTGTACGAACTGGTTCCCGCGCCCGGGGTCAAGCACGGCCGCGTCGTCGCCCTGTCCGACGACATCGCCCGCTCGATGAGCGCGCGCGCCTGCCGCATCTCCGTCGTGCCGAACCGCAACGCCATCGGCATCGAACTGCCGAACCTGAAGCGCGAGACCGTCTATCTGCGTGACCTGCTGGCCTCGTCGGAATACGGCAAGCCGGCGCATATCCTGCCCCTGGCGCTCGGCGAGACCATCGGCGGCGACCCCTATGTGGCCGACCTGGCGCGGATGCCCCACCTGCTGATCGCAGGCACCACCGGCTCGGGCAAGTCGGTCGGGGTCAACGCCATGATCCTGTCGATCCTGTACCGGCTGAGCCCTGCCGAATGCCGCTTCATCATGATCGACCCCAAGATGCTGGAACTGTCGGTCTATGACGGCATCCCGCACCTGCTGGCCCCCGTCGTCACCGATCCCAAGAAGGCCGTCGTCGCCCTGAAATGGACAGTGCGCGAGATGGAGGACCGCTATCGCCGGATGTCCAAGCTCGGCGTCCGCAATGTCGCCAGCTACAACGAGCGCGCCGTCGAGGCCCAGAAGAAGGGCGAGCATTTCGAGCGTACCGTCCAGACCGGCTTCGACGACCAGGGTCGTCCGGTGTTCGAGTCCGAGAAGATCCGGCCCGAACCCATGCCCTATCTGGTCGTGGTCATGGACGAGATGGCCGATCTGATGCTGGTCGCCGGCAAGGACGTCGAGGGGGCGGTCCAGCGCCTGGCCCAGATGGCCCGCGCCGCCGGCATCCACCTGATCATGGCCACCCAGCGCCCGTCGGTCGACGTCATCACCGGCACCATCAAGGCCAATTTCCCGACCCGGATCTCCTTCCAGGTCACCTCCAAGATCGACAGCCGCACCATCCTCGGCGAACAGGGCGGCGAACAGCTGCTGGGCCAGGGCGACATGCTCTATATGGCCGGCGGCGGCCGCATCACCCGTCTGCATGGGCCGTTCGTGACGGACCAGGAGGTCGAGGAGGTCTGCAAACACCTGCGCAGCCAGGCCGAGCCCGACTATCTCGACCTGATCACCGACGATCCGGACGGCGACGGCGACAACGCCTTCGACGAGGGCGGAAACGGCGGATCGGGCGACGACCTCTATGACCGCGCCGTGGCCGTGGTCACCCGCGACCGCAAGGCCTCGACCTCCTACGTCCAGCGCCGGCTGCAGATCGGCTACAACCGCGCCGCCTCCCTGATCGAACGGATGGAACAGGAAGGCGTCGTCTCCGCCGCCAACCACGCCGGAAAGCGCGACATCCTTGCCGGCCCGCCGCCGATGGCGTGATGCCGCGTTCGCAATGGAGCACGGTGGGGCTGGCGGTCGTCAGCGCTGTTTCACCCTTCATGCTTTTCCTGTGCGACCGGGGCCTTCTGCATCTCATCGCGCCATGGGGTCAGCCGTGGGTCGATGTCGTTCTGGCGCGGCCGGCGTCGTTCGTCGTCTGCGGCCTTGTGTTTGTCCTCCTCGCTGCCGGTTCCGCCGGGCTCGCACCGTGGCGGCGCAGCCTCGCGCTCGGCCTCGGGATCGGTACCGTCCTTGGTGCCATCGCCGTCGCGGCGGTGTTCGGAGGAGCGTCCAGTCCCGTTCTGCCCGGGACAGCCGTGCTGGGCTTTCTCGTGTTCGGGCTGCTGGCCGAGGAATTCCTGTTCCGTGGCGTGGTGTTCGAGGCGTTCCAGCGCCTGTCGCCATCCGGCGGCCAGGCTGCGGTCATCGGTTCGGCCCTGCTCTTGGCGGTCAGCCATTTTGGCTATCACAGCTATCGCCTGACGCCGGAGGCCTTCTCGCAGGTGGCCTACACCTTCCCGCTGGGTCTTGCCCTGGGCTGGCTGCGACTGAGGACCGGTCGGATCGCCCCGGGCAGCCTGGCGCATATGATGTTCAACCTGTCCGGCCTGCTGGCCAGCCGGTTCATGGCCTGACGGTTTCGGGAACCTCCGGCCTGAACAGGGCTTCATTCCGCCGCCGGAATGAGGTCTAGCTCCCGTCATCGCGACGCCGCGCTCGCCTGTCACAACGGCAGCCTCGAAAATCGTCCCGTCCCCCGATCGAGCCGGAGGATGACGAAGCAAGAAAGACGACCATGACCCTGTCCCGCAGAGACCTCGGCTTCGGCCTCGCCGCGATCGCCGGTCTCGCCGCCCTGCCCGCGACCGCCCAGACCGCCCTGTCGGCGGAGGACCGCGCCACCCTGGCCACGGCCCAGACCTATCTGCAGAACCTGACCTCGGCCCAGGGCAGTTTCGTCGAGACCAGCGGCCCCCAGCGTCGTGAAGGCCGCTTCTGGCTGCAGCGTCCGGGCCGGATGCGGTTCGAATACACCAGCCCGGCGGGCCTGCTGGTCGTGTCGGACGGCGACAACGTCAAGCGCTACGACCCGCGCCTGAACGTCTTCCGCCAGGTGCCGCTGGGAATGACGCCCCTGTCCACCTTCCTGGCGCGCAATGTGCGCCTCGACCAGGGCGTCCGCATCGACCGCGTCACCCGGATGCAGTCCGGCGCCTTCGCCATCACCGCCCGCGACGAACGCCGTCCCAATGAAGGCTCGGTCATCCTGGCCTTCGCGGGTAGCCCTCTGCGGCTGCAGGAGTGGACCATCACCGATGCCCAGGGCGGTCGTACCCGGACCCAGCTGACCTCGCTGACGCCCGCCTCGAACCTGGCGTCCAGCCTGTTCCGCCTGACCGATCCGACCCTGCGCCCCCGCCGGAACTGACCTGGACTGACAGATTCACGAATCGTGAACCGTGTTCGGACGATCACAGGCAATAGTCTCTTTTTGTCGTTTGACCATTTCCTGTCGGCGTGACACTTTGAGCACAGGACGGCGGCGGCCGTTCCGACGCCCTCGGACCTCATCCCCTCCCGACGGCGGCGAGAGAGAAACCAACCTCAACCCCTCGGCTCCCCCGCCGAGGGGTTTTTTGCATCTTTCTGGCGCTTTCGCTCGTCGCGTGGCGGCTCCCGGCTTGAGCGCGGCCGCGCTTCCGCTAGACGAGGCCCATGCTTCGCGTCGCCACCTGGAACATCAACTCCGTCCGCCTGCGCATCGAACAGGTCGCCCGGTTCGTCGCCGAGGCCGAGGTCGACGTCCTGTGCCTGCAGGAAATCAAGTGTCTGGAGGACCAGTTCCCCCGGAACGCCTTCGTCGACATGGGCCTGCCGCACCTGAAGATCGCCGGCCAGAAGGGCTGGCACGGGGTGGCGATCGCCTCGCGCCGGCCGATCGAACACTCCGACACCTTCCAGGCCTGCAAACTGGGTCACGCCCGCTGTGTCTCGGCCCGGGTCGCGGGCGTCGATATCCAGAATTTCTACATCCCGGCCGGCGGGGACGTCCCCGACCGTGAGCTGAATCCGAAATTCGATCACAAGATGGATTTCTACGAGCAGCTGACCACGACGGTCACGGCCCAGGATCGTGCGTCGCGCCTGCTGATGTGCGGCGACTTCAACATCGCACCGTCGGAGTTCGACGTCTGGAACCACCGCTATATGTCGAAGATCGTCAGCCACACCCCGCTGGAGGTCGAGACCCTGAACCGGCTACAGGCGGCGGGCGGCTTCCATGACGTGGTCCGGGACGCCTACCCCGAGCCGCAGAAGCTCGCCTCCTGGTGGAGCTATCGCGCCGAGGACTTCCGCAAGTCCGCCCGTGGCCTGCGCCTCGACCACATCTGGACCTCGCCCGGCCTGACCCCGTCGGTCGTGTCACGCTCGGCGATCATCCACGAGCCGGTCCGCGCCTGGGAACAGCCCTCGGACCACTGCCCGATCACGGTCGATCTGGACGTCTAGTCGAGCCGCTCGCAGGCCGCCGTATCGAAGACGAACAGAGCACCACGGCGGACAGAATAGGCAGCGTTCTCATGCCACCATCGCCCAGCCTCGGGCGAGGCCTGCTCCAGAAGATCTACGGCGACGTCGGCCCGGATTCTGTATCCGGCCACCGCTTTGGAACGCCCTGTCAGACACCATAGCCAGTCGACAACGAGGTTTTTGGGTCCCGTCATGACGCCATAGCCAGCCGTCGAAACGGGTTCTTCGTCGAGAATAGGCAGATCGAGGCCAATCCACGCATCGCGCACCCATTCCGGCGCCTCACCCTCTGGCCGGCGGATGATGCGCACCTTGGGCACGCGCTCCTCCCACGGCCCAGGCATCATGGCTGCAGCCGATACCCGCCCGCATCGGTCAGCAGGAGGCGGGCCTGGCCGGGTTCGGGTTCGATCTTCTGGCGCAGGCGATAGATGTGGGTCTCGAGCGTGTGGGTCGTGACCCCGGCGTTGTAGCCCCAGACCTCGGTCAGCAGCTCCTCGCGCGACACGGGCTTGGCCCCGGCGCGGTAGAGGTATTTCAGGATATTGGTTTCCTTCTCCGTCAGCCGGATCTTCTTGCCCTTGGGGTCGATCAGGACCTTGCCGGCGGGTCGGAAGGAATAGGGGCCGATCTGGAAGACCGCGTCCTCGGACTGTTCATGGCTACGCAGATGGGCGCGGATCCGGGCCAGAAGGACGGCGAAGCGGAAGGGCTTGGTCACATAGTCATTGGCCCCGCTGTCGAGGCCGAGCACCGTATCGGCGTCTGAATCCTGCGCCGTCAGCATGATGACGGGGGTCGAGACCCCGTCCTTCCTCAACAGGCGGCAGGCCTCGCGGCCGTCCATGTCGGGCAGGTCGACGTCGAGCAGGATGAGGTCGGCGCGGATCTCCCGGCCCAGACGAACACCCTCGGTGGCCGTCGCGGCCTGGACGGTCTTGAACTCCTCGTGCAGCGCCAGCTGCTCGGCCAGGGCCTCGCGCAGGTCGTCGTCGTCGTCGATGATGAGCAGGGTCTTGGCTGTGGGCATCTGTCTAGAATGGCGAGGCTGGAGCCAAACGCCAAGGCGGCGGCTGAATTTGACGCGGAATCAGAGGCTGAAGGACGTGAAACCCGGGTTTCGTTCCCCGAACAACGCCGATCCAATGCGCACGTGAGTCGCACCCAGCCGGATCGCGGCCTCGAAATCGGCGCTCATCCCCATCGACATGACCTTCAGCCCGTTGCGTTCGGCGATCCGGGCCAGAAGCGCGAAATGCAGGATCGGCTCCTCATCGGCCGGCGGAATGGCCATCAGTCCCTCGACGATCAGCCCCGCGGCGCGGGCGGCGGCGATCAGGGCGTCGGCGTCGCGGGGGGCCACCCCGGCCTTCTGCGCCTCCTCGCCGGTATTCACCTGGACCAGAAGGCGGGGCGAGCGGCCGATCTTCTGCGACGCCGAGGCCAGGGCCCCGACCAATTTGGGGCGATCGAGGGTCTCGATAACGTCGAACAGGGCGACGGCGTCCTCGGCCTTGTTGGACTGGAGCGGGCCGATCAGTCGGAGTTCGAGGTCGGGCAGCACAGGACGTCGATCGGTCCAGCGCGCTTGCGCCTCCTGCACCCGGTTCTCGCCGAACACCCGCAGACCCGAGGCCAGGGCCGTATCGATGGCCTCGTCCGGCTGGGTCTTTGAGACGGCGGTCAGGATGACCCCGGCGGGGTCGCGGCCCGCCGCCCGCGCCGCAGCCGTCATCCGCCCCCGGATCGCCGCCAGCCGGGCGGCGAAGGCCTCGGCGGTGGACGCGGCGGTCGAAGCGGGGGATGAGGCGACCATGGAGTGTCCGGAAACGACGGAAGAGGGGGCGCGGCTGTGGGCCGTGGCTCAGGCCTTAGCCCGCGCGGCTGACGCTGTCAGGGGGGGCGTGCGGTCGCGGGTCCCGCCGATGCTGCTGTTCACCGACCCGGAACGGACCCCCAGGCCCTGGGAGATCGCGTCGCGGATGCCGGCGGGCACAGGCGTGGTCTATCGGTCGTTCGGGGCGGTCGATGCACTTGAGACGGCCGAACGGCTCCGCGCCGAGACGCGAGAGCGAGGGATGACCCTGCTGATCGGGATGGACACCGACCTGGCCGATCAGGTCGGGGCCGACGGTCTTCATCTGCCCGAGCGGGCTCTTTCCGCAGCCTATGCCCTGTGCGGGCGGCGGCCGGACTGGATTCTGACCGGAGCGGTCCATTCCGTGGAACGGGCGAGGGCGGCGCGTGATCTCGATGCCGTGGTCCTGTCGCCGATCTTCCCGGCCGGCGGAGCCTCCGCGGGAAAACCCGCTCTTGGCCTGGAGGCCCTGGCTTCCGCTTCAGAGGGCAGGACGCGTGTCATTGCGCTCGGCGGGATCACGGCTCTCAACGCCGGCGAACTGCAGGGATCTGGCGCTTACGGCTTTGCCGCCATCGGCGGACTGGCCGAGGCGTTCGCGCTCTAGAAGCGGAACAGGGTTTCCAGACGCACGCGCGGCTGGGCGCGGCGGTCGGTCTCGGGGGCGCGGGCCGGGTCCTGTTCGGGCGTCGCCAGACCGGCGGCGGCGCCGACGCGCAGGCGCGGCGACAGCCGGTAGTAGGCACCGGCTTCGACATCGCCCCATTCGGCTTCGCGACCGACAGGCTGGTTCAGGTTGAAATCGAGGCCCCAGCGACCGTTCTCGTTCCAGCGCAGGCCGCGGCGCGGCGCAGCCGGGGGCGTCGAACGCTGGGCGTTGGACGCCTCGGCCAGAGTCACGGCGGGCACGCGTGAGCGTGACTGCGCGGACGCTTCGCCGGCGACGCCCACGACAGCGACGAGACCGAAAGAGACAGCGAGGATCGCCGAGAGACGCATTTCCAACCCTTCGACCCGGCGTTGGTCGCCGGACCTTTGTTCCTGAACCCGACGTTTCCGCCGAGGACCCGCCGATTAGACACCGGTAGTCCTCCCGGTCAACGCAACGAGGCCGGATGAACCCGGTTCCCCGGACTCTTGCATCCTCCTGTGGCGCAAGCGTCACGGGAAGGCGGCCGGAAGGTGTTCGCCGGACCGGGGAATCGCGCCACAGGCCGAATCCGCGTCCGGCCGACGCATACGGACGGCCGCAACGGTCCGGATTGCCTTGTCATCGCCCCTTTTGAGCGTGTTATAGAGCCGCGCCTGGCGAACGGTCGAGGACCGCGCGCCTTTGCGTCCGCCGCCCGAACGGGGATACGGCAGGTCAGCACCCGAGGGAGACGACGTTCGATGGGTTTTGTTCGCGGCAAGACGGTCCTGGCGACCACGATGTTGGTCACGGGCGGTCTGCTCCTTTCCGCCTGCGGCGGCCTGCCCTTCTCGGGCGGCTCCACCCCGCGCGCCACGACGGCCCAGACCGGTATCGGCGTGAACGCCTATCTGTGGCGCGCTACTCTCGACACCCTCAGCTTCATGCCGCTTCTGACCGCCGATCCGTGGGGCGGCGTCGTGAACTATGACTGGTACGTCAACCCGCAGACGCCGAACGAGCGTTTCAAGGCGACCGTCTTCATTCTGGACACCCGGCTGCGCGCCGACGCCCTGAACGTCACCGTGACCAAGGAAGTCCGCAGCGCCGGCGGCGAGTGGACCGCCTCGCCCGTGTCCGGCCAGACCGAGGCCGATCTGGAAAAC
Source organism: Brevundimonas sp. (assembly GCF_027484365.1). GTDB lineage: Bacteria > Pseudomonadota > Alphaproteobacteria > Caulobacterales > Caulobacteraceae > Brevundimonas. Next base: position 67,968 of record NZ_JAIXTC010000012.1, on the reverse strand, counting down.
GCGATCCTGACCAAGGCGCGCCAGCTCAACCTGTCCAACGCCGGCTAAAACGACTTATTCTTTTGGGCGTCATCGCCCTTCGGGCTACTGGAGCGCGGGGGTAATCGCCCTCTCGCTTCAGGATTCCCGTGTCTTCCACCCCGACCCGCTACGACCCCAAGACCGCCGAACCGCGCCAGCAGGCGCGCTGGGCTGACGCCAATGCCTTCGTCACCCGGGATACGGGCCGTCCCAAGTACTATGTCCTTGAAATGTTTCCCTATCCGTCGGGGAACATCCACATGGGTCACGCCCGCAACTATGTGATGGGCGACGTGGTCGCTCGCCATAAGCGGGCCCAGGGCTTCGACGTTCTGCATCCGATGGGCTGGGACGCCTTCGGCATGCCGGCCGAGAACGCCGCCATGGAGCGCGGCATCCACCCCAAGGGCTGGACCTACGACAACATCGCCTCGATGCGCGCCCAGCTGAAGCTGCTGGGCCTGTCGCTGGACTGGTCGCGCGAGTTCGCCACCTGCGACCCGGAATACTACGGCAAACAGCAGGCCTGGTTCCTGGAGCTGTATCGGCGCGGCCTCGTCTATCGCAAGGACGGGACGGTCAACTGGGATCCGGTCGACAACACCGTCCTGGCCAATGAACAGGTCATCGACGGCCGGGGCTGGCGCTCGGGGGCCCTGGTCGAGAAGCGCAAGCTGAACCAGTGGTTCCTGCGCATCACCGACTATGCCGACGACCTGATCGACGGACTCAAGACCCTGGATCGCTGGCCCGAGAAGGTCCGGCTGATGCAGGAGAACTGGATCGGCAAGTCGAAGGGCGCGACCCTGTGGTGGGACATCGCCGGGGCGCCCGACTTCCTGCCCGGCTCGCCGGAGGGCGAACCCAACCACGCTCGCGACCCGATCGAGGTCTACACCACCCGCCCCGACACATTGTTCGGCGCCAGCTTCATCGCCCTGGCCCCCGACCATCCCCTGACAAAGGCGATCGCCGAACACCGGCCGGACGTCGCGGCCTTCGTGAAGGCCTGCGCCCAGACCGGCACCTCGGAAGCCGATATCGAAAAGGCCGAGAAGCTGGGCGTGGACCTCGGCGTTCGCGTCCGTCACCCGTTCGATCCGGACCGGACCCTGCCCGTCTGGGCGGCCAACTTCGTCCTCTCGACCTATGGCTCGGGGGCCATCTTCGGCTGTCCGGCCCACGACCAGCGCGATCTGGACTTCGCCCGCAAATACGACCTGCCCGTCACCCCGGTGGTCAAACCTGACGACGTGGACACCGTCGAGATCAGGACCGAGGCCTATGTCGGTCCGGGCCGGATCTTCAACTCCGGCTTCCTCAACGGACTGGACGTCGAGGCCGCCAAGGCCGCCGCCATCGCCCGGCTGGAGGCATCCGGTCACGGCAAGGGCGCGACCATCTACCGGCTGCGCGACTGGGGCGTCAGCCGCCAGCGCTACTGGGGTTGCCCCATCCCCATCGTCCACTGCCCATCCTGCGGCGTGGTCGAGGTTCCCGCCGGGCAGCTGCCCGTCGTCCTGCCCGACGATGTCACCTTCGACGTGCCCGGCAACCCGCTGGACCGGCACCCGACCTGGAAACACGTCAAATGCCCGTCCTGCGGCACGGACGCCGTGCGCGAGACCGACACCCTCGACACCTTCGTCGATTCCAGCTGGTATTTCGCCCGCTTCACCGATCCGACGGCGGCCGAGCCGATCAACAGGGCCGCCGCCGATCGCTGGCTGGCCGTCGACCAGTATATCGGCGGGGTCGAACACGCGGTCCTGCACCTGCTCTACGCCCGTTTCATCACCCGCGCCCTGTCCGACGCCGGCATGCTGTCGGTGAAGGAGCCCTTCGCCGGACTGTTCACCCAGGGGATGGTGGTCCACGAGACCTATCGCCGCGCCGACGGCGCCTGGGTCGAGCCGACCGATGTCGACCTGGCCAACGAGGCCGGCAATCGCTCGGCGAAACAGCGCTCGACCGGCGAGACCCTGGTTATCGGCGACATCGAGAAGATGTCGAAGTCGAAAAAGAACGTCGTCGCGCCCCAGGAAATCCTCGACTCGCACGGCGTCGACGCCGGTCGGCTGTTCGTCCTGTCCGACAGCCCGCCCGAGCGCGATGTGCAGTGGACGCCCGGCGGGGTCGAGGGCGCCAGCCGTTTCGTCCAGCGCGTCTGGACCCTGTTCGACGGCTACGACGCGGACGCGGAGGGCGATGCAGCCGCAGACGCCATGCTGCTGAAGGAAACCCACAAGGCCATTAAGGCCGTGTCCGAAGGCGTCGAAGGCTTCCGCTTCAACTCCGCCATCGCCAAGCTCTATGCCTTCGTCGCCACGATCCGGGATCACGACGGCGCGTCCGGCGCGGCGCGGCGGGAGGCCCTGTCGGCCCTGGCCCGCCTGGTCGCCCCCTTCACCCCGCACGTCGCGGAGGAAGGCTGGACCCGTCTGGGTGAAACGGGAATGGTCCTGGACGCCCCCTGGCCCGTCTTCGACCCGGCCCTCGCGGCCGACGACGAGGTCGTCCTGCCCATCCAGATCAATGGCAAGCGTCGCGGCGAGATCACCATGCCCCGCGGCGCCGATCCCAAGGCCGTCGAGGCCGAGGCGCTCGCCAATCCGGCCGTTCAGGCCTATCTGGAAGCCAATTCCCAATCGATCCGCAAGGTGATCGTCGTGCCTGACCGTATCGTCAACCTGGTGGCCGGCTGACATGTCGGTCCGCAGCCTGTCAGCGCTGGCGGCCGTCGGTCTGGTTCTGGCCGGGTGCGGGTTCACGCCCCTGTACGGCGACGCAGGCGGCTCGCCGACCCTGACCCGGATTTCCGTCTCGGCCCAGGACGACCGCCTCGGCTACCGCCTGCGCGAACAGCTCGAGGACGCCCTCGGCTGGAACCGCAATGCCGCGCCCCTCTATCGGCTCGAGACCGTGACGCAACAGAACCGTCGCCCTCTGGGTCGCCGGATCGATGACACGGCGACCCGCTACGAGCTGACCGTGCGCGGCGCCTGGACGCTGACGCCGGTCTCGGGCGGCGCGCCGCTGACCGGGACGGAGACCGTCACCACCACCTATGCCGCCGCCGACCAGCCCTATGCCGCCATCGCCGCCCAGCAGGACGGCGAGGACCGCGCCGCCGCCGAACTGGCCCGGTTGATCCGCATCGACCTGATGCGGGCCCTGTCCGCCCCATGATCCTGGCCAAGCGGCCCGAGGTGGACCGCTTCCTGGCGAAGCCCGACGCCGGGATCCGCGCCGCCGTCATCCACGGCAAGGACCGCTCCGGCGTGGCCGAACGGGCCGAGGTCCTGTGCCGGGCCATCACGCCGGACCTGAATGATCCGTTCAACGTCACCCTGCTGACGGACAGCGACATCGACGGCGACGAGGCCCGGCTGGAAGAGGCTCTGACCGCCCTCAGCATGATCGGCGGGCGGCGTCTGGTCCGGGTGCGGCTGGGCGGAGACAAGGCCTCGGTCGACAAACTCCTTGCCGGGGCTTTGAAGACCCACGCCGAGGGCCTGTTCAATCCCGACTGCATGCTGGTGGTCGAGGCGGGGGCGCTCGGGCGCGAGTCGGCCCTGCGCAAGGCGGCCGAGGCCGGCAAGGGCTCGGTCGGCATTGCCTGCTACGAGGACGAGGCCGGCGACATCGCCCGGATGACTCGCGAGGCCCTGGCCGTCGACAAGGTCGGCCTGACCACGGACGCCCTCGCCGCCTTCGTCGCCCGCCTGCCGCGTGAGCGCGGCCTGATGCGCCAGGAGATCGAACGGCTGGCCCTCTATGTCGGCCCCGGCTCGGGCCGGACCATCGATGTCGATGAGCTGGAGGCCCATCTCGGCGTCGAGGCCGACGCCTCCCTGTCCGATGCCGCGCTTCAGGCCTTCGGCGGACGCCCCGCCCCGGCCCAGGGCGGGCTGAGGCGCGCCCTGGCGGAGGGGGAGAGCGCGGTCATGGCCGTCCGCTCCGCCTCCATCCATCTCGGCAAGCTGCGCCGCATCAATGTGCTTCAGAACGCGGGCGCGGGGGCCAAGGAGGCCGCCAAGGCCGCGGGTGTCTTCTGGAAACAGGAAAACGAGATGCTGCGTCAAGCCCGCGCCTGGCGTCTCGAAGAGCTCGACGTCGTTCAGGACAGCGTCAACACCGCCGACGTCGCCACAAAGACGACCGGCATGCCCGAACACCTGATTGCCGAACGTCTCCTGCTGGAAATCGCCGCAAGGGCAAGGCGGCTGGGCCTTTGATCCCTTCTCCCCTTGCGGGAGAAGGTGGCAGCCGAAGGCTGACGGATGAGGGGTTGTACCGCCGGCTGGAGTGAGTGGATCGAGCCCTGACGTTTGACATCAGCGTGACCCCTCATCCGACTTCGCTGCGCTCAGCCACCTTCTCCCGCAGGGGGAGAAGGAAAATCGTTACCCCCGCTTCGAGGCCTTTCGGAAGGCCGGCTTGGCCAGGGCCGTGTTACGGGCGCTGACCGTCTGTTCCGGATGCTTTCCGGGCTTGAAGGCCGGGCCGCCGGGCTGGCTGGAGGCCTTCTTCGCCGCGAGGACGCGTTTCAGGGCTTCTGCGGGGGTTTCGGGCGTGTCGGTCATGCCCCGACCCTAGCACAGACGCGCCTCAGGCGCGCATCAACCGCCGGCAAAGGTCGTCCAGCTGCTCCAGACTGGCGTAGGACAGGGTCAGTTCGCCCTTCCCGCCCCGGTCCGACAGAGAAATCTTCACCCCGAGGGCGTCCGTCAGATCCTGTTCCAGGGCGGCGATATCGGGTGAGGCGGCGCCCTGGGTCCCTGCCGGCCTTGTCGGTTTCGGCTTCTGTTCGTCCTGCGACTTGCGGGCCAGAGCCTCGGCCTGACGGACGTTCAGGCCCTGATCCACCACCTGGTCGGCCAGGGCGTCAGGATCCTTCGCCGTCAGCAGGGCGCGGGCGTGGCCAGCGGACAGTCGGCCGGCCATGACATGCTCCCGCGCGCCCGGCGTCAACTGGGTCAGGCGCAGGGTGTTGGCGACATGGCTCCGCGACTTGCCGACGATTCCGGCGACCGCGTCCTGGGTGCGGCCGAACCGCTCCATCAGCACGCCATAGGCCGCCGCCTCTTCCAGCGGGTTGAGATCCGCCCGCTGGACGTTCTCGATGATGGCGACCTCGAGCACCTCCAGGTCGTCCATTTCGCGGACGATGATCGGCACTTCCGTCAGGCGGGCGGCCTGGGCGGCGCGCCAGCGGCGTTCGCCCGCGATGATCTGCCAAACGCCGTCCTCGCCGGGCTGCTGCCGGACCAGAATCGGCTGCAGAACGCCCTTGTCGCGGATCGACTGGGTCAGTTCGTCGTGGTCGGCCCGGGTGAACTGTTTGCGCGGTTGATCCGGGTTCGGCTTCAGGCTCTCGATCGGCACGGATGCGACGCCGGTGGGCAATACCGCGCCCGGCGCGACCGGAACGGGCTCGGCGACCGTTTCGCCCATCAGGGCGGACAGGCCTCGGCCCAGACCTCTTTGACGTTCAGACAAACTCTTGATTCCGTATCGTTATCAGGCGGCGAGGCGGCGGCGTTCGCGACCGACCACCTCCTTGGCGAGCTTCAGGTAAGCTTGGCTGCCGGTGCATTTCAGGTCGTAGATCAACACCGGCTTGCCGAAGGACGGCGCCTCCGACACCCGCACGTTCCGGGGGATGACGGCGTCATAGACCTTGTCGCCGAAGTGGGCCCGGACGTCGGCCGCCACCTGTCCAGACAGGGCGTTGCGCCGGTCGTACATGGTCAGGACCAGACCCTGGATTTCGAGGGTCGGATTCAATGATTGACGGACCATCTCGATCGTCTTCATCAACTGCGTCAACCCTTCCAGGGCGAAGAACTCGCACTGCAGCGGGACAAGGACGCCGTCCGCGGCCGCCATGGCGTTGAGGGTCAGAAGGTTCAGCGACGGCGGGCAGTCGATCAGGACATAGTCGTACCCGGTATGGCCGTCCGTCGCCTGGGCCGCGAGCGCGTCCCGCAGGCGATAGGAGCGGCGATCGGCCTGGCTCAGTTCGATCTCGACGCCCGACATGTCGGCGTCGGCAGGAATGATGTGCAATCCCGGTACGGCCGTCGGCACTGCCGCGTCATGCACGGACCGACCGTCGACGATCACGTCATAGATGGTGATCCGGCGTGTTTCACGTGGAACGCCCAGACCGGTGCTGGCATTGCCCTGGGGGTCCATGTCGACGATCAGGACCTTCTCGCCGATGGCGGCGAGCGCAGTCCCGAGGTTGATCGCGGTCGTCGTCTTGCCGACTCCGCCCTTCTGATTCGACACGGCGAGGATGCGTGGCGGCTTCACCGGGGACGGCTTGGTCATACTAACCACGTTGCTGGTTTCCACGGGGGCGAAGGCTCCGGACAGTGACGATGCGACCTCTCGGATCGCTGCGCGACACCGAAAGCTCGGCTTCGACATGCCAAGACTTGGCGGCGTCCTGCAACTCGGTCTCGGCCTTCTCTCCCTTGAGAAACAGACCTTGTGCACCGCGAGACAGGTAAGGCTGTGCATAACCCAGCAGCTTTTCCATCGGGGCGACGGCGCGGGCGGTGACGACGTCGACCTTGAGCGCCTGCTCCTCCGCCCGTCCCCAGACCACGGTCGCCGGCAGGGCCAGTTCATCAACGATGGTCTGCAGGAATCGGCAGCGTTTCTGGAGGGAATCGATCAGCCAGACATGGGCGTCCGGCCGGCCCTTCACCAGGATGGCCAGGACCACACCGGGAAACCCTGCGCCCGCACCGAGGTCCGCCCAGGTCCGGGCGAAACCCGCAAGATCGAGGAGCTGGGCGGAATCCCAGGCATGACGGTTCCAGAAGTCCGGCAGACTGTCGGGTCCGACCAGGTTCATGACCTCATTGGCCTCGCTCAGCAGGACGCGAAACCGTTCGAGATCGGCCATCCGCTCCGGCCAGGCGCCGGTCGCCTTCTGAAATTCATCGGCTGTCATCAGGCTGCGATCGCCGCTTTCTTGACGTGCGAAAGAAGCGCCGTCAGGGCGCCGGGCGTGACGCCCTCGATCCGGCCGGCCTGGCCCAGGGTGCGCGGCTGGACCAGGGAGAGCTTCTCGCGGACCTCGTGGGACAGCCCTCCGATCGCCGCGTAGTCGAGATTGGCCGGCAGGGTCAGGGCCTCCTCCTGCCGCAGGGCCTCGGCATCGGCCGTCTGGCGATCCAGATATCCCGCATAGCCCGCGTCGATCTCGACCTGCTCGCGCACCGCCGGGCTCCAGTCGTCGATGACCGGGTAGGCCGCAGCGAAGGCCGACAGGTCGACGCCGGGATAGGCCAGAAGGTCGCGCATCGAACGGCGCTGACCATCGGGATTGACGGAAATGCCCAGGGCCTGAGCCTCCTTCGGCGTGAACTTCGTTTCGCGCGCCAGGGTGGTCGCCTCGGCCAGGGCCCCGGACTTGATCTCAAAGGCCCGCCGACGATCCGACGAGACGATTCCGGCCTCCAGACCCAGAGGGGTCAACCGTTGATCCGCATTGTCGGCGCGCAGAGTCAACCGGTACTCGGCGCGGCTGGTGAACATCCGGTAGGGCTCGGTCACACCCCGTGTGACCAGATCGTCGATCATGACGCCGATATAGGCCTGGTCCCGCCCCAGCACGATTTCCGGGGATCCGGCGGCGGCGCGCGCGGCGTTGAGACCGGCAATCAACCCTTGAGCGCCCGCTTCCTCATACCCGGTCGTACCGTTGATTTGACCGGCCAGATAGAGGCCCGGACGCCGTTTGACCTCCAGGGCGGGGGTCAGTTCGCGCGGATCGACGTAGTCGTATTCGATCGCATAGCCGAAGCGGAACACCTCGACGGATTCCAGCCCGGGCATGGTGCGCAGGAAGGCGATCTGGGTCTCCGGCGAGACCGAGGTCGAGATGCCGTTCGGATAGACGGTCGGATCGTCCAGACCCTCGGGTTCGAGGAAGACCTGATGGGAGGTCTTGTCGGCGAACCGGACGACCTTGTCCTCGATCGAGGGACAGTAGCGCGGGCCGACTCCGGTCAGCTTGCCGCCATAGACGGCGCTCTCGCCGAGGTTGGCCGCGATGATGGCATGGGTCTCTTCGGTCGTCTGCGTGATGCCACAGGCGATCTGCGGGACCTCGATCCGGTCGGTCAGGAAACTGAAGGGCACGGGCTCCGCGTCGGCGGCCTGCATCTCCAGCCGGTCCCAGGCGATGGTGCGGCCATCGAGGCGGGCCGGGGTCCCGGTCTTGAGCCGACCCATCTGCAGGCCCGAGCCATAGAGGTCGGCCGCCATGCCGGTCGAGGGGGCCTCGCCGTGACGACCGGCCGGGATGCGTTCGTCTCCGCGATGAATGACGCCATTGAGGAAGGTGCCGGTCGTCAGGACCACGGCGCCGGCCTTCAGCGAAACGCCGTCCCCCGTCGTGACGCCGACCACACGGTCGCCGTCGAGGATCAGGGCCTCGGCCGTCCCGGCCATCAGGGTCAGGTTGGGATAGTCGGCGAGTTCGGCCTGCATCGCCTCCCGGTACAGGCGCCGGTCGATCTGGCTTCGTGGCCCGCGCACGGCGGCACCCTTGGAACGGTTGAGCAGACGAAACTGGATGCCGGCCTTGTCGCCGAGTCGCCCCATCAGGCCGTCGAGGGCGTCGATCTCGCGGACCAGATGACCCTTGCCCAGGCCGCCGATCGCCGGATTGCAGCTCATCTCGCCGATGGTCTCAAGCTTTTGCGTCAGCAACAGGGTGCGCGCGCCGGCGCGCGCGGAGGCGGCCGCGGCCTCGCAGCCGGCATGGCCGCCGCCGATCACGATGACGTCGAAGGAAGAGGGGGAGCTCATGGGGCGGGACATAGGGGAAAAGGGGTCGAAACGCCACCGACGGACTGTTTCACGTGAAACAGCGGCCGATCACTTTCCGATGCAGAAGGTCGAAAAGACTTCGCCGAGGATGTCCTCGACACCGATCGCACCCGTGACCCGGCCCAGGGCGTCGGCGGCACGGCGCAGGTCGTCGCCTGCGAGTTCCGGCGCGGCGCTCAGATGGCCTCTTGCCGCGGCGACAGCAGAGGCCGCTTCCGACAGCCTGCGTCGGTGGCGTTCGCGGGTTACGGCCGGAAAATCAGCGCCCGACAGATCGCGCGCCAGCCGCGCGGCCAGGGCATCGTGAAGCGCCCGCAGACCTTCCCCCGTCAGGGCGCTGACCGCGATCCCCTCGCCGGCGGCCACAGCCAGGTCGGCCTTGGTCCAGACCACGAAGTCGTCGGGTCTGGCGAAGGCTGCAGCCTCGCCATCGGGGTCGCCCGGCGCGCGGACCCAGAGCCGAAGGTCTGCGGCTTCCGCCCGGGCGCGGGCGCGACGAACGCCCTCAGCCTCGACCAGATCAGCGCTCTCCCGCAGGCCGGCCGTATCCGACAGGGTCACGGCATAGCCGCCGATGACCAGATCCGCGTCCAGCACGTCCCGCGTCGTGCCGGCGATGGCCGTAACGATGGCGGCGTCACGTTCGACCAGGGCGTTGAACAGGGCGGACTTGCCGGCATTGGTCTCGCCGATCAGGACGATGCGATAGCCCTCCCGGACGCGGCGTCCGCGGTCGGCGTCGTCCAGGGCCTTGTCCAGGTCGGCTGTCAGTCGGTCGAGAACAGGCCCGGCCGACCGGGCCAGATGGTCCGGCACATCCTCGTCCGGAAAGTCGATCTCGGCCTCGACGAGGGCGAGCGCCGTCAGAAGATCCCGTCGGAATCCCGCATAGGTCTGGCTCAAGGCGCCGTCGAGTTGGCCGAGCGCCTGGGTCGCCTGGGCCGAAGTCTCGGAGTCGATCAGATCAGCCACCGCCTCCGCCTGGGCCAGGTCCATACGGCCGTTCTCAAAGGCGCGGCGTGTGAACTCGCCGGGGTCGGCGGGTCGCAGCCCGAGATCGATCAGGGCCGAAGACACCGCGTCGATGACCGCCCGTCCGCCATGCAGATGCAGTTCGGCGCAGTCCTCGCCCGTGTAAGAGGCCGGCCCGGGGAAGCGGAGAACAAGAGCCTGGTCCAACACCGCACCGCCGTGGCGCAGGGTCCGCAGCGAGGCGAGCCGGGGCTTGAGGCCGGGCGCGCCCAGGGCGGTGAGGACCTGATCGGTACCCGGGCCGGAAAGGCGCAAAACGGCGATGGCACCGCGTCCCGGAGCGGTGGCGAGGGCGAAGACGGTGTCGGTCATGGGAACAGTCTCCTCCCTGTCAGCGAAGCCGATGGGGAGGTGGCTCGCAGCGAAGCAAAGAGACGGAGGGGTTGTTTCCGCCATCCAGAACCGCTCCGTCTGCTCGCGAAGAACTCGCATCCACCCCCCCATCGCTGCGCGACAGGGAGGAGACGACTGGCAGTCACTTCGGCGTGGTGACCGCCGCCTGCATCAGCTGCCGGAACTGGTCCTGGGCCTGAAGACCGAAGCTGGTCCAGGTCTTCATCAGCTCTTCCGGCTGCATGGCGGACATGTTGGCGTCCATCCGCTTCTGCATCTCGGCGACCAGATGATCGTTCAGCGGCGCCACGTCGGGCAGGCCGAGGAAGGCTCGCGCCTCGGCCGGGGTGCAGTCGACTTCCAAATTCACCTTCATCGCGCGTCGCTCCGTGTTTCACGTGAAACATCGACCCAAAACAGCCGGCCCTCAAGCCGCTTCGGACCGCGTCCGAAGCGACAGGACCCGACCTTATGTGTTCATCGACTGGAAGAAGTCGGCGTTGTTCTTGGACTGGCGCAGCTTGTCGAGCAGGAACTCGATCGCGTCCTGGGGCCCCATCGGGTTCAGGATGCGACGCAGGACATAGGTCTTGGTTAGCTGATCCTTCGGCGTGATCAGCTCTTCCTTGCGGGTGCCGGACTTCAGCACGTCGATAGCCGGGAAGATGCGCTTGTCGGCCACCTTCCGGTCCAGAACGATTTCCGAGTTACCCGTGCCCTTGAACTCTTCGAAGATCACCTCGTCCATGCGCGAGCCGGTGTCGATCAGGGCGGTGGCGATGATGGTCAGAGACCCGCCCTCCTCCACATTCCGCGCCGCGCCGAAGAAGCGCTTGGGACGCTGAAGGGCGTTGGCGTCGACGCCGCCGGTCAGGACCTTGCCCGACGACGGGACCGTGGCGTTGTAGGCCCGGCCCAGACGGGTGACCGAGTCCAGCAGGATGACGACGTCCTTCTTGTGCTCGACCAGGCGCTTGGCCTTTTCGATCACCATCTCGGCGACGGCGACGTGGCGGGTGGCCGGCTCGTCGAAGGTGGAGGCCACGACCTCGCCCTTCACGGTGCGCTGCATGTCGGTGACTTCTTCGGGACGCTCGTCGATCAGCAGGACGATCAGCGAGACCTCGGGGTGGTTGGCCTCGATCGACTTGGCGATGTTCTGCAGCATGACCGTCTTGCCGACCCGCGGCGGGGCCACGATCAGGCAGCGCTGGCCCTTGCCGAGCGGAGCGACGATGTCGATGACCCGGCCAGACCGGTCCCGCAGGGTCGGATCCTGGATCTCCATGGTCAGCCGCTCATTGGGATAGAGCGGGGTCAGGTTGTCGAAATTGACCTTGGTGCGAACCGTCTCCGGGTCCTCGTAGTTGATCGTGTCGACCTTGAGCAGGGCGAAATAGCGCTCGCCCTCGCGGGGGCCGCGGACGGCGCCGTGCACCGTATCGCCCGAACGCAGGCCGAAGCGGCGGATCTGGGACGGCGACACATAGATATCGTCCGGGCCCGGCAGATAGTTGGCGTCCGGCGAACGCAGGAAGCCGAAACCGTCCGGCAGCATCTCCAGCGTCCCGGAGGCGATGATCTCGACCTCCTCGTCGGCCAGGGTCTTGAGGATGGCGAACAGAAGGTCCTGCTTGCGCAGGTTCGAGGCGTTCTCGATCTCGAGCTGTTCGGCGAAAGCGACCAGCTCGACCGGGGTCTTGTCGTTGAGCTCCTGAAGCGTGATCCGGCCGGACGGGACGACGGACTCTCCCTCCTCATCGGCGCTCTCGGCATCGTCCCCGATGTCGGCCGCCACATCGGCGTCATTGGCGCCGTCCGCCTGGGAGGTGTCTTCCGCCGTTCCGGGCGTCAGCCCTTCGAGCGCTTCGGTTTCGGGGGCGGTGTTGTCGGTGTCGCGGACGTCGGTCATGTCGGAACTCTGGATTCACGTCGTCACGGCCCGGCGTCGAAGGACGTCAGGCCGGGACGAATGGGTCCCCCGATCAGGTCGGAGGATGACGAGGGCCTTGCGGCCAGAGGGGGAGCGTCGGGTCCGAAGGCGGCCAGATCCTCGATGAGGGGCCCGGCGATCGGTCGGCGCGAAGAGAAGGGCAGCGCCGCGAACGACGCCTCATCGTCAGCGGAACCACATTCCAGGCGTTCGGGTCAAGCGTCGCGGTTCAGAAGGTCCACTCGGTCGTGACCGACAGCACCATGACGATCGCGAGAACGAAGGGAATCTCGTTGGTCATGCGCCAGAACCGGCTGGTCCTGGTGGACGTCCCGGCCGCGATCTTCCGGCGCTCTCCGGCGAGGAAGCCGTGCCAGCCGGCCAGCAGGAAGACGCCCGCCAGCTTCGTCACCATCCAGGGCTCCGCCAGGAAGGCGGCCCCGCGCATCTGGACATCCAGATGGATGAGCCACAGGCCGAAGACAAAGGCGAGAACCATGGCCGGGTTGACGATGATACGGAGAAGACGGGTCTGCCACAGGCGCAGCAGGGTCTGCATCTCGGACTTCAGCGGCTCCGTCTTGCCGGTCTGCTCCGCGTCATAGGCGTAGAGGCGGGGCAGAAACAGCAGACCGGCCATCCAGGCGATGACCGCCAGAATGTGCAGGCCCCGCGCGAGATCGTAGAGAGTCACGCTGTGGCCCCTTCGGCCTGGAACGGACAGGCCTTCCAACGGGCCTGACAGCCGGGACCGGACGGCGCCGTACCGGTGCGGCCCAGACTATCGGTCACGGCCTGGGCCAGGGCGCCGATGAAGGCTCCCGCCACGCCGACGGCGGGCGCACGCAGATAGGGATGCAGACCGGCTTCATGGGCCAGTTCGCCGTATTCGATGTCCAGCTCGACCAGGGTCTCGATATGTTCGGAGACGAAGGCAATCGGGGTGACCACGACCCCGACCCCGTCAGCGGCCGCCTGCTTGATGACGTCGGGCGTCGAGGGCCCGAGCCATTTCAGCGGCCCGACCCGGCTCTGGTAGCACAGACGCCAGTCTGTCAGTCCTGCGGCAGCGGCCACTGCCGCCACCGTGCCCTCGATCTGCTCCTGGTAGGGATCGCCCTGGGCGACCAGTTTCTCCGGAATGCCGTGCGCCGAGAAGAGTACGCGCATGGGACGACCCGGATAATCCCGGCCGGCCTCCGCGAGCCTGGTGCGGATGACATCAGCCTGGGCCTCGATCCAGCCTGTCGCCCGGGGATAACAGCAAATCGTCCGCGACCGGCCCGAACCCGCATAGGCCGCCTTCCAGGCCTTGAGCGAAGACTGGGTCGTGGTGGTCGAGAACTGCGGATAGAGGGGCAGGAGCACCACTTCGTCGGGACCGTAGGCGGCGACGTCAACGGCCGTTTCTTCGGTCAGCGGGTGCCAGTAGCGCATGGCGATAAAGCTCCTGACCTCGTCGCCGGGCAAGAGGGTCGCCAACCGGGCGTCGAGAGCCGCCATCTGTTTGCGCGTCTCGGCCTTCAGGGGCGAACCGCCGCCGGCGTCCATCATCGCATAGTTGGCCTGGGCGCTCTTCTCACGACGCGAGGAGATCAGCTTGGCCAGGGGCGTCCGCGCGAACCCGGGCAGGCCGATGATGGCCGGGTCATTGAACAGGTTGAACAGGAAGGGCCGAACCGAGGCGGCGTCATCCGGTCCGCCGAGGTTGAAAAGGACGACTGCGATCCGTCTACCGGTCATTCCTCGGTCCTTACTGGGCGCCCAGGCGCTTCAGCACCTGTTCGACGTGAGCGATCGGCACGTCCGGCAGGATGCCGTGGCCGAGGTTGAAGATCCATGGACCTTCGCCCCAGGCCTCGACAAGCGCATCCACCCTGCGGTCCAGAGCCGCACCGCCTGCGCGGAGCAGGAGGGGATCGAGGGCGCCCTGGATCGGCTTGATCGCCTGAACTTCCCGGCCGCGTTCCAGCGAACAGGCGGTATCGAGCGCAACGCCCTGGACCTCGACCTCGCGCGCATAGCGTTCGGCATGAAGGGCGGACCCGCGCGGGAAGCCGATCAGGGGGACAGTAACGCCGAGCTCCCGCACCCGGGCGACCAGCTTCTGGTGCGGCCGCATGACCAGTCGTTCGAACAGATCGTCGGGCAGGCCCTCGGCCCAGCTCTCGAAGATCTTGAGGGCGTCAGCACCGGCGTCGGCCTGCATCTTCAGATACCGGGCCGTCGCCTCCACCAGCACATCCAGGACCGCATCGACCCTGTCCGGATCGGAGTAGGCGTAGGACCGCGCCTGCGCCCGCTCCCCCTTGCCCATCGTATTGTGGTGACCGTCGAGCATATAGGTGGCGACGGTCCAGGGCGCGCCGGCAAATCCGATCAGGGCCCGCTCAGGCTCCAGCTCGGCTCGCACCCGGCTCAGGGTCTCCCCGACCTGATGCAGGTGCTCGCCCGCGCCATCGGCCAGTTCCGCCATACGGCCCGGCGACGGCATGAGACCCAGTTTCGGACCCTCGCCGGTCTCGAACCAGACGTCCTGGCCCAGGGCCTGCGGGATCAGCAGGATGTCGGCGAAGACGATGGCGGCGTCGAAACCGAACCGGCGCATCGGCTGCAAGGTCGCCTCGGCCGCCATCTCCGGGTTCAGGCAGAAGGCGATGAAGTCCGGCGCCTGGGCGCGCAAGGCCCGATACTCGGGCAGGTAACGACCGGCCTGCCGCATGAACCAGACGGGGGGCCGGTCCAGGATTTCACCCTGGAGGACACGGATTAACGAAGGCGTGGTGCTCATGACCCCGGCTCTACGGCGATGAGCGCATCCCCTCAAGCCCGTGTCCTTCCTCTTATCCTGATCAGAATTCTTGAAAGGTTTGAGGAAGCAGGCAGGGGGCGGGACGACGGGGATGAATTTGCGCCGGTCCCCATGCCGAACGCCCTTGTCCCGAGCCCCCGGCCGCATTCGCGACAGGCGGATGACAGCCTGTGGAAACCGGGCAAAACCCTTAACAAACCCTTAACGGCCGGGAACCCGGGCGGATCACCGTTCCCGTTCCGGATTGTGGGCTGTTTACCTTTCGTTAAGCATTTCCCCAGCCGAAATACGGCGGATGGAAAGGCTAGGGATGATCCGCAGGCGGACGAGCCGACCCGTCCACCAACGTCCCCGCTCGCCGGGCGACGAGGGCCGCGCTATAGGAATCGGCGCCCCGCCCGGCCCGTCGGCGCCCCGCCCGATCCACAGGAAAACTCGCCATTCGCATCTTCAAGACCCCGATTTTCCCCCGCCGGGGTCCGGCGTGAGCCCGGCGCGGCCCGCCGGGGCCTCACGGCTGGCGACTTATTTCCACGTCCATCTGGTCTCGGACTCGACCGGCGAGACGCTCAACGCCATGGCCAAGGCGGTGACGGCCCGCTTCGACGGGGTCATTCCCATCGAGCACATCTACGCCCTCGTGCGATCCGGGAAGCAGATGGAACGGGTCCTGACCGAGGTGGCGGCAGCGCCGGGCGTGGTTCTGCACACGATCGTCGATCGCGAGCTCAGGGCCCAGCTGGAAGAAGGCTGCCGCGCGCTCGATATGCCGCACATCGGGGCGCTGGATCCGCTGGTCGGAGCCCTGTCGCGCTATCTGGGCGCGGCCCTGTCGACGCGAGTCGGCGCCCAGCACGCGCTTGATCACGACTATTTCAACCGCATCGGCGCTCTGGACTACGCCATGGCCCATGACGACGGTCAGGGCACGGCCGAACAGCTGGAAGGCGCCGACGTGGTTCTCGTAGGGGTCAGCCGGACGTCCAAGACTCCCACCTGCATCTATCTGGCGCACCGGGGCGTCCGGGCGGCCAATGTGCCTCTGGTGCCCGGACAGGAGGACGGGGAGCGGCTGGTCGGGCTGAAGAACCCCCTGATCGTCGGTCTGACCGTGTCTCCTGACCGGCTGGTGCAGATCCGCCGGAACCGGCTGGACGGGCTGAACGCGACCCACGCCTCGTCCTATGTGGAACCGGACGCCGTGCGTGAAGAAACGATCAAGGCCCGACGGGCCTTCGAGCGCCGGGGCTGGCCGACCATCGACGTCACCCGGCGGTCGATCGAGGAGACGGCGGCCGCCATCCTCAACCTGCTGACCGAACGCCGCACCCGGCGGCTGGGAACCTCCTGGTGAACGACACACGACTGATCCTCGCCTCCCGTAGCGCAGCCCGTCGCGCCATGCTGACCAACGCCGGCGTGCCGTTCGTCGCCGAGGATGCCGGTGTGGACGAGGCCGCGATCAAGACCTCGCTAGCGGGTATCGATCCGGCCGAACTGGCGCTGGAGTTGGCCCGGGCCAAGGCGCTCGCCGTCTCGCGTCAGGATCCGGAGGCCTGGGTGCTCGGCTCGGACCAGACGCTGGATTTCGAAGGGGGCATGATCTCCAAGGCACCGAATCTGGCATCGGCGCGCGACCGCCTGCAGGGTCTGCGCGGCCGAACCCATCATCTGAACTCCGCAGCCGCCCTGGCCAGCAACGGCGCTGTGGTCTGGTCGGGCGTCGACACGGCGCGGATGAGCATGCGGCGGTTCTCCGACGACTTTCTCGACGCCTATCTGGAGGCCGAGGGCGAGGGCATTCTCGGTTCGGTCGGCTGCTACCGGCTGGAGGGGATGGGCTCGCAGCTCTTCGACCGGGTCGAGGGCGACTACTTCACCGTCCTGGGCATGCCCCTGTGGCCGGTGCTGGACGAACTGCGCCGGGCCGGAGTCATCCGCACATGAGCCGGACCCGGATCACAGGCGCGGTGAAGGTCGGCGGCATCGTCGGTAATCCCGTCGCCCATTCCCTGAGCCCGGTCATCCACAACGCCTGGATCGAGGCCGCCGGGCTGGATGCCGCCTATGTCGCCTTCGCGCCGAAGGATCCTGCTGCCTTCGATACCCTGGTCGCAGCCGGTCGAGTGGGTCTGCTGAGCGGCGTCAATGTCACTGCCCCGTTCAAGGAACAGGCCTTCGCCCTGGCGGATACGGCATCGGAGACGGCGCGCGACAGCGGATCGGCCAATATCCTCGTTTTTCGGGACGGCCAGGTGTTCGCCGACAGCACCGACGGCCTCGGCCTCTTGCGCGCCCTGAAGCAGCAGGCGCCGAACCTGTCCCTCGCAGGTTCGCGGGTGGTGATGCTCGGCGCCGGCGGGGCGGCGCGGGCCGCCGCAGCGACCCTGGCGGGAGCCGGAGCCCAGGTGCGGATCGTCAACCGGACCCGCGACCGGGCGGAGGCCCTGGCCGCCGATCTCGGAGGCTTGGTCTCGGTCGGCGAGGGTCCGTCGGCCTTTGAAGGCGCGGCCCTGATCGTCAATGCGCTTAGCGTCCGGCCCGAGGTCGATCTCGCGGCCCTGGATCCGTCCATCACGGTGATGGACATGACCTACAAGCCCGTGGTCACGCCCTTCCTGCAGGCCGCCCGCGCCGCGGGACTGGTGACCGTCGATGGTCTGGCCATGCTGATCGGACAGGCCGGGCCGTCGTTCGAGGCCATTTTCGGAACCCCGCCGCCGGACCTGGACCCGAGGCCTATCCTTTTGGCCCATCTGGGAGAGCCCTCTACCGGAGAGCCCCTGTGATCCTGCTGGGCCTGACCGGCTCGATCGGCATGGGCAAGTCCACAACCTCCGCCATGTTTGCGGATCATGGGGCCCTGATCTGGAACGCCGACGACGCGGTCCATGCCCTCTACGCCACGGGCGGGGCGGCCGTCGGGCCGATCGCCGCGGCCTTTCCCGGCGTGGTCGTGGACGGGGCGGTAGACCGCACTCGCCTGGCCGAGGCGCTCGGCCGCGACGACACGGCCTTCCGCCGGCTTGAGGCCATCGTCCATCCGCTGGTCGCGGCCGGACGCCTCGCCGACCTCGACGCGGCGCGGGCGGCCGGGGTCAGGCTGGCGGTGCTCGACATCCCCCTGCTGTTCGAGACCGGCGGCGACCGCGCGGTGGACGCCGTCGTGGTGGTCACCGCGGACGCGGAAACCCAGCGTCGCCGCGTTCTGGCCCGTCCCGGCATGACCGAAGCCCGGTTCGAAGCCATTCTCGCCCGCCAGTTGCCCGACGCGGAGAAACGCCGCCGCGCGGATTTCGTGATCGACACCGGCCGGGGCCTGGACGCCGCCCGGGCGCGCGTCGCTGAAATCGTGGGGATCGTTCAGTCTCCGGACTGGAAACGGCCCGTCCGAAGGCTTTCAGACCCTGCCGAAACACCCCATTAAATCGCCATGTCCCGCGAAATCGTCCTCGACACCGAAACCACGGGCTTCGACCCGCGCACCGGCGACCGCCTGATCGAGGTCGGCTGTATCGAGATCATGGACCTGCTGCCGACGGGCCGGACCTTTCACCGTTTCGTCAATCCGGAGCGGCTGATCCCGCCGGACGCGACCCGGGTCCACGGCATCACCGACGACAAGGTTCGGGACGCGCCGAAATTCGCCGAGATCGTCGTCGACCTGATGGACTTCATCGGCGACGCCCCGGTGATCGCGCACAACGCCCAGTTCGACCGAAACTTCATCGACCATGAATGCGGCCGCTGCGGCCAGGCCCTGCTGCACGAGAACCGCTGGATCGACACCCTGCAACTGGCCCAGAAACGCTGGCCGGGCATGCCCAATTCGCTGGACGCCCTGTGCAAACGCTACAAGGTCAGCCTGGCCGATCGCTCGTTTCACGGCGCCCTGATCGACGCCCGTCTGCTGGCCGAGGTCTATCTGGAGCTCAGGGGCGGCAAGGAGCGGGTGCTCGACCTGTCCAGCCGTCGCGAGAGCCAGGCCGCCGCCGCCCACGCCGCCGCCGGCGGCTATCAGCCCCGTCCGCGACCGCTGACCCCGCGCATCCATCCAGAGGAGGCGGAGGCGCATCGCGCCTTCCTGCTGGCGACGCTGAAGGACCGGTCGCTCTGGGCCGGTTACGGGCTCGAAGTCATCGAGCCCGCTCCCGAGCCTTAGGCGACGCCGCCCTGCTGGGCCTGTTGCTGCTGACGCGCCGCATAGATGCCGGCGAAGTCGATCGGATCCAGCATGAAGGGCGGGTAGAAGCCGCCGTCCGCCGAAGCGCGCGCGACGATCTCGCGGGCATAGGGGAAGAGGTAGCGCGGGCACTCGATCAGCAGCATCGGCTCGATGTCCGCCTCGGGAATGCCGGTCAGCTGGAACAGGCCGCCGTACAGGAGCTCCACCTGGAACACCCGCATGGTTTCCGTCGCGGCCTTGATCGACAGTTTGATGTCGACCTCGAACAGGCCGTCGGGACGGCCCTGGGCGTTCAGCTCGACGCCCATATCGATCTGGGGCTTGCCGTCCATGCGCAGGCTGTCCGGCGCCCTGGGGTTCTCGAACGACAGGTCGCGAACGAACTGGGCCAGGATGCGGAAGCCCGGAACCGGGGGCTGTTCGGTCGGGGCCGAGCCGTTGGCGTCGGCGGGCGAAACGTCGGTCATGGAAGCGAAGCCGTTCAAAATGGCGGAAAAGCGAGGCGCCGCGACTAGCATCCGCCCGAACGTCCCGCAACTTGGCTCTTGAACAGACCGTCGTCCCCCGAGTTTCGGGGGGAGCGGCGGCATGTCACAACTCGCCCGGGATGCGTCGCGCCTTGCGCACGCCCATATCAGACCGTAATCGTCCCGTCCGACGCGCCCGGCCCTTTCGGCCGGGATCAGGACGCCATCCAGGGATACCCCGTGCCGGTACAGTTCCAGCTCGTCATCTTCGCCGTGATCGCCGCGGTCGTCCTGTTCCAGCTCTATAATGTGCTGGGCAAGAAAGTCGGTCGCCAGCCCCAGGACGACGCCAAGGCGCCGGTCCTGCCCGCCGCCCAGGGCGGGGAGCCTCCGGCGCGCGTGCCGGCGCTCGACGCCGCGACCCTGGCCGCCGCCGCCTCGCTGCGCGCCCGTGACCCCGCCTTCGATCCCGCCAAATTCATCGAAGGGGCCCGCCAGGCCTATGAAACCATCGTGCGCGGCTACGCCTCGGGCGACCGCGCCGCGCTGAAGCCCCTGCTGACGCCCGCCGTGCTGGACTCGTTCGAGACCGGCATCGCCGCGCGCGAAATCCGGGGCGAGACGGAACAGGTCGAGTTCCTGCACCCGCCGCGCGCCGATCTGGAACTGGCCTCCGCCGAGGGCGACCGCGCCGTGGCCAAGGTCCGCTTCCTCGCCGAAATCCGCTCGAAGATCCTCCTGCCCGAGACCGAGGCGACCCCGGGCGCGCCGGCCGAACCCCGGATCGAGGAACGCCGCACGGCTGAGCACTGGACCTTCGAACGCTCGCTGGGCGCCGCCGACCCCAACTGGGTTCTCGCCCGCGTCGAACCCGCCAACGCCTAGGGGCGGCCGCCCCTTGGGATTCGGCATGAGGCTGGTCCTCGCAGGGACCGTCCTGCTTCTGGCGGGGTGCGCGTCCTCGACGATCGAAACGCCTGCGCCGCCTGCCGTTCCCGCCGTTCCCGCGCCGCCGCCCGCCCAGGTCTCGACCCTGCCGGGCCCTGAATCCCTGCCGGGCTGGGCCGACGAAGATCACCTCGCCGCCTTCCAGGCCTATGCCGACACCTGTCGCGTCGCGCGCGATGCGATGTCTGCGCGCCAGTGCGAACGGGCCATCGACATTCGGCGGACGTCACGGCCGGTCACCCCGTCCATGGCGCGGGCCTTCTTCGAGACCGGTTTCGCGGTGGTTGAAGCCCAACCCGCCGAAGGCCGTTCGCCCCTGCTGACCGCCTATTTCGCCCCGGAATACGAGGCGCGTCGCAGCCCCGACCGGGAGTTCGACACCCCTGTGCTCGGCCGTCCCGACGGCTGGTCGCGCGGTCAGGTGCTGGAGGAACGTTCGGCGATCGAGGCCGGCCCGCCGCTCACGCCGCCCCTGGCCTGGATGCGCGCCGAGGATCTGTTCTTCCTTCAGATCCAGGGCTCCGGCTATCTGACCTTCGAGGATGGATCCGAGGTCCGCGCCGCCTATGCCGCCGACAACGGTCGGCCTTTCGTCGGCATCGCCCGGCCGATGGCCGAGCGCGGCCTCCTGCCGACGAACGGAACCTCGGGCGAGGCGATCCGGGCCTGGCTGGCGGCGCACCGGGGACCCGAGGCCCGGGCGGTCACGGCCCTGAACCCCCGCTATATCTTTTTCTCTCTGGACCCTGACGACGGCGGCGATCCCGCCGGAGCGGCCGGTGTGCCCCTGCCTGCCCGCCGCGCCATCGCGGTCGACCCGGCCAGCTGGACCTATGGCGATCTGGTCTGGATCTCGGCCGGCGCCGGCAATCTGACGGGCGCGCGTCACGGCTACACCGGCCTGGTCATGGCGCTGGACACCGGTTCGGCTATTCGCGGCCCCGTCCGCGCCGACCTCTATATGGGCCGGGGCGACGCCGCGGGGCTTGAGGCCGGGGCGGTCCGGCATCCGTTGCGCATGTGGCGGCTGATCCCGCGTCCCTGACCCAGCGCAATTCTCGCGTCGATTAGGGTTTCCGGCGGAAAGCGCCTAGATGGGCGGCGGATTCGCCGCCTGGCCATCCCTTTCATGACATCCCCGACCGTTCGCACGCCGCAGCCCCTCACGGAGCGCGTGCTCGAACGCCTCGTCTATCGCAGCGACGCGGTCAGCACGGCCGAAGGTCCGATGGACCTGTCCGAGGTCGTGTCGACCTCGGTGCGCAACAACGGTCGCCGCCGGATCACCGGCGCCCTGGCCCATCAGTCGGGAACCTTCGTCCAGGTGCTCGAGGGCGAGCCCGAGGCCCTGACCGCCTTGATGATCGACATCGAGGCTGACGAACGGCATCGCAATGTGCGCGTTCTGGCCCGCTGGCCGGTTCAGGCCCAGCTCTTCCTCGGCTGGGCCATGGTCCTGGTCGACACGCGCAAACTGTCGCCCCACCTGTCCAAACTGCTGTCCCAGACGGGGTCCGGCGCCCAGGTCACGACCGTGATCGCCGAACTGGCCAACGCCCGCCTGGGCTCGATGGTCTAGCTAGCGGCGCAACCCGCCGAGGATGCCGCGCAAAAGTTCCCGCGTCAGGGTCGAGCCCGCCGTGCGCAACACCGACTTGGTCAGGGCCTCCATCGGCGTCTGGCGGTTGGACTTGCGCGGCGCCCTGGGCGCGGCAGGGGCCTTGGGAGCCGCCGGAGCCCGACCCTGGGGCGCGGGTTTGGCGGCTGGCGCCGTCGCCGCCTCCGTTTGTGCGTGGCGGGCGGCGAGGATTTCCTCGGCGGATTCCCGGTCCAGGACGGTGTCATAGACGCCCTTCACCGGGCTGGCCGCCATGACCGCGGCGCGTTCGGCATCGGTCGCCGGGCCCAGACGGCTGTCCGGCGGCCGGATCAGGGTGCGGGCGACCACGCGGGGGGCCCCCTTTTCATCGAGCGTCGAGACCAGGGCCTCGCCCGTGCCCAGGGCCTGGATGGCCTCGGCCGTTTCGAAGGCCGGATTGACGCGGAAACTGTCCGACGCCGCCTTCAGGCCGCGCTGGTCGGACGGGGTATAGGCGCGCAAGGCGTGCTGGATCCGGTTGCCGAGCTGGGCGAGGACGCTGTCCGGAATGTCGGCCGGGTTCTGGGTGATGAAATAGACCCCGACCCCCTTGGACCGGATCAGGCGCACGACCTGTTCGACCTTCTCCAGCAGGGGCTTGGGGGCGTCCTTGAACAGCAGGTGGGCCTCGTCAAAGAAGAAGACGAGGCGGGGCTTCTCCGGATCGCCGATCTCGGGCAGCTGCTCAAACAGCTCCGACATCAGCCACAGCAGGAAGGCGCCATACAGGCGCGGGCTGTTCATCAGCCGGGTCGAGTCCAGCACATTGACCTGTCCGCGTCCGTCCAGCGACGTCCGCATCATGTCGGTCAGCTTCAGCGCCGGCTCGCCGAAGAAGGCGTCGCCGCCGTCCTGTTCCAGCTGCAGCAGGGCGCGCTGGATCGAGGCGATCGAGGCCGGTGCCACATTACCGACCTCGCGGCCGATGCGGGCGGCGTTCTCGGCGACATAGACCAGCATGGACCTGAGGTCGTCGAGGTCGAGCAGCAGCAGGCCTTCCTTGTCGGCGACGTGGAAGGCGACGGTCAGGACGCCCTCCTGCACCTCATTCAGGTCCAGCATCCGGGCCATCAGCAACGGCCCGATCTCGGACACGGTCGCCCGGACCGGATGGCCCTTCTGCCCGTACAGATCCCAGAAGACCGTCGGCGCGGCCTTCGGGATCAGGGTCAGGTTCATCCCGGCGGCGCGGGCAAGAAGCTTCTCGTTCGGCGTTCCGACCTGGCTGATGCCGGAGAGGTCTCCCTTCACGTCGGCGCAGAAGACGGGCACGCCCATCTCGGAAAAGCCCTGGGCCATGATCTGGAGGGTGACGGTCTTGCCGGTGCCGGTTGCGCCCGCAATCACCCCGTGCCGGTTGGCCCGGTTCCACAGCAGGATCTCGCGCTGGGGCGTTTCCCCATCGGTGGACTGGCCCAGGAACAGGCCGGGGTTGGCGGCGGCGTCGGTCATGCAAATCTCCTTGGCCGATGCTTAGCCGTGGCCGGCGCGCAGGCCAATCGGCGATTGACCAGAGGGGCGACGCCCCCGACAACTCGGGACATGAAAGTACCGATCGCCATCCCGACATCGACCGTGGCCCGAAACGCCCTGGTGACCCTGGCCGTCGTGGCGACCGGGGCCGCCCTCTACTGGCTGCGGGACATCCTGACGCCCCTGGCGATGGCCATCTTCCTGCTGATCATGATCGACGGGGTGAAGCGCTTCATCGAGGACCGCACCCGCCTGCCCCGCCACTGGGCAGGGACGGCGGCCCTGGCGGTGGTGGTCCTGGCCTTCCTGGCCGCCATCGCCTTCATCGTGAACGGAGCGGCCGGCTTCTTCACGGACGCCTCGGGGGTCTCGAGCGGCATCGGGCCGAGGATCGACGCCATCATCGCCGACGGCGCGGGCCTGTTCGGCATGACCACGCCCCCGACGGCCCAGGAACTGTTCGCCGGCCTGGATATCCGCGGCACCCTGACCACCCTCGCCTTCCAGGTCCAGGGCGTGGTGTCGGGCGCCTTCTTCGTCATGGTCTATCTGGCCTTTCTGCTGGCGGCCCAGACAGGCTTCCGACGCAAGCTGGTCAGCCTGTTCCCCAATCGCGAGAGCCGCCAGGAGGCCTCGGAGGTGTTCCAGCGCGTGCGCGGCGGGGTCGAGGGCTATCTCTGGGTCCAGACCGTCACCGGCGGCATCATCTGCGTCGCCGCCTGGATCCTGATGCGGCTGGTCGGCCTCCAGAATGCCGAGTTCTGGACCTTCGTCATCTTCGTCGTCGGCTTCATCCCGGTGCTGGGCGGAGCCATCGCGGGCCTGGCGCCGCCCCTGTTCGCCCTCGTCCAGTTTCCGACCTACTGGCCGGCCCTGATCCTTCTGGTCGGACTGCAGCTGATCCTGTTCGTCGTCGGCAACGCAATCCAGCCGCGCATGCAGGGCGACAACCAGAACATCGACCCGGTCGCGGTGCTTCTGGCCCTGGCCCTGTGGGGCAAGCTGTGGGGGGTGGTCGGCATGTTCCTGTCGACGCCGCTGGCCGTCATGGCGATGGCGATCCTGGCCGAGTTCAAAGGATCGATGTGGATCGCCATCCTGCTGTCGGGCGACGGCCGGCCCTATGCCGAGGAGGACGAGGACGCCCGCGCCCACAAACCGCCCGCCCGGCGTCCGGTCCGCGTCAAACCGCCGCGCCCCGGAGCCGCAGAACCCTGAAACCCGACCCCTTGCGGGCCGGTTCCGTCGCTCCCATCTGCCATCCAGACGTCGCGGCCCCCTCCCCTCCCCCAGGCCGCGACGGCATCGACCGGCGCCCGTTCCCCCTCCAGCGCCGGTCCAAGAGAGGCCGTCGGACGCCCGTCCGGCGGCCTTTTCTTTGTTTCGCACCTGCGAAAGGGCGTTTTCACCCGTGCATGAGTGAACATCGATAAGATTCGGACCGGGAGAGCGTTCGACGGGGTTTGTCGTTTCCGGCCTTCCCCGGCCGCGCGGACCGGCCTATCCAGCCATCAGGGGCGGGACGCGTCCTCGTGGTGATGCCGCAGTAACAGTCGATCGATAGCGTCCGGTCCAGACCCTGGCGGCCAAGCCGCGCCTTTCGAGACCCTGCCCATGTCCGGCGACCTCCGCACCTCCTCCCAGCCCTCCAGCCCGGAGGCGCTGCAACGGGCCTTCGCCGGGGCCCTGGGAGGCGGAACCGTTCTGGACGGGCTGTCTCAGTCCTTCATCGTCCAGGCCTGCGAGGACTATGCCGAGGACGAGACGCCGGAACTGGCGCTCGGCGATCTCGGGGCGGTGCTGGCCGAGGCCTGGCGATGGGCAGAGCGGCGCAGTCCCGGCGAGACCCGTGTGGCGGTCGAGCCCCTGTCGGCTGCGGGGCGGCTCACTCCCTATGACGTCCTGCGCATCGTCCAGGACGACCGCCCCTTCCTGGTCGACAGCGTCATGGGCGAGCTGGCCGACACCGGCGTTTCGGTCCGGGCCCTGTTCCACCCGGTGCTCGATCTGGCGCGCCAGCCCGACGGCACGCGCAAGGCCGATGCCGGCGGCGCGCGTGAATCTTTGATCGTCCTCGTCATCGACCCCCTGCCGCCCGAGCGGCGCGAGGCCCTGAAGGCCGGCGTGGAACTGACCCTGGCCGACGTCCATACGGCCGTCGCCGACTATCCGGCCATGAACGCCTTGATGGCGCGTTCGATCGCCCATCTGGAAGCCTGCCCCGGCGGCATCGATCCGGAAGTCGTGGCTGAGAACCTGGCCTTCCTGCGCTCGCTCAACGACGATGCCTTCGTCTTCCTGGGCGCCCGCGACTACGACTATCCGCGCACCACCGACGGCGGCTACGCGGCCGAGGCGCCGCTGGACCAGTCGGGCGCCGGGGTCGGGGTCCTCCGCGATCCGGCGCGGACCGTCCTGCGTCGCACGTCGGAGCCCGCCGTCCTGACGGCCCAGATGAAGCGACAGATCGACCTGTCGGACCCGGTCACCGTGGCCAAGGCCAATCTGCGCAGCCGTGTCCACCGCCGCGCCTACATGGACTATGTCGGGGTCAAACGGTACGGCGACGACGACCGTCCCTCGGGCGAGACCCGTTTCGTCGGCCTGTTCACCGCCGAGGCCTATGACCGGCCGCCGTCCCAGGTGCCCCTGATCCGGCGCAAGGTCGCCAATGTTCTGGAACGCGCCGGCAAGGCCCCCGGCAGCCACAACGAGAAGCGGCTGAAGAACATCCTGGAGAACTATCCCCGGGACGAGCTCTTCCAGATCACCGAGGACGAGCTGCTGACCACGGCCCTGGGCATCCTGCACCTGTTCGACCGGCCCAGGATCAAGACCTTCACCCGCAAGGACCCGTTCGACCGGTTCGTCTCGGTCCTGGCCTTCGTGCCGCGCGAGCGGTTCGACGCCGGGGTGCGTGAGCGGATCGGCCGGATTCTGGCCCGCGCCTGGGGCGGACGCCTCTCGGCCTGGTATCCGCAGCTGTCTGACGCGCCCCTCGTGCGTATCCACTACATCATCGGCGTGACCCCGGGCGATCACCCGACGCCCGACGCCCGCGCCCTGGATGCCGAGATCATCGAGACGGGCCGCAGCTGGGTCGACCGGTTCGAAGGGGCCCTGCGCGCCGCCGACGTCGATGACAGCGAGATCGGCGCCCTCAGCGCCCGCTGGGCCGAGGCCTTCGGCCCGGGCTATCGCGACCGCTACGACGCGGCCGAGGCTGTGACCGACCTGCAGGAAATCGACCGTCTGAACGAGACGGGCGACCTGAGCGCCGGCGAACCCGTCGCGGTGCGCGCCTTCCGCACCCCCAGCGACACCCCCCTGCAGTTTCGCTTCAAACTCTACCGCCGGGGCGCGGCCGTGCCCCTGTCCGACGTCCTGCCGATCCTGGCCGACATGGGGCTCAAGACGCTCGAGGAGTTCGGACACGCCATCAAGCCGGCGGCTCAAACCGGCACGGCGCCTGACATCCACGTTCACGAGTTTCTGCTGGAGGATCCGCGCGGCGCCGCCCTCGACTTCGCCGACGTCAAGGGCCCGTTCGAGGCGGGCTTCTCGGCGGTCTGGTCCGGCCAGACCGAGAGCGACGGATTCAACCGTCTGATTCTGGAACTGGGCGTCGGCTGGCGTGAGGCGGCCCTGATCCGCACCCTGGCCCGCTATCGCCAGCAGACAGGGCTCGATCCGTCCCAGGCGGTTCAGGAAGAGGCTCTGCGCGACTATCCCGCCATCGCCCGCGCCCTGCTGTCCTTCTTCGCCTGCAAGTTCGATCCGGCCCATGGCGGGTCGGCGGATGACCGCGCGGCCGAGGTCGCCGGGCTGAATGACAGGATCACCGCCCTCCTGATGGAGGTGAAGTCGCTCGACCACGACCGGGCGCTGCGTCGGATGGCGGCCCTGATCGGGGCGATCAAGCGCACCAACTACTACCAGACAGCGGCCGATGGCGGCTTCAAGCCGCACATCTCGATCAAGATCGCCTCGCGCGAGCTCGAGGACCTGCCCCTGCCCAAGCCCTATCGCGAGATCTTCGTCTGGGCGCCGCACATCGAGGGTGTCCACCTGCGTTTCGGTCCCGTGGCCCGCGGCGGTCTGCGCTGGTCCGATCGTCGCGACGACTTCCGCACCGAGGTCCTCGGACTGGTCAAGGCCCAGCAGGTCAAGAATGCCGTCATCGTACCGGTCGGGTCCAAGGGCGGCTTCTTCCCGAAATATCTGTCGGGCATCGTCCGCGCCGGCGGCGACCGCGACGCCCAGCAGGCCGAGGCCGTCCGGGCCTACAGGACCTTCCTGTCCGGCCTCCTGGACATCACCGACAATATCGCCGCCGACGGCCATGTGATTCGTCCGGCCGATGTCGTGCCGTTCGAGGGCGACGACCCCTATCTGGTCGTGGCCGCCGACAAGGGGACGGCGACCTTCTCCGACATCGCCAACGGGGTTTCGGCCGACTACGGCTTCTGGCTCGACGACGCCTTCGCCTCGGGCGGATCGGTCGGCTACGATCACAAGGCCATGGGCATCACGGCCCGGGGCGCCTGGGAGGCGGTCAAGCGCCACTTCCGCGAGATCGGCAAGGACATCCAGACCGAGCCCTTCACCGTGGTCGGGGTCGGCGACATGTCCGGCGACGTCTTCGGCAACGGCCTGCTGCTGTCGAAGGCCTCGAAACTGGTCGCCGCCTTCGACCACCGCGACATCTTCATCGACCCGACCCCCGATCCCGCGTCCTCGTGGGAAGAGCGGAACCGGCTGTTCGCCCTGCCGCGCTCGTCCTGGCAGGACTATGACAAGGCGAAGATCTCGACCGGCGGTGGCGTCTTCTCGCGCTCGGCCAAGTCGATCGAGCTGACGCCCGAGATCCGCGCCGCACTCGACATCACCGACGAGGCCCTGGATCCGGTCAGCCTGATCCGCGCCATCCTGAAGGCGCCGGCTGAACTGCTCTATCTCGGCGGCATCGGCACCTATGTGAAGTCGGCGCTCGAGACCGACGCCCAGGTCGGCGACAAGGGCACCGATGCGCTCCGGATCAACGCCGACGAACTGCGGGTCAAGGTGGTGGGGGAGGGGGCCAACCTCGGCCTGACCCAGGCGGGCCGGATCGCCTTCGCCGCCGGCGGCGGACGGATCAACACCGACGCCATCGACAACTCGGCCGGGGTCGACACCTCCGACCATGAGGTCAACATCAAGATCCTGATCGGCGCCGCGGTGGCCCAGGGCGCCCTGCCCCTGGCCGATCGCGTGCCGCTGCTGGCCTCGATGACGGAAGAGGTCGGCCTGAAGGTTCTGACCCACAACTATGACCAGACCCTGGCCCTGACCCTGCAGCAGGCCGAGGGAAGCGACGCCCTCGACAGCCAGCAGCGGTTCATGCAGGCGCTGACGGCGCGGGGCAAACTGGACCGCAAGGTCGAGGGTCTGCCCGGCGACGTCCGTATCGCCGAGATGAAGACGGCGGGCCTGGCCCTGACCCGGCCCGAACTGGCCGTGCTGATGGCCTATTCCAAGCTGGAGCTGGCCGACGAGATCGTGGCCTCCCGGGCGCCCGAAGATCCCTTCTTCGAGGAGACCCTGGTCCGTTACTTCCCCGGCCCACTGGCCCGGTTCGAAAAGCAGATGCAGGGCCACCGGCTGCGGCGCGAGATCGTCGCCACGGTCCTGTGCAACGAGATCGTCAACATGACGGGTCCGACCTTCCCCGACCGGCTGCGGGCGGCGGCGGGTTGCGACACGACGGCCCTGGTCATCGCCTTCGAGGCGGCCCGTCGCGTCTTCCGCCTCGACGAGGCCTGGGACGCGGTCAATGCCCTGGATCTCAAGGTCCCCGCCGAGACCCAGACCGCCCTCTATCAGGAGATCTCCACCGTCCTGCGGCGCCAGACCTTCTGGCTGGCGCGCCGTGCGGGCAGGGCAGGGGCGACGGTTCAGGGGCTGATCGAGGCCTATCGTCCGGCCGCCGATGCCCTGCGGGCCGCGGGCGGCGATGTCCTGTCCCGCTTCGAGCAGGCCCGTCTGGCCGACCGGTTGAAGACCTTCGCCGACATGGGTGTGGGCGAAGACCTCGCCTGGACGGTGTCGATGCTGCGCCCTCTGGTCGCCACGGCAGACATCGGCGATCTGGCGACGGAGGCCGGCTGGTCCGAACCCCGGATGGCGCGCCTGTATCACCAGGTCGGGGCCGCCTTCGACTTCGACCGTCTTCGGGTCGCCGCCGGGGCCGTACCGTCGGGCGATCATTTCGACCGTCTGGCCGTGCGCCGGCTGATCGAGGACCTGATGACCGAACAGCTCGCCCTGACCCGCGCGGTGGCCAGGGCTTCCGACCCGGCCGTGGGCGATACCGAGGCGACGGCGGAAGCGGCCGTCGACGCCTGGATCGGGCCGCGCCAGGCCGTGGTTGAAGGCGTTCGCGCCGCGGTGGACGAGATCGAGGCCTCGGGTACGGGCTGGACCTTCGCTAAACTGACCATCGCCAACGGCCAGATCCGCCAGGTGGCGGGATCGGTTTGATGCCCCGGAAGTTCCTCGTCGTCGTCGATGACAGCCCTGAGTTCGAGGCGGCGCTGCGCTACGCCTCGCGCCGGGCGCGGTCGACGGGCGGGCGCGTCGCCCTGCTGCGCATCATCCCGGGCGGATCGGACGAGCACTGGGCGGGCGTGCGTGAGGAAATCCAGCGTCAGCAGCGGGCCGAGGCCGAGCTGCTGCTCAATCGCCTGGGCGAGGAGGCCCGGGAGCGCTCGGGCGCCCAGCCGATCTTCCTGATCGAGGAGGGCGAACCCCAGGCCGCGATCCGCAAGGTCTGCGGCGAGGATCCGGAGATCAAAATCCTCGTCCTGGCGGCCGGAACGGGCAGCCGGGGCCCGGGACCCCTGGTGTCGGCCGTGCTGAAACAGGGCGCCGCCTTCGGAGGCCGCAAGCTGCCGGTGACGATCGTCCCCGGCGAACTGACCGACGCCGAGATCGAGGACCTGGCGTAGATTTTCCTTCTCCCGCAAGGAGAGAAGGGAATCTGGCCCATACCCATCAACAGATCCCCCGAATCCGCCAGGGATTTCAACGTCCGGCTCTGACGAGAGCCCTTTTGTCCATCACGCCCTGAAACGCCCCCATACTGGTCCCTTTCGCGCGGGGACGGCGTCATGGGCGAACGCTTCGGACGGATCGGACGCTTCGAACGGTGTTTTGACGGCCGGACCGATGGGACTCTATGGACGATCTGGACTCCAATTCCGGAGTCCCGTCCGCCTGCCGCCGCCCTTGCGAACCGCTCAATCGAGGCGCATTTCCCCGTCATGTTCATCCAGACCGAACCGACGCCGAACCCGAACGCACTGAAGTTCCTGCCCGGACGCGATGTGGCGCCGGCCGGATCGCGCGAGTTCCTGACCATCGACCAGGCGACGGCTTCCCCCCTGGCTGAGGCCCTGTTCACGCTTGAGGACGTTTCCGGCGTCTTCTTCGGCGCCGACCATGTCTCGGTCACCAAGGCCGCGCACGGCCGCGACTGGTCGGAGATGAAGCCCGAGATCCTGTCGGTCATCATGGATCATTTCGTCTCGGGCGCGCCCCTTCTGCGCGACAGCGAGGCGAGCCCTGACGACGGCGTCGAGGATTCCGAGGTCGTGGCCGAGATCAAGGCCCTGCTGGACAGCCGCATCCGACCGGCGGTGGCCCAGGACGGCGGCGACATCCTGTTCGACGCCTTCGACGAAGAGACGGGTGTCCTGTCGCTGCGGATGCGGGGCGCCTGCGCCGGCTGCCCGTCCTCGGCCATGACCCTGAAGGCGGGGGTCGAACAGATGATGAAACACTACGTCCCCGAAGTGACGAGCGTCGAACAGGTCATCTAGGGGCGCTGTCCCCCGGCTCGCGGCCGGAGCGCGGTGAAACGTTTCCGTCTCGCCTGAAGCGGGCGTCTGAGGCACAATCCGGCATGGCCCGCTTCGCATCCGACCCGGACGCCGCCGCCCTCGGCGAGGGACTGGCGGCCCTGCGCCGCCAGATCGGCCTGAGCCAGGCCGAGGCCGGCGCCAGGATCGGCATGACCAGCCAGGGGTGGGGCCTCTACGAGAGCGGCAAACGCCCCGGTCTGTTTCGCCCCGACGTCCAGCGCCGCCTGACCGGCGCCCTCGACGCGACGCCGGAGGACCTCGCCCTGATCCTGGCCGGGGACGCTGCGCCGCCCACGATGTCCGCTGCCGGCGTTGA
Organism: Brevundimonas sp.; assembly: GCF_027484365.1. Taxonomy (GTDB): domain Bacteria; phylum Pseudomonadota; class Alphaproteobacteria; order Caulobacterales; family Caulobacteraceae; genus Brevundimonas. The sequence continues at coordinate 36,048 of NZ_JAIXTC010000012.1, read as the reverse complement.
AAGCCCGCGCCGCGCCTTCAGCCCGCCCTCTGCAGCGCAGGCGGGTCGGATCGAGCGGATGCAACTGTCCAATGACGACCTCGCGCCCTGGGCCGCGTCCGGCGTGGTGCTGGAGTTCGACCCCGGCCGCTGGCCGCGCCGGGACCAGGGCTGCGTCATCGACCTGACGGACGGCACGCGGCTTGTCCGTCTGTATCAACGCGCCGACGGCGACCGCCTCTATGTGCACGGCGGGCCGGGCGGGCTGGAGGACGAGACCGCCCTCGATCGAAGGGCGATCGCCCGTGTTGCGGCCGTCCGGGCCAGGCTGGACGAATGAAACGAAAAGATTGCATTTCAGGCGACGACATGAAACGATACGGCCATCAGAACCGTCGGAGTCGCCCTCATGCCTCGTTCGCCGGACGCCGTGGACGCTTCCGTGGGTCGCCGGATCGGCGCCCGTCGCCTGGCCATGGGCCTGTCCCAGTCCGCCCTGGCCCAGAGGCTCGGGGTCAGTCCGCAGCAGGTGCAGAAATACGAGGCGGGGGCCAACCGCATCTCGGCCTCGCGGCTGAACGACATCGCGGCGGCGCTCGGCGTGACGCCGGGCGCCCTGTTTCCGGAGCGGCCGTCCGCTGCGGTGCCCGTGATCGACGACCTGTCCAACCTGCGCTTCATGACGGCGACCACAGAAGGCCGCGCCCTGGCCGCCGCCTTTCCGCTGATCCGCGACCGAAGTGTGCGGCAGGCGCTGGCGCAGATCGCAGAAGCCCTTGCGCCGTCGTCCTGACGGGACGGGCCCGATGAGGGTCCTGGTCATCGACACGGCGCTGGACGCCTGCACCGCAGGGGTGTTCGAGGACGGTCGGGCGCTGGGCGTCCGGTCGGAAGTCATGGCGCGGGGCCATTCCGAACGGCTGGGCGGCTTTGTGCGCGACGCCGTCGCAGAGGCAGGCGGCGGGTTCGAGGCGCTCGACCGGATCGGGGTGACCGTCGGGCCGGGGTCCTTCACCGGCCTGAGGGTCGGCCTCGCCTTCGCCCAGGGGCTGGGCGCGGCCCTGGACCTGCCGGTGGTCGGGGTCTCCACACTGGAAGCGCTGGCACGGTCCGCCGATGGCGGGCAGGGGGCGACGGCGGCCGTGATCGATGCGCGACGGGGGCAGGTCTATCTGCAACTGTTCGAGGCGGGGCGCCCGGCGTCGGAGCCCGAAGCCCTGTCGCTGGAGGACGCCGTTGCGCGTCTGTCCGGCCGGGCCTGGCGCATCACCGGCTCCGGCGCGGCCCTGGTCGGAGGCGAGCCGTCGACTCTGACTGCACCCGACCCGGCGGCGCTTGGCACCCTGACGGCGGCCCTCGACCCAACGACCCGTCCTCCCCGACCGCTGTATCTGCGGGCGCCCGACGCGATCCCGCCGACGCGGCTTCCCGGTCAGGCCCGACCCGTGCCGGCAGCATGAGCGCGGCGGCCGATCCCGGGGATCTGTCGCAGGCGCTGGCCGATCTGCATTCGGAAGCCTTCGACCCGCCGTGGTCCGCCTCGGCCTTCGCAGAGCTTCTGGGTCAGTCCGGGGTGATGCTGGAAGGCGCGACCGACGGTTTCATCCTGATCCGCACCGTCGCCGATGAGGCGGAGATCCTGACGCTCGCCGTGCGTCCGTCCGCCCGACGCCAGGGGTTGGGGGCGCGTCTGGTCCGCACCGCCGCCGATCGCGCCGCCGCAGCCGGTGCGGTCCGGATGTTCCTGGAGGTGGCGGAAGACAACGACCCGGCGCGCGCCCTGTACGGGGCCGCCGGCTTCGAGCCGGCGGGTCGGCGTCCGCGTTACTATCCGCGTGCGGACGGCCCGGCCGTGGACGCCCTGCTTCTCGTTCGCAACTTGGCTTGACGGCTTCCCACAACGGGACACCGCCTCTATCTTCGCCCCATGGACCGGATCGAAAAACTCTGCGCCGAGCGCGGCATGCGAATGACCGAACAGCGCCGGGTGATCGCCCGGGTCCTGGGCAACGCCGAGGACCATCCCGACGTCGAGGAGCTTTACCGCCGCGCCTCCGCCATCGATCCGCACATCTCGATCGCCACCGTCTATCGGACCGTGCGGCTGTTCGAAGAGGCGGGCGTGGTCGAGAAGCATGACTTTGGCGACGGCCGCAGCCGCTATGAAGAGGCCGGCGACGACCACCACGACCACCTGATCGACACCCGCACCGGTGAGGTCATCGAGTTCTTCGACGCAGAGATCGAGCGGCTGAAGACCGAGATCGCCGAACGCCTCGGCTTCGAACTGGTCGGCCACAAGCTGGAACTCTACGGCAAGGCCATCGAAGGCGCCGAGCCGTCCAAGCGCGAGGGTCTGATCTATACGCGCAACGCGGCCCGGGTCGATCCGGGGCAGCTGTCCTGACGTCAGCGGTTGCGCGATCTTGCGACCCTCCGGTCGGACGATCATAAGCCCGTCATGTCCGATACCCTGATCGCGTCCGAGGTCGGGACCGCCGCCGGGAGCGCGCCTCCGAAACGGTTGTTCATCAAGACCTACGGCTGCCAGATGAACGTCTATGACAGCGAGCGCATGGCCGATGTTCTGCGTCCGCTCGGCTACGCCACGACCGACGAGGTCGAGGCCGCCGACTTCGTCATCCTCAACACCTGCCATATCCGCGAAAAGGCGGCTGAGAAGATCTATTCCGAGCTCGGCAAGATGCGTCAGCTGCGCGAGCGGAAGATGGCGCGGGGCGAGGCCCGCATGACCATCGCCGTGGCGGGTTGCGTCGCCCAGGCCGAGGGCGAGGAGATTATGCTGCGGGCCCCCGCCGTCGACATCGTCGTGGGACCCCAGGCCTATCACCAGCTTCCGGAGCTGCTGACCCGCACGGCGCGGTCGCGCGGCGAGCGGATCGGCGCCGACTTCGCGCCGAATGAAAAGTTCGACGCCCTGAACGCGGGCGGGCCGTCACTGCGCGAGGTCAAGGGATATGCCGCCTTCCTGACCGTGCAGGAAGGGTGCGACAAGTTCTGCAGCTTCTGCGTCGTCCCCTATACGCGCGGGGCGGAATGGTCACGGCCGGTCGCCGACGTCCTGGCCGAGGCGCGCGGGCTGGCGGATCAGGGCGTGCGCGAGGTCACCCTGCTGGGCCAGAACGTCAACGCTTATGACGGCGAGGGGACGGACGGCAAGCTCTGGACCCTGGCGCGACTGGTGCGGGCGCTCGCGGAAATCCCCGGCCTCGACCGCATCCGCTATACGACCAGCCACCCCAACGATATGTCCGACGACCTGATCGCCGCGCATGGCGAGGTCGAGGCCCTGATGCCCTATCTGCACCTGCCGGTGCAGGCGGGATCGGACCGGATCCTGCGGCTGATGAACCGGAAGCACGGGCGTCAGAAATACATCGACCTGATCGGCCGCATTCGCGAGGCCCGGCCGGATCTGGCCCTTGCCGGGGACATGATCGTCGGCTTTCCCGGCGAGACCGATCGCGAGTTCGAGGATACGCTCGATCTGGTGCGGCAGGTGAACTATGCGGCCTGTTTCTCCTTCATGTATTCCGCCCGCCCCGGCACCCCCGCCGCGACCCTGCCCGGCCAGGTTCCGGGCGAGGTGATGAAGAGCCGTCTGGCCGCCTTGCAGGCCCTGCTGATCGAGCAACAGATCGCCTTCAATGCGCACCAGGCCGGTCGGACGTTGAATGTCCTGTTCGACCGGAAGGGCCGCCATCCCGGGCAGGCCGTCGGACGATCCCCATATCTGCAATCCGTGCACGTCGACGGCGCGGACCAGCTTCTCGGCCAGATCGTTCCGGTCCGGATCGAGCAGGGCAACCAGAACAGTCTGAAAGGCAGCCTTTTTGGCGCGTGAAAGTGAATTCCTGGCGTTGGACGACAACGCCCTCCGGTCCGTCATCGGACCCAACAGCCGCCACGTCGCCCTGATCGAGGACGCGTTCAAGGTGCTGATCGAGGCGCCTGGCGGCGGGGTCTCCATCAACGGCGGCACGCGGGATCGCGCCAGTGCGAAACAGGTCATCGAAGGGCTCGCCTCGCGGTCCGGAAAGGGCGCGGACGTGAACGAGGCGGATGTGCGCGCCCTGATCGGTTCGGCGCGGACGGGGGTGACGGGCGGCGGTCGCCGCGTCGATCCCATGGCCCTGCCCATCGGCAAACGCGGGGCCATTGTGCCCAAGACCGATGCCCAGGCGCGTTATCTGGACACGCTGGCCAATCATGAACTGAGCTTCGGCGTCGGCCCGGCGGGGACGGGCAAGACCTTCCTTGCCGCCGCCTACGGCGCATCCCTGCTTCGGCGGGGACAGGTCGACCGCCTGGTCATCACCCGGCCGGCGGTCGAGGCGGGCGAAAAGCTCGGATTTCTGCCCGGCGATCTGAACGAGAAGGTCGATCCCTATCTGGCCCCGATTTGGGAGGCCCTGAACGACATTCTCGGCGCCGAGGACGTGCAGCGGCGGCGTGACAAGGGTGAGATCGAGGCGGCTCCCATCGCCTTCATGCGCGGCCGGACGCTGAGCCACGCCTTCGTCATCGTCGACGAGGCCCAGAACACCTCGCGCCTGCAGATGAAAATGGTGCTGACCCGGCTGGGGGAGGGTGCCCGGATGGTGGTCACGGGGGACCCGTCGCAGATCGACCTGTTGAACCCGCGCGACAGCGGCCTGGCCCATGCCTTGCGCATCCTGCGCGACGTGAAGGGGGTCGGCGTTCTGGAGTTCGAGGCCCAGGACGTGGTCCGCCACGCCATGGTCGAGCGGATCGTCCGCGCCTATGACGCCGATGCGGCGGCGGGGCGGCCGGCGCCGGACCTGGAAGACCCGGTCCGATGATCGAGGTCGAGGTCGAGGTCAAAGACTGGAGCGACGCCATCGACGATGTCGAGGCCGTGGTTGAGCGGGCGGCCGCTGCGACCCTCGGAACCCAGACCGGCGGGGTCGTCATTCTGCTGACCGACGACCACACAGTGCGCGACCTGAACCACAGGTTCCGGGGCAAGGATCGGCCGACAAATGTCCTGTCGTTTCCTGCGGCGGAGATGCCGGGCGCAGACCCGCAGCCACTGGGCGACATCGTCCTGGCCTATGGCGTCTGTGTCCGGGAGGCCGGCGAACAGTCCAAGACCCTGCGCAACCACCTGACCCATCTGGTCGTGCACGGTGGGCTGCACCTGCTCGGCCGGAACCATGAAGATGACGCCGAGGCGGAAACCATGGAGGCCGAGGAGCGCTCTATCCTTGCCAGCCTGGGCGTATCGGACCCATACACGCTTCCGCATGACGGCTGAGCTTCTCCGGACATCGGGCGACGCCCTGAATCAGGCCCTGAACCGGGCCCTGGACGGGCGTCTGGCCCGGATAGGTCTGGCCCTGGTCGCCGGGATCGCGGCGGCCCTGGCGCACCCGCCGTTCGGCCTCCTGCCGGGCCTGCTGGGCTATCCGCTGCTGATGTTGCTGGCTGAGCGCTCGCGAACCGCGCGCGGCGCCTTCTGGATGGGCTGGCTCGCGGGCTTCGGCTATTTCGGCGTCGGCTGCTGGTGGGTGGCGGAGGCGTTTCTGGTCGATCCGGCCCAGGCCTGGATGGCGCCTTTCGCCGCAAGCCTGCTGCCTGCCGGAATCGGCCTCTTCTGGGGCGCGGCGACGGCGCTGTATCGCCGGTTCGCGCCGGAAGGCTTGCTCCGGGTTCTGGTTTTCCCTGCCTGCTTCGCCCTGCTGGAATGGTTGCGTGGCCATGTCCTGACGGGCTTCCCGTGGAATCCGGCGGGAGCCAGCTGGGCTGCGGGCTCGGCGGGATCGCAGTTCGCTGCGGTGGTGGGGGTCTATGGTCTAGGCTTCGTGACCGTGGCCGCGGTCTGCGCATTCGCGCCCCTGGCCGGAGCGGGGACGCGCAAGGCGCGCATCGGAGTGGCCCTGACCGGAACGGCCGTGTTGGCGGCCCTGGTGATCGGCGGAACCGTCCGGTTGGCTGGAGCCCAGGTGCGTGACACCGACACCCTGATCCGTATCGTTCAGGCCGATGTGCAGCAGGAATCGAAATGGTCGCCCGAAGCCTATCGCTCCATCGTCGATCGCTACGTGAATCTGACGGCGCGTCCGGGCGCTGCCCGGCCGGATGTGGTGGTCTGGCCCGAGGGGGCCCTGCCGGCCAGCTTCAATGATGTCTTCGCCCCGGGATCACCGGATGGGGTCGCGATCGCCCGGGCCGTCGAGCCCGGCCAGACCCTGCTGATGGGACTGGCCCGTGCTGAGGCGGGTCCGGATGGCAAGGCCCGCTACTACAACAGCCTGTTCTCACTGACCGACGACGGGCCTGCGGGCCTGCGGGTCACGGCTCTGTACGACAAGTACCGGCTGGTGCCGTTCGGGGAGTTCCTGCCGTTGGGCGGTCTGATGGGAGCGATCGGCGTGCGCAGCCTGGTGCATATGCCCGCCGATTTCAGCCCGGGCCCGCGACCTGCGCCGATCGACCTGCCCAACGCGCCCAGGGTCCAGCCGCTGATCTGCTATGAGAGCCTCTATCCCGGTTTCACCCCGGGTGCAGGCGGACGGCCAAGTTGGATCGTCAATGTCTCGAATGACGCCTGGTTCGGCGCGACCTCCGGACCGATCCAGCATCTGAATCTGGCCAGCTATCGCGCCATCGAGACGGGCTTGCCTGTCGTGCGAGCGACTCCGACCGGGGTATCGGCGATGATCGATCCATGGGGCCGTGTCATCGATGGCCGGCACCTGGATACCGGTGAAAGCGGAATTATTGACGCCCTGTTGCCCGAGCCTGTCGCGATTACGCCCTACGGCCGGGCCGGTGATCTGTTCTTCTGGCTGATGGTGCTGGCCGGCCTGTCTCCTGCCGTCGCTTCGCTTGGGAATTGGCGCAGGCGATAACCTCAGTCGGCGGCGTATGGACTTGAGATCATGGGTTGAAAACACGGCTGTGCTGACGCCGGACGGAAGCTCTCGCTGTAATTTCCATTTCCCAGATTTCAGATGACAGCCTGATCCGACGAGCGCATGAGGTCGCCCGTTACAATCATGTTACAAGCCAGGACTTAAAAGCGAGAATGGTTAGAGGCGTCGGCGAGGATGGTCCCCACCCGGTGGACCGGCATGTGGGCAGACGGGTGTGCGAGAAGCGCATCAGCCTGGGTTACAATCAGAGCGACCTGGGTCGGGCGCTGGGACTGACCTTCCAGCAGATCCAGAAATACGAGAAAGGCGCCAATCGCATCTCGGCGTCCAAGCTCTGGGACATCGCCCGGTTCTTCAAAGTGGACGTCGGATACTTCTTCCAGGGGTTGAATGCTCAACCGGGGATGGCGGAAGGTGAGACCGGCATAGCCTCCTTCGATCACGATTTTCCTTCGACCCGCTACACGATCGAGATCGCACGGCTGGCTCCGCAGTTGTCCAGCCGCCAGCAGAAATTGGCGCTCGAAATGATCCGCGAGATGACCGGCAAGCCGGAAGACGCCTGAGGCGTCTTCCGCAAGTCAGCCTTCGCGATCGCTCGCCTCGCGATGTACCCGAGGGTAGAGATGCGCTGGCTGTCGCCGTTGGGTCTCCCTCAGTTCTGTTATTGTCGCTGGCCGAAGGTCGGGGCTGCGGCCTTCTGTTCCGCCCAGTAGGCCGCGCCGTCGTCAGGCTTGAACATGGTGCGCGCCGTCCCGTCGCGCGCCACAACGGCGAAGGTGTTGGTTGAGGGCTGATAGAGCAGGGTGTCGCCGTTCGGCCGTGTCGCCGTTTCCGTTCCCGGCGGCGGCCGGGTGGTGAAGCGCGTCACCTTGTCCAGGAAATCCTCAGCCGATCGTGCGTCGAAATCAGAGCCGTTGCGCTCATAGAGGCGCTGGACCTTCTCATCGACGGTTTCGCGGCGGTTGGCGGTCACAGCCGTCTTTTCGGCCGGAGAGTCCGAGGCCGAGGTCGCGGCCCCGGTCGACGGAGGCAGGCCGATCGCGCTCACGTCGGCCGTTCGATCTCGCGACTCGACCGCCGAATCCCCGTTGCCGCACGCCGTCAAGGTCAGCATCGCCGCGAAGGCGACGCCGATGGTCATCCAAACCCTCATAGCACCCTCCAGATGAAATTCTCTCGACTGACTTAGCCACAGGTTGTTTGTTCCGGCAATGTTCTTTTTCGCCGCCTCGACGCCGGGCGCGTCGGCGGCTAGACGGGCGTCATGTCCAGCGTGGCCCTGACCAACCGGAAGATTCTGCTGATCGTCGGGGGCGGCATCGCCGCCTACAAGGCGCTCGAACTGGTGCGGCTGCTCAAGAAGGCGGGCTGCGAGGTGCAGTCGATTCTGACCGGGAGCGGCGCCGAGTTCGTGACGCCCCTTTCCCTCGCGGCCCTGACCGGCCATCCGGCGCGAACGGGCCTGTTCCATCCGGACGAAGAGACCACCATGGGCCATATCGAGCTGTCGCGCTGGGCTGACCTCGTGGTCGTGGCTCCGGCGACGGCGGGTCTGATCGCCAAGGCGGCGAACGGCATGGCTGACGATCTGGCCTCCACGACGCTTCTGGCCACGGACAAGAAGGTGCTCCTCGCTCCGGCGATGAATGTGCGGATGTGGCTGCACCCGGCGGTGCAGGCCAATGTCATGCGGCTCAAGGGTTTCGACGGCTTCCACGGCGTCGCGGTCGTCGGTCCCGACGACGGGGAAATGGCCTGTGGCGAGTTCGGCCCGGGCCGGATGGCTGAGCCCGCCGCGATCCTGCAGGCCATCACGGACCTTCTGGTCGGGCCTGACGGGCGTTCGCTCGCCGGTCGCAAGGCGGTGGTCACGGCGGGTCCGACCTTTGAGCCTATTGACCCTGTGCGGGGGCTCACCAACCGGTCCAGCGGGAAACAGGGCTATGCCATCGCTGCGGCGCTCGCCGCGCGAGGCGCCGAGGTGACGCTGGTGTCGGGTCCGACGGGTCTGGCCAAGCCCGTCGGTGTGAAGAGGGTCGACGTCGAGACGGCCATGGAAATGAAGGCGGCGACGGAGGCTGCACTGCCGGCCGATATCGCGGTCCTGTCCGCCGCTGTGGCCGACTGGCGGGTGGACACGGTCGCCGGCGGCAAGATCAAGAAGGCTCCCGGCGGTCCCCCGACGCTCGCCCTGATCGAGAACCCGGACATCCTGGCCGGCATTTCCAAGCCCGGCCCGAACCGGCCGACCCTCGTGATCGGCTTCGCCGCCGAGACGACGGATCTGGAGGCGAATGCGCGGTCGAAACTGTCGCGCAAGGGCTGTGACTGGATCGTCGGCAACGACGTCTCGGCCGATGTTTTCGGCGCTGACGGCAACACGGTTCTGCTGGTCACCAGGGGCGGGGCCGACGCCTGGCCCCGTCTGTCCAAGACCGAGGTGGCGTCCCGGCTGGCCGATCGTATCGCCGACCATTTCTCCTCCGAAGCCTGAGAGCCTCGCCTTGACCACCCTTCGTATCCTGCGCCTGCCCCATGCCGAGGGCCTGGCCCTTCCGGCCTATGAAACCGTCGGTTCGGCGGGCATGGACCTGAGGGCCGCGGTCCCGCAGGACGAGCCCATGGCGCTGGAACCCGGCGCGCGGGCCCTTGTGCCGACAGGTCTTAAGATCGCGCTGGAACAGGGTTGGGAGGCGCAGATCCGTCCGCGCTCCGGTCTTGCCCTCAAGCACGGCATCAGCGCGCCCAACACGCCCGGCACGATCGACAGCGACTATCGCGGCGAGGTCGGCGTGATCCTGATCAACCTGGGCCAGGAACCGTTCATCATCAATCGTGGAGACCGCATCGCCCAGATGGTCATCGCGGCGGTGGCCCAGGCGGAAGTCGTCGAGGTCGAAACCCTCGACGACACCGCGCGCGGCGGGGGCGGATTCGGCTCTACCGGCCGCTAGAGGCGCGGCCATTCGTCCTCACCGGGGTTCAAACCCTGCAGACGGGCAGGCCGGGTCTCCGCCGCCGGGTGGACGCCCATCGAAAGTCGGATTGTGGGCGTTCGCGTCCGCCCTTTCCCTTTCGTCGGGACGGCGCTATAGGGGCTCCCACATCGTTAGACCGGCGTCCAACGGCGTCGTTCAAAGCGGCGGCCTTGGATGGCCGACCGCTTTTCTTTTTGCCCGCCGCCCACCCCCGGTGTGGCGGCCCTTTCAGAAGTCACAGACCCGTTTGCGCGCCAAGACCGTCGAAGACCGCGAAATCCTGGAGCTGATCGATCCCGTCGCGGAATCGATCGGTCTGGACATCGTGCGGGTGCGTCTGATGGGCGGGACCCTGCGTCGCCGTCTCCAGGTCATGGCCGAGCGGCCTTCGGACAACGACATCGACGTCGGCGAATGCGCTCGTCTGAGCCGGGCCATGTCCGAGATCCTGGACGCCGCCGACCCGATCGCCGGCGAATATCTGCTGGAAGTCTCCTCGCCCGGCATCGACCGACCCCTGACCCGTCTGAAGGATTTCGACCTGTTCGAAGGCCTTGAGGCGCGTCTGGAGACCGACCGGATGATCGAGGGGCGCAAACGCTTCAAGGGCATTGTCGCCGGCACGGACGGCGACAACATCGCCATCGACCTCGACGGCGAGGAAGAGACCGCCCTGATTCCCTTCGACTGGCTGGTGGACGCCAAGCTGGTCATGAACGACGCCCTTCTGAAGCGCGGGGCGGCCATCCGCGCCGCGCGGGGCGAACCCGAAGACGACGGTCTGCCGGAAGGCGCGCCGGAAGATACAAACACCAAGACCTCTGAGGACGACGCCTGATGGCCGTGACCGGTATTTCCGCCAATCGCCTGGAACTGCTCCAGATCGCCAACGCGGTCGCGCAGGAAAAGAACATCGACCGCGAGATCGTGATCGAGGCCCTTGAGGAAGCAATCCAGAAGGGCGCCAAGTCGCGCTACGGCGCGCATCACGACATCCGCGCCCGGATCGACCCGAAGACGGGCGAACTGGCCCTGACCCGTCACGTCACCATCGTCGAGGACGACTGGATGCCGGAAGACGAGCTGGAGGAGTTCAACGACAGCGCCATGGTCCGCCTGACCGACGCCTCCAGGCGCGATCCGGAGGCCGTGGTCGGCAAGGAATACGTCGAGGACCTGCCGCCGTTCGAGTTCGGCCGGGTCCAGACCCAGATGGCCCGTCAGGTCATCACCGGGAAGGTCCGCGAGGCCGAGCGCGCCAACCAGTACGAAGAGTTCAAGGACCGCGTCGGCGAGATCGTCAACGGCACCGTCAAGCGCGTCGAATACGGCAACACGATCGTCGATCTTGGTCGGGGCGAGGGCATCATGCGCCGCGACCAGTCGATCCCTCGCGAGGTGTTCAACATCGGCGACCGGATCCGCACCTACATCTACGACGTCCGTCCGGAGGCCAAGGGCCCGCAGATCATGCTCAGCCGCGCCCATCCGGGCTTCATGGCCAAGCTGTTCGCCCAGGAAGTGCCGGAAGTTTACGACGGCGTGATCGAAATCCGCGCCGCAGCCCGCGACGCCGGCTCGCGCGCCAAGATGGCCGTCCTGTCGAATGACTCTTCGATCGACCCCGTCGGCGCCTGCGTCGGCATGCGCGGCTCCCGCGTCCAGGCGGTCGTGGCCGAACTCCAGGGCGAGAAGATCGACATCATCCAGTGGAACCCGGACGAGCCGACCTTCATCGTCAACGCCCTGGCCCCCGCCGAAGTCTCCAAGGTCGTGCTCGACGAGGAAGCCGACCGCGTCGAAGTGGTCGTGCCCGACGAACAGCTGTCGCTGGCCATCGGCCGTCGCGGCCAGAACGTCCGTCTCGCCTCTCAGCTGACCGGCTGGCAGATCGACATCATCACCGAGTCGCAGGACTCCGAGCGTCGCCAGCGCGAATTCTCGGAGCGCACCCAGCTGTTCCAGGAAGCCCTGGATGTCGATGAGGTCATCGCCCAGCTGCTGGTCACCGAAGGCTTCGCCACCGTTGAGGATCTGGCCTTTGTGGACGCTTATGAAGTCGCCGAGATCGAGGGCTTCGATGACGACACCGCCGAGGAACTTCAGGCCCGCGCCCGCGACTATCTCGAGAAGCAGTCCGCCATCCTGGACGCCAGACGCATCGAGCTGGGCGTGCTGGACGAGGTTCTCGCCGTTCCCGGCGTGACCCTGCCGATCGCCGTCGCCCTGGGCGAGGGCGGCGTGAAGACCGTCGAGGATCTGGCCGATCTGGCCACCGACGAGATCCGCGGCGGCTACGAGATGAAGAACGGCGAACGGACCAAGGTCGCCGGCGTGCTGGAGAGCTTCAACCTGGCCCAGGAAGATGCCGAACTGCTGATCCTGCAGGCCCGCGTCGCCGCCGGCTGGATCGACGCTTCGGAACTGCCGCAGCCGCCGGAGCCGGAATACGAGGAAGAGTACGCCGAGGGCGAGTACGATCCCGAGGCGGTGTTCGACGCCGCTCCCGAGGGCGATGCCGACATCCAGGTCACTGCCGATGACGCCGGGGTCGAAGACGACCTCGAGCCGACCCGCGACGCGTGATGAGGTGCGCCGTCCATGAGCCTGCGCGACGCGACGATCGATAGAGAGCGCCGGGACCTGGTGACCCACCAGGCCATGGATGAATCTCGACTGATCCGCTTCGTCGCCGGCCCGGACGGCGCCGTCGCCCCCGATCTGGGGCGAAAACTTCCCGGCCGCGGCATGTGGGTGGAGGCTTCACGCGCCTCCGTCGACACCGCCGTGAAGAAAAACCTGTTCTCCCGCTCGGCCAAGGCTCCGTTGAAGCCGACGGCCGATCTGGCCGATACGGTCGAAGCCCTGCTGATCCGGCGTTGTCTGGACCAGTTGGGTCTTGCCCGACGCGAAGGCGTGCTTATCTCCGGCTTCGAGAAATCCGCGGCGGCGATCCGCTCGGGCAAGGCCGCATGGCTGATCGAGGCTGCCGACGGATCGGCGGATGGGCGCGGAAAGCTCGCTGCCTTGGCCCGGCATCAGACCACCCGGATTTGCGGCGCCTTCAGCGCGGATGATTTGAGTTTGGCCCTCGGGCTGGAAAATGCGATACACGGGGTCCTGCTGCGTGGCGGCAGAGCCGATCGCTGGACCATAGAGGTCGAACGACTGGCGGGATTTCGATCGCTTCGGCCTGCGGCCTGGGACCTGGATCATCCGGGTTCCACACGTGGGGACGGGTCGGACGAGGACCCGAAGGACGAGCCTGAACGGGCGGATTGACGGGCGGGGTCAGGCCTCTTTCGAGGGGCGGACGCCGCACGACTTTTTGCGTTTCCAGGTGACGAGACGATTTTTGACTAAGACGCGGCGGACTTCTCCGCCCACGAGTAAAGCGACCGGATGAGCGACGAGAACGACAAGACCAACGACGGCCAAGCTCCGCAGGCCCCCACCGGAACTCCGTCGACGACGGGACCGCGGGCGCCGCTGAGCCTGAAGCCGCGCGCCGTGGGATCGGTTTCGACCGGCACCGTGCGCCAGAGCTTCAGCCATGGCCGCACCAAGACGGTGGTGGTCGAGACCAAGCGCCGTCCTGGCGCTCCGGTCGCCCCGGGGGTCGGCGGACATCAGCGTCCGGCCGGCTTCGATGTCGCCCGTCCACGTTCCGACGCACCGGCGCCGCAGGCGCCTTCGCCGCGTCCGCAGATGCAGCAGCCCGCCGGAGGTCGCCTGTCCAACGAGGAACAGGAAGCCCGTCGTCGCGCCATCGAGACGGCGACCCAGGCCCAGGCCGAACGTGCCGCCGCCCAGGCCGCGGAACAGGCGCGCCGCGACGCCGCCGCGCGCGATCAGGCCGCGGCGACCGCCGCCGCCGCCAGTGCCGCCCAGGCCGAGGCCGCCGCAGCCCGCGCCGCCGCCGAGGCCGCCCGTGCCGAAGCCGCAAAGCTGGCCGCCGCCGCGCCCGCGCCCACCGGAAAGCCCGCCGCCCGCGCCCCCCTGGCGCCGAAGCCGGTCGTGGCTCCGGCTCCCGAGCCGGTCGCTCCGGTCTCTGCCGCGCCCGAACCTGCGCCGGTCGCTCCCGCGCCGGTCGCGCCTGCTCGTCCGGCCCCGCCGCCGCGTCCGGTGGTCAACTTCGGCCAGCGTGTGCCCAAGGCGCCGAATCCGGCCCGCGCCCCGATCGACCGTCCCGCCTTCGGCGCCCGTTCGGCGCGTGAAGAGGCCATGGGCGGCGGCGAGAAATCCTATGCAGACCGTCCTGCCAACGCCCGTCCGACCGGCGCCCCCGCGCGTCCGGCCGAGCCGGTCCGCTATTCCGCGCTGAACCCGCGTCCGGCGGCCGGAGCGGCCCGTCCCGGCGGTCCGCGCACCGGTCCCGGCGGTCGCCCCGCCCCGAACGCCCCGCCCGTGGCCGCCGAGGTCTCGCGTCCCAGCCGTGCGCCCGGCGGCGGCTTTGCCCGCCCGCTGAAGCCCGAGGACGATCGGGACAAGCGTTTCTCCGACGCCGGCAAGGCCGTCAGCCGCACGCGCGGCGAACCGAAGCGCCGTGAAGGCCGCCTGACCATCCAGTCCGTCGCCGGCGACGGCGACACGGCCGAGCGGATGCGTTCGCTGGCCTCGGTCCGCCGCGCCCGCGAACGCGAGAAGGAAAAGCGCAAGGGTGGATCCACCGATGCGCCGAACCGTCCGCGCGAGGTCGTCATCCCCGACGTCATCACCGTGCAGGAGCTGTCCAACCGGATGGCCGTGCGCGGCGTCGACATCATCAAGTTCCTGATGAAACAGGGCCTGATGATGAAGATCAACGACGTCATCGACACCGACACCGCCGAGCTGGTGGCCGACGAATTCGGCATGACGGTGCGGCGCGTTTCGGAATCCGACGTCGAGGCCGGCTTCCTGTCGGACGCGATCGACGACGAGGCGGTCACGCCCCGTGCGCCGGTCGTGGCCATCATGGGCCACGTCGACCACGGCAAGACATCGCTGCTCGACGCGCTGCGCACCACGGACGTGGCGGCGGGCGAGGCCGGCGGCATCACCCAGCACATCGGCGCCTATCAGGTGAAGACGCCGTCGGGCGAGGCCGTGACCTTCCTCGACACCCCGGGCCACGCGGCGTTCAGCGCCATGCGGACCCGCGGCGCCAATGTCACCGACATCGTCATCCTGGTGGTGGCGGCCGACGACGGCGTCATGCCGCAGACGATCGAGAGCATCCAGCACGCCAAGGCTGCGGGCGCCCCGATCATCGTGGCCGTCAACAAGATCGACAAGCCGGACGCCGATCCCCAGAAGGTCGTCAACGAGCTTCTGCAGTACGAGATCATCGGCGAAGCCCTCGGCGGCGACACCCAGATCGTCGAGGTCTCGGCCAAGGCCAGGACCAACCTGGACGGCCTGATCGAGGCCATCCTGCTGCAGGCTGAGGTCATGGACCTGAAGGCCGATCCGGAACGCTCGCCCGAAGGCGTGGTCATCGAGGCCAAGCTGGACAAGGGTCGCGGCCCCGTGGCCACGGTCCTGGTCAAGCGCGGCACCTTGCGTCGCGGCGACATCGTGGTGGCCGGTTCCGCCTGGGGCAAGGTTCGCGCCCTGCTCAACGAGCGCGGCGAACAGGTGAGCGAGGCCGGGCCTTCGGTTCCGGTCGAGATCCTGGGTCTGGACGAAGCCCCGTCGCCGGGCGAACCGCTCGCCGTCGTGGACTCCGAGGCCCGCGCCCGCGAGCTGACCGAGTATCGCGCCCGCGTGAAGCGCGAGAAGGCCACCGGCGGCATAAACCAGGTCAGCCTGGTCGACATGATGTCCAAGCTTGGATCCAAAAAAATCTCGGAACTTCCGGTCGTCATCAAGTCCGACGTCCAGGGCTCGGGCGAAGCCATCCAGGGCTCGCTGGAGAAGATGGGCAACGACGAAGTCCGCGCCCGCGTCGTCTATTCGGGCGCCGGCGGCATCACCGAGTCGGACGTCCAGCTGGCCAAGTCCGCGGGGGCGCCGATCCTCGGCTTCAATGTCCGCGCCTCGAAACAGGCCAAGGACCTCGCCGACCGCGAGGGCGTGGAGATCCGTTACTACGCGATCATCTACGACCTCTTGGACGACATGAAGGGCGTGCTGTCCGGCATGCTGGCGCCGCTGCAACGGGAGACCTTCCTGGGCAACGCCGCCGTGCTGCAGGTCTTCGACATCTCCAAGACTGGCAAGATCGCCGGTTGCCGGGTGTCCGAAGGCGTGGTCCGCAAGGGCGCCAAGGTCCGGATCATCCGCGACGACATCGTCGTCCTGGAACTGGGCACGCTCGCCACGCTCAAACGCTTCAAGGACGAGGTCAACGAGGTCCCGTCGGGCCAGGAATGCGGTATGCATTTCCAGGGCTTCCAGGACATCAAGGTCGGCGACTACATAGAGTGCTTCACCGTCGAAGAGGTCAAGCGCACGCTCTAGCAGGGCGCTACAGTTCGACGCGCGCCGTCTCGCTACCTGAGCGCGGTTGTCTCCTCCCTGTCGCGCCGCGATGGGGAGGGGCCGTCGCCTCCCTTCCGCCGCAAGTCGCGGTATGAACTGACGCCATGCTTCACCGTGTGTTCGCCGCCGTCATCCTGATCGCCCTGGCCACGCCGGCGGCGGCGGACACCCGCTATCTCGCCTTTGACCCGTCGGACCGGGTCACGACCGCCCTGACGCGCGGCGTGACCCTGGAGGTCGAGCGCGGGTGGTTCGGCGCTGTCAGCGTGCGTCGCATCATCTCCACCACGGCACGGGGTTCGGCGACCATCGCGCGTGGCGGCCCCGACGAGGCGCGACGGGTCCTCCCCGAGGGGGCCGGCGAAAGCGCTGTCCATTCCATCGCCATGGACGGCGACGGACGCGGTCTGGCGCGGGCCCTCTGTCCAGGGGCGGAGGCCACCTTCCTGGTCGTCGGCAGGGTCCGGGCGGGGCGACCTATGGTTATCCACGCGGCCGGACGCTGGCCGGACGGAACCTTCCGCCACTGCGTGACCCTGTCCTACAATTACCGGGGCGAATGGAGCCTGCCGCCCCGGGCCACGGTCGCCGAGGCCGACTGATGCGGATCGCGGGGGCGATGCTGTTGGCGGGTCTGCTGGGTCTGGTCGCGGCCCTCTGGACCTGGACCCGACCCGGCACTCCGGGGCCGGCCGCAGCTCCCGAGGCCGGCGTCGCCGTCCATGTCCTCAACAATGGCTTCCACACCGACCTGGCCGTGCCGCGCGCGGCCCTCGAGGCCGGCGGCGGGCCGCTGGCCGAGGCGTCACGGTCGGTCGGGGCCGGGGACTGGATCCTGATCGGCTGGGGCGATGCGAAATTCTTCGTCGACACCTCGCCGATGCAGTCCAGGATTCCCGACGGGCTTCGCGCCTTCTTCCGGCCGGGCAACGCCTCGGTCGTGATGCTGGACCCGGAGACGGGCGACCCCGCCCGGCGGTTCGCGCCCGGCAGCCGCCGGACCCTGGTGCTGTCGCCCGAGGCCTTCGCCGGCCTGCGCAACCGGGTACAGGACTCCCTGTCGCTGGCGGAGGGCCGACCCCGCCTGTCGACAGCGCGGGACGGCGACGGCGCGCACTTCTTTGCCAGCCGGGAGCATTTCTGGATCGGTTATCTGTGCAACAGCTGGACCGCCCGGGTGCTCAACGCCGCGGGCCTGCCGATCCGTCCCCTGCGCTCCGTCACCGCCGCAGAGGTCATTGCCGCCGTGGATCGCGTCCAATTGGACACCGGCCCCAGACGGGACTAGACCCCGCGCCTTCGCTTTTTCCGGCCGGGTCCGATCCCCGGCGGCGAACAGGACGACCGTCATGAGCAACCGAAAATCCTCCAAGCCCGCCGCCAAGGCCGGAACCGTCAGCCAGCGCCAGCTGCGCGCCTCCGAGATGATCCGCCACGCCCTGGTCGAGGTCATGCGCGAGAACGAGATCCGCGATCCCGCCCTGATCGGCGTGTCGGTCACCGTCACCGAGGTGCGTCTGTCGCCGGACCTGAAACACGCCACCTGTTTCGTCGAGCCGCTGGGCGCCGGGATCGAGACCTCGGACACGGCCGGCCATATCGACGAGATCATCAAGGCGCTCAACGCCCACGCCAAATTCCTGCGCGGGGCCCTGGGCCGCCACATCGACATGCGCTTCACCCCCGACCTGCGCTTCCGTCACGACGAGAGCTTCGAGGCTGCCGAACGCCTGAACCGGCTCCTGGACGATCCCCGTGTCCGCGCCGACTCCTTCGTGCCGCCGGTCGAAGACAAGGACGAGGCCTGATGGTCCGGCCCCAGACGCCAAAACGCGCGACGGGTCCGGCGTAATGGGCCGCCGCAAGAAGGGTATCGTCGTCAACGGCTGGGTGTGCCTCGACAAGCCGTTCGAGATGGGATCGACCGACGCGGTGTCGAAGGTCCGCCGCCTGTTCGACGCCCAGAAGGCCGGGCATGCCGGGACGCTGGACCCGCTGGCGTCCGGCATCCTGCCGATCGCGCTCGGCGAGGCGACCAAGACCGTCCCCTTCATGATGGAGGCGGAGAAGGTCTATCGGTTCACGATCAACTGGGGCGTCTCGACCGACAGCGTCGATCGCGAGGGCGAGATCATCGCCCGCTCGGACGTGCGCCCGACGCCCGAGGCCGTCCGCGCGGCCCTGCCGGCCTTCGTCGGCGAGATCGACCAGACCCCGCCCCGGTTCAGCGCCATCAAGGTCGACGGCCAGCGGGCCTATGACCTGGCCCGAGAAGGGGCCGACTTCGAACTGGAGTCGCGCCGGGTCACCATCCACGACGCCGCTGTCACCGACGCGCCCGACCCCGACCATGTCGAACTGACCATCCGCACGGGCAAGGGCGTCTATGTGCGGTCCCTGGCCCGCGATCTGGCGGTGATGCTGGGGGCCGAGGGGCATGTCTCGGCCCTTCGGCGCGAGCGGGTGGGGCCGTTTTCGGTCGAGAACGCCGTCACGCTGGATTTCCTGACCGATCTGGTGCATAGGGACGCCGCCTTGGAAGGCCTACTGCCCGTTGCGACCGCCCTGGACGACATCCCGGAGCTGGCCGTCACGGACCAGGACGCCTTCTCGCTTCGTCAGGGACGACCGATCGTTCTGCTCCCCCGACAGGTCGAGACGCTCAAGAGTCGCCTTCGGGACGGCTCCCGTACCGTTTCCGCCTTTCAGGGTCAGACCCTCGTCGCTCTCGGTCAGATGCGGGCCGGCCGGCTAGAACCCGACCGCGTTTTCAATCTTTCCTGACGTCCGTCAGGAGACTCCAGCCTGGAGAATACCGATGTCGATTACTGCTGAACGCAAGAACGAAGTCATCGCCGAGAACGCCCGCTCCGCCGGCGACACCGGTTCGGCCGAGGTCCAGGTCGCGATCCTTTCGGAACGCATCGCCAACCTCACCGAGCACTTCAAGACCCACAAGAAGGACAATCACTCGCGCCGCGGCCTGCTCAAGATGGTCTCGCAGCGTCGTCGCCTTCTGGACCACCTCGTGAAGGTCGATCGCGAGCGCTATACTGCTCTGATCACCAAGCTGAACCTGCGCCGCTAAGCGCGGTTCGCGATACCGGTTTCGAGGCGCGGGCCATGCCTGCGCCTCTTTCCGTACCTAAGACCCCCGGCGCGCCGCCGGACGTACGGCGCAGACGCGAGGGCCACACCGGTCCTCTTCCACTCCCGGATCGACCGCCATGGGGCGGCGCTCCTAGGATCGAAGGACTGAACACCCGACGCATCCGCACCCACTGATGGGACCCCGGCCGGAATACGCCGCCCGGGATACGAAAGACGAAAACATGTTCGATATCAAACGCAAGACGATCGACTGGGCCGGCCGCCCGCTGACGCTGGAAACGGGCCGTATCGCCCGCCAGGCCGACGGCGCCGTTCTGGCTACCTATGGCGAGACCATCGTCCTGGCCACCGTCGTCTACGGTCGCGCGCCCAAGCCGGGCCTGGATTTCTTCCCGCTGACCGTCAACTACCAGGAAAAGACCTTCGCCGCCGGCAAGATCCCGGGCGGCTACTTCAAGCGTGAAGGCCGTCCGACGGAGAAGGAGACGCTGGTCTCCCGCCTGATCGACCGTCCGATCCGCCCGCTCTTCGTCAAGGGCTTCAAGAACGAGACCCAGGTCGTCATCACCGTGCTGCAGCACGACCTTGAAAACGACCCCGACATCGTCGGCATGGTCGCCACCTCCGCCGCCCTGACCCTGTCGGGCGTGCCCTTCATGGGCCCGATCGGCGCCGCGCGCGTCGGCTATATCGACGGCGAATACGTCCTGAACCCGACCCTCGACCAGCTGGCCGACTCGCAGCTCGACCTGGTCGTCGCCGGCACCAAGGACGCCCTGATGATGGTCGAATCCGAGGCCAAGGAGCTGTCGGAAGAGGTGATGCTGAACGCCCTGATGTTCGCGCATCGCGGCATGCAGCCGGTGATCGACGCCATCATCGAGATGGCCGAGCACGCGGCCAAGGATCCGTTCGACTTCACCGCCGAGGATCACTCGGACGTGGTCACCCAGATCCAGTCGCTGGTCGGCGAGGACATCAAGGCCGCCTACACCCATGTCGGCAAGCATGCCCGCCATGAAGCCGTCGGCGCCGCCAAGAAGAAGGCCTCGGCCGCCCTGGTGAAGACCGACGAAAACCCGGACGGCGTCGATTCCGCCAAGTTCGGCGTCGCCTTCAAGGAATGCGAAGCCCACGTCCTGCGTCGCGACATCATCGACAACGCCCACCGTGTCGACGGTCGTGCGCTCGACAAGGTCCGTGACATCGTCTCGGAAGTCGGCGTTTTCCCGCGCACCCACGGTTCGGCCCTGTTCACCCGTGGCGAGACCCAGGCCATCGTGGTCGCGACCCTGGGCACCGGCGAGGACGAGCAGTACGTCGACGCCCTGAGCGGCACCTACAAGGAGAAGTTCCTCCTTCACTACAACTTCCCTCCCTACTCGGTCGGTGAGACCGGCCGTATGGGCGGCGCGGGCCGTCGGGAAATCGGTCACGGCAAGCTGGCCTGGCGGGCGATCCGTCCGATGCTGCCGACTTCGGAAGAATTCCCCTACACGATCCGCATCGTGTCGGAGATCACCGAGTCCAACGGTTCGTCCTCCATGGCTTCGGTCTGCGGCGCCTCGCTGGCGCTGATGGACGCGGGCGTGCCCCTGAAGAAGCCCGTTTCGGGTATCGCCATGGGCCTGATCCTCGAGCCGTCGGGCGAGTTCGCCATCCTGTCGGACATCCTGGGTGACGAAGATCACCTCGGCGACATGGACTTCAAGGTCGCCGGCACCCGTGACGGCATCACCTCGCTGCAGATGGACATCAAGGTCGCGGGCATCACCGAAGAGATCATGAAGAAGGCCATCGCCCAGGCTTCGGCCGGCCGTCTTCACATCCTCGACGAGATGGACAAGGCCATCGACGGCGCCCGCACCGAGCTCGGCGAGTACGCGCCCAAGATCGAATCCATCAAGGTCCCGGTCGACAAGATCCGCGACATCATCGGCACCGGCGGCAAGATCATCCGCGAGATCGTCGAGAAGACCGGCGCCAAGATCAACATCGAGGACGACGGCACGGTGAAGATCGCCGCCTCGGACCAGGAGAAGATCGACGCCGCCAAGAACTGGATCTCGTCGATCGTGTCCGAGCCCGAGCCCGGCATGATCTACTCCGGCAAGGTCGTGAAGGTCGTCGACTTCGGCGCCTTCGTGAACTTCTTCGGCGCCAAGGACGGCCTGGTCCACGTGTCCCAGATCTCGCTGGAACGCGTCGCCAACCCGGCCGACGTCCTGTCCGAGGGCCAGGAGGTCAAGGTCAAGTTCCTCGGCTTCGACGATCGCGGCAAGACCAAGCTGTCGATGAAGGTCGTCGATCAGGCCACGGGTGAAGACCTGACGGACAAGATCAACGCCGAGCGCGCCGAACGCGGCGAAGCCCCCCTGACCGAAGACACCGGCGGCGGCGGCAAGAAGCGTGAAGGCGGCGGCGATCGCGGCCGCAGCCGTCCGCGTCGCGACTAGGTTTCGGCCCTATCGCTGAATGAACGAGGCCCCGCTGGAAACAGCGGGGCCTTTTTCATGCCGTGGTCAGGCGGCGCACTCCGCCGGCCTGGCCTCGCCGGGGCCGTACTGGCCGCAGGCACGGTCGATCTCGTCCTGGATCAGGGCGCAGGCGTTGGCGGGGTTGCAGGGCGGGTGGGTGGCCGGGCTGACCATGGTGCAACGCTCGGCCAGCCGGGCGGCAGCGGCCTCGCCGATACTGTCGGTGCAGGTCCGGTCGGCCGCGCCGAGGAGTTCACCCTCGGGGACCCCGGCCTCTTCCTGCGGCGGCGCGTCGACTGGCATGACCGGCGTCTGTTCGACGGCGGGTTCGGCGGTCGCGGCCGGATCGGCGGCGGGCGTCGTCTCCGGTGAGCCGCAGGCGGCGAGCGACAGGCTCAATGCGAGGGCGAGGGCGGCGGGCACGCGAACCATGGCGACGTCTCCGGGCGATCTGGAAGGCGCTACGATGACGCTGTTCTCCGTCGCTGGAAAGTCCGTTCTGTCCGCGAAAAACACCCTGACGAAACGGACGAAACGGACAAATCCGATCTGGTCCACCCAGAAGAATCAAACGGTTGGCGTATCGTGGCCGTTTCGCCCGAAACACACCGACGGACAGGGTGGACCAGGGGCCTGCCGGATTGTCAAAGACCGTGTTTGGCAATCTGGGGCGCAGCCGGCCATCCGCAAGGGGCGGGAAGAATAAATTCACACGCGCCGGAGCCGGTTTCAGCGCCGGCGGGCCAGGGCCTCGTCCACGGCGGCCTTCTGCAGCTTGAACAGATCGTTGCAACCGGCCTCGGCCAGTTCGAACAGGCGGTCGAACTCGGGCCGCGAGAAGCCGCGCTTCTCGCCGGTCGCCTGGATCTCGACGATGGTTCCCGAGCCGGTCAGAACGAAATTGCCGTCAGCCTCGGCATTCGAATCCTCCTCGTAGTCGAGGTCGGCCACGGGCGTATTGTCAAAGATGCCGCATGAGATGGCCGCGACCTGGTCGAGGATTGGGTCGGCCTTCAGCACGCCCTCGGCCCGCAGATAGCCGAGGGCCGTGGCCATGGCGACCCAGGCGCCGGTGATCGAGGCGGTGCGGGTGCCGCCGTCCGCCTGGATGACGTCGCAGTCGATCAGCACCTGACGCTCGCCCAAGGCCTTCAGATCGACGACGGCGCGCAGCGAGCGGCCGATCAGACGCTGGATTTCCTGGGTGCGGCCCGACTGTTTGCCGGCGGTGGCTTCACGCTTGCCGCGTGTGTGGGTGGCGCGGGGCAGCATGCCGTATTCGGCCGTGACCCAGCCCTGACCGGTGTTGCGCATCCAGCCCGGCACCTTTTCCTCGATCGACGCGGTGACCAGAACCCTGGTGTGGCCGAACGAGACCAGGCAGGAGCCTTCGGCGTAGCGGTTGACGCCGGTCTCCAGGGTCACGGTGCGAAGCTGGTCGGGGGTGCGTTCGGAGGGGCGCATGGTGGAAGTCCTGAATGCGGGTAATCGTTGGCGTATCGAGCCGGGCTGCTTATCCTGAAAGGGTGAGCCTGTATCCCCCCGACATTTCCGCGATTGCGAGGCCGAGCGCATGAGGCCGCCGCTCAGCCCCCTGATGACGCCCCACTATGCCGGGCTGACCGCCCTGGATCAGCGTGCGCGGGAGATCTTCCGCAGTGTGGTCGAGACCTATCTGGAGACCGGGGAGCCGGTCGGGTCACGGACCGTGTCGAAAGGCGGGGTGCATCTGTCTCCGGCCTCGATCCGCAACACGATGCAGGACCTGACCCTGGCCGGGCTGCTGGCCGCGCCCCACACCTCGGCGGGGCGGATCCCGACCCATGCGGGTCTGCGGCTGTTCGTCGACGGACTGCTGGAAATCGGCGATGTCGGGACCGAGGAGCGGCGCGAGATCGACGCCCGCCTGATCGGGCGCGGCAAGGGTTTCGACGAGGCGCTGAACGAGGCGTCGGCCCTGCTGTCGGGTCTGGCCGGCGGGGCGGGGATCGTCGCCTCGCCGGTGCGCGATGCGGGCGTGAAACATGTGGAGTTCGTGGCCCTCGGCTCCGGCCAGGCCCTTGCGGTGCTGGTCGCCGACGACGGGACGGTCGAGAACCGGCTGATGCCCCTGGCGGCCGGGGTCACGCCCTCGATCCTGCAGGAGGCCTCGAACTTCCTTTCGGCCCGCATGAAGGGCCGGTTGCTGTCCGAGGCGCGGCTGGAGATGGGGGCCGAACTCGCTGCGGCGCGTTCCGAGCTGGACGCCGCCGCCGCCCGGCTCGTGGAGGACGGTCTGGCGGCCTGGTCCGGCGGAACGGACCGGGAGCGATCCCTGATCGTGCGGGGCCGGGCCAACCTCTTGCAGGATACGGGCGCCGCGGAGGATCTGGAGAAGGTCCGGGTCCTGTTCGACGATCTGGAGCAGAAGGAACAGCTGATCGGCCTGCTCGACGGGGTCAATGCGGCCCAGGGGGTGCGCATCTTTATCGGCGCCGAGACCCGACTGTTTTCGCTTTCGGGTTCCGCTGTCGTCGCGGCGCCCTATATGACGGGCCGCCAGCGGGTTCTGGGCGCCATCGGCGTCATCGGCCCCGCGAGACTGAACTACGCCCGCATTATCCCGTTGGTGGACTACACCGCCCGGGTGCTGGGGCGAATCCTGGACGGACAAGACACGTGACCGATACGACGAACCCCAACGATCTCGAAGCCCAGCTGGATGAGGCCCTGGCCAATGCCGAGGCCGGGCTGGACGCCGATTCCGGCGATCTGGGTCCGCTGGACACCCTGATCGCCGAGCGTGACGAGTGGAAGGACCGCGCCATGCGGGCCGCGGCCGAGGCCGACAATGTCCGGCGGCGCACCGAGACCCAGATGAACGACGCGCGGGCCTTCGCCATCCAGCGCTTCGCGAAGGACCTGCTGGGCGTGGCCGACAATCTGGAGCGCGCCCTGATGGCGGCGCCCAAGAACGCGGATGCCGGCGAGGCGGGTCTGGTGACCGGTCTGGAGCTGACCCAGAAGTCGCTGCTGCAGGCGTTCGAGACCAACGGGCTGAAGCGGGTGGCGCCGGGTCCGGGCGACGTCTTCGATCCGCACCTGCACCAGGCCATGATGGAACAGCCCTCGACGGAAGTTCCGGGCGGCAGCGTGCTGCAGACCATGCAGGCCGGCTATGAACTGTTCGGCCGCACCGTGCGCCCGGCCATGGTGGTGGTGGCGGCCAAGGGATCAGGCCCGCAAGGGGCGAACCCCTACGGTTCGGCTCCGGATGCGAACGGCGGGACATTCGACGGCAAGGCGTGATCCCAATCCTCCCCCGACGGGGGAGGTGGCTCGAAGCGAAGCGCAGAGACGGAGGGGGCCCGGTTCAGACGCAGAGTCTGCGGTCGGCCCCCTCCACCGCTCCGCGGTCCCCCTCCCCCGACGGGGGAGGATTTTATTTCAGCCTCGCCTCGAACAGGGCCAGCAGCCGGGCCCAGCCGTCGGCCGCCTCAACGGGGCGGTAGGACGCCCGATAGTCGGCGTGGAAGCCGTGCGGGGCGTCGGGATAGAGTTTGATCCCGCTTTCGGTCGCGCCGACGGCGGCGAGGGCCCGCTGCATGGCGGCGACGCTGTCGTTGGGGATGCCCTGGTCCTGGCCGCCGTAGTTGCCGATGACCACGCCCTTGAGGTCGCCGGCGAGGTCGACCGGGAAGGGCCGGCCCGACGCGATTTGTTCCGCCGTGGCGGTCGGCGACGGGGCGAGGCGGCCGTACCAGGCCACTCCGGCGTCGATGGCGGCGAACCGGGCCGCGGCCTGCCAGACCACCTTGCCGCCCCAGCAAAAGCCGGTGATGCCGACCTTGTCGGTGTTGGCCCACAGCTGGCCCGAGGCCCATTCCATTGTGGCGTTGATGTCGCCCATGACCTGTTCGTAGCCGGCGGCGCCGACGATGGCCTGGATGCGCTGCATGTCAGCGAGCGGGGCAGGGTCCTCGACGCGGACGAAGAAGGCCGGGGCGATGGCGGCGTATCCGGCCTTGGCCAGGCGGCGGCAGACGTCCTGGATATAGGCGTGCAGGCCGAAGATCTCCGAGACCACGATCACGACCGGGAAGGGTCCGTCGCCCTCCGGTCGGGCCACATAGGCCGGCAGGTCGAAGCCATCGGCGGAGGGGTAGGAGACCATGTCGGTCGTCAGACCCTCGCTGTCCGTTGTGATGGGCTGGGCCTCCTGGGCCAGGGCAGCGACGGCATAGCCGGTGAACACGGCTCCGGCCGTCAGCCCGCCCAGCGCCCGGCGGGAGAGGCGGAAATCGTCGGCGGTCTGGCCTTCGGGGCGGATCAGGACGGTCATCGGCGCTTCCTTCTCGATTTTCGCCGCGGACTTTGACCAGCCCGCACGGTTCCGTCGAGTCACCGACCCGTGAGTCCAGAGCCTGATCGGCTGAGGTGGAATCGCTTCGCGATTCCGCTGATGCCGTGAATCAGGCTCCAGATTCAGGCGAGAGCATGATTCACGCTTCATGCCGGACCCGCGAAGCGGGTCCACCAGAAACGATCATGCTCTATGTCGCACGGCGCAGGGTCAGGTTGATGCGCCCGCCGCCCGGGATCAGCCGCGACGATCCGGCCAGCAGCCGGTCGACGCCGTGCCGGGCCAGCCGAGCGGGGCCGGACAGGGCACAGACGTCGCCCGAGGCGAGTTTCAGCGACCGCGTGGGCCCCTTGCCCGCTGGACCGATGCGGAAGACGGCGGTGTCTCCGAGCGAGACCGAAAGGACAGGCGCACCGAGGTCAGCCTCGTCCCGGTCCTGATGCAGACCCATACGGGCATCCTCGCGGTAGAGGTTCACCAGACAGGCGTCGGGCGGGGCGGGCCAGCCAGTCAGCTCGGTCCAGAGATCCAGCAGGGTCGTCAGGATCGGCGGCCAGGGCCTGCCGGTCACGGGGTGGGTCGACTGATAGCGATAGCCCGATTTGTCCGAGACCCAGCCGAGCGGGCCGAGGTTGCTCATCTGGACAGAGAAGGGCTTTCCGCCCGGGGTGACTGGCCGGTAGAGGGGCGCGATATCGAGGGCGGCCGTGATGGAGGCCAGCAGGGCGGCCTGGGCGACCTCATCGAGCCGTCCGGGCCAGTATTGAAATCCGGGCAGGTCGGGGAAGGGCTCCATGCCCCGCATCCCTAGCGCGTGAAATAGTAGTCCGCGACCTGGCAGGCGTTGATGCCGCTGCGTTGCAGGGTCTGGCCGTTGTCGAACTCGGCGCGCAGAGAGTAGCGGCAGGCGCCCGAACCGTCGTCGATGGTCACCACCACGCTCTGACCCGGCGACAGGGTGCCGGACCCCAGCAGGTCGTCACTCCACTCCCCGCCTGACGAGGCATAGAGATAGGTCATCGACCAGCCGGTCTGGTTATGGATGCGGACATCGCGATTATAGGCGTCGTTCGACTGGCGGATGGCCACCCTCACAGGCGCCGGAGCCACGCGCTTCGACGTCGATTGAGCCTCCGCCTGCGTTCCCGCCAGGCCGAACAGGGCCAGACCCAGGGCCAGAACCGGAGCGGAAAGACGGGGCTTGCGAGGCGGGGAGCGCATATCGGGGTCCTGGACGGGCGGGCCCGTGACCCGCAATCAGGCGGCAGATTGCCCGAGCGGAAGCTCCAAAGCACCTGATGACCCCTGACTCTGTCTGATTCCGACCTCGGAAGCCATCAAGCCCTTGCGGGGCATGGCGACTTTCCCATATCCCGACCAGCCCGAGAGACCCCGAGATCCGTGGGGTTTCCCGGCAATTGAACCCATTCTGCCGTGCGAGCGCCCTCAGCGATCACGGCGCCAACAAAACGGGGGCGGTCACGCGCGGCGCTTTCTGATAAGGCCGCCGCATCGCCCGCCAGACGGAGAAAAGACAGGCTCATGGCCAAGATTATCGGTATCGACCTCGGCACCACCAATTCCTGCGTGGCCGTCATGGACGGCAAGAACCCCAAGGTCATCGAGAACGCCGAGGGCAACCGCACCACCCCGTCGGTGGTCGCGATCCAGGACGGCGGCGAGACCCTGGTGGGACAGCCGGCGCGTCGCCAGGCGGTGACCAATCCCGCCAACACCTTCTTCGCCATCAAGCGCCTGATCGGCCGCAACTTCGACGACCCCGTCGTGGCGAAGGACAAGGGCATGGTGCCCTATGAGATCGTCAAGGGCCCGAACGGCGACGCCTGGGTGCGCGCCAACGGCAAGGACTATTCCCCGCAGCAGATCTCGGCCTTCACCCTGATCAAGATGAAGGAGGCCGCCGAGGCCTATCTGGGCGACAAGGTCACCCAGGCCGTCATCACCGTGCCCGCCTATTTCAACGACTCCCAGCGTCAGGCGACCAAGGACGCCGGCAAGATCGCGGGCCTTGAAGTCCTGCGCATCATCAACGAGCCCACCGCGGCGGCCCTGGCCTATGGCCTGGACAAGAACGACGGCCAGAAGATCGCCGTCTATGACCTCGGCGGCGGCACCTTCGACGTGTCGGTCCTCGAGATCGGCGACGGCGTCTTCGAGGTGAAGTCCACCAACGGCGACACCTTCCTCGGCGGTGAGGACTTCGACGTCCGTCTGGCCGACTACCTGGCCGACGAGTTCAAGAAGGAACAGGGCGTCGACCTGCGCCAGGACAAGTTGGCCCTGCAGCGCCTGCGTGAAGAGGCTGAAAAGGCCAAGAAGGAGCTCAGCTCCACGACCCAGTACGAGGTCAACCTGCCGTTCATCACCATGAACGCCTCGGGCCCTCTGCACCTGAACATCAAGCTGAGCCGCGCCAAGCTGGAAGCCCTGGTCGACGACCTGATCCAGCGCACGATCGAACCCTGCGCCAAGGCGCTGAAGGACGCAGGCCTGAAGGCCTCGGACATCGACGAAGTGGTCTTGGTCGGCGGCATGACCCGCATGCCCAAGGTGCAGGAGGCCGTGAAGGCCTTCTTCGGCAAGGAGCCGCACAAGGGTGTGAACCCTGACGAGGTCGTGGCCCTCGGCGCCGCCGTTCAGGCCGGCGTGCTGCAGGGCGACGTCAAGGACGTCCTTCTGCTCGACGTGACCCCCCTGACCCTGGGCATCGAGACCCTGGGCGGCGTCTTCACCCCGCTGATCGAACGCAACACGACCATCCCGACCAAGAAGAGCCAGGTCTTCTCCACCGCCGACGACAACCAGTCGGCCGTGACCATCCGGGTCTTCCAGGGCGAGCGTCCGATGGCCCAGGACAACAAGATGCTCGGTCAGTTCGACCTGATGGGCATTCCGCCCTCGCCGCGCGGCATGCCGCAGATCGAGGTGGCCTTCGACATCGACGCCAACGGCATCGTCAACGTCTCGGCCAAGGACAAGGCGACCAACAAGGAACAGTCGATCCGGATCCAGGCCAACGGCGGCCTGTCGGACGCCGACATCGAGAAGATGGTCAAGGAAGCCGAGGTCAACGCCGCCGCCGACAAGATCCGCAAGGATCTGGTCGAGGCCCAGAACGCCGCCGACAGCCTGATCAACTCGACCGAGAAGGCCCTGGCCGAACACGGCGACAAGGTCGGCGCGGACGAGAAGTCGGCGATCGAGACCGGCCTGGCCGAGCTGAAGACGGCGCGCGACGGCACGGATCCGGAAGACATCCGGACCAAGACCAACACCCTGGTCCAGGCTTCGATGAAGCTGGGCGAGGCGATGTACGCCCAGAGCGCCGGTTCGGCCGGTGACGACGCGCCCGCCGACGACGGCGTGGTCGATGCGGAGTTCGAGGAAGTCTCGGGCGACGACGACCAGAAGAAGAGCGCCTAAACGTCGTGGTCCTCCCCTGTGATCCGGGGGAGGACCGTGACTTTCATGAAACTTGCATCAGGCCGCCTGGCGCCCATGTCCTTCATGGGTCGCCGCTCCGCTTGCGCCTTCGAACTCAAGGTGTGGCCGGAATGGTCGGGGTCGGCTTAGGGACGTCTGCGCATGGCGCGTGATTATTACGAGGTGCTGTCGGTCGAGCGGACCATTGATGCCGCCGGCCTGAAGTCCGCCTATCGCAAGCTGGCGATGGAGCATCATCCGGACCGCAACGGCGGCTCGGAAGAGTCGATGGCCCGGTTCAAGGAGATCTCCGAGGCCTATACGGTCCTCTCGGACGACCAGAAACGCGCCGCCTATGACCGCTTCGGCCATGCCGGCGTGAACGGTGGCGGGGGCGGGGGCCAGCAGGGCTTCCACGACGTCAACGACATCTTCTCCCAGGTCTTCGGCGACGCCTTCGGAGACGTGTTCGGCGGCGGCGGCCGACGCCAGTCGAACGGCCCGCGCCGCGGCTCGGACCTGCGCTACGATCTCGAGATCACCCTGGAGCAGGCCTATCAGGGCGCCGAGGTCGAGATCGCCGTGCCCACCACGGCGACGTGCGAGACCTGCGAAGGCTCGGGCGCGAAGAACGGCGCGAAACCGACGACATGCTCCACCTGCCAGGGCGCCGGGCGTGTGCGCCAGGCCAATGGCTTCTTCCAGGTCGAACGGACCTGCCCGTCCTGCGGTGGTCAGGGCCAGCGTCTGTCCCCGGCGGACACCTGCACGACCTGCCACGGCCACGGTCAGGTGCGGAAGACCCGGAAACTGTCTCTGAAGGTTCCCGCCGGTGTGGATGATGGATCCCGCATCCGCCTGTCGGGCGAGGGTGACGCCGGGACGCGCGGCGGCCCGCGCGGCGACCTCTATGTCTTCCTGTCGGTGACGCCGCACGACCTGTTCGAGCGCGACAATCTGGACCTGCTCTGCACGGTGCCGGTGCCGATGACGGTCGCGGCCCTGGGCGGCGACATCGAGGCGCCCTGTCTGGTGTCCTCGGCCTGCGACGGCGAGTGCAAGGCCCCGGTTTCGGTGCCCGCCGGCGCCCAGACCGGCAAGACCATCCGTATTCGCGGCAAGGGCATGCCCCACCTGAACGGCCGCCAGCGGGGCGATCTGGTGGTCGAACTGTTCGTCGAGACCCCCACAGACCTGACCGCGCGCCAGAAGGAGCTGATGCAGGAACTGGCCGCCTCCTTCGGCGCCGGCCAGAACCCGCGGAACTCCTCCTTCGCCGGCAAGGCCAAGCGGTTCTGGGCGGATATCCTGGGCTCTGAAGACAGTTCCGAGGCTGGGGCCAAGGCCTCACGCGAGAACGCGCAGTGACGCCAGGTCAGTGGTTTGTGGCCGGGGGGCCTGAGTCTTGAGCGAACTGTTTCATGTCGGGATTTCCGGCGCACGCGGCCGCATGGGTCGCGCGGTCTCACAGGCGCTGGATGCGCGCGAGGACGTCATGGTCGCCGTGCGCTTCGACTGGGGCGAGACCCCGGACCTGGGCCTGTGCGACGTGGTCATCGACTTCTCGACGGCGGAGGCCTCGGTCGCTCTGGCCCGGAGCTGCGCCGAACGCGGCGGCCCGGCCCTGGTCATCGGCTCGACGGGCTTTTCGGACGACCAGGAAGCCGCCCTGCAGGCCGCCTCGGAACGGGTCGCCATCGTCCGCAGCGGCAACTTCTCTCTCGGCGTCAATATCCTGATCGGTCTGGTCGAGCATGCGGCCCTGCGGCTCGACGCTCGCGACTGGGACATCGAAATCACTGAAGCCCACCACAGGAAGAAGATCGACGCCCCGTCGGGCACCGCCCTGATGCTGGGGGAGGCCGCCGCATCGGGTCGCGGTCACGACCTGTCCGAGCTGCGCAGCGCCCCCTATGACGGGATTTCAGACGAGCGGAAGGCAGGGACCATCGGCTTCTCCTCGATCCGTGGCGGCGGCATCGTCGGTGAACACACGGTCCTGTTCGCCTCGGACGATGAGGTCCTGACCCTCAGCCATTCGGCCATCGACCGGTCCCTGTTCGCCAAGGGCGCCGTGGCCGCCGCCGCCTGGGTGCGTACGCGCCGGCCCGGTCTCTACGACATGCAGGACGTGCTGGGGTTCCGGCAGGCCTGAGCCGATCCGCTGAGGTCAGGCGAGGCGTTTCGACCCGGTCCAAATCGATCAAAAAAGTCGCCAGGTCGCGATCAAAGAGACCAACAGCGCCAAAAGCCCCTGCACAGGTCAAGAAAGCCGGGGTCAGACGACCGGCGATCGATCAGGTTCGTTCGAACTCCAGAAAGATCGGATCGGTGTCGCCGAGCCGTTTCTCTTCGTAGCGGGTCACGACGTGGTCTTCCGGCGCGACCTTCCAGTCTGAGGCCTCGTCGGCGAGCCAGCGCAGGCCCGGCGTGGCCAGGAACCGCTCCAGCGCCCATCCGGCATAGTCCTTCCAGTCGGTGACGAAACGCAGCCGGCCGCCGGGCTTGAGCTTGCGGGCCAGCTCGGCGGCGAAGGCCGGCTGGATCAGGCGGCGCTTGTTGTGGCGCAGCTTGTGCCAGGGATCGGGGAACAGGATCATGATCCTGTCCAGCGACCCGTCGGGCAGGGCCTGGACCACCGCGCGGGCGTCGTCGGCGTGCAGGCGCACGTTCGTCAGCCCGCCCTCCTCGACGTGCCGCAGGGCCGAGGCCACACCGTTGAGAAAGGGCTCGCAGCCGATCATCAGGGCGGCCGGGTGACGCGCCGCCTGGGCCGCCAGATGTTCGCCGCCGCCGAAGCCGATCTCCAGCCACGCCTCTTTCGCCCCGGGCATCAGGACCGCCGGGTCGATCGGCCCGGCCGACGGGTCCGGAACCTTCACGACAGGCATCAGGGTGTCGAACAGGGCCGCCTGGCGCGGCTTGATCGGTCGCGACTTGATCCGCCCGAACGTGCGGAGGGGCGTGTCGGGGCCGTGGGAAGAAGGATCGGTCGTCATCGCGCGCCTGTTAGCCCGCGACGACGACCGTTGAAAGGCGTCAGTCGCCGTTCGTGCCGGAGATGCCTTCGTTGGTGACGACGACATACTCGAGGTCGCAGAAGTCCAGACGCTCTTCCCAGGCGTCGCCGTCGGTGAAGGTGACCTTGACGTAGTAGATGCACGCTTCTTCGGAATCGTAGAACCGCATCGCGACACTGTCGCCGGACTCCAGGACGCGCGTCGGCATCCAGTCCTGGCTGTAGGTGCCGCCGGGCTCGCCGGTCTTGAAGGTCAGGATGGTGTAGTCGCTCTGGTTGACCAGATCGAACGTGTAGTAGTCGCCGTCGGCCTGGGCCGAGGCGGGCGCGGCGCCGGCGAGCATGCAGAGGGCGGCCATGGCGCCCGTGATCATGGTTTTCATCATACAACATTCCCCTGACCGACGGCCATCGCCGGTCCTTTCCGCGACATGCGTGGAAGGACCGGCCGCGTCAATATCCCGAA
The DNA here is from genome assembly GCF_027484365.1 of Brevundimonas sp. Lineage (GTDB taxonomy): Bacteria > Pseudomonadota > Alphaproteobacteria > Caulobacterales > Caulobacteraceae > Brevundimonas. Next base: position 2,844 of record NZ_JAIXTC010000012.1, on the reverse strand, counting down.
AGGGACCTGTCAGGCCGGATCAGGCGAGGGCCTTGAGCTGGTCGATCAGGTCGGTCTTTTCCCAGCTGAAGCCGCCGTCCGCATCCGGCGTGCGGCCGAAGTGACCGTAGGCGGCGGTGCGGGCGTAGATCGGCTTGTTCAGGCCCAGGTGCTCGCGGATCGCCCGGGGGGTGGCGCCGCCGATCAGGCCCAGGATCTTGTCCTCCAGAACGGCCTCGGTGACCGAGCCCTTGCCGGTGCCGTGCAGGTCGACGTGGATCGACTGGGGCTTGGCCACGCCGATGGCGTAGGAAATCTGGATGGTGCAGCGGTCGGCGAGGCCGGCGGCCACCACATTCTTGGCCAGGTAGCGGCAGGCGTAGGCGGCCGAGCGGTCGACCTTGGTCGGGTCCTTGCCGGAGAAGGCGCCGCCGCCGTGCGGAGCCGCGCCGCCGTAGGTGTCGACGATGATCTTGCGGCCGGTCACGCCCGCGTCGCCGTCCGGTCCGCCGATCTCGAAGATGCCGGTCGGGTTGATGTGCCAGACGGTGGTCTCGTCGGTGAAGCCTTCCGGCAGCACGTCGAGGATGTAGGGCTTCACGATCTCGGCGACGTCGGCCGACGACAGGCCCGGGGCGTGCTGGGTCGACAGGACGATGGAGGTGGCGCGAACGGGCTTGCCGTCCACATACTGGATGGTGACCTGGGACTTGGCGTCGGGCTCGAGGCGGGTGTCGCCGCCGTGGCGGACCTCGGCCAGGCGTTTCAGAATGTTGTGGCTGTACTGCAGGGTCGCAGGCATCAACTCCGGCGTCTCGTTCGAGGCGTAGCCGAACATGATGCCCTGGTCGCCCGCGCCCTCATCCTTCTCGCCCGCCGCGTCGACGCCGACGGCGATGTCCGCCGACTGGCCGTGCAGGCGGTTGATGAATTCGAACCGGTCCCAGTGGAAGCCGGTCTGCTCATAGCCGATGTCCTTGACCGCAGCGCGCACGGCGGCCTCGATCTCGTCCTGGACGCCCGGCGCCCAGTTTCCGTCCGTGTCCATGATCCCGTTGCCGCGGATCTCGCCGGCCAGCACCACCAGGTTCGTCGTCGTCAGGGTCTCACAGGCCACACGGGCATAGGGATCCTTGGACAGGAACAGGTCCACGACGGTGTCCGAGATCCGGTCGGCGACCTTGTCGGGGTGGCCTTCGGAAACGCTTTCAGAGGTGAAGAGGAAGGAAGAACGGGACAAGGGGGATCGCTCCGGGCAGCCCAGGACGGGCGGGGTTGGCCGGAGACATATAAAGATATGCTTATATGATCAAGGGACGCCGTGCCCCGGCTTGCCGGTCACTGTCCCGAGCGCAGCAGGAACCGGCGATTCAGGGGCTGCAGCGGGCGGGTGTTGCCCGGGTGCAGGCGGGCGAAGGCCTCGATCTGGTCATCCGACACCGTGATCGGTTCGGCCAGCACAGCCCAGTCGACGGTCTCGCTGCAGGGTGGCGTCGTCAGGGATCCTGCATAGCGGAAATAGCCGCGCTGTTCGGGCAGCAGTGACGTCAGATCCAGAGAGGGCCGGTCATCGGCGGGCCCGGCGGATGCGACCGCCGCCAGCACCGTCTGCAGCACCGCATTGCTCTCGCCCGGCTCGGCGAAGACCCCGACGACGCCCAGGGTCCCGTCCGGCGCCGTGTGAACGAAATGGATCTCCAGCGGATAGCGGTGCCCGTTCAGCAGGTGCTCACTGGGCTGATGCACATGGAACTGAAGCAGCTGATACCCCTTGCCGCCCATCGTCAGGTTGGACCCGGGAGAGGCCTCGACCTGGATCGCGTGGCCGGTGTCGAATACCCGGGCAGGAAGCCGACGCCACTGCAGGTCCAGCGGCTCCAGATCGGCGGAAACGGCGCCGGAAAGATCGATCGGGCTTTCCTGCTGGCCGGCCGCACAGGCCGCGAAGGCCGTGTCCAGGCGACTCCAGTATTCGGGCCCGGTCGGACCGCGATAGGACCAGCCGGGCCCGTGGGCCGCAGGCGTCGCCTCGGCCTCGTGGCCGTGGTCCTGGGCCAGAGCCGCCCCGGAAAGGGCAACAGCCGCCGTCACGGCCGCCGCAACGGAATTGCCTAAACCCATGATCGCCCCCTGATTCGCCCGCACATCCTACAGGATGACGGCGTTATGCCAGAGGGGAGTGGTGCCGCTTAGGTGACCCGAACACCTGACCCCCGCATTACGAAGGCTACTCACGGACTGGTGAAAAAGCGTTATATACCTGATAGTTAGCGGAGATTTGAGCTGGCGAAATCATGCCGGCCCGGACCCTTCCCAGAGTGGGCTGAGGGGGTCATCGGGCCGTTTCCTGAGTTACGCGACTTAACGTGGGAAACTCCGGAATCGCCACCTGCGCCATACCTGGGAACGACACCGGGCGGGACTTCCAGGTGGCCTATCGCCGCGCGTGATCTCGCCGGTCGCGCGGTCGACGATTCTGGTCGTGGCCGAAATATAGACGCCCATGGCCAGCACCGCACCCTGGCGGACGATGACGCCCCCCACGACCTCGGAACGGGCGCCGATGAAGCAGTCGTCCTCGATGCTGGTCGAATTGCCCCTGGCCGCTTAACTTGGGCCAAATAGCCTGCGGCAGACCCGGTCCGGTTCACTCCACCGGACGATGCCCCGGCCGCAGGAAAGTGACAGCCAATGGACCGGAAGCAGCCTCGCGCAGACGCAAAGGCGGACGCCGAGGCCGATCCGGCCGGCGCAATGCTCGCGGTCGCTATTCAGCATCACCAAAGTGGGCGGCTGGACGAAGCGGCAAATCTCTACCGGAAGATCCTCGCCGCCGATCCCCGTCGCGCCGCTGCGAACCACCTG